>NZ_AP028137.1:0-1850487 GCF_030297575.1 Polynucleobacter sp. HIN6 | reverse complement strand
ATTTAAATCAAACGCCTAGAGTGTTTAGTGAAAATAATTAGGCAAAACCCGGATATAAAGTTGACGCTATCCTTGCAAATAGAGAAAATAGAGGGTTTTCTTAGGACAAATCATGAAAAGAACATATCAACCATCTGTAACGCGCCGTAAAAGAACTCACGGGTTTAGGGTGCGCATGAAAACTAAAGGCGGCAGAGCCGTACTCAATGCGCGTCGCTCTAAGGGTCGCAAAAGACTAGCAGTGTAATGAATTGAAGTCAGCACGCATCCAGGCGCTTTTGCGAACTAGTCCAGTAAGCAGTGGAGCCTGGGCCATATATGCGGAATCAAAAAAGGATGGCATCCCCGACCTTGGTCTTGCAATTGCAAAAAAATTTGCCAAACGGGCGGTAGATCGCAATCGTCTAAAAAGAGCCGCGCGAGAAATGACTCGCAACAAGACCCATGGTAATTTCGTAGAGCTTGTCATTCGATTAAAAAAACCCGTAGGCGGATCAACACGCGGAAGACTTCGTAACCGAGAATACCAAGCGCTTAAGAGCCAACTACAAGGTTTGGTTTCATGAACCGATTGCTGGGCTATTTAGTAAGGGCATATCAATTGACATTTTCACCTTTTGTGGGTGGGCAGTGCCGTTTCGTGCCAAGTTGCTCGGACTATGCATGCGAATGCCTAAAGAAACACTCTACGTTAAAAAGCATCGGTAAAATCAGTTGGCGTATTTTGCGATGCAACCCCTGGTCGGCTGGTGGTTACGATCCAGTTGATCATGAGCAGAAGAAACAAAACTTAATTGAAACGAATCTATAACTATGGACATTAAGCGCACACTACTTTGGGCGGTATTAACGATTTCGGGCTTAATGCTCTATAACAATTGGCTTATCTACGATGGTCGCCAAGCGCTCTTTGGCCCAACACCACTAACGCCTTCGAGCCAAACACCAAGCCCATCCAAAGTACCCGAGAGCCTGCCCGCTGCTGCAAACGCAACTCAGCCCCCAGCTGTTGCTCCAGGGCAGGCACAAAAATCAGCTGACCTTCCCAAGACAGAGAGCCTACCCGCTCCTCAGCAATCCCCAGTGCTTAATGCGGCTAATTTAGCCGCCGGTGAAAAACACACCATTAAAAATGATGTCCTAGAGCTCGAAATTAATGCAACGGGCGCAAGCGTCGTCAGCGCAAAACTGTTGAAACAACTAATGCCCGACCAAAAACCGGTCGCTTTATTGCAAATTACTCCACAAAACCAATACTTTGTTCGATCGGGCCTCATCTCGGCGGGCAGCAACGAATTACCCAATCACACAGTTTCCTTTGTAGTGAGCAAAAGCGGACGCGTTGATAACAAATCGTTTGTAACGTTTGTGAATGAGCGTGGCGGAGTTCGTCTTGAAAAAACCTATTATCTGGTCGATGGAAGTTATGTTATTGAGGTCGAACATCGCATTACTCAGCTCAACCAGGCCAATCCAAGTGGCCTGGTTCTCTACAACGAAATCGTACGGGATAGTTCGGCTGTGAGTGACAGTGAGTTCTACAGCACCTTCACTGGCCCGGCGCTATATACCAACAAAGATAAATTTATCAAGATTAATTTTTCTGATATCGAAAAAAATAAAGCGGATATTCCAAAGCAAATACCTGCTGGAGAGCCTGGCTGGATTGCCATGGTGCAACATTATTTTGCAAGCGCCTGGATACCAAGCGATAAGTCAGCAAGAGACGTATACGTTGGAAAAGTTGAGCAAAACCTGTTTCGAATTGGCTTACAAATTCCGATTGCCGCAATTGCAGCGGGATCCAGCCATGTGGAAAGCACACGCTTGTTTATCGGCCCCCAGGAAGAAACGCTTTTAGAAAAAATTGCCCCCGGTTTTGACTTAATTAAAGATTACGGCTATCTCACGGTCATTGCCAAACCCATTTTTTGGCTTTTAGAGCAAATCCATTCCTACGTAGCCAACTGGGGTTGGTCAATTGTTATTTTGACCTTCATCATTAAATTAATTTTCTTCCCGCTTTCTGCGGCTAGTTATAAATCGATGGCGCGTATGAAAGAGGTGCAACCAAGATTAATGAATCTCCGCGAGCAATTTAAGGGCGATCCCCAGAAGTTAAATCGCGCGATGATGGACCTGTATAAACAAGAAAAAATTAATCCTTTAGGCGGATGCTTGCCGGTGGTTGTGCAGATTCCTGTTTTTATTGCTCTCTATTGGGTTTTGCTTTCATCAGTTGAAATGCGAAATGCACCATGGATTCTTTGGATTAAGGATTTGTCGGTACCCGACCCCTATTTCATTTTGCCAATCATTATGGCCGTATCGATGTTTGTGCAAACGCGCTTAAATCCTACGCCACCCGACCCACTTCAAGCAAAAATCATGCTGTGGATGCCGATCATCTTTTCCGTCATGTTCTTTTTCTTCCCGGCAGGATTGGTGTTGTACTGGGTGGTTAACAATATTTTGTCAATTGCCCAGCAGTGGCAAATTAATCAAATGTTTATTAAGCGACCTGCCAATTAGGCCGCTAAGGATCGGGGTTGAATGCATAAAAATCCCATTGCTGCGATAGCAACCCCCGGGGGCGCTGGCGGCGTTGGGATTGTTCGCGTTTCTGGTCCCGATCTTATTGGGCTTGCCAAAACATTTCTCGGCTCTGAACCCAAGCCCCGCTTTGCGCATTACTTGGTTTTAAAAGATGCACACCAAGAGCAAATAGATCAAGTTTTATTGTTGTACTTTAAAGCGCCCGCATCATTCACTGGCGAGGATGTGCTTGAGCTTCACTGCCACGGTGGGGCACGCGTCACCCAATTGGTTCTCAATCGCGTCATGGAGCTTGGAGCCCCCGAAGGGATCGTGCTCGCTGGGCCGGGCGAGTTTTCATTGAGAGCGTATTTAAATGGCAAGATTGATTTAGTGCAGGCCGAGGCGATCGCTGATCTTATTAATGCTCAAACTGATGCTGCCATACGAGGAGCAAACCTTTCTTTGCAAGGGCGCTTTTCTGATCAGATTAATGAATTGATTGATCAAATTACACAGTTACGAATCTTGGTCGAGTCAACCCTTGATTTTCCTGAAGAAGAAATTGAGTTTATTGAGGCCGCCAACGCACAGCAACGCCTTGAAAAAATTATGAACGATCTAGAACAAATTATTCAAACTTCGCGCCAAGGAAAAATTTTGCGCGATGGTATTCGTCTAGCACTCGTTGGCTCTCCAAATGTCGGAAAGAGCTCTTTATTAAATGCATTGGTAGGGGAGGAGCGAGCAATCGTCACACCAATTGCGGGCACGACACGCGATCGAATCATTGAAAACATTTCAATTGATGGCATACCTGTGCATGTGATTGATACCGCTGGTATTCGCGAGTCTAATGATGTTGTAGAGCAAATCGGCGTAGCCCAAACTTGGGATGAAATTGCTAGAGCCGATATCGTTTTATTAATACACGACGTTACACAGGCGCCCGAAGCAAATTTTGTAGACATTGAGAAGGCGGTCAGGGAACGTGTACATCCAGGCGCTCATATTCTGGATGTGATGAATAAGCTGGATTTGCTAGAGGGCCAAAAAGAAGGTCACACAAAAATCGGGCTAGGTGTAAAACAAATTTTTATATCAGCAAAAACGGGTGAGGGCATTAGTCGGCTTCAAGAAACAATCTTACGTTTTGCAGGGTGGGAAGGAAACGCAGGCGGCGGAATTTACACTGCGCGCTCCCGCCATCTTCGCGCCATCGGGCTTGCAAAGGATCATTTACAAAAAGCCATGATGCATGGATTTGGCGGTAATCGTGCCCTGGAATTATTTGCTGAGGAGTTGCATTGCGCTCAAAATTGTCTCGGCGAAATTACTGGAAAACTGCTGCCTGACGACCTATTGGGCAAGATCTTCAGTGAGTTTTGCATTGGCAAATAATCAGTCAATTTAACGTTACACAAATGTTAAAATTGTTATAAATTTTGCGCAGGCATTAAATAATCTTCTTAAAAATTAAACGGTTACGTTTGAGGGTCCCATGAATAAACCAGCCAATCCCGCCACAGTAAATTTGAATGTTCCACCATATGTAAAGAACACAAAATTGATTCAATGGGTTGAAGAAGTTGCTTCCCTAACCCAGCCCGATCAGATCCATTGGTGCGATGGATCTCGGTCCGAATACGATGCGTTGTGTGAGCTGTTGGTTAAGGCTGGTAGCCTCAAGAAGCTAAATCCGCAAAAACGCAAGAATTCGTATTTAGCGATTTCGGATCCAATGGATGTGGCGCGTGTTGAGGATCGAACTTTTATTTGTTCAACCCATCAAGAGGATGCGGGGCCAACCAATCATTGGGTAGATCCCAACGAGATGCGCGCAACTCTAACCCCGTTATTTGAGGGTTGCATGCGGGGTCGCACGATGTATGTCGTTCCTTTTTCAATGGGACCTCTCGGATCCCCAATCGCACATATTGGCGTTGAGCTATCCGATAGCCCATACGTCGCAATTAATATGCGCATCATGACGCGCATGGGCAAATCGGTTCTTGAGTTATTGGGGACCGATGGCGAGTTTGTTCACTGCGTTCATTCAGTCGGTAAGCCATTAGCCCCCGGTGAAAAAGACGTGGTTTGGCCTAATAACCCAACTAAATATATTGTTCACTACCCCGAAACGCGAGAGATTTGGTCGTTTGGTTCGGGCTATGGTGGCAACGCCCTTTTAGGAAAAAAATGTTTTGCTTTGCGTATCGCCTCAACCATGGGGCGCGAACAAGGATGGTTGGCAGAGCACATGCTGATTTTAGGAGTCACCTCTCCTGAAGGAAAAAAATACCACGTGGCAGCAGCCTTTCCGTCAGCCTGCGGCAAAACCAACTTCTCAATGATGATCCCTCCCAAGGGTTTTGAGGGATGGAAGGTAACCACGGTTGGCGATGACATTGCTTGGATTAAGCCTCGCAAAGATCCAAAAACTGGCCAGGTACGTCTTTACGCAATTAATCCTGAGTCGGGCTATTTTGGTGTGGCCCCTGGCACCAATCGCGAGACCAATGCCAATTGCCTTGACTCATTAAATGAAGATGTCATTTTTACCAATGTGGCGCTCACGGATGACGGCGATGTTTGGTGGGAGGGCTTAACGGAGACCCCACCAAGTCACTTAATTGATTGGCAGGGTAAGGACTGGACGCCTGAAGATGGCAAAGCCGGTCGCTTAGCCGCGCATCCTAATGCACGCTTTACGACGGCAGCAACCAACAACCCCGCGGTTGATCCAAATTGGGATAACCCGGAAGGGGTTCCATTAGACGCGTTTATTTTTGGGGGTCGCCGCTCAAATACAGTTCCCTTGGTTAGCGAGGCTCGAAACTGGACCGAGGGCGTTTATATGGCCGCAACAATGGGCTCAGAGACCACGGCTGCGATTACCGGTAAGGTTGGTGTCGTGCGGCGCGATCCGTTTGCGATGATTGCGTTTGCGGGCTACAACATGAGCGATTATTTTCAGCATTGGCTCAATATGGGCAAGAAGCTTGAGGCAGAAGGCGCCACCTTGCCAAAAATTTATTTAGTGAATTGGTTTCGCAAAGATGAAAATGGCAAGTTTATTTGGCCAGGCTTTGGTGAGAATATGCGCGTCTTGGCGTGGATCTTGGGCCGAACCGAAAACAAAGCGGGCGCAACTGAAACACCACTTGGCCTATCGCCAAGTCATGTAGATTTCAATTGGAATGGCTTAGCTTTGTCGCCCGAGCAATTTAATCAATCTATTGCAGTTCGTGCTGATGATTGGAAAGTCGAACTCGATTTGCATCAAGAGCTTTTTGATAAATTGGCTAAGCGCTTACCAAAAGAGCTGCTCGAAATTAAAACCAAGATTGCCAGTCGCTTTCAAGCATAAGCAACTTGCTTTCCAAGCCGGTTGATGTTTTAGTGATCGGTGCCGGCATTGCTGGCGCCTCGATTGCTAATCAATATCACCGCCTTGGCATCTCAGTGTGTATTGTCGATGGTGCATCTGGACCTGGTCAAGCGACATCGGCTCATGATGGCGCAATCACGCATCCAGCTCTTGGTCGCACAGCTAGCAGATTACATCGTTTAGCCTTGGCCGCCTATCGGATGGTCGAGCTTGACTGTGCTGGCGCATGGGGCCAGCGCGGTGTTTTTGCCCTTGCTAAGATCGAGGCCTCTTTTGATGAAGAGGCATTGCAAAACAAATTAACTCAATTGGGCATTACGGCTGACATTGGGGAATACATTTCGGCTGAGAATGCTCAAAAGCGTTTTGGGATTGGGCGTGCAGGCGTTTGGTTTCCTGGCGCCGGCTCTATCAATCTTGCGAAGTTATGTAAAGAACGAATTCTGTTTTGCAAGGGATTACAGACTATTTGGTCTAAGACCATTGAATCCCTTGAGCGGAAAGGCGACCTCTGGTGCGCTTTGGATAAAAATGGCAGCTGTATAGCGACAGCACAAACAGTTGTCCTTGCAAATGCCTTTGGTGCCCAAGATCTTTTGACCCCATTTGGTCAAAAGCTTTATCTGAAGCCTGTGCGGGGCCAGCTTAGCATTTTTAGAATTGACCGACAGTCCGATTTGTTAGAGCACATCCCCAAAATAAACTTATCCGGTGATGGCTATTGCACTCCTCCGGTTTGGAATCGAGAGACCCAATCATATCGTTGGTTAGTTGGCTCGACTTATGATGAGAATCAGAATTGCACACAACCAAGCGCTGCGAGCGATGAACACAATCGTCGGCTGGCACTGGGATTATTGAGACCACACATAATTGATCCTACCAAGCTAACCGTGACTGATCAATTTGTTGGCGTGCGTTGCGTAAGCAAAGATCGACTCCCGATCATAGGTGCTGTATCGGGTTTACCAAACCTATATGTTGCTAGCGCCCTTGGCTCGCGCGGATTACTTTGGTCAACGCTTGCATCGGCCCTTATTCCGGCGCTTACTCATTCGTCGGATTTTGCTTTGGAGCGACTTGCACGTTTTGGTTTGGACTCTGAATCACTTTCACTCTTATCGCCCGCGCGTTTTTTGGCAGGCGCTTTAGCCTCAAACTCAAAACCAATTTTCCCCTTGGGATCTAAGGCCAGGTAAGCCTTAAAGCCACGCCCGGTTCGATTGGATTTAAAGTTAGTTAAGAGATCAGTTTTACCTTCTTTTAAGAGCTTCTTAATTTGATCAGAGCCCACTTCTTGTTGTAAGACAACTTTGCCAGTTTTAAAGTCACAGGTTTTAGCAGGACCCGTATTGTGTTCGCAAACATAGCGCATGCCATCCTCGTATACCGCACCAGAACATTTTGGACAGACTCCAAGCGCTTCTTTGCCGGTGAAGTCAACGGCTTCCTCATCCTCTCCTCCTGAGTTGCCAAAATCAAACTCGAGCTTGAAGCCTGCGTTGGGATAATCCGCATCATCAAGTGGTATTTCTGTAAGACGAATAATTGCCGCAAAGGGCCTACCCATTTTGCTACGAAAGCCTTGTAACGGTCCGATGGTTTTTTCTTTAAGCAAAGATTCAACCTCTTCGTACTCAAATGCTCGACCGCCCGGGGTTTTACTAATCGTAAAACCGCAGGATTCGCAGGCAAAGCGTCGATAGTTTTCTTTCACGGCCTTGCCGCAATGCGGGCAGGGGGTTTTTAGAGTGGCATAGTCGCCCGGAATGGTGTCGCTATTAAATTCTTTTGCACGCTTGACAATTTTTTGTGTCATCTGTGCAATTTCTTGCATGAAGGTGTTGCGATCAAGCTTGCCTTCTTCAATCAGCGCTAACTTATGTTCCCAGGTTCCTGTAAGGTCGGGTTGGGTGAGTTCAGCAACATCTAGGCCCCGCAAAAGGGTCATCAATTGAAATGCTTTTGCAGTTGGTATTAACTCGCGGGCTTCACGAACGATGTACTTTTCTGCCAACAAACCTTCAATGATCGCAGCGCGCGTCGCGGGCGTCCCAAGACCTTTTTCGGCCATTGCTTCACGCATTTCGTCATCATCGACCCATTTCCCTGCGCTTTCCATGGCCGACAATAAAGTTGCTTCACTGTAGCGCGCTGGCGGCTTGGTTTTTAAAGGGACCAGTTCAACGGTTTCGTTTTGAACAGACTCATTTTTTTGGACGGGCACTAGTTCATCATCTGCCTGAGACGATTTTCCATAAACAGCCAACCAGCCCGGCTCAACTAGGACGCGGCCCTCAGTTTTAAATTGATGGCCAGACACTTCGGTGATGCGAGTGGTGACTCGATACTCGGCGGCAGGATAAAACACTGCCAAGAATCGACGAACCACTAGGTCATACAGCTTTTGTTCAGGCTCGCTTAGACTTTTAGGCGCTTCGAGCGTGGGGATGATGGCAAAGTGATCCGATATTTTGCTGTTATCAAAAATCCGCTTATTAGGTTTGACCCATGATTTTTTACCATCGCCTTTGAGGATTGCGGTCGCAAAAGGACGGTATTCTTGAGTGTGCCCTCCCAGCTGCTCAATAGTTTTTTGAACGGTATCCAAATAGTCTTCAGGGAGCGCACGCGCATCTGTTCTGGGATAGGTTAGGACCTTATGGCGCTCATACAAGGTTTGTGCAAGCCCCAGGGTATTTTTAGCAGAGAAACCAAAGCGCGCGTTCGCTTCACGCTGCAAACTCGTGAGGTCAAAAAGTTGGGGCGCCAGTTGCGTTGCGGGCTTTGATTCTTCAGAGACGCTTCCCTTTTTTCCTCGGCAGGCGGCCACAATGCTCTTAGCGGCAGCTTCGCTCCAGAGGCGATTTTCTCGCGCGTCAGGATCTGCGGGGTCCTTTTTAAAATCAGGATTGATCCAGCGACCCTCATAAACCCCGGCCGCGGCAATGAACTCAGCGCGGACCTCCCAGTAGTCTTTGGATACAAACTTCCGAATTTGTTCTTCGCGCTGGACAACAATCGATAGGGTTGGTGTTTGAACGCGCCCAACCGTTGTTAGAAAAAATCCACCACTCTTACTATTAAATGCGGTCATGGCTCGGGTGCCATTAATCCCCACCAACCAGTCTGCCTCGGATCTGCAACGAGCCGCATCCGCAAGGGGAATTAACTCATCGTCCGAGCGCAACTTACTAAAGCCCTCCCGAATCGCAGTGGGTGTCATCGACTGAAGCCATAGGCGCTCAATTTTTTGCGGAGCTTTGGCGTGTTGGATAATCAAGCGAAAAATTAGCTCGCCTTCACGGCCCGCATCGCAGGCATTAATAATCCGATTTACATCTTTGCGTTTAATGAGCTTTTGTAAGACCTTAAGGCGGGATTCCGTTTTTGCAATCGGCCTCAGATCAAAATGCGGGGGAATCACTGGCAAATTAGCAAAGGACCACTTGCCCCGTTTGACTTCATATTCGTCAGGGGCGGCAATTTCAAGGAGATGGCCTACAGCTGAAGAGATCAAAAAGGCATCACTCTCAAAATACTCGTCATGCTTGGTAAAGCCGCCCAGGGCCTTAGCAATGTCGTTTGCTACCGATGGTTTTTCAGCAATGATGAGCGCTTTTGGGTGCTCAGCGACTAAATTTTTTTTACTGCTCGACTTTGTACTGGTTGCCACACTATGCCTAATCAAGATAAGTTTTTTGCACCCCTATTAGGGCCAAAAGGAAGACTAATTTAAACGGTTTTTTAAAAGAGCTCGTCTTCACCCCTTTTTTATTATTAGCCTAGGTCTTTGTAAAAAGTCAAACAAATCCCGGCATCCATAACCACAAGATAGGATAAAACTGTTTAAATTCAATAACTTAATCGATTTACTCTCAATGGGGGCGGACATTGGGCAATTCTTCAAGCACATCCTGAACACTCCTAACTAATTTCGCCCCCTCCTGAATCAGTTGGTGAGACCCTTCAAAAAGGGGTGATGTAATCGGTCCAGGCAAAACGAAAACCTCTCTTCCGAGGGAGCTTGCCTGATAGGCTGTAATTAGGGATCCAGATCTCTGGGCCGCCTCAATCACCACAACACCTAAAGATAGAGCGGCGATGAGTCGATTACGCCTTGGAAAATGGAAGCCTTTTGGGCCGGTTCCTGGAGGATATTCTGAGAGCAGTAGGCCATTGGCGGCAATACGCCTGGCCAATTCGCGATGTTCGGGTGGATAGGTTCGATCGAGCCCGTTCCCGCAAACCGCAATGGTTTTACAGCTTGCCCCGATGTCCAAGATGCCTCGGTGTGCGGCGCCATCAATCCCGTAAGCCATCCCAGAAATGATGCGATATCCGGCAAGACCCAGTGCACTGGAAAAGCGCTGCGCTAATAAGAGCCCAGTGGGTGAGGCTTTGCGCGCCCCCACCACCGCCAACATCGGCTGTGTCAGTAACCCAATGTCCCCAATATAAAAAAGCCTTTTTGGTGGGTCGCTCAGATCCAATAAGCGTTTTGGATAAAGCGAAGAGCCTTGTGTAATCGATTGAATTTGAAAATCGGCATTTGCTTGGAGTTGCTTTTGCATCCCTCATTGTTGCGATAGTAAAAAGGCTTCACTAGAGGGCCAAACGGATTTGTTTGTAAGATAATTGAAATATGGCTGTCTTACCCATCCTTCATTACCCTGACCCACGCTTACATAAGGTTGCCAAGCCGGTAGCTGCCGTAGATGAGCGAATCCAGACCATTGTCGCGAACATGGCACAAACCATGTATGAGGCACCAGGGATTGGGCTTGCGGCCACTCAGGTCGATATTCATGAGCGCATTATTGTGATCGATACCTCTGAGGAGCGGGGTCAGTTAATGGTATTCATTAATCCAGAGGTGGTGTGGGCAAGCCCTGAAAAGAAATCATGGCGCGAAGGATGTTTATCCGTTCCTGAATTTTTTGATGAGGTAGAGCGCCCTGAGCGAATTCGAGTGAAGGCTTTAAACCAAGATGGTAAGGCATTTGAGCTTGAGGCGGATGGTTTATTGGCAGTTTGTCTGCAACACGAAATGGATCACTTGCAGGGCAAAGTATTTGTTGAGTATTTGTCACCCTTAAAACAGAATCGGATTTCAGCAAAACTCAAAAAGCGGGCAAAAGAAATGGTTGGTCTTCGCTAAGCGAGACATCATGAAAATTATTTTTGCCGGCACCCCAGACTTTGCCGCTACCGCATTGGCCGCGATACTTTCAGCGGGTCACGAAGTGGTGGCTGTTCTAACTCAGCCCGATCGTCCTGCGGGACGCGGTTTGCAATTACAAGAGAGCCCGGTCAAACGTCTTGCGAAGGCCAACCATATTCCGGTGCTGCAACCACAAAGCCTGCATTTGCAGAATAAGGATGAAAAGCTGTCAGAGGAGGCCAAGCAGACACTAGCCGCAATAGACCGGATGGATTTCGAGGTAATCGTTGTGGTTGCCTACGGCCTCATTTTGCCTGCAGCATTCTTGGATATGGCAAAGCGTTCGGGTCGCAGGGGCTGTTTTAATATTCATGCTTCGCTACTGCCACGTTGGCGCGGGGCGGCCCCCATTCAGCGAGCGATAGAGGCGGGTGATACCAAGACCGGAGTAGCTATTATGGAAATGGAGCCAGGTTTAGATACTGGCCCTGTCTTAATCGACGAAGCATTGTTGATCACAAATGACGATACTACTCAAACTCTCCACGACCGCTTAGCCCAATTGGGGGGTGAGTTAATTGTTAAGGCCTTGAAATTAATTGCTGATACTACCGACTTAATATTGCATCCTCAGGATCCAAATAGGGTGACCTATGCGCATAAGATTCTGAAGAGTGAGGCAAAACTGGATTGGTCGAGCGCAGCCGAGCTGATTGATCGCAAGGTGCGCGCGCTCAATCCAGCGCCTGGCGCAAGCACAGAGCTTGAGGGTGAGCTTGTAAAAGTCTGGCTTACTCGTGTACCGAAGACCTCAAAAGACGCAGTTGATACAAGACCCGGCACGATTTTGGGAGAGGGTGAGCAAGGGGTTCTGGTCCAATGCGGGGATCGCGCGATTGAGCTGCTTGAGGTA
This sequence comes from Polynucleobacter sp. HIN6, assembly GCF_030297575.1. NCBI lineage: Bacteria > Pseudomonadati > Pseudomonadota > Betaproteobacteria > Burkholderiales > Burkholderiaceae > Polynucleobacter > Polynucleobacter sp. HIN6. The sequence continues at coordinate 1,838,484 of NZ_AP028137.1, read as the reverse complement.
CAAAATGCTGGGGGTAAAAAGATCACAGGTCGGCAGTGGTTTTTAGGAAGGCCCAAAGAGAAGACGCAATGTTTTTCCTGAGAAGTCTTGAACGGATTTCAGGTTGGCCTGTTTGAAAATAATGGAAATAAAGTCATGTTTAATTTAGTCAGCACAGCGATCCTGATGAAGATGGCGCGAACGGGAAGCCATCCTGTCTAAGATCTCCAATCATGATGGGGCCGCTAAACGCAGCACCCCTCTCGCCCAGCTAATGCTGGAGACTAAAAAAATCGTGATGCAAGTTGTACACGAGGGGCGTTCATTAAGTACGCTGCTCGATAAATTGAATGAAACAGAGCGACCTGCAATCCAAAGCCTAGCCTATGCAACCTTGCGCAATTGGAATCGCTCCCAAGCGCTCACTTCAAAGTATGTGAGTAAAAAGCCAAGCAAGGAAATTGATGTGCTCCTGACGGTTGCAGCAATGCTGATCATGAATCAAGGGCGCGCTCAAAACCAATACGCGGTTCCAACGATTGTGAATGAGGCAGTGAAGGCGGGCGGGATGTCGCCTAAGACAAGGCATGCCCAAGGGCTAATCAATGCTGTATTGCGCAAAGTCGCCACTGCAGTGCAAAACAATGGCGCTCCGAACATTCAGTTTGGACTTCCTTACCCAGATTGGTGGTTAGGGCGGATTCGGAAAGCATACCCAGAACAGTGGAAGAGCATTTGTAGCCATCAACAATCGCTACCCCCGCTCACCTTGCGGGTCAATCAAATGGTCAATACGCGTGCTGATTATGGTTTGAAGTTAGAGGGTTCGGGCATTGCCTATCAAACCATTGCTGAGCTCGCTGGTGTCCCGTTGGAGAGCGCGGTGATCATTGATGTCCCGCTACCGGTTTCCCAGTTGCCCGAGTTTATGAAGGGGGCTGTATCCGTTCAGGATGCCGGGGCTCAGCTTGCTCCAGTTCTACTTAGCCCACAGAAAGGCGAACGGCTCCTAGATGCATGTGCTGCTCCCGGAGGAAAGACCGCACATCTTTTAGAGACAATTGACGCCAAGCCCGCAGAATTGATTGCGCTGGAGATTGATGCAGACCGTGCAAAGAAAATAGAGCATACGCTTACTCGACTTCGGCTTCTTAATGATCAAGTGCGCGTAATGACAGGCGATGCCGGTCAACAGGATTGGTGGGACGGCAATTTATTTGACAAGATTCTTTTGGACGTTCCTTGTTCCGCATCTGGAATTGTGCGCCGTCATCCTGACATTGTCTTTTTACGCAGATCTGAGGACCTTGAGCGCTTGGTCAAGACTCAACGAGTCATTCTTGAGAATGCCTGGGCAATGCTAAAGAATGGCGGCACCTTGCTTTATCTAACCTGCTCTATTTTTCCTGAAGAGGGTGAAGAGCAGATCGCCCGGTTTGTGAAAGACCACCCAAATGCTTTACGATTAGAAGCACCAGGCCAGTTGTTGCCAAGCGAGTATCACGATGGATTTTTTTATGGCTTATTAAAAAAGCATCAACCATGACCACCTTCTTACGACATTCTTTGTGGGGACTGGCTTGCCTGATCGCGGTGTGCGTGACTGGCCCTGCCCAAGCACAAGTCATCAAGGTGAAGCAGGCAGAGTTGGAAAAGGTTGAAAGCGCTTGGTTATTAAACGCCAATTTTGGAATTGAATTACCACCCGGCCTAGAAAATGCCCTAAAAAAAGGGGTAACACTTCATTTCCTGGTTCAGTTTGAATTAACCCGCAGTCGTTGGTATTGGTTTGATGAAAAAGCGGTCAATGTTCAGCGTCAAGTTCGCCTATCGCATCAACCACTGATTAATCAATACCGCATCAATGCTGGAGGGTTGGCATTAAATGCGAGCTCATTAGTGGAGGCATTGCGCATCGCTGGCACGATTGGTGGCTGGAGCGTGATTGAGGCTGCAGCGATTGATGCCGATAAGCAATACGAGGCTGCGCTACGAATGACCTTAGATCTTGGAAAGCTACCAAAACCTTTTCAGGTGGACGCGCTCAATAGTCGAGACTGGTCTTTAAGCGGAGAGTGGTTGCGCTTTCCGTTTAACGCATCGATGACCTCTGTATCGGGGCGTAAATAATGAGCCCTGTATTTACCCTCAGCAATAAAGACTTTATTAAGCGCAGAGCCTTGCCGCTGGTTACTTTATTAAGCGGTCTGATTGCCTTGATTTTGCTGCTTCTCTTATCAACCGCTACATCCAATACTGAGTTCTTTGATCAATATTTCATTTGGTTGTATGCCGCCAATATTGTGGTGGGTATCTTGCTCTTACTCACCATCATTATTTTGGTGGTGGTTATTAGCATTCGTTGGCGCAAGGGTCGATTTGGTACGCGTTTAATTGCGAAGCTCGCCATGATTTTTGCTTTGGTTGGGGTAGTGCCAGGCCTTATTTTGTATAGCGTATCGTGGCAATTCGTTTCAAAAAGTATTGAGACCTGGTTTGACGTCAAGGTGGAGTCTGCTCTGAACTCCGGCTTGGAATTAGGACGCGTGACCTTGCGCATTGCCCAAGAAGAAATTCTGGCGGAGGGAAAGTTTATTGCGGAGCAGGTAGTTCAGGTTCCGCCAGGCACGAGCTCCGAACAGGTGGGAAGCATGATTGCCAAGATACGCAATCAGTTTGGGATACAGGAGGTGAGCTTATTTAATATGCAGCGCACCTTGATTCTCAGCACTGAATCCAGACCGAAACAATTTTTCCCGGCGCCCAGTGCCGAGGTCGTAGCTGAGGCCTTTCAGAAAAACGGCATCACCTTCCTCGATGAAATTGAGCTTACCAAGGGGCAGCCTGGATACCGCGTGCGCGCAATCGTCCCCATTGTTCGCCAAAAAGCGGTTCCAACCAAGACCGGTGCCTCACGATACGTCGACGATAAGTACTTCTTGCAGCTGGTTCGATTCATTCCGGAGCCATTAGCCAAAAATATTTATGCGGTTGAGTCTGCCTATAGCGAATACCAAGAGAAAGCACTGGGGCGTATTGGGCTACGCAAGATGTATATCGGCACGCTCACTCTCACACTATTTTTTGCTCTATTTGTTGCAGTGACTTTGGCACTTCTCTTAGGTCGTCAGTTGGCGCAACCGCTGTTAATGCTTTTACGTGGAACCCAGGCGGTCGCACAGGGCGATCTAAGCCCCAAGCCTGAACTTGATACTGGTGATGAGCTGGGCATGCTGACCCGTCAATTTAATGTCATGACCAAGCAGCTCTCGGATGCGCGCGATTCGCTCCAGGAATCAAAGTCGTTTTTGGAGACCGTACTGGGCAACTTAACAGCCGGCGTTTGTATCTTTGATAACAACTTTAATTTGGCATCTAGCAATCCCGGGGCGGCTAAGATTTTGGGGCAAGACCTGTTGCCCATTACTGGTAAGCCCCTTAACTCGGTTGCTGAGCTGGCTGAGTTTGATGGCGCAGTCCGTGAGGGCTTTGCTACCCAAAATTTAATTACCTCTGCCAAAACAGGGGAAGCTAACAAAGCCGAGTTAGTTTGGCAAAAGCAAATTCAGGTACACCCTGTTAATGAGTACGAGAACGATCTTGGCTCAACCCTATTTGTACGTGGAACCCAACTTTCCCCCAGCCTAAAGATGATTGTGTTTGATGATATTAGTGACGTGATTGCGGCACAGCGTTCGATCGCATGGAGTGAAGTCGCCAGGCGCTTGGCGCATGAGATTAAGAACCCACTCACGCCAATTCAGTTATCGGCAGAGCGCCTGCAGCAAAAGCTCGTTGGCAAATTAAGCCCCGACCAAGACGAGATGATCGAGCGCAGCACTAATACTATTATTGGTCAAGTACAAGCCATGAAGCAGATGGTTAATGAGTTCAGGGATTTTGCTAAGACCCCTAGCCCAGCCTTGGGAAGTCTTGATTTAAATGGTTTGATTCAAGAGGTGATGGGTTTGTATGAGGGCAGCAACATCGAGGTTCGTTTGGATTCCAGGTGCCCGCGGGTCATGGGCGACCCAACGCAATTGCGGCAAGTAATTCATAATCTCTTACAAAACGCTCAAGATGCTAGTTTAGAAACCAATCGTCCTCAACAACTTATCGAGATCACAACGGAGCTTGTGCAAATTCAAGATGCCGATCAAAATAGATCTGCAGTGCGCATGACGATTACTGATAGTGGGCCTGGTTTTCAGGCTAAGATATTAGCAAGAGCATTTGAGCCCTATATAACAACTAAGGCTAAGGGAACTGGATTGGGATTGGCGGTCGTGAAAAAAATTATTGATGATCATGGTGCAAAAATTGAGATCCGTAATCGCAAACAAGGAGACGATGTATTGGGCGCCCAAGTATCTATTTTGTTTGTAAAGCTTGCTAAAGAGGCGACCTAACGATGGCGAGCATTTTGGTAGTTGATGATGAGATGGGCATCCGTGAGTTATTACACGAGATATTGACCGAAGAGGGTCATACGGTATATCCCGCTGAGAGTGCCAATCAGGCAAGAGCAGTGCGAGAGCAAATGGAGCCCGATTTGGTACTCCTCGATATTTGGATGCCAGACACTGACGGCATCACTTTATTAAAAGAGTGGGCTCGAGATAATTTGCTAACGATGCCAGTGGTCATGATGTCTGGTCATGCAACTATTGATACGGCTGTTGAAGCAACACGTATTGGCGCCCTTAATTTTCTGGAAAAGCCCATCGCGCTCCAGAAGCTTTTAAAGACAGTCAGTAAGGCTCTTGAGCGCGCTCCCCTGAAAAAACCAGACGAACTAGAACCTCAAGCCCAGCCCAAATCAATTGATTTACCTAAAACTACGAATCAGGATGAATACATTAGCGGAATTGCAAAAAGCTACTACTCCCTGCCACTTCGTGAGTCGCGCGATCTCTTTGAGAAGGCCTATTTTGAATACCAAATGGTGGTCACGGGGGGTAGCATGACCCGTATCTCAGAGTTCACTGGCCTTGAGCGAACCCATCTCTATCGCAAGCTAAAAGCACTCGGTATTGATGTCACCAAAAAGCAAGAGTAACGATTTATGGGCCTAACTCTTAACTTAGCTCGTTCTATAGAGCAGAGGACTGCTGATCCGTTCTGACGGAAATTCCACCGCGATTTCAGGTATCTAGCGATAGCAAAAATCAGGCGTGTTACAAAATGTCCTTTTAAAGGACAAACTGTGCGTGTGGTTACGTTTTGATTGTTCAATAGTCTAATTTTTATACTACTTTCTGCCAGCAAGATATTTGACACCATGAAGACCATAACTTTCCTCATGGGGCTGTTGATACTTTAAGTGGAAAATATCGCCCACTGAATAATTTGATCGAACGCCATCGGTTGTAATGGTCATGGATCCCTCAATGATGAGTGCTAAAGCCTCAAAATTATGGGTATGAATATCTAAGCCTTTATTTGCTGGATATTCTACGAGGACAGGATCAGGAAACCCACGCTCTTTGAGTAACGCTAAGAACTCGGGTTTATCCATACAAACATCTCCTGTAATACAAAGGACCATCTTTTGCTGTCGATTTCTAGACTAGCGCTAAAGTGACTTCTATGTTACCCCGCGTAGCGTTTGAGTAGGGGCATACTTGATGCGCCGTATCAATCAGGTCTTGAGCAACCGCTCGATCCAGTCCTGGTAATGAAATCATTAATTTCACAGCAATACCAAATCCTTGAGGGATTGGGCCGATATCAACACTGGCATCAATTGCTATCCCATCGGGTACTTTAATTTTCTTTAATCCTGCCACATGCCGAAGTGCGCCGATAAAGCAAGCCGAATAGCCTGCCGCAAACAGTTGCTCGGGATTTGTGGCGGTTCCAGTACCACCCATTACTTTAGGGAGTGCCAGATTGACGTTCAATAAGCCATCATCGCTAACCGATTTACCATCCCGACCACCGGTGGTGTGGGTTTTGGCGGTGTACATGATTTTTTCTAGTTTATTCACTGGGATTCCCTTCATTCATCTATAGAAAAAGTTTATCCGAAATGCGTGCGGTGTGATAAGCCCAAGACAGAGTCTATATTAGTATTTCACTAATTGGTAGGACGCAGGTTTGGGTTCGACAGTTTTTATTGCGTGAAATCAGCCCTGTTCGCTTAAAAGACAACTCAACCCCACCTGACCTATCAGGCAAGAGTGATTGATCCTATATAATCTCAACTCTTGGCCTGGTAGCTCAGTCGGTAGAGCAGAGGACTGAAAACGTAGGATAGAGGACTACAACAGTTCTGCACATTGACGCTAAGCACAGCAAGACTCACTGCCCAATCGGCACCGAATCTCTTGGCTCCGAGTGGTTTCAGATATCGCCCATGCGGCATCGACAGCGTTGAGTTGGCGACCGAAAATACTTTTCCTGTTTGTATTGCGCATAGCAGAGTTTCATTATGGGAGAGCGAAAAAGAAAATTGCAGCAATTTCTGAGTCAACACAAGAAATGTATTTTTTGTGGCGGAACTGTAAATGCGACAACTATTGAGCATTGCCCTCCTCGCGCATTATTTCAAAATCGAACTGCTCCTGATGGGTTTGAATTTCCATCATGTGTCCCATGCAATAACTATTCATCTGATGAGGACTTGATTGTTGCTGTAATTGCAAGAATGGGCTCTCCAAAGTTTGGCGATTCTGATGGCAAGTTGGTGGGAATGATGAAGGCTTTAAACCGACAAAGGCCCGAGTTCTACAAAACCTTTTTGCCTTCAGCGACTGAAGCAAGGGCAAACAATCGCCAACTAGGCATTGAACCTGGCACAGGAATGACTCATCAAGAGATGGGTGTTTTAAACATCAATGACGAAACAAGAGCGGCGATTAGAGTTTTTGCGAAGAAGTTGGCCAAAGGAATTACATATTTTGAGTCAGGGCTTATTTTTAAAAATGAGGATTGTCTGGCGCTCAATTGGTTTACAAATGCAAATGTTATTAAAGATGGCGGCCATAAAGTATTTGAAATGCTGAGTCACATTAATGGGGTGACGCCTGAGCTTAGTAGAAACAGGGTTATATTGAATAACCAGTTTGAATATAAATTCTCGCTCTCTGATGATAAAAATTTAATTCTTATACAGGCAAAATTTGGAGAATCATTCTTCCTGGTAATAACAGGCTGTATGACCCCTGGACATCTCGAAGATCTCTTGGAAAAAACCCATCAAGATTTGGAAAGAGACTATCAGCCATTTGAAATTATCCAAGGTAAAGGGGCCAACCCAGTCAAGCCTCGATAGATAGAGGATCGATTATTGTCTGTTCTAAATGGAACAAGTTTATTGAGCGTCTAGTTACGGGACGCTGTAATTCCGCTACACTATTGAGGTATGAGTTCTGACCAGATCTTTACTGTTACTGAAACCACTTTTCTAGTGCCAGCGATGGATTGCCCATCCGAAGAACAGATGATTCGTATGGCATTAAGCTCATTGGTAACCCATTCAATGAGTTTTGACATTCCTAATCGCAAAGTGGTGATTTGCCACTCAGAAGACCCCAATCAAGTTCTAGAAAAGCTATTGTCATTAAATTTTGGCGCAAGCATTCAGAGTAGTAGATATCTTAATTCGGTGCCCACACAAGTTCAAGATAAAGAAGAAACAGCTAGAGAGCGTCAAGTCTTAGTTTGGCTGTTAGCACTCAATGGCGCCATGTTCTTTGTGGAAATCATTGCTGGTTGGCTGGCGCAATCAGCGGGCTTAATTGCCGACGCTTTGGATATGTTCGCTGATGCAGCAGTCTATGGGGTAGCTTTATATGCGGTAGGCAAAGCGGCAATAGATAAGTTAAGCGCCGCAAAGCTGGCTGGAGTGGTTGAGCTATTTTTAGCAGCAGGTGCAATTTGGCGAGCGGGCTATCAAATTTATACAGGAGCAGAGCCTGAAGCTAATACGATGATTTGGATTTCTGTGCTGGCTTTAGCGGTCAATGTCACTTGCTTATTCTTAATTTACAAACGCAAGAATGATGGAGTCCACATGCGGGCAAGCTACATCTTTTCTGCCAATGATGTTCTAGCTAACTTGGGAGTGATTATTGCTGGTGTATTGGTAGCTTGGTTTAATAGCCCGATTCCCGATTGGATTATTGGTTTAGCTATTGGTTTCTTGGTATTAAGTGGGGCAATTCGGATATTGAGGTTGAAATAGGTTTGGACATCGTCGCCCTCACTCCACCAGCCTCGATAGATAGAGGGCTGTTTATGTCTGTTCCAGGTGGAACAATTTTGAGAGGCGTCTAGTTACTGGACGCTCAATGGCAGCTATCGGCCAATAGCAGACCTTCTGAGATTGTTGAGCCGCCTCTTTCACCAGAGTCATTAGGGTATTCAACAGTTTGTGGCAATACAGCAGCCTGATTACCTGAATCGCTTCCAAAGCCATCCTACGGGCTGGCTTTTATTTTGGGGTACGGGGCTCGAGTAAGATAGCAGCTATTTGAATGATTAATCCATTTGAATTACGTGGAAAAGCTCTTAATGCGAAATAAATGGAAATATGATTTAATTAGTTTATGAGAAAAATCTTGATAATCCTAGCCCTGCTAGCTTTATCGATTCAAACCTCCTATGCTACGGTTGCTGCTTACTGCCAAGAAGAGCAAGCAGCAACTTCTCATGTTTCTCATCACGAGCATGAGAAACCAGCCAGTATTGCCTCAGCTAGCGACTCTACAGGCTACGATTCTGATTGTGGAGTCTGTCACTTAGCACATTCTCCAGCATTGCATTCCACTTTTATCATTTCAATTGCCACTAACATCTTTCATTATGAAGATACTCGAGTGGAGTTTTTAGTCAATATTTCTCCTCCCCCTCCTGAAAAACCCAATTGGTTCGGTCTCGCCTAAGTTAGCGAGAGCCTCAACCTAATTCTTCTCCTCTCGCTAACTCTGTTTTGAATAAACAAATGGAGTTTTTATGTTGCGAGAATATTCTGGCGTAGTTCGTCGCTGCGTCATTCAATTTACTGGATTGGTTTTTATATTGGGATCGCCAATAGCACTGGCTAATGGTGAGCGCAAAGGTGAATCAGCCCTAAAGTCCTTCTATGAATCCTCATGGGAGCGCCAACCTGACTCTAAGTCCTATCAGTATCGAGTAGAGGCCGCGCTTGCTAGGCAAAAAATTGCTAGCAGCCTTTTGGTGAGCCCAGCTTCGGTGGAAGTGTCGCAAAAGACCGATAGAGCTAACAGTAATCAAGGCGCCAGTGAAACCATACTGGGTTTAAATATCCCGCTGTGGTTATGGAATGAGCGGTCAAGCTCAATTAATTTAGCGGATGCTGAATATAAAAAGCTTTTGTCTCAATACTATCTATCCCAATTGAGAATTGCAGCAGAAGTAAGGGATGCCTATTGGAATTATCAGAAATCAAAAATTGAGTCTGATTTAGCGCTACGTAGGCATGAGAATGCAAAGAGCTTAGCTCTTGATGTTGAAAAGAGATTTAAGGCTGGAGACTTATCTCGCGCAGATCTTCATCAGGCCAATGGGGCCCTCGCATCATCAGAAGCTTTTTTAGTCGAAGCGCAGGCCAATGTCATTAATGCTGAGCAAAGGGTAAGGTCTCTGTTGGGAAGTGAGTACTTTAGGAAAATTCAATTTGGTGACATAGATAAAAATATTGAACCGTTACCAAAAGTTCCTGAAAAATTATCAGGATTAGATTCTAGTTTACCAATCGTTGTAGCACTTATAGATCAGTTAGAGGTTGCTAAAAAGGCAGTTGACTTGGCAAAGTCTCAAACTCGGGCTTCTCCACAATTGCAGATATGGACTACAAAGGGCCGTGAAGTTTATGGCGTTCCGTATCAGCAATCGGTTGCTATTGGATTAGTGATTCCTTTTGGCTCAGATGCTCGTAATACCAATAGACTGGCCAGTGCTACTGCTGAGATGGTGGATTCAGAGATTCGATTGTCCTATGAGCGAGAGTCTGTATTAAATAATGTGGAGTCAAATGCGGCTTTGGTGAAGTCAGCACAAATGAAGCTTGCCGCTGCAGATAAGAGGTCTAACTTAGCCAACGAAACGCGTCAATTTTTTGATAAATCATTTCGCCTTGGTGAAACCGATTTACCTACAAGATTACGTATTGAGCTTGAAGCAGTAGATGCAAGCAGACAGGCAGCGATTGCAAAAATCAATTATGCAGTTTCAGTTTCAAATTTACGACAGGCTTTAGGTCTGTTACCAGAGTAAGGTCACTTTAGCTATGAATTTATTAAATAAATACACTCAGTTGTCATCAAAACTATTAATTGCACTATCTCTGACAATCACATCGGTAGCTTATGCAGGGCCTGGTCATGATCATGGGGAGGAAAAACTCACTACGATACAAACTCAAGCATCACCTCGCTTTTATGCTGAATCTGATCTCTATGAGGCGGTAGGAGTGATCAATGGAAAGGAAATCACACTCTACCTAGATCGCTACTCCTCCAATGAATTGGTCAAAGGAGCTAAGGTTGAAATTGAGCTTGAGGGCTTTAAAATTAGTTCAGAGCCCCATGGTGATGGAGAGTATCTTTTTCGCCTAAAAAATAAAATTAAAGATCAGCCTACTGCGATCACCATCACGGTTAACGATGATGGTGTTACCGACATACTAGCAGCCACTATCGATCTAAGTTCCTTTGAGCACTCCTCATTGATTTCTTGGAAATCAGCAATAAAGATCTTGCTTTATTTCAGCCTCTTGATGGCAGTCGCCTATTTTTCTTATCGTAAGAAAGAGGTGTTGATGACGCATGCAAAAAAATTAATTAAACAAATAAAGGAGCGGGTATGAATCGCAAACAAAGAGATTTTGGATTTCGCTCTATTGTCCTTATTGGTTTATCTGTGACGCTATTTGCTTTTAAGGTTCATGCTGGGCAAGGTCATGGCGAGTCGGAAGCATCCCAAGTTCAGGGCGACGTCCCGAAAAGACGGTCGGACGGCAGCCTTTTTATTCCCAAGCCTGCGCAACGCCAGTTACAAGTGATGACAACTCCTGGCCAGTTCGGTGAATATGCCAAAACCTATGATTTAGCTGGAAAAGTCATCATGGATCCCAACTTTGGCGGTAAAGTGCAGGCGATTGTTGCTGGCCGTATTACGCCGGGACCAGCTGGTTTTCCATTGCCCGGACAGAAGGTAAGTAAAGGCGATGTCTTGGCGTATGTAACGCCAGAGGCTGGCCCAGGAAAATCAAGATCACTTGCGGAAAGTCGACTGAAGCGTTTGAGAGATCTTAGCGATACGGTTCCACGTAAGACTATTGAAGAGGCAGAGGCGGCTGTCGCAAACGAGGAATTAAGAGCCCCAGTCAGCGGAATTATTTCTACTACGGGTGTCGTATCTGGCCAAGTAGTGCAAGCAAGAGATCTAATCTTTGAGGTCGTTAATCCATCCAAGCTATTAATAGAAGCGCTTGCCTATGATTCAAGTCTGAGTAAGAACATTGCTGATGGCAAAGTGGATGTTAATGGCAAAGTGATTGGGCTCAAGTATCTTGGTGGTGGACAGACCTTAAGAGAGCAAGCTTTACCTCTTACTTTTTCTGCTAAATCGGATGATCTCCAATTTTTACCCATAGGCCAGCCCATTCGAGTGTTTGTAAATACCGATAGCAAAGTCACTGGAGTAAAGGCGCCTTCAAAATCATTAGTCAAAAGTAGCTCGAACCAAACAATTGTCTGGATTAAAAAGTCTCCAGAAATATTTGAGCCCAGAACAGTTATATATGAGCCTTTAGATGGTCAAAACATTGTTATCACTAGCGGCATTAAAGATGGTGAACGAGTCATTACTGATGGGGTATCACTCATCAATCAAATTCGTTAAGGACTAAGACATGTTTACTTGGTTATTAGATTTCAGCTTAAAAAATCGCATGATAGTGATTTTGCTCAGTGTTATATCTATGGTCTATGGCGCGTACACTTTAAGCAAGATGCCTGTGGATGTCTTTCCCGATTTGAATAAGCCTACTGTCACCATCATGACTGAGTCTGGCGGAATGGCTTCAGAGGAAGTTGAACAACTCATTACATTCCCACTCGAAACGGCTATGAATGGTTTACCGGGAGTAGAAGCCATTCGCTCGGTATCTAGCGCTGGCCTTTCTTTCATATACGTTACTTTTGACTGGTCTGTAGACATCTATCGCGCCAGACAAATGGTTTCAGAAAGACTCTCATCTATGGACGGAGCAATTCCGGATGGCATTGTTTCGCGTATGGGGCCCATTAGTTCGATCATGGGTGAGATTATGCAAATTGCCATTCCGATTGATGAAGCTAAGATTTCATCCATGCAGGTTCGCGAGTATGCTGATTGGGTTCTGCGACCTAGGTTGATGGCTATCCCCGGGGTAGCGCAAGTCATTCCTATTGGCGGACAAGTCAGGCAGTTTCAAGTACAACCGAATACTCGTCGTATGGCGGAGCTAGGTCTTAGCATATTGCAGATTGAAGATGCATTGCGGGGCTACTCTGCAAATACGTCTGGTGGATTTCTTGAGTCCAATAATCGTGAATATCTTATTCGTCATATAGGGCGAACTTCTAGCCTTGAAGATTTAAAGAACATTGCCGTATCGAACCGCAACGGACAAACAATACTTTTAAGACAAGTTGCCGATATTACTTTTGCACCAGCAGTTAAGCGAGGCGATGCCGGTTATGAAGGTGGGCCAGCAGTCATTCTAGGTGTACAAAAACAACCTTCAGCAGATACGGTAGTGCTAACAAAAAAGATTGAATCGGCTATTACAGAATTAAAGCAGGGTTTGCCAACTGGCATGGATGCTCCGAAAGTAACATTTAGGCAGGCGAGCTTTATTGATGCATCCATTAGCACTTTAGAGGGTAAGCTCATTGGCGCATCAATTTTTGTTGCTGTAGTGCTGTATTTCTTTTTAGGAACAATTCGTCCAGTTCTCATCTCATTAACAGCAATTCCAGTTTCAATTCTGTTAACTGCTCTGGTTTTTAAGTATTTTGGTTTATCAATTAATACGATGACTTTAGGAGGCTTAGCCATTGCAATCGGCGGCCTGGTTGATGATGCAGTGGTTGATGTGGAAAACGTGATTCGTCGCCTAAGAGTAAACCTGGATAAAGCATCTTTAGATCGATTAAGTCCACTAGCAATTGTGAGAGCCGCCTCGCTTGAGGTAAGAACCGGAATTATCTATGCTACAGCCATCATTGTTTTGGTATTCATCCCATTATTTGCACTACCAGGTATAGAGGGGCGACTATTTGCGCCTTTGGGTATTGCATTTATAGTCTCTACTCTTGCATCACTTTTAGTTTCAGTCACTATCACGCCAGTACTCTGCTTTTACCTGCTGCCCTCAATGCAGTCCCTGAGGGATCACGATACAAAGATTGTCACTTGGCTTAAAAGCCATTATGAGGTTCAGTTATCAAGGTTGTTAACGACGCCTAAAAAGCCTCTGATGTATGCTTTTGCATCTGTCATAGTAGCTGCTGCCAGTGTTCCCTTTATGGCGAGCTCATTTTTACCGCCCTTTAACGAAGGGACTTTACTGATCGGACTGCGTTTAAATCCTGGTGTCTCTCTCTCTGAATCGGCAGGCGTAGCTAGCCAAGCAGAAAAGTTAGTCAGGCAGGTTCCTGAAGTGACTTATGTTGGACGCAGGAGTGGCCGCGCAGAGTTGGACGAGCATGCGGAAGGTGTACACGTTAGCGAGTTAGATGTTGGTTTAAAGCCTGCGGGTGATTTAGATCGCTCCATGGCTGAGATACAGGCAGATATCAGGTCAAGATTAGTTAACTTACCCGCTGCAATTGCGATCGGTCAGCCAATCTCACATCGAATAGATCACATGCTTTCAGGAGTTCGGTCCCAAATTGCAATTAAGATTTTTGGCGATGATTTAGATGTGCTGCGTAGCCAAGCCGATCTTTTGAGATCCAAATTAGCGGGCATTGAAGGCTTAGTTGATCTAGAAATAGAAAAGCAGGTTTTAGCGCCACAAATTAAGGTCCGAATTGATTACGATAAAGCAGCGCAATACGGGGTTTCAACATCTCAGATTATGGCCACCTTGCAGGGCATGGTTGAGGGGGAGAGACTCTCACAAATTATTGAAGGTAATCGACGGTTTGCCTTAGTGATCAAGTTACCAGACTCAGCAAGAAATTTAGAAGGTCTTGCTGATATCTTGATTGATACGCCAAATGGAAAAATTCCACTCTCAAAAATTGCTAGCATTGAGGATGGGGATGGCCCAAATCAAATTAGCAGAGACGGCGGTAAGCGAAGAATTGTCTTATCGGCTAATGCATCAAAGCGTGCCCTGTCGGATATAGTGGCTGACATTAGAGCTGTTATTTCTAATCAGACTCTTCCAGAGGGTTACTTTATCACCTTGGATGGTCAATTTAAAGCGCAAGAAGAGGCATCTAAAGTAATTGGTTTGCTATCAATTGGATCATTTCTTTTGATGTTTGCGGTTTTAAATAACCGCTATAAGTCCATACGCTTATCTTTAATGATTATGTCTAATATTCCATTGGCTATGGTCGGAGCAGTGATTGGTTTATGGATTTCAGGCCAGCCACTCTCGATTGCTGCATTAATAGGATTTATCACGCTAGCAGGAATATCTGTGCGTAACGGAATCTTAAAAATTAGCCATTACCTAAATTTGATGCAGTCAGAAGGTGAATCGTTTAGTCTGGAAATGATCATTCGCGGATCAATTGAGCGCTTAAGTCCTGTATTAATGACAGCTTTGGTTACAGCTTTTGCCTTGGCGCCATTGTTATTTGAGGCAGAGCGTCCTGGTACAGAGATATTGCATCCGGTAGCGGTAGTCATTTTCTCTGGGCTTATCAGTTCCACCTTATTAGATACCTTTTTAACACCAATTATGTTTTGGCTTTATGGGAAAAAGGCATCTGAAATAGCGTTGAGCAACATGAAAACTAACGAAGTATTTTAATTTTAGGAGCATTTATGAAATCAATGATGGTGATTGCAACCTTGCTAATCAGTTTTATTGGCCTAGCCTATGCTGGAGCCGGCCATGATTTAAAGCCAATGCATGGTGGTGTCATAGTAGAAGCTAAGGACATTGATATTGAATTGGTTACAAAGCCTGATAGCCTATCGCTGTATTTGACCGACCACGGTAAACCGCTACCTATAGACGGTGGGACAGCAAAGCTGACAGTCTTAATTGGATCTGACAAAAAAGATTATGAGCTTCTGCCTAATGGAGGCAAATTCGAGCTGAAAGGAAGTTTTGCTATTCCCAAAGGGGCTAAAGCCATAGCAGTTATCAAGATAAAGGCGAAAGTAATAACAGCAAGATTTAATTTATAAATTACTTCAATTCAATCTAGTCTATAGATCGTTTTGAAGTGATCAGGTTGCTATCGTTGATTGGTGGAGCCATGTTTCGCCAAAGTCTGCTTTGAGTCGTTAGCAGCCGCTCATATCAAGCCGCGATAGGAAGCAGGTTAGCTATTACTTTTCTAAATAAAAGAGGTCGCTCAAACCCCAATCTGAAGCTAAGCTAGCAAGCGTCCCGTAACTGGACGCTGAACTTGCAAAATTTACAATATCTTTTCCTCAATCCTGCCACCCAAGCTTCGTCTAAAACGGTCGCATTGCTTGGTGGCGAATTAACCCTCTTCAAACGATCTCATAGCCGTAACTGGCAATGTCGTTTCAAGTTGCCCAGTGGCCAATGGCATTCAGCCTCTACAAATACTGAAGATTTGGCTTTTGCAGAGACCCAAGCCATAGCCATTTACGAAACCATCAAAGTCAAGATTGGTGCTGGACTGTCCCCCATCGCTAAAACCTTCAAGCAAGTAGCCCAGGATGAGGTCAGCCGTATGGCCCTGGCCATGAACAATCAAGTGGGCAAGCGCACTTATCGAGACTATACCTTTGCCATCAACAAGTATCTGATTCCCTTCTTTGGCAAGTATGAGGTGGGAGCGATCACCACGGAGTTGATCGTTGATTTTGAATCTTGGCGCACCAGCGAGATGGGCAAGATCCCCATGGCCAGCACCAAACGCAATCACGCCAGTGCCTATGCCCGTGTTATCAATCTGGCTAGAGATCGTGGTCTCATTGGCATCAATCAACCAGTACCCATGCTGGATGCCAAAGGGAAATCTAGCCAAGCAAGACCCGCCTTCACTGAGCAAGAAATCGCCGAGCTATTGAGCTATACCCAGACTTGGCAACGCAGTTCATACACTACCCGAACGGCGCATATGCGAACCTTGTGCACTTACTACATTGAGTTTTTGGTCAATACTGGTGTTCGTCATGGAACAGAAGCATTACCACTCAGATGGCGGCACTTACAGTGGCATTGGATCGGCAACAAAAGATATTTGCGGATATGGGTATCAGGTAAGACGGGCCCCAGATACTTGATCGCAAAAAATGCCGTGATCCGGGTGTTCGAACAAATCATTCGCTGGCACAGGCTACCTTATTCAGGATTGGCAGCCGTGATTGAAGCCAAGCTAGATGCTTTGATATTTCGTCTGCCCACGGGCGAGCAAATCAGTAACATGGAAAACATCTTTCGAAACTTAATGGTTCGCAGTCATATGCGAACAGATGGCAGTGGACAGAATCGAACCTTATACAGTCTGCGCCACACCTATGCCACACTGGCCTTGGCCAAGGGTGTAGATATACACACATTGGCCAGGCAAATGGGCACTAGCGTGGGCATGATTGAGCGGCATTACTCGAAGTTGACACCAATGATGAACGCGGAGAAGTTGGCTTAGCCCAGTGACGAAATATATCTTTGTTTGATCAGCTTACGAACAAACGCACCTGTTGCTAAATTATTAGAATTAATTCTTTCAAACATACGCAAATCTCGCTGAGTAATTCTAGAGTTAACAAACAGAGTCTGTGGTAGCAAATGATGAATCAAACAGTGCAAGCGACTTTCAGCATCATCAATACTTTTTAATAGACCATCAAGCGGGAAGATAATGGAGTTAATACTTGCCATTAGCTCATAATCTACCTGATTTCTGACATAGAGTATTAGAGCAGACGGATCAATCAGAATAAATTTAAAAATATCTAATTTTTTGGTACCTGTAAAAACAGTTAGATTAGGATATTTTTTTCCAGAGTAAAACTGACTGATATTAAATGCATAAATGTAATCCACAGGCAATTCCCCTTCATCAATTTCTTCAGTTACCTCATGAAAACAAAAAGCAAAATCTATCGTGTTTGGATCTACGCACAATGGCTGATCTGAAAAAATATAAGCTTTAGGAAACATGGTATTACCCCAAGCAAGCAACGACGTCGCCTGAATAGCAAGGCAATAACGTTACTTCGGCACCAGCGAGATTGACAAAGGGATTGCGCTTTTTAAGCTCTTGCCCAAACCAAGCTAGCTTGGCATTGGCGCGATAGGCCCCACGGAATTTACGAATACTATCTGTGCCATTGACAAGCTCGAGCACTCCATTGAATTTAGCGCCACGATACGTGGCGTTTTTGACTTCAATGGCAAAAACATCGTGCACTCGTTGCAGTTTGCTCACGCGAGCTTTTGTAGTTGTATTAGGAATGGATTTGTTTGATACGTCGTTCATTTTTGAGTCCTTTGCGAATTAGATAAATGGAAAATTGCTCTAGCGTCTAGTAGCTAGACGCTAGAGTCTTGGGTTACACCACTGAAAAACGTACCTTGTTTCGTGTGATACCTGGAACAGGTGGAAAGGTTCCTGATATTTTGTGCAATAACAAGATTTCATCCAACTTGGCTAAGTACTTGCGCAGGTCACCGTGATGCTCAATCTGCGTGAGATAGTGCAAGACCTGGTGATCAGGCAAGCTCACACCTTCTGCAGCCAGTATTTTTTGTGCACGCGGTAATACTTGGCGTGCAGTGAGCGCTGGAAAATGAACATTGTCACAGCGTGAGCGCAAACTAGGGTGAACATTCATGGGATTATTGGTGGTAATAATCAGCATGAGTTTGTCCGAGTATTTGTCTAACGCTGTCCATAGCTGGTGAACGTCATCAGCGGCATTGTCAAACTCATGAAACACCATGAAATACTTAGGCTGACCACACATGCTGGCAATGTGGCAGCTATGGGCAATGTAGCCCTGTAAGTCAGGCTTTTGCAACAGCGCCGCGTAGTCCGTGTCAATTTGCGCATTTGGCCCACTGATGTATTGAGGCAAAAGATTTGCCACTGTAGTTTTGCCAGTGCCGTTGGGCCCCCACAGCAGGAGATGGCCTTCCAGCTGTGACGACATGTAGGCTTGAATGCGAACTTTTACAGCTTCATTGGGGTATACCACTTCACCCAGATTTTGTGGAGAGTACTTGTCTGCTATTTTCATACCTTGATCCTTTTTGGTTAGGTGTTTGTGAGGCAGCGGGTGCTGCCCCACAAACCATTGCTTAGGCTGCTAAGCGAACGGGTTCTTGATTGGCTGCGCTGATGCTGCCCGCAATCAAATCCGAACCTTCTTTGCTAAGTGCCTTGTTTTCGGCGTTGTCTGCCGCTTTGTTGCGAGCCATTCTGATCAAGCAAGCGTTGTAAAACGCGGCATTGATGTCAGAGAGCACGCCCACGATGGACAACATCCCATCGGGTTCGGGCTTGGCCAGTAGCAAGGCATACTCGCCAGAGACGCCCGACATGGGCAACTTGGCCAAGGGATTGACGGCCGCTTGCTCAATGCCAGCTTTGACTTGCGCTTGTGCTGCAGCCAAGTCAGCTTGACGTTGCAAGGCCTCTTCGCTGACGATCATGCGACGCTTGACCTCCTCAATGCCCCCTTGCTCAGCGATCCAGCCAGGCAAGTTCACAGCAGCGACATCGTGAGAAATTGCTGCTTTGAGCACGTAGGTGTAACCGTGGGCCCTTTTTCTATCGCTTCCGAAAACAAACCGCACAAACATGGTCAAGGTTGTGGTGTTGCGTTGAACGCGAACCCCGTCTGCGGTCAAGCGAGCTTTGAGCTCCGAGCGCAAGGTCTTTTTGTCTTCGTCGCTGGCGATGACGAACTTGCTATTGAACACATCCAGACAGCTTGCTAACAAGCTATACAAACCCTCGTTGGCTTTTTTGTAATCCGTGGCTTCCCACTGTTTACGCTTGGTGACCAAGCTGTCCAACTGCGTTACCAGTCCACCTGCGAAAGCCAGGTTTTCTGCGCTGGGTTCAAATGCTGCTTTTGTTGTAACAATTACTTGTGCCATGTTTCCTCCTTATTAAGTAAATGGCATTTAGAAAATGCTGCGTTGCGTGATTTGCAAGACAGCAATCGTGAATCCTGCGCATAGCTTTACGGCGGCTAAACGCAGGTTGTAATGGCGTCATGTTGTGAAAGAACAGTGACCGTAATCACGATGTATTGATTATCAAGATTTGTCATTTTTTTAAATACATTCACGTATTTTTATTAATATTTGTGTTAACACTTGTTGATATCCATTGCCATTTAGGCGATTTAATGTCATGTGAAAATCAGGATAAAATCCATAAACCACGTTTTTTTGATAACACCATGGACGAAAAAGAATCCTTTGAGCCCTTACCCAACAAGCACCTACGGGGAAGCTTGACCCGCGGTTTGGGGCTTCAGGAGGAAATCCGCGAAGCTAGAAAAACACCCATTTATTGGTGGTTCATGACCCTGCAAGCCAGCGAGGACTATTTGCAGTGTTGCCGCAATTTGGGCAAAGGCAGGCTCGCTAATTTGTACAAGGACTTTGGGGATGTGGATAAAAAATCCTTTGCCCAATGGTGGACTGCACAAGGAAGAAAAATATTTGCCGAGCGCAAAAAATTAAAGCGAGTAGAAGCGATTGAAGAGCGCAGTCAATTAGAGCGTCTAGCCATTACCGAAGATCGCTTAATCATTGAAGTGCCGCTGACATTGCGTCGCCAAACTGCCATTCGGCAAATTGGTAAAGAATTAAAAAAAGCCTATGAAGGTCGCGACATTGATATTTGGCAACAAAGTACTGCCAAACGACAAATCATCAAAAGTAAAGTGCGCATGAGCACCGTGGAAACTATATTGCGGGTTTTCAAAATCCGTGATGAAAACCCCAGACTTAGCAATTACGAAATTGGCCTCAAATCGGGAATTGATTTGGATTTGTTGGCGCGCACCACAGATGGTGAAGTAATTGATGAAGCATTAGAGCGTCGCCGAATGACCATTGCCGTGAGCCGCTACCTAGCACAAGCGAAGAATTTAATTGCCAATGCAGAGAATGGAATATTTCCATCTCTGCAAAAGCCAAAGAAAACCTAAATCAAATTCATCGCATTACGCATCATTTCAGGATTGGCATCAATGTACTTTTGCGTGACCGCAATCGAGCGATGCCCTGCAATTTCAGCAAGCACACGCACACCAATACCTTTGTTGGCCAAGGTGGTGATCAAGGTCCTGCGCCCACTGTGGCTGCTGGCGCCGCTGATGCCCGCATTGCGATACAAGTGAAAAAACCACACACACAGGCCATTGGGCGAGAAGCCAAGCTTGTTGTCCGTATGAAATAGCGGCATTGAACAATCTTTAACGTGACGAGTCTTGATGTAGGCCTGGAATTCGGGTTTGAGTTTTTCTGGCACATACACGGTGCGTGGATGACCGCCTTTGGTTTGCGAGCCCGCCAAACGGATTTCATTTTTGATGGAGCCATCCTCATTGACCACATCACCTAGCTTTAATAGTGCAATCTCTGCCACCCGTAGCCCGAGATAAAAGCTGGTGAGAATAAGTGCACGATTGCGTTCGGGGTATTGCCGCGAATTTGCGTAGCGTAAAACTTGATCGAGTTCTACTGTGGTTAGTGTTTTTGCTTGAGCCATGTTGTTTACCTTTCATAAATAAAAACACGCATACAGTATGTTTTCTTATTGCAAAAAGGTCGACCACATTTACAAACACAAAGACCTTCCAAGAATCAATGACTTAGTCAATCAGGTTAAGAAAAGCTGAGTTTTCTTAACCTGTAATTCACACAAGTATTTATGCAAATTTGTCGTCTAAAGACGACAACATGCAGCAAGGTTTCAAATCAGCCCTACACGCAACGAGCGGTGTGTCCAGCAACTAGACGCCCAGAACCCAGAAGATCACAGCGCATAGGGCATTTTTGAGGGGTTTTTACTGTGTAGCGTTTAAATCCACGTTGGTAGCAATAAACACGGGCTTGTTGGCACCCGTGTTTTTGCATAGCCGCGTGGGTAATGACCATTCCTCCATGGTTTCATTGGCGGGATCATCAATGCAGATATAAAGCTCTTGGGTTTGTGGGGCGTATACCGAAAATCCTGCTACTTTGGTTTTGACTTTGCTCACAGGGTTGTAGTGCAAGATCCATGAGCAGTAGACGTCATCGGCTTCGCTGACACCGGCTGCTTGCATTTTTCGTACTGCCGCCATTTGCTCATCGGATTTGGCAGTGTTTTGCCAATCCGCATAGCTGTAATAGTCCACTAAATACTTTTCCTTGGGGTTAGCCAGCTCCACCGAGCCATTGAATACGGCCCGACGAAACAGACCCTTGCCAAAGGTGGTATTGAACTTGTCGTTGATAAATCCTCGTACTGCGATATCTCTCATGATCATTCTCCTTTTTTCATTGATAGAGTTCTCGTTGCCAGTTGCCAAGTCTGGTTGCCTAGGAGTAGATCTCAAAAGATGTCGCTGATGAGTTGGTTGCTGAGTCAGTTTCTCAGTCAGAGTTACTCATTTGCCACTCACTCAGTAACCCACTTGCTAACTCACTCAGTTGCAACTCACTCACTAGCAACTTGCTTTATTTCTTGCGACTACTACTTTGTAACCAAGCAACTCGCAAAAGTATTTAGTCGGGCTTAATAAAACCCCTGGTTTTTCGGCTCAAAATTAGCCAAATTCGCCACAAATCAAAAAGAGGTCGACCAAATCGCATGATCGAAAACAAACTACATGTGCCCATTAACCCAATAGGAGAATGAAAATGAGCACATTAAGTAATTTGAAGTTGGTCGCAGTTAAAAAGCCACGAAACATGCCTGCCATTGTGATTCGTAGAAACAAGCTGGCCACCAAGCTGTGGGAGCAGATTAATTTGGCGCAGAGCCAGTTGGACGGCAAACCCTTCGTGGTCATGAAGTACCGCTCAATCAAAGACGGTGAAACAGGCTTGCGTAAACAAGTGGAAGTGCCCAAGCGAATCAAGCCTTGGTGGTTTCAAAGCGAGACTGGCAAGGTCTGCGTAGCGGTCAAATACGGCAGCTGGACCATTGAATTAGCCAAAGGCAAACCCAGTGTGGAAGTGTCTAGTGGTGAGGAGTTGGTCAAGGCCTTGACTGCTATCAAAGCTGCCGTGGAAGCGGGTGAGTTAGATGCTCAAATTGAGACTGCCAGCGCCAGTTTGCGCAGCGGGTTTAGACGTTGATTGCGAGGGGCGCTCTAGGCGCCCCGGCAGTCGGGACAGCGCAGTCCCGACGACCCTGCGCAGCTCAAGCCATGCACACCAGCACTGAGCTCAGTGCAGGCTTTGGTGTCCGGGCGTTCGGGCTTTTTCAGTCCCACATGGGGCGAGTTTTGAAAATGCCCGATGAGGCGGAGCAACCCATCACAAAGGTGGGCCACATTGGCAGGAACCTTTGTGACTGATATTGATAAGATAGGATATTTTATAAATCAGGAAGACACATGAAAATTATTGATTGGATCATTCATGCCTACTCAATCAATTTTGAGCAAATGGGTCTTTACAGCCAACTTGAATCATCAACTATTGATCACCGAGAAGAAGGCGATTTAAGAATAATTGAGGACAGTGTCAAATACACTGAAAATGATCACGAAAGATATATTCCCATTCGTTTGATAGCAAATGAAGAAAAATTGCTTGCTGAGCTTTATATAACTATTCCAGTGGATCTAAGCAAGGCAGACGAAGTCGATATTCTCAAAGTTCTTGGGCGCATGAATCACAAAGCTGGACCTTTTTCCACTTATTTTGATGAACAAGATAAAAAGATAAAAATTTACTCATATTTGGCTTACGCTGGATCTTATGCGATAGAAGATTCAAATGATTCCGCTAATTTTGAGGTAAGAATTTTTTCAAATGTTATGCTGAGTGCGTTAGATCATGCGCATTACTGGTCCAACAAAGTCGAGCTCTTAGAAAACCAAGATTTTGTTGCGGAAGATGTATTCAAATTAGTTGATAAAAAAGTTACATTTCAGGTAATCAAGTAAATCTAGGCGTCTATTAACTAGACTCTTGTCAAAGTTAACCAAGGGGCTTTGATAAGAGAGGCTAAATATTTTGCAAGCATGCAAACATATTCATAGTCATGATCATTCGAGAAATCACAGCCGCAAAGCCACCCACACCCGAACAACAGCGCATCAAAGCCCTGCAAGCACAAGCCAAACGTGCCAGAGATGCTGTCAAGGCTGAGCGGGCAAGACAGAAAATAAAAAATGCTCAACAAACCCTAATGAATATAAACTGATAGTTATCCTATTTATAAAGGTTTTTGACTATGCCGCTCACGCTAAATTCTCCAGAACAATTGGCCTTTTATGAGGAGCTAAAGAAAGAAGGAAAGCTCGCCGATATTTATTCTGAAAATCAACATTCAATAATTGAAAATTATGGAGAAGATTGGCTCAGGGAGTTGGATGAAAAACATGGCCCTGCTTATAGAAACCATTTATTAGTTGCCCAATTACTTTATTGGTCCGATGAACAAATGAATAAATTATTCAATTTGTTCCCATCTTTAAAAGCGCAATTTATTCCAGGAAAGCATCACCCTACAATTTTATTTTTCAATTTAGCTACACAACAAATCTTGTGCGTCGGCTTAGGAAGAAAGAATAGCTCATTTTATTTCGACTCAGAGACAAACGAACACGTTAAGCCAAGTTATCAAGAAAAAATGCCAACCCCATATTTTGATAAGTTCTATAAACTTGATCATCATTGGTTTGTAAATCAATTACTAAATGAACTAGAGGCATTTGCAACGTCTCACTATGAGTGGTCATGCCTCCCATCTGAGGAGGAAATTTATGAATTGCTAGAAAACGGTCCAAATGATGATGGCCAATACAGATTTAGCCATGAAGATTCTGAAGATGATGGGCACTCTAAAGAAGAACTCGAACAAATGCTTGAAGATATGGAAAAATTGCAGGACTATATGGATGATGCAAAAGATACTTTCATTCAATATTTCCCAAATATGGAGTTTTATGAATTAAGTCCGGGAGACTTCTAGATCCCCCGATCCATCACTGCCATTCACACCGTCAGCAGGATGGAGGACTCGCACCCATGCAGGATGGAAAATGTCTGCAGAGTCAACACAGTTAACACATTTATCAAGCCCTTCAGTAGTTTGCGTATAATGAGCACTCTTTCGTGGCCTGGCACCTCAGTCAATAGAGCAGAGGACTGCTGATCCGTTTTGACGGAAATCCCACTGTAATTTCAAGTGGCTAGGTACAGCAAAAAACGGGTGTGTTACAAAATGTCCCTTTAAAGGACAACTCCCCTATTTAGTTTGATCCAAACTTTTTGATCTCCACTGGTCCAGCTGTCTTTGATTGTGCGCAGTGATTGATTCAATGGAATCCCGTGGTAATTGCTTAAGGCACTCTGCTAGTGCTTCGGGGCTCAGTTTTTCAGTAGGCTTGCTTAGCTTAATCTCTTGCGGTGACCTACCGTCCCAAGCAAATGGATTTGAAAAAGATGGGGGATCGGGTAGGCAATCATCGCCGTAAAAAGGGGTGTCGTCGTTGGCAAACGGAGTAAATGAAATCGTCTTTTCAAAAACAAGTGGTTTACCAGTAGGCGTTGGTGGTGGAGGCGGCATGGAGTAAATGGCTTTGCGAGCCAGAGTTTCAGCTTTATCAGAGGTCTTCCAAAGTGTTTCTACGGAAGTAATGTTGCCATTTGGAGCGATCTCAATTCGGAATCGCACCTGTCCTTGATCGGGGCCCTCAACAGCAGTCCCCATCATGCTTCGAACTTGTTTGCCCCACGCATGTCTGTAGCCCTTGCTATTTTTGAGAGTGTATTGGGATGCGAAAGCCCATTCTTCTGCTGTTGGAGCTGGAGGCGCTTCTTGGCTTGCTAGCGCATTCGGTATTGGTGATTCTTTTGACGGAATCTTGACAGGCTTTTCAATTTCCTCTGGCTCATTTAGTTTAATTACAACGATATCGTCATTAGTCTTTTTTAACGATTTTGCTTTTAAAGGAAACCATAAAAGTAGCAAGAAAACATGTAAAGCCAAAGATAAAACAATCGCCGCTTTAAAAACGGATTGTGGCGTTTGAATAAGGCGCTTAAGACGGAACAATCACTACTCGTCTTGTTTAGCTAGTTTCAGATTCATATTGAGCCAGTTGGGAATGCCATCCTCAGCCCGCACGGCCTTAAAGCCTTTCTCTCTTAAACGTTTAACGGCTTCGTATGAGAGAACGCAATATGTGCCTCGACAGTACGCCACAATCGTTTTTGATTTCGGAAACTCGCCTAGGCGTTCTCCCAGTTCTTCAAGAGTAATATTGATTGCGCCTGACAAATGTGAATGGGCATATTCTTCGCTTGGCCGAACATCTAAGAGCGTGATCTCTCCACGCTTAGCTAATTTAAGCACCTGATTCACTGGCATGCCCTCTAGACTATCGCGAGCAGTG
This sequence comes from Polynucleobacter sp. HIN6, assembly GCF_030297575.1. Lineage (NCBI taxonomy): Bacteria > Pseudomonadati > Pseudomonadota > Betaproteobacteria > Burkholderiales > Burkholderiaceae > Polynucleobacter > Polynucleobacter sp. HIN6. Next base: position 1,812,744 of record NZ_AP028137.1, on the reverse strand, counting down.
AGGTACTTATTCACAAGGCTATCAATTTCTTCAATGTGGCGTTGCCCAACACCTTGTAGCTTTAAAAATAGGTCAATCACGTCAGAGTCCGCAATTTCATAGACGATGGACTTGCCTTGCCTATTCGTGCTCACAAGACCCACTTGCTTCAGTACTTGAAGGTGCTGTGACACATTGGCAATTGGCAGCTTAACCTTTTTAGCAAGGCCTTCAACGGCCGTAGGACATTGAATAATGAGTTCAATGAGCTCTAGACGTACCTCCGAACCAAGGGCTTTCCCGAGTTTGGCAAATTGCTCGAACAGTTTTTGCTTGAAAGTTGATTTTTGTTTGGGCATAATCATTCAATGATTTTATTGAATATAAGTGAGGGTGTAAATGCTTAAAAGAGTCTTGGGTGTGATTATCGCTTTGTTCTCATTGAGCGTTTTGGCTAACAGCCCTGTTCCGCTAGAGATTAATGGTCAAAAAGCCTTGGTATTCATTAATCAAGATCCTCCCGGAACCAGATGTAATACCAATGTTCAAATTGCCGCTGAGATTGCCAATGCGTACCGATTACCTATCCTAATCCTTCCTCAAACGGCAGTTCCACCACTAACGCCTGCTCCATCGGTATGGTTTAACGGACAGAATGTTGCGGCCAGTGGTGGTGCTCACAATGGTATGGTGAGCTATCAAATCATTGCGGAAATTCTGGAGCTTGAGGGAACGCTAAAACAAAAGAAGCAAGGAAAGTTATTTAATCAAAGCGTGAGACCTGAGTTTGATAAGTTCAAATCAACCATTAAGACTGGACAATAATCGCTATGAGTAACAAGTCTCATTGGGACAATGTCTATGACACCAAAGCGCCTGAAACGGTAAGTTGGTATGCCCCTCACCTTGAAACATCTTTAAATCTCATTCATCAGGCAACCTTAAATAAAGATGCCGCAATTATTGATATCGGTGGTGGAGAATCTACTTTAGTCGACGACCTTTTAGCTGAGGGTTATCAAGATATTAGTGTTTTAGATATTTCTCAAAAGGCTATTGATGTGGCAAAAGCACGGATTGGCAAGCAATCCCATCAAGTTCACTGGTATTGCGCTGACATCACGCAGGCCACATTGCCCCAAGGCTATTTCGATGTTTGGCATGACAGAGCAGTTTTTCATTTTTTAACTGAAGAAGCTCAGCGAGCCAGATATGTAGAACAAGTGATGCGCTCAGTTAAGCGTGGTGGCTATGTGATTATGTCGACCTTTGGACCCGAGGGGCCTGAAAAATGTAGTGGTTTAGATGTGGTTCGCTATGACGCAGAGCATCTTCATGGGCAGTTTGGCAAGAAATTCAAGCTAATTAACAGCTCAACCGAGCTTCATAAAACCCCTACAGGCAGCACACAGCAATTTCTTTATTGTTTTTGTAGGATGGAGTGAACTTTTCCAATATCAAATTAAAAAGCGATATATTTGAGCCAATTTTTTTGCCTTAGCCAATTCCAGGGCTGGACGCTCACTTCTCGAACTGTCCTTTTAAAAGACAAAGTAACAAATCCACCCTTACCGAACCCGTATCCCCACCTGACCTATCAGGCAAGAGTAACTGATCCTATATAATCTCAACTCTTGGCCTGGTAGCTCAGTCGGTAGAGCAGAGGACTGAAAATCCTTGTGTCGGTGGTTCGATTCCGCCCCGGGCCACCAAAATGCATCAAAACCACCTTCGGGTGGTTTTTCTTTTTACACAGCAAACAAGAGCTTCATCATTATTTAATGGTGTAATAAGCGACAAGAATTACTTATTGGAGAGCTCGTAATGAGAGAAATTTCAATTGATGATTTATCTTCTTTTGGTTTGTTGATCGGATTTATCGTAGTCTTTTTCATATTAATCGTGTATCACGGACTATGTTTGTGGGGTGCTCAATCTATATATCACCGGCACGCTAAAACACTGATTGCCAAAAATCAATACTTCAGAATGGAAATTTTTTTCTTCATGGGCCTATCCGCCCTTGCCTTAATTCATTTAAGTGAAATTGGAATACTTTCTATATTGGGACTAAAGCATGGAGTAGCAACCAGTATTGATCACGCAATTTTTGTGATTGGTAGTATTTACACGACTATTGGGGCAGAGGGGGCCGTTTCAAATTTACCAAGCCGATATCGCATTCTTGCTGTGGTTCTCTCTATGAGCAGCCTTTTTTGTTTTGCTTGGAGCACGGCCGTAATGATGGATATGATGCGAACTTATCGCAATATAAGAGCGATTAACCAAAGCCCTGAATCTAGTTCTAATTAGTTCAGAGAAGTCATAGGATTTTTAATACCGACCTATCAAATATTAACCATATGCCACTCTTCTAGATCTTTTGGGGTTACGTTAATGTCTTTAGCTTATCTAGGATCTCAACATGCTACTAGTAACCTCCATCATTGCTGCTACTCTGACCATTATTTTTATTAAGCTATCTTTCAATGTGATTAGTTTGCGCAGAAAGAATAAGGTTGGCTTGGGTAGTGGAGGCTACGAGGACTTGGAGAGGGCAATTCGTGCACAGGGCAATTTTGCCGAATATGTCCCTTTCGGAATTATTATGATTGCCTGTTTGGAGTTAAACGGAGCACCGTGGTGGTTAGTTCTTGTGCCAGGAATTTTTCTGATTATTGGACGTTTAATTCATGCCAAGGGGATCAATACTCCGCCTCCAGATTTCAGTTTGCGTGTGCTCGGCATGAAATTTACATTCAATACATTAATTGCCCTGGTGGTCTTGAATTTATGTTGGACCCTCTATCAATTGATGATTTAGGCGCTCTGTTTTAAATAAGCACTATTGACTGGCTCAACCTAAAAACTAGAGGGTTATTGTCTCCGGGTAGATGGCTTCCCCATACAATGCTCAAAAATAACTTTTAGGACATTTATGCGCCTTTTAGCCATCATCATATCCACCATTTCACTGTCAACCGGTTGTGCATTACATAACTATGGAGATGACCAATTTCAATTGAGAATGGCTGCCCATGGAAAAGACATTATGTGGGTACCCACGAGGGTCGATACAGCAACGCAGATGCTCGTACTAGCGCAAGTAAAGCCTGGCGATATAGTCTATGACCTTGGCTCGGGTGATGGCGTCATTCCAATTCAAGCGGCCAAGCGCTATGGTGTTCGTGCCGTTGGAATTGAATACAACCCCGATTTGGTTGCGCTATCAAAGCGCAATGCGATTCGTGAGAATGTACAAAACTTGGTGACCTTTAAACAGGGCGATATTTTTGTAGAAGACTTTTCATCAGCAACAGTTCTAACTTTATTTTTGGGTGAAAGCCTAAATTTAAGACTGATGCCAACGATTTTGAAGATGAAACCTGGGACTCGAGTGGTTTCCAATACATTTCGGATGGAATCTTGGATTCCTGATCAAGAGGTATCCGTTAGATTAAGTGAGACCACGATTGGCACATTAAATGAAACCATTTATTTATGGATCGTGCCCGCAAATATTGATGGCACATGGGAGTTTGCGGGTTTGCCTGGCTTAGATAAAACCGCAATTCGGTTTGTTCAGAAAAAGCAGTTCTTTGATGGCAGCATTACCTCACAAGGTAAGCGCTCGATTGCATTTGAGGATGGTCGAATTCGAGGGGATGGGATTCGGTTTGATTTTGAGGGCAATGGAAAAAAATATTCGTTTAATGGACAAGTGAATGGATCTCAAATGCGGGGCACTCTCAATGGAGACCCCAAATTAGTCGTTGTTGGCAAGCGACTTTAGCTGGCTGTATTCATGGTGGATTGATAGAGTATGTTTTCATTCGCCAATCTTTCTATCCCTCTGATTCAGGCGCCAATGGCTGGGGGCATTACCACCCCAGCCTTGGTTTCGGAGGTTTCTAATGCGGGCGGTTTAGGAAGCTTCGGTTTTGCTTATAGTTCTCCCGAAACAATTGGCCACGACCTAAAGCTTGCACAGTCATTAACGCAAGGCCCGATTAATGCCAACTTTTTCATATTTCCAAGTGCCGAATTACCTGATTCAAAAACGATAGGGCAGGTAATTGAGCTTCTTCAAGAATTGACTCCTGATATTGATTTCGTTGTTCCAAAACCACCCTTTTGCCCCGACCTTGAAACGCAATTAGAGCCCGTTTGGCAGTTGCAGCCAGCGGTTCTTAGTTTTCATTTTGGTATCCCGCCTGAATGGGTTATGCAGCGGGCCAGGGCGCTTAGTATCACCATCGGAATTACAGCAACCAGTCTTGAGGAGGCGCTAAAGATTGAGCAAGCGGGCGCCAGCTTTATTGTTGCTCAAGGCATTGAGGCGGGCGGCCATCGCGGAACATTTGAGATCGATAGTCCTGATGAGCGTTTATCAACATTTGATCTTTTGCATCAATTGGTCAAGCGCTGCACTATCCCGGTGGTTGCAGCCGGCGGCATCATGAATGGCCGTGATATTCGAAAGGCCTTGGATCTTGGAGCAAGTGCTGTGCAAATGGGGTCCGCATTTTTGTGTTGCCCTGAATCGGGAGCCTCTTCTGAATATAAGGCCCTTCTCTTAGATGAGAATCCGCGACCAAGTATTTTTACAAAAGGCTTCTCGGGGCGCTGGGCTCGGGGGATTGAGAATACGTTTACTCGCCACATGGATGCTAAGTCGACATTACCGTTCCCAATCCAAAATACACTCACTGGCCAATTACGCCAAGCAGCAGCCCGCTCACATAATGCAGAGCATCAGAGTCTATGGGCTGGCAGCGCTTTTTATAAAGCCCGAACTCTTACAGTTGGTGAGCTCATGAAAGCGTTGCAAATTGAGTTTGTGAGCTAGAAAGCATTAAGCATCAGCCCATTTTTAGCAGGATCACCCCAAGCAAAATTAGCGCAACACCAATCCAGCGAATCGGAATATTAGGGTCACCAAAAACTAAGACTCCGAGAGTAAACGTACCCACAGCTCCAATCGATGTCCAAACTGCATAGGCGGTTCCAATCGGAATTTCCTTTAGTGAGTACCAAAGCAGCACCCCACTAAGGGCCATGCTGATTACAGCAATACCAATGCCCCAAATTTTCATATTGGGAAGATCGGCGAGTTTCAAACCTAAGGGCCAGCCTATTTCACAAGCACCAGCGAGAAGTAGTGAGATCCAGTAAATACTCAAGAGTAATTAATCATCCATGTATGTGAATTACGCTAGCATAGCAAAGATGAAAATATTGATCACTGGCGCCACGGGATTTATTGGGCGGCATTTAGTAAGTCGCCTATTAGAGGAGGGTTACTCGATCAGTGGCACCGCCAGATCTGAGGCGGATGCGAAATCTTTAAATCAGCGTGGGGTCAATACGACCCAGATCGATCTTCTGTCGACGAATGATTTGCAATCCTTGGTTCGTGGTCACGATTGCGTGATTCATTGTGCGGCCCACGTTGGGCTATGGGGTCCCAAATCGCTCTATCAGAGGCTGAATATTCAGTTGACGAAACGACTGCTTGAGGCTGCGACTCAAGTGGGCGTTGGTAAATTTATTTACATGAGCTGTGCAAATGTGGCGCTCAATGACTCGGTGCCGATCGAAAATGCTACAGAAGACGTGCCAATTTGCCATCAAGATTCATTGCATTATGCTCACTCAAAAGCACAAGCTGAACAATTGGTGCTATCGAGCGCATCAGAGCGTTTTACCGCAATCGCATTGCGACCCGCCTTGGTTTGGGGTAATGGAGACATCATCGATCGCCAAATCGGACCCGCGGCAGATCGTGGACAGTTTGGTTGGTTTGGTCACGGTCGCTATCCCTATTCCACCTGTTATATCGGCAATTTATGCCAAGCAGTCTTGCAAGTTCTTATAGCAAATGTTCCTAGCGGAGCATTTTTTATTCGGGATGAGGAGCAAATGACCCTGCGCGAATTTCTGAGTGCACGACTTGAGGCCAGCGGCTATGCAGTACCAACCCTATCGATCCCACTATCGCTTGCTTGGCCTTTGGCACGATTTACAGAAAATGGATGGAATTATTTGCCACTCAAAGGAGACCCACCACTTGTACGTGAAGCAGTGCGTACTATGGGCTATCCATTTTCCGTCTCCATGAATAAGGCAAAAATTGCATTTGACTACCGCGCTCTATATTCGGTGGCTGAGGGGATGGCGGCAATTGAGAAGGGCGCCAATAAATCGCTGAATATTTCGTAATACGAAATGGTGTGCTGAAAAATGAAACAGGCCTTACAAAAAACCCATCCGTAAGTAATGCTAATAACATAAGCTTCTGATTTATATAGATTTATTTTGTAATTTCCTATGCTACATTGATTCCATCTAATTATTTTTTTACTTTTGGAGGATCTATGAATAGCAAGCTGGTTGATGAAGCGCCGTATCACCCTGGTTATGAGGATGCGTCTTTTGAGCAGGTTGAGAACCCATTAATGGCTGAATTAGCTCAATACCGCAAAATGAATGAGCGCTATATTGAAACTGCCAAGAAAATTGTTGAATTTTTAGGGGCCGGTAATAAAGCCGCGGCTTAAGCACTCTTTTTTCAAACAAAAACCACCTTCGGGTGGTTTTTTGTTATCCATTAAATAGAGAGAAATTGCTCAAAATCGCAAGGAAACCTTTCCATAGATGGACCAATCATAGGACTTAAAGGTTTGAACTACTTGCTTACTGGCCCCAACGGCAAATAAAAGATGTTTGCTGATGGAGTGTGTCACCATCGCATCAAGTGGTACAAACCAACCACCACCTGCGGTGTTATAGAGAATCCCGTTTTCATCCCAAAAGCGGATTTGAGTTCTTGGAGTTAATTGCAGGCCTACGGTTGGAAAAAGTTGCAGCGATCGCAATAACGGTGGTTGCGATGGATTAACTGCAAATGAATTATTTTTGCTATCAAATCCATACATGTAGCGAACAAGCGGAGAAAAATCAGATAGTAGAGATTGACTGGGCGATTGCGGCACAAATGATGCGCTCACTTGTGGGCCAACCGCCCACTGACCATTATTACCAAACGGAAAAATAATTCGACCGCCTAGGTTTAGATTCCATTTGGGGAAAAAATCAGGTGGCATACCCCAGATGGTGAGCATCGTATTACCTGCACTAAATTGACCACTACTTTGACCCGGGGCTGCTGGCCCCCAAGTGGAGTTGTAGGCAGTGTCAATCCGCATCATGCCCTTCCATTGATTAATCGATAGTGGTTGATAGAATCGAAGTCGATAAATATCGCTCAGATTGCCATCACCATATCCATTTTGATAAACCCATAACTCTAAAATCGAATCCTTGCTGTAATTAAACGAATCAGTTTTTAGTCTTAAGAGATTATCTGGTTCTCCCGCAGTATCTTCATCTTGAGCAAAGCTGCACTGAGTAAACAAAAAAGAAAATACACAGAATAGAGTTCTACAAATTCTCATAACTTCATTGACATATATATGAGGGAATAACAAGATCTTGTATATTAGACTTCATTGCCACCAAAGGTATAAAAATGGGTAATCACAATTCAAAGCCCGATCTTGAGCGATTGTTTGAGCAAAATCGCCAGTGGATCGAATCGGTGACAAAAGCAGATCCAGATTATTTTTCACGATTGGTTGATCAGCAAAATCCTGAGTATTTATGGATTGGATGCTCGGATTCGCGGGTTCCCGCCAATCAAATCGTCGGACTTAAGCCTGGTGAGGTATTTGTTCATCGCAACATCGCGAACATTATCGTTCATACCGATTTCAATGCGCTGTCGGTCATTCAATTCGCAATTGATCGCCTAAAAGTTAAGCATATTATTGTGGTTGGCCATTACGGTTGTTCAGGAATTGCTGCTGCCATGAATAACACCCGCATTGGAATCGCCGATAACTGGATTCGACACATTAAAGATGTGCACGATAAGCATCATCATGAGCTTTGTGCCATTGAGGAGGAGAATGCTCGGTTAGATCGTCTTTGTGAGCTTAATGTATTAGAGCAAGTAATCAATATTGGACAAACTAATATTGTGCAAGATGCTTGGGCAAAAGGACAGACTATTTCAATTCATGGATGTATTTATCGATTGCATGACGGCTTACTTAAAGACCTTCATACTAGTATCTCTGGTCCCCAAGAGCTGCATGATCGATATCATGCACAGTTAATTAGTTAAGGACAGTCATGAGCGTTCATGTCATCGGAATATTTAAAACACAGAGCCCTAAAGACTTTGATGATTATCGAGCCCAGGTTAGTGCAACGGTCGAGCTGTATGGCGGCAAGATTTTACGCAGAGGAGTTTGCGAGAAACCGTTTTGGAACGAGTTAAACGCCGCAGCTTTTGATACGTTTGTTGAGCTTAGTTTTTCAAGTCTAGAGGATGCAAAGCGCTGGGCCGGCAGCCCTGAATACGCAGCATTGCTTCCAGTGCGTGAGCGAGCAATGCACTTGACACTTTTCCCCCTGGTGGTCTAAAAGCGCTCTTCTTTGCCTAAGATGCGCCACTGCCCGCTTGGCAGTGATCCGAGACTTATTTGGCCAATGCGGATTCGTTTTAGACCAACAACAGTGAGCCCAACGAGCTCACACATGCGACGAATTTGTCGTTTACGACCTTCCCGTAATACAAAACGAAGTTGATCTTCATTTTGCCAACTTACTTTGGCTGGTTTTAGTGCCTTACCATCAAGCGATAGCCCATGCTGCAAAGAGCGCAAACCCGTATCCGACAATTTGCCGCTGACACGAACCAGATACTCTTTTTCAATCGGGCTATCCTCGCCGATTAATAGCTTGGCAATCCGCCCATCTTGGGTAAGTACTAATAAACCTGAGGAGTCAATATCAAGCCGTCCAGCAGGGGCGAGACTTTTAAAGATGGTGCGCTCGGTTCGTTGAGGTGCGTTCGCATATTGATTTTCAGGGACGATGAGGGACGCTGCTGGCTTATATTGCTCTTCATCATCTAAGTGCGAAATATAGCCTACTGGCTTATTAAGCAAAATCGTGAGGCGTTGCTCTTGTTGGCGTTTAGCGCCAGAGCGTAACTCAATCGTTTGATGCCGAAAGGCTCGCGTACCTAATTCTTGAACAACCTCTCCGTCAACGGTTACCAGTCCCTGTTCAATATAAGCATCTGCTTCCCGCCTTGAACACAAACCACGTTCGGATAGTAGTTTGGAAACCCGAATTTTTTCCATTACCAAAAAATCAACCAAATAAGGCCAATAATTAACACCCACTTAGCAATGTAATAGATCCCTCGGTGTGAGGCCTTCAGCTTTTTGGTCTGCATCCGCAGCCGATAAAAATAGGTAAAGAGAACATTCACAAAACCGAGTGACTCGCCCTCAACATTTTGTGAGGCTGCCGCACTCATCACTTGTAAACCAAACCAGCGATTAAAGCTTCGCATGATTTTGGTATGCAATGGCCTTTCAATATCGCAAAACAAGACAATCCGTTGATGTTCAGTATTGTTGGCCGCAAAGTGGATGTAGGTTTCGTCAAATACAACCGCTTCGCCATCTTTCCAATAATAGGGTTCACCATCGACATCAATAAAACACTTTGGGCTGTTTGGGGTTACAAGCCCTAAGTGGTAGCGCAATGATCCGGCATAGGGGTCCCGATGGCGAACCAATTTTGCTCCAGGCGGCAATGAAGCAAACATAGCCGCTTTGATGCTTGGGATCGATTTAAGGAGTGCTACTGTTTGGGGGCAGGACTCTTCGGCCGACGGGAGATCTTTGCCGTACCAATATAAATAAAAACGCTTCCAGCCAGTACGAAAAAACGAATTAAAGCCAATATCGTTATAGCCAGTTGCTTGACGAATTTGCCCGCTATCTTGAAGCGCCAAGGCTTCATCCCGGATGATTTGCCAGCGATCTTTTAGGGGCTGTAATTCTGGGAATTGATTAACGGGTAGGTAGGCGCTACGTCCTACTTTTGAAAACAAATAAATCAATGTGTTGATGGGCGCCAATAACACCACATAATCAGTGAGGGAGCGCAATAGACCAAAGCGTACCTTACCCCGAAAATAAATAAATAGTGCCGACCCCAAAAAGACCAGAAAAATACTATGCCGAATCTCCATGCCGCTTCCTATTTACGAAGCTGTGCCTGTCGACGTTGGATTTCCGCATCGATTTTTTTCAACATGGCATCATCTGGATTCTTCCAGTTTGCGCCCGCCTGATTGGCCATATAGACAACCGATGCCGCAAAATCACTGGCGCTCAAATCTGGCTTTCCCCCCTTGGCGGGCATGCCACGAACCCCAACGTAGCCATGGGCCGTAATCTGAACCTGACCTTCTTTAATTAGCTTTGCCCATTTTGCTTTGTCGCCCAGCTTCGGAGCCCCGGCTACTCCGGGAGTATGACAGCTGGCGCAAACTTGCTGATAGGTCGACTCACCCGTGTTGGCCAATGAGACACCTGGGAACATAAGCAAGGTGCTGACGCTAAATAAATAAGAAGCTGTAATGGGGCGCATTATGAACTCATCCTCTTTGGTCAATTTAATCCAGTAAGATAGCTTTTTAATTCAGTAACTTATATGGCACGTTTCTTTCGATCACTCCTTATTTTAATTCTGATTGGCGGCGTTTTAACTGCCGGCTATACCTATTTAATGCTTCATTGGAGCTATGCGGAGGGCGAACGAGCCGGCTATGTGCAAAAGTTCTCTAAACGGGGCTGGCTCTGTAAGACCTGGGAAGGCGAGTTAGCGATGGTCTCGATGCCAGGAACCATGTCTGAAAAGTTCTTCTTTTCGGTGCGTGATGATGCCGTTGCCAATAAGATTAACGCCAATATGGGGCGTAAAGTTGCGTTGCAGTATGAGCAGCACGTTGGTTTACCGACGAATTGTTTTGCAGAAACCCAGTATTTTGTCGTTGACTTGGTCGTTTTGGATTAGTCATATCCTAAAAGGCTCCGCGGCCAATTTTTTTCAAAAGATTATTTATTTTTATAACATTTTGTGTTTACAATTGCGTCAGCGCATGTGCGCGACACAATGAACAATCAACAAGGAGCTTCACTTGAATAAAGCAGACTTAATCGCAGCAATTGCTGACGATGCCGAGATTTCTAAAGCAAAAGCAGAGTACGCATTGAATTCTGCTATTGAGCACATCATCAAAGCAGTAACCAAAGGTGACTCGGTGCAATTAATTGGTTTTGGAACATTTGCTTCTGGCAAACGTGCTGCTCGCATGGGCCGCAATCCAAAAACTGGTGAGCCTCTCAAAATTGCCGCTTCCAAGACTGTGAAGTTTTCTGCTGGCAAGGCATTTAAAGACGCTGTGAATAAGCGTAAAAAGTAATCGAGAGCAATCTCTTATCAACCCAGCTTTGGCTGGGTTTTTTATTGCCGTTTTTTGTTACTACTTAGCTTTGTACGAGTCGTCGATGGCGATGAATGCTCATCAAGATACCAGCCCCAAACCCAAGCGTGACAAGGGCTGTGCCGCCATAGCTAAGGAGCGGGAGGGGGACGCCTACTACGGGTAGGAGTCCAGTGACCATGCCGATATTGACAAAGGCATAGGTGAAAAAGATCATGCTGATAGCGCCTCCCAAGAGGCGTGTAAACAAAGTAGGTGCATTGACTGAGATCGCCAAGCCACGCTTAATCAGTGCAAAAAAGAGTAGGATCAAAAGAACATTGCCAAGAAATCCAAACTCTTCAGCAAAAACGGCAAACACAAAGTCAGTATGTTTTTCAGGAATAAACTCCAAATGAGATTGAGTTCCTTCGCGCCAGCCTTTGCCAAAAAACCCACCAGCACCAACCGCAATGACAGCCTGAATGGTATGAAAGCCCTTTCCAAGGGGATCGCTTGATGGGTCTAGCAATGTACAAACCCTATTTTTTTGATACTCCCGAATCAATGGCCAATTGACGTCAGGAGCACAAATGCTGCCACTAAATACAACTAGTAAAAGAATCGCAATTGTGCCAATCGCCACCACAGGAATGATCCAACGCCAAGGAAGGCCCGCCAAAATAATCACATAAAGGCCAGAGGCAAGCACCAACAAAGAGGTTCCTAAATCAGGTTGACGGGCAATTAAAAATACTGGTAAGGCCAACAATAGCACTGCCACTAAATAATCAAACCCCGAACGAATGCCCTCGCGTTTCTGGAAATACCAGGCGAGCATCAGCGGTACCGCGATCTTCATAATCTCGGATGGCTGAATCACAATACCAACATTAATCCAGCGCCTTGCCCCCTTTTTAACCAATCCAAAAATAGCAACAGCAATTAGCAGAGCAATGCCAATGCCGTATACCCAAATCGCAGCTATCTCTAGCCATTTGGGCGGAATCTGTGAAACCAGCCACATAATCACAAAGGCAATTAGCAGGTTGCGGACCTGATCGATAAGCGCTACGGGCGTTCCCTGGCCTGCCGATAAAAAGACAAAGAAACTAATTAGGGCAAGGGCTAAGAAAATGAGGCCCAGACGAGGATCAAAGCCACTAAAGGCTTGCGAGAGTAATAATTTGAGTCGGACTAAGGCACTCTTTTCCATTCCGGAATCTCCTTAGGCCATTTACCATCAATGTAGTAATCAAGTGCTTTGCGAGCAATCGGCGCGGCTTGCGTAGAGCCGAAGCCCGCATTTTCAACGATCATTGCAATGGCAATTTTGGGTTTGTCGTTAGGCGCGTATGCCACGAATAAAGCATGGTCGCGCAGAAACTCAGGGGTTGAGGCATGGTTATACTTTTTTGAGTTCAAACTGAAGACTTGGGCCGTTCCCGTTTTGCCACCGGAGGTGTAGGCCGCGCCACGGAATGATGATGCTGATGTACCCGTTTTATTGGTTTCCGCCATTGCCTTTTTGATGATTTCAACATTTTCGGGTTTGAGGGTAATGCGATAACTTTCTTTGGGTGTTGTGAGTTCTTTTTGGCGTGTAAATGGATCTTCAATCGCCTTTGCAATGTGAGGCTTCATCACGACACCGTAGTTGAGCATATTGGCGAGTCCGTGCGCTAATTGCAAAATCGTAAACGCGTTATATCCCTGCCCAATTCCGAGTGAGATGGTTTCGCCTTCGAACCACTTTTGTTGTTCAGGCTTCTTAAAAGCAGTTTTTTTCCATTCCGTCGACGGTAATACGCCTTTTGCTTCTCCTTCTAAGTCAATTCCTGTCAGCTGACCAAAGCCAAATGGCTTCATAAAATCATGCATCATGTTGACGCCCATGTCGCGCGCTAACAGGTAGTAGTAGGTATCGCAAGACTCCACTAGAGATTTCTCCATATTCACCATCCCATGACCACCCACCTTAATATCACGAAAGGTATTATTGCCAAATGTAAAAAACCCTGGATCGGCAATCGCATCTTCAGGCTTGCGCTTATTGAGCTCAAGGGCCGCGAGTGCCATAAAGGGCTTATAGGTTGATGCGGGAGGATAAATTCCTTTCAAAGGTCGGTTATAGAGCGGCTTTTCCTTGGATTCATTCAATTCCTTCCAAGTCACAGGATCAATGCCTTCGACAAAATCATTGGGATTGAAATTCGGTTTTGAAACGAAGGCGAGAATATCGCCCGTTTCAGGTTCAATGGCGACAAATGCCCCACGATAGTTACCGTAAAGCTGTTCAACCAAGGCTTGCAATTTAATGTCAATCGACAGAATGACGTTTTTGCCAGGGATGGATGGCCTACTTGATAGAGTGCGCACAGGCTTCCCACCAGCGGTGATTTCAACCTCGTCGTAGCCTGGAACGCCGCGTAAGACCCTTTCATACGTTTGTTCAATGCCAATCTTCCCAACATATTGAATGCCAGGCAAGAACGCGCCTTGAAGCGCATAAGGGTCTTGACTGCCTTTCGTAGCCTCAAGCTCATTTTGCATCCGCTCCTTATCTTTTTGTGAGACTCGCCCAATGTATCCAATCAGATGGGAGGCTAATTCGTTGTATGGGTATTCACGAAAATTACGTGCACTGACATCGACACCCGGAAAGCGATAGCGATTTGCTAGAAATCGAGCCATCTCAGCTTCAGTCAACATGGAGCGTAATGGAAAAGTACCCATGTTTCGAGAATCTTCCAAGGCGCGCTTAAAGTTGCGACGATCTCTTGGGCTAATCTGAATAATCTCAGATAGTTGATTAATTAAATCATCAACATTTCCTTTAATTTGAGAGGCGTCCACCTCTAGCGTTAGCGCTGAATAATTACGTCCAATCACAATGCCATTGCGATCAATCAGTAAGCCACGATTAGCGGGAACTGGGACAATCGCAATCCGATTACTCTCAGCAAGCGTTGAATATTGCTGGTGACTAACAATTTGTAACCAAAATAAGCGGACGACGAGTAAGCCAAAACAGACGCCTACGAAGATGATTGCGATCCGCGCTCGCTCCTGAAACGAATAGAGATCGGGTTTTTTAATTGAGGACATGCAGCTTATAGAGGTCGATGTGGGTCGACATCAATCGGTCGTCGTTGCGGCAAGAGCAAAAGATAGCTGGCGAGAGGCCAAAGCAAGGCCTCAATGGCCGCTTGGATAAGGCTTGTAAGCCCCCACCAATAGATTTGCTCATTTAGAGCCCAAAGCACAAGGACTGGAAAAACAGACACTAAAGCAAAGATAGGAAATACATTCAGAATTTGAGTGGTCACAGGCAAAGCAGTGATGCGGTGATGCCAGGCAATTGCAATGTATGCCACCAGAGAGTAACTAAAGGCATGAACCCCGAGCAAGGCCCCGCTATGAATATCCATCACCAATCCAAATACAAATGCGGTAATCACGCCAACAAAGCGATGCTGATGAATATTCCAAAATACAATGCAAATAATGAGCCAGTCTGGAACCCACGCATGATTGCCCCACGGTAAAAAATTTAGCAACAGCGCAATGAGTAGGCTAAAGTAAATGAAGGGTGGCTTGACTGGGCGAAGAATATAGCCGCTCTGATAATCAATCATAGCTGCCCCTTTGGTCGCGTTTGTCGTCGACCGGTCGATGACGGTGCATTACTGTTAGACGCTGGCTTGGCGTCTAACTGCGGATCGTAGATTAAGGCAAGTGCTTGGAGGTGACGATTGACCTCAGCAATCGGACTACAGAAGACATTTGCTGAGTTTTGATCAAGATTGCGCTCGATCTTGGTAATTACTGCTACCGCAAACCCTGGGGGATATACCCCATCAACCCCTGACGTTAAAAGAATGTCGCCCACTTCCAGATCGCTGGCTACGGGTAAGTAACGGAGTTGCAATAATTGACCGCGTCCGCTTCCAACCACCGCAGCGCGAAGCCCATTGCGAGCGACAAGAACGGGGACTGCAAAATCACGATCTTCCAATAAAGATACTTCGGCCGAATTGTCATACAGACGAACCACTTGACCGAGAATGCCCATGTCATTGGCAATGGGTGAGCCTAATCGAAGGCCTTGGTTTTCACCCCGATTGATCACGACGCGTTGTGAGACGGGGTTGGGTGGATTAAATAAAATTTCCACAGGGACAGTTTTGAACGCCACCTTCTTTTGTAAATCTAAGAGGCTGCGAAGATTTTGATTTTCAATCGCCAGAAGTGCGGATTGATTGGCTAGCAGGGAGAGTTCTGCTTGTCGTAACTTGAGAGCCTCATTTTCTTTTTCAAGCGTGCTGCGACTTGTTAAATAGTCACTACCTCCTGAAATCATCGAGCCAGGCAGGAGCATTAGCTGCTCCAATGGACGTAGAACAACGCTGACTTGATTGCGAATAAAGTCCAGCGATTTGATCTGAAAATCAATAATCATCAGTGCCAGGCTAATTACAAGGCACGCAATTAATTTGGCAAGCGCTGGAATGCCTTGCTTGAAAAGTGGTGGGGCGCTATATTGCACAGCCCGCTCCGGCGCTTAGCCGCCTATTCTTGTGAGAACACTCCACCTAATTTATCCATGCGCTCTAATGCAATGCCGCAACCACGAGCAACACAGGTCAAAGGATCTTCTGCGACATGGATTGGCAAGCCTGTTTCTTCCATCAAAAGGCGATCGAGGTCACGTAGCAAGGCACCACCGCCAGTGAGCATAATGCCGCGTTCAGCAATATCGGCAGCTAGCTCAGGCGGAGTTTGCTCAAGAGCTGCTTTTACCGCTGTCACAATTTGATTGAGTGGATCAGTTAATGCTTCTAGGATCTCATTGCTGGTCACAGTAAAGCTACGGGGAATACCTTCTGAGATATTGCGACCTTTGATTTCTAGCTCTTTAACTTCTGCACCCGGGAAGGCTGAACCGATTGCTTTTTTAACTGCTTCAGCCGTTTGTTCGCCAATCAGCATCCCATAGTTGCGTCGGATGTAATTCGTAATTGCTTCATCGAACTTATCTCCACCAACCCGAACCGAACCTTTGTAAACGACGCCACCTAAGGACATCACACCCACTTCGGTGGTTCCGCCACCGATGTCAACCACCATGGATCCCGCAGCTTCAGAAACTGGCAGCCCTGCACCAATGGCAGCTGCCATTGGCTCTTCAATCAGAAATACTTGAGAAGCTCCTGCACCTAAAGCTGACTCACGAATCGCACGACGCTCAACCTGTGTTGAACCGCAGGGCACACAAATAATGATTCGAGGGCTGGGTTTTAATAGCTTGCTCTCGTGAACCATTTTGATAAATTGCTTGAGCATTTGTTCGGTAATGGTGAAATCTGCAATCACACCATCTTTCATAGGGCGAATTGCTTCGATGTTTCCAGGCACTCGACCCAACATACTTTTTGCTTCACGACCCACCGCCAAAATGGTTTTTTTGGCATTTGGGCCACCCTCTTGGCGGATCGCAACCACCGAGGGCTCATCAAGCACAATGCCCTTATCACGCATGTAAATTAAGGTGTTTGCGGTACCTAGATCAATGGCTAGGTCATTGGAAAAATAGCTACGAAAGAGACCAAACATAATGTAAGTGGGAAAATAGAAATAATAATTAGCTCAAAGATGAAATGATACTCTAGCACCCCATGGATATAAATGAAGTTCACCGCATAGCGAAGCTCTCGCGCCTGGAGTTAAGCGCCTCAGAAGCCGAGGCAGTGCTGCCACAATTAGAGGCCGTTTTTGCTCTCGTCGAACAAATGCAAGCGGTCAATACTGAGCAGATTGAGCCTTTGCCCCACCCCATTTTGTTTATAGAAGATTTGGCTCAGCCTTTGAGGGCCGACGCATGCACCGAGGCAAATACGCGGGAACAGAATATGGCGAACGCACCCGCCCAAGCCGAGGGTTACTTTTTGGTCCCGAGGGTGATCGAATGAATTGGCAGCACCAAACCCTAAAAAGCTTATCTAAGTCATTGATTAGTAAGGAAATATCCAGCCTAGAGTTATGTGAATTTTTTCTGGGGCGGATGACAAAATATCAGCATCTAAATGCCTACCTTGATGTTTTGCCAGATCAGACGCGAGCGCAGGCCAGACGTGCTGATCAGTTGATATCACAAGGGGTTACTGGCCCCTTAACCGGAATCCCGATTGCCCATAAAGATGTCTTTGTTACCAAAGAATGGGCCACCACAGCCGCCTCAAAAATGTTGGCAGGCTATAAAAGCCCTTTTGATGCAGCCGTGGTGGCAAGTTTGGGCTTGCCAGACGCAGATAATCCAAAGGCTGCAGGAATGGTGTGCCTAGGCAAAACCAATATGGATGAATTTGCAATGGGTTCCTCCAATGAGAACTCAGCATTTGGGCCGGCACTTAATCCTTGGAATACACAGCGGGTTGCTGGTGGTTCTTCAGGCGGCTCAGCGGTCGCAGTTGCCGCAGGTTTGGCGCCGATTGCGACGGGAACCGATACCGGTGGATCGATCCGCCAGCCCGCTGCTTTTTGTGGCCTGACCGGCATCAAGCCAACCTATGGACGTGTTTCACGATACGGCATGATTGCTTACGCCTCCTCATTGGATCAGGCGGGCCCAATTGGAAAAACTGCCGAGGATTGCGCCCTATTACTAAGCGCGATGTCGACGCACGATCCGCGCGATTCAACATCCCTTGCTGATAGCGGCGAAGACTATGGGCGTTTTCTCAATCAAGCTTGGTCGGGCGAAGATTCTAAAAAACCCTTAACTGGTCTAAGAATTGGTTTGCCAAAAGAATTCTTTGCCGAAGGCCTTTCGCACGATGTAGCGCAAGCGGTTCTTGCTGCTAAAGATGTGCTTCAGTCTTTGGGCGCTGCTGTTTGCGAAGTGAGTTTGCCTAAAACTAAGCTATCAATCCCGGTGTATTACGTTTTAGCTCCCGCTGAAGCGTCGAGTAACTTGAGTCGTTACGACGGGGTGCGTTATGGTCATCGCGCGAGCGAGTACTCTGATTTATTAGAGATGTATCAACGTTCCCGTAGTGAGGGTTTTGGTGCGGAAGTGAAGCGACGGATCTTAATTGGTAGTTATGTCTTATCGCACGGTTATTACGACGCTTACTATCTGCAAGCCCAGAAGATTCGTCGCATCATCGCAGCAGATTTTGCACAGGCCTTTACTCAGTGTGATGTGATTTTGGGGCCAGTAGCTCCAGATGTTGCTTGGGGTCTGGGTGAAAAGACGAAAGATCCCTTACAGATGTACCTTGAGGATATATACACTTTGTCAGCGAATTTGGCGGGCTTGCCAGCGATGAGTGCGCCCTGCGGATTCTCAAGCGCTGGATTGCCAATTGGTATGCAATTGATTGGAAATTATTTCTCTGAGGCTCGACTATTGCAAGTTGCGCACCAATATCAGCAAGCAAGCGATTGGCATTTGCGCAGACCCGAAGGGATTGCATGATGAAGTGGGAAATTGTCATCGGACTTGAAACGCATACGCAACTGTTAACCCATTCCAAGATATTTAGTGGGGCGAGTACGCAATTTGGGGCTCAGCCAAATACGCAAGCATGTGCAGTTGATTTAGCGTTACCGGGAGTATTACCCGTTCTTAATCGTCAAGCAGTTGAGCACGCGATTCGCTTTGGCTTGGCGATTGGTGCCCAGATTTCTCCGCGCAGTATTTTTGCCCGTAAAAATTATTTTTATCCTGATCTGCCTAAAGGCTATCAAATCAGTCAATATGAGATACCAGTAGTCGTCGGTGGACAAATTGAAATCGTTGTCGATGGCCAGACAAAGGTAGTTGAGTTAACGCGAGCCCACTTAGAGGAAGATGCTGGTAAATCCGTTCACGAGAACTTTGTTGGCCCTCATGGCGAACCAGCTAGCGGGATTGATTTAAATAGAGCCGGCACTCCTCTTTTAGAAATTGTCACTGAGCCCGTAATGCGCAATGCTGCTGAGGCGGTTGCTTATGCCAAAGCCCTTCATGCCTTAGTGGTGTGGTTAGGGGTATGCGATGGCAATATGCAAGAAGGCTCGTTTCGATGCGATGCCAATGTATCGGTGCGGCCCATGGGACAGAGTGAATTCGGGACGCGTTGCGAGATTAAGAATTTAAATTCTTTCCGATTCTTAGAGGAGGCCATTCAGTATGAAGTGCGTCGCCAAATTGAATTGATTGAAGATGGCGGTACGGTCATTCAGGAGACACGTTTATATGACCCTGATCTTCAGGAAACGCGCAGCATGCGCAGTAAAGAAGATGCACAAGATTATCGGTATTTCCCAGACCCTGATTTATTACCGCTCGTCATTCATTCGGATTGGATTGAAGAAATTCGTGCTGGTATGCCAGCATTACCAGCCACGCTACGCGCGCAATGGCAATCTGAATATGGACTAAGCCCTTACGATAGTCAAATCCTCAGCCAGGATCGCGCCACAGCCGATTTATTTATTGAGCTAGTCCGTCGTTTAGGCGCAAAACATGCAAAGACCATTGCGAACTTCATTGCAGGTGATTTGGCCTCGGCGTTAAATCGTTCGAATTTATCTGTTCATGAATTACCAATTGATATTGCTCAGATCGAGGCGCTACTTAATCGTTCTTTAGACGGAACGATTTCCAACAAGATTGCAAAAGAGATATTCATCTTCATTTGGGAAGATGCGCTTGCCAATAAACCGGCTATCTCAATTGATGAAATCATTGAGCAACGGGGATTAAAGCAAATTACCGATATTGGCGCCCTTGAGGCGCTTATTGATGGGGTATTGCAGGCCAATGCAAAATCCGTTGAGGAGTTTAAGTCTGGCAAAGAGAAAGCCTTTAATGCCTTAATTGGGCAGGTGATGAAAGCCTCGCAAGGTAAAGCAAACCCTCAGCAACTCAATGAGTTACTGCGCAAGAAATTACAAAGTGGATAGGAAAGAAATGAGTGCTCCAGAACTTAGTCAGGATGAACAAGAAGCCTTAGTGGCCCAATGGCTAAAAGCTTGCCCAGGTTTTTTTGAGCGTCATGCTGAAGTGTTGCAAGAGGTTCGCCTAAAAGATCCCAATAGCGATCGAGCCATCTCCTTGCAAGAGCGGCAAATGCATTTGTTACGTTCACAAAATCAAGAACTCAACTCCCGCTTAAACGAAATGCTGCGTTTTGGCAGTCGCAATGATAAGACCCAAGTAGCAATGGTTGCTTGGTTACAAAAGCTGATTGAAGCGCAAGATAGCCAGCAAGTAAGTAGCGCAATTGAGAGTGGCCTTTCCTCTGTCTTTGAGGTCGAGGTTTGTAAAGTATTGCCAATCGATTCTGCGTTTGAGGCATTGCTAGAACGCCCCATTTGCCAGTCCTTCGCGAAATGCCCAGATGTATTTAAAGAAAAGCTAGCCCATTTACAGGCCGATGATGATTGGCAGAGCGTTGCGATATTAGCAATACCATTGGAGCAAAATCGCTTTGCTGGCTTAGCCCTTCTTAGTAAAGACGGTGAACGTTTTACAGAGGATATGGGCGTGTTTTATTTAAGACAAATTGCTGGTTTGGCTGCAGCAGCGTTGCGGCGGGTTGCCGGTTAAGCTCAAGATAAGTAAACGATTGTGGACGCTCTCTCGGCAAAGATCGAGGCTTACCTAAATAACTTGCATGTTGTGCGGCAATTATCAGTTCATACGATTAAAGCGTATCGCGCCGATTTAAAAATTCTCTGCGAGAATGCGCAAGCCGAGAAGTGTGCGATCGATCAAATAAATCATGCGCTCATTCGTCGTTGGACTGCAACACTTCATGCGAAGGGATTGTCTGCGCGATCGATTGCTCGGGTTTTATCGGCATGGCGCGGTTTTTATGACTGGCTCCTGTTGGAAAGTAAAGGTCAGCTCGGACTAGGATCAAATCCGGTTGCTGATATCAAGGCTCCCAAACGCAGTAAGTTACTCCCAAAGGCATTATCGGTAGAACAAGCACTAGCCCTCATCGAGTTTGCTGCCAAGGAGGCAACTGAAAACGACAATTGGGAACTGAGTCGTGATCATGCTTTGATCGAACTTTTGTATTCATCAGGCTTGCGCCTATCAGAGCTCCTAGGCCTAGATAGTGATCCTAGTCGAGATTCTTTAGGTTGGATTGATTGGGGCGCAAGTGAAGTTTCGGTTCTTGGTAAGGGCAATAAGCGTAGGACCATTCCAGTTGGAAAGCCTGCCATGGCAGCGCTACAGCGTTGGAAATCGCAACGCGCTTTATTAACGTTGCAGGATCAGCAAGCTTTATTTGTATCTATTGTGGGTAAGCGGCTTGCGCCACGAACCGTTCAGGCCCGTTTGCGATCAATGGCTATTTGTGCCGGTTTGCCGACTCATGTGCACCCACATATGATGCGCCACAGCTTTGCCAGCCATGTTCTGCAATCGTCCCATGACTTGCGAGCCGTACAAGAAATGCTGGGTCACGCGAGTATTGCCAGTACGCAAATTTATACTGCGCTGGATTTTCAGCATCTAGCAAAAGCCTATGACAATGCTCACCCCCGCGCCAAAGTGAAGAGTAATAAAGCGTGAACTACAACATCATCCTTGAGGCCGGAAAAGAGCGGCCCATTGTGCGCAGGCACCCTTGGGTCTATGGCACTGCAATCAAGCGGGTTGATGGAAAGCCAAAAGCGGGCGCAACAGTTCAGATCCTTAGTCAAGATGGTCGTTGGATTGCTAAGGGAGCCTACAGTCCGCTCTCGAAGATCCGTGCGCGCGTTTGGTCATGGAATGAAACCGAAGCCATCGATCATGCCTTCTTCAAGCGCAAAATTAGTACCGCAATACAGCATCGGCAGCAATGGATAAAAGGCACAAATGCAATTCGATTAATTGCTGGCGAGGCCGATGGATTGCCTGGTCTGATTGTTGACCAATATGACCGCGTAATTGTTTGTCAATTTCTAAGTGCAGGTGTGGAATATTGGCGAGATGCCATCATCAGCGCCTTACAAGAGCAAACCCAGTGCTCTTTGATGGTCGAGCGATCGGATGCTGCAGTGCGAGCCCGAGAGGGATTAGCTGAGCAGAGTGGTATTTTGTCTGGCGAGCATGATGGAGAGCTCATTTTGGTCAATGAGCATGGGGTTCAGTATGGAATCGATGTACTAGAAGGCCATAAGACCGGTTTTTATATTGATCAGCGCGATAACCGCAAGCTGTTGTCTGAGCTCGCAAGCAATCGCCGGGTGCTCAATATGTTTTGCTACACCGGCGGCTTCTCTTTGGCGGCTTTGCAAGGAGGGGCGAAGAGCGTTATGTCGGTTGATTCATCGGGGGATGCCCTAGCGTTGGCGCAGCGTCAAATGGCAATGAATGGCTATTCTCCGGAATTGGCCACTTGGCATGATGCCGATGCCTTTTCTACCCTTCGAGAATTACGAAGCGCCCAAGAAAAATTTGACTTAATCGTCTTGGATCCCCCAAAGTTTGCCCCATCGGCTCAGCATCTCGAGCGTGCCCTAAAAGCTTATAAAGAGATTAATCGTGCCGCCTTGCAATTGCTCAACCCGGGCGGTCTGCTATTCACATTTTCCTGCTCGGGCGCTGTTAGCCCCCAGCATTTTGAGCAAATGATCACCTCATCCGTGAATGAGGCCATGGCACATATGCAAGATCATGGAACAAGCTACCGGGTCATGCGGCGTTTGGCGGCGGGATTGGATCACCCGGTTCTGGCTAGTTTTCCGGAAGGGGAGTATCTCAAGGGATTGCTGCTTCAGCGTACCCAATAATCGGTAAGATAGCTCTTTATCCATTCTTTTTAGAAATGACATCACGATGGCATTAATACCAGTAACGATTCTCACGGGATTTTTAGGCAGCGGCAAGACCACTTTGTTAAAGCATATTTTGACCGGTGAGCATGGCAAGAAAATTGCGGTGATTGAAAACGAGTTTGGTGAAGAGAATATCGATAACGATATTTTGGTTCAAGATACGCAAGAGCAAATTGTGCAAATGAGCAATGGCTGTGTCTGTTGTTCAATTCGCGGCGATTTGGTTGAAGCATTAAATCAGCTATGGGAGCAGCGCAAGAGTAAAAAAATTCAGTTTGACCAGGTTGTCATTGAAACGACTGGTGTGGCAAATCCTGGTCCGGTTGCGCAAACGTTTTTTATTGATGATGACATTGCGAATCATTACGTGTTAGATGCCGTTGTTACGCTGGTCGATGCTAAGCACGGACAGAAACAACTCAACGAGCACGAGGAAGTGCAGCGCCAAGTTGGCTTTGCCGATCGCATCTTTATTACTAAAACAGACCTTGCAGGCCCAGAAGAAATTGCGGCTCTAAAAAATCGGTTGATGCATATGAACCCGAGAGCACCTATCCAAACAATTACAAAGGGTGTTGTGCCGCTCGATTCCGTCTTGGATTTGCGGGGATTTAATTTAAACGCGAAGCTTGATATTGACCCCCATTTTTTGGAAGAGGATGATCACGACCATAGCGAGTGCGGTCATGATCACCACCATGATCATGAGCATCACCATGACCATGGCCACAATCATCACAATCACCATGGTCATACCGATCGGATTCAATCATTTGTTTTTAAGAGCGACAAACCCTTTGATCACCGCAAGTTAGAGGACTTCTTAGGAGGGGTCTTGTCTGTGTTTGGGGAGAAGATGTTGCGCTACAAAGGCGTCTTGTATGTGAAGGGCTCGGCCCGCAAAGTGGTTCTTCAGGGCGTTCATGAAATGATGGGTAGTGATTTGGCTGGCCCATGGGGGGCGGAGCCCAAACAAACTCGGATGGTATTTATTGGGATTGATCTACCAAAAGATACTTTGCTGGCCGGATTAGAAGGCTGCTTGGCTAACTAATTGAATTAATTGAATTACTGTACAATGCGCCGCCACGGTTGCATTTAAAAAGCCATTGAAACTTTTATAGAAAGCGTAATAATGCACCCTTGAAAGTGCAATTAAGTAACTTTTAGTAGTAACCCTGATTGGCGATTTTGCTCTAGGGTTTAAGGTGTTGATTATTTGGAACGAAGGAAAAACGATGACGACAAAAGAAGCGAGTACCAAAGCGAAGTCTGCTGAGTCCAGCAAGAAAGCTTCTGGATCGTCCGCTAAGGGCGCCCCCCTAACTGAGGCTGAATTACTAAAAATGTCTGAAAAGGACTATATGAATGCCGCTCAGTTGGAGTTCTTTCGCTCCAAATTGCAGACGCTCAAAGAGGATATTTTGAAGCACGCGAGCGAAACAACCGAGCACTTACGTGAAAACATACTGGTCCCCGATCCTGCTGATCGGGCGACGATTGAAGAGGAGCACGCGTTAGAGCTTCGAACCCGGGATCGTGAGCGTAAGCTCTTAAAGAAAGTTGAGCAAGCGTTGGCAAGGATTGAGTCGGGTGACTATGGATGGTGCGAAGAAACCGGTGAGGCGATTGGCTTATCGCGCCTAATTGCCCGTCCAACCGCTAATCTCTCACTCGAGGCTCAAGAGCGTCGTGAGCTGCGCCAAAAGTTATTTGGTGAATAGGATTTCTATTCATCATGACTAAAGCAGTACCAACACTCGCTGACATCCCCCCATTATTGAAGGCCGAGATTCTGGCCGAGGCCTTGCCTTATATTCGGCAATACCATGGCAAAACCATTGTGATTAAGTACGGCGGCAACGCCATGGTTGAAGAGCGTCTCAAAGAGAGTTTTGCGCGCGATGTGATTTTGCTAAAACTAGTTGGCATGAACCCTGTTGTCGTTCATGGTGGCGGCCCTCAAATTGATGAGGCCCTCAAGAAAATTGGTAAGACCGGCACCTTTATTCAGGGAATGCGGGTTACGGATGAGGAGACCATGGAAGTGGTTGAGTGGGTGTTGGGCGGCGAAGTGCAGCAGGACATCGTGATGTTAATTAATCATTTTGGCGGTCAAGCGGTTGGTCTAACTGGCAAAGATGGCGGTTTGATTCATGCCAAGAAAATGATGGTGCCTAATGAGCAAACCCCCTCTGGTGCCCCAATCGATCTCGGCTTTGTCGGTGAAATCGAATCGATTAATCCGGCCGTGGTGAAAGCCTTACAAGATGACGCCTTTATTCCCGTAATTTCACCGATTGGCTTTAGTGAAGAGGGTCAGGCCTACAACATCAACGCGGACCTAGTTGCGGGCAAAATGGCCGAAATCCTCAAAGCTGAGAAATTGGTGATGATGACCAACATACCGGGCGTCATGGATAAATCAGGTAAGCTCTTGACCGATTTAAGTGCGCGCGAGATCGATGCGCTCTTTGCAGACGGTACGATTTCAGGGGGCATGCTACCCAAAATTTCATCTGCGTTAGATGCCGCCAAGAGCGGCGTCAACTCGGTTCATATTATTGATGGGCGTATTGAGCACTCTCTACTCTTAGAAATTCTGACCGAACAAGCTTTTGGTACCATGATACGTTCTAGATAAAAAATAAATCATGAACAGTAGCGGTAGCCCCCTTCATCAAGAATCAGCTTCTGAGGTTAGCGGGGGCGATACCAAGACGCGTAAGCGCCCACGCCCGGGCGAGCGTCGTTTACAAATTCTGCAAATTTTGGCCGAGATGTTGCAAAACCCAAGTGGGGATCGCGTCACCACAGCCGCTTTGGCTGCCAAGATTGGCGTTTCAGAGGCTGCTCTCTATCGACATTTTGCTAGTAAGGCGCAAATGTTTGAGGGATTAATAGCATTTATCGAGCAAACCATTTTTGGACTGATTAATCAGATCAATCAAAAAGAGGAATTGGGCATTGCACAAGTGAAGGGGATGGTGCAAATGCTCTTGGTTTTTGCTGAGAAAAATCCTGGTATGGTGCGCGTTTTATTGGGCGACGCATTGCTGCAGGAAGACGAGCGGCTACAAGAGCGTATCAATCAAGTTTTGGATCGCGTCGAAACATCCTTAAAGCAATCATTGCGGATTGCACAGAGTCAACATCAGGATGGAGCTGTTACCGATACGGCTGGCTTGCAGTCTGCGCTTCTGATGAGTTATGTGGTTGGTCGCTGGCATCGCTTTGCTCGAAGTGGTTTTAAGAAGTTACCCAGCGAAGGAATTGAGCCAAGCCTACGAATTCTGCTGACTGCATGAGTGAGTTGTATCTTTCAAAGAAAACCTATCATTTTGATGCACCGCTGAGGTTGCAAAGCGGCGCTAGCATTAGTCAATACGATTTAGTCGTTGAGACTTATGGACGGCTGAATGTAAATGCAAGCAATGCGGTTCTAATTTGCCATGCGCTCAATGCATCGCATCACGTTGCAGGCATTGATCCAGACAGTGCCAATGAGTTGGGTTGGTGGGACAACATGGTTGGACCTGGCAAGCCAGTCGATACCAATCACTTTTTTGTGATTGGGGTAAATAATCTAGGCTCATGTTTTGGCTCAACGGGCCCGATGAGCATTAACCCACAAACCAATGAACCCTATGGGGCTCGCTTTCCAGTGCTCACCGTTGAGGATTGGGTTAACGCACAAGCACGTTTAGCCGATCAGATGGGGATTGAGAAGTTTGCGGCGGTTATGGGGGGCAGTTTAGGTGGTATGCAGGCCATGTCATGGGCGATCCAATATCCAGAGCGTGTTGCCCATTGTGTGGTTATTGCCTCGACGCCAAAGCTTAGTGCACAAAATATCGCATTTAATGAGGTTGCGCGCAATGCAATTTTGTCAGACCCTGATTTTTATGGCGGCGATTATTACAAGCATGGCGTCGTTCCCAAGCGAGGCTTGCGCTTAGCGCGGATGGTGGGACATATTACTTATCTATCAGACGATGATATGGCTGAAAAGTTTGGGCGTGATTTGCAGCGCTTAGCTGGCGCGCCAGACGAATATCGTTTTAGTTTTGATGTGGAGTTTGCCGTTGAGAGTTATTTGCGGCATCAGGGCGATAAGTTCTCGGGATATTTTGATGCCAATACGTATTTGCTAATTACGCGTGCGCTAGACTATTTTGATCCAGCAAAACGTCATCAGGGGGACTTGAGTCAAGCCCTAGCGCATGCTCAAGCTAAATTTTTAGTCATCAGTTTTTCAACGGACTGGCGGTTTTCACCTGATCGTAGTCGCGAAATCGTGCAAGCTCTACTCAACAACAAAGCAGATGTGAGCTATGCTGAAATTGATGCACCGCATGGACATGATGCATTCTTGCTTAATGATGAGCGCTACCATCGCCTAGTGCGAGCCTATTTTGCGACGATGGCGGGGGCGCAATGCAATTAAGATCTGATTTTGATGCGATCGCTAATTGGGTTGAAACGAACAGCTCTTTACTAGACTTGGGTTGTGGTGATGGATCGTTCCTCGAGTTCATTCGTACAAAGCGTCAAGCGATTACTTATGGTGTTGAAATTAAAGATAGCGCGGTATTGGCGTGTGTGGAAAAGGGCTTAAACGTAATCCAGCAGGATTTAGAAGGTGGTTTAGCGCTTTTCAAGGATCAAAGCTTTGATACTGTTGTGCTGTCTCAAACTCTACAGACGATCCATCAAACCGAGCGAATCTTGCGTGAGGTGGTGCGGGTTGGAAAGCAATGCGTTGTATCTTTCCCAAACTTTGGACACTGGTCACACCGCTATGCAGTCGCGCTTGGTCGCATGCCTGTTTCGAAATCCTTGCCCTATGAGTGGTTCAATACCCCCAATGTACGAGTTCTGACCATTGCTGATTTTGAAGCCTTGGCACACAAATTAGGAATTGAGATTTTGGGGCGGGTTGTTTTGCATCATGGCAAGACAGTCCACTGGTTACCTAATTTATTTGGTAGCTTAGCAATCTACCGCGTGCGTGGAGCCAAATAGCATTCGCTCGTGGTTCAGTGATTTACGGGTCTATTTTGAGTGGCCTAGTATTCGTATTTTCTTTTTAGGATTCTCGGCCGGTCTTCCACTTCTCTTAGTATTGGGCACCTTAAGTTTTCGTTTAAGGGAGCTTGGCATTGATCGCAGCACCATTGGCTATTTATCGTGGGTGGGTCTGTTCTATGCTGGTAAATGGCTCTGGGCTCCCTTAGTGGACCGGGTACCAATTCCTGGGGTTACAAAATACTTAGGGCGTCGGCGCAGTTGGTTGCTATTCGCTCAAGCGCTCATCATGATTGGTCTAGTCGGTATGGCCATGAACGATCCTAAACAAGATTTACAGATCATTATTTGGTTTGCATTGTTGGTTGCCTTTGCTTCAGCCACACAAGATATTGCACTGGATGCCTTTCGGATCGAGTCGGCCAAGCCAGAGTACCAGGCTGCTTTAGCAGCGAGTTATCAAACGGGCTATCGCTTAGCCATGATTTGGGCAGGAGCTGGAGCATTGTGGCTGGCGGCCCGTGCTGAAGAAAGCACCAGCCTCTACTTTGCCAACGCTTGGCAATTTGCGTATTTGGTAATGGCATTGTCGATGGGCGTTGGTGTGATCACCACTTTACTAAGCCCTGAGCCCCAAATGGTTCAGCTACCCAAAGCGCGTACCACAGGCGAGTGGTTGCACCAAACCCTGATTCAGCCATTTGCAGATTTTATTGGCCGCTACCGCTGGCATGCTCTTTTGATTCTGGCACTGATTGCGGTCTACCGCATCAGTGATGTTGTGATGGGGATTATGGCGAACCCGTTTTATGTGGATATGGGCTATACCAAGGATGAGGTGGCGGCAGTCACTAAAGTATTTGGGGTCATCATGACCCTATTGGGCGCATTTATTGGTGGGGTTCTGGCGCTGCGTTTTGGAGTGATGCGCATTCTGTTTTTAGGAGCCATTCTCTCGGCGGCCAGCAATTTTCTTTTTGCATGGCTCAGTACGCGAGGCCATGATCTGACCGGTTTAGTTTGGGTGATCTCAGCCGATAATCTGAGCTCCGGCATTGCGTCAGCTGCGTTTATCGCCTACCTTTCTTCATTAACCAATGTGCAATATTCAGCAACGCAATACGCATTATTTAGTTCGATGATGCTGTTGCTGCCAAAATGGCTGGCAGGATTTTCTGGGGTGTATGTCGATCGCTTTGGCTATGAGAGCTTTTTTATTTCAACCGCATTGATTGGTATCCCAGTACTCATCTTGATTGGAATCGCGATTCGGATGCAGGCTAAAGTTTCCAGTCATATTCAATCGTAAGCGGCGCATGGTCTGAGAAGCGCTGTTTTTTATAAACACTCGCCTTCTTAGCGGATTTGCCAAACTCTGGTGTGGCGATTTGATAATCAATGCGCCATCCAACATTATTGGTATACGCTTGGCCGCGCTGACTCCACCAGGTATAACAAGTGTCACTCGCATGAGGCTCGAGATGTCGATAGACGTCCATATAGCCTTCTTCGGTAAACAGTCTGGTTAGCCAAGCGCGCTCTTCCGGTAAGAACCCAGAATTTTTTAAATTACCTTTCCAGTTTTTAAGATCAATCTCTTGATGCGCAATGTTGACATCCCCGCACAAAACAATTTGCCGCCCTTTGTTTCGAAGTTTGATGAGGTGGGGTAAAAACGCATCTAGAAAACGAAATTTAGCCTCTTGTCGTTCAGGAGAACTTGAGCCAGAAGGCATGTAGACCGAGACCACTGACAGGGAGCCTATCGAGATCTCGACATAGCGCCCTTCGGCATCAAATTCAGGGTTACCAAAACCAATTTGTAAGTCATCGATGGGATGAGGGGTGAAGATCCCGGAGCCACTATACCCTTTTTTCTCGGCGTAATGGAAATAGGTATTTAGTCCATCGGGTGAGAGGATTGTGCTTTCTAGGTCAGCTTCTTGAGCCTTGAGTTCTTGGACACAGATAAAATCAGCACGCTGATCCTGCATCCACTCCATAAAGCCTTTTTTGGCTGCTGAGCGAATACCATTGAGATTGGCAGAAATGATGCGTAACATACAGGCCTATGAGTGTAAATTCAGAACAAATTCAATCGGACTTTATTCAATTCGCGCTTGAGGCAAAAGTATTGTCCTTTGGCGAGTTTAAAACGAAGGCTGGGCGACTGTCCCCCTATTTTTTTAATGCCGGACTCTTTAATGATGGTGCACATCTGGGAAGGCTAGGTGAGTTTTATGCCCAAGCACTACTGGAATCCAAAATTGATTTTGATATGCTCTTTGGGCCCGCATACAAGGGCATTACTTTGGCGGCGAGTACGGCAATCGCACTAGCGCATGCCGGTTGTAATACCCCGTTTGCCTATAACCGCAAAGAGGCCAAAGATCACGGTGAAGGCGGAACCCTGATTGGTGCTCCAGTTTGTGGTCGGGTTGTCATTATTGATGATGTGATTTCAGCGGGCACCTCGGTGCGTGAGTCGGTTGATTTAATTGAACGGGCCGGTGCCAAGCCCTGCGCGGTATTAATTGCGCTCGATCGCATGGAAAAATCAGGAGACGCAGTCAACATTGGCCAATATTCTGCGGTACAAAGTGTCGGGCAAGAATTTGGTTTACCAGTAATTGCAATCGCTAATTTGGATAGCTTAATGCGTTATTTACAGCAATCAAATGATCAGCAATTACAAACACATCTACCCGCAGTTCAAAATTACCGCGCTCGATACGGAATTTAAAGCGTATTTAAATCAATTTCGCCCTGATACACGGTTTGAGTGGGTCCGCGCATCAAAACAGGGGCATGGGGATTCTGAAAGCCATCCCACAAAATTTCGAGCTCCCCGCCACGGGTGCTTACCTTCACGGGGGAATCTAGCAGTCCGCGTCGAATGCTCGATACTGCTGCAGCACACGCTCCGGTGCCGCACGATAGGGTCTCGCCTACCCCACGTTCATAAACTCGTAATCGAATTGAATGGCGATCAATCACCTGCATGAAGCCAGCGTTGACTCGATTTGGAAAAGCAGGGTGTGACTCAATGAGAGCACCATCCGTTAATACTGGTGCGCTATCAATATCTTCGACCACTTGAACGGCATGAGGGTTACCCATTGATACAGCAGCAATCCAATCGGCATGTGCACCGCTATTGCGGCTAAGTGGAAGCGCATAAAGAGTTTCGTGTAATTCTTGTTTGCTTGTAAGGCCCGAGGGATCAAATGGAATATCGTGAGGGGCAAAGACGGGGCTGCCCATATCAACTTCTACATATCCGTTCGTTAAGCGTTTAAGCGTTAGAAGACCATTGCGCACCTCAACCCGGATTTGGTCTTTAGTGCTGAGGCCTTCTTCATGAACAAAGCGAACAAAGCATCTCGAACCATTGCCGCATTGCTCCACTTCACCGCCGTCTGCATTCAAGATGCGGTATTTAAAATCAACATCCGGCAGGTTACTTTGCTCCACGAGCAAGATTTGATCGGCCCCGATACCAAGTTGGCGATGTGCTAGCTTGCGCCAAATGCTTGGGGTTATCGATCGAATGTCTTGGCGAGTCGCGTCAATCACAATAAAGTCATTGCCGGCGCCATGCATTTTGGTAAAACGTAATCGACTCATAACATGCGTTCAGTGTATGTGACTAATCATACAAGCTTATCTCCCCTGGAGGGCGATATTTGAAGCGCTTATGAACCCAATAGTATTCAGCAGGCCGTTTACGAATTTCTTCTTCAAAGTATTGATTTAACCGAGCAGTGTCAGATACCGGGTCATCGCTTGGAAAATCGGGTAGCGCTTTATGGATTTTGCAAATGTATTTACTCTTATCCGCATTCAGTGTTGTGATCATCAAACATACTTCCGCATCACATGCTTTTGCTAGACGCGATATTGCAGTGATTGTATTGGTTGGTATGCCAAAAAAGGGTACAAAAACCGAGTCTTTAGGACCAAGATCAATATCGGGGGCAATGACGACAAAATTACCTTTACGAATTTCTCGAATTAAGTCAAAAAGTCTATTTTGTCGATTAATAGACTTCGCACCGAAGCGATTACGCCATTCAATAATTTTTTGATTGAAAAATGGGTTCTTCATATTTTGATAAAAGCCAGCACCACGCTGCCAGCCATTTTTTTCCCCAAGGGCGGAGAGCGCCATGAATCCACATTCAAAGCCGACAAAGTGGGGGATCACCAAAATCCGAGGTTTGTTATCTCCCAAAGGAATTTCGGTCTCAATGTCGACCATCGAGAAAATTTGTTCTGCACTGCCAAGCCAAACACGGCTGCGCTCAATCACTGCACGACCCAATAGGCGCCAGTGCTCATTAGCTAAGGTTTGTAGTTGATCGGTGGCGAGATTTGGAAAACACAGTTCTAAATTACGAAGAACAACATATTTACGTTGGTGAGGCAGTCGCCCAAATAGTGATCCGAGGCTGTACCCAATTTGAACGGTCCATGCGTAGGGCAGGAAAGCAAAAAGCTTAAGAATGCTCAGGCCAATGTAATTGAGGAGGGTATGTAGCCAGCTCATCGAGTGATTAGTCTTGGGGCGGAAGCTCGGCGCCCTCGGGGTGTTTATAACGGTTGTACGACCAAATAAATTGCTCTGGAGCCTCAAGAATAACTACTTCAATCGCCTCGTTCATTTGAGTGGCCGCCTGATAGGGATCTTCTGAAAATGCCTTTAGGCGTTGCGTTTTAATGATCCAGCCTTGGCCAAGCGATTTGCGAATGGCTGAAAACAAGATGACAGGGGTTTGATTGCGATTCGCTAACCGAGCGGGCAGTGGGGTCGTGTAAGCATAGCGATTAAAAAACTTTACCCACACCCCATCGCCGCCACTGGGCACCTGATCTGGAAGAATGCCAATCGCCTCGCCCTCTTGAAGGGCTTTGACCATTTTTCGCACTCCTTGCAGATTGGTGGGTACAAAGTGCATATTGGGATAGGCGCGCTGCTCTTCGATCAGATGATTTAACCATTCTTGACGGGCCGGCCGATACAAGATGGTGGCCGGGAAATGATTTGCCAATATGCGGGGAATGATTTCAAAGCCGCCAAGATGGGGTGTGAGCATCACCAAGCCCTTGCCCTCCTGAACTGCTTGATCGACTGGGCTCCAGTCTTGAATATGAGCGCGTGAAAGTGCTTTTTGGGGGTTATGCCAGATCCAAAGGCTATCGATAAAAAGCATGCCAGAGGCTGCAGCCGCTTTCCATGGATGAGTTGTCTTGCCATGAAGTTGCATCGCATAGCGATAGTTTTCTTGAAATAAGCCACGAAAATGAGAGGAAAAGGCATAGGCCATCATTCCGCCCAAGCCACCCAGAATCTGAGCCAAACTCAAGGGGAGACTGGCGATACCTTTTAGAATGAAATTCAAAGCCCACTGTGACATTTGCTAATGATATTCAATTCACTATGCGATTTGGCGGCCAGTCCATAGATGCGATAGAATTTAGTTATTCGCCGAGTTAAAGACAACTTGCGGGGCGAATTAAAAAAATCTGCTAAAGCGTCGCCGTTGTATTCCCCGGCACGTGGTGTTGTCAGTGCTTAATTAAATGGAGAATAGAATGGCTAATGATTATTTCTTTACCTCAGAATCGGTTTCTGAGGGACATCCCGATAAAGTTGCAGACCAAATCTCAGATTCAATTTTAGATGCGATCTTGGCACAAGATCCAAAGGCACGTGTTGCCGCTGAGACACTTTGTAATACTGGCTTAGTAGTTCTCGCTGGTGAAATTACCACCAATGCTAATGTTGATTACATTCAAGTCGCACGCAATACCCTGCGCGAGATTGGCTATGACAACACTGAATACGGCATCGATTACAAAGGCTGCGCAGTTTTGGTGGCTTATGACAAACAAAGTCCAGACATTGCGCAAGGTGTTGATAAAGCGCACGATGATGGCTTAGATCAAGGTGCAGGCGATCAAGGATTAATGTTTGGTTATGCCTGCGATGAGACCCCTGAGTTAATGCCCCTTCCAATTTATTTGTCGCACCGTCTAGTCGAGCGCCAATCTCAATTGCGTCGCGATGGGCGTCTAAATTGGCTACGCCCCGATGCAAAATCCCAAGTGACCTTGCGCTATGTCAATGGAAAGCCTGACTCGATTGATACGGTAGTGCTATCGACACAGCATGCTGCGGATATTCCTTTGGAGAAATTACGTGAAGCAGTGATTGAAGAAATTATCAAACCCGTTTTACCCAAGCATTTAATCAAGGGCGATATTAAATATTTAGTAAACCCAACCGGTCGTTTTGTGATTGGCGGCCCCCAAGGCGATTGCGGTCTCACCGGACGCAAAATTATTGTGGATACTTACGGTGGCGCAGCTCCTCACGGTGGCGGTGCATTTTCTGGGAAAGATCCATCCAAGGTGGATCGATCGGCTGCCTATGCTGGCCGCTATGTAGCCAAGAATGTGGTCGCTGCAGGTCTGGCAAGTAAATGCCTCATTCAGATCTCGTATGCGATTGGTGTGGCACGTCCTACATCGGTCATGGTTAGCACCTTTGGTACTGGCAAGATTGCGGATGAGCAGATTGCAAAACTTGTATCTGAGCATTTTGATCTGCGTCCGAAGGGTATTGTGAAAATGCTTGATCTCTTGCGGCCTATTTATAAAAAGACCGCTGCATATGGCCATTTTGGCCGCGAGGAGCCGGAATTCACATGGGAGCGCAAGGACAAGGCGGCTGCTTTGAAGGCTGCCGCAGGCCTCTAGTCCAAAATTGATTACAATTTAGGCAATTCCTTCAAGGAGCGTTGCAAGGGACGCATCGTCGCCCCCCAGGCTTGAAGGGGAGTTACTTAGTAACTTCATTGCAACTGCGCTCGCTAACCCGAATGCTGGCGGTTAGCGAGTCACTATTGGCTCCGCTGGCGTTCTTTAGCTGGAGCTATTCATGAATACCGTTGCTGATTTAAAGTTAAATGGCGATTTTGCAATTGCCGATATTGGCTTAGCCGACTTTGGCCGTAAAGAAATCAAAATTGCTGAAACCGAGATGCCTGGTTTGATGGCGATTCGTGAAGAGTTTGCCGCCAAGCAGCCATTGCGCGGCGCGCGCATCACCGGATCGCTACACATGACCATTCAAACTGCGGTTCTGATTGAAACGCTTGAGGCCTTGGGTGCCGAAGTGCGCTGGGCATCATGCAATATTTTTTCAACACAAGACCATGCTGCTGCCGCGATCGCTGCGAATGGCACCCCAGTATTTGCGATTAAAGGTGAGACCCTCGAGCAGTATTGGGATTTCACTCATAAGATCTTTGAGTGGGCCGATGGTGGATACAGCAATATGATCTTGGATGACGGTGGTGACGCAACCCTGTTGCTACACCTAGGCAGTAAGGCTGAAAAAGACCAAGCCGTTCTGAACCATCCAACGAGCGAAGAGGAACGTATTCTCTTTGCGGCGATTAAGAGTAAATTGGCGATCGACCCCACATGGTACTCAACCCGGTTAGCGAAGATTAACGGCGTTACCGAAGAAACCACAACGGGTGTGCATCGTCTTTATCAAATGCACGCCAAAGGCGAATTGCATTTCCCAGCCATTAACGTCAATGACTCAGTTACTAAGAGCAAATTTGATAATTTGTACGGCTGCCGCGAATCCTTAGTCGATGCGATCAAGCGCGCAACTGACGTGATGATTGCCGGCAAAATTGCTGTTGTCGCTGGCTATGGTGATGTGGGTAAAGGCTCAGCTCAAGCATTGCGAGCTCTCTCAGCTCAAGTATGGGTTACAGAGGTTGATCCAATCTGTGCGCTTCAGGCCGCGATGGAAGGATATCGCGTAGTCACAATGGAGTATGCTGCCGATAAAGCCGATATTTTTGTGACCGCGACCGGCAATTACCATGTCATCACACACGATCACATGAAGAAGATGAAAGACCAGGCGATTGTGTGCAATATCGGTCACTTTGATAACGAAATTGATATTGCTAGTATTGAAAAATACCAATGGGAAGAAATTAAGCCACAGGTTGATCACGTGATCTTCCCAGCAGCCAATGGCCTTCCAGAAAAGCGTCTCATTATTTTGGCCAAGGGCCGCTTAGTAAACTTGGGCTGCGGCACTGGACACCCCTCATATGTCATGAGTTCTTCGTTTGCTAATCAAGTGATTGCGCAGATTGAGCTCTGGGGTGCGGCAGGGACGAATAAATATCCTGTTGGGGTCTATACCTTGCCTAAGCATTTAGATGAAAAGGTTGCTCGTTTGCAATTGAAGAAGTTGAACGCACAGTTAACGGAGCTTTCGGATCAACAAGCGGCTTACATTGGCGTTAAGAAAGAAGGCCCATTTAAGCCCGAAACTTATCGTTATTAAAAAGCTAAAGGGTTTGCTATGGAATTAAGCGTCGAGTTCTTCCCCCCCAAAACCCCGGAGGGGGAGGCACGCTTGTTGCAAACGCGAGAGCGAATCACAGCGGCACTGCAGCCCGCCTTTTATTCGGTGACTTTTGGTGCGGGTGGTTCGACTCAATCGGGAACTTTGCAGACCGTTGAGGCAATTCATCGGGCGGGGGAGGTGGTAGCTCCTCATTTATCGTGTGTGGGTAGCTCTAAGGAATTAATTGGGAAACTTCTTGCACAATACAAGGTGTTGGGTATCAAACGAATTGTGGCCTTACGTGGTGATTTACCTTCTGGTATGGGGCAATACGGTGAGCTGCAGCATGCCAATCAGTTAGTGGAATTTATTCGCCAAGAGACCGGTGACTGGTTTCATATTGAGGTAGCCGCTTATCCCGAGACCCATCCGCAGGCGCAGTCGCCCAGCAAGGATGTCGCCTACTTTGCCCAAAAAATTAAGGCGGGCGCTAACTCAGCAATTACCCAATACTTTTTTAACAGCGATGCGTATTTTCGGTTTGTAGATGACGCTTATCAATTAGGTGTTGATGTACCTGTGGTTGCCGGCATTATGCCGATTACCAGTAGTACCCAATTGCTACGTTTTTCAGATGCATGCGGCGCAGAAATACCGCGCTGGATTCGTCTGCGTCTTTTGGCATACGGCGATGACAGCGCTTCGATTAAAGCCTTTGGCGAGGATGTGGTGAGCGCATTGTGCGAGCAACTTATCGTTGCTGGAGTGCCTGGACTACA
Organism: Polynucleobacter sp. HIN6; assembly: GCF_030297575.1. Classification (NCBI taxonomy): domain Bacteria; kingdom Pseudomonadati; phylum Pseudomonadota; class Betaproteobacteria; order Burkholderiales; family Burkholderiaceae; genus Polynucleobacter; species Polynucleobacter sp. HIN6. The sequence goes on along the minus strand of NZ_AP028137.1, from coordinate 1,775,393 downwards.
TTTTTACTCGCTAAACCAAGCAGAGCCCGTGATTCGTATTGCTCAGAATCTACAATTGGACCAAGCATCTAAGACTTAATCGAGCTTCGATAGATACCAGAGTTTGTGACCACCAAATCAAGCGCCTGATCATGAACCTCGGGGGTCCAGCGATCAAGATCTAGTGCCTGCCAGTCAAATGCGATGCCAATCGTTGTGAATCGATGCCCCGCCTGCTTCAAAGAAGCAATGGTACGATCAAAATAACCTCCTCCATAGCCAAGCCGCCAGTATTGGTTCTGATAATTGAGCCACCCAACACAGGGAATCAGGATGCAGTCGGGGGTCTTACTTTCCACACCGCTTGCAGTCGGATCGGGTTCCGCAATCCCATAGGTATTGAGAATCAGGGGGTCAGAGTCCGACCAGGTATAAAAGCTTAATTGCCGATCGGGTCTAACTTTGGGTAATAGGAGGTATCGATTCGGGTTTGAGGATCGCCATTCACGCAGGGGCTCGCGTAGATCAAGTTCGTCACGATAAGGCCAGCAAAATGCAATGGATTGATATGCCCCTGCTTCTTGAAGTAGAAATTGACTGAAATACGATAAAAAATGGGCATGTGCAGGATCAAATTCGGGGGATTGAGCAAATGATGCGCGCCGCCTCAAAAGATCCTGTCGAATTTGATGAATAGGGGTATGCATAGCACTTATTATCGGGTGAAAATAACAAAATGACCCAAAATTTTGCTTTTATGCCAAAACCTCCGATCAAGCATTTTCTTCTTTTTGCAATCCTAGTACTTTGCTTGGGAGGCTGGGAAAGTGGCTTTGCTAAAAAGCCAAATCTCAACAAATCTTCCCAAGGTCAGCCAACTCCTTTTGAGATCACAGAAGCTGATAAATTATTTATTGAGCTACGCGATGCTGCACGGCGTAATGATGTACCAAAAACCCAACAGCTCTCAGCGCAATTAAGTAACTATCCGGATACGGATTATGTGAGGTATTTTCGAATCAAACCCCAAATGTTTGATAGGGGAAATGAGGCGCGGGCAGATTCCTCGGTCGACGAAGAGGTTGGGGCTTTTCTAAAAACCTATGAGGGGACTGCGATTGGTGATCGCATGCGTAACGATTGGCTACTAGTTCTTGGCAAGCGAAAAGATTGGACCCAATTTGATCGAGAGTATCCAAAGTTTGTTTTGGATGACGATACGAATGTGAAGTGTTATGCGCTTCATTCACGGCTGATAAAGCAAGAGGACGCAAAGCGTGTTGGTCAAGATACACTCAAAATCATGGTTGATCCTCGCCAGTTTGGGTCTGCTTGCCAAGAGTTGGTGCCTGCATTAGTCCAGGCAAATGGCCTATCCAACTCTCAGGCAAGAGCGCTTGGTCGCGCTGCTGCTGAAATGAATTTTGAAACCGCAGGGCGACGCATCGGCGGAGAGGATCCGATTGCTAGCATAGTGCGTAGCGCAAGAGCAGACTCAACTAAAACGTATCGTGACTTCTTGCAAACTAGCTTGCGCTATAGCAAAGAAGATCAAGCGATGGCATGGGGTGTGATTGGGCAATTTTTAGCAAAGCGCTTAGATCGCAACGCATACGATGCCTATCGGCGTCAACAGCAATTAGGCTTTAATTCTTTACTATCCGCAGAAACTCAGGAATGGAAAGTTCGTACGGCTTTACGGGCTCACGATTGGCAGCTGGTGCGCGAGTCGATTGAATCCATGAATACGGTCGTTCGCGAACGCGATCCAGCTTGGACTTATTGGTACGGCAGATCATTAAAAGAGTTGGGCGATCCCGAGAAAGCCAATGTGCAGTTTCAGTTGCTGGAAGACCAATTTAATTTTTATGGACAGTTAGCCCGCGAGGAGTTGGGTAAGCCTATTGTGATTCCGCCCAAAGTGAAAGTTAGCGACGGGGAAATTAAGGAGATGGGTAAGCGCCCTGGGTTTACTCGGGCTGAGCGTTTTTACGCCATGAATCTTCGCTTTGAAGGAAATCGTGAATGGAACTGGGAGTTACGTGGCATGAGCGATCGCCAGTTATTAGCCGCTGCAGAATATGCCAAACGCATCCATTTATATGATCGTACGGTCAATACGGCCGATCGTACCAAAGGCGAGCATGATTTTGCCCTGCGTTATCCAATGCCCTTTAAAGATCAACTCAGTCCAATTGCTAAAAACATCGACTTGAACTTAGCCTGGGCTTATGGTTTGATCCGTCAAGAGTCTCGGTTCATTACCAACGCCTCATCATCAGTGGGCGCTTCGGGTTTGATGCAGGTGATGCCCAATACCGCCAAGTATGTTGCTAAGAAAATCGGTATGAATTCCTATACCAATGAACGTCTCAAAGAAACGCAAACAAATTTGACCTTGGGAAGCCATTACTTAAATATGGTTTTAAAAGACCTTGATGACTCTTGGGTATTGGCGTCTGCCGCCTACAATGCCGGCCCATCACGGCCAAAATCGTGGCGAGAGAGATTAAACCAATCCACTGAAGGAGCAATTTTTGTGGAATCGATTCCCTTTAATGAGACACGTACTTATGTGAAGAATGTACTCGCCAATGCGAGCTACTATTCACTTTTAATGGATGGACAAACCACTCCCATGAAACAACGCCTGGGAGTGATTGCTCCTAAAACTGCCGTATTGAGTGAACTACCATGAAACATGACATTTTATTAATTGGCGGGAGCGGCTTTGTTGGCAAGGCAATTAGCCAGAAGCTGCAAAGTAAAGGCTACTCCGTATTGATTCCATCGCGGCGTTATAGCGCTATGCGAGACCTACGGCTATTACCTAGTGTGACCTTAGTTGAAGCAGATGTAAATCAGCCTGGGGTTATTGAACGATTGTGCGGACACGTAAAGCCACACGGAGCGGTTATCAACCTAGTTGGTATCTTGCAAGATCAAGTAGCAAAACCATATGGCCCTGGTTTTAAAAGAGCTCATGTGGATTTACCTCAGATGATCATTGAGGCCATGAAAGCCAAAAAGCTCAGACGCTATTTGCACATGAGCGCTTTGGGTGCCGACTCGAATGGCCCTTCCATGTATCAACGCAGTAAGGGCGACGGTGAAAATCGGGTGCTAGCCAGCGGTTTAGATTGGACCATTTTTAGACCATCGGTCATTTTTGGAGAGCATGATCAGTTCATTAATACATTTGCTAATCTAGCGAAGGTATTCCCAGTGATTCCATTGGCATATTCACATGCCAAGTTTCAGCCGGTAAGCGTAAACGATGTTGCCAGTGCATTTGTCATGGCATTAACTCACCCTAATACCATTCATCAGACCTATGATTTGGTCGGTCCTGAAGTGTTCACGATGAAACAATTGGTTGAATTTGCGGCTCGCAAAGCGGGTAAGGATCGTCTCATTGTTTCATTGCCAAATTGGGTTGGATACCTTCAGGCATTGGCATTTGAGTTTGGCCCAGGCCCCACTTTAATGTCCCGTGACAATATTGCCTCCATGAGTATCCCCAATATATTGCCTGCGGGTGGAAAAGACGCTTTGGTTGATGAGTTTAGGATTGCCAAACAGCGTATTGAGAGTTTGCTGACTTGAAGATTTATCAAGTCGGCGGGGCAGTACGGGACCGTTTGCTTGGAAGAGCGGTTCATGATGTCGATTACGTGGTGGTTGGCGGAACTGCCGATGAAATGATGCAAAAAGGATTTCGGCCGGTGGGGAGTCATTTCCCAGTATTTTTGCATCCCATCACCAATGCAGAATACGCACTAGCTAGGACGGAGCGCAAGACAGCGCCGGGTCACCAGGGCTTTACTTTTCATGCAGATCCAAGCGTGACCCTAGAGGAGGATCTGCAACGGCGCGACTTGACCATCAATGCCATGGCCGAAGCAGTCAATGATGTCGGTGAGCCGGTCGGAGAGATCGTTGATCCCTATGGCGGTCAGGTTGATCTGAGGGCGGGCATATTGCGACATGTCTCAAATGCCTTTTTAGAGGACCCTTTAAGGGTATTACGCGTTGCCCGATTTGCAGCACGTTTTCCAGATTTTCATATCGCGCCCGAGACACTCGTTTTCATGGGGCGAATGGTTCGCACGCGTGAGTTAGAAACCTTATCAAAGGAGCGCATCTGGCAAGAGCTAGCGCGTGCCATGGAAGAAACAGATCCACTCCGCTTTATCGAAACACTTAATCAGTGCAATGCCCTATCGGATGTGTTGCCAGCTAGCTTTGAGAAACAGTGGCATCAGGAAGCTGCTCAAAAGAGCATTCGGCATTCAATGCATTTAGTTGTCGCGGCGCGCCCCGAGCTAAATCAGCGTATCGCCTGTTTATCAAGAACCATTCCTCCAGCCGAAATCCAGGAGTGGGCTCGTGGGTCGAAGGTGCCAAATGAGATTGCCGAATATTGCCAGATTGCGGCGGATTTTGAGTCAGTGCACTCCAAATTAATTCCAAACGATATTCTGGCATTTTTTAATCGGGCTGACTTATGGAGAAAGCCTCACCGTATCATGGAACTACTTAGTCTTTTTGAGGTGCTAGGGATTGATATAGCAGTTTGGCAAAAGCTGGTTAGCAAATTGATAGGTATTGATGCCGGACAAATTGCGAAGTCTGTAAGCCAACGCTCAGATGTCAATGAGTTAGGTAAAGCAATTCATACGGAGCTTGAGAGGGTGCGCCTCTTCACCATTCAAGAAGCGCTGTCTTAATAAACTCGGTTACGGCCCCCAAAGCCGGGGAGTGCATAGAGATCCAAATCAAGAGCTTTTAGGTGTTTACCGAAAGCCAATACTTTGAAGAGCTCTCCCATTTCAGCTTCTGAAATTAATTTCTGTATTCCATTCGATATGGCGATCATCTGCTGAGGGTCGCTTGGATCAGATTGCTGCAATACTAAATCGGTAATGCCAGCATCCAACAAGTACGATGCTTGGCTAGAAAAAAATGACTGTGAGTTTTCTTTGTTCTCTATTGAATGCAAAAGCTTCGAGAAATTGATGTGGCAGGTGATATCCGAGATACCGGGTAAGGCTAGCACATTGCTTAGTGCTTGATGATGGAAGTGCGCCATGAGTGTGCCGGTATTTCGTTGGGGGTGGTAATACTCGCGATCGTGAAAGCCATAGTCAATTATCAGCAATAAACCCTCATCGAGCCGATCAATCACTTTTGCAAACCAAGCCTCGGCCTGAGGGTGGATTTCAGTCATATACCCATTGCTCGCGCAGTTGATCAATGGTTGGACCTCTAGTTTTTCTCCGGGTACAGATATAAGAAATTGATCAGGCTCTGTTCCAAGCCCAACCCCAGCATAGTGCCAAGCATGGTCTTGATACACAATACGTTCACAGGGAATTGCATCGAGTACTTCATTGGCCAGAACGACGCCATGAAAAGAAGGCAATACCTCTGAATGCCACTGACAATGCGTTTCAATCCCATGACTGCGACATATGTCTAGCAGTAATTTTTGTTGACGTTCAGTTAAATTCGGTGACACATCAATGATGTGATATTCATCGAGCTTAAAGCCGCGTCGGTGCAGATCCAATAGGATCGTCTTGGCAAGCTGCCCTGTCCCCGCGCCGATTTCAATGATGCGGGTCTGTTGCCCCTGCTTTCTTAATCCTTCTAGTACGGGCAGAATCGTATTAACAATGGTTTGGCCAAAAAATGGGCTGATTTCTGGAGCGGTTATGAAATCACCAGAGCGTCCAAATTTTTCTAGGGCGCTGGTGTAGTAACCCAGGCTAGGCTGATACAGGGCGAGCTCCATGTAGCGTGAAAAGGGGATCCAACCACCCTTTTCCTGAATTTCTTGCGAAATTTTGGTTAGGATGGCCTCTAAATGTTCCGCTTGCGCCCGTGTCAGGTTAATATCCATAGCTCGCTAGTCTAAGTGAGTTTTTTCTACAGCACATGAAAACAATGGCAGATCGGACAGTTTTGGTCACCGGCGCAGCCAAGCGCCTTGGTCGAGAAATCGCCCTGTATTTTGCTCGCGAAGGCTGGAATGTCATTGTTCATTATGGCCAATCTACCCAAGAGGCAAAAGCCGTGGTTGCTGAGATTCATGGATTGGGAGTGAAGGCGATTGCGCTGCAGGCAAATTTGTCGCATCAAGCAGAAGTCGAATCTTTGATCGAAAAAAGCATCAATCAATTTTCAAGAATTGATTGTCTAATTAATAGTGCTGCAATTTTCGAATACGATCGACCCAGCCAGGACGATCATTTGGTGACTGCGGACTTAATTGAGCGCCATGCACAAATTAATCTTGCAGCCCCAATTCTGATGGCTCAAGCAATGTTTCATCATCTTAAGACTCAGCCAATCAGCAAAGACTTTGTTCCCGCAACCATTCAATTATTAGATCAAAAGTTAATCAATTTAAATCCGGATTATTTTTCGTATACGCTTTCTAAAAGTGCCTTATTAACCGCTACCGAAATGATGGCTCGCGATTTCGCCCCATATATGCGCTCTGTTGGTTTGGCCCCAGGGATTACCTTGCCATCGGGTGATCAAAATCAATCCGAGTTTGAGAAAGCCCACCAAGTTACTCCGCTGGGGCAATCATCTACCGCACACGACATTGCGAGCGCCGCATTTTTCTTAGCCAATGCTAAGTCGATTACGGGGACTACGCTGTATGTTGATGGCGGACAACATTTACTTGCATCCGATCGGGATGTGATGTTCAAAATTAAATAACAGCTTTTATGCACTCATTACTATCTCATCCAAGCCTGATTCATTGTCGACGTCTCTTTTTGAAAGACTACGAGGTTTATATCAATATTGGCGTTCATGATTTTGAGAAGCGCGCTGAGCAGAGGGTGATCTTCAATGTCGAGATTTATGTTCCCCTGGAACTAAATACCCCGAAGCAAGATCTTTTAGAAGAGGTACTTGATTATGATTTCATTCGAAAGACCATCGTAGAGCGTGTTAAACGCGGCCATATTCATTTACAAGAAACCCTCTGCGATGAGATCGTGGCAGCAATTCTTGAGCATCCAAATGTGATGGCGGTACGAGTTAGTACTGCAAAGCCCGATGTCTATCCGGATTGTGAAGCGGTTGGTGTTGAAGTCTTTAAGATGAAGCAAGCATCTGACTAATGGGAGCCGCCGATGGTAGACCCTCGTAAGCAAGCATTTGAAGAGAATAAGCTAGATAAAAAACTATGTCGCCTGGTTGGCCAAGCGATCGGTGATTTTGGCATGATTGCCGATGGTGATAAGGTGATGGTGTGTCTGTCTGGCGGTAAGGATAGCTATACCTTACTTGATATTTTATTGAAGTTACGTGAGCGGGCGCCGATTTCATTTGATCTGGTTGCTGTGAACTTAGATCAAAAACAACCTAACTTTCCCAGTGACACGCTACCTAATTATTTACGCGAACTCAATATCCCTTTTCATATTGAAGAGCAAGATACCTATAGCATTGTGAAGCGGGTGATTCCTGAGGGGAAAACAACCTGCGGATTATGTTCTCGTTTACGTCGTGGGATTTTGTATCGAGTTGCCGATGAGCTGGGGGCAACTAAGATCGCATTAGGTCACCACCGCGATGACATCTTAGAAACATTACTACTCAATATGTTTTATGGAGGCAAGTTAAAAGCAATGCCGCCTAAATTGCGCTCTGATGATGGACGTCATTTGGTCATTCGGCCTTTAGCGTATGTTCCTGAAAAATTAATCGAGCGCTATGCACAATCGATGCAGTTTCCAATTATTCCTTGTGATTTATGTGGCAGTCAGCCCAATTTGCAAAGGGCTGCCATGAAAAAATTACTACGGGAGTGGGAGAAGGAGTTTCCTGGTCGGATTGAAAACCTGTTTCGTTCCTTACATCACATTGTTCCATCTCACCTTTTAGACCAAGACGCTTTTGATTTTCAGAATCTATCCATTCACTCGGATTTGACCCATTTCGTTAAATCGTATGAGGGTGATCGTGCAATCGATGAGGGTATTGATGTGTGTGTCGCAACAGAGCCCGCTTGGTCATCGCTAACCTGGATCCATAAGGACTAAAGTACGTCCATCTGCATCACTAGCTTGCTTCTAAGCCCTATAATTAATCCCATGAATATCGTCATCTTGGCTGCTGGGCAAGGCAAGCGTATGAAATCCGCTTTGCCAAAGGTATTGCAGCCTCTAGCGGGAAAACCGTTACTACAGCATGTGCTTGAAACCGCATTAGCGCTTGTGCCCAAGGCCCAGCCGCTTGTTGTGATTGGGCATGGTGCACAACAGGTTCAAACATTCTTAGGCCATTTAGCTGATTTTGATCAGCGCTTTAATAAGGTCAAGACCGTTTTGCAAAAAGAGCAAAAAGGAACGGGCCATGCACTATTGCAAGCTTTGCCAAAATTAAATCCTGCGTTGCCCACACTCGTGTTGTATGGCGATGTACCTCTATGTTCTAAAGAAACCTTAAATAAGCTTGCCCGCTTAAGCGATGGAGCAGTTGGTTTACTAACTCACCGCATGCAAAATCCATTTGGTTATGGTCGTATTGTGCGCGACCTTGATGGCAATGTGCAAGCCATTGTTGAGGAAAGGGATGCTAATTCGACCATTCGCTCGATTTCAGAAATTAATACCGGCATCATGGTTTTGCCCACTAAGCAATTGGGCAAGTGGCTTAAAGGGATTAAAGCTAAAAATGCGCAAGGTGAATATTACTTAACGGATGTCATCGCCATGGCGGTTAAGGCGGGTGTGCCAGTGCGATCTGCCCAAGCGATCGATGATTATGAGATTCTGGGGGTAAACGACCGCATACAATTAGCGGAGTTAGAGCGCGTGTTGCAGCGTCAGATCGCTCAAGCGCTTTTAGAGAATGGTGTCACGCTTTTTGATCCTAATCGAATCGATGTTCGCGGTGAGTTGCGCTGTGGCAAGGATGTATGGATTGATGTCGGTTGTGTTTTTGAAGGAATCGTAACCCTAGCTGATCAGGTTCGCATCGGACCCTATTGCGTCTTAAAAGATACGAACATTGGAGAGGGCACCACGATCGAAGCATTTAGCCATCTTGACGGCGCTAGGATTGGCCCTGCTAATCGAATAGGACCCTATGCACGGATTCGGCCGGGCGCTGAATTGGCAAGCGATGTTCATATTGGCAATTTTGTAGAAGTTAAAAATAGCAAAATTGCATCACAGAGCAAAGCCAATCACTTAGCGTATGTGGGTGATTCGATTGTTGGATCACGCGTCAACATTGGCGCAGGCACGATTACTTGCAATTACGATGGAGTTAATAAGCACCAAACAGTGATTGAAGACGATGTATTTATTGGCTCGGATACGCAGTTGGTTGCCCCTGTAAAGGTAGGCAAAGGCGCCACGCTAGGCGCAGGCACTACACTCACCAAGGATGCACCTGCAGGAAAATTAACGGTATCGCGGGCAAAGCAAATTTCGATTGAATGGCAACGTCCCACGAAATTGAAAAGTGCGTCGCCAAAAACAAAAAAGATTGCTCGAAAGTAAATCCTTTTTATGTGTGGAATCGTTGGGGCAGTTGCCAAAACAAATGTAGTCGATACCCTAATCGAGGGATTGCGACGCTTAGAGTATCGTGGGTATGATTCCTGCGGATTCGCCGTGATTGATAGTCAGCAACCGGGCCATCCGATCGAGCGAGCTAGAACTACTGCGCGTGTGGCTGATTTGGCAAAGCAAGCACAGGAGTTTTGTGGTCAGGTTGGGATCGCGCACACGCGTTGGGCGACGCACGGCAGACCCGATACGCATAATGCGCACCCACATATTTCGAATGGTCAAATAGCGGTTGTGCATAACGGCATCATTGAAAATTATGAAGTATTGCGCGATCAGCTAAAAGCATCTGGCTATGTGTTTGAATCGGAAACTGATACCGAGGTCATTGCCCATTTAGTTCATCAGGAATTTATTAAGCTTGCTAAGCCAGATCTAAAGAACGCAGTTGCGCAAGCGATCGAACAATTAAAAGGTGCTTATGCGATTGCCGTCATTGCTCAAGCCGAGCCCCATCTCTTAGTGGGCGCTCGTGCCGGCTCACCGCTCATTATTGCAATCGGTGATGATGGCCACTACTTATCTTCAGATGCGCTTGCTTTAGCCGGTAAGGCCAAAACCATGGCTTATTTAGAAGAGGGCGATCTGGTTGCTATGACTATTAATGGATTTGAGGTTTGGGATCGAACCGGTCAGGCTATGAAGCGTGAAATTACACCGATGCCCGTTCAGGCGCAAGCAGTTGAATTGGGGCCCTATCAGCACTTCATGCAAAAGGAGATATTTGAGCAAGCCCGTGCGGTCTCCGACACGATTGCTAATATTGCTGAACTTGGCCCGGCTTTATTTGCTGCGGATCCGCAAGAGTGGCAGGAATTTGATCAGGTATTGATCCTTGCCTGCGGAACAAGTTATTACTCAGCCTGCGTCGCTAAATATTGGTTTGAAGACATTGCAAAGATTCCGACGCAGGTTGAAATTGCTAGCGAATACCGGTATCGACAATCGATTCCAAATCCAAGAACCTTGATTGTGGTTGTCTCCCAATCTGGAGAAACAGCAGACACCTTAGCCGCCTTACGTCATGCCAAAGAGCTAGGTCACCCACTAAGCTTATCAATTTGCAATGTAGCGTCGAGCGCGATGGTGCGAGAAACGAAATGGCACTTTTTGACACACGCCGGTACTGAAGTTGGAGTAGCATCTACTAAGGCCTTCACTACTCAATTAGTTGCTCTTTACCTGTTGGCTAATGCGATTGCCAAACGCTCGGGGCATTTATCACTTCTGGCCGAGAAGAAAGTATTCGATGATTTGCGCCATTTGCCACAAGCCATTCATGCTGTATTGGCATTAGAGCCACAAATCATTGCCTGGAGCCAGGCATTCGCGAATTGTCAAAATGCGCTTTTCTTAGGGCGCGGCTTGCATTTCCCGATCGCACTTGAGGGCGCCCTAAAGTTAAAAGAGATTTCTTATATCCATGCGGAAGCTTATCCAGCTGGTGAGCTCAAGCACGGACCGCTTGCTTTAGTGACTGAGGCGATGCCGGTTGTTACCGTAGCGCCTAATGACTTGTTGCTCGAAAAACTGAAATCGAATATGCAAGAGGTCAAAGCTCGCGGAGGTCGCCTTTATGTCTTCGCTGACCAGGGTACCGAAATTAGAAGTGAAGATGGTATTCAGGTGATTCGCTTACCAGAGCATTACGGTAATTTATCCCCGCTATTACACGTTATTCCGCTCCAGCTCTTGGCTTATCACACCGCAGTAGCCCTTGGTACAGATGTTGATAAACCACGTAATTTAGCTAAAAGCGTTACGGTCGAGTAATTCATCCAAAACTAAGCTCGTTGTGGTCAAATAATAGGTGTGAAGAGCCTTTTCGATTTTCAATATTCTCTTTGTCATTCCATTTCGCTAAATCCACTCAAGCATGGCTTTAGTCTTTTGGTTTGCCTTGGCTTAACGGCCTGCGCTGTGGGTCCAGACTTTAAAAAACCCGATGCTCCAAAAGTTGCTTCTTATACAGAAAAACCCGTTTCCTCAGAGTTGGCAACTGCACCAAGTATTGGTGGAACAAAACAGTCCTTAGATCCTGCTGCTGATATTCCAGCGGAGTGGTGGTCTCTGTATCGTTCCCCTGAATTAGATGCACTCATCAAGCAAGCTTTAAAGCGGAATCCAACCCTAGCCTCAGCTGATGCAACTTTGCGAGCTGCTCAAGAGAATGCGAACGCAGCCTTTGGATCTTTATTGTTTCCAAGTATTGGTTTGGGAGCATCAGCAACGCGCCAACAAATTACGCCGTCGACCTTTGGGCTCAGCTCAGGCAATCCAAACATATTCAATCTTTACAATACCTCGGTTTCCGTAAATTACAACTTGGATGTATTTGGAGGGGCGCGACGTGCCGTGCAGAGCGCCCAGGCTCAAGCAGAAATCACCGGATTTCAATTAGAAGGTGCTTACCTAAGTTTGACAGCCAATATTGTCACGACGGCAATTCGCGAGGCTGCACTTCGTGCTCAATATCAATCCAATTTAGAGATCTACGAGTCCCAGAAAAATCTGGCTGATCTAATTAGTAAGCAGTTAGAAATAGGAACAGCATCGCGCGTTGATCTAACTTCACAGGTTTCGCTTGCAGCCAGCTCACAAATTGATTTATTGAATATTGATAAGAATCTTTCGTTCACCCGAAATCAATTGGCAGTTTATGTGGGCGATTTTCCTGGTAATGCACAGTTGGCTAAGTTTGATCTAGCTAAACTGAACCTACCGGAGCGCATCCCACTTTCAATCCCATCGGATCTGGTTCGCCAACGTCCTGATATTCGTGCCGCCGAGGCATATATCAAGTCAACGAATGCGTTAGTAGGTGTTGCAACTGCTAACCTCTTGCCTCAAATCACCTTAAGTGGCGCGATGGGCTCGCAGGCTTTGACGACTGGCGCCTTATTTGGACCAAATGCTGCTATTTGGTCTGTGGCTGGCGGGGTATTTCAGCCTTTATTTCAAGGGGGTGCATTGCTAGCTCAACGGCGTGGCGCTATTGCAACCTATGAGGCTGCAGTATTTCAGTATCAAGCAACGGTATTGAATGCATTTCAAGAAGTAGCAAATGCGCTGCAAGCCCTTGAGAGTGACGCTCTTGCACTGCGGGCTGCTTCAGAGGCAGAGCGCAATGCCTTGGAGTACCTCAATTTATTAGAGGAACAATATAAACTCGGTACTGGTAGTTATCTCGCAGTATTAATTGCTCAGCGACAGTATCAGCAAACTAAATTCCGCTTGATTGATGTGCAAGCAAGTCGGTTTGCGAATACTGCCGCATTATTTGCTGCACTGGGTGGTGGCTGGTGGAATCGCAGTGGCCCCGCTTTTCAGGCCCAAGCCAGTGAGCAAGTTAATCCGCCTAAACAAAGTCATTAAGAGATCGATTCATGAATCTAGTTCATCAACTCATCGTATGGATAAAAAATTCGCTTCTCACTGAGAAAACCCTAAGGCTGATCTGGGCACCATTTGCTTGGATTGGGGCTCGTCTGCGCCCGCGTGAGCGTTTTGAAAAGACCAAAGCATACGCCGCTTTAATGCAAATGCCCCCCTTAAAGCGTCGCATGATAGTGATGCTGGTTGGGGTATTTATTTTGTTAGGTCTAATCTTCGGATTTAACCAATTAAAAACATTCATGTTTAATCGGTTTATGGCGGGCATGGGGATTCCTCCTGCGACGGTGACCACTACTGTTATTGAAAAACAAGAATGGCAACCCCGCATGAACAGTGTCGGTAATGTGCGCGCATTCCGGGGCGTTGATCTAAGTACTGAAGTTGGCGGATTGGTTGTAAAAGTTCCGGTAAAGTCCGGAGTGGATGTTAAAGAAGGTTCATTGCTTATCAAACTCAATGACTCCGCGGATGTCGCCCAACTGAACTCTTTAAAAGCGATGGCTGATTTAGCGAAGGTGATTAATGAGCGTGATAAGGCTCAATTAGCGATTCAGGCGATCAGTAAGAATGTCTATGACACCAGCACTGCGGATATGAAGGCAAAGCAAGCGCAGGTAGAACAGCAAATTGCTTTAATTGCCAAAAAGAATCTCAAGGCTCCATTTAGCGGTCGCGTTGGCATCGTCACGATTAATCCTGGCCAGTACGTCAATCCTGGTGACAAACTATTAACTTTGCAGACCATTGATCCTATTTTTGTGGATTTCACCTTGCCACAAAGCTCCGCCGGTATTATCGAGGTGGGTCAAACCATTGAGTTGCAGACCGATGCATTTAAAGAAACGCCATTTATTGGAAAAATTACGGCCGTTAGTCCCAAGGTGGAGCTCAATACTCGCAATATTCAGATTGAGGCTCAAATTAGTAATCCAGACAAGAAGCTCTTGCCTGGTATGTTTGCGAATGTCAACATTAATTTGGGCGATAAAGTTGAGTTGCTAACCTTGCCCCAAACCGCTGTTACCTACAATCCGTATGGCAGCACCGTATTTATCGCTAAGAAAACCAATCGCCTAGATAAAAAAGGCGCTCCTGTTCTTGAGGCGCAGCAGGTCTTTGTCACCACTGGACCCACCCGAGGCGACCAGGTTGCTATTCTTAAAGGTTTAGAGCCTGGTATGACCGTTGTCACCAGCGGACAGTTGAAATTGAAAAACGGTACCCCTTTAATCGTGAATAACAGCGTTTTACCAGCTAATTCACCGGATCCAAAACCACAAGAGCAATGAGCGAAGATTTTCAGCGCCATCAATGGACGGATTTATTTATCCGTCGCCCTGTCCTTGCTATCGTGGTCAGCTTACTGATTTTGCTATTGGGCCTCAAAGCAGTTGGTTCATTGCCTGTTAATCAGTATCCCCAAACCCAAAATGCAGTAGTCACGATCACGACGACCTATTTTGGTGCGGATCCAGAGACGATTGCTGGATTTATTACGCAGCCTCTGGAGGGAGCCATTGCTCAAGCTCAGGGTATTGATTATTTATCCTCTATCAGTATCAGTGGCGTCTCTACTATCACCGCTACTCTGCGCCTCAATTACGATGCTAATCAGGCGCTCACTCAGATCAATACACAGATTAGTTCGGTACGCAATCAATTACCGCCCCAAGCACAACAACCCATTTTGACTGTGCAGGTGGGGCAAACGACCGCGGCAATGTATATGGGCTTTTATAGCGACGACATTGCTAATAACAGCATTACCGATTATTTATTACGTGTTGTTAAGCCTAAATTGGATTCAATTAACGGCGTGCAAAATGCCGAGATCCTAGGTGGTCGTAAATTTGCCCTGCGAGCTTGGCTTGATCGTGACCGAATGGCAGGCCTTGGCGTTGCTCCAGACGATGTATATGCGGCACTGGCAGCCAATAATTATTTGGCTCCCGTAGGAAGTACTAAAGGGCAAATGGTTTCGGTGGATTTAGTGGCCAATACTGATCTCCATTCCTTAGATGAATTCCGTAAATTGATTATTAAGCGCAATGGCGCGGATATTGTGTATTTGGACCAAGTTGCAACAGTCACCTTGGGCTCTGAAGACTACAACAATAATGTCGCGTTTAATGGCAAGCAGTCGGTCTTCATTGGTATTAAGGTCGCACCCGATGCAAATCTTTTGGATGTGGCTAAGCGGGTTCGGGATACGTTCCCCGATATTCAGAAGCAATTGCCAACTGGATTAAATGCCAAGATTGTGTATGACTCAACCGACTTTATTAATACTTCCATTGAAGAGGTCGTTCAAACGCTCTTAGAAGCTTTGATTATTGTGACGGTCGTGATCTACCTATTTTTGGGTAGCTACCGTGCGGTTGCAGTACCTGTACTTGCCATGCCATTGTCATTGATTGGCACCTTTTTCATGATGCAAGTCCTTGGTTATTCGATCAACCTATTGACATTGTTAGCCTTGGTGTTAGCGATTGGCTTGGTGGTGGACGACGCCATCATCGTGGTCGAAAACGTTGATCGCCATATGAAAGAGGGTAAGTCACCGCTCGAGGCATCCCTGATTGCAGCACGAGAGTTGGGGAATCCAATTCTGGCAATGACAATCGTATTGATCGCTGTTTATATCCCGATTGGGTTTCAGGGAGGGTTAACGGGAGCCCTATTTACCGAGTTTGCATTTACGCTAGCGGGGGCAGTCGCGGTTTCCGGGGTGGTTGCATTAACGCTATCGCCGATGATGTGCTCACGATTATTTTCACAAGAGGAAGAGATGTCTCCTTTTGTGAAAAAGATCGATCGAGTGTTTGAGGGCGTGCGACATTCGTACCAAAACACATTGCGAGACCTGCTATCAACTTGGCAGGTCATCATCGTGATGGGCGTTTTATTGCTAATCGGGGTTGTGTATCTCTATGCAACCGCTCGCTCTGAGCTTGCTCCCACTGAAGACCAGGGTATCGTTTTGGTCTCAGCAGTTGGGCCGCCTAATTCCACTGTGAATCAAATGCAGGGGTATGCCGATCAAGTTTTTCAGATTGCGAGTAAAGAGCCCGAATACAAGCAAATGTTTCAGATCACGAGCCCAAATTCAAGTTTTGGTGGCGTGATTATGAAAGATTGGGGCGAGCGCAGTCGCAGTGCTAGTAAATTCCAAGAAGACCTGCAAAATAAATGGAATAGTATTGCTGGCACGCGTATTGCCGCGTTCCAATTTCCGGCGCTGCCAGGTGCTCAGGGCTTTCCGGTACAGGTGGTTATCAATACGACAGAGCCCTATTCCAATTTAAATGAGGTATCCCAAGCTGTTCTCGATAAAGCCAGACAAAGCGGCATGTTCTTCTTCGTCGATTCTGATCTAAAGATTGATAAGCCCCAAGATGTATTGCAAATTGATCGTGAGAAAGTGGCTACTTTGGGAATGACCCAGCGAGATGTTGGTAATGCTTTATCTGCCGCCTTAGGTGGTGGCTTTGTTAATTATTTCTCGGTTGCAGGCCGCTCCTATCGAGTTATTCCACAGGTAAAACAGGCGGATCGATTAAACCCTGATCAGATTTTGGACTATTACATTAAAACGCCGACAGGGGCGATGATTCAGGTGAGAACCATTGCGACGATACAAAGTCGCGTCGTACCCCAATCCATTAATCGTTTTCAGCAATTAAATTCAGCGACGATTAGTGGTGTCAGTACGCCATTTGTCTCGCAAGAGGAGGTCTTGGATTTTCTGGAGCAAACCATTAAAGAGGCTGCGCCATCTGGCTACTCGATTGATTACGCAGGGCCATCGCGTCAGTTTAAGGCTGAGTCGGGTGGAT
The DNA here is from genome assembly GCF_030297575.1 of Polynucleobacter sp. HIN6. Lineage (NCBI taxonomy): Bacteria > Pseudomonadati > Pseudomonadota > Betaproteobacteria > Burkholderiales > Burkholderiaceae > Polynucleobacter > Polynucleobacter sp. HIN6. The sequence goes on along the minus strand of NZ_AP028137.1, from coordinate 1,758,577 downwards.
TTTTGGTGACCATGATGTTTGCTGTATTAATCGTCTTTTTGGTTTTGGCCGCTCAGTTTGAGAGCTTCCGTGATCCTTTAGTAATTCTGGTTTCAGTGCCGCTTGCATTATTTGGGGCATTAATCTTTATTAACCTTGGATTTACCACCTTAAACGTCTATACCCAGGTGGGATTAGTAACCTTAATGGGATTAATTAGTAAACACGGAATTCTGATGGTGGAGTTTGCCAATGAGCTTCAAGAAGCTGGACGTTCAAAGCTTGAAGCCATTATCGAGGCAAGCAGTGTGCGTCTGCGCCCAATTTTGATGACGACCGCTGCGATGGTATTGGGCGTTATTCCACTCGTGATTGCCTCAGGCGCTGGGGCGGCCGGCCGTCAATCAATGGGAATCGTGATCTTTACTGGCCTTGCTATCGGCACACTATTTACTTTATTTGTAGTGCCGGCGATGTATCTCTACATCGGTGCCGATCACCAACAAAAGAAATTTAAGCAGGTTTAATTACTGTTCAACCGCTTTGGTAAATTGAGTTGATTTACAAATTTGGTCGTACCAACGGGCAATATGGTTTAACTCTGCGCGTGGACCTGTTTTGTCTGGGTATTGATCGCTCAGCATGAACCAGCGCTTGACGCATAGAGTTAGAACAATGTCACCTAAGTGAAAGCTAGGGCCTGAGCAATAGGCTTGCTTGCTCAAAACACCATCGAGAATCCCCAGCAATTGATTGGACTCTTGGAATGCCTTATGGATTGCCGCGTAGTCCCTCTCGGCCTCAGGAATGCGCGTTAATCCTAAAAACGGGATACGAAGGGCTGGCCACAGGGTTGTTAATTGCCAATCGAGCCATTTATCAGAGGCTGCCATCGGCGCAAGTTCAACTGAGAAGCGCTTGCGATCAGCGTACTTGTGGGCTAGATAGCGCAAGATAGAATTTGATTCCCAAAGGATTAACTCACCATCTCGTAAAGTCGGTACTAAACCGTTGGGGTTCAGTGCTAAAAACTCGGGCGTTTTATTGACTCCAAAGTGTAGACCAGCATCGATCCGTTCAAAGTCGCGTCCCTCAACAAGCTCTAGTTCAGCAAGTACCCACAATACTTTTTGAACATTAATGGATGATTTTCTGCCCCAAAGCGTCATCATCAGAGGCTCCCTTCTGGATCAAATGCGAGTTGTGTAAATTGGCTATGTGCAAACAGCAATGGTTGTAAATCTGGATCGTGTTCAATCGCTAAAACGCGAGCTACAATAATTTGATGATCGCCACCATCATGTACTGCAACAGTCTCGCACTCGTAATAGGCGGCGCAGTCTGCGAGTTGATATAAACCACTACTATTGATGCTGTGATTTAGTTCAAGAATATTTTTCTTGATTTGCTTGGCAAAAATGAGAGCCAGATCCTTTTGATTGGCTTCTAGGACATGAATCAGCTGTCGTTGTCCAACACTAAAACAATCTTTCAGGTCAGATTGTTTTCCAATGCTCCATAAAATGAGGGGAGGCGATAGAGATACGGTATTGAATGAACTTATCGTAATGCCAATCGGTTTTTTATCTGAGCCAAGCCCCGTGATGACCGTGACACCAGTTGGAAAGCTAGAAAACGCTTGTCTTAACTCGAGGGATGAGAATTGAGTTTGCAATGAAAAAACTTTATTTAGACGGATTGATTTTGGTGGTGGGAATCGGAACTAGAGCTTCATTTTCATCGGCCCTGACACATTTAAACCGATAATCTTTGCCTGCTTTAGAAATAAAACTGGCGCCCATATAAAAGTCATCTTTACAGACTTTATTTGCAAAATCCATCACTTGCTGAGGATCGGCGCTCGAGCTAATTAAGCGCATATTGCCTAAAGACATCGTTAGCTCGGTCGAGGCGCAGGCGCTTAAAACAAGAGGGGTCACAACTATTAATACAATACGTTTCATGAAAAGCCCCATAATCGATCCTGACACAGTAGGATAAACGGTTTTATAAAGTACACGCATTCAATATTTAATCTATTTTGGAATCAGCTATGTTTAAAGCCATTTTAATTAATAAAGACGAACAAGGTTATCGTGCTCAATTAAGTGATCTTGATGAGAGCGCCTTACCCGCAGGGGATGTCCGGATTAAGGTGCATTACTCGACCTTAAATTACAAGGATGGCTTAGCAATTACGGGTAAGGGTCCAATTGTTCGGCAATTTCCGATGATCCCTGGAATTGACTTAACCGGAGAGGTCATTGAAAGTCAGAGTCCCGAGTTTAAGGTTGGTGATCTAGTGGTATTAAACGGTTGGGGTGTGGGGGAGTCTCACTGGGGCGGCTTGGCCCAGTTGGCAAGTGTGAAGTCTGAGTGGCTGATTCCCTTACCCAAAGCCTTTACACCTAAGCAATCCTTGGCGATTGGGACAGCAGGGTATACCGCCATGCTGTGCATTATGGCGCTTCAACAACATGGTCTGAAGCCTGCCGATGGTGAAATTTTGGTAACTGGTGCAGCAGGTGGAGTAGGTAGTTTTGCAATTAGTCTTTTGAATCAATTGGGCTATACCGTTGTCGCTAGTAGCGGCCGTCCTGAAGAAGCAAATTATTTGAAATCACTTGGCGCATCTGAGGTGATTGATCGTGCCTCCTTATCTCAGCCAGGCAAGCCTTTAGCAAAAGAGCGCTGGGCCGGGGTGGTTGATTCAGTAGGAAGTCATACCTTAGCGAATGCATGTGCTGCCACTAAGGCTAATGGTGCGGTTGCCGCATGCGGTCTAGCACAGGGAATGGATTTTCCGGCTACGGTTGCCCCATTCATTTTGCGGGGCGTTACCCTCTATGGAATCAATAGCGTTACTCAGCCAAAGCAAAAACGCATTGAGGCTTGGGCCCAGCTCGCATCCTTGTGTAAACCTGAGCAATTAATGACGATTGCTAAGGAAATTTCCTTGGGTGAGAGTATTCAATATGCTGAAGATTTGATGAACGGCAAGGTTCGTGGTCGCGTGATTGTGGACGTTAATCGTTAGACTTCGCAATCGCCTGGCGTAAGGTTAGCGACTGCCAAACCGCTTCTTTTTCTGCCTCGCTGAAGACAGACCAATTTGCGATTTCATCAATGCTTCGAAAGCAGCCATAACAGTAGTTTGAGGTAGGATTCATTTCACACCAGTTGACGCATGGTGAGCCAATGCTGCCATCTATGTTTCGAATCATCGGTAATTGTCCGGGAAAATATTTCTAAGCCGTAAGGACTGATCATACTCAATAAAGTCAGGAATTTCTCCTGCTAGTAAACGATTCTTATACGATTGCCACATTGCAGGTTGGAATAGATCAGCATGGTGTTTAAGTAGAAGATCACGAATTTGATCATTACCAAGCAAAAACGTTTTATAAGTCTCTGGAAAAATATCTTTAGGGCCAATGCGATACCAGGGCTCGCTCGCCATTTCATCATCTTCATTGCGAGGCGCAGGAACTTCTCGGATTTCGCAATCGGTTAAGTATTCAATTTCATCGTAGTCGTAAAAGGCGACACGTCCATAGCGCGTGACCCCAAAGTTTTTATAAAGCAAGTCGCCTGGAAAAATATTGGCCGCGATGAGATTTTTTATCGCTTCGCCATACTGAATCACACCGTCTTCAATTTCAGCGGGCGAGTCCTCTTGAAGGCGGATATTAAGAGGGGTCATGCGCCGTTCGATATAAAGATGTTTGATGACTAATTCGGCATCAGGGCCTTTTCCACCGCTGAACTCCAAAAGTGATGCACAGTGCTCCTCAAGCTCGGCTAGTAATTCCGGGGTAAACCGATTTAACGGAAAGGCAACATTGGAGAATTCCAGAGAGTCAGCCATTCGTCCAACCCGATCATGCTGCTTAACCAATTGGTATTTCGCCATAATTTGATCGCGCGAGGTCTCTTTGGGTGGCGGAAAATAATCTTTAATGAGCTTAAATACATAGGGATAGCTCGGTAGATCAAACACCAGCATCACCAGACCCCGTATTCCGGGGGCAATCCGAAATTGATCGGTGGAATGCATGAGGTGATGCTGAAAGTCACGGTAAAACAGATTCTTGCCGTGTTTTTGTAGTCCAACCATGTTGTAGAGCTCAGCCCGGGGTTTATGCGGTAAGAGGCTTCGCATAAACGTGACATAAGCCGATGGGACCTCCATATCGACCAAGAAGTAACTATGCGTGAAACTAAAAATAAGACGCAGGTCAACTTCCGAGAGCAAGATGCCATCAATAATCAATTCACCTTTTGGGTTATGCATCAGAGCCAGCGCCAATGGAGAAATCTTTTCTCCATTAATGATGCGCCCCATGATGTAGGCGGTCTTATTGCGAAAAAATAGTGTACTTAGAGCATGAATCTGAAAATCCGTTGAGCTCGTTGTGTTCAAGAGGGACTGCTTGATGAGTTTGGTTGTTAGCTCAAGATCACGATCCAAATTTTCAAAGGAGTTTTTAAGATCAAAACTAGTAACCAAACTTTTTAAGACAGCTTGAAGACCCCCAATATCGCCTGGGTAGTACGCCCGGTAGGACGGCTTTGAGGGGGCCTCATCGTTTTCTAAATATTCAGTGGATATGGTGGGGCGCACAAAGATAAATTTGTTATTGAAATACTTACTTGCCAGAATCCGTGTGGTGACCGAGTTAAAAAATGTTTCTGCTAACTCTGGCTGATGTAGATTCGATAAAAGTCCGATGTAATGTAATTTCACCTGCTGCCAAATTTCATCGGACAAGGCAGGTGCGTCAAACTCTTCCTCAAGGTGGCGGGCTGTTTCAAGAACCCGTTGGTCATAAAAGGTGATCCGATCCCGTAGTAGCTGGCGAATGCCATGCCAATCTTGGTTCTCAAATGCTGCCTTGGCTAAGCGGCCAGCATCTCTGAAAATGCTGTAATGGCGCATAAATCCTTGCAGTAGGGTTTGGGCCATATCAAAAGCGACTTGCGACGATAATAGTTTTGGAAACGGATTGTTCATACCAAGAGTGTATCTAGCAATTAATTAGGATTCAAAGATGACCCAGCCAGGCCCTACAGGCAACCATCATGTAATAAAGCAATTGGTCTATCCATATGGAGAGACCCTAGTGGCGCAGGGAGCAACCTTAGAAGTTGCCCCTGGCGTGTATTGGATACGGATGCCACTGCCATTTGCCCTTGATCACATTAATTTATGGCTCTTACGGGATCAATTGGATGGCCAAGAGGGTTGGACTATTATTGACTGTGGAATTACCAACGACCTTACGAAGTCGTGCTGGGAATCCATCTTTGCCAATCATCTCCAAGGTTTGCCAATTTTGCGAGTATTGGTAACCCATATGCATCCTGATCATATTGGACTTGCTCATTATTTATGTGAGCGCTGGCAGGTTGGCTTGTGGATCTCCATGAGCGACTTTCTAATGGCTCAATGGTTAAGTAGTAAAGAGGGTGGTGCTGCGATTGGTTCTACGCCAGGCAATGGCGGAACGGCTGATCACTATGCGCGCCATGGCTTGCAGCATGCCGAAGATCTCGAGCGCATTCGTAGCCGTGCAGACTATTACAGTCGCTTGGTGCCTGAAGTACCCAAACGGTATCGCCGCATCATGGATGGTGACCATATTCGAATAGGCCGGCATGATTGGATAGTATCGATGGGCTATGGGCATGCACCTGAACATGCCACCCTCTATTGCGCATCCTTAGGGATCTTTATCTCGGGTGATATGGTCTTGCCCCGTATCTCTACCAATGTCAGTGTCTACGATGCCGATCCCGATGCAAACCCCTTGGATCTTTATTTACGATCGATTGATCATTGGCGCTCATTGCCTGCTAAAACCCTCGTTTTGCCATCGCATGGTAAACCGTTTGTGGGCTTACATGAGCGGATTGAGCAGTTGCATGAGCATCACCGAGCTCGGTTAAGTGAGACCGTGATGGCCTGTCAAGAGCCGCGAACCGCTTATGAGATTGTTCCAGTCTTATTTCGGCGACCGCTTGATAACCATCAGCTTAGCTTTGCGATGGGCGAAGCTATTGCTCACTTGAACTATCTGTGGCACCAGAGGATCTTGCAGCGCTCTTTGAGCGCGGACGGGATTTGGCGCTTTTGCGCTCTCTCGATTTAGACTCTGAGGATTTTTTGGCACCCGATGGGCTGGGAGGATTGGCCATTGCATCACCAAATGATTTGATTGCCATGAGAGTGGCACGCTGCACCTCAAGGGTCTGAATGGTTGACTTTAGAACATTGAGGTTCATGCTCAGCCAAGACTCAACGCTTTTGAGATCTTTGATGCGCTTATCTAATTCCTCAATATCGAAAGTTGGCATGGCACCGTTAAAGCCTGGCATGCCAGCACTCATGTCTGGCATAAAAGAGGCTCCAGGAGCCCCAGTGGCATTCTGACCCCAGATCGTTTTGAACATTTCTAGGCTTTGGTTAAAGTCAGGTATTGCGCCAAACATATTCTCTCCTCGCGGGCTAAATAATCCCATTATCGATAAAATGATGGGTCAATGAAGATTAATACGAGTTCTGCGCCAATGCAATCCCAAGGAAGTCAATCGAAGTCTGGTTCGCCCTATACCCGGGGCGCTATTCTTCCTGCCTTATTAAGAGAACGAATCTTAATTCTGGATGGGGCGATGGGGACCATGATTCAGCAGAAAAAATTTACGGAAGAGGATTATCGGGGTTTAAAAACCACGCAGCGCTTTGCTAATCATCCGATTGATCTCAAAGGTAATAATGAATTACTGGTGATTACTCAACCAGAAGCCATCTTAGATATTCATCGGCAATACCTTGAGGCGGGCGCTGATTTGATTGAGACCAATACCTTTGGTGCCACTTCGATTGCCCAAGAGGATTACAAAATGCCAGAGCTGGCGCGCGAGATGAATGTGCAGGCAGCGAAGCTGGCACGTCAAGCCTGTGATGAATACTCAACGCCCGATAAACCTCGTTTTGTAGCTGGTGCCATTGGACCGACTCCCAAGACTGCGAGCATTTCGCCGGATGTAAACGATCCTGGTGCTCGCAATGTTAATTTTGATAGTTTGCGTGCTGCTTATCGCGAACAAGTCGAAGGACTCTTTGAGGGTGGTGTTGACTTGCTATTGGTGGAAACCATCTTTGATACCCTCAATGCCAAAGCCGCATTATTTGCAATTGATGAATTTTTTGAAGAATCCGGTGAGCGCTTACCGGTGATGATTTCAGGAACGGTCACCGATGCATCGGGTCGAATTCTTTCGGGGCAAACCGTTGAAGCATTTTGGAACAGTTTGCGCCATATTAAACCTCTGACGTTCGGATTAAATTGTGCTCTTGGTGCAGCATTAATGCGACCTTATATTGCTGAATTAGCACGCGTTTGCGATACAGCGGTCTCGTGCTATCCCAATGCAGGCTTGCCAAATCCAATGAGCGATACCGGTTTTGATGAGACTCCCGAAGTGACCTCAGGACTTGTTGATGAATTTGCTCGGGATGGCTTAGTCAATCTAGTTGGTGGCTGTTGTGGAACGACCCCGGATCACATCCGTCAAATCGCAAAGGCGATGACTAAACGAAAGCCTAGGCCCTTTCATAGTGATCGAACTGAGGAAGTGGCATGAGTAAAGTAACAATGCAGCCAATGCGCTTATCTGGCCTCGAGCCCTGCAATATCTCGCCCCAGATTGGCTTTGTGAATATTGGTGAGCGCACCAATGTGACCGGCTCAAAAGCTTTCTCACGCATGATTTTGAATAATCAATTTGATGAAGCTTTAGCAGTTGCCCGTCAGCAGGTTGAAAATGGCGCCCAAATGATTGATATCAATATGGACGAGGCCATGTTGGATTCAGAAGCGGCCATGGTGCGCTTTCTCAACCTGATTGCTTCCGAACCCGACATCGCTCGAGTGCCCATCATGATTGATTCGTCCAAGTGGACTGTCATTGAGGCGGGGTTGAAATGTATTCAAGGTAAGCCGATTGTTAATTCAATTTCGTTGAAAGAGGGCGAGGAGCAATTTAGGCAGCAGGCTAAATTAATTAAACGCTACGGAGCAGCAACGGTTGTGATGGCTTTTGATGAAAAAGGCCAGGCCGATACCTATCAACGAAAAATAGAAATTTGCCAACGTTCATACAAGATCTTGGTTGATGAGTTGGACTTTCCGCCCGAAGACATTATTTTTGACCCCAATATTTTTGCCATTGCAACGGGCATCGAAGAACACGATAACTATGCGGTCGATTTTATTGAAGCTACCCGTTGGATTAAAGAGCATTTACCAGCCGCCAAAGTCAGTGGTGGTGTATCGAATGTGAGCTTCTCTTTCCGGGGTAATGACCGAGTTCGCGAGGCTATTCATACGGTCTTTTTGTACCACGCGATTCAAGCGGGTATGGATATGGGAATTGTGAATGCTGGGCAGCTTGGTGTATATGCTGACCTAGACCCTGAGTTACGTGAGCGTGTTGAAGATGTCGTCCTCAACCGCTTTGTGGAGAAAGACGGCCAAACGCCGACGGAGCGATTACTAGCGATCGCGGATCAGTACAAGGGTGGGGGCATCAAGCAAGAAGAAAATTTGGTGTGGCGCGAGGCACCTGTGCGCGAGCGCTTAACCCATGCACTTGTTCATGGCATCACAAATTTCATTGTGGATGATACCGAGGAGCTGCGCGCTGAGATTATGGGATCCGGTGGAAGACCTATTGAGGTAATCGAGGGTCCACTCATGGATGGAATGAATGTGGTGGGCGATTTATTTGGTGCTGGCAAGATGTTCTTGCCTCAAGTGGTCAAGAGTGCTCGCGTGATGAAGCAGGCTGTGGCCCATCTAATTCCGTATATCGAGGAAGAAAAGAAGCAATTAGTTGCGGCTGGCGGGGAGAGTAAAGCCAAGGGCAAAATTGTGATAGCAACGGTCAAAGGTGATGTGCACGATATTGGAAAGAATATTGTGACGGTAGTCTTGCAATGCAATAACTTTGAAGTGGTCAATATGGGGGTGATGGTTCCCTGCGACCAAATTCTAAAGAAGGCGAAGGAAGAAAATGCCGATATCGTTGGCTTATCTGGATTAATTACCCCCTCCTTAGAAGAGATGACCTATGTTGCCCAAGAAATGCAACGGGATGCGCATTTTCGGGAGAAAAAAATCCCATTACTAATTGGCGGTGCAACAACTTCGCGTGTCCATACAGCCGTTAAGATTGCACCACACTACGAAGGTCCAGTAGTTTACGTACCGGACGCATCTCGTTCTGTTTCGGTTGCATCGAGTTTGCTCTCCGATGAGGGGGCAAAGAAATTTGTGCAGGATTTGCTGACCGATTATGAGCGTATTCGTCAGCAGCACGCGAATCGAAAGAGTACCCCTTTAATTAGTTTAGAGGCTGCCCGTGCTAATCGTGAATCGATTGATTGGACGAGCAGTCAGCCAGCCAAGCCAAAATTTATTGGCCGACGGGTCTTTAAAAATTACTCATTAGCTGAGATTGCTAAGTTTATCGACTGGACTCCATTTTTTCAGACTTGGGACCTCGCAGGTAAATTCCCTGCTATTTTGGACGATGAGGTTGTGGGGGTTGAGGCCCGCCGTGTCTACCAGGATGCGCAGGCTATGCTGGAGAAACTGATTAAGGGCCAATGGCTTCAGGCGGATGCGGTGATTGGTCTTTTCCCTGCCAATAGTGACGGCGACGATATTTTGTTTTATGCCGATGAGGAGCGCTCACAGCCATTCCTTGTATGGCATAACTTAAGACAGCAAGCCGAGCGCCCCATCGTTGATGGTGTGATGCGACCCAATCGGTGTTTAGCAGACTATGTCGCCAGTAAGGCCAGTAGTGTGCGCGATTACGCAGGTTGCTTTGCGGTGACTACAGGTCATCGGGTTGACGAAAAAGTCGCTCGATTTATGGCCAACCATGATGACTACAGCGCCATCATGCTCAAAGCGCTGGCCGATCGTTTAGCGGAGGCATTTGCGGAGCTCATGCATTGGCGGGTCCGGACCGATCTTTGGGGGTATGTAGCTAATGAGCAACTAAGCCCAGATGATTTAATCGATGAAAAGTATCAAGGGATTCGTCCGGCTCCTGGTTATCCAGCCTGCCCCCAGCATGATGTCAAGCTAGCGATGTTTGCTGCCTTAAAAGCAGACGAAATTGGCATGAGTCTCACAGAATCATTGGCCATGAATCCTGCATCGAGTGTGAGCGGTTTCTATCTGGCCCATCCGAATGCCCAATACTTCAATGTCGGTAAGATCGGGATGGATCAGGCAGATGATTTAGCCAAGCGAAGCGGACAATCGCTTGATCAAATTAAGCGATCGCTTGCCAGTTCTTTGGATCAGTGATTTACACGCCCCAGACTATGGGCTCTTGGTCTTTTAGCGCTTGACGCAGCAGTTCAAGAAACGGGTAAGCCCTTCGTCCTAGAGGGTCCGATTCAGACGACTGATCCTCGTCATCGTTTGCACCGTCTGAGCTAGGCGCCTTATCTTGTTCAGCATCAATCGCGGTCTGCAGTCGTTCGATATATCCCGGAATTTGTTCTGGGAGAAAAATACCCTGATTCTCAAAAGGGCGTCCAATCGCATTAAAAATCCGATGCGTTAGGTCATCTAGCATGATGACGGGAGCTGCATTTTTGGTCTGAAATTGATGAATCATCCATCAAGCATACCATCACTGATAAACTTTCATTTCTATGTTGTCTAGCCAAAAAACTCAGCTTACGCAATGCATCACGAATGCTTTGAATGCCCTAGCGCAAGAGCGTGGACTCGCAGCCGGTGAGTTTCCGATTCCGCATCTGGAGCGGCCTAAGGTGGCTGACCATGGTGATATTGCTTGCAATATTGCCTTGCAAATTTCGAAGGCATGGAAGACCAATCCGCGAGAGTTGGCACAAGCCATTCTTAGCCAATTAAATCAATTTCCTGAATACGGACAACTGATTGCAAGCGCTGAAATTGCTGGGCCTGGATTTATTAATTTTCGTTTGAGTCTTGCGGCCAAGTCTGCGGTGGTGGGGCTTATATTGCGTGAGGGCGCGCGTTTTGGCCGTCGGGATCGAATGGGTAAAGCAGACCCGAGCTTGCCTAAGCGGGCCATGATTGAATTTGTATCTGCTAATCCCACCGGACCTTTGCATGTTGGACACGGGCGTCAGGCAGCTCTCGGTGATGCATTGGCCAATCTTTTAGACAGCCAAGATATTGATGTGCATCGGGAGTTTTATTACAACGATGCCGGAGTTCAGATTCATAATCTCGCGCTATCGGTGCAAGCACGTTTACAGGGTTTAAATCCCGAAAGTCCCAATTGGCCCAAGGAGGCCTATAACGGTGAGTATATTGCTGAGATTGCTGAGTCTTACCAAAGTACTGGCCATGATCTGTCTGATTTAGAACAGATTCGTCAGTATGCAGTTGCCTATTTGCGCAAAGAGCAAGATATTGACTTGAAAATCTTCGGTGTGCAATTTGACAAATTTTATTTGGAATCCTCTTTGTATACCGATGGAAGCGTTGAGCAAGTGATTAGCGATCTGCAGGCGGTTGATAAAACTTATGAGGCTGATGGCGCTTTGTGGCTAAAGACGACCTTAGATGGTGACGACAAAGACCGCGTAATGCGTAAGTCCGATGGTAGCTATACCTATTTTGTTCCAGATGTGGCTTATCACATCAATAAATGGAGCCGCGGTTTTGAAAAGGTGATTAATGTTCAGGGCAGTGATCATCATGGCACGATTGCTCGAGTTCGCTCTGGAATACAGGGAGTAGCACAAAAACGTAATTGGCCAATTCCAACCACCTATCCCGATTATGTGTTGCATAAGATGGTCACGGTCATTCGCGATGGCGAAGAGGTCAAACTCTCCAAGCGTGTTGGCTCCTATGTCACGTTGCGAGATTTGGTCGAGTGGTCTGGTGGTACCCATCCAGACATGAGCAATGATGAGCGCAATTTAGCCTTGCAACGCGGGCGCGATGCGGTCCGCTTTTTCTTGATCTCACGTAAAGCAGATACCGAATTTGTATTTGATGTAAATCTAGCTTTGCAACAAAATGATGAGAATCCCGTCTTTTATGTGCAGTATGCTCATGCACGGATTTGTTCGATTCTTCAGCAATGGGGCGGGTCCTCTAGCGCCCTAGAGCATGCGAATTTAAGTCTGTTAGATAGTAAGGCGGCCGATCACTTGCTACGGAGATTATCGGAGTATCCAGAGGTATTAGCTAATGCTGCGTACGATTTGGCTCCACACGCTATTGCCTTCTATCTGCGCGATCTTGCCGGGGATTTTCATACTTTCTACAACGCCGACCGCGTTTTGGTGGACGACGAACAGTTGAAGTTAGCGCGCTTGGCATTACTAGCTGCCACACGCCAAGTCTTGGAAAATGGCCTAAAAATATTAGGGGTTAGTGCCCCACAAAAGATGTAATTTGAGCGGCTTGCTCGCATTTTTGAGCAAAGGTTAAGATAGAGGTCATGAATGACATTAAATCATCTGACGCACTAGAAAAGCGATCTGCTACCCAACTACTGGGCTCATCTGAGTCGGGCGGAATGATTATGGGTGTTTTGATTGGCGTTTTTGTTGGGGTTGGTTTAGCGCTGATTGTGGCTTGGTATTTAATGAAATCGCAGCCGCAAGAAAAGCCAGGAGTTCGGGCCCCAAGCGCGCCCGCATTTATGAAGCCGCTCCCACCAAAATCAGACAAAGAGACCGAGGAAGAGACTGCGGTTGCCGCACCTCAGCTTGACCTTAATAAGCCGCTACAGACTAAAGTTCCTGGCATTGGCGGAGCCGACCCCGCACGCGATCCAATTGCAGATATTGCAGCGGGTAAGACCCCCGAAGCGAAGCCTGAGCCTAAAGCCGATACGATGTTTTATGTTCAGACCGGAGTATTTAATCAGCGCACTGAAGCCGATGCACAAAAAGCAAATTTAGCGATGCAGGGTATTCAGGCGCAACTGAGTGAAAGCGCAGTCGATGGAAACTCAGTTTGGCGTGTTCGTATCGGCCCATTTGGTAGTATCGAAGATACCACTACTGTGCGAAGTAAATTAACCATCCTTGGAATCAAACCAACCGTTATTCGTGTAAATCGATCATGAAATCGTTATTCAAATCCCTTGTCCTGATCTTGACCTTATTTGGCCTGCAATCATTTGCGCTTGCTCAAGCCCCGATTAAGGTTGAAGAAGGTTTTGATTACCGCGTTTTACCAATTGCCCAGCCAATTGATGTGAAAGGTAAGGTCGAGGTGATTGAATTTTTTTGGTATGGTTGCCCGCATTGCTTTGAGTTTGAGCCCGATCTAAAGGCTTGGTTAAAGCGTCAGAATAAAGATGTCGTATTTAAGAAAGTGCCCATTGCCTTTCGTGATGAACTCATGCCCCACAGCTTATTGTTTTATGCCCTCGAGTCTTTAGGAAAAGGTGAAGCGCTTAATGACAAAGTGATGTTTGCCATGCATCGTGAAAATAAGCGACTCCTGAATGAAAACGAAATTGCCGATTGGGTCGCCGCTCAAGGCGTTGATCGTAACGCATTCTTAGCAGCCTATCGCTCGTTTGCTGTTCTTTCAAAAGCGCGTGCTGCTAATCAGTTAGGGAATGCCTACCGAATTGATGGTGTTCCAACCGTGGCGATTCAGGGGAAATACATTACATCGCCATCGATTGCTGGGTCACGCGCCAAGTCCATTCAGGTGATGGATTTCTTAGTGAATAAAGTCCGCAAAGACGGCTACAAATAGATTTAGATCTTCACAAACTTACGCAATATCCAAAAGTAGATTGGGTAGGGCAAGATGCGTAAGAACTTTAAAAAGCCTGAAAAGCGTTTAGGGAAGTGAATATCAAATTCTCCGCGCGCAATTCCATCTAGGATCTCATTAGCAGCGGTCTGAGCAGAGATGAGGGCTGGCATTTCAAAGTCATTTTGTGCGGTTGCTTCTGTTTCTACAAAGCCCGGAGAAATCATATGAACCCCGATACCCTTGGGCTGCAGATCATAAAACAAGGTTTCGCAGAAGTTAATCATGGCTGCCTTTGTGGGCCCGTAAGCCAAGGCCTTGGGTAAACCACTATAGCCTGCAACACTGCCGACAATGGCAATATGACCGCTACCGCGGGCAAGCATGGCCGGCAATACAGCCCCAACAGCACGCATCGGACCCAAGAGATTCGAATCGACAGTTTTCTCAGCATCGGCCATATTGAAAGTATCGGCTCGCATCGGAATATAAATTCCGGAGACAAAAAGCAGTAAATCAATGCCGCCCCATTCTTTCTCTATCTTTTGATAGGCTCCTTGGATATCCGCCTCGCGCATGACATCAACGGGCAGAATTAGATAATCATCCTTAGCATGATTCTGCACAATTGCCTCAAGGCGTTCGACGCGACGACTAGATAGTGCAACACGAGCACCTTTTTGAAAAAGAGCCTTAACGCAAGCCTCACCGATGCCACTCGATGCCCCAATCACCCATACGCGTTGTTGCTGATAGTTAGTAATCGCTGGTTGCTTCATTGCTTGACCTATTTCGGTTGGTGGCTTAGCGTGAATTGAACGACATCAATATTTTGCTCTTTGAAGCCGGCTGCACAGTACATCAGATAAAAGTTCCATAACCGAATGAAGGGTTCATCAAACCCAAGCTCTCGGATTTCAGGCAGTTTTTGATTAAAGTGCTCATACCAAATACAAAGGGTTTTGGCATAGTCATGCCCAAAGGCGAATTCACATTCGATCTGGAGTCCCGCTTGTTGTGCATAGTGTTTAAATGCTTCTCGGGATGGCAACATCCCACCCGGGAAAATATATTGCTGAATAAAGTCTGTACTTTTACGATAGCGGTCAAATAGGTTTTCAGCAATCACAATCGTTTGAATGCATGCTTTGCCATTTTGCTTCAGGCAGCGAGCAATCGTTTCAAAATACATTGACCAATATTGTTCGCCAACCGCCTCAAACATTTCAATGGAGGCGATTCCATCAAATTGATCCTTACAATCCCGATAGTCTTGAAGTCGTACTTCATGGCGATTGGGCCATTGTCGATTGACGCGGTCAATTGCAAATGACTGCTGTTCGGTTGAGAGGGTGAGTCCGGTAACCCGGTGACCGGCAAGGGCTGCTTCTTCCATAAATCCACCCCACCCACAACCGATCTCTAGAATCTTGCTATTGGGTTGAAGTGCTAGAGAATTTAGGATATTGCGATATTTTGCCCGTTGCGCAAGCTCTAAACTGGCATTCGAGTCAGCCCCAAACCAAGCGCTCGAATAGGTCATGCTGGGATCAAGCCACAGGCGATAAAAGGCATTGCCTAGATCGTAGTGCGCATGAATATTCTTTTTGCTGCCCGCCTTATTGTTTCGGTTTAGAAAATGCCTAAATCGATATACTAGGGAACCAAACCAATTGCCATAGATGGCACGCTCGAGAACATTTCGGTTCTTCACGGCAAGATCGAGTAACTTCTCAAGATGAGGGCTGTCCCAATCTCCGCGGATATACCCTTCAGCAAAGCCAATATCACCATGCCGCAAGATATCTTGGAATGCAGACCAGCGATGGAAGCGAATCTCAGCATGTAAGGAATCGGTTCGATTTCCAAACTCACGCTGCTCACCATTTGGAAAAGTCATCACCAGATGACCGATGGATAACTGTTTTAGGAGGCGCTCAATGGTCCGGGCGGCAAGACTTAGTTTTCCATCTGCCGGGATTTTTTCAGTACGCGATACCGATAATTTATGAAGCAGGGATTGTCCGGGTCGAATCATGAGCTCACTTCAATTCTGGGGGGCGTTGGTTTTGAGTGAAATGGTACCCCCTTTAGCCAAAGTTTGAGGGCTTGCCAATGAATGCGCGCAATCACGCCAAAGGTCATCATTGGGTAGCGAAGCTTTGCACGGTTTAGAGCAGAGCGTGACAGGGGAAAATCTTGACCACTAATGCTGGTGTAGATCAGTGGCTGATGATCGGTATAAAGCTCAATGCGACATACCGAATCCATTTTGCGTTGGCTGTCTTTGGAAAAAAGAAACCGAAACTGATACTCACCAGAAACATCACAAAATGGCGATACATGGAAAATTTTATGACTAATCAGTGTTTCACCTGAAAAAATCTCACCGCCATCTTTTTTGTGAAGCAGGTAACAATGCCGCTCACCAAAAGTGTTATTCACTTCAGCTAAGATCGCTCGTACGGCTTGATATGCATCCGTGTAGATCCAAAAGCTGACAGGATTAAAAACGTAACCCAACACTCTTGGAAATGTTTGTAGCCAAATTTCACCATCAGGAATTGAAATACCCTCTTGCTCAAAAAGAGACTCTGCCCAGGCCAAAGAATTTTCCGTACCGTGACCATGATCGCGATCGTAAAACGAGTAAAAGGCCCATTGGTTATCGCCCATGCCATATTGCTTGAGAAGCTCGGGGTTGCGATTGCGCTCTCGCATCGGGATCTTTAATGTAAAGACTCCATAACTAAAGCGATTAACTACCGGTCTTAAGCGGCTATGCTTGACTTGACCAAAATTAATCAGTGGATGCGCCATCGCTTGCAATACCAATCTTTATCTTAGTTAGCCGATTGCAATGGCGGGCGCTTAAGCGGAGCATGGAGCGAGGCAACAAGGTCAGCTGCGACTAATTCTCCCGAGCGAAGACCGTCCTCATGAAAACCATATCCAGTCCACGCGCCACAGAACCAAATTCCCGCCTTACCTTGAATTAATGAAAGGTTCTTTTGTGCCGAAATCGCTTTGGCATCAAAAATAGGATGTGAATAGGCAATTTCTTTAAAAACAAATTCAGGTTTTGGTTCAACTAGAGGGTTAAGGCTCACAATAATGGGTTCTTGACCCAATGCGGCTGGTAGGGGCTGTAGCTTATTGATGAGATAGTCCACACTGACCGATTGGATCTGATTTTTGGCGTAAGTGGTTTTATAGTTCCAGGCCGCCCAGCAGCGCTTGGTCTTCGGCAAAAGGCTGGCGTCGCGGTGCAACACTGCACGATTTGCTTGATAGGGGATGGCCGCCAAAAGAGAGCGATCAAACTCGTCAATCCCATAGAGTAGTTTTAGGCTCTCATCACTATGGCAAGCCATGATGACTTCGTCAAAATAATGAATTCCCTGAGAGCTAATCAATTCAATGCGTTTATCTGGGCTTTGTGCGTCTGGCACATTCACTTTTTTGACTGACTCGCGAATTAACTTGAATCGCTCTGGATGCATAGCGTTGATTAGTCTTGCCACATACTCTTTCGATCCGCCCTTCACTGTTAGCCATTGGGGACGATTGTTGACCTGTAAGAGTCCATGGTTATGACAAAACCGCACCATCGTTTCGATCGGAAATTCGAGCATTTGTTGGGTGGGGCACGACCAGATCGCACCAATCATTGGTAAAAAATACCACTCCCGAAACGATTGACTAAAGCCATGTTCATCCAGAAATGATGCGATTGATTGCAACTGATTTGGATCGGTGCTGTGCCCAGCGCTAACTTGCTTTGTTGCTAGCGCAGTTGCTAAGCGATTAAAACGTACGATATCAGCAACCATTCTCCAAAACGCTGGGCGAAGTAGATTCTTTCGTTGCCCAAATAAAGTATTCACGTTATCGCCCGACCATTCGAGGGAGCGATCAATGGAAACCGAAAAGGTCATTTCCGATAGGGCAATTGGAACCTGCAGCTCCTCGAATAAACGTGTTAGGCGGGGATAGGTTTTTCGGTTAAAGACTAAAAACCCAGTATCCACGGCGCACTTGATCGCACCATTACGACCTGGAACCTCGATATCAACCGTGTTACTGTGTCCACCAATATGAGATGCCTCCTCAAACAGCGTGACATGAACCCCTGCATTTTTTTGTAATGCATATGCGCAACCTAGGCCAGAAATACCAGCTCCAACAATTGCAATTTTTTTGGGGTAGGGATGAGAGGGAGCGTTCACGAGGCCTTAGACTTTAATAGTTTTTCAATTTCAGAAGTAATCGATTTGCTATCGGGTTTCGTCAGGCTATTAAAGGAATCCACAATATTACCGTCGCGATCAATCAGGTATTTGTAAAAATTCCACTTCGGCATGGTGCCCGTTTTGGCAATCAACATCTTGAAGAGGGGATTCGCTTCTTTGCCACTAACAGAGCTTTTAGCAAACATCGGAAATTTTACATCGTAAGTATTTTTACAAAACTCAGCGATTTCTTTATTCGACCCCGGCTCCTGTTGCCCAAAATCATTTGATGGGAAGCCCAGAATTACAAAGCCACGATCTTTATAACGGGAATAAATTTTCTCAAGTGACTCATATTGGCTGGTAAAACCACAAAAACTAGCCGTATTCACGACCATGATGACCTTACCTTGGTATTGGCAAAGACTTTGAGGAATTTCATCCTGCAGCCTTGGAAAGGTATGTGACAGAGCGGGGCTGCACTTATTCGCCGATGGGTTGGCGTGGGCATCATTTGGACTTAGCATGGTCGTTGCACCAAATAGGGAAATCATGATTAACCATTTCATCAAGAATCCTCACTTTTAATCTAGAAACCTTGAAGTCTACCGTCTTCCGCCCTCTTTTGTATTTTGGGAAGAATTACCCCTTTAATTCAGGATCAGACAGGGTTTTGGGTTGGAATCATCTAGAATTTGGCTTATGACAGAGCCAATCTTGAAGCCCCCTGCTTTTGAAGCAAAACTATGTGCCACTAGTGGGGATTTAGAGCAAAAGCTAAAGTCCTTGGCTCGTCCTATGGTTTTTACAAACGGCGTATTCGATCTTTTGCACCGGGGACATGTCAGTTACTTAGCGCAAGCCCGCCAGCTTGGCGGTAGTTTGGTCGTGGGCGTTAATTCAGATGCATCGGTGCGAATGTTGGGAAAAGGTTCTGATCGCCCGATTAATGGTCAAGAAGATCGAATGGCCCTCTTAGCGGCATTAGAAAGCGTTGATTTGGTGGTTTTATTTTCAGAGCAGACCCCTGTCGAGTTGATTCGTAAGATCCGTCCAGACATTTACGTCAAAGGCGGAGACTATGCAATTGAGACTTTAGAGGAGACGAAGGTTGTAAACGCATGGGGTGGAAAAGCATACGCGATCCCCTTTATTCATGAGCGCTCTACTACAAACCTACTTGGTAAGATTCGTTCTTAGTTCCTTGCGACTTGGGTATTGAGCCAAGCCCAGAGTCCTCGAAGTACCAAACCCGGCATTTTTTCTGCGGGGATTTGATTTTGAATCAGTCCTTCGAATAAGGTATTCGCATGGCCACCATCAATCCATATACGGGTAACGGCTTGATGCCGCTGTTTAGCAAAATTGATTGCCTGTGTAATGGCTCCCAAATGGGCTAGCCGCGATCCTTCATCAATCGCGCTTGCAGTATCTAATCCAATGCCAGTGAATGCTTGATCAAGGCTTGCTACATTGAGACCAGCGGTATGTTGCAATAGGCTTTCACGCATCAGTCCTAGGCCCGGTAGAATCCAACCGCCATAGTGCATTCCATTGCCACCCAAAAAATCAATGGTTGTTGCGGTACCGGCACTAATCACTAAGGTGTTGTCATTGGATAGTTCACGTGCCGCAATTAACGCAGCCCAGCGATCAGCGCCTAGGGTGTGGGTGTTTTGGTATTGCGTACGCAGAGATGGGTATGATGAGTTTCCGAGTAGACGAAACTGGGGACAGTGTTGCCAGGGCTGAAGTAGCTCATTGATCTGTTGGACTGCAGATTCTGTCGCCACACTGCAAAGACCAATCGCACTTGGGGTTGGGATGGTATTGAGAATGTAGTGAGCCAGCTCATCACGGTGCTCTTTTGAGCCTAGTAACTTAGTATCAATCGCACCGGAGTGATCCCATAATTTTTTATCGCGCTCGACGGGATTGCGTTTGCTATTCACACTTGCCCACTTTAAGCGCGAGTTACCAATATCAATCAGTAAGAATGAGCTCATAGATGCTTTCTTAAAGAGACATCTCCGGCGTAGATCGCCGTTAATTCGCTATTACCGGGCACTTGCAGTAAAAGTGCGCCCTCTTCATTAATGCCATGGGCAATGCCTGTTTGCTTAACTACGCCTGACTCCGAAATACTCACTGGTTGATCGCGATAGGCATCCCAAAAATCCCATTGAGAACGAAAAGGCGCAAATCCTTTTTTGGCAAAGAGTTCAAGATAGTCGCCCAGAGCGTTGAGAATGGCGAGCCAAACCAAATCAGCCTCTATTGGCATGTGCTTGTGATTGAGTTCTGAGAGAGCGCTAATCGGCAGTTGCGCAGCGTTCTCTAAGGATTTGGAATGGCTTAAGTTCATGCCAATCCCAATGATCATCCAAATTCGCTCATTTGGATTGGAGCCCGACAGTTTTCCGCCCTCAATTAGAATCCCACCTAATTTGCGTTCCTTGATCAAAAGGTCATTGGGCCACTTTAGTGAAAGACCGTGCTGACGCAGACTCATTTCATCAAGTCCAAGACTCTTGGAGATCCCCTGGATCACCGCGAGTCCGCAAACAAGACTTAGCCCACGCAGCGATTGTTGTGTTTGATCAAAGGGATAAGCGAGCGAAAACGATAAAGAAGCATTTGGCTCTGTAAACCAATGTCGCCCAGATCGCCCTTTACCCTTGGTTTGGTTTTTGGCCAAACGGGAGATGGGGTCGATGAGCGCCCCAGAGCGCCATCGCGCCATGAGATCGTCGTTGGTTGATTCAGTTTGAGCAACGCGCTCAAGAATGCAATTCCAGTTCATTTGTCTATTGTAGAAAGGTCTCGATAGAATGGGTACTTATGTCAGGCAAAGCCAAAAAAGACCTTACTCAAGAACCTACTGATACGCCAAGAGTGCCTCAGCGTATCCATTGGCCTTTGCAGGCAATGCCGCTGGCTCGGGCAATCGCCATCATTTATGTCTTGCTCATTGGCTATGGATGTTTAAACCCTTTTAATGTGGATTGGAAGTTTGGTTTGGATCCATTTGCGTGGTGGTCGGGCCCCCTGCCTAAATACATTACCTTATTTGATGTGACGATCAATGTCTTGGGATACATTCCCTTGGGCTTTATTTTGGTGTTCGCTCTTTATCCTCGCTGGCAAGGATTTCGAGCAATTGCCATTGCCTTAGTATTCAGCGCCCTTCTATCGGGTGCGATCGAGAGTGCACAAAGTTGGTTACCCACCCGAGTACCGACACAAATTGATTGGATCGCTAATTTAATGGGTGCCTTAATTGGTGCACTATTAGCTCAACCTTTAGGCCCACATTGGTTATCTGGAACCGCACTGCGTAAGCGCTTTGATTACTGGTTTGGTACACGTTGGTTAAGTGTTGCCCTATTCATTTTGTTTCCGTTCGCACAAATTTATCCCCAAAGTGCATGGTTAGGCATGGGCTTTTTAGGTCTAGGTATCAATCCGGTTGCAAGCTGGGGTTTGGATGGAATGCACCACACGATTTATGAGGCTTTAGTAACCGGTCTTAGTTGGTTTGGCGTTTGCCTATTCTTTTCTTTAGCACTTCGCAACAATATTCCTAAACTACCAATCCTTGCAGGATTATTAGCGATTACGATCACGATCAAATCCTTATTTACCTCTCTACAGTTTGGTTCGGACTTTGGCTTTGTGTGGTTAAGTGCGGGTGCAATTTGGGGGATGGTGCTCAGTAGTCTTTTGACTAGTATTTTTATGCGCTGTTCAACTAGCATTCGGCTCATTGCCTGTATCAGCGCTTTAGTTGCTCTTATGATTTTAGTGAACTATTTCCCAGATAATCCCTACTTCACCATTAGCTTGCCTCGATGGAATCACAGCCGTTTAGCCCATCTCAACGATTTAATGCAATGGCTGTCTTGGCTGTGGCTGCCAGTGGCATTCATTTGGCTGATTCATTACGCCCGACGCGCAAATCAGTGAGTTCGGCTAGAAGCCTCATCCATCGATATAATTTCTAGGATGAGCTATCAATACCACCTATTCTTTTGTTTAAACGAGCGGAGCAATGGCGATGATTGCTGTGCTCGGCACAATGCCCAAGCCTTGTTTGATTTCACTAAAAAACGAGTCAAAGAATTGGGACTCAACGGTGCAGGCAAGGTACGTGTGAATAAAGCAGGTTGTTTAGATCATTGTGCGAACGGCCCTGTTATGGTGGTTTATCCCCAGGGTGTGTGGTACTCGATGATCGATACCGAAGATGTAGAAGAAATTATCGACTCTCATTTGATGCAAGGTAAGCCTGTCGAACGTTTAATGATTTAACTAAGCGATTAGGCATTGCATGAACAGTCGGACTCAAATCATTACGATCCCAGGCCCAGTTGGCCAGATTCAGCTCTCGATTGATTTGCCAGAGAGCCTCAAACATAATCCCCACACTGAGTTGCGAGGATTGGCCTTGATTGCTCACCCCCATCCCTTACTCGGTGGCACCATGGATAACAAGGTAGTGCAGACCTTAGCAAGAACGTTTAATCAGTTGGATTATGTATGCGTGAGACCAAATTTTCGGGGGGTTGGTTTATCAGAAGGCGTCCATGATGAGGGGCGTGGTGAGCTTGACGACCTGATTTGCATTAGTGATTGGATGCGCACGCCAGGAGCTTGGACGCAAAGCCTGCCAAATGCTAATGAGCAGCTTTGGATTACCGAAGTCAATCAATTGCCATTGGTGCTAGCCGGTTTCTCCTTTGGTAGTTATGTGGGCACCCATTTAGTTCAAAAACTAGCTGAGCTTGGACGACCGGTAGAGCGCTTTGTCATGGTGGGTAGCGCAGCAGGCAAGTGGGAGCTGGCCGAACGTGTTCCCACCGATACGATTGTGATTCATGGGGAAAATGATGAGACCATTCCGTTGAGTGCGGTATTTGATTGGACTCGTCCTCAAGAATTAACTGTGCATGTGGTACCAGGAGCCGATCATTTTTTTCATCGCAAGTTGCACTGCATACGCAATATTATTTTGTCTAACTGGTTGGGCTTTCCGAGAACATCATCATGAACACCAATACTCCCGCAGAGTCCCTGATTCAGTACCCATGTGATTTTCCAATCAAGGTAATGGGTAAAGCAGCCCCCGAGTTTTTGCCAGCCGTGATTCATATTGCCAAGCAATTTGATCCGGATTTTCAGGAGACAAGCATTGAAGAGCGGCCATCGCGTGATGGTAATTATCTGGGTCTAACCATTACAGTGCATGTAACCAGTCGTGAGCAGCTCGATGAAATCTATCGAACACTATCCACCCATCCCTTGGTGAGCGTCGTACTCTAGTGAGTTGCTATGCAGGCTAGCCCAGTACAAATTCGGTTCTTGGGCATGGTGGGATACCAAGAAGCTTTTGAATCCATGCAACGGTTTACACAAGAGCGCTCTGCGACGACGATTGATGAAGTGTGGGTCTTGCAACATCCTCCGGTCTTTACCTTGGGCTTGGCTGGAGAGCCAAGTAATTTACATACTCCGATTGATTCTATTCCTCTTATTGAAGTTGATCGTGGCGGTGAGATTACCTATCACGGGCCAGGCCAAATCGTGATTTATTTATTACTTGATCTTAAGCGTAAGAAGCTCTATGTCAAAGAGCTGGTTTCGCGCATTGAGGAAGCGCTTATCCAGACCCTAATTGATTACAAGGTAATCACTGAGCGTAAGTCCGGTGCTCCTGGCATTTATCTTAGTGAGCAGCCTCAGGTATCACCGTCCCTTTGGGGTGCCAAGATTGCAGCCCTAGGGCTTAAAATTACTAAACAATGTAGTTACCACGGTCTAGCACTGAATATTGATATGGACTTATCACCCTTTGAGGCAATCCACCCCTGTGGCTATGAGGGCTTAAAAACGATTGATCTCAAGTCGCTTGGAATCAGCGAGAATATCGATACCGTTGCAGGAAATTTACTGAATCACCTACAACAGCAGTTGCAACTGGAACCTGTTTGATGAGCGATCTAAAAAAAGAATACGATCCCCTGCAAAAACAAAAATCGGCAGACAAGACTGCGCGGATTCCAATTAAGATCGTGCCTCTAGCCGAGACCTTAAAAAAGCCGGACTGGATTCGGGTGAAGGCCGCATCGAGTAGTTCGCGCTTTAATGAGATTAAACAGATTTTGCGTGAGAACCAGTTGGTCACTGTATGTGAAGAGGCAAGCTGTCCTAATATTGGTGAGTGTTTTGGTAAAGGCACAGCCACCTTTATGATCATGGGCGATAAATGTACGCGACGCTGCCCGTTCTGCGATGTGGGGCATGGCAGACCTGACCCCTTGGATACGCAAGAACCGATTAATCTCGCGAAGACAATAGCTGCACTCAAACTTTCCTATGTGGTGATTACAAGTGTTGATCGTGATGACCTGCGTGATGGCGGCGCACAGCATTTTGTCGATTGCATCCGACGAACCAAAGAGCTTTCACCGTCAACTCGTGTTGAGGTTTTGGTGCCTGATTTTCGGGGACGACTTGAGAAGGCTCTCGATATATTTGCTAGTGATCCACAAGGCTTGCCTGATGTCATGAACCATAACCTGGAAACCGTACCGCGCCTATATAAGCAAGCGAGACCAGGGTCAGACTATGCACATTCATTAAAGCTATTGAAAGACTTCAAAGCACGCTTTCCACAGATACCGACTAAGAGTGGTTTGATGGTTGGATTGGGCGAAACCGATGAGGAGATCTTGGAGGTCATGCAGGATATGCGCGCGCATGATATTGATATGCTCACCATTGGTCAGTACCTTGCCCCCTCAAATCACCACTTACCAGTATTGCGGTATGTACACCCAGATACATTTAAAGAGTTTGAGCAAAAAGCGTATGCGATGGGTTTTAGCCATGCAGCGGTTGGTGCGATGGTGCGCTCAAGTTATCACGCTGATCAACAAGCCCATGAGGCTGGCGTTGTATAGGGCAATACGCATATTTGGGCTAGCTACCCTTTGTACTCTCATCGTAGCGTGTAGCCCTAAATTTGATTGGCGTACCATTAAAAACGATGCGCAGGGTTATTCGGTGATGTTTCCGAGTAAGCCCCAACTAATTGAGCGCGACATTACCTATCAAACAACGTCTCTAAAGCAAACTCTGGAGTTCGCCAAAGTCGATGAGGATGTATTTGCTGTGATGACCACACAAATCCCAGCCACGATTGCGACCCAGGTTACACAGGTTGAGCAGATGTTAAAAAATACCCTGCTACGACAGGCAAACACAACCCAATTTAATCTGGTCAAAGATGCTACCAGCCGAATTGGCCCAGCAGGTCAAGCTAAACAAGTCACGCAAGACTATTATTTAAGCCTTCCTGAGAGTAAAAAGGTGATGCGGGTGCGGTGGTTAATTAGGCCGGCTGCCAATGATTCTGTGAATCTTTATCAAATCAGCGTCATTCGGACGGGGCAGTCCAGTCAATTAGAGTCTCTCCTTAGTCAAGAGAACATCACTATATTTTTTGATGAGTTTCGACCAAACTAAGTACTAAATGAGTCGGGCGAATTATTCCCATTGGTATGGCAGACCCAATGATCATCTAAGGCTACCCTTAGAGGGTGGCTTTGCATTGCGGATTTTCTTATGCTTTGCTATGGCCTACTTTATGTCGTATGCATTTCGTACGATCAATGTGGTGATCGCTCCAGATCTTGTGCGCGATCTTCAAATTAGCAATGCCGATTTAGGACTCTTGTCTTCAGCTTATTTTGTTGGATTTGGAATGACACAAATTCCCCTGGGTTTGGCGCTTGATCGCTTTGGCCCACGGATTACTGAAGTCTGGGTGATGACCCTCGCTGTGATTGGCGCCATTATTTTTGCCTTGGCTGAGAACTTCAACACATTAGTGATTGCACGGGTCTTAATTGGAATGGGGGTGTCCGCCTGTCTAATGGCTGCATTCTCAGGATTTAGGGCTTGGTACGCACCCTCTCAACAAGGACAATTAGCTTCAGCCATGTTGGTGTTTGGTACCAGCGGTGCCCTAGCAAGCACATGGCCTGTACATTTGGTCACACCCTATATCGGTTGGCGCGGAGTCTTTTTGGTACTTGCTGGCTTGTCATTTCTGGCAATCCTGATTCTGTACTTTGGTTTGCCGGTACGAAAACAAAATCAGCAAAATCAGCAACATCAGCTCACAAATCACGAAGTACCCAGCGCACAAGCGAATTTATCGTGGCAAAGTTATCAGCCAATTTTGACCAATCCATTTTTCTGGCGGATCCTGCCACTGGGCACATTTTGTTATGGCGGATTTATTGCGATACAAACCTTATGGTTTGGCCCATGGCTAATTGAGGTGATGGAGTATCGCCCAAGCACTGCCGCACAAATCGTATTTGGATTTAACACCGTACTCCTCTTTGCCTATCTCTTTAATGCTTGGATCTTGCCAAAATTAGCCAAGCGCGGAGTTGATACGATGCGCTACATGACCTGGATGGTTGGCGCATCGATGATCATGCAGGCCTGCGCGTATTTTTGGCAAACGCCCTTGGTATGGATCTGGTGGTATCTATTTGCGATTACCTGCGCTTCGTTTGTGTTGGCGCAGAGCATCATTGTTTTGTACTTCCCGAAACACTATTCGGGAAGAGTCAGCACCACCTATAACCTAACACTTTTTATTGGTGCCTTCATTGTGCAATGGGGTATTGGCCATTTGTTAGATTTAGGCATTGCCTTGGGCTGGAACAAAACGAGTGCTTATGATTTGGCGCTAGCGGTATTTCTAGTGGTGCAGATTGCTGGCTTTATTTGGTTCTTGATTGCACCCAAATATTTTCCAGCCACCTTCTTTCGAGATGATGAAGCTGAAGATGAAGCTATAAAGATTTAAGCAGTTGTAACTTATCGATTACGACTTGTTTTCAAGGGCCGCTACTTTTGCTTCAAGCGCCTCTAATTTCTCACGGGTCCTAGCCAAGACCTTGGACTGAATATCAAACTCTTCGCGTGTAACCAAATCCATGCGCTGAAAACCCTGGGTCATCATGGCCCGAACATTTTTTTCAATGTCTTTGGCAGGTGAGTTACGTATGACCTCACCGATCTTGTTTTGCATATCGACCGCAATGGTCTGCATTTGCTCGAATAATTGACTGGGTTTTTGCATAAAACAAATTGTAGGGCGAACCCAAAGACCTTGCATGCTCAAAGGTGGTGCACAAAATGACCCCAAATGATGCATTGATTTGGTGCAAAGGCCCACAAAAACCCCAGATATTCACCAAAATAAGCACCAATTAAGTCAAATCCAAAGCCAAAAAATTAAATAAATACTTGATTTAAAACAATATTTAATAACCTGGCACGCTTATTGCATTACTAAATGTGTAGTGCATTTTTTCATTCAACCAGAAGGGAGTATTTATGAACACTTTTAAGAAAACCACACTCGCTCTAGCGATCTCAGCATTGGCGGGTGGCGCCATGGCGCAATCGGCACCAGCACCCGCTCCAGAAACGAGCCCGATCACTGCGAACGTAACACTCGTGAATGACTATCGCTTCCGCGGAATCAGCCAAACAAACTATCAGCCCGCTATTCAGGGTGGGTTTGATTACGCCCATGAGAGCGGACTCTATATTGGTAACTGGAACTCGACAATTAACTGGGTTTCAAATACGACAAGTGGCTATTCAACCCCCTCGGTTAGCGCACCCCTCGAGATGAATTTCTACGGTGGATTTAAGAAAGATTTAATTGCGCCAGGATTTGCAACCGATCTTGGTGTACTCCAGTATTTTTATCCACAGAAGGGAAGTTATCCTGCAGGGTCGATGTTAAATCCAAACACCACTGAAATCTATGTTGCCCAAAACTATACATTTGGTTCTTTGAGTGGATTTGGAAAAATTAACTATGGACTCACAAACATTTTTGGTATCCCGAATAGTTCAGGCTCCTATTACTTAGATCTAACATCTAATTTTGATACTGGTATCTGGGGATTAACAGTTAACGGACATATCGGTTATCAATATGTTGCAGGTCAACCCGCGACCCCGTCTGGTTGGTCGGCTTCGACCCCAAACAATATTAGCTACACCGACTGGAAACTCGGCCTAACTAAGGATTTTGGAGGTGGCCTAAGTTTATCGGCTGCCTATGTAAGTACCAATGCAAATGCAAGTTGGTGGAATACGTGGACACCTAATTCCTATGGTTCCGCCGGCCGCGGTGGTGCTGTTGTTGCTCTCACCAAAACCTTCTAATCCCCCTCACTATCTAGGAGATATGCATGAAAATGATTACCGCAATCATCAAGCCTTTCAAGCTTGACGAGGTGCGTGAGGCTCTCTCAGAAGTTGGGGTTTCAGGCATCACCGTTTCAGAGGTGAAAGGCTTTGGTCGACAAAAGGGTCACACCGAGTTGTATCGCGGTGCTGAGTATGTAGTTGATTTTTTACCCAAGGTTCGTATTGAAGCTGCGGTAGAAGACGGCATTCTCGATCGCGCCATTGAGGCGATTGAGAAATCAGCACGCACGGGCAAGATTGGTGATGGCAAGATTTTTGTCTCTTCAATCGAACATGTCGTTCGTATTCGTACCGGTGAAACCGGTACCTCAGCACTATAAGGGGTTAAACATGTTGAATTGGATAAAAAAAGTCCTAACGAGTGGCGCAGTGGCACTAGCCATTGGCGTCACTGGTGTAGTGGCAACATCTGCTGCATTGGCTGCTCCTGAGCCAATCGCTGCCGCCGCTGCTACTGCTGCAGCCGCTGCTCCAGAAGTAAAAGCGACTGTTGAAAAAGCAGATATTGCTTGGATGATGTTAAGTACCATCTTGGTCATCATGATGGTTGTTCCAGGCTTGGCCTTGTTTTATGGTGGCTTGGTCCGCAGCAAAAACATGCTCTCGGTCTTGATGCAGGTCATGACGGTGTTTTCATTGATTGCTATCTTGTGGGTGATCTATGGATACTCCTTGGCATTTGGTGGCGAAGGGCTATTTATTGGTGACTTTAGTAAGCTCTTTTTATCGGGCGTTACGATCGAGTCCTTATCGGATACTTTTACCGACACCTCTAAGATCCCTGAATTAATTTTTATTGCTTTTCAGGCAACCTTTGCCGGTATTACTGCCTGTCTGATTGTTGGCTCGTTTGCTGAGAGAATGAAATTTGCAGCAGTACTTTTGTTCTGTGCAATCTGGTTCACCTTCGCCTACCTCCCAATCGCTCACATGGTTTGGGGCCCAGGAGGCTATCTGCTTGGTAAGGGCGATCTCGACTTTGCTGGCGGTACCGTGGTTCATATTAACGCTGGTATCGCTGGCTTAATTGGTGCCTACATGATTGGCAAGCGGATTGGTTACGGTAAAGATGCAATGACGCCGCATAGCCTGACCCTGACCATGGTTGGTGCATCACTTCTCTGGGTGGGCTGGTTTGGATTTAATGCGGGCTCAAACTTGGAAGCAAATGCAACCGCAACCTTGCCATTCATTAACACCTTGCTTGCGCCTGCTGCTGCAGTCTTGGCTTGGAATATCGCTGAAACTATGTTTAGAGGTAAGGCCTCGATGTTAGGTGCAGCATCTGGTGCGATTGCAGGATTGGTTGGTATTACTCCAGCTTGCGGCACAGTCGGTCCAATGGGCGCAATTGTGATTGGACTTGTTTGCGGATTCGTTTGTTTCTGGGGTGTGAGTGGTTTGAAGAAAATGCTCGGCGCAGATGATTCCTTAGACGTGTTCGGCGTTCACGGTGTAGGTGGCATCATTGGTGCGATCCTAACCGGAGTGTTCACGGCTCCAAGTCTGGGTGGAACAGGCGATGCGGATTTCTCAATCGCTAGTCAAGTATTGATCCAGGCTGAAGGTGTCGGTATCACTATTATCTGGAGCGCAATTATTTCTGCGATTGCGTACAAGATTGTTGATATCGTGATTGGTTTACGTGTAAACGAAGATCAAGAGCGTGAAGGTCTCGATCTTGTCTCGCACGGTGAGACCGCTTATTCAAAATAAGCATTCTGATGTAATGGGTTTGGTGGTTTTTAGTGATTCCAGCAAACCCAGACATCAAATAGTAGTTGGTAGTGTGGCATAGCAATAGTGATTTGTTGTTTTTTACCCCTCACTAGGCGGCACTGGTTGGTTGCCTAGTTTTTAAGCGCGGAATCGCAAGATTCCGCGTCTTTCTTTCAAAAAACTTACAATGCGGATATGGTCCCGCATCTTATTACCGCCTTAAGTGGCCCTCTCTTAGAGCTCGAGTCGAAAGTACTCGAAGCAACCCCAACGATTGAGCGCTGGTTTCGCTTGGAGTGGCAGGAGCATACTCCACCGTTTTATTGCTCGGTCGACCTGCGAAATTCTGGATTTAAGCTCTCTCCAGTTGATACCAATTTATTTCCGGGTGGGTTTAATAATCTATCTCCCGAAATGTTGCCTTTGGCCGTTCAGGCTGCGATGGCAGCGATTGAGAAAATCTGCCCAGAGGCCAAAAATTTATTGTTGATCCCTGAGCGGCATACTCGTAATACCTTCTATCTACAGAATATTGCTTGCTTATCATCGATTCTGCGCCAAGCGGGATTAAATGTTCGTTTGGGTACCCTATCGGACGATATTAAAAAACCAACCACCATCGAGTTGCCAGAGGGTGGCAAATTAGTTTTAGAGCCACTAACGCGCCTAGGTTTACGCAAGACCCGTTTGGGACTCAAGGATTTTGATCCTTGCTCTATTTTGCTTAACAATGATTTATCCGCGGGCATTCCGCCAATCCTCGAGAATGTGTACGAACAGTACTTGCTCCCAGGGCTGCATGCCGGCTGGCCGATTCGTCGAAAGTCCAATCACTTTCAGGCGTATGAAGAGTTAGCCAAGAAATTTGCCAAATTAATCAATATTGATCCGTGGATGATTAATCCCTATTACGCCCGTTGCACTGGGATGGATTTTCATGAGCAAAAGGGTGAAGAGCAATTGCTCGCAGCCGTTGATCAAGTTCTTAAAAAGACCGCTAAGAAATACCGTGAGTACGGCATTAAAGATAAGCCCTATGTGGTTGTTAAGCCCGACGCTGGAACCTATGGAATGGGCGTGATGATTGCGCACGACCCCAATGATTTAAAGAACTTAAATCGCCGTGATCGCAATAAGATGAGCATCGTTAAAGAGGGTCTTGCGGTCAGTGACGTGATTGTTCAAGAAGGTGTTTATACCTTTGAGAAGGTTAATGAGGCCGTGGCCGAACCTGTGGTTTATATGATCGATCGTTATGTTATTGGGGGTTTTTATCGGGTTCATACCGACCGTGGACCCGATGAGAATTTAAATGCACCTGGCATGCATTTTGTGCCGCTCGCGTTTGAGCAAAACGCCATGCCCGATATGAAAGCAAAGCCAGGTAGCGCAGCACCAAACCGATTCTACTTATACGGCGTTGTCGCGCGTTTGGCTCTGCTGGCTGCATCACTTGAGCTTGAGCGCACCGATCCGGATGCTGAGGCCGCTTAAGTCTGGCCATGAAGTTTTTGTTTATTGCTGATCCACTCGATTCGTTTAAGGTCGAGAAAGATAGCACTTTAGCCATGATGCGTGCCGCACAGGCTGCTGGGCATGCGATTTGGTATACCCAAAGCCATGACTTGGTTTGGGGACAAGGCAAGGCCAGAGCACGTTGCCAAACAATTGAACTTTTGGATGGTGAGCATTGGTATGCCCTAGGTTCATTTGAGGAGTATCCGTTGGAATATTTTTCAGCGGTCTTAATGCGCCAAGATCCACCATTCACGGTAGAGTATTTGACGAGTACCTGGATCCTATCGGCAGCTGTTTTGCAAGGGGCCCGGGTATTTAACTCACCGGATGCGGTTCGCAATCATTCTGAAAAACTCTCGATCACGGAGTTCCCGCAATTTATCCCCCCGAGTTTAGTGACGCGCGATATTCATGCGATCCGCGATTTTCATCGACTCCATCACGACATTGTTATTAAGCCACTCGATGGTATGGGTGGCATGGGCGTATTTCGGGTGGGACCCGATGGCCTTAATTTAGGAAGCATTGTTGAAACCCTTGGTGAGAACGGCGCACGTACTCTAATGGCCCAACGTTACTTGCCCGAAATTACCTCGGGCGATAAGCGCGTTTTGCTCATTGGTGGTGAGGTCATGCCTTATGCTTTGGCGCGTATACCGCAGGGCTCAGAGATTCGCGGGAACTTAGCTGTTGGTGGCAAAGGTTTAGCCATGGCTCTGACCGCACGCGAAGAGGAAATTGCCAATCATTTAGCCCCTATTCTGGCTAAGCGTGGCTTGTTCTTAGTGGGCCTCGACATGATCGGCGGTTACTTGACCGAGATTAATGTGACAAGCCCCACCTGTTTTGTGGAAATTACTCAACAAACCAATTTGGATATTGCTCAAAAATGGCTTACATTGCTTGAAAAGGAGCTCATTTAAGGTGCCAGGAATCCTAATTGTTGCCCACACCCCAATTGCCGGATCCATGCTTGGTTTTGTTGAGCATACCTATGGCAAGGTGCCGGTTCGTATGGCTGCGGTTGATATTCCCCCACACGAAGATACCAAGATTAGTTTTGAGCGCGTCTATGAAGCGGCCACTCAGGTTCAAAGTGAATATGGCATATTGGTTTTAACAGACGTTATGGGTGCTACCCCAGCGAATGTTGCCACTCGGCTTGCCAAATCTGGACTCTTTTCATGCAAGGTGATTGTGTTAGCTGGCGTGAACTTGCCAATGCTTATGCGGGCGATTTCTTATCGAGGTACCGGAGTTGAATCGGTTGCTCTTAAAGCCATGCAGGGTGGTCAAAATGGCATTATTCGTTTAGGAGCGCCCTCTTCAATGACCGATGCCGAGCTTATGTTGAATCAGAATGCAGGAACGAGCGATGCCAAAACTTGATATTGAAATCATTAATAAGCTTGGCCTGCATGCACGCGCGTCCGCAAAGTTATCGCAACTCGCTAGTGAATACCCGTGCGAGGTATTTATGAGCAAGAATGGCCGACGCATTAATGCGAAAAGCATTATGGGTGTAATGATGCTTGCTGCTGGCATGGGTAGTACCGTTTCGATCGAGACCGTTGGCGAGAAAGAAGACGAAGCCCTAAAGAAAATTTGTGAGCTGATTCAAGACCGATTTGGTGAGGGCGAGTAGGAATGACCTTTGCTCTTCACGGTATTGCCGTCTCTAAAGGTATTGCGATTGGTAAGGCCGTATTAATTTCAAGAGCCGCCCTTGAGGTTAGTCACTACCTGATTGAGCCTGGGACCGAAGAAGCCGAAGCGAATAAATTACTCGAAGCGTTTGATTGCGTGCGCCAAGAACTCAATACCCTTAAAGCCGCTTTACCAAAAGATGCTCCACAGGAGATGGCAGCATTTTTGGATGTTCATCAATTAATCCTCTCGGACCCAACCTTAGCTGAGAAGCCCTTAGCCTTGATTCGGCAAAAACGCCTAAATGCTGCTTGGGCCCTGACCACCGAGCTCAATGATTTGCTTGAGCAGTTTGCTGAAATGGACGATCCGTATTTAAAGGAACGTGGCAATGATATTCGGCAGGTCGCTGAGCGAGTCTTAAAGGCATTGCAGTCGCATAACCGTCAGACTGTGGTTGGTGGCGAAGGACTGATTACAGGACACTTTGAGGATGACACGATTGTGGTGGCGCATGATATTGCACCTCATGATATGTTGCGCTTTAAAGAGAATGCGCTGGGTGGATTTGTAACCGATTTAGGTGGCAAGACCTCTCACACTGCTATTGTGGCGCGTAGCTTAGAAATACCAGCAGTCGTAGGTATACGCCATGCCAGCGACATGATTGAGCACGGCGATTGGATTGTGATTGATGGGGACCGCGGCATTGTGGTGGTTGCTCCCGATGAGATGCTTCTGGCTCAGTATCGAAGTCTTCAGGCT
The DNA here is from genome assembly GCF_030297575.1 of Polynucleobacter sp. HIN6. Lineage (NCBI taxonomy): Bacteria > Pseudomonadati > Pseudomonadota > Betaproteobacteria > Burkholderiales > Burkholderiaceae > Polynucleobacter > Polynucleobacter sp. HIN6. Next base: position 1,724,595 of record NZ_AP028137.1, on the reverse strand, counting down.
GAAAAACGCCTGGAGTCTGAAAAGCTACAAGAGCTTAAGTACAGCCCAACCCGCACCAAAGATGGTGTTGAGATCGAGTTATTTGCCAATATTGAGTTACCAGAAGATGCAAAACATGCTCTGGAATTAGGTGCGGTTGGCATTGGATTATTTCGGTCTGAGTTCTTGTTTATGAACCAAGAACATGGTCTTCCGGATGAAGAGAAGCAATATCAGGAATACACCCGTGCGGTGGAGGCAATGTTTGGTTTGCCAGTGAATATTCGTACGATTGATATTGGCTCTGATAAAGCAGTCGCGGGAGCTGAAACTGGTTCTACTGGAACATCTCCTCTGGGTTTGCGCGCCATTCGTTGGTCGTTGTCTGAGCCTGAGATATTTTTAACTCAATTGCGCGCCATATTACGAGCGTCTGCACATGGCCAAGTTCGACTGTTATTGCCAATGTTGGCGCATGCACAGGAGATTCATGAAAGTTTGCGGCTCATTGAAAAGGCTAAACAGCAATTACAAGAGCGGGGCAAGGCGTTTAATCCAGATATTCAGGTAGGAGCAATGATTGAGATTCCAGCCGCCGCCTTGATGATGCCGCTCTTTGTCAAACACTTTGATTATTTATCAATTGGTACCAATGATTTGATTCAGTACACCTTGGCGATTGACCGTGCCGATCATGCGGTTGCTCACCTATACGACCCATTAAATCCGGCAGTACTCAATTTAATTGCCGGAATTATTCGTGAGGCAAACCGAGCCAATGTGCCGATTGCAGTATGCGGCGAGATGGCGGGTGATCCTGCCTTGACAAAGCTCTTATTGGCGATGGGATTGACCGATTTCTCAATGCACTTTAGTCAGCTCTTACTGGTTAAGCGCGAGATCATGCAGGCCGATACCCGCAAGTTGAAGATGCATATTGATGAGTTACTGGCGGCTTACGAGCCAGTTGAGCAAAGCATTCTATTTAATCGACTAAATTCAATTCATTAGTGCGTGCCTGGTCCGCACACTGGACAAGCGTGATGGCGTGCGAGTTTAATTTCATCGATCTGGGTCGTGCGGGCATTCCAGATCAGCAAGCGCCCGATTAACGGCTCTCCAAAACCAATAATGACTTGCAGAGTTTGCGCCGCCTGAATAGTTCCAATAATGCCTACTAGAGGTGCAAAGACCCCCATGCTGGCACAGTGGGTTTCAACATAATTAGGATCTGGTGGGAAGACGCAGGCATAGCATGGTGAGTTTGGATCTCTAAAATCAAATACGCTCACCTGACCATCAAAGCGTAATGCGGCGCCTGAGACCAATACTTTTCCATGGGTAACGCATACCCGATTAATCAGGTGTCGGGTCGAAAAGTTATCAGTACAGTCAACCACTACATCAACATCACCAAGCAGCTCTTTGAGTAAGGGTTCATCAAGTCTCTTTTCAAGCGCTTGAACCTGACAGCTGGGATTTAAGCTTTTCAGAAAACGTTCACCCGAGGCCACCTTACTCATGCCAATGCTATTGGCTTGATGCATGATTTGACGCTGAAGATTGGTAAGTTCGACATGATCATGGTCGATTAGAGTAATTCTTCCAATGCCAGCGGCAGCTAGATAAGGGGCGCACGCAGAGCCTAAACCACCAGCGCCAATGATCAGTACGTGGGAACTTAACAGGCGCTCTTGACCTACGATGTCAATTTCATCGAGTAGTAGATGACGCGAATAGCGAAGGAGTTGCTCGTCATTCATGAGCAACTCAATTACTCGAGTTTAGAAGCCGAGCGCTTGACAGTTTGACCGTTGAGAAAGGCAATGGCTTGTTGCAGCATGAAGTCATCATTGCTACCAAACTCAGGTGGGCGACGATTCTTTTCTTTCTCACGCTCCTCTGGCGTTTTCTTTGCATTGCGCTCTTCAATTAACTGCAATTCTTGCAGACGCCGTTTCTCGCGATCTTTGATCAATGCTTCTTCTGAGGATTGTTTATTACGCAAGTGCTTTTCGCTATCAATCTCTCGTGTAATTAATACATCTTCAGGGTCGCCGTCCTTATTCTGATCTACCGGAATATCGGGTTTAATCCCAAATGCTTGGATTGAGCGACCATTGGGCGTGTAGTAATAAGCGGTAGTAATTTTGAGCGCTGAGTCGCTGCTGAGTGGCCGAACAGTCTGCACGGATCCCTTACCAAAGGTGGTCTTTCCCAGAATAGTGGCACGTTTGTAATCTTGCAGTGCACCCGCAACGATTTCAGAAGCAGATGCGGAGTAGGCATTGACAAGCACGACCATTGGGATTTTCTTAAAAAGCGGAGGCACCTCATCGAGTGGATCATTCGATTCACTTAATTTATACATGGCGGGAACCGCATTAAATACTTGGCGCGAATCTGGCGCTTGGCCTTTGGTTGAGACAATCACTGAGCCCGGGGGCAAGAAAGCGGCTGCAACACCAACTGCGCCTTGCAGTAGTCCACCACCGTTATTACGCAGATCTAATACCAGCCCTTTTAAGCTCGGATCTTTAGCGGCAAGCTCTGCTAATTTCTTAGCAAGGTCTGGAACAGTGCGCTCTTGAAAGCTGGTAATGCGAACCCATGCAATATTGTTATCTACAATTTTTGCTCGAATCGACTGTACTTTGATCTCAGCGCGGGTGATGGTGACGGGAAAAGTGCGCTCTTCACTTTTTCTGAAAATCGTTAAAGTAATTTTGGTACCTGGGGTACCACGCATGGTACGAACCGCTTTATCGAGTGACATGCCACGCACTGGTTTATCGTCTAGGCGGGTAATGAGATCGCCTGCTTGAAGACCGGCTTTAGCAGCAGGAGAGCCTTCGATTGGATTAAGAACTTTTACTAAACCGTCTTCAGAGGTAATTTCAATACCAAGCCCTGCAAACTTTCCAGCAGTTTGCTCTTGCATTTCTGCAAAATCTTTTTTGTCAAGATAAGCGGAGTGCGGATCAAGACTGCTGACCATTCCTTTAACTGCATCAGTGAGTAATTGTTTGTCGTCAATGGGTTCTACATACTCACGCTTAATTTGCCCAAAAACATTTGAGAGTGTGCGTAACTCATCGAGCGGCAAGGTGCTGGCACCCTGCTGCGCGGTCGCCGAGAACTGGATGGTTGCCGCAATTCCGGCAATCAGGCCAATACTAACTAAGACAATATTTCTAAATAACTGACGCATTTAGCTATTTTGCCTCTAAATAGAAATGTTGTATTGGGCGAAGCTCATCGTCCAGTTCATAAATGAGGGGATTGCCGTTAGGCACATTGACCTCCATGATCGCCTCATCCGACACCTGATCAATGTGCTTCATCAGGGCGCGGATGCTATTACCGTGGGCGACCAGAATAACGCGTTTTCCTAGCTTGAGAGCTGGGGCGATGGACTCATTCCAGAGGGGCAAAACCCGACCGACGGTGTCTTTTAGGCACTCCCCTTGAGGAATATCCTCATGAGTGAGCTTGGTATAGCGGGGGTCCTTGGCGAGTTCAGCGCGTTGCTCTGGGCTTAATGGAGGTGGGGCGATGGCATAGGAGCGCCGCCAAATGTGGACTTGCTCGTCACCAAACTTGGCTGCAGTCTCTGCCTTATTAAGTCCGGTAAGCGCACCGTAGTGCCGTTCGTTTAATCGCCAGCTATGAACCACGGGCACCCACATTAGATCCATGGCATCTTGGATGTTCCATAAGGTTCGGATGGCGCGCTTTAGAACCGAGGTATAGGCAATATCAAAGTCATAACCAGCATCCCTCAGAAGCTGGCCAGCCCGTTGGGATTGCTCAACGCCTGTTGGCGTTAGGTCAATATCGGCCCATCCAGTAAACCGATTCTCAAGATTCCAGGCGGATTGTCCGTGGCGGACTAGGATGAGTTGTTTCATAGATGCATTCTATAATCTGATAATGGACTTCTTAGCTCAAACAGACAACCTCGTACTGGCCGCCTTAATGATCATTTCGGGCACGGCTTTATTCATGCCAACATTATCAACCCTAATTAGTGGCAAGGGTCTAACCCCCACCGATGCGACCATTTGGATCAATCGTCGCAAGGCCAATGTGATCGATTTACGAACCGAGGAAGATTTTAAATTAGGCCATTTGCCAAATGCCAAAAATATCGCCTTGGAGAGCTTAGGCGCTAGCTTGAAAACCATGAAAATCGATCAAAAATATCCTGTTGTGGTGATTGGTCGGGGTCCGGCTCATTCTCAGAAAGCAGCTAAAGAGCTTCGCAATCTTGGGTATACCGAAGTGGGTGTTTTAGAGGGCGGTATCAACGCTTGGCAAACCTCCGGGTTGCCGCTGATTAAATCCTAATGGGGAAGCGATGCCAGACGTTTTGATGTACAGCACCCGCGTTTGCCCTTACTGCGTGATGGCTGAGAAACTTTTACAAAAAAAGGGTGTTCAGAATTTACAAAAAATATTAATTGATGTCGACCCAGCCAAGCGAGAAGAAATGATGACTCGCACAGGTCGCAGGACTGTTCCACAAATTTATATCGGTGATCGTCATATTGGCGGTTACGATGATCTAGCAGCATTAGATCGTGCAGGCGGTCTTGATCCGCTTTTAGCCTAACCATTTCTAATTGGAAAGAGAGTTTGTATGAGTGATGCTGCAACGAATTCAGCCACAGGTTCAAATGAGCCTTCGTTTGTCATCCAACGTGTTTATCTAAAAGATTTATCACTCGAGCAACCCAATGCCCCCGGTATTTTGTTGGTTGCGAGTGAGCCACAGATTCAGGTGGAATTGGATATTACGGTTGATCGCCTAAGCGACGAGTTATTTGAGGTTGCCCTCTTGAGCACAGTCACCGCTCGCGTTGAAGGCAAGGTCATGTTCTTGGTCGAAGCTAAGCAAGCCGGTATTTTCGAGTTTAAGAATATCCCGATTGAGCAAATTGACCCAATGCTTGGCATCACTTGCCCAAGCATCATCTTTCCGTATTTGCGCTCAAACGTTGCCGACATTATTAGTCGCGCCGGCTTTCAGCCTATTCATCTTGCCGATATCAACTTTCATGGCATGTATGAGCATCGTTTGGCTCAGGCTCAGGCAGCTCAGGGAGCGCAAGCCGGTAATGGTGAGGCAGAGAGCAAAATTATTTTGCCCAACTAATGAATATATCGGTCCTAGGGGCAGGAGCATGGGGTACAGCCATTGCTATATCCGCTGCTAGTCACCATTCGGTTTGCTTATGGGCGCGCAACCCAAATGCCGCCGATGCCCTTCGCAGGGATCAAGAAAATAAACAGTATTTACCAGCTATTGCGTTACCCAAATCATTATTGATTGAGTCGGATTTTGAGAAAGCTGTTAACAGATTAGGGGCTGATGACCTATTAGTGATTGCGACCCCAATGGCTGGGTTAGCAGCTACGGTAGCTGATGTTTTTAAAACGGCACAACACCCTTTCAACATTTTGTGGCTTTGCAAAGGGTTGGAACCCAAAACCTCCCTACTTCCCCATCAGGTTGTTGGCCGCGAACAAGAACGATTCGCCACCCATGCGCATGCAGTGGGTGTTTTGTCAGGCCCTAGCTTTGCCCGTGAAGTTGGCGAGGGTTTGCCTTGCGCTTTGACGGTTGCAAGCACTGCATCTGAATTTTGTCAGCGCGTACAAACTGCGTTTCACCATGGAAATATTCGGGTGTATGCAAGCGATGATTTGATTGGGGTTGAGCTTGGTGGCGCCGTTAAAAATGTATTAGCAATTGCTGCCGGAATTGGCGATGGCTTGGGCTTGGGTATGAATGCCCGCGCTGCCTTGTTAACCCGAGGTCTTGCAGAAATGATGCGGCTAGTTAAAGCTGTCGGCGGTAAGAGCGAGACCTGTATGGGACTCGCTGGCTTGGGCGATCTTATTTTGACCGCAACGGGTGATTTATCGCGTAACCGTCGTGTGGGTTTATCGCTTGCCGCTGGGGAGCCATTGGACCGGGTATTAGCCGCGCTTGGTCATGTGGCTGAGGGTGTCTTGTGTGCGCAAGCCGTGAGTGATTTGGCTAAACAACATCAGGTTGAGATGCCAATTTGTACAACGGTTAGTCACGTACTTAATGGTCAACTGAGTCCCGAGGATGGAGTTCGGACCTTAATGGGCCGCGGGCCTAAATCGGAAACTTAAGTCCCACCCTGGAATTGGTGTTGGCGCCATGCTTCATAAACCACGACCGCTACAGAGTTTGAGAGATTTAAGCTGCGACTATTAGCAAGCATTGCCAATCGAAGGTGATTCTCGCGAGGAATGCTAGCGCGTACCTGATCGCTAATGCCTTTGGTCTCTGATCCAAATACAAAGTAATCGTTTGAGTGAAATTCTGTATGAAGAAGTGAGCGCTGCCCCTTAGTCGTTAAAGCAAAGACACGCTGCAAATCGGCCTTTGTGCTTGTTAGAAAATCGGACCAGTTCTCATACAGCTTGAGATTGGCAAACTCATGGTAATCCAGGCCCGCGCGCTTCAATTTGGCGTGTTCAAGAGGAAAACCAAGTGGTTTGATGAGATGCAATTGCGCACCCGTATTGGCACATAGGCGGATGATGTTCCCAGTATTCGGTGGGATCTCAGGTTCAAATAAAACGACATTAAACATAGCAGCATCATATTGCACTTAAGACTCCCAAGGAGGCGTGCGAAGCATGGTCCATGCGCTCACCCGCTTTGCCCCAGACTTTTTGAGAGTTGTTGCTAACGAGTGGATCGTTGAGCCGGTGGTCATGACATCATCAATAACCACGATATGTTGGTCATGAATCATAGAAGCTGCACCAACTTTCAATTCAAAACGGTCTCGCATCGATGCAGTGCGCTCGGCACGATTAAGACTTGCTTGAGCAGTGTGGGTTGGGTGGCAAATCACTAGGTTTGGAATGCGTCTGATGGATTTCGGAAGATCAAACCGTTTCGCGATTTCCCATGCTTGATTAAAGCCGCGCGCTGCTAATTTTGTTGGATTTAGCGGCACTGGAATTAAAACATCCGCATCGCATGCTTTGAGAGTATGTTGATGAAATATATTCCACAAGAGGGCAAAGCCACTAGCGCATGCTAGCCTCTTTTGGTACTTTAAAAGGTGAAGCGTTTGACTTAATGGTTCCTGATAGAAGTCGAGATAAGTCACGTGATCAAAGGCCGGTTTTACCTGTTCACACGCAGCACAAAGTGATTGATGCGGCCCGATTGGTAGCGCACAAATCTGACAGGATGGACCAAATTGCAAGCGGTTTTGAGCAATGCGATCGCGACATGGAAAGCATACAATTTCAGCTTGTGCTTGCTCGCACACCATGCACAGTGTCGGAATTAAATATTGGGTTGCAGTACGAAGCCAGCTCATCGGGGCGCTGAGTATACTGATTTGATGACCACTTCTCTTTCATGGCTTCGAACTGAGATTCAAGAGCGAATGCTTGATAAGTTAGCGCCCATCAAGCTGTTGCCGAAACACATTTTGCTCGAACCCGATTTTTCTGGCTTAAATCGCAGGGCATTTGCGAAGCGTTTTCCTAGTGCGCAAATTGACACCATTCTTGATCCTCAAATTCAGGGAAGGATTCCATTGGGGATCAAACTTAAACAGGTACTCAGTCGCACTTTGTTGAACTCAGGCCGATTACTGGATCAGGGGATTCCAGACAATGCATCCTACGATTTGATCCTCAGTAATTTATGTTTGCAAAATCTCAATAACCCGAGCGCTTGGATGGCGAGTTGTCACCAGCATCTGAAAGAAGGCGGTTTGATTTCATTTGCCTATTTGGGCCCTGATACAGGTAAGGAACTCCGGGATGCCAACCCGGATGGTAGTCAAATGCAAACCTTGCCAGGCGCCCTCGATATGCACGATATTGGGGATGCCTTGGTTCAAAACCGCTATTCGGACCCGGTGATGGATATGGAATATCTTCATTTGGAGTACGAAACTGGGCAGGCTCTTTATAAGGATGGCCTAGCTCTGGGGCTCATTTCTGCGGGTACGCAACTCCATCAACTTAGGGTTCCTGACCCCCTAAAACTGACCCTGGAAATCGTTTATGGACATGCTTGGGTTTTGGCAAAAAATCTCAGTACTGGGGATGCTAAATCAGCATATATTCGCGTAGATGCAATTAAACGTAAATAGTTCCATAGCTAATTTATAAGTAAGTACTTACATTTAATTATCTATATATAGGGTTTGCCCCAAAGGAAATCACAAAATGACTTCTGTCAAGCAAATCATCCTATAATTCAGTGTCTAATTAGTGACTAGTGGCTGGACAAGCGACCAGACTTTATTAGGTGCGCTGCTCTTAAATTTGAGAAAAAAATGAATATTCGTAAATTGCTGACAAAAATTTGGCTTGCCCTTGGTTTTGGAATCTGGAGTTTTGCTGTTGCGGCGCAAGATATGCCAGGCGGCCCCAAAGTAAATCAACTCAATTTCCCCGCCCCTGCAACCAAAATTATGGAAGAGATTCATTGGTTGCACTGGATGATGATGATCATTTGTTTGGTGATCTTTATCGGCGTTTTCTCAGTGATGTTCTATTCGATTTACAAGCATCGCAAATCCAAAGGTGCCCAGCCCGCATCGTTTCATGAGAGTACTTCGGTTGAAATTATTTGGACTGTCATTCCTCTGCTAATTGTGATTGGTATGGCTCTTCCCGCCACCAAAACAGTAGTTGCGATGAAGGACACCACCAATGCAGACATCACCATTAAAACCACTGGTTATCAGTGGAAGTGGGGTTATGACTACATTAAGGGCGAGGGAGAAGGTATTAGCTTCCTTTCGACCATGTCGACTTCACGCGAAGCGATTAATAATCTCGCGCCCAAGAGCCCAACCTATCTGATGGAAGTCGATCATGAGATGGTTGTCCCTGTGAATAAAAAAATTCGTCTAATCACAACTGCGAACGATGTGATTCATGCATGGACCGTTCCTGCATTTGGCGTAAAGCAAGACGCAATTCCTGGCTTTGTGCGTGATACCTGGTTTAGAGCTGAAAAAATTGGCACCTTCCGTGGACAATGTTCTGAGCTTTGTGGCGCGCAGCACGCATTTATGCCCATCGTAGTTAGAGTCGTTTCTGATGAGGACTACACCAAATGGGTTGCTGAAAAGAAAAAAGAAATGGCTGCTAATGCGGATGATCCGAGCAAGGTTTACACCTTGGCTGAGCAAATGGATCGTGGTGCTAAGGTGTATGCCGCCAATTGCGCTGCTTGCCATCAAGCCAACGGTAAGGGCGCCGGCGCTTTCCCTGCATTAGATGGCAGCAAAGTTGCCTTGGGTCCGAAAGCAGGCAACTTCAATATTTTGATTAACGGTAAAGGTGCGATGCCTAAATGGGGTGGCGTTATTTCTGATGGAGATTTGGCAGCTGTAATGACCTATTACCGAAATGCATGGAGCAATAAGACGGGTGAAGTTGTTCAAACCCAGGAGTTCGCTTCTGTTCGTGCTGGCAAATAATTGAACTTATATAACGAATTGAATTAAACCGGAGCAAATCATGAGCACCATATCCACAACCCACGATCACGCACACGATCATGCCCACGACCATCCCCATGGATGGCGTCGTTGGTTGTTTGCAACCAACCACAAAGACATCGGTACGATGTATTTGATCTTCGCCTTCGTGAGCCTTCTGGCTGGCGGAGTGATGGCGCTTGGTATTCGTTTGGAACTGTTTCAGCCTGGGTTGCAATATTTGCGCCCCGAGTTTTTTAACCAGTTAACCACCATGCACGGCTTGGTGATGGTGTTCGGTGCCATCATGCCGGCTTTCGTGGGTTTTGCAAACTGGATGATTCCTTTGCAAATCGGCGCGTCTGATATGGCATTCGCCCGTATGAACAACTTCAGTTTCTGGATTTTGCCAGTTGCTGCATTGTTATTGTTCGGTTCATTTTTAGCACCAGGTGGTGCGCCCTCAGGCGGCTGGACCTTGTATGCACCGCTCACCCTGCAAATGGGGCCGGGGATGGATATGGCTATCTTTGCACTTCATTTGTTAGGCGCCTCGTCCATTATGGGTTCAATTAACATCATTGTGACCATCTTGAATATGCGCGCACCTGGCATGACACTCATGAAGATGCCAATGTTCTGCTGGACCTGGTTGATTACTGCCTATTTGTTAATTGCTGTGATGCCTGTGCTAGCCGGCGCGATCACTATGGTTCTCACTGACCGTCATTTTGGAACCAGCTTTTTCTCTGCAGCTGGCGGTGGCGATCCCGTGATGTATCAGCATATCTTCTGGTTCTTCGGTCACCCAGAGGTTTACATCATGATCTTGCCCGCGTTTGGCATTATCAGTGAGGTCGTTCCTGTATTTGCCAGAAAGCGTTTGTTTGGCTACGCATCGATGGTTTATGCCACATCATCCATCGCAATCTTGTCATTTATTGTTTGGGCTCATCACATGTTTACCACTGGTATGCCGGTGACTGGTCAGCTCTTCTTTATGTATGCCACGATGCTAATTGCAGTTCCAACCGGGGTAAAAATTTTTAACTGGGTTGCGACCATGTGGAAAGGGTCAATGACCTTTGAAACCCCGATGCTATGGGCGATTGGATTTATTTTTGTGTTCACGATCGGTGGTTTTACTGGGCTGGTTTTGGCGATGGCCCCAATTGATATTGGTCTACAAGACACCTACTATGTGGTTGCCCACTTCCACTATGTGCTAGTGGCGGGTTCGCTCTTTGCGATGTTTGCAGGCTTTTATTACTGGTGTCCAAAGTGGACTGGTCGTATGGCCGATGAGTTCCGCGGCAAGGTTCATTTCTGGGGCTCAATGTTCTTCTTTAACCTCACCTTCTTCCCAATGCATTTCTTGGGTTTAGCAGGCATGCCACGTCGCTATGCAGATTACCCAACCCAGTTTGCTGATTTCAATTTAATTGCTTCGATCGGTGGTCTTGGCTTTGGCTTAATGCAGGTTTATTTCCTGCTGTTTGTTGTGCTCCCTGCATACCGTGGTCATGGCAAGAAGGCTCCGGATAATCCATGGGAGACAGCCAATACCTTGGAGTGGACGGTTCCATCTCCCGCGCCATTCCACACATTCGAGCAGCCGCCCAAAGTTAGCTAATGGCACTTGACGTGACCGAGCGATCGAATCCTTTGATGAGCAACCGCCGCCTAGCGGCGGTCTTGTTATCGATTGCGTTGACTTTTTTCTTGGGCATCGTATTGAAGTATTGGATCTTAGGTTAGTCACATGGCAAACAATCTAGGCGCTCTTAATAAGCAAATCCTACTGAAGCTTCTTTTGCTTGCTGTATTGATGTTTGGATTTGGTTATGCATTGGTGCCTTTATACAAAGCCCTTTGTGAAGTGACTGGCATTAATGTTGTCACTAGTAAAAATAATTATGGTGTGCGTGCTTATGGAGCTAGCAAGCCAGGTAATACCCAAGTAGATTACAGTCGAACGATCACGATTGAGTTTGACTCCAATAGTCGTGGACCATTTGCTTTTAAGCCGGTTAAGAACTTTCTTGAAGTTCATCCAGGCGAGATGCACGAGATCGTTTATGAAGTAGTTAATACTTTGGATCGACCTGTCGCTGCTCAGGCAATTCCCAGCTATGCTCCAAAGACCGCAACGGAGTTTTTTACGAAGATCGAATGCTTTTGTTTTCAAGAGCAAGCCCTGACCCCACATCAGATTCGGCAAATGCCAGTGGTATTTATTGTTGATCCCAATCTTCCAAAAGACGTTAAAACAATCACCCTGTCGTATACCTTTTTTGAGACCGGAATACCTAAGCCTGTTGCAAATGTCAAAGAATCTAAGAGCAAAGTGTCACTATGAATAAGCAACCTAGTTTTTTTCGTTCAATGCGTGCCGTTTTGTGGGCGTTTTTAGGGATTCGCAATAAAGCAGGATTGCAAAATGATGTTGCAAGCTTGAGTTTTGTGCACATCATCATTGCTGGTGTATTGGGCGCCGTACTATTTATGGCGATCCTTTTGTTGATTGTGAATTTAGTGGTAACCAATTAATTTTTAGTTAGAAAGAGCGCGATGTCATCAAACTCCACACCGTATTATTTTGTTCCGGGCCCCTCAAAATATCCCGTCCTTGCTAGCATTGGACTGCTTGGCTTTGGCGGCGGCATGTCCGCTTGGGTCAATGGCCTTTCATGGGGAGGACCGCTGGTCCTAGCAGCAGTTATTTATGTGCTGTTTGTGCTGTACGGTTGGTTTGGTGATGCAATCTCGGAGTCCAATACCGGCAAGAACGGTGTGAACGTCGATGTGTCCTATCGCTGGTCGATGAGCTGGTTCATCTTTTCCGAGATCATGTTTTTTGCCGCTTTCTTTGCGGCCCTGTTCTACGCTCGCAGTATTACAGTGCCCTGGCTTGGTGATGTGGACAATAAACTCTTATGGCCTGATTTTGTAGCTGCATGGCCAACCGTTGGTCCTGCTGATTTGGTTCAAAAATTTAGTACTATTGGCCCTTGGCCAATTCCAACGATTAATACGTTATTGCTCTTGAGCTCAGGGGTTACCGTGACCTGGGCACATCATGCTTTACGAGAGGGAAATCGTCAGCATGCCATTTATGGATTATTTGCGACCGTATTTCTTGGGCTTATTTTCTTGGGTTTTCAAGCTTACGAATACATCCATGCTTATAACGACCTGAACCTGAAGCTCACTTCTGGAATTTACGGATCAACCTTCTTCATGCTGACCGGTTTTCATGGATTCCATGTGTTCTTGGGTGGCTTGATGTTGGCGATTATCCTGCGCCGTTTGATTCGTGGTGATTTCACCGCCGAGAATCACTTTGGTTTTGAAGGTGCCGCTTGGTATTGGCACTTTGTTGACGTCGTCTGGCTAGGGCTTTACATCGTCATTTACTGGATGTAATGGCCAATAGGCGGCAGCGTTGGTTGCCGCCTAGCCTATTGAGGCACTTTCAGGCCAGTGGACTCAATGAGTCCAAAGTAATGGGCAATCCAAATGCCAATGAATAGTGCAATCGATAAACCAATTCTGAGCATCAGCGAGTGAACCATCCTGGAGCTATTGCCTTTGTCTTTCATCATGAAATACAGCGCCGATCCTAAGCTAGCGATGATGACCAACAAAATTAAAACAATTAGCCATTTCATATTGGTGCCAAACCTTTGAGTTTATTTCGAGTTCTTATTGTAGAGCGAAGAGTCGCAACCATTGCGATGCTAGTCGTTCTTGCAATTGGCATTATGGCGGGTCGTTGGCAACTGGGTCGTGCGGATCAGAAAATAATCCTGGCTAATCAAATTAGCGCCATGGCGGCTCGAGAGCAGATTGACCTCAATGCCAAAAATTGGACTCTATCAGAAACTGAGTTTAGGCCGGTGCGAGCGCGTGGTCGTTTTTTGCCCAATGAGGTCGTTTGGCTTGATAATCGCCCCAGTCTAAAGCCACAAACAGGGCAGACCCAATCCGGGTTTTATGTGCTGATGCCATTTTTACTTGATGGTCAGGAAAAGCGCCTTGTTTGGGTTAACCGAGGGTGGGCCCCCAGAAATAATCAAGATCGATTGATATTGCCAAGCATTACAACGCCTAAGGAGAGTGTAGTGATCGAGGGTATTGCATTGGCTGGGCCAGGGAGGGTATTAGAGCTTGGCAATCAACCCAATAGTCAAGCTTCACCCCGGATTCAGCAAAATTTAGACCTGACCTATGAAGCGGGCCGAATGGTATATCCACAATTACCCTTCATTATTCGCCAAAATGACCCAGATGAAGGTGATGGATTGTCCCGAATTTGGCCTGTGGCAACGACAGGCGTCGATCGCCATTATGCTTATGCTTTCCAATGGTTTTCTTTAGGTGCGGCCGCGCTAGCATTTTGGTTCACAACTGGTTTTATGCGCTATCGCAATCAAGGTAAATCAAGTTCATAAAGGTTATATAGCAGTGAGCGATCAAGATTTATTAATTCCAGCGAGTCAGCTTGATAAGAAGGCATTGGATGCCAGAACTCGTCGCGGCCGGATTCAAATGATACTGGTGCTACTCGCATGCGCATCGCCAGTAATCGCATCGTATTTGGCCTATTACGTTTATAAGCCTGAGGGCGGAAAGACCAATTATGGTACTTTGATTGTGCCGCCACAGCCAATTAATCCCAGCTGGTTTGAGATTCCATTTAACGGTAAGTGGACCCTGATGGTGGCAAGACCGGCAAGCGAGTGCAAAAAAGGCAATGATGCTTGTGTTGAGGTTTTATATCTGATGCGTCAGGTACGCTTAGCTCTTGGTAAGAATAAAAATCGTCTGCAATTGGTTTGGGTTGTGAATGATCGCGGCCCAGTTGAGGATGATATTCAGAGGGCCTATGATCAAGAGAATGCTGGTTTTTATATTATTCCCGCTCCTGATCCAAAAAATGAGGCTGCTTGGCAAGCTTGGTTGAATACTCAAAATCTAGGCCAAGGAATCGCTCTGATTGATCCAAGTGGTGAGAAGATGATGGTCTTTCCCGACAAAACCAGCTCGAGTGACTTTGTGAAGATTCGTAAAGACGTTGAGCGTCTTCTAAAGTTAAATCGCAAGGGTGAGAAGATATGATGTCTGAAATGGCTCTAATGGTTTTAGAGCTTGCCGGAATCGCTCTATTGATTGCTGGCTTACCGCTGGCAATCCTTTATTTTAAAAAAGGAATGGGGCTATTTCAAAAGCTCAATTGGACCATCGTCTTCCTAACCTTTGACCTCATTTTGTTTGGTGCATTTACTCGTTTAAGTGATTCTGGTTTAGGTTGCCCAGACTGGCCAGGTTGCTATGGCACATCCAATCCCTTTCGCGCCATCGAAGAAATTCGGGCGGCAGAAGCTGCAATGCCCACAGGGCCGGTAACGGTTTTTAAAGCATGGGTTGAAATGATTCATCGTTACTTGGCGATGAGCGTTGGGTTTTTAATCATTATTCAAGTCATCATGGCATTTAAGCAGCCAAGCGCAGGCCGCTCCTTAGCCATTAAAGGCAGTTTGTTTTTACTGGTCTTAGTTTGTCTACAAGGCGCATTTGGAGCCTGGACCGTGACCCTTAAGCTGCAACCAATCATTGTTAGTATGCATCTCATCTTGGCATTGATCTTATTTGCCAGCATGGTCTGGTTCGCGCAACGTAACGATGCCCTCTGTTCAAGTGATTCCAAGACGATTTCAAGCTTATCTGGCGGCCTTGTATTAATCGCTATTGTTGCGCTCTTTGCTCAAATTTTTCTAGGTGCGTGGGTTAGTACTAACTATGCTGTGTTGGCTTGTCCTGATTTTCCAACTTGTATGGGTGTTTGGTATCCCAATATGGATTGGCAAAATGCTTTTTTCTTATGGCGCGATTTGGGTGAGGCTAAATCGGGTGAGATGATCCCGATGGCAGCGCTAGTCACAATCCACTGGACCCATCGTGTTGGTGCTATTTTTGCCTCCGCTATTTTGCTTTTCGTTGCTATAAAAGTAATTCGACATCCAGAGCCAAAGGTTCAATTTTGGGGGAAGGCAATCATTACATTGCTTGCATTACAAATCGCCACCGGTATATCCAATGTAGTCTTTCAATGGCCATTAGTAGCGGCGTTGTTGCACACCGGTGGTGCGGCAGCTATTTTATTTTGCTTGGTGCGTTTAAGTGCGTGGAGTAATAACTATTTTTTATCCGGTAAGCCGCCCCAGCGAGGGATTGCATGAGTACTGATTTTGTTCGTCCTCCTATGCCTCGCTGGAGACAATATTGGGTATTAACTAAGCCAAGAGTGACTCAGCTCGCAGTATTTTGCGCGATTATTGGCATGTTTTTGGCAACCCCTGGGATGGTTCCCTGGTCGATATTACTTGGTGGATCGATCGGCATTTGGTTGTTAGCGGGCGCGGCATTTGCGGTGAACTGTCTGATAGAGCAAGCGGTTGATGCCAAAATGCGTCGAACCGCATGGCGCCCCTCAGCAACGGGCGAGATTACCCCTTGGCAAATTATTATTTTCTCTTGCATTTTGGGAGCCGCAGGGATGGCAGTACTGTGGATTTACACCAATCCCCTCACGATGTGGCTTACTTTTGCAACCTTTGTGGGGTATGCCGTTATTTATACCTGGTTCTTAAAGCCAGCAACGCCCCAAAACATTGTGATTGGCGGGCTTTCTGGTGCCATGCCACCTGCATTGGGTTGGGTAGCTGTTACTAATCAATTATCGGCAGAAGCCTGGTTATTGGTGCTCATCATTTTTGTGTGGACCCCACCGCATTTTTGGGCATTGGCACTCTACCGACGCGAAGATTATGTACAGGCGGGCTTACCAATGTTGCCGGTCACTCACGGTGAGCGATTTACCTTACTTAATATCTTGCTCTATACGCTCATCCTATTGGCGGCCTCGATTCTTCCTTATGTCTATGGAATGAGTGGCTTATTCTATTTGGTATGTGCACTGATTCTTAGCGGTATTTTTGTAATGTATGCAATCCGTCTTTACCAACACTACAGCGATCAGTTGGCTCGTAAGACATTTAAGTACTCCATTACTTATTTAGCTCTACTATTTGCTGCTATTTTGATCGATCATTACATATAGCCCATGAAAAAATTAGTCCTTTTATGCGCCGTGTTTTTATTGGCCGCTTGTTCAAAGCCTAGCTTCAAGAATGTTGATATTACTGGCAGTAAATCATTTGGTTCTAATTTTGAACTTTTGGATCCTAATGGTCAGGTGAAAACCATGGCTGATTTCAAAGGTAAGGCTGTATTAATTTTCTTTGGCTATACCCACTGCCCAGATGTTTGTCCTGCGACATTAGTTGAAATGCAAGAGGTCATGAAAACCTTAGGCCCATTATCTGATCGGGTGCAAGTTATTTTTATTACAGTTGACCCGCAGCGAGATACTGCAGAGCTAATGGCGCAATACCCCCCCGCTTTTGATCCTCGTTTTATTGGGCTGAGACCGGCTAACGACGAGGCGCTGGCTAAGGTCGCTAAAGATTTCAAGGTGTATTACAACAAGGTGCCGGGCAGTAATCCTAAAAATTACACGATCGACCATACTGCTGGAAGTTACGTGTTTGATCCAAACGGTAATTTACGCCTCTATATCAAGCATGGGCAAGGCGCCGAGCCGATTGCCCATGACCTAAAACTACTACTTCAATAAGTCTTAGTGAAGCCTTGGGTTTTCATCTTTTAAGAGCGTACGCAACTTCTTAAAAGCAGCGACCTCTATCTGACGTACCCGTTCAGCAGAGATCCCAAATTCCTTAGCAAGATCATGCAAAGTCTTGCCGCCTTGGCCTTCTGCGTTAACTGCCAACCAACGGCTTTCAACAATCGCACGACTGCGCTCATCTAGAGTATGAAGTGCTTGCAAGAGTTTTGGACCATGCAAAGAGTAAGATTCGTTTTGCTCAATAACCGCAGTTGGTTCTTGGCTTTCATCACTGAGCCAATGAATTGGCGCAAAGCTTTCCTCATCTTGGCAATCCCCCTCGATCGAGACGTCTCCCCCAGCAAGCCGCATTTCCATTTCTTTGACATCGGCACCGCGAACATCAAGGGCTTTAGCTAATGACTCAATTTCATCATTGCTCAAGGCATTTGCAGAAAGTTTATTGCTACGTAAATTGAAAAACAGTTTGCGTTGCGCTTTGGTAGTTGCTACTTTGACTAAGCGCCAGTTCTTGAGAATGTATTCATGGATTTCTGCTTTGATCCAATGAATGGCGTACGAAACGAGTCGTACCCCTTGGTTGGGATCGTAGCGTTTGACTGCTTTCATCAAACCAATATTGCCTTCCTGAATGAGGTCGGCATGCGGAATGCCGTAACCCAAGTATTGACGAGCGACCGACGCAACCAGTCGCAAGTGAGACAAAACCAGTTGTCGCGCAGCATCTAAATTGTCGGAGCGGCGATATTCCTGCGCCAGGGTGTATTCCTGGGCAGCACTTAACATTGGTAAGCGATTAATGTGTGCCAAATAGGCATCAATCGTACCGACTCCAAGGGCTGGTAGAGCAGGCATTGCAAGAGCAATACTAGACGAGCCCGTTTTTCGAGTATTCATGAGGGTGTTCAAAGTCATCGTTGATAGATTAATTTGAGTTTAGATTGAATTATTTTAGCACTCTTGTCAATAGAGTGCTAATGCGTCTAATAATCTACAAGATATTGATTTGTATAGCTATTCTACAAGCTCTTGGGCATAAGCCTTAGCAGAAAATAGCTCCAAATCACCTAATTGCTCACCCTTGCCAAGTGCATAAACATAGGTTTTTGGGCCCTGGGTTTGGGAGGAGCTTTGCAACTCATTGCGAAGTGCGCAAATTACCCCGCCTTTAGCGGTGCCATCCAATTTGGTGACGATAAGGCCGTGTAGTCCAATTGCGTTCCGAAAAGCCAAAACTTGGGCAATTCCATTCTGACCCGTATTGCCATCAAGGACCAAGACAATTTGATGGGGGGCATCGGGGATCAACTTGGAAATGACTCGCTTGACCTTCTTTAATTCCTCCATCAGATTCGCTTGAGTAGCGAGTCGGCCAGCCGTATCAATTAGTACAACGTCAACTTGCCGAGACAAAGCGGCTTGGATAGCATCATGCGCAATCGCGCCAGCATCGCCACTCTCTTGGCTGAGCACTTGCACTTGATTGCGCTCACCCCATTCCTTGAGTTGATTGCGCGCCGCCGCTCGAAATGTATCCCCAGCAGCGAGGAGCACCGACTTTCCTTGAGCCTGGAAGTGATGACATAGTTTTCCAATCGATGTGGTTTTGCCAGCACCATTGACCCCTACAATTAGCCAAATTTCTGGCTTAGGATGCGTAGCACTTGGGCTTAAAGGATTTTCTGGGGACTCTAAGTCACTCAAAAGATGGCTGAGCTCATCAACTAGAACTGCCTTTAAATCCTCAGAATTTGTAATGGAATGCTGTTTGGCCGATTTGCGTAGACTAGCTATTAGAGCGGTTGATGTCGAAACACCAACATCGGCTTTGATCAGTAATTCTTCTAAATGATCGAACCAGGCTTCATCCACTCGGTTACGAGTAAAGAGTGAGCTAAGTGTTTTACGTAAACCAAACATTGTCGATACAATCCAAAAGAGTGATCTTAACTAGATAATTCATACATCTAAACTATTCATGATAGCGAAATTCCAGTTTAGCAACCCAATATTGAGAGCCATCAGGTCGGCATTGATTGCCTTGGCCGCTATTTGCTTGCCTGTCTCAGGGAATGCTTTTGCGACTCAGTCCGATACGCATGAGTATCAACTCAAGAATGGCTTGCGCCTGATCGTTCGCCAGGATCATCGTGCACCGACCGTTGTTCATATGGTCTGGTATCGGGCTGGATCCATGGATGAGGTCAATGGCAAAACCGGCGTTGCCCATGTGCTTGAGCACATGATGTTTAAGGGAACGAAAACGGTCAAATCAGGTGAATTCTCGCGGATGGTGGCGGCCGTGGGCGGACGTGAGAACGCCTTTACAGCCCGTGATTTCACCGGATATTTTCAGCAGATTGAGAAATCAAAGCTTGCCGAAGTGATGCGGCTTGAAGCCGATCGAATGGCAAATTTGCAATTTTCCGATGAGGAGTTTGGGCGAGAGCTTCAGGTGGTGATGGAAGAGCGACGCTTACGTACGGAAGATAATCCATCGAGTTTGATGCGTGAGCTATTGATGGCAACCGCATTTATGAGCTCTCCGTACCGACATCCTATTATCGGCTGGATGAACGACTTAGAAAATATGCAGCCTGCCGATGCGCGACAGTGGTATCGCGACTGGTATGCACCAAATAATGCCGTGGTTGTGGTGGCGGGTGATGTTAATCCATTGGCAGTGAAAGCATTGGTCGAAAAGTACTACGGACCTATATCAGCAAAAAAATTACCTGAACGCAAACCTCAGCTCGAACCTGAGCAAAAAGGCGAGAAGCGCGCTGTTTTGAAGGCTCCTGCTGAGAGCCCGCAAATCATGATGGCGTGGAAGGTTCCTAAACTAGATCCTAAAAAAATGGATGAGGTGGATCCGTATGCCTTACTCGTTTTATCTGCCGTCTTGAGCGGGCACGATAACTCAAGGTTAAATCGAGAGTTAGTTCGTAATCAAAGACTGGCTAATAGCACCGGGGCAAGTTACGAACTAATTAGCCGTGGGCCAGAGCTTTTTGTGATTGGTGCAACTGCCGCCAAAGGTCAAACAGTGCAGGATCTTGAGAGAGGCATTATGAAGACCTTAGGAGACATTGCTAATCAGGGGGTTACTGAATCCGAGTTAAAGCGTATCAAAGCACAATTGCTTGCTTCACAAATATATAAACGCGATTCAATTTTTGCTCAAGCCATGGAGATTGGTAGTTCAGAGATGGCGAATGTCTCTTGGCGTGACTTAGATCGCATCATTGAGCGAATTCAGTTGATTCAATCGGATCAAATCCAACGTGCAATTAATACGTATTTTGTCAGCGATGGTTTAACCATTGTGACTTTAGATCCCCAGCCACGTTCAATGCTTGCGAAGCCGCGTGGAATGTCAGGTAGTTTGCGTCATTAAAAGGGAACACAATGCAGCGTAATCATCATCTTATTAAGGGGCTAATTGTCTTAATTGCGACGTTTATCGCAGCTCATGCCCAGGCAGTATTGCCAATCCAAGCGATTCCCTTAAGCAATGGTACAAAAGCCTATTTGATTCAAACGAACGCCATACCAATGGTCGATATTGAAATTAGTATTGATGCAGGAAGTCGCTACGACCCGAAAGATCAAAGTGGTCTGGCATCCTTGACCGCTGCGCTGCTGACCCGCGGCATTCAGTGGCAGGGCGGCATTTTGAATGAGGCCCAACAGGCAGATGCAATTGCTGAGTTGGGAGCTACTATTAGTGCGTCCGCTTCAGGTGAGAGAGCCATCGTGCGCGCTCGATCACTGAGTAAACCCGATATTTTTGATCCACTCCTGCAACTTCTAGTAGCTAGTGTATCGAAACCTATTTTTGATGCATCGATTTTGATGCGTGAGAAGCAGCGCGTTAGTGCCGCGATTCAGGAGGGCGATACCAAGCCAGAAGTCGTTCTGCAAAAACGGTTTCGTCAAGAGGTATTCGGAAACTATCCGTTGGCACGATCCCCTAATATTGAATCAATTGCAGCAATTAAGGAGGGTGACCTAAAGCGATTCCATCAGGATTTCTATCGCCAAGACCGAGTCATTGTGAATATTGTGGGCAATGTCGATCCAGCCAGAGCAAAGCAAATCGCCGAACAAATTATTACAGCATTACCCGCTAAGGGACCAGTGATTCCTGCATTGCCACCTTTAGAGCGCTCACCAATAGAGCCAGAATCCAAACGTTTGATCCGAATTCCATTTCAAACACAGCAAACTCATATTGCAATGGGTATGACCGCCATCACTCGTGACAATCCTGACTACTTCCCTTTGCTTGTCGGAAACTATATTTTGGGTGGCGGGGGCTTTGTATCGCGCTTGGTTGGTGAGGTTCGAGATAAGCGTGGATTTGCGTATAGCGTATTTAGTTACTTTCAGCCGGGGCGCGATACCGGAACTTTTGAAGCGGGCTTACAAACCCGTAATGACCAAGCAGATCAAGCTCTCAATGTATTGCAAGAGACGATTGCACGCTTTATTGAAGATGGCCCAAGCGATGCAGAATTGGCTGCTGCTAAGGCAAACTTAATCAATGGCTATCCATTGCGACTCGATAGCAATCGTAAATTGCTTGATAACCTCTCAGCAATTACTTGGAATCAGTTACCACTCAATACTCTCGATGTGTGGACACAACAAGTTGCAGCGGTCAAAAAAGATGATGTGCGCAATGCGTTTAAACGACACCTGGATATGCGTAGAATGATCAGTGTTCTTGTTGGAGGCACACCCTAATTGGCACAAAGCCACCGAATTCGGATTATTGGTGGTGTGTGGCGCAGCCGGCAGATTCAGGTTTTGGATCAACAGGATTTGCGTCCTAGCTCTGATCGGGTTCGTGAAACGCTTTTTAATTGGATAGGCTCAGACCTCGGTGGCTTAAAAGCAATTGATGTGTTTGCTGGTTCTGGAGCACTTGGTTTTGAGGCCGCCTCCCGATCAGCCGATGAGGTCATATTCATCGAGAAAGATAAACGAATCTATCACCAGCTTCTGACCCAGCATCAGCTCCTCAATTCTTATCCAATTCGCGGGGAAGTAAAAATCCTTCATGGGGATGGAATTTCTTATTTACAGCGTGCTGATGATCAGTCGGCCCAGCTGATTTTTCTGGATCCTCCATTTAGTCAACCCGACTTACTCGTTCGCGCAGCACAAGAGGCCGGTCGCGTGTGTCACGATCAAGGGCAGGGCGGAATCTATATTGAATGCCCCAATCCCTTTGATCTAAGTCGATTGGAAAGGGTACTGCCCAATTGGACTCTTGTTAAGTCGATGGAAACAGCCCAAGTCAAAGCCGTATTGTTTCGCCGCAGTTCGAGCTAAACTCCTGTTTATCCATATAAATAAGGGGGTCTTTATGACCATTGCTGTCTATCCAGGAACCTTTGACCCATTTACCCGTGGTCATGAAGATTTGGTTCGGCGTGCTTCAAGTATTTTTACCAAGCTGATTGTCGGAGTGGCTGATAGTAAAAATAAGCGTCCTATTTTTACACTTGATGAACGGATTGAAATCGCCAAAGAGGTGTTGAGTCACTACCCGAATGTTGAAATCGCAGGATTTTCTGGATTACTGAAAGACTTTGCTCGAGAGCATTCTGCTCGAGTGATCGTACGGGGTTTGCGTGCCGTTTCAGATTTTGAGTATGAGTTTCAGATGGCTGGTATGAATCGGTACCTACTGCCAGATGTGGAGACTTTATTTTTGACCCCATCAGATCAATATCAATTTATTTCTGGTACCTTTGTCCGAGAAATTGCGCTCATGGGCGGCGATGTGAGTAAGTTTGTTTTTCCCTCAGTGGAAAAATGGTTACAAAAGAAGAACGCCCAAATTAAATCCACTTAAGCTATTCTGATCATTCTTTTAGGGATATCAATATGGCGTTAATGATTACAGACGAGTGTATCAATTGTGATGTCTGTGAGCCAGAATGCCCAAACGATGCGATTTATATGGGGATTGAGATCTATGAGATCGATCCCAATAAATGCACCGAGTGCGTGGGGCATTTTGACGCTCCTCAATGCCGTCAGGTCTGCCCGGTCGATTGTATTCCGCTCAATCCCGCTTATTCTGAAACCCAAGAGCAGTTACTTGAAAAATATAAAGTCTTGAGTGCTCTCAAGCAGACCAATTAAATGATTTAATTTGCGCTGTGCAGGATTTGCATGGCATCTTGTGTATTGCCTTCAAGAACCAGGGGCAAAATGCCAATTGCTTTTGTGATGGCCGCATCTAATTTCTCTTGCTCATCCGAGCTCGGTTTCTTTAGTACATAATCGGCTACATCCATTTTTGCTAGATTGCCAGGTAGGTCGCGTGGGTGACCAATTCCAAAACGGAGTCGCCAGAATTCGGGGCTTGATAAATGCTGTTGGATATCTTTTAGGCCATTGTGACCGCCATTGCCCCCGCCTTTTTTTAGACGCGCCGTGCCGGCTTTGAGGTCCAGTTCGTCATGGACTACCAGCACTTCACTTACCTCGATCTTATGAAAGCGACACAGGGGGCCAACGGCTTCCCCACTGAGATTCATATAGGTATCTGGTTCCAATAAGTAAATATCATGACCTTTGATTTGGATTTTTGCGATTCGACCATTAAATCGCTTTTCAGGCTGAAGAAATTGTTTATGTTGAGCAGCAAGACGATCGACAAACCAAAACCCTGCATTGTGACGGTCGGCCTCATGCTTTGATCCAGGATTTCCGAGTCCAACAATTAAACGAATCATTTTTATCAGTCGATTGAGGCTAAGTGATCCAACTATAAACGACTTCAATTGGGCAATAAAAAACCCGCATCAAGCGGGTTTCTATGAGAGTGAAACGATTTAGCTCTTCGCTTCTTTGTCAGCGGCTGGTGCAGCCTCAGCGGCTGGTGCAGCCTCAGCGCCTGGTTCGGGTTCCGCTTTAACCGCTGGAACGCGAGCGTTTGCGATCACAGGGTTTTCTTGCTCGACATGAAGAACTAGGCTAACGCCTTTGGGTAGCGCAACGTCTTTGGCATGAATCGATTGACCAACCACGATTTTGCTCAGATCCACCTCTAAGAACTCAGGAAGGTCACCGGGCAAGCAAGTGATTTCGATTTCATTGGCGACGTGGCTAACAACCGCTCCACCAAACTTCACTGCTTCTGATTCTTCGGCACCCTTAAAGTGCAGAGGAACGCGCATATGAATTTTTTCACTGGCAGATACACGCTGGAAGTCAACGTGCAACACCAATGGTTTAAATGGATGCATCTGGTAATCACGCAATAAGGCCTTTTGTGATTTACCGTTTAATTCGATATCCAAAATGGATGAATGGAAAGCTTCTTTCCGCAAAGCATGGAATAAAGCATTGTGGTCTAACTCGATTGCGCAGGGAGATTCTTGCTTTCCGCCATAGATAATTCCGGGGGTTTTCCCAGAATTGCGCAGGCGGCGGCTCGCACCAGTGCCCTGTACGCTTCGTTCAAATGCAACAACTTTCATGATGACTCCAAATTAAGGGTTAATTTCCGTCCGCGACCAAACGGAAAGCCTTAAATTATAGCTTGAAAGAGTAAAAATTCGGTAGAAATCAGTTGCTTAGGAAGCTATTCGGCAAAAAGTGACATAACTGAGTCGCCTTTGGTAATCCGCGAGATCGTCTCCGCTAGTAGTGGAGCAACACTTAACTGCCTGATTTTATTGACTGATTTTGTATCTTGTTTCAATGGAATCGTGTCAGTAACCACTAACTCATCAATTTCAGATCCTGCAATGCGGGCAGCTGCACCTCCAGATAGAACCGGGTGGGTGCAATAGGCTGTCACGCTTTTGGCACCCCGTTCCTTAAGAACCTCGGCTGCCTTACACAGAGTGCCACCCGTATCAATAATGTCATCCATGATGACACAGTGGCGGTTTTCTACCTCACCAATTAAATGCATCACCTCTGAGACATTGGGCTTTGGTCTGCGTTTATCAATAATGGCCAGATCACAGCTTAATTGCTTGGCAAAAGCCCTGGCGCGTACTACACCGCCAATGTCGGGTGAGACCACGGTCAGGTCAGGCTGATTTTTTGCCCGTAGGTCCCCTAAGAGGACGGGGGAGGCATAGATATTGTCGACCGGGATATCAAAAAATCCTTGGATTTGATCTGCATGTAGATCCATCGTCAGAACGCGTTCAACGCCGGCAACCGATTGCAGCATATTGGCCACAATTCTGGCCGAAATCGCAACCCGCGCAGAACGGGGGCGGCGGTCTTGACGGGCATAACCAAAGTAGGGGATGACCGCAGTAATTCGGTTGGCCGATGCCCTTTTGAGGGCATCAATCATGATCATGAGTTCCATCAGGTTATCGTTGGTCGGATCACAGGTCGACTGGATTACGACGACATTCTTGCCGCGCACGTTTTCTTGGATTTCAACCTGGATTTCGCCATCAGAAAAGCGGCCAACGAAGGCTTTTCCTAGCTGCAACTGCATTTGGCTAGCAACCGCCTGTGCAAGTGTGGGATTGGCGTTGCCAGTAAAAATGGTGAGCGCGTCAGAGTTCATGGTCTTAGCTAGTCTTGGTTATCCATCATAACAATGGCAGGGGAGGAAGGACTCGAACCCTCGCATGCCGGAATCAAAATCCGGTGCCTTGACCAACTTGGCGACTCCCCTACTGCGTCATACTGATAAAACCGAATTGTAAGCGGGATTTTGTTTTAGACCCCGAACAAGCCGACCCACCCACCCTGAGGGAAGATTGAGCAAGCGTTGTTCCAGATCGCGTCGATTGATCGATCCTGGAAGGACGGCAAACACACTACTACCCGATCCAGACATCTTACGAGTAGCATCTGGGAGCGTTTGCGCCAACCAATTTAATGCTCGATTTACTTCAGGGCAGAGCTCACAAGCAACTGGTTGGAGGTCGTTTGTAAACTGACCAACTTCACCAGTGTTTGCAAGGAAGTCTGCTATTGTAATCGGAGCATGGTTTCGGGTCAATTGATCGGATTGAAACACAGTCTCGGTAGCAATTGACTCTCCTGGAAAAATGATTAAGAAGTCTTGATCGGGTAGATCAATGGATTCGAGTTGCTCGCCGATGCCTTGTACAAATGCGTTTTGACCAAATAAAAAGAATGGCACATCGGCACCTAGCTTTAATCCTAGCTCACTCAGTTCGGCCGGGGGAAGATGAAGACCCCAGAGATGGTTCAAACCAATTAATACTGTGGCTGCATCTGATGATCCGCCACCTAAGCCTGCTCCTATAGGGATATTTTTCTCAAGATGAATTTCAATCCCGCATGGATAGTTCGTATGGTTTTTCAATAACTGAGCGGCCCGAACAACCAGATCATTCTCTGGGGAAATCTCTTGATTACCGCCGTGCCGAATAATTGTGCTGTGCTCGAGCCGAGTTAAAGAAATGCGGTCACACCAATCGACCAATTGAAATACGGATTGAAGTTCGTGATATCCGTTTGGACGTCGACCGGTCACATGAAGAAACAAATTGATTTTGGCTGGAGCAAGGAGCTCGAGGCGATTACTCATTCACTTGATCAAAAATTAGGCGTACATCAATCGAGCCCGTGTTTGTATTTCTAGTCATGGTAAGACGCTCAATTTTCTTACTCTCACTCCACACATAGGCTAAATCCCAGCCGTCTTGCAAGATCCGTTTGACTTGACCTTGATTATCGCGTTCGAGCTTAGCAGGGCTGCCAGCACGTAATTGTCCATTTAGCCAATTGGATAAACCACGCGCAGGCAATGGTAGGCCCAAGGTATTTTGAATTAAGGTATCGGCGTCAATCGCACTTACTTTTTTGCCATCGCGTTCTAGGATAGCCTCACCTGGGTTAATTGTGATCTTGGCAATTGCACCTCCCATCGGCCCCCGAATTTCTAAAGTGTCACTTAAGCCATTTTTGGTGAGGGTAAAGCTACCCGATCCACCTTGATTATTGTTGGTGGGTCGATCACTTGCTTTAACGGCAAAACGACCATCCCACTGACTAGCAACTACATCCATCGAGATCGCCCAAGATGGTTTTAGACGCTTTAAGGTCTCGCGCAGAGTAGCATTGTTGGCATCGATTAATTCACCTTGTCGCCAAGCATCCTCTGCCTCAATGGGTCGATTAAGCGTCCAGAGGACTTCACCTAAATGGGCAGCAATATCAGCCTCAGGCTTGATACGAAATGCGTCTTGCAGCTGCTTTAAGGCAAGCTCATTGTTCCCTAAACGAAAGTTAACCCAGCCTAAACTATCCAAAATAAACGGATCTCTAGGATCAAGGTTGTGCGCTTTCAGAATTAGTTCATACGCCTCCTTCAGCTTGACATTTCGGTCGGCTAAGGAGTAGCCGAGTGCATTGAGTGCCTGAATATCATTTGGATTGCGTTCAATCAGAGATCTTAAGGTTTTCTCCATCACCTCAAACTGACCGGATTTCTCGGCTGCTAAAGCATAGGTATACAAAATTTGAGGATTGGATGGAGGTGGAACGAGGGCCGCAACAATTTTGTAATAGGCGTTTAAAGCCGCCCCCTCATCTTGGGCCCGACCCAATAGGCTTTGCCACTGGAGCAAAATCTGCTCGCGCTCTCTGATATTTTGTTCCTTAAGAAGGGCGATGGCTGGTGTAACAGCATCAGACCAGCGTTGATTGAGCATGAGTAGGGTGACCAACACTTCCTTGGGCTTACTTTGACCAGGTGGTGATAGCTCATCCCAAGTTTGTGCGGCGATTAAGGCGAGATCTGCTGCGTTTGCGGCAATCGCGATTTCCATTGCACGTTGAGCTAAAGCAGGATCCCCGGTTTGTCGTGCCAGACTCAAATAGGTTTGATAGGCCAACCCAGCTTCACCGCGTTGTAGGGCAATTTCAGAAGCAAGTATTTCAAAGACTTGCTCGCTGGTAGCTCCTTTGGTCTGAGCTGAGGCAGGCACTAGGAGGCCAAAAGAGCAGCAGCAAATAGCCCAAAGCAATGCACGCTTTAGATAAGAATTTGCCAAAATAAAAGTCAATTGATAGCCCATCAGCACATTCTAATCCCCGAATCTACAATGTACCGATGCCAGAACTACCAGAGGTTGAAGTCACGCGTTTGGGGATTAAACCCCATCTAGAAGGGCGCCAGATCACGCATGTCGATGTGATTGATGGACGACTGCGTTGGCCTGTTCCCAGGGGCTTGCCAAAAATTCTGAAGGGGCAACGACTCAATACGATCGAGCGCCGAGGGAAGTATTTATTACTCAAAATGACCGATGGCTACTTGATTATTCATTTAGGCATGACTGGGGTATTGCGCGTTCTACCCCATAAAGACCCCCTAAAGCCACACGATCGAGTCTCAATTCATTTTGATGATCTGAGTTTGCGACTTCATGACCCCCGAAAATTTGGCGCCGTCTTGTGGCATCCATTCACCAAGGGCGACGTGTTAGAACATCCTTTAATTCAAAAATTAGGGCCAGAGCCTCTCGCCGAGGAGTTTGCGGGGCAGTTGGGCGCAACACGTTTGTACCAGTGTTCCCGAAAGCGAACGATTTCGGTAAAGGCATTTTTATTAGCCGGGCAAGCGGTGGTTGGTGTTGGCAACATCTATTGTTCTGAATCCTTGTTTGAGGCCGGTATTCATCCAGGCTTACCCGCTGGCAAATTAAGTAAAGCTCAGTGTGAGCGATTGGCCGAGGCGGTACGAACCATTTTAAAAAGAGCGATTGCAGCCGGCGGGAGCAGTTTGCGTGATTTTGTGGATGCGCATGGTGATCCAGGTTACTTCATGATGCAAACCAAAGTCTATGATCGCGCAAATGAACCCTGTCGAGTCTGCAAAACACCGATTCGGCAAATCACCCAGGGTCAGCGCTCGACCTATTATTGCCCTTACTGTCAGAAACGATAGGTATGGGATTTCATTTTTCCCAGGCTTTAATTCGTTGGTCAAAGCATTATGGTCGTCAAGGCCTGCCCTGGCAAGGTCATCAAGATCCATATGCAGTTTGGGTATCGGAGATCATGTTACAGCAGACCCAGGTTAGCACTGTGATGCAGCGCTATCCACAATTTATGCGTCAACTTCCAACCGTCAAAGCGTTAGCCAGCGCAGATCTTGATGCGGTTATGGCTCTGTGGAGCGGATTGGGGTATTACTCGCGCGCACGTAATCTCCATCGTTGTTCCCAAGAGATCATGGCAAAGTATGCGGGCCAGTTCCCCAGAACGGCAAAAGAACTTGAGCAACTGCCCGGCATTGGCCGATCGACAGCAGGCGCAATTGCTGCCTTTGCATTCGA
Organism: Polynucleobacter sp. HIN6; assembly: GCF_030297575.1. NCBI lineage: Bacteria > Pseudomonadati > Pseudomonadota > Betaproteobacteria > Burkholderiales > Burkholderiaceae > Polynucleobacter > Polynucleobacter sp. HIN6. The sequence goes on along the minus strand of NZ_AP028137.1, from coordinate 1,695,088 downwards.
GGAGCGCGCCCCAATCCTAGATGCCAACGTGAAGCGGGTCATCAGCCGATTTTTTGGTGTTACTGGCGATCAACAAAGCCATGAGACAGTGCAATTACTGTGGGAACATGCAACAGCGCTTCTTCCCAAGTCAAAGTCTCAAATGCCTATTTACACACAAGCACTAATGGATTTTGGGGCTACCTGGTGCACCCCGAAGGCTGCTAAATGCCAAAGTCAGGATCAGATGTGCCCAATGAAGAGTGAGTGCAAAGCGTATGAGCTTGGTCAGGTCGACCTTATTCCAGCGAAAAAGAAGAAAAAAGAATCGCCAACATTTACAACAAATATCTTTTTGATTCGTTATCAGGATGAGATATTGCTTGAGAGGCGAGCTCCAAAAGCGATTTGGGGCGGACTCTATTCCTTAATCGAAACCCCATGGGAGCCGATCGAACCGAAAATAAATCGTTCAAAACCAAGTGACGTCACGAGCTTACTAAATCAAACTGTTCTTTCAAAGCTTTTATCAAAAAGCGATTTAGGGTCGATTGCCTCAGTTGAAAAAGCCCATGTAATCGAGCATGTATTTAGTCATCGACGGCTACGAATGCAACCATGGATCATTCATCTCAAGCGGAAATGGTCGCACTTAAGCGCTACGCTCGATTGGATTTGCACAAGACGATTAAAAGAATACGGCCTGCCTCAGCCAATCCGGGTCTTCTTGGAATCGAGTTCTCGATGACGTTCTAAGACATATACATCTTTGATGGCTGCCTGAGAGAATAATTGATTCAATTGATGTACGAGGTAAACCGATCGGTGTTGACCGCCTGTGCAACCAATCGCTACCGTGAGATAGCTGCGACCATCTTTTAAATAGTGTGGCAACCATTTTTCGATATGTGTCGCAATATCAGTGAGCATTTGTGTGACCTCAGGAAACTGACACAAATAGTCCGCCACCGCTTGATCTAAGCCAGTTTGATCTCGTAGGGGCGCTTCGTAATGTGGGTTTGGGAGGCAGCGAACATCAAACACAATATCTGCCTCACTGGGTACGCCACCTTTGAATGCGAAGGACTCGAATATCAACGCTAGCCCAATGGGCCGCTCTTTTAATTGATCGGAGATCCAGTGCCGTAGTGTGTGGGCAGGAATGTGCCCAGTATCAATTTGTTGAGCTTCGCTTGCTAAAGGAGCGAGTAATTCTCGTTCCCTCTCAATCGCATCAATTAAGGTGGTCGATTGCGTTGGGTGGGAGAGTGGATGACGGCGGCGCGTTTCTGAGAAGCGCTGGACCAAGGTATTGGTGTCCGCGTTTAGAAACAACACATCAACCTGATGCTTGTGGCGTAGCTTTTCCAGAAGCGCAGGTAATTGAGAGATCGATTCACCGCGTCTAGCATCAACTGCAATTGCAATATGCTGACGTTGTTCGCCCTCCATGGTCTTTACCAATTGCTCAATTAAAGACACTGGTAAGTTATCAACGCAATCGTAGCCAGCATCTTCAAACGCACGTAATGCTACTGATTTTCCTGAACCAGAGATGCCAGTAATGAGTTGGATGCGCATCTTACAGGAGACGGCCTTGGGATTTATTATGTTCGCTATCGAGATTCATTTGATTGCGTTGACGCTCAATAAAATCTTTGAGAGTATCAATGCCTCTCAGTTGCAAAATGGTGTTACGAACAGCAGCCTCAACGAGAACTGCTAAGTTTCGTCCAGCAGCCACCTGAATTTTCACGGTGCGAATTGGGATATCAAGAACCTCGACAAACTGGGATTCAATCGGCAAGCGTTCGAACTCACCATCATTGCGACGAACCAGCTGCACAATTAAGCGGAGTTTCAACTTCCGTCGAACCGCGGTTTCACCAAAGATCGTCCGAATATCCAGTAAACCTAAACCACGAACTTCGAGAAGATCGCGCAAAATCTCAGGACAGCGACCTTCAATGTAGTCTGGCCCGAGTCGTGTAAAGTCAACTGCATCATCGGCTACTAAACCATGACCACGAGAAATTAGTTCGAGACCGAGCTCGCTCTTGCCTAAGCCGGATTCACCAGTGATTAAGACGCCAAGACCTAAGATGTCCATAAAAACGCCGTGCATCGTAATGCAAGGTGCCCCAATCTTGGTTAAGTAAAACCGCAGGTGATCAATGACCTCTGCAGCAGAAGTATTGGTCGCAAAGAGGGGAGTGGAGGAACGTTGGCAATAGAGTTGTAATTCTTCATCTGCTTTGCAACCGTCGGCCACAATAATGCAGGGCGGCTTACTCGCGATCAGAGAGGAAATTTGGGTTTGACGTTCAGCGCTTGGTAGTTTGGCGTGATAGTCAATCTCTTGATTCCCGAATATCTGAATTCGGCTTGGATGAATCATATTTAAATGCCCAACCAAATCAGAGGAGGCGGCCGCAGACTTGACGGCATCAGCGTTGAATTTTCGGTCAGCGCCCTCGAGGCCGCTGATCCAAGACAGCTTTAAATCCCCAATATTTTCATCGAAGATCTGTTGGGCTGTGACGTCTTCCAGTAAAAGTTGCTGGCTCATTGCAAAGCCTCCCAGTGGCAAATCAAGTCCCTAACTTTCTCAGGATCAGTCTCATTTTGCAACTGGTCAAGGGTTTGGGGGTTGGTGAGTAGCTGAGCAATGACCGCTAGGATTTCAAGATGTTCCTGGGTTGCCTTTTCTGGAACCAATAGAAAAAGGAGGAGTGAAACGGGTTTGCCGTCTGGGGCCCCAAACTCAATTGGGGTTTGGAGCTTAAAAAGAGCCGCACATGGCTCTTGTAAGCCTTTAATTCGTCCATGAGGTATGGCTACACCGAATCCAAGACCAGTTGAACCCAGAGCTTCCCGGGCATTTAGGAAACTTAAGACAGTCTCGCACGGAATTTGAAGTTTGGTCGCAAAATACTGACCAGCATTTTCGAATGCCTGCGCCTTGTTAGACGCTTGTGCATTCAAATTAATGCTGTCAGTAGTAAATAGGCGACTAAGAACATTCATGACCCCTGATTATAGGGGTCAATACACTTAATTTTGCAGCTGATGTTTATCGTGATGGTGATCTTGGATTCGCTCTTTATGCTTGATAACTTGTCGGTCGAGTTTATCGATGACGGCATCCATTGCGTGATACAAATCTTCGTGATGCGCCTGAGCAAATAACTCCTTTCCCTTGAGATGAAGAGTCAATTCAGCCGTTTGTCTTAATCCTTTTTCTTTTGCTTTATCAATCATGAGAAATGCAGAGGCATCAATCACATGATCAAAATGCTTACGAATTCGTTCTAGACGATTTTCTAAGTGATCACGAATGCCTGGAGTAACTTCGAGATGACGGCTGTTGATGCGTAAATTCATTACAAACCTCCATGATTAATGCCTACGCAAATGCATGGCTGGGATGCGCAGTGAGTCCCGATACTTCGCTACTGTGCGCCGAGCAACCGCATACCCTTGGTTTTCTAAAATCATTGCAATCGAGTGATCAGAGATTGGTTTACCAGGAGACTCATTGGCCACGATACGACGAATAATTTCATGAACCGCGGTTGTGGAGACTCGATCACCTTGCTCTGAGGTAATGGAATGACTAAAGAAATGTTTTAGTTCAAATAAACCCAAGGGGCAACTTAAGTACTTTTGCTTCGTTACACGAGATACAGTAGATTCATGCAACTCTAGGTTATCAGCGATTTCTCGTAAAACCAATGGGCGGAGTGCAATATCCCCAGACTCAAAGAAGGATTGTTGCCGTGCAACGACCTCAGAAGCCACGCGCAGTATGGTTTCTTCCCGTTGTTGAATATTTTTTAATAACCATTTTGCTTCTGTCATTTTTTGGCGCATTGCACCAATATCGGCATGGTCACGGTGTTCAGAGATGATGTTGATATATTCTTGATTTAATGAGACCTTTGGAACGGCTTCCTCATTACGTTTAGCAAGCCATAGGTTGCGCTTTTTGTAAACGACAATATCTGGGGTCACCAAGTGATCAGTGCCATGGTCATAATTGGCTGCCGGATGATAGTTAAGCGTTTTAATTTTCCGAATTGCCGCCTCAATACTGCCTTCAGATTTGCCCAAAAGAACCTTTAACTTTGCATACTCTCGATTTGCCACCTTACTTAAGTGGGATTTACAAATTTGTAGGGCGAGTGAAAGAACGACTCTTTCTTCAGATCGTATGGTGGGTTGATTAAACTCTTCTTGAAGTTGGATACACAGACATTCACTCAGATCGCGTGCGCCAACACCAATAGGCTCTAATTGCTGTAAGTGGCCTAATGCTATTTGTAATTCAGCGAGGGTGTACTGCTCCTGAAAACGTTCAGCGATTTCAAGGGTGATGATTTCAAGGCTTTCAGTTAGAAAGCCGCGCTCATCGAGACATGCTGCCAAGTAGTGAACTGCCGCTTTAAGTCTCGGGTTGATATTCATTACCCGAATTTGTTCAGCGAGGGCAGTTTGAAGCGAGATTTGATTCGGTATTTGTTCAAGTCCATCACCCTCACTACGCGTGGAGTGATGAGCCGCGCCAGGTTCAAATTCGATGATTGGATTATCGAGAGCGGCTTTTTCAAGCTCTTGCTCAAGTTCGAGATTCGAGAGCATTAAGAGCCTCACAGCTTGTTGAAGTTGTGGGCTGAGGCTGGCTTGTTGGCCTAGGCGGGGGCTAATCGAAAAGCGCATGAATCCATTCTAGGAAGGCTTCACGGTCGCCAATCGCAAAAATTCACCAAATTGGTGCACTACATGCGGAAGTTTTCTCCCAAATAAACCCTTCGAACCGCATCATTTTGAATAATTTCATCAGGCTTACCAGCGGCGAGAACGCTTCCCTCGCTAATAATGTAAGCGTGGTCGCAAATGCCGAGAGTCTCGCGCACATTGTGATCGGTGATCAGAACCCCAATTTGGCGGTCCCTTAGAAAACGCACAATCCGTTGGATTTCGCCTACAGCAATAGGATCAACACCTGCAAACGGCTCATCGAGCAGGATAAATTTAGGTGAAGAGGCAAGTGCCCTCGCAATTTCAACTCGCCGCCGCTCCCCCCCTGACAGGGAAAGGGCTGGATTATTGCGCAAGTGACTAATTTGTAATTCGCCAAGTAGCTCATCTAAACGAGCCTGAATTTGCTTTTTGCTTAATGGTTTGCCATTCGTTTCTTGAAGCTCTAATACGGCTTGTATATTTTCCGCCACATTCAATTTACGAAAAACAGAAGCCTCTTGGGGTAAATAAGATAGTCCCATTCGAGCACGCTGGTGAATCGGAAGATGGCTAATTTTCTTTTGATTTAAGCGAATATCCCCACCATCGAGCGGGACCAAGCCAACAATCATGTAAAACGAGGTTGTTTTGCCAGCACCATTAGGTCCCAATAAGCCAACGACCTCACCGCTTGCGACCTCAATACTGACATCACGTACAACTGTGCGAGAGCCATACCGCTTTTGCAGCGATGTCGCTTGAAGAACGGAGGGAGAAGCCGAGGTCATCTTATTGAACAAGCACTTTTTTTCTGGGGGCCAAGATTGCCCTTGATTGCGGGGGACGATTTAAATCTAACTTTTGTGGCTTGATTTGATAACTCTCTTTAACATCTTCATATTCGATCTGCCAACCTTGGAGTTGATCGAGCATTTGCATATTGAGTAGGCGCTTGACGGTGGCATTACCGACCAACAAAAGCCTTTCCTTCTGATCATCATAAAGAATATCTTTGGCGATCCCTTGCATAAACTCATCTTGCAGGGTTTCGCGACGTTGGCGCATTGAGGCTGGTAAATTAGACTTTCCGTTTAGGTCAATCATTTGATAGCCCTCTGGGGTGACTAGGACAAAGCCGCGCTCACCCGTGCCGACCATGCTGCCGCGTACTAAAAGAACATCACCGGTTAGAGTGTATTTTTGCTTTAGATCATCAAGATCAACTTGATCGGCATTAATAATGAGTGGCTTGTCTCGATCAGCCTGATTGGCATTGGCAGACAGAGAGAGCGCACTAAGAGCCAGGATAAAAATCAGGGTTCTCAATTACGACCCTTTTGCTCAGCTGGCTCGATTCGACCACGTACTTGCCCTTTAAGGCTTGCGCTGTGATCGACGTTATTAAACGTTCCACCACCACTTGAATTCATGATCGACATTCCCTGTTGAAGCTCTAATGGTTTATCGGTACGCACAATATCATCATTAATTAAAACTTGGAAGTAACTTGAGCGGGCCAGTAATTGGGGCGCAGCCTTACGATCCCCCAAAGCCTCTTGAGCCGGACGAAAAATTTCACCATTCTCATACAGATCCAAGATCGTTAAATCACCATCAATATGACCACGCTCGGCCCGTACTGTAACGGGTGCGCCCTGATCTTGAAAGATACGAATCCGCGGACGCTCTAGATCGATCGATGCATCATCTTCATAGTGAATTAGTTTTCTTCCCAAAACACGGTATTTTGTTTGTCCTTGCTCATCGAGATTGGATAGAGTTGCATTTTTGAGAATGTAATCCGGTACGTGTTGTGGCACGCGTGCCAGTGCAAGCGACTCAGGCGGTGTACTGCGCTTGACTAGCCAGAAGGTGGCCAAAGTTAGCGAGCCCATTAACAAAAAGGGTAGGACACGTAATAAACCGCGTACGATCCATAAATAAATAATGTGCCGAGAAAGTCTCATGAAGAGTTTGCCTAGCCTCTGGCTTTGGCTAGTAGCGAATCGTAATGCCCCTGGGCTTTGAGGATTAAATCACAGGCTTCACGAACCGCACCAAAGCCACCTTTAGCCTGCGTGACATAGTGAGCGGTTTGACGGACCGCTTCGTGGGCCTGAGCAGGAGCAATTCGCAAGCCCGCAGATTGCATGATCGATAAGTCAGGCCAATCATCTCCCATCACTGCTAGGTCGATGGCAGGATTAAAGGTAACCCGTTGTTGTAATTCTAGGAGTGCTAATTTTTTATCACTGACACCAGTAAATGCATGCGTAATACCGAGTTCATCACAGCGCCCAAGCACCATTTTTGAGTGACGACCGGTAATGACGGCACACTCAACCCCAACGCTTTGAAGAAGTTTGATGCCAAAGCCATCCTGAATATCAAAGCCCTTGATTGATTCTTTTCCGTCTGGCCCAAAAAAAACCTGACCATTGGTGAGAACGCCATCGACATCAAGTACCAATATACGAACTTGCGCTGCTCGCTCGAGTGCTTGAGGATAGTTAGTTAATGGGTTTGTAGTGTGTGATTGAAGAGTCGGTGCCATCAATTAAATTACCTTAGCTGCAAATAAGTCATGCAAGTTGAGGGCGCCTAGTAAGCGTTTTTCAGGATCAGCCACAATTAAGTGATTAATCCGATGTTGCTCCATCATTGCGATGGCTTCTTCAGCAATTAAATCAGGCGGTATGGTTCTTGGGTTAGGGGTCATGGCGTCTGCCAGACTAATTGAGTCGATGTCTGCCTGTTTTTCGAGCAAACGACGTAGATCCCCATCGGTCAGAATACCTAATACTTGGTTGGTGTCATTCACAATCACGACCAAACCCATCTTTTGACCACTCATTTCTGCAAGTGCTTCTACAAACGATGCCTTTACATTAATTTTGGGAGTGCTTGAGAGATCACGCATGACCTCTGAGACATGGGCAATTAATTTTCGACCCAGTCTTCCGCCGGGGTGAGAGCGTAAAAAGTCTTCCGCTTTAAAGCCTCGCGCATCCAATAGAGAAACAGCGAGTGCATCACCCATAGCCAGGGCTGCCGTCGTGCTAGTGGTTGGTGCCATATTGAGCGGGCAAGCTTCTTTGTCAACACTAATATCAAGATGTGCATCTGCCAATTTAGCAAGTGAAGAATTAGGATCCCCTGTTAAGGCAATTAATTTTGCGCCAGTTCGTTTAATGATGGGGACAATCGTGAGTAATTCGTCGGTTTCACCGGAGTTTGAAATCGCTACGAATACATCATCACGAGTGACCATGCCTAAATCACCATGACTTGCCTCGGCGGGATGCACAAAAAATGCGGGAGAACCGGTTGATGCAAAGGTGGCGGCCACTTTTCGAGCGATATGACCTGACTTGCCGATTCCTGAAACAACAATCCGGCCTCGGCATTGTTCGAGAAGCTGAACCGAAAGCAGCAAGGCTGACTGCCCATCTTGGGCTAAGCGATCCCGCATTTTGCGAATCGCATCCGCTTCTAAATCAAGGGTGGTGCAGGCTAATTCCAGAGCGCGTTGGTTCTTTGCATTCATGGGGATAAGTATATGCTGACTACCCCCTTGCAGGATCTAAAGCCCAAGTTTTTCGAGATCTTTTTTCTTGATGGGGCTTGAATTAGCCTGCTTTTTAAGGAGGGGCTTTAAGTATTTTCCGGTAAAGCTAGCAGGGTGATTTGCGACCTCTTCAGGAGTACCAGTGGCAATAATTTGACCACCGCCAGCGCCCCCATTCGGTCCAAGATCAATTAACCAGTCAGCGGTTTTGATCACATCCAGATTGTGCTCAATGATCACCACGGTGTTCCCTTGCTTTTTCAGGGTATGAATCACCTCAAGCAATAGTTTGATGTCATGAAAATGCAATCCCGTGGTTGGCTCATCAAGGATGTAAAGGGTCCGCCCCGTATCCCGCTTGGAGAGCTCTAGCGAGAGCTTGACACGCTGCGCCTCACCCCCAGAAAGGGTGGTGGCACTTTGGCCCAGGCAGACATACCCTAAACCAACATCGAGCAAGGTCTTAAGTTTTCGTTTAACTACCGGAACGGCTTCAAAGAATTCATGGGCTTGCTCCACCGTCATAGACAGAACTTCATGAATATTCTTGCCTTTATAGCGAATATCCAAGGTCTCACGGTTATAGCGCTTGCCATGACACACATCGCAAGGTACATAGACATCGGGCAAGAAATGCATTTCGACCTTGAGAACGCCGTCACCCTCACAGGTTTCGCAGCGGCCACCTTTGACATTAAAGGAGAATCGACCTGCTTCATATCCCCGTTCACGAGCAGCTGGGACCCCAGCAAAGAGTTCTCGGATCGGAGTAAATAGGCCCGTATAGGTTGCGGGATTCGAGCGTGGTGTGCGGCCAATCGGCGATTGATCCACATTAATCACTTTGTCAAAGTGTTCAATACCGTCGATATGATCATGTTCAGCTGGTTCAGCGCTCGAGCCATAAAGGTGTTGGGCAACCGCATGATGCAAGGTGTCGTTAATTAAAGTTGACTTACCAGAGCCAGATACGCCAGTGACACACGTCAATAAGCCGACGGGGATGTGTGCATCCACTTTTTGCAAATTATTACCACTCGCACCGATGATGCTTAAAAAGCGCCCATCATGTTCGGTACGTTTTTGGGGAACTGCAATTTTTTCTTGGCCAGATAAGTAGGCACCTGTTAATGAATTAGGATGATGTTCGACTTCGCTTGGCGTTCCAGTGGCAACAATTTTTCCACCATGTACGCCCGCCCCAGGTCCAATATCGATAACATAGTCTGAGGCCCGTATCATGTCCTCGTCGTGCTCTACAACCAATACGCTGTTACCAAGATCGCGCAGGTGTTTGAGGGTTGCAATTAAGCGATCGTTATCGCGTTGATGTAAACCAATTGAAGGTTCATCGAGTACATACATCACGCCTGTGAGTCCAGAGCCAATTTGTGAGGCAAGCCGGATTCGTTGTGCTTCGCCACCCGAAAGGGTATCGGCGCTTCGTTCTAAAGATAAGTAATCTAGACCCACGTCATTTAAAAAGCGCAAACGCGAGGCGATCTCTTTAATGATTTTGTCAGCAATTTCGCGTTTAGCACCCTTTAATTGGATGGTATTGAAATAGTCTTGAGCTTCACGCAAAGGTAGGGCACTGATTTCATAAATGGCGCGCGCTTGCTGACCATCGCCAACTTTGACAAAGCGTGCCTCCTTGCGTAAACGGGTACCGCCGCAATCTGGACAAGCACGAATATTTTGATAGCGCGCTAATTCTTCTCGAACAGCCGACGAATCAGTTTCTCGATAGCGCCGCTCAAAATTAGCAAGGATTCCCTCAAAGGCATGTTCGCGCACAACCGAGCGACCCTTTTCATTCAGGTACTCAAATGGAATGGTTGTATCCCCGGATCCGTAGAGGATCAGGTCCTGGGCTTTTTTGGGTAATTTCTCAAAAGGCTTTTCAAGATCAAAGCCGCCAAACTTCGCTAAGGTTTGCAAGAGCTTGAAGTAAAACTGGTTGCGGCGATCCCAACCCTTGATGGCTCCTGCTGCGAGCGACAAGTCAGGGTGTGCCACAACCCGCTTGGGGTCAAAAAAGGAGATGTGACCAAGTCCATCGCAGCTAGGGCAGGCGCCCATCGGATTATTAAAGGAAAACAGACGGGGTTCAAGTTCTTGTAATGAGTAGGAGCAAATGGGGCAAGCAAATTTGCTAGAAAAGATGGTTTCTTCCCCAGTGTCCATATTGACTACCATGGCCTTGCCATCAGCGAGTCGTAGGGCAGTTTCAAAGGACTCCGCAAGCCGTTGTTGAATATCCTCTTTGACGCGAATTCGATCAACCACCACTTCAATCGAATGCTTATCATTTTTCTTGAGTTGCGGCAGACGATCAGCTTCAACGATCTCGGCTTTGGCGGCGTTACTCGTGCCACCGCCAGAGCGAATGCGAAAACGCACAAACCCCTGAGCTTGGAGATTTTCAAATAAGTCAAGGAACTCACCTTTGCGTTCACTCACCACAGGAGCCAAGATCATGAGTTTGGCATCAGCTGGCATTGCCAACACCGTATCAACCATTTGCGAGACGCTCTGTGCTTCAAGAGGTAGAGCATGATCTGGGCAGTAGGGGGTGCCCGCCCGTGCGAAGAGTAGACGCAAATAATCATGAATCTCGGTGACAGTGCCAACGGTAGAGCGCGGATTATGGCTAGTTGCCTTTTGCTCGATGGAGATTGCGGGTGATAAACCCTCAATCACATCCACGTCGGGTTTTTCCATCAACTGCAGAAATTGGCGCGCATAGGCCGAGAGTGATTCAACATAGCGACGCTGTCCTTCGGCATAGAGCGTATCGAAAGCCAAAGAGCTTTTGCCAGAACCGGATAAGCCGGTCAACACCACCAGCTTTTCGCGGGGGATATCCAGATTGATATTTTTTAGGTTGTGGGTTCGGGCCCCACGAATTTTGATTTCGTTATTCATGATTTTTCAGCGTAACTTGTTAATATAGCCTTTTCCCATGAACTCTTCCGAACTACGCTCAACCCTTGCCCTTGCCGGTATCTTTGGCTTGCGGATGCTGGGGCTTTTCTTGCTGTTACCCGTTTTCTCCTTGCATGCCAAGGATTTACCGGGGGGAGAGAATGCCTTATGGGTCGGTTTGGCCCTTGGGATTTTTAATATTGTTCAGGCCTTTTTCCATATTCCCTTAGGCATTCTTTCGGATCGGGTGGGTCGTAAGCCGGTTGTTTTATGGGGATTGAGTTTATTTATTGCTGGCGCATTGATTGCAGCCAGTCGCGATGATTTGTTGTGGATTGCGATCGGGCGAGGGCTCATGGGAGCAGGGGCAATCTCTGCCGCAGTGTCTGCTTGGGTGGCGGATTTAACACGCGAGCAAGTGAGAACTGCGGCAATGGCGATTGTGGGTGGAAGTATCGGTATCTCATTTGCCCTTTCATTAGTGATTGCGACGCCAATTTATCGAGCGATTGGCCTTGATGGCATGTTCTTGTTATTAGCAGTGTTGGGCTTGATTGGCTTTTTGGTTGCCTGGCTCTTGGTGCCAAGTCCTCCTAAGCAAATTCGGGGTGAGCATCAGCCGCTCATACAAATTTTTCTAAGACCTGAATTATTCCGGCTCAATGTGGGGGTGTTTGTTCTCAATGCCACCCAAGTGGCCATGTTCCTGGTTGTGCCGCGCTTACTCGTGGATGCGGGTATGCCATTGGATGATCATTGGAAAATTTACTTTCCAGTGGTCGTTGTTTCATTCTTTTTGATGTTGCCAGGGATTATTTATGGAGAAAAGAAAAAGAAACTACGGCTTGTATTGCTAACAGCCGTTGTCATCCTTTTGATTGCACAAATCATCTTCTTGCAAGCTCATTCCATTACAACTATTGTCAGTGCTCTGTTGATTTACTTTGTCGGATTTAATTTACTTGAAGCCTTGCAACCCTCGATGGTATCGCGTTGGGCCAAAGATGAAAAAGGAGCGGCCTTGGGCATCTACAACACGACTCAGTCTGTCGGATTATTTACTGGCGCAGCGCTCGGCGGACTCATGATGCAGCTTTTTGGAAACCTTTCGGTATTCATTGGCGGCACCGTTTTGATCATTGCCTGGCTTATAATTGCCTGGCCAATGCGTGATATTCCATCGTCGCAAACCGCAAAGTAGCTTTAGCCACACTTTTTATTTAATTTTCTTCGGGAGACAAAATGGCTTCAGTCAATAAAGTCATCATCGTTGGTAATGTTGGGCGTGACCCAGAAACACGGTATATGCCCAGCGGTGACGCCGTCACCAATATTTCAGTAGCCACTTCAGATCGCTATAAAGATAAGCAAACAGGCGAAATGAAAGAGAACACCGAATGGCATCGCATTGCCTTTTTCGGTAAGTTAGCTGAAATTGCGGGTCAATATCTCAAAAAAGGTTCACAGGTTTATGTCGAGGGTCGCTTGCGGACTCGAAAGTGGACGGATCAAAGTGGACAAGAAAAGTATTCCACTGAGATCATTGCTGACAGCATGCAAATGCTCGGCGCTCGAATGGCTGGCTCTGGAGAGGAATCATCAAGCAGTCGTTCTAAGCCTGCTGAGGGCACATCAAGTTCAAGCGCAAATGCACTTGATGCAGTGGATGACGATATTCCGTTCTAGTATTACTGCCTGGCGTGACGAATATTGTTGGGCCAGGCAGCATTGAAATCCGCCCGAAACGGATTAATGTCTAAACCACCCCGCCGGGTGTAGCGCGCATAAACTGAGAGCTTCTCGGGTTGGCAGCGAGCCTTAACATCGCAAAAGATTTTTTCAACGCAGTGTTCGTGGAATTCACCAAGCTGACGAAAGCCAATCAGGTAGCGTAATAGTCCTTCCTCATCGATGGGCCGTCCCTGGTAATAAATTTTTACACTGGCCCAATCGGGTTGACCGGTAACCGGGCAATTGGATTTCAGTAAATGCGAGACCAGAGTTTGTGTAATAGGGGCTGAGTTTTGATCTGCACTTAGAAATAGCGGGTCAGCAATCTGTGTTTGATTGACTTCAATATCAAGGCGATCGAGAAGTTGACCATCTAGTTCTTGCATTGATGGGTATTTTTTTTGGTCTTGTATCTGGGATGGGTCAAGCAACTTGATTTGCAATGAACTACCAAGGGCTATGGCTAAATCACGGCTTAAGCACTCGCGAACAGCGCCAATATTGTCAAAGTGATGTTGATTGAGGCTATTGAGGTAGAGTTTGAACGACTTCGACTCAATCATGTATGGCGACTCTGCAGGAATCGCAAATTCAGCCAATGCGATTTGTGGTTTGCCTTTGGGGTTTAGCCAGCTCAATTCAAAAGCATTCCAAAGGTCAACTCCTAAAAACGGTAGAGGTGAGCCCTCCTCAATGCCTAGTTTCTGGCGATTCTCGGCACGAGGGATGGGAAAGAGCAGACCTGGATCATACTGATTAGGGTAAGCACTTTGCTGACCGAGAATAAATTTAGACATAGAAAAATTTAGGCTTTGGACCGGTTGGTATTGCTGACCCCAGAAATTACATGCCCCGTTGGGGCGACACTGGAGGCAGCATTGCAATGACCGGTTTGATCATCAAAGAAAAAGTCAGGCTCGAACTCTTTCAGAAACTCGCGCTTGGATAGGCCCCCAAGAAACATCGCCTCATCCACATCAATTCCCCAGTTCATCAAAGTGCGAATGGCACGCTCATGAGCTGGTGCCGAGCGGGCTGTGACTAATGCAGTGCGGATGCGCATTTCATTTTTAGGTTCAGCTTCGGTTTGCAGTTGGTGAAGGGCGGCAAGCAAGGGCTTAAAGGGACCGGGTGGCAATGGAATGGCAGCACGTTGACTCTCATGATCAACAAATGCTTGTAGACCTTGATCCTGAAAAACTTGTTCGGCCTCATCTGAAAATAAAACAGCATCTCCGTCAAAGGCGATACGGATTTCATTAGGGTTGTTCTCGGCCATTTTGGTGGATTCTGGGTAGACGCGCGCCGCCGGAAAGCCGGCATCGAGTGTGGCGCGTACATCTTCTTCATTTGCTGATAAGAAGAGGTTGGCTTGCAGCGATTTTAAGTAGTGATACGGTGGCCTACCACGGGTAAAGACACCGCGTTCAATACTAAGCCCATGGTGTTTGGCAGAACGAAATACGCGTAAACCACTGACCGGATCGTTACGTGACAGGATCACAACTTCGACACGCGGCTGATCTTGATTAAAGCGCAGTAATTTTTTAACGAGAGGAAAAGCAACACCCACTTGGGCTGGAATCGCTAAGCGTTCAAGCTGTAATTTCATGTAGGCACTGTCATCACTTTGTTCAAACAGGCGGTTTTCCTCTTCAAAATCAAAGAGTGCTCTCGATGAAATGGCAACGACTAGTTTTCCAGCGAGGGTATAAGACATCTTATTTTAGAAATAGGCGGTACGCAGGATTCTTGCTTTCATCCCAATGAGGATAGCCTAAAGTCTTCAAAAATTGTTTAAAGGCCGGCTGTTCGTTCTTCGGTACCTGGATTCCTAATAAGATTTGTCCATAATCGGCCCCGTGATTACGGTAATGAAACAAACTAATATTCCAGTTCGGGGCTAGGCTATCCAGAAAGCGCATCAGTGCACCGGGGCGTTCTGGAAACTCAAAGCGGTAAAGTAGTTCATCTTTGGCCAAGGCGGAACTACCGCCAACCATGTGTCTTAGATGCGTTTTGGCCAACTCATCATGGCTTAGATCAATGGTTGCAAATCCGGCTTTACGAAAGGCGCTGGCAATAGTTTTGTTATCACCCGCCCGTTGGGTTCCAATGCCAACAAAAATATGCGCTTGATCGGCATGAGCGATGCGGTAGTTAAATTCAGTGACATTGCGTTTACCAAGCATTTTGCAAAACGCTTTAAAAGATCCTCGCTCTTCAGGAATGGTGACCGCAAAGATCGCCTCACGAAATTCACCTACATCGGCACGTTCAGCCACAAATCGTAGACGACTGAAATTCATATTGGCGCCGCACGCAATGGCTACCAGAGTTTTCTTTTTGAGGTGATGTTTCTCAACATATTTCTTTAAACCAGCGATAGCGAGTGCGCCTGCGGGCTCCAAAATACTGCGCGTATCAGTAAAGACATCGTTGATCGCAGCACAGATTTCATCGGTATCGACTAAGACAATGTCGTCAACTACCTGTTGGCAGATCTTAAAGGTCTCCTTGCCCACCTGCTTGACCGCGGTGCCATCTGAGAACAGACCAACTTCCTTCAGTTCAACGCGCTTACCAAGTTGTAAAGACTGTTTCATCGCATCTGAGTCAACCGTTTGCACACCAATCACTTTGATCTTTGGCCTAACTGATTTGATGTAGGCGCCGATTCCTGAGATTAGGCCTCCTCCGCCAATTGCCACAAAAATGGCATCAATTGGATCGGGGTGTTGATCGAGGATTTCTTTAGCAATCGTGCCTTGACCAGCAATGACGTCTGGATCATCAAAAGGGTGGATAAAGGTGTACCCCTTCTTTTTCTGAAGCAGTTGAGCTTCTTGATAGGCATCGCTGTAAGAATCACCGGTCAAGACCAGTTCCACCCACTTGCCACCGTGAGCCTTCACTGCATCAATTTTGACTTGAGGGGTAGTGATTGGCATCACGATCACCGCCTTGCATTTGAGTTTAGCGGCGGACAGTGCAACACCTTGCGCATGATTACCGGCAGAGGCGGCAATCACCCCCTTTTTAAGAGCCGCCGGGCTCAATCCGGCCATTTTGTTATATGCACCGCGCAACTTAAATGAGAAGACCGGTTGACTGTCTTCGCGCTTTAAAAGAATCGTGTTTTGAAAGCGTGCGCTTAGATCCCGAGCCTTCTCTAATTCTGTTTTGCGTGCAACATCGTAGACCTTGGCGTTCTCAATTCGGCTTAAATAATCATTTTTCATCACGAAAGCGTACCATGCTTAGTACATAAGTCCTTAAATTAATTCAATATTGTGCCAAATCGATTGGTAACGGGAATGATCAAGCTCATCTAAAATAGAGCTTTAATCGATTGGCCACTATGAACGCACCTATCTCCTTAGATAGTTTGTCTGAGATCGATACGCAATCCCATCGTCTTCGTGAGATTCCGTATAACTACACCTCATTTTCTGATCGAGAGATCGTCATTCGTCTTTTAGGGGCGAAGGCTTGGGAAATTTTGGAGCAGTTGCGTGGTGTGCGACGCACGGGCCGCTCTGCCAGGATGCTGTTTGAGGTGCTGGGCGATATTTGGGTCGTCGAGCGTAATCCCTATTTACAAGATGATTTATTAGATAACCCCAAACGACGCGAGGCACTCATTCAGGCCCTATGGCATCGTTTGGGTGAGGTTGAAAAACGGATCTCTGGAGATTTTGCTGAACAGGTCAACGATTTGCTGTCAGCCGCTCGCACTGCAGTGGAATCCTTTGCGAATAACTTTCAAACCGTATCGCAATTGCGCAAGCAGGCCAAGAGGATATTTAGCAAATTTACACATGTTGACAATATCGCATTTGACGGAATGTCACGCGTTGCGCACGTTACCGATGCAACCGATTGGCGAATCGAGTATCCATTTGTTGTTCTCAAGCCAGATACCGAAGCAGAAATTCCAAACTTGGTCAGAGCTTGTATTGAGTTAGGGCTGACCATTGTTCCGCGCGGAGGTGGTACGGGTTATACCGGTGGCGCCATTCCAATGGTGGCAATGTCGGCAGTGATTAATACAGAAAAGTTAATTGATCTTGGAGCGGTCGTACATTCTGTATTGCCTGGCCTAAGTGCTCCGGTCCCTACGATTTTCTCTGGGGCGGGCGTGGTGACCCGTCGTGTAGCAGATGCCGCAGAAAAACAAGGACTCGTTTTTGCTGTCGATCCAACCTCAGCGGATGCCAGCTGTATTGGCGGAAATATCGCTATGAACGCAGGTGGTAAGAAAGCAGTCTTATGGGGAACCGCTTTGGATAATCTGGCTAGTTGGCGCATGGTGGATCCCGATGGAAATTGGCTCGATATTGAGCGGCTCGACCATAACCTTGGCAAGATTCATGATCAAGGCGTTGCTCGGTTTCGTTTGATCTGGTCGGATGGCAAGGCAGCACCTCAAGCCAAGGTTTTACGTTCCGAGGTTTTAGAAATTGAGGGCGCTAAATTTAGGAAAGCAGGTTTGGGTAAAGATGTTACGGATAAATTTTTATCTGGCTTACCGGGTATTCAAAAAGAAGGTTGCGATGGTCTGATTACGAGTGCCACCTGGATTTTGCATCGCATGCCAAAGCATATGCGTACCGTTTGTTTGGAGTTTTTTGGCCAGGCACGTGAAGCCATTCCAAGCATTGTTGAGATCAAAGCGTATTTGGATGATTTAAGTAAAAAAGGTGGACCCCTATTGGCGGGACTCGAGCACCTCGATGACCGCTATTTAAAAGCGGTGGGGTACTCCACAAAATCCAAACGCAACGGTTTGCCCAAAATGGTACTCATCGGTGATATCGCTGGAGAGGATGAGGAGGCCGTTGCTGCTGCGACTAGCGAAGTGGTGCGTATGGCCAATCGGCGTGTAGGCGAAGGCTTTGTAGCAGTGAGCGCTGAAGCGCGTAAGAAGTTTTGGTTGGATCGAGCGAGAACGGCGGCAATTGCAAAGCATACCAATGCATTCAAGATTAATGAGGATGTGGTGATTCCGCTCGAGCGAATGGGCGAGTACACCGATGGAATCGATCAAATTAACATCGAGCTATCGCTTAAAAATAAAATTCAGTTACTTGATGCCCTCGAGCAATATATCAATCAAGCAACACTCCCGATTCGTGCAAATGACGAGATTGAGGATATTTCACGAGCAGAAATGGTGGGCGATCGCGTCATTCAGGCCCAGACACTGCTGCGTGAAGTAAGGACTCGCTGGGCAGAGTGGTTAGAGAAAATAGATCAGTTTTTCCCACAGTTGCAAGATGGTACCCTGCGCGCTTCATGGAAAAACGAATTGCTTGCCCCACTGCAAGTCATCTTTGGTGGCTCCACCTTTGATTTGGTATTAAAAGAAATTAAATCAATTCATCAGAAGATATTACGCAAACGCGTATTTGTTGCCTTACATATGCATGCTGGAGACGGCAATGTTCACACCAATATTCCGGTGAACTCGGACGATTATGAGATGTTGCAAGATGCCCACCGTGCAGTTGATCGCATTATGGTTTTGGCACGCTCCTTGGACGGCGTGATTTCGGGTGAGCATGGCATTGGTATTACAAAATTAGAGTACCTCACGGACGAGGAACTCAAAGAATTTCGTTCTTATAAAAGTCGAGTGGATCCAAACAACCACTTTAATAAAGGCAAGCTAATGCCAAATGCCAATCTACAAATGGCATATACCCCAAGCTTTGGACTCATGGGTCACGAATCGATCATCATGCAACAAAGCGATATCGGAGCGATTGCTGACAGCGTAAAAGATTGTTTGCGGTGTGGAAAGTGCAAGCCAGTCTGTGCAACTCATGTGCCTCGAGCAAATTTGTTGTATAGCCCCAGAGACAAAATTCTTGCCACTTCATTATTAATCGAAGCATTTTTATATGAAGAGCAAACCCGCCGCGGGGTATCGATTCGGCATTGGGAAATGTTTGATGACGTTGCTGCGCACTGCACCGTTTGTCATAAGTGTTATACGCCCTGCCCAGTCAAAATCGATTTTGGCGATGTCACCATGAATATGCGTAATTTGTTACGTAAGATGGGGCAGCGCCGCTTTAATCCAGGTACTAGCGCATCGATGTTATTCCTCAATGCAACTAATCCCGAAACCATCCGAATGAGTCGTAAGGTGATGATTGAATGGGGTTATGGCTTGCAGCGCTTTGCCCATCAATTATTCAAAAAATGGGCCGTTCAGCAAACACAATCACCACCTGCGACAGTTGGTAAGCCTGCTTTGAAAGAGCAGGTGATTTATTTTGTGAATAAGAAGATGCCCGGCAATTTACCCAAAAAGACTGCCCGCGCACTTTTGGATATTGAAAACGCGGACTATGTACCGATTATTCGTAATCCTTTGGAGACGAGTGTTGATACGGAAGCTGTTTTCTATTTCCCAGGATGCGGTTCGGAGCGACTATTTTCACAAGTGGGATTGGCGACTCAGGCGATGCTTTGGCATGTTGGTGTGCAAACCGTACTACCCCCTGGGTATTTGTGCTGCGGTTATCCACAAAAGGGAAACGGCGACTTTGATAAAGCCGAGAAAATGATTACGGATAATCGAGTGCTATTTCATCGGGTGGCTAATACCTTGAACTATCTCGATATCAAAACAGTCGTGGTCTCCTGTGGCACCTGTTACGATCAACTAGCAGGCTATCAGTTTGATCAAATCTTCCCAGGCTGTCGAATTATTGATATTCATGAGTACCTGCTCGAGAAAGGGCTAAGACTTGAGGGTGTTGAGGGAGTTCGCTATATGTATCATGATCCATGCCACACCCCCATGAAGCTTCAGGACCCTTTGAAGACAGTCAATGAGCTGATTACACTTGAGGATGGCACGGCAATTGTGAAGAACGAGCGTTGCTGTGGTGAGTCCGGTACGCTAGCAATTACTCGGCCAGATATTTCAACTCAAGTGCGTTATCGCAAGCAAATTGAAATGGAAAAGGGTGCGACCGAACTAAGGAAAGACTTTGCTGGTGAAGTTAAAGTATTAACCAGTTGCCCATCGTGCTTACAAGGCTTATCGCGTTTTGATGGCGATAGCGAGACCAAGGCGGATTACATTGTGGTTGAAATGGCCAAGCATTTATTGGGTGACAATTGGCTTGAAAGCTATATAACTAAGGCCAACCAAGGCGGAATTGAAAGGGTATTAGTGTAATGATTCCAAGCAATTTAATCGTGCATGAAAACTCAAAGGTTCTCGAGCTTCAATACGAGAATGGAAAGAGCTATCGTTTACCTTTTGAGTTTTTGCGTGTTTACTCACCATCAGCCGAGGTACGTGGTCATGGACCAGGGCAGGAGGTCTTACAAACGGGTAAGCGAGACGTTGGCATCGTAAACATTGAGCCAGTTGGTCATTACGCAATTAAGCCAACTTTTTCAGATGGTCATGACTCGGGTCTTTATTCATGGGACTATTTGTATGAGTTATGTGAAAACCAAGAGTCTTTGTGGAAAGATTACCTTGAGCGCTGCAAAATCGCCGGTATTGATCGCGATGCTGCGATGGTGACTAAATCCCATGGTTGTGGGCACTAAATATGTCAAAGACCCATTTTGGATATCAAAGTATTGATGAGTCTCAAAAGGCCGAGAAAGTTGCCGAGGTCTTCCATTCGGTAGCTTCGAAATACGACATCATGAACGATCTGATGTCGGCCGGTTTGCATCGCCTCTGGAAAAAATTTACCTTAGCCCAAGCGAATGTTAAGGCCGGCGACCGGGTGCTTGATATTGCTGGTGGGACTGGCGACCTTGCCTACTCTTTTGCGCAATCTGCGCAATGGGGCATTCATCCTGAGGCTGAGGTGTGGTTAAGCGATATCAATGCATCCATGCTATCGGTAGGTCGAGATCGACTTTTGGATCGCGGTCTTGCAATTCCATGCATTCAGTTTGATGCAGAACAGATCCCCTTCCCAAATCACCATTTTGATGTAGTGAGCGTTGCATTTGGTCTGCGGAATATGACGCATAAAGAGCGTGCCTTGTCGGAGATGGCTAGGGTGATTCGACCTGGGGGTAAGGTTTTGGTTTTGGAGTTTTCCAAGCCAGACCCACTCATAGCCCCAATTTACGACCTATATTCCTTTAAGGTGCTGCCATGGCTTGGGGACAAGGTTGCGAAGGATGCCGCTAGTTATCAATACTTGGCAGAATCAATCCGCATGCATCCAGATGCCCAAACCCTCAAAGCCATGATGGAGAGCGTTGGGTTTGATGAGGTCCATACCCATAGGATGACTGGGGGTATCGTCGCCTTGCATATTGGTATTAAATACTAGATATTCACTGTAAAGTAATACTTACAGATCGTAGATGGGAGACTGATTCAATGAAAAGTACTTATTTAAAAGCCGGTGTTTTTGCACTGTCCTTTGCTTTTTTATCGGTTGGGCATGTCGCTGTTGTTGACGCAAAGCGTTTGGGCGGTGGGTCGAACATCGGTCGCTCAGCCAACGCGCCTAAGCAAAAACAAGCACAACCTCCGGCCCAGCAAAAACCAGCACAGCAAGCGCAGCAACCTGCTGCGGCACCTGCTCAAGCTGCTGCGCCAGCCGCTGCAGCTAAGCGTTCGGGCTTAGGTGGAATGTTAGGCGGTCTAGCAGCAGGTCTTGGAATTGCTTACTTGCTTTCGCATTTTGGTTTAGGTGAGGCCGCTGCTTCATTTTTGACAGGACTCTTATTGGCCGTCTTAGTTGGTTTTGTATTGTTATTCGTGTTGCGCCGCTTTATGCCAGCCAGCGCTAAAAATATGCCAAGCCCAGTGCCTGCCTCTAATGGAATGCAACGAACCGCGAGGCAAGAGCCTGCCTTTACGCCTAGTCATCCAGTGAATGCTGGATTTGGATCGCCAAGCCCAATACTTGATGAGGCTCCTGCTTATCAACTGCCTGAAGGCTTTGATCAAATCGCATTTTTGGCCAATGCAAAACACTACTTCACACGTTTGCAAAAGGCTTGGGATGCTGGCGATCTTGAGGCATTGCGCGAATTTACAACCCCCGAAATGTTTGCCAGCTTGCAACGTGATCTGCAGGGCCGTGCTGAAGGTGTAAATCATACCGATGTAGTCACGCTAAACGCTGAACTCTTGGGTGTTGAGACCGATGCGAATACCTACCTGTGCAGCGTTGAGTTCACTGGCATGATTCGGGAACAGGCAGATGGACCCGCTGAACCATTTAGGGAGGTTTGGAATTTATCGAAGCCCGTCAATGGTCCTGGAGGCTGGGTTCTAGCTGGTATTCAGCAATTGGTTTAAGCTTTAACTTTTCCCCGATTGGAAAACCCGCCTTGTGCGGGTTTTTTACACTATGAACCTGCGTTTTGATTTCCCAAAAACGGCTTTGGTGCGCGCCATTAATCATGTCCTTGAGCGTGAGCAGTGGGCTTTGCGTGATTTAAGTAATCATCAAGGGCAGGTAATCGAGTTAATTTTGCCAATCGGGTCAATGCAATGGCAAATTCAGGACGACTCGTTTATTGCTCTTTTATCTGAAGTGCATCCGCATCCTAATTTGGTTTTAGAAGTTGATGCCAACAGCTTTTCAGCGCTTAGCGCCCCGCAGGGAACCATCAAAGACCGGGCGATGAGAGCCGTCAAAATAACGGGCGATGCCCAATTGGCTCAATTGATTGCTAAGCTTTCAAATCAATTGCGTTGGGAGTACGAGGAAGATTTAGCCAGAATTATCGGTGATGCACCCGCACACTATATTAGTACGCAAGCCAAACGCTTTGCTAAAGCGACAGAGAAAGCAATCCTTGATTTGCAAGGGAATATGGTCGAGTACCTAAGTGAGGAAAAAAAAGTCTTATTGCATCAACGCGATTTTGTTTCTCATAAAATGGAGATTCAGGCAGTTCGTGATGCGGTTGAGCGCCTTGAAAAGCGAATTTCTTTTTTACAAAAAAGTCGGGATTAACTGTGAGCCGTATTGTTCGCCTAAGCATTATTTTCTATACGGCTTGGCGCTTTAATTTATTTGGGCTGATTCGCGATAATTTGAGACCCGGTGTGCGCCGGTTCTTTCTTGGACTCATTGCATCAACCTCCCCAAGTCAGTTACCTCGTGGCGAGCGAATTCGCTTAGCACTTGAGGCGCTTGGCCCAATTTTTGTTAAATTTGGTCAGGTCCTATCGACCCGTAGGGATTTATTGCCCGATGATGTTTCTAATGAACTAGCGAAGCTTCAAGATCGTGTCCCGCCTTTTTCTAATGAGCAATCCAAGGCGATTATTGAAAAAGCATTAGGCCACCCGATCGAAGTGATTTTTTCATCGTTTGATGCAACGCCAGTGGCGAGTGCATCGGTCGCGCAGGTTCATTTTGGAGTCTTGCGAGGTAACGAGACGCATCCCGAGTGGGCTAATAAAGAGATCGCCATCAAAGTATTGCGCCCTGGTATTTTGCCGGTGATTGAGAGCGACTTGGCTTTAATGCATGACTTGGCACGCATTGTCGAGAAAGTTTCAGAAGATGGTCGACGACTCAAGCCACGAGAGGTAGTTGCTGAATTTGATACCTATTTGCACGATGAACTTGATCTGATGCGCGAAGCGGCTAATGCTAGCCAATTGCGCCGCAATTTTGCAGACTCCGACAAACTCATGATTCCTGAAATGATTTGGGATTTATGCCATACCAATGTGATTGTGATGGAGCGGATGTATGGCGTCTCAATTGGTAAAACGCATGAGTTGCGCGCTGCAGGAGTTGATTTTAAGAAGTTGGCTATCGATGGGGTTGAGATCTTTTTTACTCAAGTTTTTGAGTATGGCTTCTTTCACGCGGACATGCACCCAGGAAATATCTTAGTCAGCTTGGACCCCAATACCTTTGGTCGATACATCTCCCTCGACTTCGGGATTGTTGGAAATTTGAGCGAGTTTGATAAGAATTATTTGGCCCAGAATTTCTTGGCATTCTTTAATCGCGACTATCGGCGCGTTGCCGAGTTACACATTGAATCAGGTTGGGTTCCAGCAAATACTCGATTAGAAGAGTTGGAGGGCGCAGTGCGCACCGTTTGCGAACCCTATTTTGATCGACCACTGAAAGATATTTCTTTGGGTATTGTGTTGATGCGACTCTTTCAAACATCACGTCGCTTTAAGGTTGAGATTCAACCCCAACTTACTTTATTGCAAAAGACCCTCTTAAATGTGGAGGGCCTGGGTCGTCAATTGGACCCTGACCTCGACCTTTGGAAAACAGCAAAACCCATTTTGGAGCGCTGGGTGAGCCAGCAGCTTGGATTGCGAGGACTCATTGATGGGCTAAAGAAAGAGGCGCCAAATTGGGCGAAGATTTTGCCTACCTTGCCACGTCTGATTGCTGAAAACCTGGAACAGGTTCACCGTAAAGAGCAGCGCCCTGAGTTGGATTTGCTGAAACAGCTGTTAATCGATGAGCGACGCAAACGTCGCCAATGGCTCGGAATCGCTTTATTCCTCAGCGGTTTCTTAGTCGGCGCTCTTTTGGTTTTGGTCCGAATCCACTCCATTTAAGGCAAATCCGCCTGAATTGGCCTTAACTCGCTAAAATAGCGGGTTAGGCACAAATTCTCATGAAAAAATACTTTATTGCTGGCATTTTGGTTTGGATTCCGATGGCGGTCACGATTTGGGTGATCACATGGGGGCTGGGTGTCATCGATCAAATTTTTGGTTGGGTAATGTCGGCCATCATTACGCTTTCGCCTGGTCAATTTTCAGGGGAATTACGGCATTTCCGTGAAATCCCGGGGCTTGGGATTCTGATCGTATTGGCAGTGATTGGATTTACGGGCTTCCTTGCAATTAATTTTGCGGGCCAATGGTGGCTCAAGCTCTGGGACCGAACCGTGACCCGTATCCCAATCGTGCGCTCCATTTATTCGAGTGTGAAGCAGGTTTCCTCCACTTTATTTTCTGGAAATAACCAAGCGTTTCGTAAAGCTCTGTTGATTCGTTATCCACATCTTGAGTCATGGGTAATCGCTTTCCAAACCGGCACCGCAGCGCCTGAAGTGAACAATAAGTTGGGTGGTGAATATGTCAATGTATTTTTGCCCACCACACCAAATCCAACCTCCGGCTTTTTTATGATTGTGCCGCGTGCCAATGTAATCGAGCTGGATATGAGCGTGCAAGAAGCGCTCAAGCATATTGTGTCGATGGGTTCGGTGGCACCTCGAATCGCTCAACCCAAGACCCTCAATCAACCTCATTAGGAATACTTATGTCGATGCGCAGTCATACCTGTGGTCAGGTTACTGATTCTTTAATTGGTCAAGAAATTACCCTCGCTGGCTGGGTTAATCGCCGGCGCGATCATGGCGGCGTCATTTTTATTGATCTGCGCGATCGAGAGGGATTTGTACAAGTGGTTTGCGACCCAGACCGTCCCGATATGTTTAAACAGGCCGAAGAGGTCCGTAACGAATACTGTATTCAAATTAAAGGCTTGGTTCGCGCAAGACCGGCTGGAACCGAGAACCCAGATTTAATCAGCGGTAAGGTTGAGGTTCTGTGCCATGACTTACATGTATTAAATGCATCGGTAACCCCACCATTTCAGCTTGATGATGACAATCTTTCTGAAACGACGCGCTTGACCCATCGGGTCTTGGATTTACGTCGTCCGCAAATGCAAAAGAATTTGCGTTTGCGTTATCAGGTTGCTATGGAAACAAGACGTTATTTAGATGCGGCCGGATTTATTGACATTGAAACGCCAATGCTTACGAAGAGCACCCCAGAGGGCGCACGCGATTATCTGGTGCCGTCACGCGTTCACGATGGTCAATTTTTTGCTTTGCCCCAATCGCCTCAATTATTCAAGCAATTATTGATGGTGGCCGGTTTTGATCGCTACTACCAAATTACGAAATGCTTTCGTGATGAAGATCTGCGTGCGGATCGCCAACCTGAATTTACCCAAATTGATTGTGAAACCGCATTTTTAGACGAGCTTGAGATCCGCTCTCTCTTTGAAAATATGATGCGACATATTTTTAAAACCGTGATGAAGGTGGAGCTACCCAATCCATTCCCTATCATGCCGTATTCAGAGGCGATGGCGCGTTATGGTTCCGATAAACCCGATTTACGGGTTGCAATGGAATTTACTGAATTAACTGACCTGATGCGTGATGTTGATTTCAAAGTATTTTCGGGACCCGCCAATCAAGAGGGTGGTCGGGTTGTAGCCTTATGCGTTCCTGGCGGAGCAGAAATCAGCCGTAGCGAAATCGATGATTACACGCAATTTGTATCGATCTATGGCGCTAAGGGCTTGGCATGGATTAAGGTTAATTCAGTTGCAGAAGGGCGCAATGGATTGCAGTCGCCGATTGTAAAAAATCTACACGATGCTGCAATTGCCGGAATATTAGAGAGAACCAAAGCAAAAGATGGCGACCTGATTTTCTTTGGTGCAGATAAAACCAAGATCGTTAATGATGCGATTGGAAATCTTCGTCTGCGAATTGGTCATTCGGATTGGGGTAAGAAACAGGGACTCTTTACAGAAGGTTGGAAGCCATTATGGGTGGTTGATTTCCCAATGTTTGATTACGATGAAGATGATGCCCGTTGGGTTGCCTGTCATCATCCTTTCACTAGCCCCAAAGATGAACACCTGAAGCTATTAGAAACTGATCCCGGTAAATGCCTGGCAAAAGCCTATGACATGGTATTGAATGGTAGCGAAATCGGTGGTGGATCGGTTCGTATTCATCAAGAGGTTGTCCAAAGTCAGGTATTTCGTGCACTGAAGATTGGGCCAGACGAAGCGAAAGCAAAATTCGGTTTCTTATTGGATGCCCTGCAATACGGCGCACCTCCCCACGGAGGAATTGCGTTTGGATTGGATCGCATTGTGACCATGATGACGGGTGCAGAGTCGATTCGCGATGTGATTGCCTTCCCCAAGACTCAGCGCGCACAATGTTTATTGACGCAAGCTCCAAGTCCTGTCGATGAGCGTCAATTGCGTGAACTACATATCCGGTTACGCAATACCAATCCGGTGGGTTGATTTGAAAATCCCGATTTCGGTTTTAGTCCTTATTCACAACAGAAATCGGGAAGTCCTTCTGCTCGAGCGGGCAGATCGGCCAGGATTTTGGCAATCGGTCACTGGTAGTCTTGATTTTATTGATGAGCCACTCGAGAGCGCGGCGATTCGAGAGGTGGCCGAAGAGACCGGTATCAACATCCAAGCCCTGCCTTTGGATGCTCTTCAAAATCTTCATCATGCCGTGCAGTATGAGATTTATCCAGGTTGGCGTCATCGCTACCCCCCGGGGGTCGAGCGCAATACGGAGCACTGGTTTGCTCTGGAGGTTCCCACAAATACTACGATTCGGTTAGCGCCTCGGGAGCATTTGCAGTATGTTTGGCTGCCTTATCAAGAGGCTGCACAAAAGTGTTTTTCTCATACCAATCGAGATGCCATTTTGCAGTTTTACAACGATTCCTCTCAGTTGACACGATGAGAGGCGCTCAGAACCAGCCATCGGGTGGCATGCTGCCCATCAAGCGAGCCGCTAATCGTTCGGATTGGCAAGTCATTAAAGATCTTTTGCCATATCTGTTTGAGCATCGCTTTCGGGTTCTCTTTGCTATGTTGTGCTTAGTGGCTGCCAAATTTGCTAACTTGGGTGTCCCGATTGTTTTAAAGGACCTGATTGATGCCATGAACATCAAGCCCGGTTCTTTGCAAAGTTATTTAATCGTTCCTGCGGGCCTGATTGTGGGTTACGGCGCATTGCGCTTACTTGCATCACTGTTTTCCGAGTTACGTGAATTACTTTTTGCAAAAGTGACCCAAAGTGCTGTGCGCAAGATTGCGTTACAAGTATTTGAGCATTTGCATGCCTTGAGCTTACAGTTTCATTTAGGTCGTCAGACCGGTGGAGTGAGTCGCGATATTGAACGAGGGACGCGTGGTATTCAAACTCTGGTCTCATTCTCGCTCTACAGTATTTTGCCAACCATGATTGAATTCGCTTTGGTGTTGGCATATTTCGCTTATAACTACGATATTTGGTTTGCAATTATTACCTTTGTTGCATTAGTCATCTATATTTTTTATACGATCAAAGTAACCGAATGGCGCACTCATTATCGGCGAACGATGAATGAAATGGATTCAAAAGCCAATCAACGCGCGATTGATTCCTTGATTAACTTTGAGACTGTTAAGTATTTTGGAAATGAGCATTTTGAAGCGCGTCGCTACGACGAAAATCTTAAGCATTATCAGTCTGCTGCAATCCTCTCACAACAATCTTTAGCGATTCTGAATCTAGGTCAGCAGGCAATTATTGCAGTCGGCTTGGTTTTAATTCTATGGCGAGCCACTCAGGGCGTGGTCGATGGATCGATGACCTTAGGTGATTTAGTGCTTGTGAATACGCTCATGATTCAGTTATACATCCCCTTAAATTTCTTGGGGGTGATTTATCGTGAAATGAAGCAGTCGATCACCGATATGGATCACATGTTCACGCTTTTGAATGAAGACCAAGAAATCAAAGATTCCAAAAATGCCAAGCCTTTGCTTATTCGGGATTTTGCTAAGGGCCCCGAGGTTCGGTTTGAGCATGTCTACTTTTCGTATAACGAGAAGCGTGAGATTTTGAAGGATTTGAGTTTTACGATTCCAGCCGGGACGATTACCGCGGTAGTTGGGCAAAGTGGGGCTGGCAAAAGTACCTTAGCGAGATTACTCTTTCGCTTTTACGATGTGCAATCTGGTGCGATCCTATTGGATGGCCAAAATATTCAAGATGTGGAGCAAGCTAGTCTACGCAAAGTGATTGGCATTGTTCCTCAAGACACCGTCTTGTTCAATGACACGATTGCCTACAACATTGCCTATGGAAGCCCGCAGGCAAGTCGTGAGGCGATTGTAGAGGCAGCGCGTGCCGCACAGATGAGCCAGTTTATTGAACATCTGCCAGAGGGGTACGACACCCCTGTGGGCGAACGCGGTCTCAAGCTTTCTGGTGGTGAGAAGCAACGGGTTGCGATTGCACGCACCCTCTTAAAGAAGCCTGCCCTATTAATTTTTGATGAAGCTACTTCGGCGCTTGATTCAAAGACCGAGCGCGCCTTTCAGGAAGAATTGTTCAATTTGGCAAAAAATCGGACCACCTTAATCATTGCCCATCGATTGTCAACGGTAGTACATGCCGACCAAATCTTAGTCATGGAGCACGGGCAAATCATCGAACGCGGTACGCATTATGAGCTTTTAGAGTCCAATGGCCGCTATGCTTCCATGTGGCAGTTACAAGAAAACGCACCGATTGACCCTGATCAAGCCATTGATAATTAGGCTTAAAATGGGCAAATGCAAACCTCACAGCCCTCCTCAAGTCGTCAGCTGCATTTAGAGGGCGCGTTTGCGGCGGCACTAGCCGTTGCCGATCCTAAAAAAATCGTTCCAGAGTATCTTGCCAAAATTTTTCCAAAGGGTAAGGCTCCGCAAGGTCGATGTCTCGTGGTTGGCGCAGGTAAAGCAAGCGCTGCGATGGCAAGTGCTCTAGAGAGCTATGCCAAAAGCCATTGGCCGGATACATCAATCGATGGTTTAGTAATTACTCGTTATGGTCATGCATCGCTAACGCAACAGATCAAGATCGTTGAAGCCGGCCATCCGGTACCCGATCAGGCTGGAATGGATGGTGCTGCGGAAGTATTGCGCTTGGTCAGTACCTTACAGCCTGGGGATACCCTTATTGCGCTTGTTTCTGGTGGTGGCTCGAGTTTATTAACCTTGCCGCAGCCAGGAATCACGATCGATGACATGCGTAAGACCACCGAAGCTTTACTCAATAGCGGTGCACCGATTGAAGAAATGAATATTGTCCGCAAACATTTGTCGGCCATCTTGGGCGGTAATTTGGCGCGCGCTGCTCTGTCGCGCGGTGCTCAAGTCGAGGCTTTACTCATTTCTGACGTGACTGGCGATCATCCGGCTGACATTGCGAGTGGACCATGTGCAGCAGATTACTCAAGTTATGGTGATGCATTACAAATTTTCGCGAAATACCATTTAGATGAACGAAGTATTCCGGGTTCTGTATTAACCCATTTGCAAAAAGGATTGGCGGGTGAGATCCCAGAAACCTTAAAGCAAGCGGACATTGATCAACATTGCTATCCCCTACGCAACCATGTGATTGCAACGGCACATCGCAGTCTTGAGGCTGCTGCGCAATATTGCAAAGGCCTTGGATACACTGCCATTATTCTGGGGGATACGATTACCGGTGAAGCTAAAGACGTTGGTCTTGTGCACGCGGGTATCGCACGTGAGTTAGCCCATCATGCCAGCTGGGGGAAGCTCCCCGTGGCGCTGATTTCTGGTGGGGAGTGCACAGTCACTTTGCCTCCTGGAACGCAAGGGCGCGGCGGTCGTTGCTCCGAGTTTCTCCTATCTTTATTTGCAGCGACTTCTGACCTAAAGACTTTATCTGCCATTGCTGCCGATACTGATGGCATCGATGGCAGTGAAAAAAATGCAGGTGCTTGGTTTACTCCCGAGCTACGCTTGCATGCCCAAGAGAAAGACTTGCGTGCCAGTCGCTATCAACAAGCGCATGATTGTTACGGCTTCTTTGCTGAACTCAATGCCCTAGTTCATACAGGCCCGACCCTAACCAATGTGAATGATTTTCGGATGATTTTGATCGACTGACCATGAACAGAACGCTTACCATCACGCGCCCAGACGATTGGCATTTGCATGTTCGAGATGGCGCTGTCTTAAATGATGTCTTAGCGCATACTGCTGCCCAATTTGGACGCGCAATCATCATGCCTAACTTGAAGCCACCAGTTACAACGGTTGATTTAGCCAAAGCCTATGAGGCTCGGATTCAGAAGGCATTAAAACAACTGGGAATCAGTCATTTCTCCCCGCTCATGACCTTGTATCTCACTGACAATACGTCAGCGAACGAGGTTAAAAAAGCCAGCGAGAATGGCATTATTGGATTTAAGTTGTATCCCGCGGGCGCAACAACGAATAGCGATGGTGGTGTCACAGATATTAAAAAGGCATACCCTGCCCTAGAGGCGATGCAGCGTTATTCGGTACCCCTATTAATTCATGGTGAAGTTACTGAGCAGGCGATTGATATCTTTGATCGTGAAGCGGTATTTATTGATCGGATCTTGGACCCTATTCGTAAGCATTTCCCAGAACTCCGTATCGTGTTTGAGCACATTACGACGAAGCAGGCGGCCCACTATGTGCGTGATGCAAATACCAATGGCAAGAACATCTTGGCTGCAACGATTACCGCTCACCATTTACTCATGAACCGAAATAGTTTGTTTACTGGCGGTATTCGTCCTCACCACTATTGCTTGCCCGT
The DNA here is from genome assembly GCF_030297575.1 of Polynucleobacter sp. HIN6. Lineage (NCBI taxonomy): Bacteria > Pseudomonadati > Pseudomonadota > Betaproteobacteria > Burkholderiales > Burkholderiaceae > Polynucleobacter > Polynucleobacter sp. HIN6. Next base: position 1,663,716 of record NZ_AP028137.1, on the reverse strand, counting down.
TCTAAAGCGTGAGGAGCATCGAGTTGCATTAGTGGACATGGCAACCAGCGGTAACCCTCGTTTCTTCTTAGGAACCGATAGTGCTCCTCATCCAAAAGGGGAAAAGGAGAGTAGCTGTGGGTGTGCGGGGTGCTATACCGCGCATAATGCACTGGGTCTCTACGCAGAGGCTTTTGATAGTGTTGGGAAACTTGATCGACTCGAGGGATTTGCCAGTCATTTTGGTGCTGACTATTACGGCTTACCACGACATACAGAAACAATTACTCTGATTAATCAACCGCAGACTGTACCATTTGAGTACCCTATGGGCGCTTCGATCCTGGTGCCTTTGCGCGCGGGTGAAACCATCGGCTGGTCCATCGCCCATTAATTTAGCAGTGCAAATTCGTTTCCTCGTTTAGACTGTCATCGCAGAGTTAACCAGGCAATCGCTGCTTTCGTAAGAGGGGAGAGGAAAGTCCGGACTCCATAGGGCAGGGTGTTGGCTAACAGCCATCCACGGTGACGTGCGGAATAGGGCCACAGAGACGAGCGTATTGAGTTACGGTGAAACGCGGCAACCTCCACTCGGAGCAATCCCAAGTAAGCAAATGTTGACATGGCCCGTCGAGTTTGCGGGTAGGGAGCTTGAGCCTGTAGGTAACTGCAGGCCTAGAGGAATGATTGCCCCCTAATGCAAATTAGGGCGACAGAATCCGGCTTATCGGTTAACTCTGCACTACCTCAAAGCTATATGTAATTTCAGCTGTTTTGCCAAGCATTGCAGTGGCTGAGCAATACTTGTCGTGAGACAGCCCAATCGCCCGTTCAACCTTACTGGGGTCTAAGTTCGAGCCCTTCACCAAAAAATGTAGATTTATTTTGGTGAATACCTTCGGATCGGATTCTGCGCGCTCAGCTTTTACAGACACCTCACAGCCGCTCACGGCTTGACGGGAGCGCTGTAGGATTAAAACCACATCAAAGGCTGTACAACCCCCGGCGCCTGCCAGTAAGAGCTCCATCGGGCGAGGCGCTAAGTTATTTCCACCAGCTTCAGGGGCACCATCCATATTGAGGATATGACCTGTACCCGTCTGTGCCATAAACGCCATCCCAGCATCAGGCAACCAGTTTATTTTGCATTCCATCATATAAAAATCCTCAAATAATAATATTTCTATTTAAATCAATACGTTATATCTAAAAGTCGCCCTGTAAGTCTTATATAAAAGATAGGGTAAACCCAAATTTTTTCTTGCAATGCACAAGATTTAGTCCTAAAATTTCTTCATTGATGTCAACCTTGATTTACTTAAAGTCGTTTTTTGAATATCAAGTTTGCATTCTACTGATGTCTCCTCCACCCAAACATTGGTGGATTTCAACCCGGGATTGATTCCCGGGTTTTTTTTGATATATAATTCAAGGCTTTACTGAATTACCGATTCGGTCAGCGGTAATTTGTTGGACCAATTGAGAAGTTTGATCTGCGAGCCTGCAAACATAAGCGGAGCCAAAGTGCGATTTTTGAGTTGGAGTGTGTTGACCAAACAATTTGAAAGTAATCATGAAAACCTTTTCCGCAAAACCGCATGAGGTAAAGCGCGAGTGGTTCGTGATTGACGCTACGGACAAAGTCCTCGGTCGTGTCGCCAGTGAAGTGGCACTCCGTCTACGCGGCAAGCACAAACCCGAATTTACCCCTCACGTCGATACTGGCGATTTCATTGTCGTTATTAACTCATCCAAACTTCGCGTCACTGGAAGTAAGGGACTCAATAAGATTTATTACCGTCATAGTGGCTATCCTGGTGGTATTAGCTCGACCAACTTTGACAAGATGCAGGCACGCTTTCCAGCGCGCGCTCTTGAGAAGGCCGTGAAAGGCATGTTGCCTAAAGGCCCCCTTGGCTACGCCATGATCAAGAAGCTCAAAGTCTATGGCGATGCTACGCATCCCCACGCGGCTCAACAGCCTAAACCTTTAGAGATTTAAGGAAGCGATATGTACGGAAATTGGAACTACGGAACAGGACGTCGCAAGAGCTCAGTGGCTCGCGTCTTCATTAAATCAGGTAAGGGCGAGATTACCGTGAATGGCAAGCCCATTGACGCTTATTTTGCTCGTGAAACCTCACGCATGATTGCACGTCAGCCTTTAGCGCTGACTAGCAATCTAACCACGTTTGATATTCAAGTGAACGTTAGTGGTGGCGGCGAGACCGGCCAAGCTGGCGCAGTGCGTCATGGCGTAACCCGTGCGCTGATTGATTATGATGCGGCTCTCAAGCCAACCCTGTCAAAAGCTGGATTGGTGACTCGTGATGCCCGTGAGGTTGAGCGTAAAAAAGTTGGTTTACATGGCGCTCGCCGTCGTAAGCAATTTAGTAAGCGTTAAGCGACACCGAAATGTCTGGAAGGGGCCGCTAATGCGGCCCTTTATTTTTATACAATTTGCTTATTGATGAGTGGCAACGGAGAAGAGCATGATTAAAGTCGGTATTGTGGGTGGCACGGGGTATACAGGCGTTGAATTGCTTCGTCTTTTGGCCCAGCATCCTCAGGTTCAACTGCATTCGATCACATCTCGATCTGAAGCCGGCATGGCCGTTGCCGAAATGTTTCCATCCTTACGCAATCGCGTGGATTTGAAATTTACGACACCAGAGAATGCCAAGCTTACTGAGTGTGACGCTGTATTTTTTGCGACTCCTCACGGTGTGGCAATGGCGCAAGCTAAAGAATTACTCGCAGCCAACGTGAAGATATTGGATCTTGCCGCAGACTTTCGTCTTCAAGACACCAAGGTCTTTGAGCAATGGTATGGAATGCCGCACGCATGCCCAGACATCTTGAAGGAGGCTGTTTATGGTTTGCCTGAAATCAATCGGGAGAAAATCAAAGAGGCTCGGGTTGTTGGCTTAGCGGGTTGCTATCCAACATCCGTACAGTTAGGGCTCGCTCCATTGTTATCGCCAAAGAACGGGTTCCCAAAGCCGCTCATTGATGCCCAACGAATCATTGCCGACTGTAAATCTGGAACTTCTGGTGCGGGCCGTAAAGCTGAAATTGCTACCTTGCTATCTGAAGCGAGCGATAACTTCAAAGCGTATGCCGTTAAGGGCCATCGCCATCTACCTGAGATTACGCAAGGCTTAAAGGCCATTGCAGGGCATGATCAGGTAGCGTTGACCTTTGTGCCTCATCTAACCCCGATGATTCGGGGGATCCACTCGACCCTATACGTTCAATTAACCGCAGAGGGTAGATCGGTTGACTTTCAGGCCCTATATGAAAGTTTTTATGCCAATGAGCCCTTCGTGGATGTCATGCCAGCGGGTAGCCATCCAGAAACCCGCTCAGTGCGGGGTAGTAATGGCATGAAGATTGCGGTTCATCGTCCTGGCGGTGGCGATATCCTCGTCATTTTGGTGGTTGAAGATAATTTGGTGAAGGGTGCCTCGGGCCAAGGAGTCCAGTGCCTAAACATCATGTTTGGCTTTCCTGAATCCATGGGCCTAGAGCAGATCGCCCTCATGCCATGATTCACCCTGTGCAAATAGGGGAATTAGAGCCTACAATCAATCGTATAGATGCTTAAAAAGGAGTAATCATGACCGCTACCAATACCGCTGTTGATCAAGCTTCAGCCATGGCTGAGCCACCAGTGCCATTGATATTTACCGATAGTGCAGCCGCTAAGGTTGCTGACTTAATTGCCGAAGAAGGAAATCCTGAGTTAAAGCTTCGTGTCTTTGTTCAGGGCGGTGGATGTTCAGGATTTCAGTATGGGTTTACTTTTGATGACGCTGTTAATGAAGATGACACCAGTTTTGAAAAAAACGGGGTGACCTTGTTGGTCGATTCGATGAGCTTTCAATATCTTGTTGGCGCAGAGATTGACTACAAAGAAGATATCAACGGTTCGCAGTTTGTGATCAAAAATCCAAATGCAACTACCACCTGTGGTTGCGGATCATCTTTTTCAGCCTAATTGATTTCAGACGGGGTAGAGCGTCCCAAGGATTCGTAAACCTTTTGCTCCAGTGACGGCCGGCACATTTGCTGGCCGTTTTTGCATGAAGGCCCAGGCTAGCCAGGCAAACGCGAGACCTTCGACCAACTGGGGATCAATCCCAAATTGGGCTGATGACGCAATCCTTAGGTTCGGTAGTTGATGACGTGCCTGAATTTTAAGAAGCTCAAGTAAGGCAATATTCTTAACACCGCCCCCGCACACGATTAGGGTCTGAGTATTGCTTGCAAACGATCGCAATGCACCAAGGGTGCTATCAATCGTGAGCTGCAAGAGGGTAGCTTGAACATCTTCAGGGGCAATCGAGAGCCCTGTCATCAAACTGTTTAGCCATTGCAAATTAAAGTGGTCACGTCCCGTACTCTTTGGAGGATGCTTTGCAAAGTAAGGATCTTGTAACATCCGTGCTAAGAGTTCTGAATTGGGTTTGCCCGTACTGGCCCACCGCCCGTCATCGTCAAACGCTCTTCCAAGATGATGATGCACCCAGGCATCGAGTAATAAATTACCTGGCCCACAATCAAAACCAGTTACTTCACCGGATGCTGGAAGAATCGTTAAATTAGCAATCCCACCAATGTTCAAAATGGCGCGATTTTCAAGGGGATCATAAAATTGCTCACGATGAAAGGCGGGTACTAGAGGCGCACCTTGGCCACCAGCGGCCATATCGCGCGCACGAAAATTAGCAATGACCTTGATTCCGGTGAGTTCAGCCAATAAGGCTGCATTTAGGCTCTGATGGGTATAGCTTTTAAGCGGATCAGAAGCGGGTTGATGACGCAGTGTTTGCCCATGGGCACCAATTGCACTGACTGCACTTGGCTGGATATTTTGAATCCGCAACAGCTCTTGACATACCTGTGCATAGGCATTGGCAAGCGCGTTGGCTGCAAGGTGTTCGCGGTGAAGCTCGTTGCTGCAAGCAAATTGCAATTCGGCAAGCTCCGATCTCAGGTCCGCATCAAAACCAACACTATGCGACTGAATCAGTCGGGCTTTGCCAGTAGCATCGATTTCGGCCAAGACTGCATCGATACCATCGAGGCTGGTTCCCGACATGAGCCCAATCCATAGAGAGCTCGAGGCGTTTGCTTGATTAGAATTCAAGGGTGTGGCGAACTTTCTTGAGAATGCGACAATATCACGTTAACGATATTAAACCCTTAATTTAACTGAAAAAATTAGGCATGAGCACAAAACCCTATCCGGTAACCCCACGCGTTCTTGAGGCTATGGAAGTTACCAAGCGTGGCTGTGAGGAGTTATTGGTCGAGGTAGATTGGTTGCAAAAATTAGCGCGCAGCGAAGCAACCCACAAACCCTTACGAATTAAATTGGGCTTGGATCCAACTGCACCGGATATTCATTTGGGGCATACGGTTGTTCTAAACAAGCTACGTCAGCTACAAGATCTAGGTCATACCGTCATTTTCTTGATTGGCGACTTTACCAGCATGATTGGCGATCCGTCTGGGCGCAATAGCACCCGTCCGCCATTAACCCCAGAAGAGATTGCAGTCAATGCAAAAACGTATTATCAGCAAGCTAGCATCATCTTAGATCCCAGTAAAACGGAAGTACGTTACAACAGCGAGTGGTGTGACGCGTTGGGCGCGCGCGGCATGATTACCTTAGCGGCTAAATACACGGTCGCCCGGATGTTGGAACGCGATGACTTTACCAAGCGCTATCGGGGTGGTGTGCCGATTTCGGTACACGAGTTTTTATATCCACTCATGCAGGGTTATGACTCAGTGGCCTTACAAAGTGATTTAGAGCTTGGGGGCACCGATCAAAAATTTAATCTTCTCGTCGGTCGTGAACTACAAAAAGAGTATGGCCAAGAGCCCCAATGCATCTTGACCATGCCTCTTTTGGTAGGTCTTGATGGGGTTGAGAAGATGAGTAAGTCCAAGGGCAATTACATCGGTATTAACGAGCCCGCCAATGAGATGTTTGGCAAGGTGATGAGTATTTCCGATGAGCTCATGTGGAGCTACTTCACATTATTGTCATTTAGACCGATGGCCGAAATCGATCTCATGAGGCAAGAGGTGGCGGCGGGACGAAATCCGCGGGATTGCAAAGTGTTATTGGGTCAAGAGATTGTGGCCCGTTTTCATTCGCAGGTAGCTGCAGAGAAGGCGCTGGAAGACTTTAATCATCGCGCCAAAGGCGGAATACCCGACGATATTCCTACGCTTGAGTTAACGGGGGCTCCGCTAGGTATTGCTGCTCTTTTGAAGGCTGCTAATTTGGTGCCATCGACCTCGGAGGCCAATCGCAATATTGAGCAACATGGTGTACGGATTGATGGATCAGTTGTGGGTGATAAGACCCTGAAATTGGAGCCCGGCACTTATGTGGTTCAAGTTGGTAAGCGCCGCTTTGTTAAAGTCACGCTCTTAAAATAACGTCACTCAATCGAGTAAATCGAGGTTTGCAGAGCTACTTGGCGCCTTGAGGCCAAAATGCTCATAACACTGACGAGTCGCAATGCGGCCACGCGAGGTGCGTTGTAAATATCCCTGTTGAATCAGAAAGGGTTCTAATACGTCTTCAATAGTGTCGCGTTCTTCGCCAATGGCTGCAGCCAAGTTATCAATACCGACTGGACCTCCATTGAATTTATGCAAGATCGCCTCAAGTAGTTTGCGATCCATCACATCAAAGCCCATTGGATCAACGTCTAACATAGCTAAGGCGGCGTCAGCCATTGATTTTGTGATTACTCCGCTACCCTTCACCTCAGCATAGTCCCGAACCCGACGAAGTAAGCGGTTCGCAATCCGAGGAGTGCCGCGGGCGCGACGCGCGATCTCGCTTGCACCCTGGGGATCAATCTGGGCATTCAGTAAGGTGGCCGAACGTTCAATAATTTTAGTAAGCTCAGCGGATGAATAAAACTCAAGTCTTGCCACAATCCCAAAGCGATCGCGCAAGGGATTGGTTAGCATACCAGCACGCGTCGTTGCTCCAATTAATGTGAAGGGCTTGAGGTCCAACTTCACACTGCGGGCTGCAGGACCCTCACCAATCATGATATCGAGCGAATAATCCTCAAGAGCTGGATAAAGAATCTCTTCAACGACTGGTGAGAGCCGATGAATCTCATCAATAAAAAGGACATCGTTTTCTTCGAGGTTGGTAAGAAGTGCGGCAAGATCACCGGGGCGATCCAATACTGGACCACTAGTTTGTCGAAGATTAACCCCAAGTTCTCGGGCAATGATGTGCGCTAGGGTCGTTTTGCCTAAACCGGGTGGGCCGAATAATAAAACATGATCTAAGGCTTCTTTGCGCTTACGGGTCGCATTGATAAAAATTTCAAGTTGTGAGCGTGCTTTGCTTTGACCAACATATTCATCGAGCTGCTTTGGTCGAAGGGCGCGCTCAAATACAGCTTCAGCTTGCCCAGCCCCGGGGCTAACAATCCGCTCATCACCATCATCAGCATCTAAGTTATCAGTATGAATTACCACGACTTAACCTTTTGAAAGAGATTTCAAGGCGATCTTAATCCCGTCGGAGACACTGGTATCGGCAGGGATTTGGCGAACTGCCAGATGCGCCTCTTTATCCGAGTATCCCAAGGAAACCAATGCTTGAATCACCTCGGAAGTGGTATCGGGCTTGCCAGATGGATTCTGGGAAATTCCTAAATCGGGGGCTAATTTACCTTTGAGTTCTAACAAAAGGCGTTCTGCCGTCTTTTTGCCAATACCAGGAACCCGAACTAAGGCGCCTGGGTCTTGGGTAGCAATTGCTTGAATCAACTCGCCTACGCTCAAACCTGATAGTACCGCTAGGGCAGTACGTGCCCCAACCCCGCTGATCTTGATAAGCGCTCGGAAGGCGTTACGTTCGGTTTCGGTGGCAAAACCAAACAATTGTTGTTGATCCTCGCGCACATGGAAATGCGTGAGGAGGGTAATCATTTGACCCACAGGTGGTAATTGATACAAGGTGCTCATCGGCACGTCGACTTCGTAGCCGACCCCATGGCAATCAATCAGCAATTTAGGAGCTGAAATCGTAATAAGCGTGCCATGGATACGTCCAATCATGCCTCTATCTTAACGCTTTGCTTTACTCATTTGAACCTGATGATGGTGAGCTGCACAAATGGCGACCCCAAGCGCATCGGCTGCATCGGGTGATGGACTTTTTTTGAGCTTGAGTAAGCGCTTTACCATTTCTTGCATTTGTGTTTTGTTGGCCCGGCCAGTACCGACGATCGCCTGCTTGACGCCACGGGCGCTGTATTCAGAGACCGAAAGACCAGTCGATACAAGGGCAGCAATCACGGCACCTCGCGCTTGACCCAGCATCAGGGTAGACCGTGGATTCACGTTTAAAAAGATTTCTTCAATGGCAGCGGCATCGGGCTGATAGCAAAGGAGTACCTCTTGGACCCCTTGATACAAGGTTCCAAGACGATGAGGTAAGCCTAAAGCAACCTCGCCACTCTCAATCGTGCCCGAACTAACGTAGCGTAATTGTTGGCCTTCAAGTTCAATGACTCCAAAGCCAGTAGTTCGTAAGCCAGGATCGATACCTAACCAGCGCATGATTAATGTCTAAAGTGTCGCGTACTTGTGAACACCATTGCAATGCCATGCTCATTAGCCGCCTCAATCACTTCAGGATCCCGCATGCTGCCCCCGGGCTGAATGACACTAGTCGCGCCTGCAGCCACCACCACATCCAGACCATCACGAAACGGGAAGAAGGCATCACTCGCAACCGCAGAACCCTTGAGACTTAGGCCAGCATGCTCAGCCTTAATGCTTGCAATTCGGGCAGAGTCAATCCGACTCATTTGACCAGCACCGATTCCTAAAGTCATGCCATTGGCGCAATACACAATTGCATTGGACTTCACAAATTTGGCGACTCGCCAAGCAAACATCAGGTCTGCTAATTCAGTGGGACTCGGCTGACGCTTGGTTACCACCTGTAATTCCTGGGGGAGAACATTTTTTGAATCGCTCGATTGCACTAACAAGCCGCCCCCAACGCGTTTGAAGTCAAATTGATTTAGAGGATTAGCCCCTTCCTTAGGAAGCGGAATTTCGAGAAGACGTACATTTTGTTTAGCAGCAAAGATTGCCTTGGCAGACTCGCTAAAAGAGGGCGCGATCATCACTTCAACAAATTGCTTTGCAATTGCTATAGCGCACGCCTCATCACAGGGACGATTGAGTGCAATGATTCCGCCAAAAGCAGAAGTTGGATCGGTTTGTAATGCTTTTAGGTAGGCTTTTTCTGCGGTATCCGCTATTGCTACACCACAAGGGTTGGCATGTTTAATAATGACACACGCCGCTTGATCCTGACCAATGGATTTAACGCATTCCCAAGCAGCATCCGAGTCAGCAATATTGTTAAATGACAACTCTTTGCCTTGAAGCTGTTGGTAATGAGCGAGACTGCCAACCGGTGGTACGAGGTCCTTATAAAACGCTGCCGATTGGTGAGGGTTCTCACCATAGCGCATTTCTTGAACGCGCTCAAATGCTAAATGCAGAGTCTGTGGATAGGGATGGCGCTTTTGATGATCTTGCGTATCGTCTAAAGAACTTAAGTAGTTCGCAATCGCTCCATCATATTGAGCGGTATGGGCAAACACTTTTTTTGCAAGTGCCAAGTTGGTTGCAAACGACACTGTATTCTGATTACGGCGCATCTCATCCAAAACCATTGTGTAATCCGCTGGGGAAATGAGTACGGTGACATCTTGATGATTTTTAGCAGCAGCACGTAACATGGCTGGTCCACCAATATCAATATTCTCAACCGCCTCTTCAAAGCTGCACTTGTCTTGACTCACTGTTTGTGTAAAGGGGTAAAGATTAATTACCAATAGATCAATTGGTTCAATCCCATGCTCGGCAATGGCGGCCATATGTTCTTTGGAGTCGCGCCGAGCCAATAAGCCGCCATGAACCTTTGGATGTAAGGTTTTGACCCGACCATCCAACATTTCGGGGAACTTGGTGAGGCTTGCCACTTCAGTAACCGGTAAGCCTTCTTGGGCCAATAGTTTGGCGGTGCCGCCAGTTGAGATCAGTTTTATACCTAGGCCATGCAGCGCTTGTGCAAACTGAACAATGCCACTTTTATCGGATACGGAGAGGAGGGCTGTACGAATCATGATTAGATTAAGCGATGCTCTAAAAGTTTTTTGCGTAAGGTATTGCGATTAATCCCTAAATAGGACGCTGCTAAAGATTGGTTTTGCTTGGCATGCGCCATGACCAGCTCTAACATCGGTTTTTCAACCACACTCAAGACCATTTGATAAATATCATTGGGCGGCGTGCCTTTGAGGTCATCGAGGTAGCGTTGCAAATTGATTTCAATGCATTCTGTGACAGGATGTTTATTGCTTTTCATGATGGTTCAATTAGGCTGCTTCTAAAAATAAAAGATGATCGGAGTGGAGCTTCATTTCGTCAAAATAATCATTGACGAGTTGCAATTGGGCTTTGCAATCCTCAGCACTATTCATTTGGTGACGAAACGCATGCGAGTTGCGTAAGCCTTTGCAGTACCAGGCAATATGCTTACGTGCAGTTCGCAGACCTGTGTACTCGCCATAGAATGCGTAGTGATCGAGCAAATGCTCATTAAGAATCGCTTGAATTTCATGAACCCGTGGGGGAGGCAGGAGTTCACCCGTTTTTAGATAGTGCTCAATTTCCCGAAAAATCCAGGGTCTACCTTGTGCAGCTCGTCCAATCATGAGCGCATCCGCCCTAGTAATGCGCAAAACCTGCTTGGCTTTCTCGGGGCTGTTGATATCGCCATTCGCAACCACCGGAATTGAAATGCGACTCTTTACAGCCGCAATCGTTTCGTACTCAGCGTCACCGTGGTACAAGTCCGCTCTGGTACGTCCATGAATCGTGAGCATCGAAATTCCAGCCTCTTGCGCAATTTTTGCAATTTCTTGCGCATTCTTATGATCACGATCCCAGCCGGTTCTAATTTTGAGCGTCACGGGCACCGCATCAGGGCCAGTGCCAACGGCTTGAACCACCGACTCCACAATTTGCTGAACTAAAGGTTGATCTTTTAGGAGGGCAGAACCAGCTGCGACATTGCAAACTTTTTTTGCTGGGCAGCCCATATTGATATCAATGATTTGGGCGCCTCGATCCACATTCAAGCGAGCTGCTTGCGCCATCATCTTTGGATCTGCTCCTGCAATTTGGACTGCAATGGGTTTGAACTCGCCAACATGGTTAGCGCGCCTCAAGGTTTTTTCACTATTCCATAGCATGGCATTGGAGGCGATCATTTCCGAGACCGCATAACCTGCCCCTAATTTTTTACATAATTGTCGAAAGGGGCGATCGGTAACACCAGCCATCGGCGCAACAAATAGAGCATTGGCTAGTGAGTAAGGACCGATTTGCATACCGAGGGAAATGGATCTGAATTGGAGGCATCACTGTACCACACCCGTTCCTTAACTGCCTAATTTTTAGGCAAACTAGCGCCGGCCAAACATCATTTGCTTGGCAAGAGTTATTTTTACAGGCGGTAGCCAGGCGAGAGCACTGAGTGCTAGGCCACGCGAGACCTGAATGGGGAGTAAGGGCGACGTGAACACGCGTGCTAAGAAGTCGGTAATGCCAATCGTTGCGCGCCGATCAATTTGGCGGCTTTTTGCATACTCAAGCAGTTGGGCTTTTACGGCATTGGGCGTTACCGCCTGTCTTTGCTTAAAGAGATCGGCGAGTTTCTCAGCAAGTAGGTAAGCGTCGCGTAAGCCAAGATTAAGACCTTGGCCAGCCACTGGATGCAAGGTTTGTGCTGCATTGCCAATCCATACCTCATGATCAATACAAACCTCTTTGCGGTAGTTCAAGCCAAGGTCATACAAACGACGATTAGCGATGTTAGTAAATCGACCCTGGCGCCGACCAAAACTATGCTCCAGTTCATTGAGAAACTCATCATCACTAAGAGCTAGTCGGCGTTGACTCGATTCTGGGGAGGCGCACCAGACTAGATTATGTGTATTGGGCCCTAGATGCGAGGGCAGCAGCGCAAGCGGACCTTCGTCGGTAAAACGCTCCCACGCTTGATGGGCAATTGGATGTTCCACATCCACAGTGCCCACGAGGGCCGCTTGACGGTAATCGCGGCCTGACTCGACCCAATCCTGTTGCTTAAATAACCCACCCTCGGCATGTACGATGCATGCAGCTGGTGGTGTATTGAAGCTTTCATCCGCATTGTGATGCCACACAAAATTCGGTGAATGGGCCCCCAGAGCCCGCAGTGCTTTTCTGAGGGTTAGATGAATATCGCGATAGCGACTAATATGACCCAAGGCATCCTGCCCGAGTTCTTCACGCGTCATTAGGGCTCGACCAAAGTGGCCAACCTGAGAGACGTGAATTCGATGAATCGCAGGACAATTGGATGGCCAAGCATTGATCGTATCAAGTAATAATTTACTGCCATGCGATAGCGCGATACCACGTTGATCGCCCGACTGAATTTGCTCGTCATCTGCAGGATTACGATCAATCAAGGTCAGACTAATGTGTGGATTTTTTTGTAAAAGCCAAGCTGCGCAGGCAAGACCGACAGGACCCCCGCCTTGAATGACAACTGTATGAAATGTGTTCATACACTCATTCATTAAGAGCGGATGATGGACTCAATTTCAACTGGATCAACTGGGACCCCACGGGAAATGAGTTCGCAACCATTGGCAGTCACTAGAGCGTCATCCTCAATCCGAATTCCAATATTCCAATAGGCCTTCGGAATATCCTCAGCTGGGCGTAAATAAAGACCGGGTTCGATGGTAAGCACCATGTTCTCTTCAAGCGTGCGCCAAGGTCTTTCGGTATCAGCTTGAGTCACAGTATGAAGTTCGCGATAGGATCCGACGTCATGGACATCCATGCCCAACCAATGGCTAGTGCGGTGCATATAAAAGCGCTTATAGGCTCCTGTCTCAATGGCATTGTCGAGAGAGCCAACTTCGCCAATCCGAATCAGCTTTTCATCGATTAAGCCTTGCGTCAGAACTTTTACTGCGGCTTGGTGTGGATCGATAAACGAATGCCCAGGGCGGGTCGCATCAACCGCTGCTTGTTGGGCAGCAAGTGTAATGTCATAGAGGGTGCGCTGGGCACTGCTAAATCGTCCATTAATTGGAAAGGTTCGGGTGATGTCGGAGGCATAGCCATGAAGCTCGCACCCGGCATCAATTAAACACAGATCGCCATCTATGAGTTCAGCCGATCCTGCACGGTGATGCAATACGCAGGCATTCGCACCGGCGGCCACGATGCTGTTATAGGCAACGCTCTCGGCCCCGTGATAACGAAACTCATAGAGCAACTCGGCTTCTAATTGATATTCACGCTTTCCGGGTTTGCAAGAGCGCATGGCGCGAATGTGAGCTTGGGCAGAAATCGCTGCGGCTTGCCGCATGATGGCGATTTCCTCAGGACCTTTAAACAAACGCATTTCATGCAAAATAGTTTCAATGTCATGAAATACCTCCGGGGCATTGATTCCCATGCGGGCGCGCTGGCGCACCGTGTTCATCCATTGCCGCATCGATGCATCATCATGTGAGGCTGCGGCAAGTTTGATATATACCGCGTTTTGATCTGCTAAAAAATCAGGGAGTTTTTGGTCTAGTTCAGAGTTTGGGTATGCAGCGTTTATCAGTAAGTGGGCGGGTGCCTCTTGGGGGCCCAAGCGGTATCCATCCCAAATCTCGCGTTCGAGATCTTTGGGTCGACAGAAGAGGTGGGTCTCATAGCTGGATTTTGTAACCACCATCACTAGGGTAGCCGCAGGCTCTTCGAAACCGGTGAGATAAAAGAAGTCACTGTCATGCCGATAAGGAAAATCGCTATCTCGATTGCGTGCCTTTTCGGGGGCAGTTCCTAGAATGACTACGCCACCACCTGTTTTGGCTTGAATGATGGATGCCAAGTGATCACGACGCTGTTGGCAGGCATTCATGAGCGGATTGTGCGAGTTAAGACGATTCATCTTGATGATTTTAGGATCGATTTAGTTCAGCTAAGCGTTCGGGACTACCTACATCCTGCCATGAACCTGAATATTTTTCACCGGAGATCTGATGATTAAGCATTGCCCTGCGTAAGATGGGGGCTAATTTAGCACTTTCTCCCCGATTTAAGCCATCAAATAAGCTCCGGTGATAGATACCAATCCCTGAAAAAGTCAGTTTTGGACTATTGGCATTCGAATGCTCCTCCCCGCGCACGATGCTGCCATCAAGATAAAAGTCGCCTGTCGGATGATGGGGTGGGTTGGGAACCAAAATTAGATGAGCCAAAAACTGATTTTGGTTACGGAGTTGATTAGCACGTTGGATCAATTCATGAATGGGAAAATTAGGACTAAAAACATCCCCATTAATCACCAGAAAAAAGTCAGCAGGCTTGAGAATGGGCAATGCTTGGCAGATTCCCCCGGCTGTTTCCAGGGCACTTACCTCCGGAGAGTATTGAATCGACAGGCCATATTCATGGCCATTCCCTAGGGCCGCCTCGATCTGTTTACCAAGCCAGGCATGGTTGATCACCACATGTTGAATCCCAGCCCGCTGTAGGGATTCTAGATGCCAGCTGAGCAATGATTTACCACGAACGTTTAATAAGGGTTTCGGGGTATGGTCGCTTAATGGACGCATGCGCTCCCCTCGACCAGCGGCCAATAAAAGACAAGGTAAATTCTGTGCAGTCATCGATAGTGAACAGTTTAAGACGACTGTTTTGCAACTTGATCCAAAATCTGCAAAAGAGGCTTAAAGCAACCGTAACGACTTGCAACCGCACGCGTATATTTGAGAACCAAGGGAATGTCGTTTAAGTAATTGGCTTTGCCATCGCGGTGATATAAGCGCGCAAAGATACCTAGGACTTTTAGATGACGCTGTAAGCCCATCCATTCAAAGTCCCGATAAAAATCCGCAAAATCAGATGGAACTTTCAAGCCAGAAGCGCGAGCTATATCCCAATACTCAATCAAGAAATCAAGTACTTCTTCCTCGGTCCACTCAATATAAGCATCGCGCAATAAAGAGACAATGTCATATGTAATCGGTCCATATAAAGCATCCTGAAAATCCAAAACTCCGGGGTTGTTAGATGAGCAATGCATTAAATTGCGCGAATGAAAATCGCGATGGACATACACCTGCGATTGGGCAAGATTATTTTCTTTGATCAACCGAAAAATAGTATGCAGTTGATTTCTCTCATCATCACTTAGAGTGTATTGATGATGACGTTTTAAATACCACTCATCCAATAGATCGAGTTCGCGCTGCAAGGTTGCATCATCATAAGGTGGCAAAACACCCTCACGACTGGCATATTGCATTTTTACTAAGGCTTGGCTGGCATCTCGGTAAAGTGCTTTTGCATTACTTGGTGATAAGACGCTCAGATAAGTTTGACTTCCTAAATCGCTGAGTAGTAAAAATCCTTTTTCCTGGTTTTCTGCGAGGATGATGGGTACATGAAGCCCTGCATCTTTTAAAAGATTAGCAACCTGAATAAAGGGTAAAACGGTCTCTTTATCGGGTGGAGCATCCATCACAATCAGGCTGGGGTATTGGGGGTGAGCGCTAGCGATTCGGAAGTAGCGTCTAAAGCTGGCATCTGCGGAAGCAGGGGCCAAGCTGGTGGGCTCTAGCCCCCAACGGCCCACTAGGCTATCAAGCCATTGATTCAGTTGAATTAAGCGATTGTCAGGCATGATCGATTCGTATAATAAGGGCTGTCTGGATCCATGAGTCATTATCGCCTTCGCGCCGGCATCAGCGCCTATCTTGCATCTTTAAAGACCCCGTTCGTGATCCTGGGCAGGGGGCTATTGGTCGCCGCACTCTTTGTGTCGCTGCCACTGATGGCACAAAACTTAGGCCCAGTCACCAATGCGATTTCACCATTATTACCATCGCCCCAACAAAATCAAGCGCAACAGGAGCTTCAAAGACAAGCGCCAGTTCCGATTGGCGAGCCACCCCGACCATTGCCGGTTGGATCGCTCCCAACCACAACCCTAGTTCCTAGTCGCGCCGAAGTCACGGTCTTAAAGTTAGATGATCAATTACGGGTTGGTAAACCGATTCCAGATAGTGAGGCCTTGACCTTCACCTTTAGCGATGAAATTGATGGGGTGGTTGATCGTCAAATGAACTTGAAGGGGCGTGCTCAAATTCGTCGGAACAATACCATCATTAAGGCCGATGAAATTAATTACGATCCTGATACAGATATTGCAAATTTAATTGGTAATGTCGAGCTCATTAAAGGAAATACTCAGTTCTCAGGGCCCCGCGCACGCTTTAAGGTTGATGCGCGTGAGGGAGAGATGGATAAACCGAACTATGAGCTTCGGGATGTTCGCGGACGTGGTAAAGCGAACAAGCTAACGATTGAGTCGGCCGATGTATTTATCTTTGATAAGGCCACCTATACCACTTGCAGTCCAGATAATTTAGATTGGTATTTCACGGCTACTCAGATTGAGGTTGATCAAGAACAAAAACAAATGACCGGGCGCAATGGCGTGATGCGTTTTTTTGATGTACCGATTGCATACGCACCTTACTTTAGTTTGCCTACGTCCAATCAACGTCGCTCTGGATTGTTGGCGCCTGTGATTGGTTATAACTCGAATAATGGTTTAGATATTGCACAACCGTACTACGTCAATATTGCGCCGAATCGCGATCTCACCATTACACCTCGGTTCATGAATCATCGCGGAACATTACTAGGCGGCGATTTTCGTTACATTGATCCCAAGTATTCAGGAACGTTGAGCGGTCAGTTCATGAACTACGACAAAATTTTAGGACGCGATCGTTGGAAGTACGACTGGCAACAGCGACAAATGCTAGGTCGAGCGTGGAATGGTTACGCGAATGTGAGCAAGGTATCGGACAATCTATATCCAATCGATTTTTCCTACGGCATTGGTGGTGCAGTGACGAATCAGTTTCGGCAAGAAGTGGGTACCAATTATGGCGGTATCAAAAACTGGAATTTCACTGCACGCGCACTGACCTTTCAGACCCTACAACCAGATCCAACAGCACCCGTCACTTCTCCCTACAACATCTTGCCCCAAGTCACCGCCAATTATCGAAATCAGCGTGCCTTGGGCGCCCCTGGAGCATTCTCGGGTGGGTTTAATCGAGCCCCCGACATTACATTCAGCGCAGACTTCACTCGCTTTTCATATAACACCAATAATCTGTATGCACCAGCCTCTGGCATGCCACAGGGAGGGTCATTTAGTCAGGCGGATCGAACCGTGATTCGCGGTAGTATCGCTTTGCCACAAGTTACTCCGGGATATTTCTTGAGACCCAAGTTGAGTTTTCAGGCCAATCAATATTCTGGGATGCTCACAAATAGCCCATCAACTTCGATTAATCAATCCCTAAATCAACCGATTCAAGGATTTGCCTTACCAACCTTTAGTTTGGATTCTGGTTTGGCGTTTGAGCGTGACGCAAGAGAGATGAAGGGCTTCTTTGGGCGCGACATGATTGTGACCATGGAGCCACGCGCCTTTTATGTGTATACACCATTCCAAAGTCAGGCACAGACCCCGCTCTTTGATACTGCTGACGCTGGCTTTGGTATTACTCAAATATTTAGTGAGAACACTTTCGTGGGTAATGACCGGGTGGCTGATAACAATAAATTAACCATGGGCTTGACGAGTCGTGTTCTAGAAACGAACACTGGCGCAGAGCGAGCTACGGTAACGTTGGCTCAACGACAAGATTTCACAGGTCAACGGGTTGGCTTGAACGGTACGATCCAAAACCCAACGCGTTACTCTGATACCTTGGGTGCCAGTACGATCCGTTTACTAGGAAACTTTAACGTCGATTTATTTGGACAATACAACACCCAATTGAATCGTTTTGTACAAAGCAGTGTTGGCGCGGGGTGGCGACCGACTCCGGGCCGTAGCCTTAATTTTGCCTACCGGAATGTTTGGAATCCACCAACCGATGGCACGAACTCTGGCGTGACTCAGACCGATCAATACAATGCCTTTGGCGAGTGGCCAATATTTAAAAAGTATCGTGTATTAGGCCGTTGGGGGTATGACGCCTTAACAGCAAAGACCTTAAATACCCTCGTGGGATTGCAGTATGACGCAGATTGTTGGACCGCACGCTTTGCTTACTCGCAAGCCCGTAACACCTCCCAAATCACTACTACCCAGGTCCTTTTTCAATTAGAATTTAGAGGCTTTGCTAGTGTTGGAAATAATCCAGTCGATGTGATGCGTCTAAACGTTCCTGGATACCAGCCGGTAGCCAAGCCTTTGCCACCCTCACCCTACGAAAATTATCAATAATGATTTTGTGTCGTAATTCATTCCTAAAGTTCACCATGTTTCCTTATTTGATGGCATGTGGATTCTTGGGCGTGTTGTTTAGTCAGCCCTCAGGCGCACAAAATAATCCGTCTGCCAATGAGCCTAAGATCGTCAACATTGATGGCGTAGTGGCGGTTGTGAACACTGGGGTTGTAACGCGTAAGGAAATTGATGATCGGATTGCCTCGATTCAAAAGCAAGCACCAGCTGGCGGAAAAAAATTACCAGAGGGTAGCGAGTTACGTAAGCAAGTGCTCGAAAACTTGATCTTAGAGAAGATTCAAATTCAGGAAGCTGAGCAAACTGGTTTAGCCGTTAACGATAAAGAGCTCAATAAGATTATTGAAGACATTGCAACTCGGAATAAGTTGACCTTCAATGAATTTCGGGAGACAGTCACCAAATCAGGCATGAATTTTCAGCGCTATCGTGAGTTATTGCGCGAAGATGTTCTAAAAGCGCGTTTACGAGAGCGGGAGGTTGATTCACAAATTAAGATCTCGGATGCTGAAATCGATAACTTTATTGTTGAGCAGATGCAGCGTCGCGGAGCAGAGCCTGCCGCAGCAGGCTCAGGTCCTGAAGAGATTGCGGTTGCTCAAATTTTTATCCCGGTGGAAGAGGGAGCAGGTCCCAGCGCTCAAGCTGATGCTAGAAAGCGTGCAGAAGCCATATTAAAAGAAGCACGTGGTGACGCAGATTTTATGCAGTTGGGCGCACAAGCCAATAAAGAAAACTCTCGTATTAAGTTCCAGGATCTTGGCTATCGCACCCAAGATCGTTTACCCCAAATCTTTGTTGAGGCTGTAAGAAATCTTGGTCCTGGTCAAGTGGCGCCATCGGTGGTTCGAAGCCCGGCCGGCTTTCATGTATTAAAAGTAATGGATCGACGTTCCAGTGGTACAGGGGCACGCGCAGCTGCTACCAGTAATGCCAATCCAGCGGATCTCACCCCGCAGAATATGATTGTTACGCAAACGTTAGCGCGACATATCTTGATTCGTCATCGCCAAGGATTGCAAGACGCGGATGTCGAGCGACGCCTGCAAGGTTATCGTGATCAGATTCGTGCCAAGACCGCTGATTTTGAGTCTTTAGCGAAGAAATTCTCAGAGGATGGCTCAGCCCAGAATGGCGGCATATTGGGTTGGATGGGTCCTGGCGAATTGGTGCCCCCATTCGAGATTGCGATGAATCGCTTGCAAATTGGCGAGGTGAGCGATCCAGTCAAGACGGAATTTGGTTGGCATTTAATTCAAGTGCTGGAGCGGCGCGATGCGCAATTAACGGTTGAGAAGCAACGTGAGTTTGCTAGAGCAGCCATTCGAGAGCGTAAGTTCGAGCAAGCCTACCAAGACTGGTTGCGCCAATTACGCGATACCGCGACTGTCAAGATTTTGAATCTGGATGAGCAAGTCCGTTAAGCTCGCACTGAGCACTGGGGAGCCGGCTGGCATTGGCCCTGAAGTTTCATTAGCAGCTGCCAAGGCCTTCATAGCAGCCCATGCTGATGCAGAGATTAGCTTATTTGGTGATCGGCAGTTATTTACGCGCGAGGTATTGCCGCCCCAAATCAAAGTTGTGCATATCCCTCTAAATCATCCACCACAATCTGGTGTTCTTAATTTAGCTAATGCGCAGTACGTGCTTTCAGTCATTCGAGCAGCCAGCGATTCTTGTCGAGTTGGTCAACATCACGCCTTAATTACTGCTCCGGTCCAAAAAAGTATTTTGGATACCCCGCAACATCCATTTACAGGACACACTGAGTTTTTGGCTGAGCTTGATCAGCAACGCCAGGTCGTGATGATGTTGTGCGGCGAAATCCCCCAAGCGCTCAGTGGTAAAGGGCAAGCAATCCCCTTACGAGTCGCTCTTGCCACCACCCATTTGCCTATTCGTCAGGTTGCCGATGCGATTCAGTTTGAGTCTTTATTCAATACTCTGAGAATCATCCAAGCGGATTTAAAGACACGCTTTGGTATCGCAAAGCCTCGCATTGCGGTGACTGGCTTAAATCCCCATGCTGGAGAGAATGGTCATCTTGGTCGCGAGGAGCTTGAAGTAATTATTCCTGTGATTGAGGCTGCTAAACATGAAGGGATCTTGGCCTCTGGGCCCTATCCAGCCGATAGCTTATTTCATGCGGATCGCCTGCATTCATTTGATGCGGTCTTGGCGATGTACCATGATCAAGGCTTGGCTCCCTTTAAGTTAGCAAGTTTCACGGAGGGAGTGAATGTCACTTTGGGCCTCTCGTATATCCGTACTTCTGTTGATCATGGTACAGCCTTAGATATTGCTGGGCAGGGTAAGGCAGATTGGCGCAGTATGTTTGCAGCTTTACAACTCGCAAGAGAGTTGGCTCTTACAAAATTGAATCACGATGCATCGAGCACGTAAGCGCTTTGGACAGAACTTCCTGATCGATCAGGGAGTAATTGCTGCGATTGTGAATGCCTTAAATCCGACGCCTGGCATGCACGTTCTTGAAATTGGTCCTGGACTTGGCGCCTTAACTCGACCTTTACTTGAGCGACTTGAAAAACTCGAAGTTCTTGAGATCGATCGTGACATTGTTTATACATGGCAAAAAGCAAAACAGCGAGAGCAGTTAGGTGGCCTGATTATTCACGAAGGGGACGCTCTTCAATTTGATTTTGCGAGCTGGGCTAAGCAAGCTAAGCTATCGAAAGAGCGCTGCGCCTTGATCGGTAACTTGCCATATAACATTTCATCGCCTTTGCTATTCCATCTGATTGCAGCCGCCCCATGGGTTGATGAACAAGTCTTTATGTTGCAGGCTGAAGTGGTAGAACGTATTACTGCATCAGCGGGTGATTCGGAGTACAGCCGCTTATCGGTCATGCTGCAAGCAAGGTACCACGTGGATTACTTATTGGATGTGCCGCCGACTGCGTTCGAACCTCAACCCAAAGTAGATTCTGCAGTGATTCGGATGATTCCACGTGCTGATTTTGCTTTAACACCAGCTCAATGGGATGCGCTTAGTCAGATTGTGGCCTTGGCCTTTGCTCAGCGTCGCAAAATGTTACGCAGTAATTTACAAAGTATTGCTGAGCAACTAAATCTTACCGATACGGAGCTAAAAGCACGCGCCCAAGATATTTCAGTGGAACGTTATATTCAGTGGGCGTTGATGCTATCAGGGAAGTGATTATTTGGATTGATAGGCTGTTGGGTCAATTCGTCGCATCTCACCCTCGATCCAGGTTTCCACAGCCCCATGTAAATCGTCACCCGATTTGCCCTGCGAGGGGATTGATGGCCCAATCGAGACTGTAATGAGACCAGGGTACTTCAAAAAGCTATTTCGTGGCCAGCAACGTCCAGCATTATGGGCGACTGGCAATACAGTTGCTCCCGTGAGTCCGGCTAAGCGGGCCCCACCTTTGCGATAGGGCTTATGGGATCCAACAGGTGTTCGGGTGCCCTCAGGGAACAAAATCATCCACTTGCCCGCCTTTAAACGCTCTTTACCTTGATTGGCAACCGATATTGCGGAGCCGCCTGCATCAGAGCGATTGATATGAATCATGTTCAGTAAGCCAATCACCCAACCAAAAAATGGAATCCAAAGTAGTTCACGTTTAAATACATAGCAGAGCTCTTTGGGAAAAATTTGTAAGAACGCGATGGTCTCCCAAGCCGATTGATGCTTACTGAGTATCACCACAGGCTGATCAATCACTGCTTGTATATTTTCTCTTCCCAGAACTTCAAACCGAACCCCACAAAAGAATTGCAAGAAAAAGATAATGCTTTGACCCCAGAACTGAATGATGCGATAGCGTGTATGTTCGCTCAGAAAGGGAAATGTCATTAAGCAGAAAACGGCATACAGCGGCGTGTACGTTACAAGACTAATAAAAAAAAGAAGAGAACGAAGCCAAATCATGACTGCGCCAAAATTGATCGCGCAAAACCCATCAAATCCTCATGAATTTGTGTATTGCTAGGTAACTCAGCCCTCTTAACACCACGACCTTTCCCTGTTAGGACCAAGTGCGGACTGGCGCCCAGAGCCGTTCCTGCCAAAAGATCACGTAATGAATCGCCCACGATCGGAACATTGCTTAATGGCAAAGCAGGATTTGCAGGACTTTTTAAATATCGATTTGCAATTTGCTGCATTAAGCCCGGTTTAGGCTTACGGCAATCGCATTGATCGGCATCGGTATGAGGACAAAAGAAAATACTATCAATCTTGCCGCTCAATGGTTTAAGCAAATCCATCATTTTTTGGTGCATCGCATGCAATTCACTTAAGGTGTAATAACCGCGTGCAATGCCCGATTGGTTGGTTGCAATGGTCAGGGTATAGCCAGCCTGAGAGAGTAATGCAATCGCTTCTAAGCTATTAGGAATCGGGATCCACTCATCGCATGACTTCACATAATCGTCGCGATCTTGGTTAATCACCCCATCGCGATCCAAAATGATGAGCTTATCGACTTTAATGGTCATGCAAGTTTGCCAATATCAGCAACTAAATTCATTTGTTGGTGGAGGCGCTGCAGTAGAGCAAGACGATTATTTCGAAGCTCGATGTTCTCATCCATTACCATAACATCTGCAAAGAATTGATCTACCGGATCACTGAGTGAGACCAAATCTTGCAATAGATCAATTAATTGTTGGGCTTGGAGATTCTGATCGAGGCGCGGTTGCAGTTGAGTAAGAGCCGTGTATAAATTCTTTTCTGCTGCAATCGTGAGCAAACTTGGATTGATCTCTGCACTCACTTTGCCATCGACCTTCTTCAGGATGTTACTAATTCGCTTATTGGCTCCAGCGAGCGCGGCCGCTTGCGGTAATTGATTGAAACTCCGAATGGCCAGTAAACGTGTAATTAGATCGTTGAGTTTTTGCGGATGGATGCTCAGGACCGCATCAATCTCTAAGGGGCTAAATGTGGCGCCATCAACGGCTTGATCTTTTAAATATGCTTTTAATCGATCCAGAATAAACTGATAGATAACTTCTTCATCAACCTCGACCTTCAAAACTAGATTTGAAAACTGCTGCTTCGCAAGACCAATGAGTTGCTTGAGATTGAGCGGCAGATTCTTTTCTAGTAGCAGCCGGCAAATGCCCAAGGCATGGCGTCGCAATGCATAGGGGTCCTTATCACCTGTGGGAGCAAGACCGACACCCCAAATTCCAACAATCGTTTCTAATTTATCAGCAATCGCCAATACGGTTCCCACCAAGGTTTGTGGCAGAAAATCCCCAGCAAATCGAGGAAGATAGTGCTCATAACACGCGGCAGCAACATCGGGTGCTTCATGATTAACCAAGGCGTAGTAACGCCCCATGACCCCTTGTAGTTCGGGGAACTCGCCAACCATATCCGTTAATAAATCAGCTTTAGCAAGTTGTGATGCACGGTCAACCTCTTGAAGCTTAAGCTCAAATCCAGCTTGATTGAGGCTACTAGCAATTTTATTGGCTAATGCTCGGACTCGTTCTGAGCGTTGCAGCTGATTTCCCAATTGATTGTGATAAATCACCTTAGCTAAATCAGGAACGCGTGATTCAAGAGTACGCTTTTGATCTTGCAGATAAAAGAAGCGAGCGTCGGCCAAACGGGGACGAATAACGCGCTCATTCCCAGAAATAATTGACTCTGGTTGATCGGTTTGGATGTTTGAGACGATGAGGAAACGATTGCTTAGCTTGCCATCCTGATTGATCAAGGCAAAGTATTTCTGATTGGTTTGCATCGTCAGAATCAAGCATTCTTGAGGAACTTCCAAAAACTCAGGATCAAATTCGCAGGTATAGATCGCCGGATACTCCACCAAGGCGGTCACTTCATCCAAAAGAGCATCTGGCATTAAAACTCGTAGGCCGTTGGCAGCCTTTTGTAGCTCCGATTCAATATAAGCGCGGCGTTTGGCAAATGACGGGATTACTTTTGCAGCCTCAAGTCGGGACTCGTACTGCTGCGCGTCACTAATGGTAATGATTCCAGGTGATAAAAAACGATGCCCTTCGGTTTGATTGCTTGCATCAATTCCCAAAGCATGAATTGCAAGCGTCTTCGATCCGTGCAGTGCGATGATGCGGTGTACGGGTCTTGCAAATTGAACTTCCTCAATTGCACCTGATTGCGTTTGAATCTGGTAATGCATCATCTTTGCGATCGGCAAATGATGAATTGCATCCATAAGAGCCTGTTGTAATGTCGATTCCAGGCGCGCACCTTTGGCAATGGTATTTAAATATAGCGCTTCATTTTTACCTTCACCACTGCGTTCCAGTTGATTCAGTGGAGTATCAGAGTGACCTAAGCTTGCCAATTTTTTGGTAAGCGCTTGACTGGGCTTGCCTTGTTCGTCAAAGGCAATTGAGAGTGGCAAGAGTTTCTCGCGCACCGGATAATCAGAAGCTTGATCCAAAACATCGCTAATCAGGACTGCTAGACGTCTTGGGCTGGCAAAAGACTGACAGGTGCTACTGGCACTTAGCAACTGTGCTCTCTTTAAACCTTCGTAGATTGACTGCGATAGGGATTCACCTAAACGTTTGAGTGATTTTGGGGGAAGCTCTTCGGTAAATAGCTCGAGCAGCAAGGGGAGACTGTTCATATGAAAATTAATGCCTTAATGCGCTTTAGTTTGCAACATGGGAAAGCCTAGTTGTTCACGTGATTCGTAATAGGCTTGCGCGACTAAGCGCGACAAATTACGAATACGACCAATATAAGCAGCACGCTCTGTTACCGAAATCGCCCCACGCGCATCAAGCAGATTAAATGTATGGGCTGCCTTAAGAACCATCTCATATGCAGGTAGTGCAAGCGATTGCTCCATGAGGCGCTTTGCTTCGCTTTCGTACTGATTAAAGTTTGCGAACAGGAAGTCTGTATTGGAGTGTTCAAAGTTATAGCGTGATTGCTCCACTTCGTTTTGGTGATAGACGTCACCATAGGTCACACCGTCCGTCCAGACGAGATCAAAGACGTTTGAGCAGTTTTGCAAGTACATCGCCAAACGTTCAATTCCGTAGGTAATCTCACCCAATACAGGTTTGCAATCTAAGCCACCCACTTGCTGAAAATACGTAAATTGAGTCACTTCCATTCCATTGAGCCAAACTTCCCAGCCAAGGCCCCATGCTCCTAAGGTCGGGTTCTCCCAGTCATCTTCTACGAAACGAATATCGTTTTGCTGCAGATCAAGCCCCAAAGCCTTTAAGGAGCCCAGATACAAATCCAAGATGTTGGCAGGTGCTGGTTTTAAAACAACTTGGTATTGGTAGTAGTGTTGTAAGCGATTTGGGTTTTCACCATAACGACCATCCTTGGGACGGCGTGAAGGTTGAACATAGGCTGCTTTCCAGGGTTCAGGACCAATGGCTCGCAAAAAAGTGGCTGTATGCGAGGTACCAGCCCCAACTTCAAGATCGATGGGTTGCAACAGCGCACAACCCTGTTGGTCCCAATAATCTTGAAGTTTGAGAATAATTTGTTGAAACGTTAGCATGCGACACAATGATTTTTTAGATAAGACCTTGATTTTACTCGGCAAACCAAGGACTCGTTAAAAAATCAATTCGGTCGTGTTCTTCCCCAATAGCCAATCCCCAAGGCAAAAAGTACCCAGATCAAAATCGGCCAATTACCCCAAATCACATAGGGCGTTCGTCCCTCAAAGGCTTGTACTCGCAGCTCAAGCTCACCCTGCACAAATTGCTCAAGATCTGCCATGACACGTCCGCGTTCATCAATGAGTGCAGTGATTCCGGTATTAGTGGCACGTAAACTAGGTAGGCCGGTTTCGAGAGAACGCAATTGAGAGAGGCGCAATTGTTGCATCGGGGCTTGCGATTGGCCAAACCAAGCCAAGTTGGTCACATTCACTAAAAGATTAACTGGCTCTCTACTATTGCGAATTCGGGTAGCGATTTCGTTACCAAAAATATCTTCGTAGCAAATTGAGATGGCGGCATAAAGGGGGTGATCTGGATTAGAGCGGGGACGAATTGAAAATGGCGCCTGATCAATCGATCCTCTGGCAAAGTCACTCATCGGTACTTTAAAAGCATCCACAAACCACTGAAAACCCGGAGGAATAAATTCGCCAAAGGGAACTAAGTGATGTTTATCGTAGTGGTAGATTGACTGTTCTTTGGAAAAGCCACTGACTCGATTGGAATATTGAACCGCAGTATCGCCCTTAGTAATTTTGCCAATTAAGCCGAGTAATACGTGACTATTTGTTTCATTCACAAATGCTTGAATACGTTCAATCGACTGATCAGGAATATCGGTCTCAGGCCAAGGAAACGCGGTCTCAGGGACAATGATTAAATCGGCTGGAGCTTTAATAATTTGATCCCGATAAAAATGAATTTGTTTGAGAATTTCAGCGGGATTAAATTTGAGGCTTTGTTCAAAATTTCCCTGAATCAGGCGCACCGAGATGGGTGAGTCTTTGGGGCTGGTGAATGACCACATTCCTAAGACCTGGACAATCGCAACCGCTCCCACTACGCCAGCGATATTTCGTAATCGAGGCTGGCTCAATTGCAAGGCGGCCCAGATGCATAAAAAGGTACAAGCTAAACCGCCAAAATAGGGCGCAATATTGGCAAAGGGGCCATTTACTTGCGACTCGGCAAAGCCCATCCACGGAAAGCCAGTAAAAATCTGACCCCGTAAATATTCGGTGAGTACCCAGGCCGAAGGTATCGCAAGAGATCGCCACGTAGAATGAGCAACTTGCTTTGCAATCAGATTAGCCAATCCAAAATAGACTGCCATGAGGCTAGCTAAAGCCAATACCGCGAAGCTCGATAGCCAAATTGCCATACCGCCCACCTCATGAAGGCTGATAAAAATCCACCAAAGAGCGATTACAAAATAGCCAAGACCGAGTAAGAATCCATCCCGAAATGCCTGACTAGATTTTGCCTCGCTACTTCTACTTAGTATGAATAAAGTGTAAGCAAATAAGATTATTTGAATGTAGCCGCTAAAAGGAAGCTCACTCGCGACCGCTAAGAGAACTCCTAAAAAAATAAGTAAGGCGCTATGAATAACGGTATTGGCCTGAAGACGACTACTTTGCAATTAAGAATCAGTGGCAGAAACGTTGGGGGTTGATATGCGGCGCATTAGAAGTATGTGGACCTGACGGGGATCGGCACGTTGGACCTCGAATTCATAACCATCGATGCGAACCCGCTCGCCAAATTTTGGCACTCGACCCAGATGTTGAATGACCAGCCCGGCAACAGTTTCTACGTCTTCTGCCAAAAAAACCGTTTTTAACTCATCGTTGAGCTGTTCTAATTCGGTCATGCCCTTGATACGATAGTCGCCATTTTTTAAGACGGTGATATTGTCAGCATCCTCATCGATGTCATGCTCATCTTCAATATCACCAACAATTTGTTCGATGACATCCTCAATCGTAATCATTCCAGCCACGCCACTGTATTCATCGACCACAATGGCTAAATGATTACGGTTATTACGAAAGTCCTTGAGCAGGACGCTTAAACGCTTTGATTCAGGAATAAATACAGCCGGCCGAAGCCAGTCGCGAACCTGAAAATCCTTTTCTGTGAAATGGCGCAAAAGATCTTTGGCTAAAAGAATTCCGATAACTTGATCGCGATTCCCTTCATAGACTGGGAAGCGCGAGTGGCCAGTTTTGACTACATCTGCAATGATTTGAGATAAGGGGGCATTGATGTCAATCCAGTCAATTTGGGCCCGAGGCAGCAATATATCGCGAGCAGATAATTCGCCAACCTGAAAAACGCCCTCGATCATCGAAAGCGCATCGGCATCCATGAGCCCATCGGCTTGGGCTTCACGAAGAGTCTCAATCAACTCCCTGCGCTGCGCTTTGGGATCAGAGGACTGGTCCGAAAAAAACGCGCTTAGACGATCAATCAGGCTATTAGACATAAATTAATAGACAGCATAAAACATTTTGATGACAGTCCGACAAACGAATCTTTTTAGTAAGGGTTTGCAAAGCCAAGCGATTGCAATATCTTGATCTCTAAGGCTTCCATTTTTTTAGCATCTTTTGGCTTTAAATGGTCATAGCCTTTGGCGTGCAAGCAGCCATGAATTAAAAGATGGGCGAGGTGAGCCGCGAGTGGCTTTTGTTGTTCTTTGGCTTCTTTGCGCAGAATTGGTAAACATAAAACAATGTCTGCTTCAATTGATTTTCCCTGTGTTGGGTAGGAAAAAGTAAGGACATTGGTAGGCTTATCAAAGCCGCGAAAAAATAGGTTGAGATCATGGGCCTCGGCTCGATTCACAAAGCGAATCGTGAGGATTACTTTACTTTGAAAACAGGCTCCAGCCCATTTACGAATTTGCGCCAAACTCGCTATCCTCAAAACTTGGCTTTGGAGGGCTTGGGTAGCAAACTGAAGATCAAGATTGAGGGTTTGGCTCATGAATCAATTAGACCTAAGAATGAACAATTTCACCCCGTAGGGTGTGCTTGAGAACTTCAGTCACTTTAACGTCTTGCATCTGTCCAATCCATTGATCAACTGAGCGTTGATCAGAATCACCCTCGGGAATAATGATATTGACCACGCGATTATTCTCGGTGCGCCCCAGCAAATGAGCCTTATCACGAGTCAAGCCTTCAATCAAGACTCGCTCATGATTGTCTAGCATTGCTTGACTAACTGTCAGCGCTTGAGAATCAATTTGCGCAATCAAACGTTGTAAGCGCTTTAACTTGACCTCATAGGGCGTGTCGTCTTCTAGATTGGCTGCAGGAGTACCGGGCCGAGAACTAAAGATAAATGAATAACTGTTATCAAACTGCAGTTCGGTCACCATATCCATTAGCTTCTCAAAGTCAGCTTCGGTTTCTCCAGGAAAGCCTACGATGAAGTCACTGGAAAGCGAGAGCTTGGGGCGAACCATACGCATTTTGCGAATAATGCTTTTGAACTCTAAGCTCGTATAACCTCGTTTCATGGCTGACAAAATTTTGTCAGAGGCGTGCTGTACGGGAAGGTGTAAATGACTGACTAATTGTGGAACTCGGTCATAAACATCAATTAGGCGTTGGGTAAATTCTTTTGGATGGCTGGTGGTAAATCGAATCCGCTCCAGCCCCGGTATCTCTGACATGTATTCGAGGAGCAGGGCAAAATCAGCAATCTCTGATGTTTGGCCCATAAGCCCGCGATAGGCATTGACGTTTTGGCCTAATAGAGTGATCTCCTTGACGCCTTGCTCGGTTAGGCCCACTATTTCAGTGAGCACATCTTCAAAGGGGCGAGATACTTCTTCACCGCGCGTGTACGGTACCACGCAGTAGCTGCAGTACTTGGAGCAACCCTCCATAATGGAGACAAAGGCTGAACCTTTGGTCTGACGTGAGCGCGGGAGATGATCAAACTTCTCAATTTCGGGAAACGAGATATCTACTTGCGATTGACCAGTGGCGAGTCGCTCATCAATTAGTTTTGGCAAGCGGTGTAAGGTTTGTGGGCCAAAAACAAAATCCACATGCGGGGCACGATTAATAATTTGTTTACCTTCTTGGCTCGCAACGCAGCCGCCGACGCCAATTAACAGATCGGGCTTTAATTGCTTTAGTTCCCGTAGGCGCCCTAGGTCTGAGAATACCTTTTCTTGGGCTTTTTCTCGGATAGAGCAGGTATTGAGCAAGATGACATCAGCATCTTCAATTTGATCCGTTTGGTCCATGCCTTGTGCTGAATGAAGTATGTCGGCCATTTTGTCCGAATCATACTCATTCATTTGGCAGCCAAATGTTTTGATATAAAGCTTTTTCATACGCCGATCTCAGGTTTATAGCTGGGGGCAAGACCCCTATTGTAGGCGATTATCGCTACGATTTAGGCTCTTGAAATCGCTTAAGGTGCCCCAATATAAAAGCAATCGAAATCAAGACCAAAGAGGACGCTTTCTAATGAGTGCAGTTAAAGAAACCCTTGGCTTTCAAGCCGAAGTAAAACAACTTTTGCAGTTAATGATCCATTCCTTGTATTCCAACAAGGAAATCTTTTTGCGAGAGCTCATTTCAAACGCTTCAGATGCTGCTGACAAGCTACGCTTTGAGGCGATGAATCATCCAGATTGGTATGAGTCTGATCCAGAGTTAAAGATCAAAATTAGCTTCAATAAAGAAGCCAGAACCATCACCATCAGTGATAACGGAATTGGTATGAGCCGGGATGAGGTAATCGCCAATCTCGGAACCATTGCCCGTTCGGGTACCAAGGAGTTCTTTACAAAACTCTCTGGCGATCAGCAAAAGGATGCCGCTCTGATTGGTCAGTTTGGTGTTGGCTTCTATTCGGCATTTATCGTGGCTGATAACATCATCGTGGAAACACGACGGGCTGGTTTGCCCGCATCCGAAGGTGTGCGTTGGGAATCCCAGGGCGCTGGGGAGTTCACGATTGAAACCATCAATCGTCCAGAGCGTGGTACCTCGATCACCTTACACTTGCGTGAAGGCGAAGATGAGTTACTTTCCTCTTGGAAATTGAAATCCATTATTCGCAAGTATTCGGATCACATTTCTTTACCGATTCAGATGCAGAAGGAGGAATGGGATGAAGAAAAGAAAGGGCAGGTTACAAAAGATGAGTTTGAGACCATCAATCAAGCGACCGCCTTGTGGGCCAGACCAAAGTCAGAAATTACGGACGAGCAGTACAAGGAGTTCTATAAACATATTTCCCATGATTTTGAAGACCCCCTAACATACTCGCACAATCGAGTTGAGGGACGCAGTGAGTTCACTCAACTCTTATTTATTCCCAAGAAAGCCAATTTTGACCTGTGGGATCGTAATAAGCGCAATGGCATCAAACTCTATGTCAAACGCGTCTTCATCATGGATGACGCTGAACAGCTAATGCCCATGTACCTTCGCTTTGTCACGGGTGTGATTGATTCGGCTGATTTGCCACTTAATGTTTCTCGTGAAATCTTACAAGAGTCACGTGATGTCAAAACCATCCGTGAGAGCTCAACCAAGCGAGTTTTAACGATGCTCGAGGAGTTGGCTAATAGTGAGGATACTGCTAAAAAAGAGCTATATGCTCAGTTTTGGCAAGAGTTTGGTCAGGTTCTCAAAGAAGGGATCGGAGAAGACGTCGGCAATCAAGAGCGAATTGCAAAATTAGCACGCTTTGCTAGCACCCACACTGATTCTGCCGAGCAAACAGTTGCGCTTGCTGACTATGTGAGTCGTATGAAGGAGGGGCAAGACAAGATTTATTACGTTACCGGTGAATCCTATACTGCTGCCAAGAACAGCCCTCACTTAGAGATTTTCAAGAAAAAAGGGGTTGAGGTTCTGCTGCTATCGGATCGAGTCGATGAGTGGATGCTGTCGTATTTCCATGAGTTTGACGGCAAGGCCTTGGTATCGGTTGCAAAAGGCGGGCTTGATCTGGGTGCCTTGGCCGATGAGGCCGAGAAAAAGGAGCAAAAGGAAACCGAAGAGCAGTACAAGGATTTGATTGAGCGTATGAAAAAATCCCTTGATGGCAAAGTGAAGGACGTACGTGTTACATTGCGCCTGACTGATTCGCCAGCGTGCTTAGTTGCTGATGAGCATGAGCTCTCCGCAAATTTATTACGAATGCTCAAAGCCGCAGGCCAACAGGCCCCGGATAGTAAACCGATTTTAGAAATCAATCCGCAGCACCCGCTAGTTCTCAAATTAAAATATGAAGATAAGCAATTTGATGATTGGGCAACCATTTTGTTTGATCAAGCATTGCTTGCAGAAGGGGGTCAATTACAGGACCCTGCTGGATTTGTAAAACGTATTAATCAAATGCTTTTGGCATAAAGGATTGGGTATGAGAGCGGTGGTATCTCGATTTGGTAGTGGTAATTTTCAGCAGACCCTAGAGGTAGGCAATGATCATTTTGTCTCGGATGTTGCAAAAGACAAGGGCGGTGATTCTGCAGGACCATCGCCACATGAATATTTAGGCGCTGCCTTAGCTGCCTGCACAGGCATGACCCTAAAAATGTATGCCCAGAGGAAATCCTGGGATCTACAAGATGCAATTGTGACGGTAGATATCGAGCGAGAAAACGAGATCGAGAAATTCAAGCGTTCAATCAAGCTTGTAGGCATCACTGATGCCGAGCAATCAGAGCGATTACTTGAGATTGCCAATAAATGCCCTGTTCACAAGGCACTTATTGGCACGATTGAAATTAATACTGAGTTACTTTGAGCTCGATGAGGAGCTATTCGAGTTGGTAGAGCTTGCCTTGCCGGCTTGATAGCCTTTGTTGTATTGGGCTTGCTTGTCTTTTTCGTACATGTCATACACGTAGCCAGAGGCTGCACCAACTGCAGCTCCACCGACTGCACCCCAAATGGGGTTGCCATGGAAGATTGCGGCACCAACCGCTCCAGCGGTAGCACCGATTGCGCCACCCGATAAGGTGCGCTGTTGGGTGGTATCCATATTGGAGCAACCTGTAATCAACAATGCGGAACCAAGAATGATGGGTAATGATTTTTTCATGATCAAGTTCTCCTAAATGAAATGATTATTTGCCACAAGGAAAGCGACCAGCAAGGTAACGCAATGCGCTATCGGCTGCAGGTGTATTAGCATATTGCTGATTTTGCTTTGCCCAATTGACGTAATCGGCAATCACTGCATCAATCGGGGGTGCCGGTTGCTTTAGGCAGATAAACGGTTTGGCATTCGTTGGATGGCGGGTTACGAGGTAGGTATCGTAAATCGCAGTTGAGTAGCCAACACAAAAGGATCGAAATTCTGAGCTAGCAGGAAGCTGACAGTACTTCACGAGCTCTTGGGTACTTAAGGCTTTGTTTTCAGCCATGGCTGGGGTGCTTAAAAAAGATACACCTAATCCAAGTAATAGAAACAGTTTTTTCATTGTTAGTCCCTTAAAAAACATAATTTGCACCGAAAGGGTGCAAAATTGCGATCATATTGCCCCACTTCAAAACATAATACCGAAAATTCACTTACAAAAATAGGGGTATCAATGGATGCGATGAAATCTGGGGCCGATGTCCTTTTCATTTTGATGGGCGCAATTATGGTTTTAGCAATGCATGCGGGGTTCGCTTTTTTGGAACTTGGAACTGTGCGTAAGAAAAATCAAGTCAATGCACTGATCAAAATCCTTATTGATTTTTCGATCTCCACCATTGCTTATTTTTTTATTGGCTACAGCATTGCTTACGGAGTCAACTTTTTTTCAAGTGCAGAGTTACTCTCTCAAAAAAACGGCTTTGAGCTTGTAAAATTTTTCTTCTTATTAACTTTTGCCGCAGCGATTCCAGCAATTATTTCTGGCGGCATTGCCGAGCGTGCCAAGTTTAATCCGCAATTGATTGCTACCTTTGTGATTGTTGGTTTTATATATCCTTTCTTTGAGGGCATTGTTTGGAACCAACATTATGGAATACAAGGTTGGATTAAAAATCTCACAGGTGATGAGTTTCATGATTTTGCCGGCTCGATTGTGGTTCATGCAGTTGGTGGTTGGCTCGCTTTACCAGCAGTCATTTTGCTGGGTGCTCGACGTGGGCGATATTCTAAGGAAGGTCAAATTGCAGCGCATCCACCTTCAAGCATCCCATTTTTAGCTCTTGGGGCATGGATTTTGACAGTGGGATGGTTTGGGTTTAACGTCATGAGCGCACAGACGATTGATAAGGTCAGTGGTTTAGTTGCTCTTAATTCTCTAATGGCTATGGTTGGTGGAACCATTGCAGCGTGGTTTGTAGGGCGCAATGATCCAGGGTTCTCTTATAACGGGCCTTTAGCTGGTTTAGTGGCAGTGTGTGCTGGCTCTGATTTGATGCATCCTCTAGGGGCACTTATCGTGGGATTGGTTGCAGGCGCTCTGTTTGTCTATATGTTTACCAAAGTACAGAATCGTTGGAAGATCGACGACGTACTTGGTGTTTGGCCATTACACGGCTTATGCGGCTTGTGGGGCGGTATCGCTGCAGGTATATTTGGTCTCACAGCCTTAGGTGGACTTGGTGGAGTTAATGTTATTGCTCAGTTAATCGGTAGCTTATTAGGGGTAGCGGTTGCTCTAATCGGTGGTTTTATAGTTTATGGAATTCTTAAAGCATCGGTTGGGATTCGAATGTCTCAAGAGGATGAATTTGATGGGGCCGACCTTAGTATTCATAAAATTTCCGCCACTCCAGATCGGGAGTCAAACTGGTAATTTGGCCTCACTATAATGAAAGCATGGCGATATATGAATTGGATGGTATTTCCCCGGAGCTAGCAGAAGGGGCATGGGTTGCAGACTCGGCTGAGGTCATTGGCCGAGTTCATCTTGGAAAAAATGCCAATGTCTGGCCACGCGTGGTGATCCGGGGCGATAACGAGCCGATTCGGATTGGAGCTGGTACCAATATTCAAGATTCTGCGGTTTTGCACTCTGACTATGGTTGGCCACTCACCTTAGGTGAGAATGTGTCCATTGGTCATCAGGCGATGGTGCATGGCTGCACGATTGGTGATGGTAGTCTCATTGGAATTAACGCTATCGTCCTTAATGGCGCCAATATTGGTAAAAATTGCTTAGTCGGTGCGGGAGCCTTAGTTACCGAAGGTAAAGAATTTCCAGATGGCTCTCTGATTATTGGAACGCCAGCGAAAGCGGTGAAAACGCTGAGTCCGGAGCAGATTGCTGAGATGAATCGCATCTCCTCTCATTACGTCGAGAACGCTGCCCGTTATCGCAAAACCCTCAAGAAAATTTCCTAGGTTTTCATTGCTGCACGTTCTTAACGTCATTATTCCCATCTTCGCCTTAATTTTGGCGGGATACATTTGTGGCAAAACCGGTAAGTTAAGTCCAAACGCATCAACCGAAATCAATCGCTTTGTAGTGTGGCTCGCCTTGCCAGCCCAAATGTTTGACTTCACTGCCCATAGTAATTGGCAGGAGTTGTGGCAACCAGGGTTCATTATTGCGTTTAGCTCGGGCGCTATTTTGGTTTATCTGGCCCTCTTAATTTATTACCGGATTCAGACTAAGGATTGGACCGTTGCTAGTTTTCAAAGCCTGAGCGGCTCGTATGCGAACACTGGCTATATGGGCATTCCGCTGCTACTCCTCGCATTTGGTGAAAGCGGCCTCGGGCCTGCCGTGATTGCCACCTTGATTGTGGTGTGCGCACTGTTTGCAGTAGCGATTATCTTTATAGAGCTCGGGGTGCATGCTAAAAAGCCGTTTGGTGAAATTATTCAAACGGTTGGAAAATCCTTAGCCACCAATCCTTTATTAGTTGCCCCATTTTGTGGAGCGCTTTGGGCGACTACCGGCTTAGAGCTTTATGCACCTCTGCGCCAGTTTGTCAGTTTTTTAGGGGCCGCAGCTAGCCCCTGTGCCTTAGTATCGATTGGATTATTTTTGGTTCAAAAAACTGCTGCGCCCGCAAAGACTACGTGGAGTCTTGTGTTTGTAAAACTGATCTTGCAGCCATTCGTCGTTTGGGTAGTAGCTGATCCGATCCTGGGATTGCCGACGTTTTGGGTTTATGCGGCAGTATTAGTCAGCGCTTTGCCAACGGGTACGGGCCCATTCATGTTGGCTCAGTATTACCGAGCCGATGGTTCTTTGATCTCGCGGGTCGTACTCATTACTACCCTAGGTTCTTTATTTACCCTATCAATCCTAGTGTGGTGGATGATGCCTAGCTAGGCTCTGGATTTTTTCCTTCCGCATCAATTTGATGTTCCCAAGAGGCATTCACAAATGCGGGGAGTTGCATGCAGTTATACGTAATACGCTGCAAAGTTGGATAGCTACTAAAACTTATCTTGGCATCATATGCATTAAACACTTGCGGAACTAAAAATGCATCAGCCATACCTGGCTGATCGCCATAGCAGAATTGACCAACGCGTGGATCATTCGAAAGACGTTTTTCTAGAGCAATGAGACCCTTTTCAAGCCAATGGTTGTACCAACCCAAGCGTGCTTCATCGCTAACCCCAAGTTTGCCCACTAGATAGCGCAGAACCCGAAGATTATTCAGCGGATGAATGTCAGCGGCGATATCCTGTGCCAAACCTCGTACCCAGGCTCGATCTTCGACCTTAGTTGGTAACAAAGTTGGAGTGGGGTACTTTTCTTCAAGAAATTCAATGATGGCTGCTGATTGATGCAAGGTAACGCTCGCATCGATATACAGTGGCACTAAGCCATTTGGATTGAGGGATTGGTAGGATTCTTTGAGTTGCTCCCCACCGCCCTTGCGAAGGTGGACTGGAATCACATTGCACTCAATCCCTTTTAGATTGAGTGCAATGCGGACCCGAAAGGCAGCAGAGCTGCGCCAGAAGCTATATAGAGTTGGTTTCATCAGAACGATGCTACCGCACCATCACTTCTTGGATCCCAGCCACCTTTGAGGATGCCCGATGGCTCACGAATAATGCAACCTGCGTGTCCAACTGTTTCATCAAGCTCAGCCAAGATCTCAATGTCATGCCCCATGTCGCGAAGCTGTTGAACTAGAGCTGGATCAAAACGGGATTCCAATTTCAGCGTATCACTGGTTTGCCCCCACGTGCGTCCTAATAGCCAGCGAGGACGGCTAATCGCATCCTGTGGATCCAGCCCATAAATGGCAGTTCGCGTAAAGACTGCACACTGGGTTTGTGGTTGGCCATCACCCCCCATGGTTCCGTAAACCATAGACCGACCATCTCTAAATAATGCTAGGGCAGGATTCAAAGTATGAAATGGTTTGCG
Organism: Polynucleobacter sp. HIN6; assembly: GCF_030297575.1. Taxonomy (NCBI): domain Bacteria; kingdom Pseudomonadati; phylum Pseudomonadota; class Betaproteobacteria; order Burkholderiales; family Burkholderiaceae; genus Polynucleobacter; species Polynucleobacter sp. HIN6. The sequence goes on along the minus strand of NZ_AP028137.1, from coordinate 1,626,481 downwards.
GTAAGGCTCTAGGGTATTGAGCGCTTTAGGGTCTAGTGAAAAGCTGCAACCACGGTTTTGCCAGTTAATGCCTGTTTTCGGTAAAACAATTCCGGAACCAAACTCATGATAGATACTTTGGATAAACGAAACGCAACGGCCCTCACCATCAATCACACCCATCCAAATCGTGTCCGCGGGTCCACGACCGGCACCCCAGGGTAGGGCGCGTTGACGATCAACTTTATTAGCCAGTGTTTTTAAAAAGCTAGGCGATAAAAATTCTTGGGCATGCTTTTGCATATATGCAGGATCCGTAATGTGTTGATCACGAATCTTGAAGGCTTGTTTAGTGGCCTCTACACAGTGATGTACATACTCTGGACTATCGACTGCAAATTGTTTGAGTTTGAGTTGATCCAAAATACCCAGAATCATCAGCGATACCACCCCTTGAGTTGGGGGCGTCATGTTGTATACATCTGCCAAACTATGAGCTAGGTGCAAGGGGTTGATCAATTTTGCATGGTGGCACTGTAGATCATCGAGGCGCAGTGGACTACCCAATTGTTTGAGTTCTTTTGCAATCAACTCAGCGAGTTCACCGCGGTAATAATCATTCGTACCTTTTTTGGCGATCTGACGCAAAGTATTTGCAAGGCGCTTTTGATAAAACACACTGCCAGTTGCTGGAGACTTACCTTTTACTAAAAACGTCTCTGAGAATCCAGGCTGCGGACTAAGCTCAAGCCGTTTTTTCTCAGTGAGGGCAGACTGACTATGCGTTACTGGAACACCGTGCTCGGCATAGTGAATCGCATCTTCGAGCAATCGAGATAAGGGTAATCTGCCGCCTAAACTTTTTTTAGAGAGTTCAAAAGCCGCCCCCCATCCTGAAATGGTGCCTGCAACCGTATTGGCTGCAACAGGCCCACGAAATGGAATTGCACCTGTGATTCCTCGCTCCTGATACCACGAGCGAGTTGCTAAACCAGCAGCACCTCCGCAAGCATCAATGCCTCCCATGGCCTTACCAGGCGCATGAATCACCCAAAAAGAATCTCCGCCAATCGAATTCATATGCGGATAAACCACTGCAATGGTGGCGGCTGCCGAAATCATGGCCTCTAAAGCATTGCCGCCCTCCCTAAGAACTGCAAGCGCTGATTGAGAAGCGAGTGAGTGAGGCGCAACGGCCATTCCACGGATACCCCATTTTGGTTGCATAGCAATACTTTCCTTTGAACTAAAACGAGGAATAGATTCCCCAAATTAAAGAATTAACGCACTACTTTAGGGAATAGGTCTAGTGCACACCTAATTTTTCTCGATACATTTTACTTTGCAAGGGATTACTAAATTCTGGTGTCTTGCTTGAATTAAGTACTTCATGTCATCGCAACACATTATTTGGAATTTTATAACTAAGGAGAAAATAAATGAGTTCAAGCCGTCGTAAGTTTTTAACCAAAAGTTTAGGTGCCGGTGTTGCTGGCGCCGCACTTGCTGCGCCTGCCATTGTAAAGGCTCAGTCTGCACAAACCTTTAATTGGAAGATGACCAGCGCCTATCCAAAAGGCGCACCCTTTTATATGGATGGTCCAGGTAGCGCTACTGATTTAGCGAAGCGCATTCTGGAAATGTCTGGTGGTCGTTTACGTATTCAGGTATTCGGTGCAGGCGAGCTGATCCCAGCGTTTGAGGGTTTTGATGCAGTGCGTGCGGGTACAGTTGAGATGAATCACGCAAATGCATATTTTTGGACTGGTAAAACAGCAGCTGCGCAATATTTCACGGCAGTGCCATTTGGTCTTAACTTTCAGGGTATGAATGGCTGGCTCTATGACGGCGGTGGCAATGACCTGTGGAACGAAGTCTACGCACCGTTTGGAATGGTGGCCATGGCTTGTGGTAATACTGGTGTTCAAATGACGGGTTGGTTTAAGAAAAAAATTAATTCTGTAGCCGATCTCAAAGGTTTGAAGATGCGTATTCCTGGATTAGCTGGCAAAGTCTATGCCAAATTAGGTGTTGATGTGAAGGTGCTACCCGCCGGTGAAATCTTCCCCGCACTTGAGCGCGGCGTAATTGATGCTGCTGAATTTGTAGGACCATTCCAAGATCGTCGCTTAGGTTTGCAAAAAGCCGCCAAGTTTTACTACACCACTGGCTGGCATGAGCCCGCAACTACGTCTGAGCTACTCATCAATAAAGCAGCTTGGATGAAGCTACCAAAAGATCTGCAGGAAGTTGTTACCAATGCTGCAGCGGCCTGTAATGTGATTGGTGAAGCATGGTGTCAGAAAAATAACGCAGACGCTATGGAGGATTTGGTTAAGAAGCAAGGTGTTCAAGCCTTGCAATTACCAGACTCTGTCATCAAAGCGATGCGTGATGAAACCATGAAGATTCTGAACGAGGAAGCTGCAAAGGATCCGATGACCAAGAAGGTTCATGACTCCTATTTTGCCTACAAGAAAAAATATGATGCCTGGGCAGTCTATAGTGAAGCAGCCTATCACAGCAAGGTTCGTGGTTAATTAACAAATCGGGAGATTCAGTGCAAAAAGCATCGGCAGTAATTGCGTCGCGCATTGAGGCCTTGATTGATCTATTTGGCAAGGTGGCCTCCTGGCTCACCTTGTCAATTGTTCTATTGATCGTTATCAATGTGGTCTTACGTTATTCAATGAGTCTTGGAAGTGTTTGGGCTCAGGAATTGGAGTGGCATCTATTAGCGGCTATGATTTTGTTTGGTATGAGTTTTGCCCTATTACGTGGTGAGAATGTACGGGTTGATTTGTTCTATGCAAATTATTCTCCCCAAAAGAAATACATTATCGACCTGGTTTCAGCAATACTGACAGTACTGATCGCTTTGATTTTTATTAAAGTATCATTTAATTACGTCGGACAATCGTTCTCAATTGGCGAGAAGTCGCCCGACCCTGGCGGTATACCGGCGCGTTGGGTAGTTAAAGGCCTGATACCAGTCGGCTTTGCCTTACTTGCACTTCAGGGAGCAGCAGAAGCAATACGGGTTTATCTCAACCGTCCTGGAAATAAGGGGGCGGATCATGTTTAACCCCGAGATCATTGCATTTTTGATGTTGGGCGGGTTTTTTGTCATGCTCATGATTGGCATACCCGTTGCGATCTCACTGGCAACTGTTGGATTCGTATTTGGCTTTATTGGCTTTGGTGACACGCTCTTTAATTTGTTGCCAGCTCGCGTCTTTGGGGTGGTTGGTGGCTATCAATGGCTAGCGATTCCGCTCTTTATCTTTATGGGCATCATGTTAGAGAAATCAAGGCTTGCCGATGATTTGCTCGATGTGATTGGTCATTTAGCAGGGGGTGTGAAAGGAGGTATGGCCGTTGGCATCGTTCTCTTTGGCGCCTTAATGGGTGCGACCACCGGAATTGTGGGTGCAACCATTATTACCTTGGGACTCTTAACACTGCCAACCTTACTCAAACGAGGTTATGACAAAGGGATTGCGTGCGGCACAATTTGCGCATCTGGAACCTTGGGTCAAATTATTCCCCCAAGTTTGATCCTCATTCTGCTATCGGATATTTTGCAACTTTCGGTCGGCACCTTATTTGCCGCAGCAGTGATGCCAGGTCTATTACTTACAGCCGTGTATGTGGTTTACCTTTTAATTCGGGGTTGGCTGCAACCCGAACTCATGCCGCCCATCCCAATTGAGGAGCGTAGTAAGGTATCCGGCAAAGAGTTGTGGGTTCGATTCTGGAAAGTGGTTGTACCACCCATTATGTTGGTGGTCGCCGTCTTGGGATCGATTGTGGGCGGTGTTGCCGCACCTACGGAAGCCGCTGCAATGGGTTCATTTGGCGCTATTTTGGTGACCGCGTTTTCGGGTCGTCTGACCTGGGAGCGTTTAAAGGCTACGATGATTGATACCACCAAAATCAGCGCTCTGATGATGTTCATCTTGATTTGTGCCCAGGTATTTTCATTGGCCTTTAGAGGGCTCAATGGTGAGGAGCTGATTGCCAAGCTATTTAATGCAGTGCCCGGTGGACTTAATAGTGATATTTGGCTTATGTTGCTTCTTATTTTCGTGCTGGGATTTTTCTTGGAATGGATTGAGATTAGCTATATTGCCGTTCCACTCTTTATGCCTATTTTGTTATCCCAAGGTGCAGATCCAGTTTGGGTTGCCATGATGGTCACGGTTTGCTTGCAATCCTCATTCTTGACTCCACCATTTGGTTGGGCTCTCTTTTATCTCAAAGGAGTTGCTCCGCCAGAAGTATTAATTAAGCATCTTTACAAGGGCGTTGTACCATTCATCGTTATGCAGGGCGTGACACTATACTTAGTGTTCCAGTTCCCTCAAATCTCGCTATGGTTGCCTAAGTTAATTGGATGGTAAAAAAGTAATTAGTATTGAATCACTCTCGTACTCGGGCCCTGTGCCCGAGCGAGGGCTTTGTACTGACTGCGGGATTTCTAGATCTTCAGATCCCAAACGCTGTGGTCGAGCTTGCCAGTTTATTGACCCCCAATACGAGTCTCTTGAGCAATCAATCCACGGAAAAGCCCGAGCACTGAGTGGCGATCAACTCTTCTTTGGGGTTTATCGCAAGATGTATCGAGCCAGTATGCGTGAGCCGATCGTGGGTGCCCAGTGGACCGGAATTACCACCTCGATTGCTAGCCAACTTCTCAATAACAATTTAGTAGATGCCGTATTAACGATGGCGCCAGATCCAGATGATCGTTGGCGACCCATGCCTGTCTTGATCACCGATCCTCAAGAGCTTCATCGGGCACGCGGTATGCGGATGGGCTACGCTCCGCTCCTGGCTCTTCTAGATGTTGCAAAAGAGAGAAATTACCAACGGCTTGGAGTGATTGGCATTCCTTGCCAGGTTTATGCATTACGAGCTTTAGAAAAAGAGTTGGATCTAAAAAAACTCTATGTGATTGGTACGCCTTGCTCGGATAACACTAGTACCGAGAACTTTCATGAGTTTTTGCAACTGATTGATGAGAGTCCAGAAGAGATTACCTATTTAGAGTTTAGGGCCGACTACCATGTGGAAGTTCGTTATCAAGACGGAAAACAACGAACAATCCCATTTTTGATGCTGCCATTATCAAAACTTAGACCCGATTTTTTCCCATTGACGTGCAGAACTTGCGTGGATTACACCAATGCTCTCTCCGATATCACGGTTGGCTATATGGGTGGCTCTGGCGAGCAATGGTTAATTGTGCGCAATCAACAGGGAGAGGAACTACTGAATCTATTAGGTAATCAAATCAAACTAAGCGAACCAGAGAGCGCTGGTAATCGTGTGGGTCCGGTCAAGGGATTCATGAAAAACGTGGAGTTAGCTGCTGGTGGTTTACCACTGCGTCAGATGCCCAATTGGTTACGACCGATCGTCGGGTGGCTCATGCCAAAGATTGGACCCAGGGGATTAGAGTTTGCAAGAGCACGAGTGGAGATGAAAGCCATCGAAACGATATTGCATCTTCGTAGAGAGCTACCAAAGAAGATGAAAAACATGGTGCCCAATCATGTTTGGCAACTAGTCAAACCTTACGGGCTAGTTGCAAATACCAGTGAAATCAAAGATGAAGTGAAGAGTACAGCTAAAGAGAAATAACAAACAGGGCAATGATTAAGAGATTCAGGATGCCGAAAATAATGAAGACGGGTTTATAAATATATTTACGCTTAACCGCTTCATCCCGCTCTCGTTGCGTTTTTGGATCCATAAAAACTATTTTCTTGGTTTTGCTGAGAAGGCGCCAAACAAAATTAAGACGGCAATCACAATGCCAATGAGGTCTTTATCCCGTATGTACATGTAAAACCCTAAACCAAGGGCAATAAACCCAAAGATCATCCACCACGTTCTAGAAATCATCGATATACCTTACCAATAAACGATCCAAAAACAAAGCCCCCAGACAGGCTGAGGGCAGAATTTGGTGGCGAATCAGGGATTTGAACCCCGGACCTGCGGATTATGATTCCGTCGCTCTAACCAGCTGAGCTAATTCGCCGAACTGTGAATTGTAGCAAATTGACTGTGGTGCTGTGTGAATGTGCTCGCTGTGGCTGACTCTGCCTGACGGCTTAAACCGTTGTGACTACGGGATGCCCTAACTAAAATATTGTCGTTTAAAAAGACAATGCCTCGGTATCTCTAAAGCCATAAATTAATTGATCAAATCAAAACCCATTATTTACAGTGGTTATTGAAAATTTTCAGATCCACTTAGAATGTAAGCATGCGCTTTAAATTCAATCGATCTTTTTTGATAGCTTTCTTGTTCTTGGGAATTTTTCTCAAGTGCATGTCTCCGTTCTTACATGCGCATATCGCTGGAGATAACGATTATGGATTTCATGTATCGGGTTTGAGCGCATTTGATAGTGCGCGACTCTTAGATGATGGCAGTCCTGAGCCAATCCCGGATTCGTATGCAGTGACCGTTCCCGATGCTCGTAAGCATTTTCTCGACACTACTTTTGTTGTTGCCTTTGTTGCAGTTGTCCTTTTAGTCTTAAAAGATCGACCCTTTATTCGGCGTGTTTCGTTTGCCAAGACCTTATTGGTCCCGTTTTCATTTCTTAACCCCAAGTTCCCACCCCCGGCCTTAGCGCCACCCCATCGCCACTTCATCTAAGCGCTTATCACATCAGGTAAGCCAATGGTTGGTGGCAACCTCTAAAAAATACATTTCATTGCTTTAAACCCTTAGCGGGTTGTTCGCCTCCATTCTGGGCGGTTTCTCACGAAACCAAGTGCTGTAGCCGATCGGCTACGAAATCGGTATGGGGATGTTTATGTATTACCAAGATAGCGATGGCATTTATGTGCCACAAAAACCAGTAACGCACCGCAATGATGAATTTGTTGAAGATCAGTTTGCTCATTTATTTGAAATGCAATCCAAGCATTTTTGGTATCTAGGGCGCCATCGTTTTTTATTAGAGTCATTAAAGCGTCATCAAGCATCAGAAAACTTCTCAGCCATTGATTTGGGTGGGGGATGTGGCGGCTGGGTGCAATACCTTACTCAAACAATCCCTAATCGATTAACCGATTTGGCGCTGGCGGATTCTTCCCGGGTAGCGCTCCTCAATGCCAAAGGGGTATTAGATGAGGATGTGGACCTGTATCACGTTGACCTGATGGATTTACAAATGCAGGAGCAGTGGAATACGGCTTACTTATTGGATGTAATTGAGCATTGCCCAGATGATGTCACTGTGATGCGGGAAGCGGCTAAAGCACTAAAGCCTGGTGGCAAGCTATTTGTGGCGACCCCAGCGCTTGACTTCTTTTGGTCGTACAACGATGAGTTTGTAAAGCACGTGCGTCGCTATGACAAACGAAAGTATCAGGAACTCGCAAAGAATAGTGGGTTAATCCTCAAAGATACCCGCTACTTTATGTTCTTCCTCAGTCCGCTGTACTGGCTATCACGTAAAACCCGCCCCAAAGAGCTTAATGAGGAGCAAATGGCAAAACTCTATAAAGAAGAATACAAAACACCCCATCCAATCATCAACAATGCCCTCAAAGCTGTGTTTTATGCAGAAACTCCATTGGGTCATCACTTATCGTTTCCGTGGGGGACATCGATATTGGGAGTGTTTGAAAAGCCAAAAAACTAATATTTACCCATAAAACCCAATGAGCATGCCTGAAGAGTCGTTTAAAAAGACAGTCTAGAGTTGGAGTCAGGCATCCTCTGCCATGGTCGCTTCCATCCTGTGCCACCAAGAAGTTCTAAAACCACCTTCGGGTGCTTTTTTCATTTCTGCTTTAGCAAGTCACAGTATTCGACGCTATTGGACTTTATATATCGCTAGTTGTTTTTGTTCGGTAATGCCAATCATCTAGGGTGGCTATTTTTAATGTCGTTTAAAACGACAAATTACGTTGGGCTGGAAAACTCGGTTGGAGTAACGCCAATAACCTCCTTAAACGCATGAGTAAAAGAGGCCGTGCTTGAAAAGCCTAGCTTACTTGCTATTTGCTTTATGGATTTATTGCGATCTTCCAGAAGCTCCAACGCATTCATGATTCTTGCTCTTTGTCGCCACTCTCTAAAGCTAAGCTTCACTTCTTTATTAAAGAGCCTGGTGATGGTTCTGGAAGACGCATTGGCTTCATAGCAAATCTGTTCAAAGTCCCTGGATGATTGAATGTCATCAAGCGCCAACTGCGCAACTTTCTTTGCTCGAGCATCTATTGGCATCGGCAAAAATGTGGTGGCATCTTTTGCTTGGGATAACTCATTTAATGCGAGATTGACAGTAAGGTGGATTCTTTCTTGACTAGCCCTCTCGTTATAAGTTGCCAGTATCAGCTCTCTAAGTAAGCTGTTTACTTCGATTACATACACATCCTTTAGCCGTGAGTAGTTTGAGTGTTGCTTCAGCCAAGATGGCTCTATATAAATGCTTCGCATCTCAATATCAGTTAAAGCATCCACGCTATGTTCAATCATGGGCGGAATCCAAACTGCTCTTTGGGGTGGCACTAAGAATCTGCCAATGGGTGTGGTGACATTGACTAGTCCAGTAGCTACATACAAAAGCTGAGCTTGTGCGTGAGCATGAAGGCCAAGTTGATGCCCGCGCTTATATGAGCGCGGGTGGGTAATGATGTCATTACCCAATTTTGGCGGTTTGGCGATGTCTTTTGGCATTTTATCGATATGTTGCCACATTATGATGAGCAAAACAAGGAGCTACTCATGAGCCATTCCAAAATCATTTTGTATATGAACATCGCCCATTTCATAGATCACTATGCGATGTTGATCTTTGCCGCCGCTGTGATTGTGATTGCGCCGACTTTTGGAATGACTTATGGAGAGTTGCTCCCTTACGCAACTCCTGGCTTTATTGCTTTTGGCGCAGGCTCATTATTTTCAGGATGGCTTGGCGATAAGTGGAGTCGTCGCAATATGATGGCCATCTTCTTTGTGGGTATGGGTTTGGCATTGGCTGGCATTTCACTCGTTCAAACACCCATCCAATTAGGTGCGTTGTTATTGGCTGTTGGCGTTGTTGCTTCGATTTATCACCCTGTTGGAACTGCGATGCTGATATCGAATGTTGATAAGCTCGGTAAAGAAATGGGCATCAATGGAATGTGGGGGAATTTCGGTGTTGCCTCATCAGCATTGGTGACGGGAGTTATCAACGAATACTTTGGATGGCGTGCCGCCTTTTGGGTTCCTGGAATTGTTTGTTTAATTATTGGATTTTTGTTTATGCGCGATGTTCCAAGGTCGGCTGATGGTATCTCCAAGAAGTCAGCGGCAGGTACAGCCCGCGTACCTAAATCAGTCATGATCTGGGTGGTAGCCTCTTTAATCATTACGATTATTGCCAGCTCAATTACCTTTAATTCCGTCACCGTTGCTTTACCTAAAATATTTCAAGAAAGACTGTCGAACCTTACTAGTAACACTGCCGCACTGGGAACCATTACATTCTTGGTCTACTTGTTTGGCGCTTTATCGCAATACATCATTGGCCATCTACTTGATAGACATTCATTAAAGAATGTGTTCTTGCCACTAGCCTTGATGATTGTTCCCGCATTATTCCTAGCTTCTACAATGACCGACTATGGACTAATACTTTTGGCGATTGTGATTATTGCCGCAGTCTTTGGTCAGGTCACAGTCAATGACACGATGCTTGGAAAGTACACTGTGGATGAGTGGCGAGGTAGAGCGTACTCCGCGAGATACTTCTTGGGCTTTACTGCGGCAGGATTATCTGTTGGTTTGGTATCCATTTTGTACAACCAGGGTGGATTTGATTTAATGCTCAAATCAATTGCGGCATTAAGTTTGTTTACCATTCTTGGTGCGGTGATTTTTCCTCAAGAAAAGCGGGCATAAGGCAGGCTTAGGCATCCTTGGCCCTGGTTCGATTCCGCCCCAGCCAAGCTCAAACTGGGGAATATCCCATCCGTGAGGTTTGGGATATGTCGTTTAAAACGACTGAGAATTTTCCCGAAACTTCGAGCTGATGATTCCGTCGCTCTAAATAGCTGAGCTAATTCCCAGAATTGTGAACCCTACAACATAATATAAGTACGACATTAACTGGTGGCCATTCCCGGGATTAGAAGCGTTTTACTAGACTCAAGGCAATCGCAGGAGCTGTTTTGTAATTAGTTGTTAGAACGGTATTACCACTTTGATCAATCGCTGAAACGCTGCCCCCAACGTTCGCAATTGTATAAAGATCCAGCAAAGTGGTTCGATCAAATGCGTACGAGAATCGCGCAAAGATGGGAACAAATTTATTTTGTCCGACGCCGCCAGCATAGGCGCTTGAGTTACTCAGACGAAAGCGATAACTGCGATAAGCTGCACCGCCTGATATCTTAAATTGTGGCGTGACCGCATAACTCAATTCTAGACCTGCACCACCAGCAGGGCCGCCAGGAAAAGGATTATTAAGATTCCAGCGGTCGGTAATTTTCCAATCAATCACAACGAAAGGAAAAATACGATTGGTATCAATTTGCCGAAAGACTCCAGTACCCAAACCAAGATTGAGAGTGGGCGATAGTTGCTTGGAGGCATTCACAATCGTGCCATAGGTTAAAGAGTTACCGAGCTCAGCACCTTGTTCGGCATTCGACTCAATAGTAGGAATTAAATTAAGTTTCCAGTCCGAGTCAAATTTATGGGAGTAAATAAAACTGACCCCAGGGCTTTGGATAGTCCCCCAAGGATTCTTGCCGCCTAAGTTATAGGCTTGCATATTGCTCCAGTTCCAAAACTCGGTTTCATAGCGCAATGACATGCCAACCGTAGTGACTGGAGAAACATTATTTAGAAGTCCAAGTGATGCACTGGCATAAGACCAGCCAAAGCTACCCCCAGAATTTAGATTGGTATTAAATTGATTAATGCCAACCACACTGACAGATGCTTTGAGTCCAGGACTTTGAGCAATCCCAACAGGCTGGGCTAAGGAGAGAGGGGCATATCCACCAAAGAGGGCAAAGCTAGCAAAGAGGGCTAGGTATCTGAGCATTTATAGCTATCTTATTTAAATGTCCATTTGGCCCATGTAAAAAGAACATTCCCAAAACCATCACCACCGGGTACAAATGAGGTTTGAAGGCTGAGATTTTTATAGCCCAATGAACCAACGGGGAGCAAGCCAGGGAAAGGGATGTAATTAAAAATATCTTGCCGCGACATCATAAATACCGTTGCTCCTGCGCCCACTCTCCAATTTCCATTGGTAGATAAGTTCCAGGTTGGGATCCAACCATAACCAGCCATGTATTGATAAACGCCATGAGAGTCTCTGAAGGTCATGGCATAGAGCCCCTCCCAATTGCCGCGATTGTTATATAAACCTTTACCAATTCCAAGCCCCAGCGGAATATCGGTGTATTGATCTAGCTTTTCTGGAGGATAAGCGTAGGGCATATGGTAGGTATACAAAGGCAAATACCCGACCACATCACCTTGAGTCCAAATGGTTTCAACCTTGGATTTGACCGAATCTTTGAAAGATGTGTTCGCATGCACCAAAGTGATCATGCCAAACTGAAGAAATAAGAACAAAAGAAATCGCATTCGGAATTTGCCTTTATCGCCAACGCTCACCACGCTAGTTAAGCATGAATTCATAGTTAGGGTAGCCCTAATGATGTAGGGGCTTTAGTTATGGGGTTTGATAGCCAAAGGAGCGCAGTATCTCTTTGGCTTTAGGGGATTGCATAAAATCATAGAGCCGTATTGCATCAGGGGTGGGATTTTTAATGAGCACCATCCGTTGTTTAATGGACTGATAGCCTTCGGTTAGTTCAGTAGAGGAGATCTGTTTAGCAACTGAGGGAGATTTCGCAATGGAGAGGGCGGTAAAGCCAATATCAGCAGAGCCAGTCGTTACAAACATCGCTGCCATCGCAATATTGTCGGCATACACAATCTTCGAGTTTGCCAACTCCCATAAATTACTAGCTTTTAAATACTCAACACTAGCGCGACCATAAGGGGCAAGTTCAGGCTTTGCTAGAGCAATCTTGTTGGCTTTTCTAATGGCATCTGCAATTTTGTCTTTAGAGTCATCCAGAGTAATTCCCTTGCCTTTATTAGCAACCAGCGCTAATTTTCCAATCGCATAAACAGTGCCCTCATTGACCGTTTTCCCCTTTTTAAAAAGCTCGAGAGGATATTGCTCGTCAGCAGAAATAAATAAGTGAAACGGGGCGCCGTTCATGATTTGTGAGGCAAAGTTTCCGGATGAGCCATAGATGACCTTTAATTCCCCCTTATTTTCCTTCTGGAACTGATTCTGGATCTCAATAAATGCGTCTTTCATATTGGCTGCCACGACGACAAAGCTTGCTTGAGCGTGTACAAGTCCTGCAAAGAATGAACAAAAAAGAACTAGTAGGAATTTTGGAATCATGAAGTCAGTTGCCGTATTTTGAAGAGCAGCGTGAGATTAGTCTCAATCGCTAAGATTTGTTCGATTAAAGCAGCTCGCATTTTCAGATCAGCATCGCCAATCAATTGATTACGGTGGCATTGATACAACTTGAAAAACATATCCTCTGTAAGCCCAAATTGTTCCCAATCGAACATCATATTGAGTTGTGCCTCGCGTAATGCCTTTTGGGCAGACCCAGAATCGGGATGTTTGGCTTGACTCAAGAGGTGGTCTGAGTTTTTAAAAAGAGTCACCTTGAGTTCTTCAAAGCGGCGCTTGATGGTTTCATGACGAGTTCGCTCAACCTCATTCATATCAGCAAATAGTAGACGCGTAAATGCTTCAATCTCTTGATACTTTGCTTCTAAGGCATCAATCTCGGTAGACGTTTGTAAATCATGCTCTTCTAAAAACATCGAATCGTTATCCAAGTTGCTTAACAAAGCGGCCATCTTCCATTTCAGCTTTAGGCCGAACCCATAGGGTCTGGTTGCGAAGCGCTTCATAGATGTATACATCTTCTAAGTTAGCCTCTATCTTCCCTAAGCCAATTATGCGATAGTGTCCACCTGACTTGAGATGAATTAATTGGTCGCCTGCCTGAAATTTTGCTGTTGATGTCATCAGAAATTTATATGGATAGCCTATAAAATCCAAACTTTACATGGAACTTAACAAAGGTTGGTAATGAATTTATTCACTCCCGTTACGCTTGGCTTACTCTCTCTTGAAAACCGAATCTTGATGGCACCACTAACCCGGATGCGTGCGGGTGATGATGGCGTCCCAGGACCATTGGCAGCCGAGTACTATGCACAGCGTGCTTCTGCTGGCCTCATCATTAGTGAAGCAACACAGATCTCACCATTGGGTAAAGGCTATCCAGCAACCCCCGGTATTTACAGTGACTCTCAAGTGGCTGCGTGGCGGACAGTGACCGATGCAGTGCATGCGCGGGGTGGCAAAATCGTTTTGCAGTTATGGCATGTTGGGCGCATTTCTCACTCCTCACTTCATCCAGATGAAGGCTTGCCAGTTGCTCCCTCAGCCATTCAACCCGCAGGCAAGGTATATACCGCATCTTGGTCCCTGGCCGAATACGAAACTCCAAGAGCACTAACCCTTGAAGAGATTGGGCAGTTGAAGGCTGATTATGTGCATGCTGCCCATCAGGCTAAAGCCGCTGGGTTTGATGGCGTCGAGTTGCACGCAGCTAATGGTTACTTGTTAGACCAGTTTTTACAAGATCGCACGAATCAGCGCACGGATGCATATGGCGGATCGATTGCTAATCGCTGCAAATTAGTCTTAGAAATACTAGAGGCGATTATTCCGGTATGGGGTAGTGGTCGTGTCGGAATCCGTTTATCACCTTATGGCACATTCAATGACATTGCCGATTCCGATCCGAAAGCTTTATTTGCCCATTTGATCAACGCACTCAATCGATTCAATCTTTCTTATCTGCATTTGATTGAGCCACGCGCAACCACAGCGGGCGGCAGTGATCAGCTGGTGGCTGATGCGCCGCGAACAGGCCAAATGTTTCGTTCTTTATTTACTGGGAAGGTGGTGTTAGCTGGTGGTTTTGACCAAGCCAGTGCTGAGAAAGCGATTGCTGATGGCGAGGCCGATGCGATTGCATTTGGCAGACTGTTTATTGCTAATCCCGATTTGCCAAAACGCTTTGAGTTAAAAGCCCCATTAAACCCCTATCAGCGCCCCACCTTTTATGGCGGCAATGAAAAGGGTTACACCGATTATCCAGCGCTATAAGTCCATTCATTACAATGGAGGGATTGATTCTTATATGCGAACCCCCGAATAGTTATGGCCACCTATCAAACAGAGCGCGTGCTCTCTGTCAAACACTGGAACGAAAGTTTATTTAGCTTTACAACGACCCGCAATCGTGGGCTACGTTTTCGGAACGGCCATTTTTTAATGATCGGCCTTGAGGTGGACGGTAAGCCATTAGCTCGTGCCTATAGTGTAGTGAGTCCGAACTATGAGGAGCATTTGGAGTTCTTTAGTATTAAAGTACCCAATGGCCCATTAACTTCGCGACTACAGCACATTCAGGTGGGTGACCCCATTCTTGTCAGCGAGAAATCGGTTGGCACCTTGGTGATTGATGACCTCAACCCGGGAAAGCATTTATATCTATTTAGCACTGGAACCGGCTTAGCTCCATTTCTGAGTATTATTCGCGATCCAGATACCTATGAGCGGTTTGAGAAAATCGTTTTAGTTCATGGCGTGCGCGTAGTGAGTGAGCTTGCCTATCAGGACTACCTTACAAACGAATTGCCCAATGATGAGTTTTTGGGAGAGTTGGTACGTAATCAACTCATTTATTACCCCACAGTAACTCGTGAAGCCTATTCCCATACTGGCCGCTTAACTACCGCAATTGAATCCGGAAAACTGTTTACTGATATTGGATTGCCACCACTCGATCCTGCAGTGGATCGCGCCATGATCTGTGGCAGCCCTGCAATGCTGAAAGAAACCAGTGAGTTATTGGATCAACGGGGCTTTAAGGTCTCTCCATCCTCCGGAGAGCTGGGCGACTACGTCTTCGAGCGGGCTTTTGTCGAGAAGTAATCTAAAAAAGAAGCCCCTTGCGGGGCTTAAATTCAAAGGAAATAAATCAGCCTTCATTTAAGAGCAAGGCTGTCAATTTCACTATACAGATTTATCAGTAATTAAAAACCCTAGGTTAGGCCCTGTGATTTTGGTGATAAACCACTAGAATTCAGTGATCATGCGTATTGAAGATACCGATCCAGCCCGTCATAACGCCATTGAGTACCCCATGGAGGTAGGCGCACCGAAATTTGCGCCGGTTCCCATTCGCGAGGAAAAAGATAAGGCTATCAATATTGCTAGGGCGCATGCCAATCAAGAATATGAGCGCATCATGGAGCAAGCAGCCGTTTTGATGCGTCAAGCAAAAGCGCTACAAGCTCGCCTAGATGCAACTGAAATGGTTCATGCCGCCAAGTTTAGTTTTAGCCCAGTCTATGGCAAAAAATATTATTTGTATCAAGATGAGAGCGTCGGCTCTTATCGTTTGGTTCAAAACGCTCCCAGTGAATGGAGTTGCGGTATTCCAGCAGGCTGGTCTTTTTGCCAGGTGGTTCGTAAGTTAGGCGACAGTACCTGGGAAGTGGTGGAAGACTAAATCAACGAGGTGAGGATATGAAAAAGTCGGATAGCCGTTGTTGTGGATCCGGTGTTTGCATCATCAATGACGCTGGTGAGTGCTGGTGTGGCCAAAAATGGGATGGTGAAAAAATGGTTCATATGCCATTAAATCTTGATGAACCCCAAGACGAGGCCATGCAAGTCAAGCATGAAAGCAAAAACGATCAGGCCTAATTAGTTCCCTTGACGCTTTTTGTGCAGATAGACAATGGCCCGAAAGTGGGCATAGGCCATCACAACAGCTAAAACAGCGACGGAGTACTTGAGGGGAATCCGAAAGAGCATCTCTAAGAGTAGGGCAAAGAAAAATGCCCATGCCATCATGCTCAGATACGAGATGGCAATAAAAAAATCCCTTAATTTTGATCGATCCAAAAAGCGTGAATACACCATGCCGATGGGTATTAACGCAATCAATAGATACAAAACCATTCGCATTGCAGGCCACTCCTTTTGGGAAGAGTGTAAACAGTTTTGTCTTATGAGGAAATTTCGACCGGGGCTAAAGTGCTTACCTGTTGATTTGTCTCCGATGAATTTGGTATCAACGGGCAGTTTTGATGAGAGGCACAACCATGCTCAGCAGCGCAAACGGCGGCCGATTGCTTGGGGTCTAAACGGGCACCGGTTTGTTCACAAAATAATATAAGTCGCATTTTTACCTCGAGTTGATCTTAGTCTAGCAAGAGGTAGATCTGATAATTTGCGCTAGATCAAAAAATCAGTTGGTTTTGCCTGCCCAAAGGCGTCTTTCCCTCCAGGAACCGTCCGATTAGACCGCTCTCCTTGAACGATCTCTCTTTATTCGTGGGTACTATTCGAATTCCTAAATCACTCTTATACTTATTTGTCAAATATTGGAGGAGCCATGTTCTTAAAAACCATACTCAGTTGCCTTGCTGTCGGAATCACCATCATTGGATTATTAATGTTCTTTGATTCGCAAGATGCAACTGTATTTACCATCGGGATCATTAGTTATTTCCTGATCGCCTTATCGTCAAGCATCAAATGCAAATGCTTGAATTCACTTCGTTCGTAATTAACCCCCTAGGAAAGAATATGAAGATTAAATTGGCTATTGGTGTGAGTGCAGTCGTTTTGGGTTTAACGGCCTGTGGTGGCGGTCCTAAGGTCATGACCGAGCGTATGCCCGAGTCTGGATTTCTGCCAAATTACAACGTGCTGCAGGTGGTAGGTAATACGCCTAAAGATATACGGGCTTGGCGCTATATCAAGCCAGGCATTCAAGCATCGAGTTATACCGCGGTCATGATTGATCCTGTTTACTTAAATCAGACCGAGTACACCAAAGAAATTACCCCTGAGGTGATTGCACAAACCAAGAAAATTTTAGAAGAGGCGATGCGCCAAGCTGTTCAAAGACGCTCTGATATTAAGTTGGTCGATAAGCCTGGCCCTGGCGTGGCACGGGTAGCCGTTGGTATCACTGGTGCTGAGTTATCGGCTGATGGTCTTAAGCCTTGGAACTTTACCCCGATTGGATTGGCTGCGAATGCGGCTGCATTTGCAACGGGCAACAATTCAAAAACGCCTGCTTTGGTCGTTGAAAATCGCGTGACCGACAGCCAAACCAAAGAATTTATTGCGGGCGGTATGGTCGCTGTGCAGGGTGAGCCCTTCCGTCTGGGTTCAAGCTCCGTTGGCGCCTTTCAGGATATGACGCGGCGTATCGTAGTGTTTGCAATGGAGTCACCCTTAAAGCCGTTACCTGGCTCTGCGATGAAATAATTGAGACCTAGTTAGGAAACCATCCATGCGTCATTTTGTGATTCAGTGTCTGATGGTTTGTACCGGATTCTTATCCGGTGCAAGCCTTGCTCAATTACCGCCCAGTAAGACGCAAGGGGATACAACCTTTATTACTGGCGGCATTGGCAGTGATGAGTCTAGTGCCATGTTTGCGGCTGCTAAAAAGTGGTCACTACTTATTGAGATGTCGGAGATTGATGGAAGTGGCCGTGGCGTTTGGATTGCGGGTATTGATATTCGTGTGCAGAACGCCAAACAACAATCCATCCTAGAGACCGTATGCGATGGACCCTTAATGCTTCTCAATGCCCCGCCAGGACAATACACTATTGAGGCAAGTTATCAGGGCAAATTACTTAAGCGCAATGTGGTCCTCAAAGAAGGCGATCCACAAAAGCTGACCTTATTCTGGCGCCCTTAAGAAGTTCCTAAAATTGGGGGGAGGAGTTTAGTGAGAGCGGCGCGCTGACTCGTTGCTGATCCCGCCAGGGCAAAGCCGATGAGTTCAGATTGATCGTTATGAAAGAGCCCCTCAATCCCGCCGTCTAAATGCTTGATTGACCATGAGCCAGAGCTTCCTATCGGTGGAGGCGAAACAATCAAGGGCAATGCGGGCGTTTTAATCATTACCGGCATCGCTGGATAGACTAAAGATGCGTTTTGTCCAGCCAAAACCATGGTCAAGGTGCGAGCAGCTTGCATGATTGGCATTACGTACGGAAGAACCTGACCCTCAACTTCTGCGCAATCACCCAAGCTATAGATATTCTGGATGCTGGTTTCTAACTGACGATTTACAACAATCCCGCGATTAGTGGCGATGCCCGCTTCTTTGGCCAACTGAACCCTGGGGGCTAGCCCCAGTGCTGATAGCACCAGATCGGCACTGATTGATTGACCATTTCTTAATGAAATTTGTAGATGATCGCCATCGTGAGAAATCGATTGAATACTGGTTCCTAAATGCCAAAGGACACCAAGACTGGATAGCTGCTGCTCAAGTGCTTGCGCAATGGGTTTTGGCAATAGGCGACTCAAGACCTGGTCTGCAAGATCAATCACTTCAACCTGATAACCACCGAGTGCCAAATCGTTTGCAAATTCACAACCAATCAAACCCGCACCAAGAATCACTACTTTTTTCTTGCCATCAAGTTGCTTACGAAAGATGGCGTAATCATGTAAATCATTGACCGATTGAATCGCATCGCTAGCGTCCCCACCGATCGAAATGCGGATTTGATCAGCGCCAAGCGCTAGAACTAATTGGCTGTATTCAATATCAATTGATTGATCATCGCTAAGGACTACAGAAATCATTTGATGCTTCGGCTCAATCCTCTTAAGAGTTGCATGGGCATGCAAAGTGAGATTGAATTGCTCAGCCATTTTGGCTCCCGAGCTGGTGACAAGTTGCTTGGCAGATTTTTGACCAGCAATCGCAGTCGACAGCATTGGCTTGGAATAAAAATCACCCGACTCTTGGGTAATTACGGTAATGGGATGCTCTGAATTGAGCTTGCGGTATTCACGAATCAGGGTATAGGCTGCGAGGCCACTTCCGATAATAACAATTGGTTTAATCATGCGATCTAAAAATTTCTAATGTTCTGTAAAAGACAGTATTGTGAACCCAATCACATGACTGTCCAAGACTAGACATGCTTTATGGTGTGATGGCAAGCAATTCCTGAAAGGAATCAATGCTTGTAATGCCTTTGATCTGGGTCAGTTGGGGTGATTTGGGATCAATCACAAATGCTTTATCCACCAGCTTTAGCATATGGAGATCATTGAGATTATCCCCAATGGCCCAAACCTCTTTAAAGCTAGGCTTAGATTTCTTGGTCAGAAAGCGATTGGCGACATGGCTTTTGCACGCCAGCAATCGATCGCTAGACCCGTCGGGCAGAAAATCAGAATTAATGCGAAGTTGGCCCGTGCAGATATCATTTTGGAAGTGGAGGACATGTGCAATCGCAAAATCTGCAAAGATCCGACGCCTCATAATTTCAGCGGCAATAAAGTAGCTATCAGAAACAATCCCAACCATGAAGCCCTGGCGTTTCATCTCATTGACTAACTCAATGACCCCTGGACGAATCGGTAATCCCATTGCCACTTTTTCAAATTGATTGCGATGGGTGAACTTAAAAATCTCCGCTATTTTTTGACTACGGGTACCCGAATCATCTTGGGGGTTGTCTAATAAAGCGTTTAAGGTTTCGTGGGTATTGGTAAATTTGGCTAAATCGACAACAAATCGGTTGGGTGTAATCGTGCCATCCATATCCAGCAGTAGGACTTTGTCACGATTTTTTTGGCGCGAGATGATGAAATCAAAGGAAGCTGATGCTTGGCGTTGCATTTCATACATTTCACTAATTTGCTCAACGTGCAGACGCCCAGCCTCTTTCGAATAGAAATGAATGACTCTGGCCACTTCATTGGCCATATACGTTAGATCATGGAGTGGCTGACTCTCATGCTCTAAGGAGCCAATATCCACTTCTGCGATACGCGCACCTTTCTGGAATGCGCCCAATAAAAGTCCAATATCAACCCCGTAGCCATTTTCAAAGTGCAGGTTTTTGAGGAGACTTGCCTTGGCAGCAATGATTCCACCGAGGGGTTGGTTAATGTGGGCAAGTTCCGGAAAGAAAACTTTCAACATGGGTTTTGCCGTTAGTTCTGTTACCCGACCCCCACCTCGGCCAAATTTGGCTTTCACAAAATCGGCCCGATCTTTTTGCAATGGCTCAAGCATGGCTGCGACTAGGTTCTCATTGAGGTCTTTTAAGTCACCATCCAAATAAAGAATGTACTCATGCTGGGCAACCATTAGGCCATCATGCATGGACGCACCTTTGCCTAGCATGGAACTCCGTATTACTCGGGCTCCTGACTGCTTGGCTAGTTCAGCAGTTCGATCAATCGAACTATCGTCAACCACAATGACTTCTTTGGTCAACTTATCTTTAAGCGCAAAGGCAATCACCGAGGATATTTGCCTCTCTTCATTGAGCGCTGGAATGATGACACTCAATGAGATTGCTTGAGGTTTACTCGACTCTTTCTTGCGATCAGGCTGGATTAGTTTTGCTGGAAACAAACGTTCACTTTGAACGCGAAGATAATGCTTGAACCGTTTCCATAGCCGCATTAGGAAAATAAACATATTTTCTCCTGCTGATTTTTGGATGGTCAGTATACCGACATCTTCTGTCAATTTTGCTTGACACCCAAGCAAAACATGAGATGCATTGCTAAGTAAATGAATTTACTTAGATTTAAATTTCTTCCAAAGTTCTTTCAGAAAAATCCAAAGCGCAGGCAAGCCAGGAATAATGATCATTGCGAGCGCAACGATTGAGAAATTACTCTTCACCCACGGATGCTCGCCGATCAAAAAACCAAGGCCTGTTAGGCTGCAGACCCAGATGATGCCGCCAATAATGTTATAGAAAACAAATACGGGGTAGCGCATCTGAGCGACGCCGGCCACAAAGGGGGCAAACGTTCTGACAAATGGCAAAAATCGACCAATCACAATGGTGATGGGGCCGTACTTTTCATAAAAGGCATGTGCTTGATCAAAGGCTTTCTTATTAAACCAGCGTGAGTTTTCCCAAGAGAAGACTTTGTTGCCCACAAAACGCCCAACCGAGTAGTTCACGGCATCACCCAAAATGGCCGCACTGGTCAGTAAGACCATGAGTACCGGAAGACTTAGATCACCCGCTGCAGTGAGTGCGCCTGCGACAAAGAGCAAGGAGTCGCCGGGCAGAAAGGGCATGATGACAAGCCCAGTTTCAACAAAAATGATCGTAAAGAGCAGAACATAGATCCAGGTGCCCCATTGATTGGCAATGAGTGCCAAGTTCTTATCAAGATTGAGAAATAAATCGATGAGGTAAGAAAAGTCCAAGATTAGCCTTTAATGTATTGCTGGCATTGTAATGATATTGGCTGATGATGAAAAAGCTCTAGAATGCAGCTATGCAATACATATTTACTTTTATCCAAATCACTTTTGGTTTGTGGGTGGTCTTTAATCTTTACCAACTCGTGGTGAGTTTCTATCGATGGCGTAATGACCCGAATCCAGATTACACCTTTTTAATCTTTTTGCAGGAGCGTTTAGGGGCTCTAGGAAATACCTTTGTGCACACCTTTGTCTACACAATACTGGCGATCGGTGCTGGCTATTTAATCTACGAATTTATTGCAATGCTCATGGAGTAGTTTTGATATTTGGTAGTAGAGCATTTAAGTTTTCTCCGCTATACCGTGGTTTAAGACCAATTTCTTCAAAAGGTAGCAAATAACGATTGACCCAAAAGGTATCAAATCCAAACCAGTTGGCACCAATAATGTCCCAGGCATTACAGGATATAAATAACACCTGATCTTTTGCTACGGAGAAGTGCTTAAGAACCAATTGATAACTGGCAGGTGTAATTTTGAACTGCCGTGCTTCGTCAACTGAGATCACTGCATCAAAATATTCCTTGAGCTGACTATGGCCAAGGGCTGTCGATAGCATTTCGGTGTTGCCGTTTGATAGTACACAGGTTTTTAAACCCATTCTTTTTACTTCCCCAAGCACCTGCTTAGATTCTGTAAATGGATCTAAATGGGCGTATTGCTGAAGTAACTGGGCCTCATTTTCCCTCGTAAGATTGAGCTTGAGTTGCTTACAACTAAAACGCAATGCTGCAATGGTGATATCCCAAAACGACTGATAGTGTTGACTACCCTCTGCATTTGGATCTGCTAGGGAGATCAGGCGTGTGTATTCGAGCTGTTTATCCCGCCAGAGCTGCGATAAGGATTTTCCATGCCCCGGAAACAATTGCTCAGCACGCGCCGCAACCGCAAACACATCCAGCAGGGTTCCATAGGCATCAAACGCAATTAGTTGGTATTTCACGGGCGGAGTAGTTGACTAGAAATCAAGGTAAATAAGCGAATAATCTTATTGTATTGATTCAAGAGTACATCGTGTTCATAATGAAATGGTACCGATACATAACGTAAGCGAGGTATTCACTCAATGGAATCCACAGATCTACAAAAAGTGACTCCCATATCGTACAGCCTTGTACAAAACCTACGTCAGCAGTTAATGCGCGTACTACCTTTTTCAAAAATGGCAGAGCAGGACGTCGATTTCTTCTTGCGCCATTCTGTTGAATCGTACTTTGCTCCCGAAGAAATTATTCTTTCTCCAGCAGACGGTGTACCAAAGATGCTGTATCTCATTCGACAAGGGAGGGTATCGGGTCGCCGTTTGATTCCTGGTTTTGAAGAGACTGGATTTGAGCTGGACCCGGGCGATCTGTTGGCAGTTAGCGCATGTTATGGAGGGCTTCCAAGCACAGTGAAGTACGTGGCAATCGATGACTGTTTTTGCTTAGCCTTACCGATAGAGCGTATGCATGAGCTCGCTAAGCGATCCAAGCCCTTCAGTGACTTTTTAAATAACCGTATCTTGAAGCTCCTTGAGGAATCCAGAACGGCTTTGCGCAATAGTTTTGCTTCTCAAGCATTAACCGAACAGTCACTTGAAAGTCCAATGCGAGATCTAGCACTCAAGAGGCCGATTTCCGTTCGTCCCGACACCCCGTTGAAGGTTGCTTTGCAATTAATTCATGATAAAAAAGTGGGCTCTGTTTTGGTGGTGGATGAGGGCGGAACTATTGTCGGTATCTTGACCCGCTACGATATCTTGAGTCGGGTAACGCTTGCCCAAGTTTCCCTCGAAATACCGATATCTCAAGTCATGTCGCGTGATGTTAAAACTATATCCATTGACGATACTGCTGAGACCGCTGGCCTTACGATGTCGCGTTATCACATTCGTCACTTACCAGTGTTGCGCGGCAAGGAACTGGTTGGCATTATTTCGGAGCGTGATTTATTTTCTTTGCAGCGTTTATCACTCAACAATATCAGCAGTTCAATCCGGTCGGCCGAAGATGTGGATAGTTTAAAAGAATGCGCTAGCAATATACGTAAATTTGCGCGCAATCTTTTAGGTCAGGGTGTGCAAGCGCGTCAATTAACCGCCTTGATTAGTCACCTCAATGATGTATTAACGGCACAACTGATTGCTAACTTTGCCAAGCAACATGATTTGAGTATGGACCGATTTGCATGGATCTCGCTTGGTTCGGAGGGTCGAAGCGAACAAACGATTGCGACTGATCAAGATAACGCACTTATTTTGATGGATTCTGAGATTTCCCACAAAGCACGCTATCTTGCCTTTGCCAAAGACGTTAATCATGCTCTTGACGCGTGTGGTTACCCTTTATGTAAGGGCAATATCATGGCAAGCAACCCTGAGCTTTGCATTAGCCAACAGGAGTGGTTGCAACGCTTTGCACGTTGGATTGAACAAGGTAATCCAGAGGATCTTCTTAATGCCAGCATCTTCTTTGACTTTAGAGCGCTTGCTGGTAATGAGTCTTTGCTTGAGCCATTACGCAATTACGTTGTGAAGCACGCAGAGGCTACCCCACGATTTATTAAATTATTGGTTGAAAATTCTTTGCAGTGGAAAGTGCCATTTAATTGGTTTGGTAGTCTAGAAACCAAAGAACTTGATGGGAAGAAAACCATCGATATTAAGTTACAGGGCACAGCGATTATGGTTGACTGCGCCCGAATCTATTCATTGGCCCATGGTATTAGTGCCGTCAATACACGTGAGCGACTCGCTGCAATTGGCCGTGCATTAAAGCTCAATGAATCAGAGAGCATTGCATGGATTGCAGCCTTTGAGTATTTACAAACCTTACGCTTAGCTGCGCAAATTGATGGCCACGCGATCGGCGGCAATCCCAATGCAGTAGATGTAGAGCAATTAAATTCGGTTGATAAGACCATTCTGCGGGAGTCATTATCTGAAGTGCGCAATCTGCAACAGCGTTTAGAGCTTGATTATGTTCGCTAGTTTATTGGCGCGTTTTGGTTTTTCATCACCAGTGCCTGAACCCAATCGCTGGGTTGTACTCGATGTTGAAACCACTGGCCTTGATCCCCATCGCGATCGACTATTAGCGATTGCGGCGATTGCTGTCGAGGTGGGGCCAGGCTTTACTCGGCCCTCGATTATTTTGGGAGATAGTTACGAAGCCGTTCTCCGCCAAGAGTTTGCATCCGATAAGGACAATATATTGGTGCATCACATTGGCGCAGGGGCTCAAAAGCAAGGTAGACCAGCCGTTGAGGTGTTAGAGGAGTTTCGTCACTGGGTTGGTGATTCTCCCTTGTTAGCATTTCATGCGCCTTTTGATCACGCCATGATTAATCGTGCATATCAGCAACTTCACTTACCACCATTGAGTAATGATTGGATTGATATTGAGCCTTTAGCTGCTTTATCAGGATTAAAGCCAAAGGCACGTGCTTTAGACGATTGGCTGTCACACTTTGGAATTGAGTGCGCAGTTCGCCATCAAGCAGCGGCCGATACTTTGGCAACCTGTGAGTTACTGCTTTGCCTATGGAGCTCAATTACACGCGAGGCGAATAGCCTTAAAGCGCTCAAAACCCTGGCCAAGCACGGGGCTTGGATTCCTAGAACGTAAGCTTAGATTGACATACCTAGGGTAAGTACTAGATCCCAAGGGATTTATTTATCACGACCTAGGGTAAGCACCGATTTGGGTGTTTTTGCACCCCAACCATAATCCCCATTGGTTTTTTCACTAAGCTCTATAAGGCTTTCCGTGCTTTTATTTCTGAACATCGCTCAATTACTTTTATATATTGGCGGCCTAGCTCTCATTGGCCAAGGGTTGTTGTATGTTTTAACTGGAGTAAAGCGGGAAACCAATCTCTTTTATCAGCTATTCCAAATCGTGAATAAGCCATGGACAAGTGTGGCGCGTTTTATCTCGCCAAAGCAAATTGCGGACCATCAAATTCCGTTTGTTGCCTTCTGTATTGTCGCGGTCTTATACATTGCTGTGACCCTGGCCAAAATTGAGCATTGCGTCACGATTGGGGTTGAGCTATGTCAGTAAGCCACAATTTACGCTGGTATCTCTTTAAGTGGCGAGCCTCTGCATTCATCCTATTTGGCTTGCAGCAGCAAGCAATGATGGTGTTTGAAGAAATGCTGCGTGAATACCCAAATGATCCCTATGTACTCTCGAGCCTTGCTTATTTAAAAACTCAAGCAGGGGATAAAGAGGGCGCAATCGCTTTTTATAAAAGGGTTGTACAGCGCTCAGATGCCCCAGCCTACTCTTGGTACAACCTTGCTTACTTACAAGAAGAATTGGGTCAAGTGGAGGATGCCGAGTTCAGTTTTCGTAAAGCGCTCAAGCTAGACGAGAAGATGGATCTAGCCTGGTACGGATTAGGGCTAACCCTAATTCAGCAGCGTCGTTTTGATGAAGCCATCAAGGCTTTGAAGAAAAATACTCAGCTTCAGCCCATGAGTCCCTATGGTTGGTACCAATTAGCAAGGGTTTATGTGGATCGCCAAGAACCCGAAGAAGCAGTAAAAATCATCAGGCATTTAAAAGAATTTGAGCCGAAATTTGCTAAGCAGTTGGAGCGGGAGACTGGTCTAACTGCTTAGCACAATGAAGTAGAAGTACGAAGTTTGATGTAGATGTTTTTAATAACCTAAGGAGAAACTGTTATGCAATTAACAGAATCGCATAAACAATATTGGTCAAAGAACCTACGCATATCAGCTCTGCTGTTGGCGATTTGGTTTATTGTGACCTTTGTTGTTGGCTATAACGCGCGGGACTTAAATTTCAATTTCTTTGGTTGGCCCTTTAGTTTTTGGGTTGGAGCCCAAGGAGCATTGGTAATTTATGTGCTGATCATTGCTTACTACGCACACTACATGAATAATCTTGATAAAGAATATGACTGTGCTGAAGTGGAGGAAGATTAATCATGGCTGGAATGACACCTGGTGATGGTAGTGTTTTTGGCGGCGGCGGCAGTAATGCCGACTTTAAAAAGAAGCTAAACAAAGTCTATGGTTTTTATACCCTCGGCTTCCTTGCATTTGTAGTTATTCTTGGAATTGCTGAAGCAATGGGAATGGCTCGCGCCACCATTGGTTACGTTTTCCTTGGCGCAACCGTGTTGCTTTATGCCGGTATCGGCGTAATGAGTCGAACAAATGATGCTGCAGAATACTATGTAGCTGGTCGACGAGTGCCCGCGGTTTACAACGGTATGGCAACAGGCTCGGACTGGATGTCGGCAGCGTCGTTTATCGGTATGGCAGGTACTTTGTACCTCA
The DNA here is from genome assembly GCF_030297575.1 of Polynucleobacter sp. HIN6. Classification (NCBI taxonomy): domain Bacteria; kingdom Pseudomonadati; phylum Pseudomonadota; class Betaproteobacteria; order Burkholderiales; family Burkholderiaceae; genus Polynucleobacter; species Polynucleobacter sp. HIN6. Next base: position 1,599,754 of record NZ_AP028137.1, on the reverse strand, counting down.
CTGGTTACGGCGGCTTAGCCTTCATTATGGGTTGGACTGGTGGCTACTGCTTAGTGGCATTGTTCTTGGCACCATACCTGCGTAAGTTCGGTCAATTTACGATCCCTGACTTTTTGGGCGCTCGTTATGACGGTAACTTACCTCGTTTCATTGGTATTTTGGCCGCGATTCTGGTCTCGTTCGTATACGTGGTTGCGCAGATTTACGGTGTTGGTTTGATTACCACCCGTTTGGCTGGCGTACCATTTGAGCTTGGTATTTTCTTAGGCTTGGCTGGTATTTTGGTTTGCTCGTTCTTGGGTGGTATGCGTGCCGTGACCTGGACACAGGTTGCACAGTACATCATCTTAATCATTGCTTACATGATTCCAGTGGTCTGGTTATCCATGAAGCAAACTAGCTTCCCAATTCCACAACTGATCTATGGTCAGCAATTGGAAAAAGTGACCGCTAAAGAAGCTGAGCTCATCAAGGATCCGAAAGAGCTGGAAGTTCGTGCAATTTTCAAAGCACGTGCTGATGCACTTGCTGAGAAATTAAAGGACGTTCCTGCCGCTTTGGCTGCTGACAAGGCTGCTGCGGAGAAGAAAGTGGCTGATCTGAAAGCAGCGAATGCGCCTGCCGAAGAAATTGCTGCTGCTGAAAAAGCGTTAGCTGCCGTTCCAAAAGATGCGGAAGCTGCTAAGAAAGCTTGGACAGCGCAACGCACCAGCGCAAATAATCGTTCGAACCCATTAGCGAATATGCCACGGCATGCACAGCAGTTTGCTGGTGATCCGAATGGTGATGAGAAGGCTCGCACCGCATTTGATACATCGCGTCGTAATTTCTTAGCGTTGATCTTCTGTTTGATGTTAGGTACTGCGGCATTGCCACACATCCTGATGCGCTTTTACACCACACCATCGGTGAAAGCTGCGCGTGAGTCTGTGACCTGGTCGCTGTTCTTCATTTTCTTGCTCTACTTCACTGCACCTGCCTTGGCAGTCTTGGTGAAATACGAGGTCTTCACGGTCTTGGTGGGAACGCCGTTTGATAAGCTACCAGCCTGGATTGCAGCGTGGTCGAAAGTTGACCCATCCTTGCTCTCCGTTGCTGATATCAATAAGGACGGTATCTTCCAATTGGCTGAGATGACCATTGGTGGTGACATCATCGTGTTGGCGACCCCAGAAATTGCGGGCTTACCATACGTGATCTCCGGAATGGTGGCAGCGGGTGGTTTAGCTGCTGCGCTTTCAACCGCTGACGGCTTGTTGTTGACCATTGCAAACGCTTTGTCCCATGACTTGTACTACAAGATGATCGATCCAAATGCTCCTGCTTCACGGCGCGTAGCGATTTCGAAAGCCTTGTTGTTGATCGTGGCCTTAGCGGCTGCCTATGTGGCTGCCCAAAAACCAGCAGACATTCTGTTCTTAGTAGGTGCGGCGTTCTCCTTTGCTGCAGCCTCATTCTTCCCAGCACTTACCTTGGGTATTTTCTGGAAGCGTGCAACTAAGGCAGGTGCTTGCGTTGGTATGGTGGCTGGTCTTGCAATTACCTTCTACTACATGGCAACCACACAACCATGGATGCGCGGAATTTTTGGCGTCACTTCCCCAGTTGAACTCTGGTGGGGTATTCAGCCAATCTCTGCCGGTCTCTTTGGTGTACCGGTTGGCTTTGCAGTGATTATCTTGGTGAGCTTGGTAACCCCAGCTCCACGTAAAGATATTCAGGACTTGGTTGATCACGTACGTTACCCAACGTTGCGTGGTGATACCATGAACACCACAGCAAACTAAGCTAGTTTGTTGGTTCTCGAAACCCGCTCTTCGGAGCGGGTTTTTTTATTCCTCTTTGTGAAAAATGGGGTTTGTGCAAGGGTCACAAAACTCCTCTATGCTTGGTGGCATGAAATGGACTCTTTACCCAACCCTCTGTCTTGTGCTTGCCCTTTTGGGGCCAAGCTGGGTATTTGCGAGTGCGTCAAGTACCAAATCCCCGGTTTATCGCTACATTGAGAGCGCTAGCCTCCAGGGTCAGGGCCGACTCACATTTTGGGGTTTTGACGTCTACGACGCCCGCTACTATGTGGCTGATCCCAAAGGCCAAAATGGCTTTGCCTTGGAAATTCATTACATTCGATCCTTTAAAGGTGCTGATTTAGCCAAGCGCACGATCGATGAAATGACCCGCTTAGGTGTTTCTGAAAAGCAGCGCACGATTTGGTTGCAAAGCCTCGAGAAACTCTTTCCAGATATTGCCTCGGGTGACACCTTAGTTGGCATTCATCTTCCCGATCGTGGTACTTTATTCCTGCACAATGGCAAACCAATTGGTGATATTCCTGGCGATGCATTTGCCAAAGCCTTTTTTGGAATCTGGCTTGATGAGCGCACCAGCGTACCGAAGTTACGTTCCGCACTGATTGCGACTCGTTGCCCTCCTGCTTTAATTGCTGCAAACTGCCCGAATCCTTAATTCTTCACTTGGTGCTCATTATGTTCACTAGACTCAAGCGTCTACTAACCATTTCTTTGATTTCTGTTCTAACTCTTGGTTTGGTTTCTTGTTCAAGCCCAAGTGTGCAGATGTATAGCAAAGAGGTCCCCAAGTTGGATTTGGCAAGCTACTTTGATGGCGAGATTGATGCCTACGGAATCTTTACCAATCGCAGTGGCGAGGTTGTTAAACGCTTTAAAGTCCTCATTAAAGCCAAATGGGAAGTCAAGGATGGCAAAAAGGTTGGTGTTTTGGATGAAGATTTTGTTTACTCCGATGGTACTAAGCAAAAGCGTATTTGGACGCTTACTGAGGTGGCCCCTGGCCGTTACAGTGGAACAGCCAGTGATGTGATTGGCGAAGCGGTGGGCGAGTTAGCGGGCAATGCGCTCAATTGGCGCTATACCTTGGCCCTGCCAGTGGACGGTAAAACCTATCACGTGCAATTTAATGATTGGATGTATTTGATGGACGATAAGGTGATGCTCAATAAAGCTGAAATGAGTAAGTTCGGGATTTATTTGGGTGAGGTCACCTTAGCTTTCTATAAGCGCTAGATTGAAGATTGTGAATCTAGCAATTACTCGGGGTACTTGGCGCAAGATCTGGAACTTTGTTTTGTTCCAGCTTGGTTGGTTTGCTTGCATCTTGGGTGCTGCTCACCATCAATTGGGTTTAGCACTCGCGATCGCACTCCTTTGTATCGGGGTTTATCTGTGGTTACATCGAAATGCCCGGAGTGAACACGAGCTACTGCTCAAAGTATTCATTTATGGCCTAATTGCTGACACGATTTTGGTTCAACTGGGCTGGATTCAGTTCGAATCCGATTTTCCATTTGCGGCAATTTCACCGGTTTGGATGTGGGCGCTATGGCTGGTCTTTGCCACCACCCTAAAAGAGTCGATGTCTTGGCTACAGGGAAAAAATAGCTTAGCCGCTGTATTGGGCGCAATTGCTGGGCCTCTATGCTATGAGGCGGGGGTACGCCTTGGGGCAGCAACTTGGCCAAACTCGGAGACACAGGTTTTTGCTCTGGTCTACTTGGCCGTTGTTTGGGCGATTGCGATGCCGGTATTTCTATACTTCGCTAAAGAAAAGTAATATTTATATATAAATCAAATACTTATAAGTAAATAAGTACTTACTTAACTGAATATAAAGCCAATCGTACCAATAAATCAGAAATGCCTACTTGCAAACAATACTGTTTTTATATACAGTAAGCGTACAGTATGAATTTCAGGAATTAAGCAAGCAAAACCGAACCGATATCTAGAAAAGGATGGCCATGGACGACAAGAAAAAATCAGCCTCATCAGAGTTTGCAGGGATGAGTGGCGAGAAGCAAAAAGCACTGACGGCTGCCTTGGCCCAAATTGAAAAGCAGTTTGGTAAAGGCTCGATCATGCGTCTTGGCGATGCAGAAATTAATCAGGATATTCAGGTGGTATCGAGTGGCTCCTTGGGGCTTGATATTGCTCTGGGCGTCGGCGGCTTGGCACGTGGGCGTGTGATTGAAATCTACGGCCCAGAGTCCTCTGGCAAAACTACATTAACACTGCATGCCGTAGCTGAAATGCAAAAGCTCGGCGGCACCTGCGCATTTATTGATGCCGAGCATGCATTGGATGTGCAATATGCCGCTAAGCTGGGCGTGGATGTCAACAATCTATTAATCTCTCAACCCGATACCGGTGAGCAGGCATTGGAAATTGCCGATGCGCTAGTACGCTCAGGTTCAATTGATTTAATTGTGATCGACTCGGTCGCAGCCTTAGTTCCAAAGGCTGAGATTGAAGGCGACATGGGAGATTCATTGCCAGGCCTGCAGGCACGACTGATGAGCCAAGCCTTGCGTAAGTTAACGGGCACGATCAAGCGCACCAATTCCATGGTGATATTCATTAACCAAATTCGGATGAAGATTGGTGTGATGTTCGGCTCCCCCGAAACTACCACTGGCGGTAATGCCCTTAAGTTCTATGCCTCAATGCGTCTTGATATTCGTAGAATCGGTAGCATTAAAAAGGGTGATGATGTGATCGGTAACGAGACCCGTGTGAAGGTTGTGAAGAACAAAGTATCCCCACCATTCCGCGAAGCGATCTTTGACATCATGTATGGCTCGGGCATTTCTCGTGAAGGTGAAATCATCGATATGGGCGTTGAGGCTGAGATCGTTGAAAAATCCGGTGCCTGGTATAGCTATAACGGCGATCGTATCGGTCAGGGTAAAGATAATGTGCGCGAGTTCTTAAAAGAGAATCCTGAGATTGCGAAGGAGATCGAAGCGAAGATTCGGCAAAAGCTCGGCGTTAAGAGTGGCGGCACTCTCATTAGTGAGACCCTAGACGATGAGGAGATCGAATCCGCGAGCGCTTAATGCCAGGATCAGATCACGCTTCTAAACAAAGCCCGAGTCTCAAAGCTCGGGCTTTGCGCCTTTTATCGCGACGCGAATATAGCCGTCATGAGTTGGCGCAAAAGTTAGCGCGTTTATCCAGTCAGGCAGATGACAGTCCACCGGCTGACCTTGAAGAGCAAATTACCCAGGTCTTGAATGACTTTGAGGCCCGGGGCTGGCTATCCGATGAACGGTATGCTCAGGCCCTCGTGCGACGGCGCAGTCAGCGCTACGGTTTGCGCCGTGTGGCTGATGAGTTGCAGCGGGCCGGCATAGAGCCCGGCATGATTGCAGAGCTAAGTCATGAGCTAAGCACCTCGGAATTTGAGCGTGCCCAGGCCTTGTGGGCTCGTAAGTTTGGTGAGATTTCCTTGGACCCAAAGGAGCGTGCCAAGCAGTATCGCTTCTTGGTTTCAAAAGGCTTTAATCCAGAGCTTGTCAGCCGATTGATCAGCGGTCGCACCCCCTCCAAATAGCCAATTTGGTGCAGTGAAAATGTTAGACTTATGGGTCTTTTGAGGGCGTATTAAGCCTTTTTTGCCTTGATTTGGGTCAATGACCCAAGGGCCCCATCAAGGAAAATAGCTTTTCACGCTGGCGTTGAAATTTAATCATTCCAGGAGCTGTTATGAAAATTCATGAGTACCAAGGCAAAGAGATTCTGCGCCAATTTAATGTACCGGTACCCAATGGTATTCCAGCGTTTAGCGTTGATGAGGCAATCGAAGCCGCGAAGAAGTTAGGCGGTCCAGTTTGGGTTGTGAAAGCACAAATTCATGCAGGTGGCCGTGGCAAAGGCGGTGGCGTGAAAGTCGCCAAGAGCATGGATGAAGTGAAGCAATACGCCAGCGCAATTTTGGGCATGCAATTAAAAACCCATCAGACTGGCCCCGAAGGACAAAAAGTACGTCGTTTATTGGTTGAAGACGGCGCTGATATTAAGAAAGAGTACTACCTCGGAATTTTGACCGACCGTGCTACGCAAAAAGTAGTCGTAATGGCCTCAAGCGAGGGCGGTATGGATATCGAAGAAGTTGCTGAAAAGACTCCTGAGAAAATTATTAAAGTATTTGTTGATCCATTAGTTGGTTTAACCGATGCGCAGTGCGATCAACTCAGTAAAGGCATTGGCGTTCCTGAGGGCTCACAAGCCCAAGCTCGTGAGGTATTTAAGAATCTTTATAAAACCTATTGGGATACCGACGCATCTTTGGTGGAAATTAATCCACTCATTCTGGAGGGCAATGGAAATATCAAGGCTCTTGATGCGAAATTTAACTTTGATTCAAATGCGCTCTATCGCCATCCTGAAATCGTGGCCTACCGTGATGTGGATGAAGAGGATCCTGCTGAAATTGAAGCATCTAAATTTGATCTTGCCTACATTTCCCTTGATGGCAATATTGGTTGTTTAGTCAACGGCGCAGGCTTGGCGATGGCAACGATGGACACCATTAAATTATTTGGTGGTCAGCCAGCGAACTTTTTAGATGTAGGCGGTGGCGCAACAGCAGAGAAAGTGACTGAAGCGTTCAAGATCATGCTCAAAAACAAGAGCGTGAAAGCCATTTTGGTTAATATTTTTGGCGGCATCATGCGTTGCGATGTGATTGCCGATGGCGTAGTGACTGCGTGTAAAGCAGTCAATTTATCTGTTCCTTTGGTGGTTCGGATGAAGGGTACCAACGAAGAGTTAGGCAAAAAGATTTTGGCTGACTCGGGATTACCCATCATCAGTGCTGATTCCATGGCTGAGGCGGCAACGAAAGTTGTTGCAGCTGTGCAAGGTAAGTAAGCGACCATCTAATTTGAGGAAATCACTATGTCAATCTTGATAAATAAAAACACACGCGTTATTACCCAAGGGATTACCGGCAAGACCGGACAGTTTCATACGGAGAAGTGCCAAGAATACGCGAACGGTAAGAACTGCTTTGTGGCTGGCGTCAATCCTAAAAAAGCTGGCGAATCGATTTTTGGGATTCCGATTTTTGGAACCGTGAAAGATGCAGCCAAAGAAACCGGTGCTACGGTTTCGGTGATCTATGTTCCACCTCCAGGCGCTGCTGCAGCGATTTGGGAAGCGGTTGAGGCCGATCTCGATTTGGTTATTTGCATCACTGAAGGAATTCCGGTGCGCGACATGCTTGAAGTTCGCAACAAGATGCTACAAAAAGAAGCCAAGGGCGGTAAGAAAACTTTGTTATTAGGCCCGAATTGCCCTGGTTTGATTACTCCTGAGGAAATCAAGATCGGCATCATGCCCGGTCACATTCACCGCAAAGGTCGCATTGGGGTTGTGAGTCGCTCTGGCACCCTAACGTATGAAGCCGTGGGGCAGTTATCTGCGATTGGGCTTGGCCAGTCAACCGCGGTTGGCATTGGCGGAGATCCCATCAATGGTTTGAAGCACATCGATGTGATGAAAATGTTTAATGAAGACCCTGAGACAGATGCGGTCATTATGATCGGTGAAATTGGCGGTCCAGACGAGGTTGAGGCGGCGCGTTGGTGCAAGACCAATATGAAAAAACCCGTTGTGGGATTCATTGCAGGCGTGACAGCGCCTCCAGGCAAGCGCATGGGTCATGCGGGCGCGTTGATTTCCGGTGGTGCTGATACCGCGGATGCCAAATTAGCAGTGATGGAAGAGTGTGGCTTTAAGGTCACCAAAAACCCTTCTGAGATGGCGACTTTACTAAAAGCAATGATTTAGTTTGTGAATTCAGTTGTAATGGCAGGCGATGTTGAAATGAAATGTTTGGGTAAGTAGTTATAACAATTAGAGGAAGACATGGAACTTTTAGCAATGATTGACTGGTCGGTCGTGATTCAAATCATCATCATCGACCTTTTATTAGGTGGTGATAATGCGGTCGTGATTGCATTGGCTTGCCGTAATTTACATCCAAATCAACGTAAGAAGGGCATCATTTACGGTACCGCTGGCGCGATTATTTTGCGCGTCATCTTAGTCGCGTTTGCAGTGACCTTGCTGCAAATCCCGTTCTTAAAACTCGTTGGCGGCGCATTACTCTTGTGGATCGGTTACAAGTTGATGGTTCAGCACGATGAGGAAGAGCACAATTTAGATGCCCCAGACAAACTGTTTGCTGCAATTAAGACCATCATCGTTGCTGATATCGTGATGAGCTTGGATAACGTATTGGCGATTGCTGGCGCCGCAGGACAAGTTGATGATGCATCCCATCAAATTGGTTATGTCGTGTTCGGCTTGATCGTTTCTGTGCCGATCATCATCGCTGGTAGTAAGGTGGTTCTGTTCTTGATTGATCGCTTCCCATTGATTGTGACAGCGGGTGCCGGCCTCTTGGGCTGGATTGCTGGCGGCATGATGGTGACCGATCCTGCCATTGTCAAGCAGTTTGGCGAGGGCATGGCCGGATACTCCACCATTGCTGGTATCACAGGTGCAGTTGCTGTGATGGCTTTTGGTGAGTTGATGAAGCGTCGTGCTAAAAGTAAATCCAAAGCTGCGTAAGCACTGATATTAAAATCAAGGATTACTGACAACCAATAAACCCCTCTGCGATGGATTTCTGTCCGAAGATAGAGGTCCATCAAGGAGGGGATTTTTTATGTATACACATCAAGAAGTAAAAGACGATCAACGGGGATTCACATTAATTGAAGTCATGGTCGTTGTGGCCATTATTGGCATCTTAGTTGCCGTTGCGGTGCCACAGTATCAGGATTACATAGCTCGTGGGCGAGTTGTCGAAGGATTAAATCTGGCATCTAGCGCCAAATTGGCAGTAACCGAGGCATACGCTAGCAAAGGACCAAGCCCAATGGATCGAGTGACCCAAGAGTCTTTTTCATTTACCGCAACGCGCAGCGTGAAAGAGATTGAGATCTTGCCAAGTGGGGCGATTGCCATTGATTACCAAACATCAGTAGCGCCTGATGGTAAAAATAGTTTGATTTTGATTCCGACCAATGAGCCAGATGTAGCCTCACCCCGAGCAATTGATCTCTCACAAAGTAATTTAGTGACTTGGTCGGGTGGCTGGTCCTGCCGATCGGAACAAACCAACTTACCCGCTAAGCTCTTGCCGGCAGAGTGCCGGGTGGGTAAGTAATCGTTTCGTTGGGGCGGGCGCTTAGCTCGCCTTCCAATCCCCCGATTTGCCGCCGCTCTTTTCAAGCAACTTAATATCGCTCATCACCATACCTCGGTCCACGGCTTTGCACATGTCATAGATTGTGAGTAGGGCGATTTGGGTGGCGGTGAGTGCTTCCATTTCAACACCAGTAGGCCCCGTAGTCTCGGCTCTGGCTTGACAATAAATTGTGTGGCTGGATTGATCGGATCGGAACTCAATGCTCACATGGGTGAGTGCAATTGGGTGGCAGAGGGGGATAAGATCAGCTGTTTTCTTGGCTGCCTGTATTCCGGCGATTCGGGCAATGCCAAGTACATCCCCCTTTTTATGACCACCCGACTCGATCAGTTCATAGGTGTTAGGATTCATTTGAATACAGCCAGTGGCAATGGCCACCCGGTGGGTAGATGCTTTATCGCCAACATCGACCATATGCGCTTGGCCACTGGAATCAAAATGCGTTAGTTTGTTCATACAAGAGGTTTTACCATATAGACATGGGGAAGCAAGTAAAACGAATCGTTGCTTTGTACTTGAGCGGGGTCTTAAGTGTCTCCTCCTTCGCCCAGCAGCCAGGGGTGTCAGTTACCCAAGACAACGCAGCCAAGGAGAACCTTGGGCGGGTGATTCAGTCACCGGAAGCGCGCTCAGCCAATTTACCCTCCCGAAATACTTTGCAATCGCAACCCGTCTTGGTGTTGCCCGATATGGGTGATCCTGGTGGGGATGCTCTAAGCCCCTTAGATGAACGCAAGATTGGTGAGCAGATCATGCGTGAGATTCGTAGGGATCGGGATTTTTCCAATGATTGGCCCATCTACGATTACCTCAACTCGATGGAGCGACGCCTCATGCAAGCTGCGCGACGCTTGCAACTGGGTGGAGCAAATGCCCAAGGCAGTGCCGCATACGACTATGAGGTATTTGCGGTAAAGGACCCATCGATTAATGCGTTTGCATTGCCCGGTGGATTTATCGGTTTTCATACGGGGCTCTTAATTACTGCGGAGACCGATTCAGAGGTTGCTTCGGTAATGGGTCACGAGATTGGCCATGTATTGCAACGTCACTTGGCGCGCTCTTTAGAGCGTCAAGGTACTAATTCCATCATCGCCTTGGCCGGCATTGTGCTGGGTGCGTTGGCAGCCGCTAGTAATCCTGGCGCTGCTGCCGGCCTAATCACGGGTGGCCAAGCACTTGCGATTCAAAATCAACTCTCGTATTCACGGGATGCAGAGCGCGAGGCCGATCGAATTGGTTTTCAGATCTTGCAAGCGAGTGGTTACGATGTGAATGGGGCACCCGCATTCTTTCAACGATTGCAAAAGGCTTATGGAATCATGGATAGTGGTGTACCTGGGTATTTACGTACCCATCCCTTAACCACCGATCGAATTGCCGATATGCAAGACCGGGCAAGGACGGTTGCACAAAATCGGGTACCCAGTGCGCTCGAGTTCTATCTCATTAAAGCCCGCGCTCGCATCGAGCAGAGTGGGAGTACCAGTGGCTTATTTGATCTGCGTAATTTATTTGAGAGTTTGAGTAAGCAGACTGCGCCAGAAAAGCAAATGGAAGGTTTCTATGGTTTAGCTTTGGTTGCCCAGCGTCAGGGACGCTTTGATCAAGCTGAAGGTTTTTTACAAAAAGCTCGCGCCGTGGCACAAAATGTCCTGGCACCAGGTTCGCCTGTGCAGCGTCAGAGTTTATCCTTTGATTACACGGCATCTGAGTTAGCGCTTGCGCGAGGTAGGCCCGAGGAGGCCTTGCAGTATGCCCAAAATGCGGCCAAGGCAGATCCGTTCTCATTCTCTGCGGCCGTGGCGACGGTCAATGCAGAACTGCGTTTGGGTCGAGCTAATGAGGCTATTGCTCTATTGCGAGCGAAGACTAAAGCACAGCCGAATGAGACCATCTGGTGGGATTTATTGGCGCGTGCGTATGACCAAGATAAAAAGATTGGTTTACGGCATTACGCACTTGCTGAGAAGTTCGCCACCGAAGGAGCTTGGCCATCGGCGATTGAGCAGCTCAAAATTGCACGTTCGGCCGCCGGCAATGATTTTTATCTGGGATCCGTGATTGATGCGCGATTGCGCGTGTTTCAGAATCAATACCGCGAAGAGCAAAGAGAGCAAAAAAAGAGTTAGTGCAGCTCGTGCTGATCGCTTGGAAACTCAAAGTCATCATCGTGAGAACGACTGGCATGTAAATGGGCAATGCGCCAGCCTTTGCCGTCTTGCATGAGGACCAAGGTGATATTGATCATGAAGTCGGCTTCAATTTGGTTATTCTTAAAATAAACCGCCTCGGTTGAATCAAATACTGCAGCGCTCACAGTAATGTGTTCAATGCAAGCGATCGGTTCTAAATAGAGAGGCCTGGCGAGCATGCGTTCCAGCCCCGCACGAATCTCTGCATGACCGCTTAAGCGATTACCTTCTGGTAGCACACAAGTAATTGAGTCGTCATCGAGCCATAAGGCAAGGGCTCCTTCGACGTCCCCTTGGCGCAAGGTCTCGCGCCAGGCGTCAATCACTGCATCGGGATTTTGAAAAAGTCGTGCAAAGCGCGGCATAAGTAATTTATTGAGCCTTTAATGGTGTAAGCATACTGTAGACGCGTTGCGAATCGATCTGATTTAAACAATTGAGATGCCCAAGAGGGCAAGTGCGTTGATAGCAGGGGCTGCAGTCTAATCCGAGCCAGATGACTTGGGCTTTTGGGGATAAGGGTGGCGTGTGCTTGGGATTGCTCGAACCAAAAATAGCAATTTGTGGAATCGAGAGAGCCGCGCCAATATGCATAAGACCCGAGTCGTTACTGATGAGGGATGTGCATTGTGCGATGAGTGCCATCGATTGGTCTAAGCGAATCGCGCCGCACCAATTGTGGATGCGATCAGATCGATTGGCAGCTTGCACAATCTCTTGACCAAGTACATGATCCGCTTGGCTTCCCAAAATAATAATCTTCGCGCCGGGGTTGCCTTCCAAAATTTGGTTCGCTAACTGCGCAAAGTGACTTGTTGGCCAGCGTTTTGCAGAGCCGTATTCGGCGCCAGGAGCAAATACATAAAGAGGTACGCCGCCGATCTCTTCGATCTTATTCTTTCCCCATTGGGCAAGAGTTGGATCAATACTTAATTTTGGTAATGGCAGATTTTGAAGATTGTTCGTTTGGTCTAGCGCGCCACCTAATAACTTTGCATAGTGCTCCATCATGGGCGTACGCGCTTGGCGTGATGGATTGGGCAATGAAACATTGATCAAGCCAAAGCGAAACTCACCTTGGTAGCCAATCCGTTTTGGGATGCCCGCGAGCCACGGGATCAGTGCTGACTTCGTGCTATTTGGTAGCACAAATGCCATCTCATAACCTTGTTTTTTGAGCTCACGCGCGGTTGATTGTCGTAGGCTCCACTGCAGAGCGCCGTGCTGAAAATCACGCTCAACGATTGTTTCAACTGTAGGACAGGCGCGATAGATAGGGCCTACCCATGGAGTGCACAGAATATCAATACTGGAATTAGGAAACTTAGTTTGAATGAGCGTGATGAGCGGCAAGGACATAACCGCATCCCCAATCCAATGTGGGGCGATAACGAGGATGCGTGGCATAGCGAAGCCCCGTTTGGAGCCAATATCAGTGGCCGTGGGGTTCGGTACCAGGAATCAAGTGATATTCAGTGCCGCAATAGGGACATTTCACCTGACCGGTAGCAAGAATATCCAGAAAAACACGTGGGTGATAGTTCCAGGCTGGAGTATCTTTGGTTGGACAATGCAGCGGCAAGTCATTGCCGTGAACCATGACCGCATTCAGTTCGTTTAAATCACTCATAGCAATCTAAATTTAGACAGTGGTTAACCAAGCACGGTAGCGATCATTGCGACCGTATACCGTATCGAAAAAGACATCCTGAATTTGTTTGGTGATCGGACCGCGTTTGCCATCGCCAATGGTTCGGTCATCCAGTTCACGAATTGGGGTTACTTCTGCTGCGGTGCCGGTAAAGAAGGCTTCATCGGCCGAATACACCTCATCACGGGTGATGCGTTTTTCTCGAACCTCAAATCCTAGATCTTTGGCAATACGAATAATCGAGTCTCGGGTAATGCCATCAAGACAGGACGCGAGATCAGGGGTGAAGACGATACCATTGCGTACCATGAACATGTTTTCGCCTGAACCCTCAGAGACATAGCCTTCGGTATCTAGTAGGAGGGCCTCATCGTAGCCATTGGCAGCCACTTCTTGATGCGCCAAGATGGAATTAATGTAGTACCCAGAGGCTTTTGCGCGAACTAAGGAGGAGTTTACGAAGTGGCGGGTAAAGGATGAGGTTTTGACCCGAATCCCTTTGTTAATGCCATCTTCGCCAAGGTAAGCGCCCCATTGCCATGCTGCAATTGCCGTATGTACTTTATTGCCGGTTGGCGAAATACCTAATTTTTCTGAGCCAATGAAAATAATGGGGCGGATATAGCACGAGGCCAACTTGTTATCGCGCACCACTTGAAGAATCGCTTGCGCAATTTGCTCTTCGCTGTAATCGATTTTCATCTGGAAAATCTTTAGGCCATTAAAGAGGCGCTTGACATGCTCGGCCAAGCGAAACACTGCCGTGCCATTTTCGGTCTTGTAGGCACGAATACCCTCAAAGATGCCCATGCCGTAGTGAAGGCTATGCGTTAGCACATGAATATTGGCATCCCGCCAGGGGACCATCTTGCCATCGAACCAAATAACTCCATCGCGGTCAGACATCGACATCATTAGCACCTTTATGTTGTGGTGGGCTTGCGGATTATTTATGCAATTTAGCCCTAAAGCCTTATTGTAGAGCAGAGGAATCGCCCGGTCTGACGCCCAATGAGCAAGGCTTTCTATAATCGGTTCATCTATGGATTTCGCACGCCTGACTGCTAAATTGCCTTACTTGGGCTGGAACCAGCAACAGCAATCGGCGTGGCGTGATGGACTGAAAACCATGTCACGCTCGGCTCTTGCCATCTTTAGTTGGGGGGTGGTGACCGGCTTGGCAATGGGTAAATCGGTCCTAAGCACTGAGCAGGCACTGGCGATGACTTTATTCGTCTTTGCGGGCTCCGCTCAGCTTGCCGCCCTTCCGCTGATTGGGGCCGGTTTTTCTGTCTTTACGATTCTGATTACTGCATTCATTGTGAACTTGCGTTTTGTGATTTTTAGCATTGGCGTGCAAGCCCACTTTTCGCATTTACCCGCATGGCGCAGAGCCATCTTGGGGTATTTCACAGCGGATTTTGGGTATTTGATGTACACCAGCCGTTTTCCCGAGGTGCAAGCGGTGACCGAGCGTAAAAAAGATTCGCATTACCGCACTCACTTTATGTATGGACTTGCCACCGGCAATTGGGGTATTTGGCAAGCTGGTTCAATTCTTGGCATTTTGGGCGCAAGTCAAATCCCAGATGATTGGGGCATGGAATTTGCTGGGACCTTGGCCTTAATTGCAGTGATTGTCCCAATGCTGGATCATCGAGCAGCCCGCTGGGCGGCGATTGTTGCTGCGATTGTCGCTATCCTGACCTATAGTTTGCCGCTCAAGCTGAATTTGACGGTTGCCATTTTGGCAGCGATCGTAGTTGGCGTCTTGGCCGACCGCTCACCTAAGGCAATGCGATGAGGCCGGATTCCTTAGGTGCTTTGGAGATCGCCTTGGTGATTGGGGGGATGGCCCTCGTGACCCTTCTAACTCGGGCTTTCTTTGTATTCTTGGGCGCGCGCGTTCAAGTGCCCGAGTTGGTTCTGCGAGCGATTCGATATGCACCCTTGGCTGCGATTGTGGGGATTGTTGCGCCTGAGCTGCTTTTACCCCCAGGAGCAGTCGAAATTAGCCAAATGGACTGGAAATCCCCCAATCTTTGGGGTGGATTAGCAGGTTTTGTGGTGTACTTCTGGACTCGACAGATGCTGCCAACCCTTATTTTGGGTATGACTGTGTTTAGTTTGGTGCGCTACTGGCTCTAAAATGGAACTCACACTTCAAATACTCTAATTTCTCCAAAATTAATAGTCTATGTCCACCACCTTGCTTCATGTAAAGCGCCTTAGTGATCTCGCAGCATCTGGTCAGCTCAAAGGTAAACGGGTATTTATCCGTGCTGATTTGAACGTCCCTCAAGATGAGGCTGGCAACATTACCGAAGATACGCGGATTCGGGCATCGATCCCAGCGATTCAGATGTGCCTGGATGGCGGAGCAGCGGTGATGGTGACCTCTCATTTGGGTCGGCCTAGCGAAGGAGTGTTTAAGGCCGAAGATAGTTTGGCACCAATTGCCCATCGCATTGCGGAGATCCTCAATCGCAAAGTTCCATTAATTAGTAATTGGGTTGATGGTGGTTTTGAACTGAACCCGGGCGATCTGGTTCTTTTGGAGAACTGTCGGGTCAATCTGGGCGAGAAAAAGAATGCCGATGAATTAGCCAAAAAAATGGCTGCCTTATGCGATGTCTATGTCAATGATGCATTTGGCACGGCGCATCGTGCTGAAGCCACGACGCATGGTATTGCCCGGTTTGCCAAGGTTGCGTGTGCTGGCCCCTTAATGGCTGCTGAGCTCGATGCTTTGAGTCGGGCCTTAGCAGAACCAAGAAGGCCACTCGTTGCTATTGTGGCGGGCTCCAAGGTATCAACCAAATTAACCATTCTGAAGTCGCTCGCCGAGAAAGTTGATGAATTAATTGTTGGTGGCGGGATTGCCAACACCTTTTTGTTGGCTAAAGGTATCAATATTGGTAAGTCACTGGCTGAGCCAGATTTAGTGAATGAAGCCAAAGAAATAATTACGCTCATGGAAAAGCGCGGGGCGCGCGTCCCCATTCCTGAGGACGTAGTGGTTGCCAACGAGTTATCACCTTTAGCCAGAGCCAATCGGGTGCCAGTCGACGAAGTGGCGCCAGACGACATGATTTTGGATGTTGGTCCTAAAACAGCTGCACAACTATCGATGATGTTGGCGCATGCCGGCACGATTGTTTGGAATGGCCCTTTAGGCGTTTTTGAAATCGATCAGTTTGGAGGCGGCACCAAAATGATTGCAGCAGCCATTGCCCACTCACCCGCATTCTCGATTGCGGGCGGTGGGGATACCTTAGCAGCTATTGCGAAGTACGGTATCGAGAATCAAGTCGACTACATTTCAACCGGAGGCGGGGCGTTCTTGGAGTTTCTTGAGGGCAAAACCCTGCCTGCATTTGCTGTGCTTGCAGAGCGCGCGAAGGAGTAATCATGCAACGAGCTACCAAAATTATTGCCACGCTGGGTCCGGCATCTGAGAAGCCCGAGGTCTTGCGCGATATGATTCGTGCGGGGCTCAATGTGGTTCGTCTTAATTTTTCACACGGAACTGTCGCTGACCATCGGGCGCGTTACGACCTGGTGCGTCAGATATCCAAAGAGCTCGATCGTGAAGTGGGCATCATGGCTGATTTGCAGGGCCCGAAGATTCGGGTGGGCAAGTTTGCTAATGGAAAAGTCATTCTTCAAGAGGGCGCCCGCTTCATCCTAGATGTCAACTGCGAGCTTGGCAATGAAGAACGGGTGGGACTGGATTACAAAAACTTACCGAATGATGTTCAAGCGGGCGATCGACTCTTATTAAATGACGGTTTGATTGTCTTAGTAGTCGACCAAGTCAAGGGCGGAGAAATTTACACCCGTGTGGAGAGCGGCGGCCCTTTATCGAATAACAAAGGCATTAATCGTGCCGGCGGCGGCTTAACAGCACCGGCTCTTACCGAGAAAGACATTGCTGATTTAGATGCTGCGATTTCCATGGGGATTGATTTCTTGGCGATTAGTTTTCCCAAGGATGGGGCCGATATGGCTTACGCCCGCAAGTTAGCGGACGCAGCAAGCGCTAAGCATGGCAAAGGCAAAGCGCGCTTGATTGCTAAAGTGGAGCGAGCTGAGGCGATTGTTACCGAAGCCCTGCAAAGCATTATTGATGAGAGCGATGGCATCATGGTGGCGCGTGGTGATTTGGCAATTGAGGTTGGGAATCCGGCAGTACCCGCATTGCAAAAGCGCATGATTCGGATGGCTTTAGATGCGAATAAATTTACGATCACTGCGACCCAAATGATGGAGTCGATGATTAGCGCTCCAGTACCCACTCGCGCCGAGGTGAGCGATGTGGCGAATGCAGTATTGGATGGCACCGATGCAGTGATGCTCTCAGCAGAATCAGCCACCGGTCAGTTTCCGGTGAAAACGATTGAACAGATGGCTGCGATTTGCATTGAAGCAGAGAAGTCTGAAGTGGTCCACTTGGACACGGATTTCTTGGACCAGCGCTTTGAACGAATCGATCAAGCCATTGCACTCGGCGCACTCTTTACAGCTCACCATCTCAACGCCACGGCAATTGCAGCTTTGACTGACTCCGGCTCAACGCCGATTTGGATGAGTCGACATAATATTCGGGTACCCATATTTGCCCTAACGAGTCGTGTCGAAACCCAGCGTGCCTTAAGTACATATCGAAATGTCAGACCCTTTAGTATCGGCAAGGGAGTCGATCGAGAGGCGGCTTTACTTCAGGTTGAGGAGCGCTTAAAGAAGTTAGGGGTTGTGAAATCAGGTGACACGATTGTTTTAACGATTGGTGAGCCCATGGATCAGCCAGGCGGAACCAATACTCTGAAAATTATTAAAGTTCGTTAATCATGAATGCCTTACACACCACTTCGATTTCCTCGCTGCCATTAGTGTCGCGAGGTAAGGTTCGCGATGTCTATGCGATCGATCAGGATCATTTATTGATGATTACGAGTGATCGTATCTCCGCGTTCGATGTGGTGATGCAAGAGGCTATCCCTGAAAAGGGTGTTGTGCTCAATCAAATGAGTAATTTTTGGTTTTCTCATTTGGCCCACGTCATTCCAAATCACCTGACTGGTATTGATCCAACGACTGTAGTTGACCCATCTGAGATTGATCAAGTGCGTGGTCGGGCTGTGGTTGCGAAGCGCTTGACGCCAATCTTAGTCGAGGCTGTTGTCAGGGGGTATTTAGCGGGTAGTGGCTGGAAAGACTATCAAGAGACCGGTTCAGTTTGTGGAATTGCCTTGCCCAAGGGAATGAAAAATGCACAGGCACTACCAGAGCCCATTTTTACTCCTGCAGCGAAAGCCGAGATGGGTCACCACGATGAAAATATCTCTTATGCAGAGGTCGAGCGTCGAATTGGGGTTGAGTTAGCCAAAAAGATTAAGGACACCAGTATTCGTTTGTATACCGAGGCTGCAGACTATGCACGTCGGCGCGGAATCATTATTGCGGATACAAAATTTGAGTTTGGATTAGATACTGCAGGACAGTTAGTATTGATGGATGAGATCCTAACGGCCGACTCTTCACGATTTTGGCCCGCAGATACCTATCAAGTTGGCTCTAATCCACCCTCATTTGATAAGCAATTTTTACGCGATTGGCTTGAGTCGGTCAGGATTGAGGGCCAAGCTTGGAATAAGACTGCGCCAGCCCCTCATTTACCCGATGAGATTATTCGTAAAACGGCAGAAAAATACCGTGAGGCATGGCAGCGCCTAACCCAGTGATAGGGACCTAGACCCCTTTAAAGACTGCGATAATACAAATTTAAGATTCTTGGAGTATTCATGACGAGTCCGGTCATCGTAGGCGTGGTAATGGGATCCAATTCCGATTGGGATACGATGCAACACGCAGTCCAGATGCTTGAACATTTTGGGATTGCCTATGAAAAACAAGTTCTATCTGCCCATCGCATGCCCGATGAAATGTTCGCTTACGCTGAATCTGCGCAGGCACGGGGCTTGAGAGCCATCATTGCTGGAGCAGGCGGTGCAGCTCATTTGCCCGGAATGCTGGCATCTAAAACGATTGTGCCGGTGTGGGGCGTGCCTGTTCCCAGTAAATATTTGCGAGGAGAGGATTCCTTATATTCTATTGCGCAGATGCCTAAAGGCATTCCGGTAGCAACGTTTGCGATTGGCGAGGCTGGCGCAGCAAACGCAGCCTTACATATTGTCGGCATGCTAGCGCATTCCGATCCAGGGTTAGCAAAAAAATTGCATGCGTTTCGTGAGGAGCAAACCGAAGCTGCCCGCGCAATGAAGTTACCTTAAGTTACCCAATCTGAACGCATGATGAGTTCATCGCATAGTACTAATTTGAAGCATCAATCCGCAATTCTTCCACCGGCATGGCTTGGTATTTTGGGTGGCGGTCAATTAGGACGCATGTTTGTGCACGAGGCGCAATCGCTAGGCTATAAGGTTTGCGTCTTGGATCCCGATCCCTTGAGTCCGGGGGGCGCTGTTGCAGAAAAGCACCTTTGCGCTAATTACGATGATGCAGCTGCTTTACAAGAAATGGCAGCACTTTGCGCAACCATTAGCACTGAGTTTGAGAATGTTCCTGCGAAGACCTTAGACTATTTTGAAGAACAAGGAATCTTTGTTGCTCCCCGTGGCGCTTGTGTTTCGATTGCGCAAGACCGAATTGTGGAAAAGCAGTTTTTAGAACAATGCCAACGCCTCTCTGGGATTGGCCCAGCTCCCCATGCAGTGATTCGTTCAGAAAGTGATCTTGCACAACTGCCCGATCATTTATTTCCAGGGATCTTAAAGACCGCGCGCTTGGGTTATGACGGCAAGGGACAGGTCACTATCTATCAACGCAATGATTTAGCGAAGGCTTGGCACGATTTAGGTAGCGTGGCTTGTGTACTTGAAAAACGGATGCCGCTAGCATTTGAGGTTTCGGCATTAGTAGTGCGTGGTCACGATGGGCAATGCGTTGCGTATCCGATTTCGGAGAACGTTCATCGAAACGGGATTTTGCATACCAGTACCGTTCCATCCCCATCTCTTCTGGCGAGCTTAGTACCAAAAATCATTCATGCGAGTCAGTTAATTGCCGAAGAAATGGGCTATGTCGGCGTTTTGTGCGTGGAATACTTTGTGTTAGACGATCAAACCGTGATCGCGAACGAGATTGCGCCAAGGCCCCATAATTCGGGGCATTACACCATGGACGCTTGTGTAACCAGTCAATTTGAGCAACAAGTGCGAGCTATGGCGCGCCTGCCCTTAGGGGATGTGCGGCTGCTAACCAATGTCTCCATGCTCAATATTTTGGGGGATGCATGGTTTGTTTCTGGAACAATGCAAGAGCCTGCCTGGAATCGAGTACTCGATCATCCCAGTGCTAAATTGCATTTGTATGGCAAAGCAAGTCCCAAGCCTGGGCGCAAAATGGGTCATATTAATTGCTTAGGTCATACCATTGAGGAAGCAAAGCAAGCGTGTGCGGAAGTTGCCACTCATTTGGGGATTGATCCTTAAATTTGGTAATGACCAAGCCAAATTCGTCCTTAATCGATTGTGCTCTAGATGCAATTCGGACCGGGAAGCTCGTAGCCATTCCCACCGAGACCGTATATGGTTTAGGTGCTGATGCGAGTAATCGCGATGCAATCCAAAAAATTTACCAACTTAAGGGAAGGCCTGCCGATCATCCTTTGATTGTTCATGTTCAGGCACCACCAAGTGGCAGTAAAGATATTGAACAAGAGTGGTTGACCATCTTAAGTCCCTGGACACGGCATATTCCAGAGAGCGCACTGATTTTGATCAAGCACTTTTGGCCGGGGCCTCTGACCTTGGTTTTTGAAAAAAGTAGATCGGTTTTGGATTCTGTGACCGGAGGACAGACCACCGTGGCGATTCGTTCACCGGCTCATCCATTGACCCAAGAGCTATTACATCGTTTTGGAGGCGGCATTGCTGCACCATCAGCTAATCGTTATGGACGTATTTCACCAACCTCAGCGGCCGACGTTGAGGCTGAGTTTCCAAATAATCCAGATCTATTGATTTTGGATGGCGGCCCTTGTGAGCATGGGATAGAGTCAACCATTTTGGATGTTTCTGGCGAAGGGTCGCCTAAATTACTTCGCCCAGGATCAATTAGCCCATCCATGATTAAGGCAAGCACCGGAATTGATGTGGTGAGTTCCGGAAATACTGTAAACCAGCCCCGAGTATCGGGCACCCATCTGGCTCATTACGCGCCCCATACCCCTCTGTATTTATATTCAGCTTCTGACCTAGCATCGCAACTCGATTCCTTGATTCATGAAGCGCCTGATGCTAAATTTGCTGTGCTTGTTTGGGAGCAGGAGCATTCAGCCTATGAGGCTCTACTCAAAGCCTATTTGAATAATCTAACTTTTATAGCACTTGCGATGGATCCCGCATTAGTTGCAAAGCAACTCTATCGCCTCTTAAGAGATCTTGATCAAGGCCAATATCAGGGTATTTTGATTCCAAGCCCTCCAAAGACTGAGGCGTGGGATGCGGTACGTGATCGGCTTCAGCGCGCATCTTTTGGATCTGGCCCGTCCTCCAATAACCATGTAAGTAATTGATCGTGAACCTCTTGGCCTCGATTGGCTTTGGGGTCATTGATGAACGAGGTCACTGCATAGATCCGACCTGATTTGCTATAGACATAACCTGAGATGGTGCGTACATTGTTTAGAGAACCTGTTTTGATGCGGGCCTCTGGCTTTTTCTTGAGGTGTAAAAATTTACGCAATTGAGTAATCAAGCGGTTTCGCATGGTTCCCTCGGATCCTGCGGCTGGCAAGGTGGCAGCAAAGGTCTCGGCAATCGGTAAGTTTTGAGCCGAAATCAAGAGGCTATTCAGATTGCGTGCAGAGATTGCTTCGTTACGGGATAAGCCCGAACCATTCTCAATCACGAGTTCCGGAAAATCCAATCCGCGCTGATTCAGCCAAGCTTGGACTACACCTTTTGCTGATTCAATATCAGCAGGCTTCCCAATTTTTTCAAGGGCGAGGGTCAAAAAAACTTGTCGGGCCATTACATTGTTTGAGAACTTATTAATATCCTCAGCAGCCTCCAAAAGACTTAAGCCTTCAATACTCAATAGAGGGCGGGCATAGACAGGGACTGATCCAGCTTGACCACGAGGTGGTCGAACCCATAGCCCTCCCGCCTCTTCCCACGCTGCTGTAAATCCTAGAGTTAGGAAGGTATCGGGATCGAACTTGACCACATTGAATGTAACCCCGCGACAGTTCTGAGGTAGTTCGCCAGAAAAAATAGCTTGCCACTGAATTGCCGATTTATTCTTCACTTGAGAGTTTGCAATCTCTAATGGATTGGGAACCATCTCCAGCCGAAGATTACGCTTTGCCCCATCACATGGAGCCGAGCTCGTCATAATGTCATTTTGAATTGAGAGGCGGGCTAACTTCGGGGTATAACTAATCTGAAAGCCGTCACCATTTTTATTCGGATTAATCTGAAAGGAGAGGGTGCGAAAGGCATACAACAAAGGATCTGGGGGAACGTTATAGGCACGCAAGGTTTCACCATCAATCGTGATCTCTTCCATCACTTGTTTAGCGTACGCACTTCGATCAAAAACCAAATTTCCATCAATGCGTTGGATGCCAAGAGCTCGCAATTGTTTTGTTAGGCGATCAAGCTCTTCTGGGATCCATTTCGGATCACCGTGGCCCACAAAATAGATATTACCTTTTAAGGTCCCATTTTTGATCGCACCATCGGTGAAGAGCTCCGTTTTCCATCGGTACTTTGGCCCCAAAATATCCAGGGCAACCAAGGTGGTGAGTAATTTAATCGTGGAGGCTGGATTCATGGCAACCTCATCACGCCAACGAATAATCGAAGGTGAGTTTAGCTTTGGATTGGCTGCCGATGGAATTTCGCTAACCGCAATGCTGATCGAATCTTTCGGAATGCCACTACGTTTAATTGCCTGCTCAACGCCAGTGGGAAGGGTAGATTGGGCTGCAGCATCATGACCAAGAAAAGGGGCGAAGCAGAAAAGTGCTAGTACTAACCCTAGATTTCGAGTTAAAAAAATACAACTTAGCCCACTAAAGTTCATAAATTTCATTATTTTTTTACTTTGTCTAAAAGTATTTACAGATTTTCTGCATATCTTTGCTAGGATAAACGTGGAGATCCAGTTTAGCCAATGAATGGCAATCCGCTTCTCGATAAACAACACCCTATTAAAGGAAATTGATCATGACAAAAGCAGACTTAGTGGATGTGATTGCAGATGGAGCGGATTTAAGCAAAACCAAAGCGGAGGAGGTGCTTAATTTAGCTCTCGATGCGATCAAGGCGAGTGTTGCCAAGGGCAATACCATGCAATTAGTGGGCTTTGGAAGCTTTTCCTTGGGTTCGCGCGCAGCCCGCATGGGGCGTAACCCAAAAACTGGTGAAGCGATTAAGATTGCAGCCTCAAAAACAGTCAAATTTTCTGCTGGTAAGTCCTTTAAGGATGCAGTGAATAAACGCTAACTCTGATACAAAAAGACCTAGATGAGCAGATGAATTTATTTGGATTAGCCGGGTGCGTTGATCTGTTTGTCTAGGCGATGATTACTAGTGGTGAGGCTTTCTCGGAATGATTGCTGCAGTACCTCCAGCTCAGCATCTGATTTTTCCAAATGAACGCATTGGTCATAGAGTAATTGATCTTCGCTGAGTAGTGCGCCCCCCTTGATTTTATGAATCAAGCTCATGAGTAAGCTACGATCAACTCTCTCTTTGAGCATCTCCAGCGTTTCAAGTTGAACTTTATAAACTTCCTCCAGAATCAAATCATTCATCTGCAAAGACGCATCTGAAGGTTTGATGGCTGCTTTCGTGGGGCGCGGATGTAAGTGTTTCAGTAATTCAGACTGAAGGCATTCTAGGCGGATTGGTTTAATCAGAACACCATTCATACCCGATTGAATTAGTTTGTCTTGCGAAGTCTGGGCATAGATATCGGCTGTAATACCAATAATCACAATATCGTGATAACCCATCGAGCGAATCATGCGAGCCAAATCGGTACCATGCATTCCGGGCATTGAGTGATCCGTGAGAATCATGTCATAGACATCCTCATGAAGATATTCGAGGGCCTCCCTAGCGTTGGCACATTGGTCAACATGAACACCAAGGCTTTGTAATTGCAAATAAAGAATTTGTCGGCTAGCAGGATGATCCTCGACAATTAGCGCTCGACTATTTTTAAGCAAAGGATGGCCTGATGAATTTAGAGAGCGTTGATCATTCTCAATCGGGTGACAGGTTCTAGAAAATGCAACAACAAAATGAATACTCGTTCCTAAATTAGGTGCGCTCTCAATAATTAATTGGCTTTGCATTAACCCAATGAGATGATTGGTAATGCTGAGCCCAAGCCCGGTACTTGAGCCCGACTCGCTGCTCGTTGACAGGTGAGAGCGAATTTGTTCAAACGGCATCTGCACCCGCTCAATATCTTCTTTGGCCATGCCAATACCTTGGTCAATCACCCGAAACTCTAATAATTGGCCTGCATGGTCATTGGCCAATATCCGAACTTCAAAAAACACGAGACCTTGCTCCGTAAATTTAATAGCATTACTGAGAAGATTGTGAAGAATTTGACGAATCCGTAAGGGATCGAGCAGTAATACATCGGCAATATTTGGATCAATAAAGCTAGCAAGGTGAAGTCCTTTGTTCTTGGCATACCCAAAGAAGGTTTGATTAATTTCAGAGAGAATTTGCTTTAAATCAACTGGCTCATGCTCGACCGTAAATTTTCCCGCTTCAATTTTGGCCATGTCGAGTACTTGATTGAGCATTCCCAATAAAGAAGCCGCGGACGTGTGGGCACTTTGCAATAACTCGCGTTGATGTGGGTTCAATGAGCTATTCTTCAGTAATAGTTCCTGAGCACCAATGACCGCATTCATTGGCGTGCGAATTTCATGGCTAACGGTAGCCAAGAATGCGGATTTAGCATCGCTGGCATCTTTAGCTTCTTGAGCAATGTTTAATAGGTCGGATTCCGTTCGGAATTGCTTCTTACGTTGCCAAATATGGTGCCCAATCAAAAATGCAATTAATGCAAAGGAGCCGGCCATGCCAAACCAGAGCCAATTTGCCAGATATCCCGATCGATTTGGCGCTAAGGATGGAATCGCTAATAGCTCACCCATAAAGATGGGGTCTGCTTCGTGCAATGATTTTTGAACAATCGAGTGCAGGATGCGATCTTGGTCTGCGATCAGCCATCGATAGGCAAATGGCTTATGACCTAAAGGCCGAATTTGTATTTTTTGAAGATTGAGTTGTTCGCTAAGATGCATTGCCAAGCGTAACGGCATCACAGCAAAGTGCGCCTCTCCTGTTAATAACTCTTTAGCAATTAATTCTGGTGAATTAATAAGGCGCGCTTGATTCATTGGCCCTGTAAAGTCATAGCCACGATCAAAAAAGATGGTCTTTTCAACTGTGGGATTTAATGAAGACGTGCTATTCGATTGCGTTGCTATCATCACATCCTGTCCCCAAAAGATTGGTTCTGTAAGTCGGCCAAGAAGCGCCGATTCCAGTTTCTGATTGGGATCAATCACAAGACTTACTTCGCCATTACGAATTTGATGAATGCCAGCTTCATCAGAGCTACGCCACTTTGGTGAAAATTCGAGGCCTGAACAATCTTTTAACTTTGATAGTAGTTTGGGATAAATGCCGCCATCCCAGTAGGGGCGATACTTCTCATGAATGCTAAATTGAACGATTGGATGGGCTTTGATCCATTCTTGTTCTGCTTGGGTAAATTGGGGAAAGCCTCCTTGGGCGTGAGCGTATTGGAAGCAAAGCGCGATGCTTAGACCGAATAGCCACCCTAACAAAGAATGCATCGCGCTTCGTCCCAATCTTAGCCTTCAATAATGTGGTTATTGCGGCAAAAGAGAACCAGATCAGCGATATTGGAAATCCCTAACTTATCAAATAAACGATGCTTGTAAGTTGCAACCGTTTTGCTGCTGATATTGAGGTGGTCCGATATTTCTGCATTGGATCTTCCTTTACCCAGGTATTTCATGACTTGTAATTCTCGATCAGAAATAGACGCCATCTTCTCGCTATCGGATAGGGCTGCATGGCCGTTACGACCTGTTGAGAAGAAGGTGTAGCCTTGTGAAACGGCAACGCAGGCTGCCAGAATAATATTGGCGCTAGCTGTTTTGTTCACAAAGCCATGGGCGCCTAAGGAGCGCACTCTTCCTCCATAGACCTGCTCGTCGAGGCTCGATAGGATTAGGATACGGATATTGGGGTAAGAGATCCCAATCTTCCGGATAACATCAAAGCCATCGGTTTTGGGCATATCCAAATCCAAAATCACAATATCGGGCTGCACATTTTTTAAAACACTGAGGCATTCTTCGCCGCTTTGGGCTTGGGCCACCACTTCAAATGGCACTTGGTTTAACAGCATGGACTTCAATGCCATTAACATGGCAGGATGATCATCAATCAACATCACTTTATTACGCATTACAGGTCTCCTTGTGGTTAAAGTTATTTTGATGTTTGAATAGAAAAAAGTGCTTTACCAATACGACTATCTTGAATATGAATAATTTGATGTCGATTGACAGGTGAAAGCATGAGGCTGCCATAGCAATAATCGATACCGAGTTGATAGGCAAGTTCGTTATCACGGACAAAAGTCACGTTACTGAAGTAAGTTTTGCAGGACCACTTCTTAAATAAGTGGATTTGGTCAATTAGTTGGGCGCTAGCCGAAGAGTTCGTCTCGCGGATGTGCGACGCATCGAAATGAACAGCCTCAAACTGAAACTGGCTAATTAATTTGATCGTATTTGGGTTGCCATCAAACTGAAGAGCATGAAATAGCACGCCCAAGCGCCTTAGCTTTGTGATGGCAGCACTTAATTCGTTATCGATGGCTTGGTGATTTGTAAAGCCAATATTAATTAGGCCGATGGGTAGCCTTGAATTTAAGATCAGATCGCATAGTCCATCAACACATGATGCAATCCTTAGATCAGATACATTGATTGGAAGAATGAGAGGGATGATGCGATTGCTGCATTGCCAGTAATGAATAGCATCAATTCCTTCCATGCAAAAGCGCAAGACCTCGGATGAGCTTGCCGTCAACAGGGGTCGAAATAAAACCCCCTTTAAGGCACTTCCGGAGCGATTGAAGATGGGTTCAAAATCAATCCCCCGATAGACGAATTCATTAACGGAGTTTTTTGGGGTGGGATGAGCAAATTCTTCTTGATCTCTCGGGCTTTCCCAATATGGCTGTTCAATGTCACGCAATTCACGGAAGGGCTTGTTCTTCCATGCCATCACCAAGTTATAAAGCCGTGATTTAGGGCTCATGCTTTTCTCCAATCGAATATCAATGAGTCTATGCATGCCAACCGTTTTAAGTAAGGGCATAAAGATGATTTATGTGTAAGAAATTTCCTACGCCTGCCTAGCTATGGAAGGCATCATCCAAAACCCATATTGCGTTGAAGGAGCGGGCTCTTGAAAACAGCGAATGAACACCTATATAATCAGCACTCACTACACTAGAGTGCTAATAATGATTATAAATTATTTCATTTTATTGAAAATATTTATATAAATCATATATTTAACTCAATGTGCAGAGATAATAAGGCAGCATATTTTATTAGTTAATACTTACTAACATAGGAGAGGGAATGAATCTACGTCCTTTACACGATCGCGTGATTATTAAGCGCTTAGATCAAGAAACAAAAACCGCCTCTGGAATCGTGATTCCAGATAACGCAGCAGAAAAGCCTGATCAGGGCGAGGTATTGGCCGTTGGCCCCGGTAAGCGTGATGACAGTGGCAAATTAAATGCCCCCGATGTCAAAGTTGGCGATCGCGTTCTATTTGGAAAGTATGCGGGTCAAACCGTAAAAGTTGATGGCGACGAGCTTCTTGTCATGCGTGAAGAAGACATCATGGCCGTTGTTCAGAAGTAATTAGGCAACTAGAAAGGAATTTAATCATGGCAGCAAAAGATGTAGTGTTTGGCGATAACGCCCGCGTCAAGATGGTTGAGGGTGTGAATATCCTCGCAAATGCAGTCAAGGTAACTCTTGGACCCAAAGGCCGTAATGTAGTGATCGAGCGCTCATTTGGCGGCCCAACCATCACCAAAGACGGTGTTTCAGTGGCTAAAGAAATCGAGCTCAAAGATAAGCTCCAGAACATGGGTGCTCAGATGGTCAAGGAGGTTGCTTCGAAGACCGCTGATATCGCAGGTGACGGCACGACAACCGCTACTGTACTAGCTCAGTCAATTGTGCGTGAAGGTATGAAGTATGTAGTTGCTGGTCATAATCCCATGGATCTCAAGCGCGGTATTGATAAAGCGGTAAGCGCTGCGATTGAAGAGCTCAAAAAAATCAGCAAGCCTTGCACCACCACCAAAGAGATTGCACAAGTTGGTTCGATTTCAGCGAATAGCGATGAGAGCATTGGTAAGCGTATCGCTGAAGCAATGGAGAAGGTTGGTAAAGAGGGTGTGATTACCGTCGAAGATGGTAAGTCTCTTGAAGACGAATTAGAAGTAGTAGAGGGTATGCAGTTTGACCGTGGCTACTTGTCCCCATACTTCATTAATCAGCCTGAGAAGCAAACCGCTGTGTTGGAGAACCCTTATATTCTCTTGTTTGATAAGAAGATCAGCAATATCCGTGATCTCTTGCCAGTTCTCGAGCAAGTGGCTAAATCAGGTCGCCCATTGATGATTGTTGCTGAAGATGTTGAAGGCGAAGCCTTGGCAACCCTAGTAGTGAACAACATCCGCGGTATCCTAAAAACTTGTGCTGTGAAGGCACCTGGTTTTGGTGATCGTCGTAAAGCGATGTTGGAAGATATTGCAATCTTGACCGGTGGCCAAGTGATTGCTGAGGAAGTTGGTCTAACACTCGAGAAGACCACTCTTGAGCATCTTGGGCAAGCCAAGCGTGTTGAGATTGGCAAAGAGAACACCACCATTATTGATGGTGCAGGCGATGCGAAATCGATTGAAGCCCGCGTTAAGAACATTCGCGTTCAGATCGACGAAGCCACCAGCGACTATGACCGCGAGAAACTACAAGAGCGTGTTGCTAAGTTGGCAGGCGGCGTTGCTGTAATCCGCGTTGGTGCTGCAACCGAAGTCGAAATGAAAGAGAAAAAAGCACGTGTTGATGATGCATTACATGCGACCCGTGCAGCCGTTGAAGAGGGCATTGTTCCTGGCGGCGGCGTTGCGCTGATTCGTGCAAAGCAGGGCATTGCTGGTCTCAAGGGCGATAATCCTGATCAAAACGCTGGTATTAGCATTGTGTTGCGCGCAATGGAAGAGCCACTACGTATCATCGTTTCCAATGCAGGTGATGAGGCTAGCGTAGTAGTGAATTCAGTTGCCGCTGGTAAAGGTAATCATGGTTACAACGCTGCCACGGGCGAGTATGGTGACTTAGTTGCTCAAGGCGTGATTGACCCAACCAAGGTTACAAAGACCGCGTTAGTTAATGCCGCATCTGTTGCTGCACTATTACTGACCACCGACTGCGCAATTGCAGAATCTCCAAAAGAGGAAGCTGCTGGCGGCGGTATGCCAGGCGGTATGGGTGGTATGGGTGGCATGGGTGGTATGGACGGAATGATGTAATTAAGACTTCGGTCCAAACTAAAGGGCAGCCTTGGCTGCCCTTTTTATTTGCATCAATTTTAGTTACGATGAGCTCTTGTAGATAAAAAATTACTAAGTGAGATCGGTGAATAAAATTCTATGGATCATATGCATCTTGCTCTTATCTGGGTGTACCTCTCCTGTGAAGCAGCAAGAACCGATCGTTCTTAAAAAGGGAGATCCAATCGTTTTAGGAGACCAGTATTGGACGCTTGATTTCACTTATTTTTATAAGGGTAAGGAAGTCAAAACCGTTATCAGTCAATACGATCATCGCCGTGATTGTTTTGAGGCGATGTTTAAGATGCAAAAGGAAGCCAGCAAGAAGCCAAATAGTAGTGGTGCTGGTTTGTGTAAAAAATTATTTGTGGACGGACAAGAGCGGACCGATAAAGATCATTTGGGCTTTCGATAAAAAAAGGCAGCCTAGGCTGCCTTTTCATTACCGACTGATTTGATCAATCCACCGCTTTGACCATATCCTCAACCACCTTCTTGGCATCACCAAAGACCATCATGGTTTTGTCCATGTAGAAGAGTTCGTTGTCGAGGCCAGCGTAGCCAGCTGCCATCGAGCGCTTGTTGACGATGATGGTTTTGGCTTTGAACGCTTCCAAAATGGGCATACCGAAGATGGGGCTGCCGGGCGTGCGTGCTGCGGGATTTACTACGTCATTGGCGCCCAAAACAAGAACCACATCTGCCTGGCCAAAGTCGCTGTTAATGTCTTCCATCTCAAACACTTGATCGTAAGGAACTTCCGCCTCGGCTAATAGTACGTTCATGTGGCCTGGCATACGACCGGCAACAGGGTGGATCGCGTACTTCACAGTAACACCATGATGAATTAACTTCTCGGTGAGCTCTTTAAGGGCATGCTGAGCACGCGCTACTGCAAGACCGTAGCCAGGAACAATGATCACCGTATCAGCATTGGTCATCAAGAAGGCGGCATCCTCTGCAGAACCTGTTTTGTAGTTTTTGGGACCACCATCGTCACCACCTGCAGCAGCTTCCGCACCAAAACCACCGAGCAAAACAGCGGTAATTGAGCGGTTCATTGCCTTACACATAATGTAGGACAGAATCGCACCCGAGGATCCAACGCAAGCACCCGCAATGATTAACACTGGGTTGTTGAGGGTGAAGCCAATACCAGCTGCTGCCCAGCCAGAGTAGCTGTTGAGCATCGATACCACTACTGGCATATCAGCGCCACCAATCGGAATAATCAAGGTGATACCGAGCACTAGGGCAATTGCACACATGATCAAGAATGCGGCGTGACTATCGGTGAGGAAGTATGCAACGCCAGCAGCGACCATCAAGATCGCCATGATCAAGTTGAGCAAATGCTGTCCTGAAAAGCTCACTGGTTTACCGCTGACCTTGCCGGAGAGTTTTCCGAAGGCAATGACGGATGCGGTGAAGGTAATCGCACCAATAAAGGCGCCAATAAACAACTCAATCTTCTGAGCCCCGCTATGGGCTTGGGCGGGATTAAAGACCGCAGCAATCGCAATTAACACCGCTGATAAACCAACAAAGGAGTGCATTAATGCAACTAGCTCGGGCATCTTGGTCATTTGCACGCGTTGTGCTGCAATCGAACCAATGATGGCGCCCGCGATGATTGCTCCCCCAATTAACCAATAAACCGGCTTAAAGCTTGGAATGAGGAAGGTAGTAATAACTGCAAGTGCCATCCCAACCATGCCATAGACATTGCCTTGGCGCGAGGTGGTTGGGGATGAGAGTCCTTTGAGTGCCAAAATAAATAGCACGGACGAAACAAGATAAGAAATGGCTGTGAAGTTTGACATGATGTGCTCTCTTATTAGTTGCCAGCCGATTCGTTCTTCGGAGCTTTTTTCTTGAACATCTCAAGCATTCGCCGAGTAACCATAAAACCACCAAAGATATTGATGGATGCTAAGAAAATCGCTAGCGCTCCAATCAAGCTTGTTAGGGTGATTTCATCACCGTTGATGACTTCCGTTTGCAACATCGCGCCCACAATGATGATCCCTGAGATGGCATTCGTCACCGACATCAGCGGGGTATGCAAAGCAGGTGTTACATTCCACACCACGTGGTAGCCAACAAAAATAGCCAACACAAAAACTGTGATGTTTTGGACGGTTAATAGACTTTGAATAGCAGCAGCATCCATTTTGGTTCCCTCAATAATTAATTGGTGCGAATGGCTTGGCCATCACGGCACATCAAGCAGGCGGCAACAATATCGTCATCGGCTGCAGCTGGAATAGCAAGTTGCCCTTCCTTATTAAGGATGAGCTTCATGAAATCAAGCAAGTTTCTGGCATAGAGGGCTGAGGCGTCCGCAGCCACCATGCTTGGTAAATTGGTGTAACCAACAATCTTTACGCCATTGTGATTGATCACCTGGTCGGCTCGTGTAAGAGGACAGTTACCTGAACCGTTCTCGCCGCGCCCAGCAGCAATATCGATCACCACCGAGCCAGCTTTCATCTTCTCAACAGTATCGGTATGTAAAAGGACAGGAGGTTTGCGCCCCGGAATTAATGCAGTGGTGATCACAATATCAGCTTGAGCTGCACGCTCAGCCACCAGCGCCGCTTGACGCTTCATCCATGCCTCAGGCATAGGACGGGCATAACCACCAACCCCCTGAGCAATCTCGCGTTCCTCATCGGTTTCATAAGGTACGTCGACAAATTTGGCGCCTAGGGACTCAATTTGCTCTTTGGCGGCAGGGCGGACGTCAGAGGCCTCAATGACGGAGCCAAGGCGCTTAGCGGTTGCAATCGCCTGCAAACCGGCAACCCCAGCACCCAAGATAAGGATGCGGGCAGCTTTTACGGTTCCCGCAGCTGTCATTAGCATGGGCATAAAGCGCTGATACTCATTCGCGGCCAACATCACGGCCTTGTAACCGGCAATATTGGCTTGGGAGGAGAGCACATCCATACTCTGGGCACGGGTGGTACGCGGTGCGGCTTCGAGGGCAAAAGCGGTGATTCCCTGAGCTGCCATCGCAGAAATTCCTGCATTATCAAAGGGATCGAGCATGCCAATCAGGACGGATCCCGCTTTGATCTGCTTTATTTCATCAGCCTGGGGCGCGCGCACCTTGAGAACAATCTCACAGGCAAATGCGTCGGCTGCGGAGCCAATGCTGGCCCCAACGGCCTCATAAGCACTATCGGGAAGGCTGGCGCCAACCCCTGCACCTGATTGAATAATGACTTGATGACCCTGACTAATCAGCTTTTTAACGGTCTCAGCGGTCGCGGCAACCCGGGTCTCTCCGGGTCTGGTTTCCAGCGGCACTCCAATGCGCATGGCGTATCTCCAAAAGCAAGAATTTTTAAAAAAGGAACCATTTTAATTAATTAGCCATGCCTTGTGAGCTAGCCCGCCCAGTCTCCTGTATATCCCTTTGGCCAGAGCTTGACCGAGACTTTTACAATATGTGAGCTTGAAACAATTTCTGTATTTTCGCACTTTTTTAATGGTTTCCCCTAATAATTCTATTTTCCAGCCATGACCGCCACAGAATCCCAAAAAATTACACCTTCTGGCAGACCAAAGGTGGTGGTGGGTATGTCTGGGGGCGTTGACTCCTCGGTGGCCGCCTGGTTACTAAAAGAACAGGGCTATGAGGTGCTTGGTCTCTTCATGAAAAACTGGGAAGACGACGATCAGGATGAGTATTGTTCTGCACGGCAAGATTGGATTGATGTTGTATCTGTTGCTGATCTCTTGGGGATCGATGTTGAAGCAGTGAACTTTGCCCAAGAGTATCGTGAACGTGTCTTTGCTGATTTTTTGAGAGAGTACGCAGCAGGGCGAACACCAAATCCGGATGTGCTTTGCAATGCCGAGATTAAATTCAAAGCGTTTTTAGATCATGCGATACATTTGGGGGCTGATTTGATTGCTACTGGGCACTATGCCCGAGTTGAGCGTCATGCTGATCATGTGCAACTACTAAAAGCCCGGGATCTGACGAAAGATCAAAGCTATTTTTTGCATCGCTTAACACAAGCCCAATTGGCAAAAGTCTTGTTCCCCTTGGGTGAGATCACCAAAAAAGAGGTCCGTGAGATCGCTGCGGATTTGGGCTTACCCAACGCTCGTAAGAAAGACTCAACGGGGATTTGTTTTATTGGCGAGCGCCCTTTTCGAGAATTCTTAAACCGCTATTTGCCCAGAACCCCAGGCCCGATCCTGAGTGTGGATGGTAAGCAATTGGGGGAGCATATGGGCTTGGCATTCTTTACATTAGGGCAGCGCAAAGGAATTGGTTTGGGCGGTAGCCAAGATGGAACCGGTGATGCTTGGTATGTGGCCCGCAAAGATGTTGCTAATAACACGCTCTACGTGGCACAAGGCCACGATCATCCCTGGTTATTGAGCGAAACCTTAGCCGCGATGGATGCCTCATGGGTTTCAGGCCATGAGCCGCCACTGGGCCAATACAGCGCAAAAACCCGTTATCGCCAAGATGATGCGCTCTGTGCAATTACCGCCGAAGACGGCGACTCCTTTGAGTTGCAATTCGAGACGGCTCAGTGGGCGGTGACGCCAGGCCAGTCCGCCGTTCTCTATCAAGGGGATGTTTGCCTGGGCGGCGGAATTATCGTTCGCTAAGCATTACTGCGCTGGTGGAGTAGTCTTTTTGAATGAGGGGCGATCCGATAGTTGTGCAAAATGCGTGGCAAGGTTTGGGTATTGAGTTTTCCAGTTGAGCTCCGGAAAGCGCAATTCAAACCAGCCAAGCGCACATCCCAAGGCAATGTCAGCAAGACTAAATTGATTGCCATGGCACCATTTAGAGTTACCTAAACTCTTTGACATGGTCTCCATACCCTGATGCACTTTATGCATTTGACGCTCAAGCCACTTCTCGCTTTGCTCGCCATCATTGCGAAAGGTTTTTTCTAGGCGCGCCAAAATACCGGCATCAATTACGCCATCGGCTAAGGCCTCCCAAGTTTTAACCGCAGCACGTTCCCGACCGGTGGCAGGAATCAGCTTGCCAACTGGACTTAGAGTGTCAATGTATTCAGCAATCACTCGAGAATCAAACATGGCACCGCCATCATCCATCAGCAGGCACGGAATCTTGCTTAAGGGATTAAATTGTGCAATCGAGGTCTCTGAGTCCCAGACATTCTCAAGGACCAGCTCGGCATCAATCTTTTTTTCCGCCATGACGATGCGTACTTTACGAACAAAAGGGCTAGTTAGGGATCCAATAATTTTCATAAGGGCGCAGTATAGCAATCTATGAGGTCGGCCATAAACCCATTAAAATCAAGTTTTGATTACTTTGTAACGAGAACCCCTTGTCCACCCTATCTTCATTAACGGCACTATCACCACTCGATGGCCGGTATGCAAAAAAACTTGATGCCCTGCGTCCTTGGCTATCTGAGGCAGCATTTATGCAACAGCGGGTGGTAGTCGAAATCCAATGGCTTTTGGCGCTGAGCGAGGCTAAGTTAGCCAATATTCCAAAGATTGATGCAGCCGATGAGGCTTTTCTCTTAAAACTAGCCAGTGATTTTTCAGAGGCAGATGCACAGCGTATCAAAGAGATCGAAGCGATTACCAATCACGATGTCAAGGCGGTTGAGTATTGGTTAAAAGAAAAAGTTGCGAAACGTCCAAAGTTGCTAAAAGCAAGTGAGTTCATTCACTTTGCTTGTACGTCGGAAGACATTAACAATACCTCGCATGGCCTGATGTTGCGGGGAGCGCGTGATCATGTATTGATTCCACAACTGCGTTTAATTTTGAAGGCTTTAAATGAGCTCGCGGTTCGGCATGCCACCATTCCAATGCTATCTAGAACCCATGGTCAGCCAGCCTCACCAACCACTTTGGGTAAGGAGATTGCCAATATGGCAAAACGCCTAGAGCGAGCGATTCAAGCGATTAGCAATGTCGCGCTACTTGGCAAGATGAACGGTGCGGTTGGTAACTACAACGCTCACTTGGCAGCGTATCCAGACTTTGACTGGGAGCAATTTGCTAGAGGGGTTGTCGAACAGCGGCTTGGTTTGGAATTTAATCCCTACACGATTCAGATTGAGCCCCATGATGGCATGGCTGAGTTATTTGATGCGATTGCCCGTGCCAATACGATTTTGCTCGATATCGATCGTGATTTCTGGGCCTATATTTCTCTGGGTTACTTTAAGCAAAAAACCAAGGCAGGGGAAATTGGTTCCTCTACTATGCCGCACAAAGTCAATCCAATTGATTTTGAGAACTCTGAGGGTAATCTTGGGATTGCGAACGCACTCCTGCGTCATTTAGCTGAAAAACTGCCGATTTCAAGATGGCAGCGTGACCTTACTGACTCTACCGTTTTACGAAATTTGGGCCCTGCATTTGGTCATAGCGTATTGGCGTATGACAGCGCTCTACGCGGCCTTTCTAAATTAGAGGTCAATGTTACGGCGATTGCATCTGATCTAAATGATTGCTGGGAAGTTCTCGCTGAGCCCATTCAAACGGTCATGCGCCGTTACGGGCTTGAGAACCCTTATGAGCAATTAAAGGATTTAACTCGCGGTAAGGCCATTACACGCGATGTATTGCAGCGTTTTATTAAAACCCTTGCGATTCCTGAGCCAGAGAAGAAGCGTTTACTAAAAATGACCCCTGCTTCATACACGGGCAAGGCCGCAGAGATGGCATCGCGATTGAAGCCTAGTAAGCGTTGAGTCGATCCAATCGCCCAGCTGCGCATTACCCCTTTGGCCTCTATTTTTTGTATGAGGCAATCTGGCATCTCTTAATACCCGTTGTTATTGCTCGCCTGTTATGGCGCAGTCGTCACCATCGAGGTTATCGTCAGCATATCGCCGAGCGCTTTGGATTCAATCAAACCAAGAAATTTCAGACCCGGCCGATATGGATTCATGCGGTCTCGGTTGGTGAAACGCATGCCACCCAAGCCTTAATCGAGACACTGCTCCATGAAGGCCACCCCATTCTTTTGACACACATGACTCCGACGGGGCGTGAGGCAGGCAGAGCACTCTATTGGAAAGCGATTCAACAAGGTCGGCTTGCGCAAGTCTATTTACCCTACGATATTTGTTGGGCGATCGAGCGTTTTCTGAAGCATTTTCAGCCCCGACTGGGCCTTCTTATGGAAACCGAGGCATGGCCCGGTTTTGTATTGCGCACGCGTCAACTAGAGATTCCTCTTTTTCTGATCAACGCGCGCCTATCCGAACGTAGCTTTCAGCGTGTACAGAGTTTTGGCAGAGCGGGCCAGACACTGTTCCAGTCGTTTGCAGGTATTTTGGCCCAGTCAGCCCATGATGCGAAGCGTTATCAAGCCCTTGGTGTTGAGAATGTGCAGATCGTTGGGAATATGAAGTTCGATATCGCCAGCCAACCTGAAACACGCGCCTTGGGAGAGCATTGGAAAAAAGCGGTTCAAGTTCAGGGGCGCCTTGTGGTTTGCGCAGCCAGTACCCGAGTCGGAGAAGAGGCAATCATTCTGGATGCCTGGAAGCATATTCTGAAGACCAACACTTGGTCTCATACGCCATTGCTCATCATCGTGCCACGCCATCCGGATCGATTCTCTGAGGTTGCTGATCTTATTTATCAATCAGGATTAGCCTTTGAGCGCCGCTCTGGTTTCAGTGATCCACGCTCCAGTGAAGAAATGGATCCATCCTTGCATTGGGCAAAGATTGACGTTTTGCTTGGCGACTCCATGGGTGAGATGGCGGCTTACTATGCCACTAGTGATTTTGTGGTGATGGGTGGCAGTCTATTGCCAACCGGTGGACAAAATTTAATTGAGGCCTGTGCAAATGGTTGCCCAGTGATTTTGGGCCCGTATACCTATAATTTTCAGAAGGCTAGCGAGGATGCGATTGCTTGTGGTGCTGCCATTCGAATCACTGGGGATTCTGAAATGGTGTTAATGGATGCCTTAGCAAGGGCGATCGAAAATCTTTTACTAAATACGGTGGAGCGAAACGAGCGAAGGGACCATGCACTTGAGTTTGCAGCTGAACATCAAGGCGCAACCCAACGAATCTTAGAGCAGCTTAGACCTGCGCTCCAAAGTTAGGATCATCGGGACGATTGTTTTCATTTGGCTTGCGATCCGCCTTGATGAGGTCCTCGCGCTTAATACCTAACCACATTGCAATAGCTGCGGCGACGAATACCGAGGAATAAATTCCAAACAAGATGCCAATCGTAAGCGCAAGGGCAAAATAGAAGAGGGACGGTCCACCAAAAATTAGCATTGCAACCACCATCATCTCGGTACTGCCGTGCGTGATGACGGTACGGCTGATGGTGCTGGTAATCGCGTTATCAATAATCTCACGCGGGCTCATCTTACGCTGCCGGCGAAAACTTTCGCGGATACGGTCAAAGATCACTACTGACTCGTTCACCGAGTAGCCAAGAACCGCCAATACAGCGGCGAGTACAGAGAGCGAAAACTCCCACTGGAAGAAGGCAAAGAATCCCAGAATGATCACCACATCATGCAGGTTCGCCAAGATACCAGCTACAGCAAATTTCCATTCAAAACGAAACGCGAGGTAAATCATGATGCCAATTACCACAAAGATCAGGGCTTTGATTCCATCGATTGCTAGTTCTTTTCCAACTTGAGGACCGACGTATTCAACGCGCTGCAGCTTCGCCCCAGAATTATTGGCCTCCAGTACTTGCATAACTGCAGTACTTTGCTGCGCGGACGGAATAACTTGACCGGTTTGATCGCGTTGCAAAGGCAAACGAATCATGACATCGCGCGAGCTTCCAAAGTTTTGTACTTGGGTATCGGTGTACCCAATTTTGGCAATCTGATCACGAATGGAGTCAAGGGGGGCGGTTTGTGGATAAGTAATCTCCATTACCGTACCGCCAGTAAATTCAATCGAGAGATGTAAGCCTTTTTGCCAAATAAAAAAGACAGCCGCTAAGAATGTAATAAACGAAAATGCATTGAGTAGCAATGCATGGCGCATGAAGGGAATATCTTTGCGGATTCGGAAAAATTCCATGATTTATTTCCCTTGTGGCCGCCAGACTTGGCCAATCGAAATCGACTGCAACTTCTTTTGACGTCCGTACCAAAGATTGACGATGCCACGCGCAAAGAATACGGCGGAGAACATGGAGGTCAAGATACCAAGGCAATGCACTACTGCAAAGCCTTTAATGGGACCTGAGCCAAAGGCAAGCAGGGCTAAACCAGCAATGAGTGTCGTGATATTGGAATCCAAGATCGTAGCCCACGCCTTATCAAAGCCAATCGCAATCGCTGTATGGGGAGCCGCACCATTGCGTAGCTCTTCCCGAATCCGCTCATTAATGAGAACGTTGGAGTCAATCGCCATACCAATCGCCAATGCCATCGCCGCAATGCCAGGCAGGGTGAGTGTGGCTTGTAGCATTGATAGTAAAGAAATTAAGAGAACTAAATTAACCCCAAGCGCAATGACTGAGAATGTGCCAAATAGCATGTAATAGGCAATCATGAAAATCGCGATCGCTGCAAAGCCATAGATGAGAGACGTAAATCCTTTTTCAATATTCTCAAGACCCAAGCTTGGACCAATGGTGCGTTCTTCAATAATTTCCATGGGAGCAGCCAAGGATCCGGCGCGCAAAAGGAGCGCAAGGTCATTGGCGCTTTCAGTAGTCGGCTGCCCAGTAATCTGGAACTTCGAGCCAAACTCGCTTTGAATCGTTGCAATTGTTAATACTTCACCCTTGCCCTTTTCAAACAGAATCATGCCCATGGGCTTACCAATGTTCTCCCGCGTTACCTCTTGCATCACTCGTCCGCCCGCGGCATCCAGTGAGATGTTGACAGAGGGGCGTTGGTTCTGATCGAAGCCAGCACTTGCATCGGTAATGCGATCGCCTGTGAAGATCACCGATTTTTTGAAGACGCCTAGGCGATTCTCGCCAAATCGAAATACATCGGTACCAGGTGGCGGGGTTTCATTGAGACCAATCGTTGAGGCGACTGGATCTGCGAGGCGGGATTCAAGGGTTGCAGTACGACCAATAATATCTTTGGCGCGCGCAGTATCTTGAACGCCTGGAAGTTGCACCACAATGCGCTCCGCCCCTTGTTGTTGAATCACCGGCTCTTTGACCGCTAATTCATTGACGCGTTTATTGAGGGTGATGATGTTTTGCTTGACAGCATTCTCTTGAACTTCTTTCAGTGCACTAGCCTTAAATCGCCCAACCAGTTTGGCGCCATCGGCTGATTTCTCCAGAAGCCATTCTAGATCAGCTTGAGGGCCTGCTAGTGCCGCGCGGGCAGCATCTGCTTCTGTAGTCGATCCAAAGCGAATCGTAATGGCGTCGCCTGCGCGCTCAATGCCTTGATGACGAATCCCTTTATCACGCAGTTGTCCACGAATATCAGTCGCCAAGGAAGTCAGTTTCTTCTGGACTGCTCCTTGCATATCAACTTGCAACAAGAAATACACACCACCACGCAGGTCAAGACCCAAAGGCATAGGAAGAGCATTAATTGAGCTAAGCCAATTGGGTGTATTGGAGAGAAGATTGAGCGCCACAATATAGTTGGGCTCTTTGGGATCCACATTGAGCTTCTGATTAATTAAATCCCGTGCTTTGAGTTGTGTATCGGTATTTTCAAAGCGAATCTTGATGCTACCGACATTCCCAGTGCGCTCAAAGAAAATCCCCGTGTTTTGAATACTTGACTCGTTCAGCAGTGACTCAATCCGAGATTGGGTAGTGAGGTCGACCTTGATCGTAGGTTTGGCTGCGGAGATTTGAACTGCGGGTGCCTCACCAAAGATATTGGGTAAGGCATACAAAAAACCAATGACGAGAGCTACCCCAATAACAAGGTATTTCCAAAGGGGGTAGCGATTCATAGTGCTGGCTTAGTGAGCGCCAATAAAGCGCCCTGATTTATTAAACGGATTTAATCGTACCTTTGGGTAGAACGCTCGTTACTGCATTCTTTTGCATCTGCACTTCGGTACCTGGAACTAGCTCAAGGGTTACGTACTGATCTTTAACAGCAGTGACTTTCCCCAAAATACCACCGGCAGTAATGACCTCATCGCCAGCAGCAAGTGCCTCGAGCATCGCTTTGGTCTCTTTCTGCCGCTTCATCTGTGGACGAATCATGATGAAATAAAGCACCACGAACATAAGGATTAAGGGAATAAAACTCATTAATCCACCAGCATCACCACCTGCAGCAGGCGCGCTTTGCGCAAAAGCATTGCTAATCAACATCTTGGGGCCTCCAATTAATTACGACACATAAGCCGCAATTCTAAACCGACTGGCGCTCAGCCGGGATTTTGAGACTAACCCTAAAGCCTTAGTCTTGGTGGGGCTCAATGCCGCGTTGGCGTTGGCGATGAAACAGGGCTTTAAATTGCGAGAAAACCCCCTCTTTAAGAGCAGAGCGAATACCTTCCATGAGCTCAAGGTAGTAGTGAAGATTATGGATCGTATTTAACTGAGCCCCGAGGATTTCATTGGCTTTTTGGAGGTGATGCAGATACGAGCGGGTAAAGTGTCGGCAGGTATAGCAGGCGCATTGCATATCAATCGGTCGATCATCGTCACGGTAGCCGGCATTGCGAAGTTTGAGATCCCCAAAGCGGGTAAATAGCCAACCGTTTCGGGCGTTACGCGTTGGCATCACGCAATCAAACATATCAATCCCCATGCTGACCCCAAGCACTAAATCTTCAGGGGTTCCAACCCCCATCAGGTAATGCGGTAAGTGTTTGGGTAGGCGCGGCCCCGTATGACTCAAGATGCGCTCAAATTCAGGCTTGGGTTCGCCAACCGATAGACCCCCAATCGCAATCCCATCAAAGCCTTGAGTGGCTACACCCGCGAGTGATTCGTCTCGAAGTGTTTCATACATGCCACCCTGAACAATTCCAAATAGGGCATTACCGGTTTCGAGTTCTCGAAAGCGCTTGATCGAGCGCTCGCCCCAACGTAGTGACAGTTGCAGAGATTCACTCGCGGATTTTTCGGAAGTGGGCTGCCCTTGAGTTTCATAGGGTGTGCATTCATCAAATTGCATTGCAATATCGCTATTGAGCGTTGCCTGAATCTCCATGGATACTTCTGGCGACATAAATAATTTATCGCCATTAATCGGCGAAGAGAAGGTGACGCCATCCTCGGTAATTTTGCGAAGAGCGCCCAAGCTAAATACCTGAAAGCCTCCTGAGTCAGTTAGGATCGGTTTATCCCAGCCCATAAATCGATGCAGGCCGCCATGTTTACGAATGACATCCAAGCCAGGACGCAGCCACAAGTGAAAGGTATTGCCCAAGATAATTTGGGCTTGCATTTCGTGTAGGTCACGAGGGGTAACGGCTTTTACGGTACCGTAGGTGCCTACTGGCATAAAAATAGGAGTTTGAACCTCACCATGGGGTAGGCGCATTTTCCCAAGACGCGCGTGGCTATCGGCGTCCTCTTTAATGCATGTGAATTCGAGTGGGCTCATACCCGCATTGTCTCAGGTTCGCCGTAGGAACATCGCGTCACCATAGCTAAAGAAACGGTAGCGCTCGCGAATAGCATGTGCATAGGCGTAGCGAATCGCATCGACTCCAGCAAAGGCACTAACAAGCATGAGAAGTGTTGACTTTGGTAAATGAAAATTCGTGATGAGTGCGTCGACGATTTTGAACTCAAAGCCAGGCGTAATAAATAAATTCGTTTCACCTTCAAGTTGACCGGTGATGGCATAACTTTCCAGTGTTCGAATGCTTGTAGTGCCCACAGCAATCACCTTGCCCTGATTTTGTTTGGTACGTTCAATTGCCTCTATCGTATTTTTCGGGATTGAGTACCACTCGTAGTGCATTTGATGGAGCGCCAAGTCCTCATGCCGGACTGGGGTAAATGTCCCTGCGCCAACGTGCAAGGTAATAGCTGCTTGTTGTACCCCATGATCCCGTAGGCGCTTGAGTAGAGCCTCATCAAAATGCAAGCCCGCGGTTGGAGCGGCTACCGCTCCGGGTTTTTGAGCCATCACCGTTTGGTATCGATTGGCATCTTCCTCATCGGGTGTGTGGCTAATGTAGGGAGGTAATGGGAGTTCACCATAGCTCTCTAATACAGACATTGCATTCTCAGGAAATAAAATTTCGTAGAAATCACTATTGCCACCAATATTGACTCGACCATTCACCACGAGTTCTGGGGCGGTCTCAGGCGCGACTATGTCCGAATAGGCACGCAGCCGAATTTTTCCACCAGGTTTTGGGACCTTGGATGCACGAATTTGAGCAATCGCTTGATTGGGCCCCGTGATGCGTTCAATCAAAACCTCAACCTGTCCACCGGTTTCCTTTTGGCCAAACAGGCGGGCCGGAATAACTCGGGTGTCATTAAAAATAAGGAGATCGTTTGGACCAATTAATTGGACAATATCGGTAAATGAACGATCAATGCACTCAGGTCTCCCATCCGCAGTCTGCGCTAGCTCCAAGAGCCGGCTGGCGGATCGTTGTGGAAGAGGATGCTGAGCGATTAGCTCAGGCGGGAGGTCGTAGTTGAAGTCGGATAATTGCATGGCATTACTATCGGTGTTGGGATTCTAACCATGAGAGCCAAGTCCAACACAAAAGCACCTAAAACACCGAGCCGTGAGGGGTCTCCTAATCTACTCGAGAAAATGGGGCTGACTACGCCTGCCGCATTGGCTCTTCATTTGCCTATTCGTTACGAGGATGAAACCGAGCTGTGGACGATTGACGAGGCCTGTGCATCTTCATTCCAAGGTCCCGTTCAAACCCAAGGGCGAGTGATTCGTAGTCAAGTCGTTTATCGACCCCGTCGCCAGCTTTTAGTGACGATCGAGGACGCTACAGGTAGCTTAAACCTTCGTTGGTTAAATTTTTACCCCAGTCAACAAAAACAAATGGCAGTTGGGGTCCATGTACGGGTTCGGGGTGATATTCGGGATGGTTATTTCGGCCCAGAAATCGTCCACCCGACGGTGCGCGTTGTATCGCCTGATACACCCTTGCCCAAAAGCCTAACCCCGGTGTATTCGGTGATTGCGGGAGTGAGTCAGGCCAAAATTCGTAAGGCAGTACTCAATGCCTTGAAGGATCCCGGCTTAGAAGCCTGGTTGGCAGAAACAATTCCGCAGAGCGCTTTAAGCCCTGCCGCACAAAGCGTGATGAAGTGGAGCCTACGAGATTCCATCTATTACTTACATCAGCCACCGGTTGATGCTGATACTCAATCCATCATTGAGCGAACCCATCCCGCTTGGCGTCGGGTGCAATTGGAAGAACTCCTTGCGCAACAAATTTCTTTAAAGCGAGCGCATGCTACTCGCAGAGCGCGTCCTGCGCCGCCAAAACAATCGAGCTCACCAAAGAAATTAGAAAACCTTCCTTTACAACTGATGCGCTCCCTGGCGTTCGAGCTCACCAATGC
Organism: Polynucleobacter sp. HIN6; assembly: GCF_030297575.1. Classification (NCBI taxonomy): domain Bacteria; kingdom Pseudomonadati; phylum Pseudomonadota; class Betaproteobacteria; order Burkholderiales; family Burkholderiaceae; genus Polynucleobacter; species Polynucleobacter sp. HIN6. Next base: position 1,555,651 of record NZ_AP028137.1, on the reverse strand, counting down.
ACAGCAACGAGTATGGTCGGAGATTACCCATGATCTATCCGAACCATTTCCCATGAATCGTCTTTTGCAAGGTGATGTTGGGAGCGGTAAAACCATCATCGCAGCTCTAGCCAGCGCACAGATAGTGGAGCGCTCATTTCAGGCGGCCATCATGGCGCCTACTGAAATTTTGGCAGAACAGCATTACTGGAAATTTAAGGAGTGGTTTGAGCCACTCGGCATTTGTGTGGTTTGGTTATCGGGTGGCATGAAAGGGAAAGAAAAAAAACATGCACAAGAAATGATTGCATCGGGTACAGCTCAAATCATTGTGGGAACGCATGCGCTCATTCAGGATGCCGTTCAATTCGCCGCACTGGGATTGGCAGTGATTGATGAGCAACATCGTTTTGGGGTTCGTCAGCGCCTGGAGATCACTCAGCGTATTGGTTCAGAAACTTACTACTGCCACCAACTCATGATGTCTGCTACCCCGATCCCGCGAACCCTGGCAATGACCTATTATGCCGATCTCGATGTCTCGGTCATCGACGAGTTACCACCGGGACGACAAGCAATTACCACCAAATTGGTTAAAGATGCTAGGCGCCACGAGGTGATTGAGGGTTTGAAGCAGTGGTTGCAAAAGGGTCTTCAGGCCTATTGGGTTTGCCCGCTGATTGAAGAGTCAGAAGCCTTGCAATTACAAACAGCAGTTGCTAGTCATGCTGAGTTATCTGAATATTTATCCGAATACAAGCTAGCTTTGATTCATGGGCGTCTGAAAGCGGATGAGAAAGCGGCCATTATGGCCGCCTTCAAAGCCGGTCAGATTGACGTATTGGTGGCAACCACGGTGATTGAGGTTGGAGTAGATGTTCCCAATGCTGCACTAATGGTGATCGAGCATGCTGAACGCTTTGGTTATGCACAGATCCATCAATTGCGAGGTCGTGTTGGCAGGGGCTCTAATCAGTCAGCCTGCATCTTGATGTATTCCGAGCCTCTATCCTTGGCTGCTAAAGAACGTTTGCAGACCCTACGCGAGGTTTCTGATGGATTTGTAATTGCGGAGCGCGATCTTGCTTTGCGTGGTCCTGGCGAGCTTTTGGGAGCAAGGCAGTCGGGTGAAGCCATGTTGCGCTTTGTCGATTTACAGCGCGATGCCTGGTTAATTCAGGTTGCACAAGAGCTTGCTGAGCATTGGTTACGCGCCTACCCAGAGCTGGTTGAAGCGCATTTGGGACGCTGGCTGGGTTCGCGCACAGATTTTCTAAAGGCCTGATAATAAGCATATGACCTTAACTGAACTTCGTTACATCGTTGCAGTTGCTCGTGAGCGCCATTTTGGACGTGCCGCTGAAGCCTGTCATGTATCGCAACCCACTTTATCGGTTGCGATTAAAAAGTTAGAAGAAGAATTGCAAACCCAAATATTTGAGCGCACTAGTTCAGACGTGGCTCTCACAACCCTTGGTGCCGTGATTATTCAGCAGGCACAACGGGTACTCGAGGAAGCCAACGCACTCAAGCATCTTGCAAAGCATGGGCAGGATCCCCTATCTGGACCGTTGCGACTTGGTGCAATTTATACCGTCGCTCCTTATTTGCTACCCAGTCTCGTTCGTGTAGCACGCGACACCTTACCGAAGGCCCCATTATTTTTGGAAGAAAACTTTACGGTCCGTTTAATCGAGATGTTGCGTCAAGGAGAGCTTGACTGTGCCATTTTGGCGGACCCATTTCCAAGTGCTGGCTTGGATTTTGTTGATCTCTATGAAGAACCTTTCTTGGTGGCGATCCCTAAAGGGCATGAATGGTCAGACCGAACATCGATTGGCCAAAAAGAACTGAAGGAACAAAATACACTCTTGCTAGGGGCAGGCCATTGCTTTCGGGATCATGTGCTGGGCGTTTGCCCAGAACTCAATCGATTTGGCACAGGCCTAACGCTTGGGGAGCATCGTAGTTTTGAGGGATCCTCGCTAGAGACCATCCGACAAATGGTCGCCGGCGGAATCGGAATTACGGTCTTGCCGCGCACCTCAGTCAGTAATCCAAATGATCGTGACGGATTGATCCTCTACATCCCATTTGAATCACCTGAGCCAACGCGGCGCGTTAGTTTGGTCTGGCGTAAAGGCTATCCCAGGGTTGAGGCTATGAAGGCGATTGCTCGGACCATTCGAGCGTGCGACTTACCTGGAGCGAGGTTGCTCTGATTTCTGGGCGTTTGCAGTCGTATATTCATCTGGTGCGCTTGAATAAGCCCATCGGCATTCTTTTACTACTGTGGCCAACACTTTGGGGCCTTTGGATTGCAAGCGACGGTTTTCCAAACCCAATCATCCTATTGATCTTTTGCTTGGGAACGGTCTTGATGCGCAGTGCTGGTTGCGCGATTAATGACTATGCTGACCGTCATTTTGATAAGCACGTAGAACGTACACAGCATCGCCCCCTCACCAGTGGAAAAATATCTAAGTACGAGGCAATTGCAATCGCCGTGATTTTGGCATTGATCTCATTTGGATTGATTCAGCCTTTAAATGGCTTGACCAAGCAGTTATCGGTTGTGGCAGTTCTCTTAGCAGCCATTTATCCCTTTACGAAACGCTTCTTTTCAATCCCTCAAGCAATCCTTGGCCTGGCATTTGGTTTTGGTATTCCCATGGCGTTTGCAGCGGTTCAAAATCACATACCACTGGAAGCCTGGATTTTATTTACTGGGAATGTTTTTTGGGCGATTGCCTACGATACTGCCTATGCCATGGTCGATCGCGATGATGATCTACGCTTGGGACTTAAAACGTCTGCCATTACCTTTGGGCGGTTTGATGTGACCGCAATCTCGATTTGTTATGGGCTCTTGTTGGCTTCCCAAATATGGGTGGCCGAAATGATTGAGCTGAGTTCTTGGTTCTATGTGGGTTGGTTCTTAGCGCTCGGTTGCGCTATCTATGAACTGCGACTCGTTGCCACTCGGCAGCGCGAAGCATGCTTTAAAGCCTTCTTACACAACAATTGGTTGGGGGCTGCGCTCTTTTTAGGAATTGTGCTTGGGCTAGCGCTGCGCTCGTAGTCTAGGATTGCCCAAATTCTTTCGCCATGGCCGCCCCACGTTTTTGAGCAGCCAGTAGGGCGTCTTGCAAAATCGCTGCCCACTGCCGTTGATCAAGGACCTCCAGTGCAGCAGCAGTAGTTCCACCTTTAGAGGTCACTTTTTGACGAAGACTCGCAGGGGATTCGGAAGACTGGAGAGCAAGGGTGGTCGCGCCCATCAGAGTTTGATTAGCCAACTCTCGAGCGATCTCTGGCGCAAGCCCCATCTTCTCCCCCCCAGCTTGAAGGGCTTCTAAAAAAGCAAATACATATGCCGGGCCGCTTCCTGATAAGGCGGTCACCGCATCCATTTGGGATTCATCAGAGACCCAAATGACTTTACCAACAGCGGAGCCAATCATTTGAGCGTATTTGCGTTGCTGCTCACTGACGCAAGCTGGTGCAAATAAACCGGTGATCCCTTGATTAATCAGGGCAGGGGTATTGGGCATGGCACGAATGCATGCGGAGTATTCAAGCCAGCGTGACATATCAGCAATTTGGATTCCGGCTGCAATGCTCAGGATCACGGGGCCATGAGCAACAGTTTGCAAATACTTACTGAGTTCAGTGGCTGCGGTCTTAAAGTCTTGGGGCTTGATGGCTAAAACAATGATGTGTGCTGTCTCAATTTTCTGACGCGCATCGCTTACAGCCGCATAGGTTGGAATCAAAAAATCATTCTCAAGCAGTTTGGCAGTTTGTGCTTGAGGTTCAATCACGCAAATGGACTTTGAGTTGGCCCCTTGCTGCAAGAGACCACCAATAATCGCTCTGGCCATATTGCCACCACCAATAAATACGGTATTCATCGGTTGGATATTTGTCATGACTCTATCTTAGCGCTTTGTTTGCGCTCTCCAAAAATTGCACTACCAACGCGCACCATCGTGGCACCCTCAGCAATCGCCGCCTCAAGATCGTCGGACATTCCCATGGAAAGGGTATCAAAGTCTTCAAAACCAGCCACTCTTTGAGTTTGCATCCGAATATCCTCAAACAAGTGCCGCATTGCTGCAAAAGCTTCATGCTGCTCGGCCTCATTGGAACTGGGAGCTGGGATAGCCATAAGACCTCGCAATACCAAGCCCGGAAGCGAAGCTACCACCTTACACAGTTGCAAGGTATCGCTTGGCATTACACCCGACTTACTTTCTTCTTGACTGATATTGACCTGAACGCATGCCTGAAGGGGGCCCAGACGACTATGGGCTTGTCGTTGATCCGAGAGCCGTTGCGCAATTTTCTCGCGATCAATGGTGTGAATCCAATCAAAGTGTTGGGCGATATCTGATGTTTTATTACTTTGCAGCGGACCAATAAAATGCCACTCCAGCCATGGACGCAGTTGATCGAGTCGTTGAATCTTTTCGACTGCCTCCTGGACATAATTTTCACCAAAGGCTTTTTGACCAGCATGCATCGCTTCCTCAATCGCGCTCGCCGGAAAGGTTTTGCTAACAGCAATTAATTCAATTAACTCAGGATCCCGACCACAGTGTTCAGCGGCTGCATCAATGCGATGCCGAACAGCCATCAGGCGATCAGTAATCCGACTCATGGGTTTTTTGGCAACAATTGATCGATGATTTCAATCCAATGGCGCACAGGTAGATCATCTTGATGTAAATGACTAATGCAGCCAATATTGCCAGAGACGATTGTTTTGGCTCCTGATTGCGTACAGGCAGCCTCAAGATTTTGAAGTTTCTGAGCCCGTAATTGCTCAGAAAGATTGGCTTGCAAAATCGAGTATGTACCCGCTGAGCCGCAGCATAGATGGCTGTCAGCACATAAATGCACTGAAATCCCCAGACTTTCGAGAAGACCTTCTACCTTCCCGCGAATTTGTTGACCATGCTGCAATGTGCATGGAGGATGGTAAACCACACCAGGTTTTGGATGTGCGCCAATTCGACTAATTAATGCGTCTTTAAACTCAGGTAAGAGCTCCGAAACATCTTTACATAATTGCGAGACACGCTCTGCTTTGTTTGCATAGACAGGATCATCCGCCAATAAATGACCATAGTCTTTGACCATCACTCCGCAGCCCGACGCATTCATCACAATCGCTTCTACTGAGTCCTTGCCATTCTCAATGAATGGCCACCACGCATCGATATTGCGTTTCGCATCCGCCAGACCGCCGACTTGATCATTGAGGTGATACCGTAGCGCACCACAGCAACCCGCTTTGGGGGCACTAATTAACTGAACACCTAAAGCATCAAACACCCGTAGTGTGGCATGGTTAATGTTAGGTAGCATGCCAGGCTGAACACAGCCATCGAGCATGAGCATTTTGCGGTTGTGCTGTTGATTGGGCTTTGGACCTGCTGGCAAGCCATTGGGAACCTTACGAGCCAGGGAGGCGGGCATCAGTGGACGCATGATGCGACCAATGCGCATCGCTGAATCAAATAAAGGTTTGTTAGTTAACCCTTCTTTTAATAGCCAACGCGTTAACTTCTGCCCAACGGGGCGAGGGGCTGTCTTTTCTTCGGCCCACTTACGGCCAATATCAACTAACTTGCCATACTCCACACCGCTGGGACAGGTGCTTTCGCAATTTCGACACGTTAAACAACGATCCAAATGGGTTCGGGTCTTTTCCGTGGGAGCCTGACCTTCAGCAATTTGTTTGATCAAATAAATGCGACCACGAGGCCCATCCAACTCATCACCCAAAAGTTGATAGGTTGGACAAGTTGCTGTACAAAACCCGCAATGTACGCATTTGCCTAATATACGTTTTGCTTCAATACCATCAACAGTATTGATGAACTCAGGAGCTAATTTTGTTTCCATACTTAAGGTAGGCGCCCAGTGGTAAATACGCCAAAGGGATCAAAGGAATGGCGCAAGCGTTTTTGTACAGCCTCTAATCCGGCAGTTAGTGGATTGGATTCCAAACGTGTAAAGCGTTCAAACCCATCGGCATTCAAGGATCGAAAGCAGGTCGCATGCCCGCCATGCTGTAGTGCGAGTTTTTGTAACACGTTCGCCGTTGATTGATTAGCAGGACCTTGAATCCAACGCTCTTGTCCATGCCACTCCATCATGATTGCTGGTGAGCAATCCTTAGGTATCTCCAGCACTGGGCAGTTGGCAGGCAAGGAGAGTCGCCAAAGTGCATGATGATTTGGCATTTGAGTAAACCAAGAAAGCTGCTGCTCACGAAGATTACGCCAAAATAGATCAGCCTCTAAATCATCGAGTACGGTAGCGCCAAGTCGATCTTGTATCATTTGACTAGCAGAGGTGACCGCCGCCTTAGCGCCTGCCAATCGAATCGTTAGCTCGCCTTCATCACCTGCATGACCGATCCATACGCTGGCGTTGAGCGGTAAAGGTTGTCCAGCCCATTCATTGAGTACTTTTAATGCATTGGCAGCGCCTGTCTTGCAGCGTAGACTCGCAGTGGCAGCGGGCTTTGGCAGTACTTTTACAGAGGCCTCCAAAAGCAGAGCGAGCGTTCCTAGTGAACCCGGTAGCAGGCGCGAGACATCGTAACCGGCGACGTTTTTCATGACCTTGCCGCCAAAGGATAGGTCTTCACCGCGACCATCCATGAGTCGAGTTCCCAAAACAAAGTCCCGTAAATTTCCGGCGCTAATGCGAGCAGGGCCAGCGAGGCCCGCAGCAATCACACCCCCAAAAGTCGCATCTTCTCCAAAGTGGGGCGGCTCAAACGGCAGAATCTGATTATTTTTGGCCAAGGTTGACTCGATTTCTGCAATCGGTGTGCCAGCGCACGCCGTGATTACTAACTCCTCAGGTTGGTAATCTAATATCCCCTGATACGGTTTCGTACTCAAAATGGGAGACTGGTTTGGGTTGCCGTACCATGATTTTGTATTACCACCTTGAATCGATAGCACCTGATTCTGTTTACCAGCCTCAATAATTTGCTCACGAAACTGGGATAGTACGGTTTCGTTCATGCCTAGAAGCGCTCCAATTCGGGGTGGGGCAATACACCACCGCTGACACGCATCCGTCCATATTCGGCACAGCGATTAAGAGTTGGAATGGCTTTATCAGGATTTAAAAGACGATCTGGATCAAATGCTGCTTTAACCCCCCAAAAACGCTCACGCTCTTGTTCGCCAAATTGAACACACATGGAATTAATCTTCTCGATCCCCACACCATGTTCACCGGTGATGGTGCCCCCGAGCTCAACACAGGCCTCAAGGATTTCAGTACCAAACTCTTCAGCCCGATGCCACTCATCCAGATCGGCACCATTAAACAAAATGAGGGGGTGCATATTGCCATCTCCCGCATGAAAGACATTGAGACAGCCCAGACCATATTTGGCCTCCATGCCTTTGATGCGCTTGAGTAGAGTTGCAATATGACGCCTTGGAATGGTTCCATCCATGCAGTAATAATCTGCCGCAATCCGACCAGCGGCGGGGAAGGCATTCTTGCGTCCACTCCAAAAGCGCAAACGTTCTGCCTCACTTTCAGACACTTGAATGCGACTAGCCCCTTGCTTTTCTAACACGGCATTCATGCGTGCGATTTCTTCTTCGACTTCTTCGGGGGTTCCATCCGATTCGCATAATAAGATTGCTTCTGCGTTGAGGTCATAGCCAGCATGCACAAACTCCTCAACAGCACGCGTGGTTGGTTTATCCATCATCTCTAAACCAGCTGGAATAATCCCCGCAGCAATGATGGCGGCGACTGCATTACCACCTTTTTCAATATCATCAAAGCTGGCCATAATGACGCGTGCTAATTTTGGTTTTGGTACGAGCTTCACAGTAATTTCTGTGACGATACCGAGCATTCCTTCGCTACCAATCAATACAGCTAACAAATCCAAACCTGGTGAATCTGGTGCCATACTGCCAAATTCCACCACATCACCATTCATGAGGACGGCACGGACCCGCAATACATTGTGAAGCGTCAAGCCATACTTTAAGCAGTGCACGCCACCTGAGTTCTCATTGACATTTCCGCCAATCGAGCAAGCAATTTGCGAGGATGGATCAGGCGCATAGTACAAACCATGCTTTGCGACCGCTTCTGAGATTGCCAGGTTACGGACACCTGGTTGTACGACCGCAGTGCGTGTAAAGGGATCGACCTGCAAAATCTTTTTGAACTTGGCTAACGATAAAACCAAGCCTTGTTCAATTGGCATTGCACCGCCTGAGAGACCGGTGCCCGAGCCGCGGGGTACTACAGGAACCCCCAGGGCTTTGCAGACCTTCAGAATATTCACCACTTGCTCTTCATTCTCAGGAAGCGCTACTGCTAGGGGCATTTTGCGATAAGCCGCCAAGCCATCGCATTCATAGGGAATGGTGTCCTCGGGCTGCCAAAGCAGGGCATCATCCCCTAGAAATGGCCGTAAGGCATCGACCAAAATAGCCTGTTTGGCCTGTAGAGATTGGATTTCAGCAGAAGAAGCGGGGGCATTCATGCGTCTATTTTAGCCATTTACCTATAATCTGTTCATGGGAAATCGACTATCAAAAATTGCAACCCGAACTGGTGATGCCGGTATGACTGGCCTTGGTGACGGTAGCCGAGTTGAAAAAGATCATTTACGCATCTGTGCGATGGGCGATGTGGATGAGCTCAACTCCCAAATTGGGGTTTTGATGACCGAAGATCTCCCTCCATCAATTGCTTCTGATCTTCAGGGATTACTCCTGCGAGTCCAGCATGATTTATTCGACTTGGGTGGAGAGCTTTGTATTCCTAATTACACCCTATTAAAAATTGAGCAAGTCGAACAGCTCGATACTTGGTTAGCTTACTACAACGCCAATCTGCCTCCGCTAAAAGAATTTATCTTGCCAGGAGGAAGCCGTGCAGCAGCTCAAGCGCATGTCTGTCGAACGGTTTGTCGACGCGCTGAACGCTCGATTGTTAAGTTGGGTTGGGTTGACCCAATTGCGGACTCGCCGCGTCAATACGTGAATCGCTTATCCGACCTTCTATTTGTGATTGCCCGGGTTTTAAACCAAGCCGCTGGTGGTCAAGACGTACTGTGGAAGAATCAAAATAAAGCACAAGACAACTAGAAAGAAAAAACGCGGCCTAAAGCCGCGTTCCTAATAAATAAAACATAACTAGGCGCGCCGCCGCTTGCGAACCGCTTGGGCAAGACGTTCAAGCACCTTCACAGAATCATCCCAGTTAATGCAGGCATCGGTAATACTCTTGCCATATTCCAGCTGTTTTGGATCATCCTTGCCGGGTGTGAACTTCTGAGCGCCGGCGTTTAGATGGCTTTCAATCATCACCCCAAAAATCTTACGGGATCCACGCTCGATTTGTTCAGCAACATTATTAGCAACATCGATTTGCCGTTGATGCTGTTTACTTGAATTGGCATGCGATAGATCAACCATCAAAGAGGCTGGTAACTTTGCAGCTTCTAGTTCAGCACACGCTGCCTCAACATACTTTGCTTCGTAATTGGGTTCTTTGCCACCGCGCAGAATCACGTGACAGTCTTTATTGCCCTTAGTTTCAACGATTGCAACCTGACCATTTTTATGTACCGATAAAAAATGATGTGGCCGATGCGCCGCTTGAATCGCATCGGTTGCAATTTTGATATTGCCATCAGTACCGTTTTTAAATCCGATTGGCGCAGATAATCCAGAACTCAGTTCGCGATGAACTTGACTCTCTGTCGTTCTGGCGCCGATTGCACCCCATGAAATTAGATCTGCAATGTATTGAGGCGAGATCACATCCAGGAACTCGCTGCCGGCTGGCATGCCCAAGCGATTAATTTCCATGAGTACTTGGCGCGCAATACGCAGGCCTTCTTCAATCTTAAAACTCTCATCGAGATAGGGGTCGTTGATGAGTCCCTTCCAACCAACTGTCGTGCGGGGTTTCTCAAAATAGACGCGCATGACAATTTCTAGATCGTCTGCTAAGCGAGTACGCTCTTTCATGAGGCGTTGGCAATATTCCAATGCTGCGGAAGGATCATGGATCGAGCAAGGACCAATGATTACTAGGAGGCGATCATCCTTGCCATGAATTAGGTTCCGTATTTTGTCCCGAGTACGCCCGATTAATTTTTCAGTTGGAGTACCTACGATTGGAAAAAACCGAATTAAATGCTCGGGAGGCGGCAAAACAGTAATGTTGCCGACACGTTGATCATCGGTCGCAGAGGTTTTATCTAAGCTTGCGTACCAGTTTTCTTGGGGGGTATGGGGTTTTGTACTCATACCCTCTATTCTAAAGCCTCGTAGAGGTCGGTGCGATCCAATACAAACGCATGCAAATCAAGCCGTGCCCCCAACGGTCATCTCATCAATGCGCAAGGTTGGCTGACCCACACCAACCGGGACGCTTTGCCCTTCTTTGCCGCATACGCCCACCCCGCTATCTAGACGAAGGTCGTTGCCGATCATGCTCACTTGCTTGAGAGATTCTGGGCCGTTGCCAATAATGGTTGCGCCTTTGACGGGGTATTGGATCTTGCCTTTTTCCACCCAATACGCCACCGAGGCAGAGAATACAAATTTGCCACTCGTGATATCAACTTGCCCACCACCAAAGTTCACAGCATAGAGACCTCGATCAATGCTGGCCACAATCTCTTCTGGGTCATATTGACCAGATAGCATGTAGGTATTGGTCATACGGGGTAGGGGCAGCGAGGCAAAGCTCTCACGCCGTCCATTGCCTGTTAGTGGCATTCCCATCAAGCGTGCATTCAGACTATCTTGAATATAGCCCTTTAAAACACCGTCTTCAATCAGGGTGGTGCATTGCGTGGGTGTACCCTCATCATCCATATTGAGAGAGCCGCGACGTCCGCTGAGAGTTCCATCATCAACCACCGTGACACCCTTAGCGGCTACACGCTGACCAATGCGTCCAGAGAACGCAGAAGATCCTTTGCGATTAAAGTCTCCTTCGAGGCCGTGACCAATGGCTTCATGCAGCAGTACACCGGGCCATCCCGGCCCCATCACAACGGTCATTGGACCTGCAGGTGCTGGACGGGAATCGAGATTTAGGAGGGCCTGATCAACTGCTTCGTCGACCCACTGATCGATACGCTGGGTATCAAAAAAACCGTAGTCGGCGCGTGCTCCACCGCCGGCAGAGCCGGATTCTCGACGACCATTTTGCTCGGTAATGACATGGATGGATACTCGTACAAGCGGGCGAATATCGGCAGCTAATAAGCCATTCGAGCGAGCTACCATGACGACATCAAACTCACCCGCAAGACTAGCCATCACCTGAATGATGCGTGGGTCACGTGCCTTCGCGCGCCGCTCAATCCCCTCTAAGAGCGCAATTTTTTCTGGGGGCGTTAATGAGTCCAGAGGGTTGTGGGCGCTGTATAGAGTTGGATTGGTATGGGTCGATGCAGAAAGTGGGGCGCGGACTTTAATCTTGCCACCCTTGGGGCCAATCACACGAGTAGCATGGGCAGCCTTTAATAAAGCTTCAGAGCTAATCACATCCGAGTAAGCAAATGCCGTTTTATCCCCCGAAATCGCACGAATACCAACACCTTGATCAATATTGAAACTACCGGATTTGACAATCCCTTCCTCTAAACTCCATTGTTCGCTACGTGTGTGCTGAAAATATAAATCCGCATCATCTAAGCGATGCGCATGCATCACCCCAAACAGTTGATCAAGATCAGAAGGACTGAGGCCATTGGGCTTGAGTAAAAAAGAATGGGCAATGTCGAGAGCCTCTTGTGGGCTTGCAGTTGTTGCAAGGTTTGGGATAGCGAGTGAGTTCATGGTTCTTTTAAATAAGCTTACGATGGTTTAGGGCGGGCAGCTTAGAGCGCACCTCTTCGAGTGCAGTTGAGTCTAGCTCACCAAGCACGCAGCCTTTGCCAGTGGCGAGTTCAGAAACAATATTGCCCCAGGGGTCGACCAGCATGGATTGACCCCAAGTACGACGTTGATTTTGATGAAGCCCACCTTGGGCAGATGCTAAAAAATAGCACTGGTTTTCAATAGCCCGGGCACGGAGCAAAATCTCCCAATGATCCTTGCCTGTGGTGTGGGTAAATGCAGCTGGAATCACTTGGCAGTCAACTCCAGCCTGCTGTCGATAGAGTTCCGGAAAACGAAGATCGTAGCAAATGCTTAAACCAAACACCCACTCCTTGCCCTCATACAAAATGCGAACCGTTGTAGGTTGGTTGCCCGCCTCAATCGTTTCAGATTCTTGGTAGCGCTCATTAGACGTCTGAAAACCAAATAGATGGATCTTGTCGTAACGGGCAATGCACTGACCATCAGGATTAAATACTAAGCTCGCATTTAGAACCTTTTGGGGATCACTCGCCTCGAGGGGAATGGTTCCTGCAATTAAGAAGACCTGATACTTTTGAGCAAAGCCTTGAAGCGCGTCTTGAATCGGACCACGACCAAAGGTCTCCCGCACTTTGACCTTGTCGGTATCCGCAAGGCCCATTAGGCAAAAATACTCAGGTAGCGCAAGCACTACTGCACCTTGGTCAGACGCGTTTTTGATTAGACGTTCAGCAGTGCTCAGATTGTCTGCCAAATTCGCAGATGAAATCATCTGAATCGCTGCTACTGTTAATTTATTTGCCATACCACTAAATACTAAAGCTTTAGTCGTTAATTGGCAGGCGCTGGGGTGGTGGCTGGCTTTGATGGGCTTGGTGCTGGCGGCATCTTTTGCTCACGCAATAAATTTCGAGAGCGGATGGTCTCAAGCACTTTTGGATCTAAAGGCTGGCCATTTTGGTCCAGCGGGATTACATCAGGTTTATCCCAGCTTCCCTGAACTAGGTAATCGGTCTGAAGTGTGCGGTTTAGTTGACTGCTGATTAAATATTGCCCAATCAGAGCGCTAGCGCCAACAATCGGATTGACTGCGAAGAGCGCAAGAGCGCCTGCTGTTGCATCAATCGTTGGGAAGATGGTGATTCGTAAGTCTTGGGTTTGCTTGGGAATATTCACGAGACCGCTAGTGGCAACGCGAGCTTGATTGAGTTGCATCGTGAAATTTTGTGTTCGGGCGACACCGTTGCGCAAAACAAAATCACCAGAAAGAGTGTTGAAAGCGGTTCCCGAGGTAACTACACTACCAAGGCTACCTTGAATATCAAAGGTTGCAAACTTTAATAAGCTTTGCAAACTAAACACCCCAATAATTTTGGCAAAACCGGAGTCCACTTGAAGTAAGCGACCATTTTCTAGATTGATCTTGACATTGCCAGCCAGGGTTTCAAAGGAGGGATTGTAGGGAGGGCCGCTCCAATCCAATTTGGCGTTGATTGTTCCCTTCCCGCCTTCAACTGCTTTGGGATTGCCCCAATAGGCAACCACGGTTCCCAGATCCTTAACCTGTGATGTCGTATCGATGATGACGCGCTCATTATCGCCTTGGGCATCGCTTGTCCATTCGCCAGTGACCGTTGATGACGAACTTGGATTGTTAATTTTGAGACTTTCAATCGTGATGCGATTTGTACTATTACGTGTCTTGATTGCGATCGCGCCTGGTTTGTATTGATTGAAATTAAAGTCATCAATACTTAGATCCAGTTCAGGAATCGCATTAAGTGATACCTCTTTGTCAGCGGATGCGCTTGAATTTGTCAGATTTTGTAATCTTGGAGGAATATGCAAACGAAGCAATTTGCCTTTGAGAAGATCGGAATTTTTTCTTTCCTGATACTGAATGTCACCCTCAAAATTGGGGGATTTCAAATTCAGCTGCCAAGTATCACCCCCTAATTTGGCGCTTACGGCAAGATTGGGCCAGGAGCGATTCATGGCAATCGCTTGATTGACGCGTGCTGTAAATACTTGAAGGCCATTGACACCATCTGTAGAGCTAGCCATATTGGCAGTCTCGGGTTTGTTATTTACCCCATCGTTCGAAAATAAAAGGCGGTGCCAGGCATCAATATTGAGATCGCTTGCTTGCAAATTGAGACCCAAGCCACGCTCAGGGATGATGGCTGGGGCACCAATTCCAATTCCTTGCGCCACAATCCCATCTGGACCTTGCTTTCCTTGTAGGGTGATTGATTTCCCAATTTGTGCGGACCATTGTGCAATTCGCTTGGGCGCTCCCTCGCTGGCGTTGGACTGATAACGAAAAATCCCGTTTAGTTTGTTACCCTTCTTGATACTGAGGGGTTCAGGAAGGGTGGTGCTTAGAGCATTGAAATCTAAGTCGAGATTGAGATCTGTGGTGTTACTAGTAATACCCAGTTTGCCTTTAAATGCAGCCTTACCATCCAGTGCCTTTAAGAGCTGCTGAGATTGGCGACCTACTTGATTGGCATAGTGACGTTCAAGGCGTTCAAGATCAATTGTTCCATTGAGATCATAAAGATCTTGTTTGGTTTGCGATTGCGCCGTGTTTTGTCGAATATTGATCGTGCCACCAAAGAATTCAGCGCTTACCTGTTCAAAGCGAGGTAGATCTTCGGTAATGCGAATGCTGCCTCGTACTTGATTAAAAGGAGCAAGATCAGACCAAACGACGACATTGTTATCTAAGTTCAGAAAAGCATTTAATTTAACGTCATCTGTATTTTGTAGGGGCAAAAGGAGATCTAGATCAAGTTTTGCTGGGCCTGATAACTTCAGATTCTTTGCTAATTCTGGACGCGTGAGAAGTATTGGTGTTGTTCTGAGATAGTCCATCATGTCATTCATCGGACCGGTGATGTTTCCTTTGAGATTGAGGACAGGCTTTGCGCTAGAAACATTTGGAATTTCTGCATTGACATTTTGAATTTGAAGACCTTGGTAGCGAGCATCTTTGATAGCCACCATCAGCTTGGCTTGCTGCATAGAAACGACACCATTTACTTCCGTGAATTCAGGCCAGCTGCCTTTTGTGGATGGAAACAGGGGGGCTGGTCGAAAAACCGTTTGAGAAATCGGTAGATTTAATGCAAATTCGCCGCTTCCTGGAGCATCATAAGGGGCCAAATTAGGATCCCCCTTCATTCTGAGGCGCCCATTATTAATCTCGCCCCCAATGAATGCCTTTTCAATATAGGCACGCGCGTCCTTTGACATTT
The DNA here is from genome assembly GCF_030297575.1 of Polynucleobacter sp. HIN6. NCBI lineage: Bacteria > Pseudomonadati > Pseudomonadota > Betaproteobacteria > Burkholderiales > Burkholderiaceae > Polynucleobacter > Polynucleobacter sp. HIN6. The sequence continues at coordinate 1,540,518 of NZ_AP028137.1, read as the reverse complement.
CTGCAGGGAGGTAGCGGTAGATTGTTTGTGCCTTTGCTCTAGGAAACTGAATGGTTAGATCTAAAGTATCCGGTGCCTTTTCTTTACCAATTAGGTAATTGCCATCAGCAATTAATGCGATATCCGGATTGTTAACGGAGAGCTGGTTAAAGCCGATTTGCCATTGTTTATTTTTTAATGACCAACTAAGCGCTCCACTTGCACTATCGAACTGCAGACGCGGCTCTGCTAAAAAGTCGGCAATTACTAATCGCAAATTTTGTGAGTTGAGTTTGATGCTGCCTTGGCTTTGATTGGTGGTAATCGTGCCGCTTAAATTAGCAATGCTTGGGATAGTGTCCCGGTAAGCCTTGATGCCCACCTGATTGAGGGTGCCGGTAATATTAAATTTAGGTCCTTGGCCACTTAAGAGGCCACCGATCAGGGGAATATTGGATTTTGGTTCGGCCCATGTGATATCAACATCGATCAGCTCACCACGTGGTTCGGTTTGTTCTAAAACCTGGCGGATTCGATTGGGAATGGGCAGGTTCAATGCAAACAGACTGAGGTTCTCAAGACTAATTTTTGCCGAAGAGAATGCAAACCTCTCAAGCTCGCCATCGCCTTTGGGCGCCTGCCAGCCAAAAGTCATGGGCGCCAGAGATTCCATGGGGGTTCCTGGTTTTTGATTTTTGTTTAACCAGGCAAATTGCTGCACCCCAAGCGAAATGAACTTTCCAGAGGTGAATTGCTTCGCTTCCATTTCCAGGCGTCCAAACTCAAGCGCCTGATTGCTCTTTAATTGTTGAAAGACGGGTTGCTCGATTGCTAGTTTGAACTGTCCACCATCGGGGATGCCTTTATTTAAGGCAATCGACCCTGATGAGTCCAGCACCCCACTGAGTTGTTTAAAAGGGATTTCAAAATCACGACTAAATTGGCCGAGATTGAGTTGCGCGACCTTCCACTGAAAGTCGCCAATCCAATCACGCCAATGACCCGCTTGCCCACCAAGACGGTGAGAAAATTTTCCCGAGAGACTTAGTGTGCCTTGATGCCATGGGCTATAAATAGCGGCATCAAGTTCATGCTGCCGAATTCCATTTCGTAGTTGCATGGACTCGATGCGTAGATCTGCGGCATCTGCTTTGGACTTTGAGAAATCCTTCCAAAGAATATTGATATCAGAAATCTTTAAATCACTCTGTTTAAACAACCAATTTTCGAGATGGAAATCATCGCCGCCATCACCCGCAAGAATGCCAGCCACATACAAACGTTTTTGTGAGTCACGTGTTACTTGAATCACTGCATTGCTGGCATGTAATTTTGTGAAATAGGGTTTGAGGTGATAAAACGATGACCAACTGAGTTCTCCTCGGATGTCAGCGATCTTTAGAGGAGCTGCATCTGCAATCGTCGTCGGATTGCGTTTGGAATCGACCACAAATTCTAGGTCGCGAATATCAAAGACTGGACGGATCCCTTGCCAGTAGACATTGAGTTCATTGATTTTGACCTCAACGCCAATGCGCTGTGATAGTAACTTTTCGACAGCCGGTTTTGAGGTTTCAAGTTGCGGCCAAATGATGAATCGGATCACCAGATGCCCAAGAATCATGAGTCCGACTGCAACGAGAGCCAAAATCACTAGACGGCGCGACCAACGTGACCATGAGGTGGCGTCGGGCCGCATCCTGAGGAGGTCTTTGAGGCGTAACGGATACTTTTTTTCGGTCATTGCTATCCATTATCCGACACCCTCTATTGATTGGGCTAGTAGCGATTAAGATAAGGTATGGTTTCCAATCAAGACGCCCTTTCTTTTCTCGAAAAAAACTCCGTCTATGCAAATCGCTGGCTAAGTGCCCACGCGGATTGGCGCGCTTGGCTAGAGGAGCGCATACATACGCCGGTCGATGCCATCCAAATCGATCAGCTGCTCCTACTAATCAGCCAGGCTCTCGATCGTCAGGAGTTGGATGAGGCAGCACTGATGAGTGAGCTGCGGCTGGTTCGTCAACAGTTGATGCTTTGGATTGGTTGCCGAGACCTTAATGGCCTGGCCCCTTTATTAGAGGTGACCCAGGCGCTCAGCTATTTTGCGGAGCAAGTACTTGGGCTAGTCGTGCGTTATCTTCGTACGGATCTCCAAGAGCGCTTTGGTCTACCTTGGGCTCGGACTGAAGACTACGAACTCCCACTCATAATTGTGGGGATGGGTAAATTGGGTGGTCGCGAACTCAATCTTTCCTCGGATATTGATCTGATCTTCTTATACGAGGAAGAAGGCGAGACCCAACACGGGGCAAGTTCGATTTCAAACCACGAATGGTTTACGAAGCTGGGCCGGCGTCTCATCAAAATGATTTCTGAGCATGATGCCCATGGATTTGTATTCCGGGTGGATATGCGCTTGCGACCTAATGGGGATTCTGGGCCCTTAGTTTGTAGTCTAGAAATGCTCGAGGAGTATTTGTTTGTACAAGGGCGTGAATGGGAGCGTTACGCTTGGATTAAGGGCCGCATGATTTATCCGCCCATATCGCATCCCGATTATGTTCGATGTGAAAAGGGGCTTGAGCAGATTATTCGGCCATTTGTTTATCGTCGCCATCTGGATTACGGTGTGATTGCAGCGATTCGGGAGTTGCATGCACAAATTCAGCGAGAGGCAGATAAGCGGAGTAATCAACGCAGCGGGCGATCGCGTGACATTAAGTTAGGCCGCGGTGGAATCCGTGAAATTGAGTTTCTAGCCCAGATGTTTCAGTTAATGCGGGGTGGCACCGATCCGCGCTTGCGAATTCGTCCAACGCTTGAGGTCTTAGATCAACTGCAAGAGGGTGGACTGATGAGCGCAGTAGAAATTGAAGCGCTCAAATCTGCTTATGTATTTCTGAGACGTTTAGAGCATCGCATCCAGATTTGGGAAGACCAGCAGACACATTATTTGCCTGAGCAGGATGATGCGAGAGCGCAGTTGGCACAAGCCATGGCTGGACCAAATCAAGAAGGGCGTCTCGAGGAGTTTATACAAACACTCACCGAGCATCAAAATCAGGTAGCACGTTATTTTGAAAAGGCCTTTGCCTTAGACGAAAGTAATCGTTTGCAAATTGATGCAAACGACGCAAGCTGGCAACCCAATGCTGATTTATTCCCCAAGGCCAATGAGCGGTGGAGCACCTGGCAGGAAGGCTCCCGTGCCAAATCACTGCCCGAGAAAAGTCGACTCACGATACGAAGTTTATTAAAAAAAGCTGCGAACGATATCGAGGCCGACCATCCAGACGATGCAGATCAAACCCTCTTGCGTTTTTTTGATCTCTTAGAGGCCATTTGTCGTCGTAGCGCTTATCTATCCATTTTGGCTGAGAACTCTAATGCCTTGCAAAAAGTATTGATGCTCCTCAATGCCTCGCAATGGGCTGCTCAATATTTAGCAAGGCATCCTCATTTATTGGACGATCTGTTATCGGCCAATGCGCAATCTGAGTTGATTCATGATCCTGAGAGCTATTGGTGCAAAGTAAAGGCAAATCTTGATCTGCGTTTGGATGACGCCCTTGCGGATGGGGCGAGCCCAGATCATGCCATGGATATCCTGCGGGTAACGCATCACACTGAAACTTTTTTGATTCTCCTAGCTGATCTAGGAATAGGTGCTCCAGAGGGTTTAAGCACTGAGCGGGTGAGTGATCGCTTATCTGCGCTGGCTGATTTGGTATTGCAGGCAACCTATGAGCGCGTTTGGCCATCGGTTGCAGAGAAGTTTGGTCTCAATCCGCAACATCAGCCACCATTTGCAGTGATTGCCTATGGCAAATTGGGTGGCAAAGAGTTGGGCTATGCCTCAGATCTCGATCTCGTGTTTTTATATGACGCATCACCAACCGACTATGCGGCTCAGGAGATTTACTCGGTGCTGGGTAAGCGCATGATTAATTGGTTGACGACTTTAACTGCTGCCGGCACTCTATTTGAAATCGATACTCGCCTGCGTCCCAATGGAGCCGCAGGATTTTTGGTAACTAATCTAGATTCCTTTCGACGCTATCAATTGCGCGAGGGGGATAATGCCGCCTGGGTTTGGGAGCATCAAGCCATTTCTCGGGCGCGGTTTGCTGCGGGCGATCCAAAGGTGGGAGCCCAGTTTGAAGAGATACGCAAGGAAGTTCTCGCCCACGAGCGAAATCATTTTGATCTCAAATATGAAATTATTGAGATGCGCCATAAGGTTCATGCTGGCCATCCAAATTTATCCAATGATTTTGATTTAAAGCATGATCCTGGTGGCATGGTAGATATTGAATTCATCGTTCAGTATTTAGTTTTGGCCTACGCTCGCCAATACCCTGATTTATTGGGTAACTTAGGCAATATTGCACTTTTAGGAATTGCCGCAAATCATCAGTTGATCTCTGAGATGGATGCGCTTGAAATTGGGAATGCCTATCGCATGTTTCGAGCCCAACAGCATCGATTACGTCTGGACGGAGCAGAAAAAATTCGGGTATCTATCCATGAGCACCCTGATTTTGCGAAAGCAAAAGCATGCGTGACGAAACTATGGGACGAAGTCTTTGGTGCTCCCTCACAACCTGTTTAGTTGACTCTAGGTCTGGTTTAGCAGTTCTCTCGCGTGTCGCCGCGTGGTGTCAGTAATGGTTGTGCCACCTAGCATCCGAGCAATTTCTTCAATGCGTTCTTGTCGGCCTAAACTCTTTACATCGGAATGGGTTTTGCCATCCAATGCTTGTTTACTAACTTTGAAATGATGATCGCCTTGGGCGGCCACTTGGGCTAGATGAGTGACACAAAGGATTTGATGGGACCGACCCAGTTGCTTCAAAAGTTCGCCAACCGTTTGAGCCACTGCTCCACCAATGCCAGAATCCACCTCATCAAAGATGAGGGTTGGGGTAAAGCTCGCCTTGCTGGTAATGACGCTAATGGCTAAGCTAATGCGCGCCAACTCTCCCCCCGAAGCAACCTTGGCCAAAGGCTTTGGTGTGCTGCCGCTGTGCGCGGCGATCAGAAATTCAATTTGATCGATTCCATGACGACTGGCTTCGCTTGGACTAACAAGAACTTGCAGCTGACCGCCTGCCATTGCGAGGTGCTGCATTGCATCGCTGACGGCTTGGCTGAGTTCAGCAGCTGCCTGATGACGACGCTTTGATAATTCTTGAGCACGTTTTAGAAATTCAGACTCTTGAGCCTTAAATTGTTGACGCAAAGCCTCGATATCTTGTGCTGCCGTGAACGCTGCGAATTTTTCCTGAGAGCTAATCCAGAGTTCTGGCAATTGCTCGGGATTGACTTTGTATTTGCGGGCCGCAGTATGGAGAATCTGCATCCGGGCTTCGAGCTCTGCGAGGCGATCTGGATCCAAATCCATTTTTTGTCGGTATCGATTTAATCCATGAATCGCCTCGTCAATCTGAATTTGAGCATTACGAAGACTTTCGTTGATCTCATTCAAATTAGGATCATGCTTCACTAAATCATCGATCGTATGCTGTACTCGATGCAGTTGTGATTCAATCGAATGCTCAGAATCGCTCAGACTATCAATCGCAAGCTCAATCCCTTGAATAATCTTGGCGGCATTGGCTAGACGTGCATGTGCAGTTTGGATTTCTCCCCACTCGTGTGCTTGTGGTGCAATTTCATTGAGCTCATCGAGCTGCCACTGAAGACGCTCTTGCTCACGCTGCAAATCAGCGCCAGCTGCTTCGGCTTGCTGTAATTGCTTGGCAGTGGCATTCATGGATTGATATGCTTGCGCCACAATTGCTGCTTGGTCTTGAAGATTGGCGTGTCGATCGAGCAGCTCGCGTTGTGCACCGGTCTTGAGAAGGAGTTGGTGGGCGTGTTGCCCATGAATATCCACCAGACGATCACCCAGTTCGCGTAATTGATTTAATGAGGCCGCGCCACCATTGATGTAGGCTTTGCTACGACCCGAATGATCCATGCTGCGTTTAATCACAATCCGATGGTCGTCTTCAAGCGGGAAGTCCGCTTCACGCAGCCATGCGGCAATTTCCTCCTGTAGGCTCTCTTCGACCTGAAAAATAGCAGCGATCTCGGCGCGTTGGCAGCCCTCGCGGATTTGACTGGTATCGGCACGCTCGCCCAGGGCGAGGGCGAGAGCATCGAGCAAAATCGATTTACCTGCACCAGTCTCACCAGTTAAAACACTAAAACCTGAGCAAAAATCAAGTTCGAGGTGATCCACAATCACAAAATCACGCAATGCCAATGATTGAAGCATGTTGATTTGCCCAGATTAAAACGTGGAAGGATACTCGTTCCAGTGCAATTTTTCTCTTAGGGTCTGGTAGTCACTGTGCCCCAGTGGGTGTAGGAGGGAGATGGATTTGTTCGAGCGCTTTACCTCAACCCGATCACCGATTTGTAATTTGGTTAATGATTGCATATCAAAGTTCACAATCACTTCTCGGCCACCGGCAACTTCGATCGTAATTTGCGATTCTTGGGCCAATACTATGGGTCGATTGGAGAGGGCATGGGGGGCAATTGGCACCAGCACAATCCCTGGCACGCGGGGATGCAAAATTGGACCGCCTGCTGAGAGCGCGTATGCGGTTGAGCCAGTTGGAGTAGACACAATCAGGCCATCGGAGCGCTGGTTGTACATAAAAGAGCCGTTGACATGCACCTTGAGTTCCACCATCCCTGAGAGTCCTGAACGATTCACGACCACATCGTTTAAGGCTAAGCCACGATGAATCTCTTGATTGTTGCGCCATACACTAGCCTCTAGAAGGGATCGTTCATCGATTTCATAATGACCATCAATCATGGGCGGTAGAACCGTTTTGGCGTCTTCAAAGGGGATGTCGGTCATATAACCCAAACGCCCCATATTGATTCCCAAAAGCGGTACCCCCGTCCCAGCGATCTGGCGACCAATGCCGAGCATGGTGCCATCACCCCCCAAAATAACCGCCAAATCAGTGGATTTCTGGAAATCCTGGAGTTGAATAACCTGCAAATTAGCCTCAGGCAAATGGGTCGCCGTGGATGCCTCAATGCTGAGCTCACAGCCATGATTTCTGAGGATTTGGGCTAATTCAAGTAAATGCTGGCCAATACCATCTGCTTGGTGCTTACCCACAAGGGTTACGCGCCTAAACTTCTTCTGCAGGGGTTTGCTTGATGGGCTTAACATATGACGATTAAACCATAGGCATAAAATTACTCCAATCATGGATGATCGTTCAAAAGTTCTGCTCAAAACCTTAATCGAGAGATATATCGAGGAAGGCCAGCCAGTGGGCTCGCGGACCCTTTCACGCTTTTCAGGATTAGATCTCTCTGCGGCGACGATTCGGAACGTCATGGCCGATCTTGAGGATCTTGGTTTGGTGACCAGTCCTCATACTTCAGCAGGACGCATTCCAACCCCGCGTGGTTACCGTTTGTTTGTCGACACGATGTTGACCATTCGACCCCTAGAGGAGGTGGCTTCTAAACAGGCTGAGCAATCACTATATCCCGATGCTCCCCAAAAGGTGATCAGTTCTGCTGCTCAGCTCTTATCGAATCTGACGCATTTTGCTGGCGTGGTCATGACCCCGAAGCGCTCCCAAGTCTTTAAACACATTGAGTTTTTACGCCTTGGCGAAGGCAAGATTTTGTTAATTCTGGTGACTCCCGAGGGGGATGTGCAAAATCGCATCTTGCCAACCAACCAAGATTACAGCCCAGCACAGCTGACAGAGGCGAGTAATTTTATTAATGCGCATTTCTCAGGAAAGAGTTTTTCAGAGGTTCGCAGTCGCTTGCGCGCAGAGTTAGATCATTTGCGGAGTGACATTGCTGGATTAATGGCACTCGCCCTCGAAAATGGTGTGAGTGATACGGGATTAAATCACCCGGATATGGTGATCTCGGGAGAGCGCCACCTGCTCGATGTGGGTGAGTTGAGCTCCAATCTGAGTAAATTACGCAAAATGTTCGATATGCTGGAGCAAAAATCCTTGCTCATGCAATTGTTGGACGTATCCAGTCATGCCGATGGTATCCAGATCTTTATTGGTGGAGAAAGTGAGCTGTTGCCCTATGAGGATTTGGCGGTGATCAGCGCTCCCTATAGCGTGGATGGGCAAGTGGTGGGAACACTCGGCGTGATCGGGCCTACTCGAATGGCGTATGATCGCGTGATTCCGATTGTGGATATCACCTCGAAGCTACTGAGCGGCGCCTTGAGCTCTCCTTGATGATTGGATCACTGTTGAAAACAAACCCTCATTTAAGAACCTCGCGAACCGGCATTTTATTGATTAATCTGGGCACCCCAGAGGCGCCCACGCGCGCGGCGGTGAAAATCTACTTAAAGCAATTTTTGTCGGATCCTCGGGTCGTTGAAATTCCGCGCATCATCTGGTGGTTCATTTTGCATGGCATTATTTTGCCGATTCGCAGCGGCGCCTCAGCGAAGAAATATGCTTCGATCTGGTTAAAAGAGGGCTCTCCTTTGCTAGTCTATTCGCAAGCACAGGCTCAAGGTTTGCGGGATCGCTTTGCGGGCGAGGATTCCAATGTGATCGTGGACCTGGCGATGCGGTACGGCAAACCATCTATTTCCGAAGTCCTCAAACGTTTTCAAGAAGCAAATGTTGAGCGTTTATTGGTATTGCCTTTGTACCCTCAATATTCAGCGACCACGAGCGCCTCAAGTTTTGATGAAGTGTTCTCGGTCCTTAAAACATGGCGCAATCAACCCGAACTTCGAATTGTGAAGCACTATCATGATCATGGCGCTTACATTGAGTCTCTCCGTCAACAGATTGAAGCCTACTGGGCGCAACATGGCCGACCCGATTTTTCAATGGGCGCCAAACTTATCATGTCGTTTCATGGCTTGCCCAAACGAAATTTGATGCAAGGCGATCCCTATCATTGCGAATGTTTGAAATCAGGCCGCTTGTTAGGAGAGGCACTGGGTTTGGAGCCGGCCAATTATCACGTCACCTTCCAGTCTCGCTTTGGTCGTGCGGAATGGTTAAAGCCTTACACTGCCTTGACGATTGAGGAGCTTGGGAAGGCAGGCTGCCCGCAAATGGATATCGTTTGTCCTGGTTTCCCAGCAGACTGTCTAGAGACCTTGGAAGAAATTGCTATGGAGGGTCAGGAGATTTTTCATGAGCATGGTGGCAAAGAGTATCGTTATATCCCATGCTTGAATGACGATACTAATTTTATTTCAGCTTTGCACGCAATTGCTTTAGAGCATATGCATGGTTGGTCAACAGAGCTTGAGTCCCCTGCAGTTTTGGAGCTTCGCAATCAGCGTGCCCAGGCAGCAGAGGTCGCGATTAAAGCTGGATAAGCAGTCCCCTTGAAATGGGTGATCACTGACCCCATATAAAATGTAGAAAACAAGGTGGAACGACTATGAGTGATCAAAAATCTGAGCAGCAAGCAGCTGATAACACAACATCCGAAGTGAATGAACAGCCTCCCCTGAGTATCGAGGAGGAGCTAGCAGAGCTCAAGACAAAGCTTGCTGAAATGCAAGATAACTTCTTACGTGCCAAGGCTGAAGGTGAAAATATTCGTCGTCGCGCTGCCGAAGATATTGCAAAGGCCCACAAATTCGCCATTGAAAATTTTGCGGAGCACTTGATTCCAGTGAGCGATAGCTTATATGCCGCTTTAGCCACTGAGGCTGGCGATGCAAAAGCGTTTAAGGAAGGCCTCGAGATCACCCTAAAGCAACTCATTGCTGCCTTCGAAAAAGGCCGTTTGGTTGAGATTAACCCTGAGCCTGGGGCTAAATTTGATCCCCACCAGCATCAGGCAATCTCCATGGTCCCATCGGATCAAGAGCCCAACACGGTGGTCTCAGTCTTGCAAAGGGGCTTTTTGATCGCCGATCGGGTTTTAAGACCCGCTCTAGTGACTGTTAGCCAAGCAAAATAAGTTTGGGCCAATTATTTCAAGGACTTAGACCCCTTGAAATATGTAAAGTTGCCCCCATCTAGTCATTATTCGAAACAACGCCTCACCATCATTTGGAGCCATTATGGGAAAAATTATTGGAATTGACCTAGGAACAACCAACTCCTGCGTCGCAGTTATTGAGAACAACGCCCCGAAAGTCATTGAAAACGCTGAGGGTGCTAGAACCACTCCTTCCATCATTGCGTATATGGAAGACGGAGAGGTATTGGTTGGTGCGCCTGCTAAGCGGCAATCAGTCACCAATCCAAAAAATACAATCTACGCGGTTAAGCGTTTAATCGGTCGCAAATTTACCGATGCAGAAGTGCAAAAAGATATTGGCTTAATGCCTTACAGTATCATCGCCGCAGACAATGGCGATGCCTGGGTATCGGTGCGCGATAAGAAAATTGCCCCTCAGCAAGTATCGGCTGAAGTTCTACGCAAAATGAAAAAGACTGCCGAAGATTATTTGGGCGAAGAGGTCACCGAGGCGGTGATCACGGTACCTGCTTACTTTAATGATAGTCAGCGTCAAGCCACGAAAGATGCTGGTCGGATTGCCGGTCTGGAAGTTAAGCGCATCATTAATGAGCCTACTGCTGCTGCTTTAGCATTTGGATTGGACAAGCAAGACAAGGCTGATCGCAAGATTGCTGTTTATGACCTAGGCGGTGGCACCTTCGACGTCTCCATTATTGAAATCGCGAATGTGGATGGAGAAAAACAGTTTGAAGTGTTATCTACCAACGGTGATACTTTCTTAGGCGGTGAAGACTTTGACCAACGCATCATTGATTGGATCATTGCCGAGTTCAAAAAGGAACAGGGCGTTGATTTGAGCAAAGATGTTTTAGCTTTGCAGCGCCTAAAAGATGCTGCTGAGAAAGCGAAGATCGAGTTATCTTCCTCCCAGCAAACCGAAATCAACCTGCCTTATGTAACGGCCGATGCAAGCGGTCCTAAGCATTTGAACTTGAAGTTGACCCGCTCTAAATTGGAGTCTCTGGTTGAAGAGTTAATTACTCGTACCATGGGCCCATGCCAAGTGGCGATGAAGGACGCAGGGGTTTCTGCAGCAGACATTGATGATGTCATCTTAGTCGGCGGCCAAACTCGTATGCCGAAGGTGCAAGAGCAAGTCAAAGCTATCTTTGGTAAGGAACCGCGTAAAGACGTGAACCCCGATGAGGCGGTCGCGGTTGGTGCTGCGATCCAAGGATCAGTATTGGCTGGTGATCGTAAGGATGTCTTGTTGCTTGATGTCACACCGTTATCTTTAGGTATTGAGACCTTGGGTGGCGTGATGACCAAGATGATCCCCAAAAATACGACGATTCCGACCAAGCATGCTCAAGTGTTTTCAACGGCTGAAGACAATCAGCCAGCGGTTACCATCAAGTGCTTCCAAGGTGAGCGCGAGATGGCTAGTGCGAATAAATTGCTTGGCGAGTTTAATTTGGAAGGTATTCCGCCATCACCCCGTGGCTTGCCACAAATTGAAGTGACCTTTGATATCGATGCCAACGGAATCTTGCACGTCACTGCTAAAGACAAAGCATCTGGCAAAGAGAATAAGATCACCATCAAGGCAAACTCAGGTCTTTCTGAGGATGAGATTCAGCGGATGGTGAAAGACGCCGAAGCCAATGCTGAGGAAGATCGTAAATTGCTTGAGCTGGTCACCGTCCGAAATACGGCTGATGCCTTAGCGCACTCGACAAAGAAAGCGCTTGATGAGCATGGCGCAAGTCTTGATGCCTCTGAAAAGAGTGCGATTGAAGCGGCATTGAAAGAGTTAGAAGAAGCCATCAAGGGAAGTGATAAAGCAGCGATTGAGTCGAAAACGGAAGCATTGGCAAAGGCCAGTCAGAAGCTTGGCGAGAAAGCCTATGCTGCCGAGCAAGCAAAGGCTAACCCAGGCGCTGCTAATCCAGCAGGTGAGGCGAAAGCCAATAATGATGCTGAAGTAGTCGACGCTGACTTTAAGGAAGTGGATGACAAGAAGTAATTCTTAAAAAAGAATGATGCAAATTGGTGAGTCGGCCTTGTGCCGACTTCGCCTTTTTGGCCAAGAATAAGGAATGGGTTGTGGCAACTGGTAAACGTGATTTTTATGAAGTGCTAGGGGTTGGTAAAAATGCCAGCGATGAGGAGCTTAAAAAGGCTTATCGCAAATTAGCCATGAAATACCATCCTGATCGCAACCCTGATAATCCATCTGCCGAGGCAAAGTTCAAAGAGGCCAAGGAAGCCTACGAGACACTGGCGGACCCCCAAAAGCGCAATGCATACGATCAGTACGGCCATGCTGGCGTTGACCCAAGTATGGGTGGATTTGGGGGCGCTGCAGGTGGTTTTGCTGATGCCTTTGGCGATATCTTTGGTGATATCTTTGGTCAAGGAAGAAGTTCTGGCCCTCAGGTTTATAAGGGTGCCGACCTGCGCTATAACATGGAGATTACCCTCGAGCAAGCCGCTGAGGGTTACACCACGCAAATTCGAGTGCCTAGCTGGAGTAATTGCAAAACCTGTAGCGGTTCTGGTGCAGAGCCGGGCTCAAAGATTGAAGAATGCCCAACTTGTGATGGCCGCGGCCAAGTCCGGATTGCTCAAGGCTTTTTCTCAATGCAACAAACCTGCCCTAAGTGTCGTGGCACGGGCCAATACATACCGAAGCCCTGTAAGACCTGTCATGGCAGCGGCAAGATCAAAGAGCAAAAGACTCTCGAAATTAAGATCCCAGCCGGCATTGATGATGGTATGCGGGTGCGCTCCGTCGGTAATGGTGAGCCGGGTATTAACGGCGGACCTTCGGGCGATCTCTACGTCGAAGTGCATGTCAAAGAGCACCCCGTATTTGAGCGTGATGGCAGCGATTTGCATATTCAAATGCCTGTTTCATTTGCGACCGCCACCTTGGGTGGTGATATTGAAGTTCCTACGCTTGGCGGCAGAGTTGAGCTAACGATTCCCGAGGGAACTCAAACCGGCAAAACCTTCCGTTTGCGCGGCAAAGGAATTAAGCAGCTGCGTTCTTCCCTATTGGGCGATTTGTATGTGCATGTCCTGCTTGAGACCCCGGTGAAGTTATCCGAGGAACAAAAAGCATTGCTCTCTCAATTTGATGAGTCACTTCGAAGCGGTGGTAAAAAACACAGTCCTCAACAAGAGGGTTGGTTTGATCGCATGAAGAGTTTTTTTAATTAAGAGGCAAAGCAGTGCTCAGGTCCAGGAAATTTTCCGGACTTGACTTCACGAACATAGGCTTTAATTGCTGCCTCAATCGAGCTACTACCAGCCATAAAGTCTTTCACAAACTTCGGCGCTTTGCCGGGGCTAATTCCGAGTAAATCCGGCAGTACTAAAACTTGTCCGGAACAATTTGGCCCTGCTCCAATCCCAATCGTCGGAATATGAAGTGATTGAGTAATTTTTTCTCCGAGCGCTGATGGGATTGCCTCTAAGACAAGCATTTGAGCGCCTGCGGCTTGGCAGGCGTGCGCTTGTTCAAACATCAGAGCGCTGGCATCTTTTGACTTGCCTTGGACTTTATAACCACCAAGCAAGTGAACAGACTGAGGCAAAAGCCCCAAGTGAGCACAAACCGGAACACTGCGCTCGACTAAAAATTGAATGATATCGACCTGCCAACTTCCACCTTCAAGCTTGACCATGTCTGCCCCTGCGCGCATCAGCTCTGCGGCTGATTCCAGTGCTTGCACTGGGTCTCCATAACTCGCAAATGGTAGATCGGCAATTAAGAATGCATGGTGATTAGCCCGGGCAACGCATTGCGTGTGATAGGCCATTTCCTCAACGGTAACCGGGGTAGTGCTGCTATGACCTTGGATTACATTACCAAGCGAGTCTCCAATCAAAATCACTTCAATTCCACAGCGATTGAGAAGGGCGCTCATGGTGGAATCGTATGCGGTTAGAACCGCAATTTTCTCGCCATCGGCATGCATGGCCAATAACTTCGTGATCGTGATTGGCTTATCGCCTTGTAAATAACTCATAAGCCGATTTTAAGCCTAATGCAACTGTTGGTCGCAATCGCAGTGTTTGCAAGTGATGCGGGTGATGCGTTGGTGCGCAATATTCGGCAAAAGATTTTTTAAGGGGCCGTGGTTGGGTAAGAAAAAATCGGGGCAGATTTCAAGTAAAGGAAGAATCACAAATGAGCGTTCGGCAATGCGTGGATGCGGAATGGTGAGCTCAGAATGGTTTTGCTCAATACCTTCATAAAACAAAATATCAAGATCAAGGGTGCGGGGTGCATTGGCATAAGGACGTTCGCGACCAAACTGATGCTCGATTGATTGGCAAACATACAAAAGTCCATAGGGATTGAGTTCAGTATCAATCTCAACAACCGCATTGATGTAGTCACCACCTACAGCATTGACAGGCGCGCTTTGATAAAAGCAGCTTTTGTTCACGATCTGGATTTGAATATGCTGAGCCAGGCAGACAATCGCATCGGTGATGCTCTGCCGAGCATCACCAATATTTCCACCAAATCCAATAAAGGCCTGCGCCATGATTTCCCTACTAAGAATATGCGCTTACTTTACTGAAAATCAATTAAGTTTGCTTGGCGTCATTTGGCCCAGAATCGGCATGGGCATCAGGGTTTTGTTTTGGCTTTTTTGGCCTACGGCGCCTGTTTCTATTTGGGTTTGATGGGGTTTTGCCAGAAGCCAAATCCTCTAGCTTGGCACTTGCCAGCAAGGCTTCACGTTCGGGTAAATCCGCATGATAAAAGTCTGTCCACCATTGCCCAAGACCGGGTTTGCAATACCCTGTTTGGCCGCGTAGGAGCATGAAGTCGTAGCCAGCCCGAAAGCGCGGAACCTCCAGCAGTCGCTCGGGGTAGCGCCCCACTCGCTTTTCAAAACGCGGTTGCATGGTCCAGATATCCCGCATATCACCCTCATGGCGACGCTGAATGGTGATGCCGGTATGTGAGGGGGCAACAACGGCATCAATTGCAGCATGGAGTGCTGCAACGGGTGGCATCCCAGTATTTCGGAGTACTTGCCACTCCTTCTCTAGATCGGGCCAAAGTAGGGCTGCAAACAGAAAGCCAGGGGAAACCGATTTGCCCATTTGAATCCGTTCATCGGTATTGCGCAGCGTCTGTTCAATAAATTGGGCGGCTTGCGCATCTTCGAGTGCACGATCCATAAATGGTAGAAGCCCATGATGCAAGTTGGCGTGACGCAATGCCTGGATTCCGGCCCAAGCATGACCTGACATGAGTAACTTCAAAATCTCATCGAATAGGCGAGCGCTTGGAACGTCATGGATTAATTGGCCAAGCTCATGAATCGGTGCAAGGGTCTTGGGCTCAATCTGAAAACCTGTCTTAGCGGCAAAGCGAATCGCTCGCAACATACGCACTGGGTCTTCACGGTAACGTTTTGCTGGGTTGCCGATCATGCGAATCGTTTTAGAGCGGATATCCTCCATGCCACCGTGATAATCGAGCACTGTTTCTGAGCTAGGGTCGTAATACATTGCATTGATCGTAAAGTCACGGCGTGCAGCATCTTCGGCATGAGTACCCCAAACGTTATCACGCAGAATACGACCACTCTCGGCAATATGCTCACCCACACTTTCTAGCACTGCCCGAAAGGTAGAGACCTCGATAATTTCAGGGCGCTCTTTACCAAAATAAGTGACATGGACAATCTGAAAGCGACGACCAATCAAGCGTGAGCGCCTAAATAATTTTTGTACTTGCTCGGGGGTGGCATTGGTTGCTACATCGAAATCTTTAGGCGCGATCCCCAAAACTAGATCGCGAACTGCCCCACCCACGATATAGGCCTTATAGCCCGCTTGTTGCAGGGTATGAGTGACCTTGACTGCATTTTTTGAAAGTAAGGCAGGATCGATCCGATGGGTTTTCTTTGAAACCTTATGAGCTACTAGGGTGGCCCCAGATTGATCTGACTTTGGGCGAGGGCCTCGACGCAATAAGCGATCGATGAATTTAGTGATCATGAGGATGAGCTAGGATCAATTTAATGGAATAGTTCTAAGATCGGCCAATTTCGCTTCTCGGCTTCTGCGCGCAAGCGCACATCTGGATTGGTGGCTACTGGATTGGTTACTCTTTCCAATAGTGGCAAATCATTCATGGAGTCGGAGTAAAAGAAGCTTTGCTCGATGGATTCCAAGCGTAATCCCAAACCGGCTAACCAATCATTAACTCGAGTAATTTTTCCTTCCTTAAAGCTCGGAACTCCCACAATACCGCCTGTGAAATTTGCCCCTGGTTGATTATTCTCCGTGGCCGGTTCAGTAGCAACTAGATGTTCAATTCCAAAGGCGTTCACAATCGGGCGAGTGACAAAACTATTGGTAGCGGTCACCACACAACACAAATCCCCCGCATCTAAATGTTGTTGGACAAGCCTCATCGCTTGTGGATGAAGACGTCCATCGATCTTCTCTTGCATAAATGCACGATGCCAGCCCTCTAATTGCGTACGCGGGTTGTCAGCCAAGGGTTTTAGGGCAAAACGTAAGAATGCATCAATATCAAGCTTACCTATTTTGTAATCGGCGTAAAACTGATCGTTGGCTTTGGCATATTGCTCCCCATCAACAACGCCTAAGCGCACCAGAAATTGCCCCCACTCGTAATCGCTGTCAAACGGTAAGAGGGTGTGATCTAAATCAAACAGAGCTATGCGAGTCATGGGGTGTGTCCAGAAATTTGTAAGAGTTCACGAACCAAGGGTAGGGTAATCGCGCGCTTGGTCTCCAAAGAATAGGCATCGAGTGCATCGAGTAATGCCATCAAACTCGGCATATCTCGATAGAAATGATGAATCAACCAAGGCAAAACCTCGTTGGATAAGATCAAACCCCGCTCTTTTGCAGCGCGAGATAGCGCCTCGATCTTCTCTGAATCAGACAGCGGATGAACTTCAAAGATCAGCCCCCAGCCAAGACGGGTACGCAAGTCTTCTCGTAATGTCAATTGTGCAGGGGGCACATGCCCAGATAGATACACAAACGAGTGTGGTGAGGCATGTACTAAATTGAGTAAGCGAAAAAGGCTGGCTTGTTGATGCGTATCCAGCTGATCCACATCATCAACGGTCATGATGATCGGTGCAGGGTTTACCGCTGCAGAGAGTTTTTGCTCGGCATCGACCCAGGTACTCGGATCGTTGGGTAGCAGGCGAATCGATCCCATCCCAAGCGTTTGCGCTTGGTTTGCGATAGCGCTAAGAAGATGAGAGCATCCGGCGCCAGCGCTTCCCCACCAATAAAACCAGCGTCCCTCAATCGAGTGGGAAGCGGTCTTAGCAGGAGAGTTCCAACGAGCGATGGACTGGTTGAGTGCGTCAATCAGTGCCTCATTACCATTCGGTAAAAAATTGTGCAATGAGGGTTTAGGGGCTTGATTGATATCGAGCGCAAATTGACGGGGCAGTGCGGATGGGGCCATTACTTTTGATACCAGGTACTTTGGGCGTATTGCGACCATGCAAAGCGGATCAATACCAACACAACCGCGCTAGCTGGTAGGGCAAGTAACACTCCAAAAAATCCAAATAATTTAGCGAAGATTAGTAAAGCAAATAAAACCGCCACTGGGTGAAGCCCAATTCGTTCGCCTACTAAACGGGGGGTTAGGAAAAATCCTTCGAGCACTTGGCCAATCCCAAATACGACCAGCACAATCACGAGTTCAGGTCCAAGCCCAAATTGCAAAATGACCGATAGGATCGCCAGAATCAGACCCAGCGCAATTCCAATATAAGGAATCACAATCACCAAGGCGGTAAATACGCCTAGACCGAGTGCTCCATGCATACCTGTCAAACTCAATCCGGCGCTATAGAAAACCGCCATGATCAAAATCACGAGCATTTGCCCCCGCAGGTATTGCGATAGCAATAAGTCGGTTTCTAGTGCCAGCCTGAGCGCAGTGTCTTGATAGCGAATTGGAAGCAGTTGCTTGAGTAATTCAAAGAAGTGTTTCCAATCAATCAGCAGATAAAAAAGAACGAAGAGAATCAAGACAATATTGACGAGGCCGCCAAGTACGGAGCTACCAGAGGCTAAGATGGTTTCAAAACTCGTACTTAATATTTGGTTGGCGTTTGCAGAAAAATGAGCAGTCAATTTTTGCGTAATCGCATCTCGCAAAGCGAGCCAATCGATCTCAATATTCAGGCTGAGTAATTTAGGCCCCAGCCACGTTTGCAGACTTTGAAGCCAAATGGGTAGCTGAGCCTTAATGAGAGGAATTTCATAGCGCAGTAGATTAATCAGCAGTAACAGGATGATGAGAAAAACACCAAGCCCAAAAAGCATGCCGATGCTGCTGGCAAGGGTTTTACCAAGTCCTAGATTTTGAAGACGCAGAACCAAGGGCCTCAGAATGTAAGCCAAAATAAATGCAAATAGAAAAGGGGTAAAAATTTCAGCCATGGGCCTTCATACTCTAGAATTCAGAGATTCTAACGATGTAAATGACTGATCTGCAGGATTTACCCTTTTTTGAAGACCCATTTATGACTAATCCATCAAAAAGCCCAGGCTTGTCTTACCGTGACGCGGGTGTCGACATTGACGCTGGGGACGCTCTAGTTGATCGTATTAAGCCACTGGCAAAAAAGACTATGCGCGATGGTGTTTTGGCGGGAATTGGAGGATTTGGGGCTTTATTTGAGGTACCCAAACGCTACAAAGAACCCATTTTGGTATCCGGTACCGATGGGGTTGGCACCAAATTAAAGCTCGCTTTTGAGTGGAATGCCCATGAGACGATTGGCCAGGATTTAGTGGCGATGAGCGTGAATGACATTTTGGTCCAAGGCGCCGAATCTCTTTTCTTTCTCGATTACTTTGCATGCGGTAAGTTATCAGTCGATACAGCAGCCACCGTAATCGCCGGAATTGCCAAGGGGTGTGAGTTGGCTGGCTGCGCCTTAATTGGGGGTGAAACTGCTGAGATGCCAGGCATGTATCCGCCGGGTGAATACGATTTGGCAGGCTTTGCGGTTGGCGTGGTTGAGAAATCGAAAATTATTGATGGCTCCAGTATTCGGCCGGGTGACGCAGTTATTGGAATTGCATCTAGTGGTGCGCATTCAAATGGCTATTCCTTAATTCGGAAGATTATTGAGCGAGCTGGCGCAAAACCCAGTGAGACCATTGAGGGTAAGACCTTGCAAGAATTAGTTATGGCACCCACTCAAATCTACGTTAAGCAACTTTTAAATGTGATGTCGCAACATCCCTTGAAGGGATTGGCGCATATTACGGGTGGCGGTTTAGTGGATAACATCCCACGGGTGTTACCAGAGAATACCCAAGCAGTGCTGCGTCGTGATTCATGGAGCCTGCCACCGCTGTTTCGTTGGTTGCAAATGAAAGGCGGCGTTGCTGATGCGGAGATGGTGCGTGTCTTCAATTGCGGCATTGGGATGGTGGTTGTCGTTGAACAGCAAGAAGCAAAAGCTGTGATTGCTAGTATTGAACAGCAAGGCCTAAATGCTTGGTTGTTAGGTGATATTGCTCAGCGTCCAGAGGGAGCGCCACAAACGATTCTTATTTAAAGGATCTTTGGAGGGTGACCATCGCCATTGATTTTGCGGCTTGAAGTTCTGCTGGGTTCAATGGGTCAAACGTATGCCGCTGCATCGCTCTTAGCCAAGTCATCTGACGTTTACTGAGCTGTCGTGTGGCAGCGTATGCTTTTTGTTTCATCGTCGAGTAATCTACCTTGCCCTCTAAGTATTCCCACACCTGGCGATAGCCCACCGAGCGAATCGCCGGCAAATTAGTATGCAAGTCGCCGCGCTCAAATAAAGAGCGCACCTCGTCCATGAAATTATTTTCAAGCATTTGATCAAAACGTTCTTCAAGACGGGTATGCAGAGATTGACGGTTACTCGGTTCTAAAGAAATAACTTCAACGGCATGCTCGGAGAGCTCTGAATCACGCCCAGTAGCGCTTGGTGACTCTTCAAACAACTGAGATATGGGTTGGCCCGTTAATGCATAGACCTCGAGCGCTCGCTGAATTCGTTGGCTATCGTTAGGCTGTAGTCGACTTGCAGTGACTGGGTCAATTTGAGCAAGCTTGGCATGCATGCCGGGCCAACCCAGTAAGGCAGCCTCATCATCGAGCTGTTTGCGGGTTTGTGGATCGGCAGGGGGTAATTTGGAGAACCCATAGACCCAGGCTCGCCAGTACAGCATGGTTCCCCCCACAATGAGTGGAATATGTCCCCGCGCCTGAATCTCTTCAATTAATTGTTTTGCATCGCTAGCAAAATGAGCCGCTGAATAACTCTCGCTCGGATCACGAATATCAATCAGATGATGCGTAACCTCAGCTTGTTCAGCAGCAGTGGGCTTTGCTGTCCCGATATCCATCCCACGATAAACTAGGGCGGAGTCCATGCTGATGATCTCGATATTCAGATGCTGTTGGCGGCATTGCCTGGCTAACTCAAGCGCTAAATTGCTTTTGCCGACCCCGGTAGGGCCCACAATCGATAAAACCTTGGCCGACATCCGCTCTGTTGAAATTAATGTTGACGCACTTGATGCTCAAGCGTGGCAATATGCTCCCGGATTTCATCGGCATCTGAAGCGTTAGGAACTTCGGTGAGGTATTGCTGCATATCGTCGATGGCAGGGCGCAGATACTCCAATTGCGCATAGATTAGGCCGCGATCCCGAATCTCTTCCACGGCATCAGGCAAGAGGATCACAAGTCGCTGTTGAACCCCCAACAAGCGCTCCCAACGCTCATGTTCGGTATAAATGAGTTTGAGGTTGCGCAAGAAACGCGAGATGATCTCGCGGCAGCTGGAGACTCGCAAAAATACGTTCAGTGGGAGTTGTAACTCGCCAACATAACCCTTTGCCTCCAAATACGGATCGAGCATCTCTTGAAGTTCGTGCTTCGATAGGGATGCACCAGTCAGCGGATCCATAATGATCTCGCCTTGGGGTAAGGAAACGCGCAGCATAAAGTGATTGGGAAAGGACACCCCACGGATTTTTAATCCAATCTGATTGCCAAGCTCCATCATTAAGATCGCCAATGAAATTGGAATGCCCCGACGACTTTGTAAAACATGATGCAGATAAGAGTTCTCGGGGGCATAAAAATCATTGGGATTGGGCCCAAATCCAAGTTCGGTATAAAAGAAATGTTTGAGCTGTTGGAGTCGCTGCACCGCAGAAGCATCGGCGGAGATTCGTTTTTTGAGTCGATCGCCTAGCTGATCAATCTCATCGAGGGTATGTTGGACATCTAAATCAGGAAATGCATGTTGGGCTACTGCAATGCATGCCTCCGTGAGGGGAAAATGCTCGTCCTCAGCAACCAAGGTGGCAAAGTAGTCAAGTTGTTGAGTTGGCATATTTCCTATTTTGCATGACGCAGAAAATTTTGCCAGCGTAAACCGACGATCCACAGGCTGGCAAAGTAAATGATTGCTGCTGCACCCAACCAAAGACCAAGAAGACCAATGCGAATCAAGGGGTTGACTTGTAAAGCGAGCCAATCGTGTGCCTGTGCACCATAAAAAAGCACCATGCTCAGTGGCAATAGTCCAACAAGCAGTTGACCGAAATATTTGAACCAGCCAACCGCGCTTGGAAGGGCCCCACGTCGACGTAGCCCTAGCCACAACAGGGCTGCGTTTAAACACGCCCCAAGACCAACGGATAGAGCAAGGCCAGCATGGGCAAACAGTGGCACGAGCCCGATATTGGCGAGCTGTGTAAAGACTAAGACCACCAATGCAATTTTGACGGGGGTACGGATATCCTGACGTGAGTAAAACCCTGGGGCTAAGATCTTGACCAAAATGAGACCAATCAGACCTACACCATAGGCAGCCAGTGCTTGCCGGGTCATTTCCACATCCATGGCATTAAATTGCCCGTAGTGGTACAAAACCGCTGAGATTGGGGTACCAAACAGAAATAAGGCGATCGCGCAGGGCGCTGCCAGTAAAAAGGTGAGGCGCAATCCCCAAATCAACAACTCTCCAGCCTGCGCAGTATCTTGAGCGGCATTTGCTTTGCTAAGGCTTGGTAATAAAACAGTTCCAAGTGCAACCCCCAGCAGAGCGGTCGGAAACTCCATTAGGCGATCCGCATACGAGAGCCAAGAGACGCTACCGGTTTGCAAATGCGAGGCAATATTGGTATTGATGATGAGGGAAATTTGCGCAACGGAGACTGCAAATACAGCCGGTACCATGAGTTTTAGGACACGGCGGGCATCTGGATTTTGCCAGGCGGATTTGATTTTTCTGGGGAGCAGGCCAATGCGAGGCAATAATCCGAGTCGCATCAAGGCCGGAATCTGAATCGCCAGCTGCAAGACACCACCGATTATGACCCCGATGCTTAAGGCGTAAATCGGTTGCTCTAAGGTTGGCGCAATAAAAAGGGCGCCACCGATTAAGGAAAGATTGAGGAGTACAGGGGTGAAGGCGGGCACCGCAAAGCGCCCAAAGGTATTGAGGATGCCCGCTGACAAGGAAACCATGGAAATAAGGCCAATGTAGGGAAACATGACCCGTGTCATAAAGACGGTGGTCTCAAAGGCAGCCCCATCCTTGAGGCCCGCTGCAATAATAAAAACCAGGATTGGTGCCGCGACGACCCCAATCATGACTGTGAGACTGAGGGCCCAAAACAGAATAGTGGCAATCGCGTCGATGAGCGCTCGGGTCTGATTTTTTTCTCCCCGATTGGAGATTTCACCCAGGATTGGTACAAAAGCCTGGGAGAAAGCCCCCTCTGCGAAGAGCCGACGCAATAGATTGGGGAGTCTGAAGGCCACATTAAAGGCATCGGTCCACTCCGAAGCGCCAAAGCTTCTAGCGATCAAGGTTTCCCGAACCAATCCCGTAATGCGGGAAACCATGGTCAGGGAGCTTACCTTCGCTGCGGCGGAGAGGAGGTTCATGACCTGATTTTCCCTGATTTGGGGGAGGGGGTGGGCATTTTGGGGTCTTTAAGGTAGAATGTCAGGTTTTCGAGATTGAATATTTGATCTCATGTAACGCAGATGAATTTTGCCCCATTTTCTTTAAGGGACTGATTTCATTCTAATTATTTGTTTAGATAGGTTAATTGAATGGCTAATACCGCACAAGCTCGCAAGCGCGCTCGTCAATCCGTGAAGCTCAATGCTCACAATTCTAGTTTGCGTTCCAAACTTCGCACGTCCATTAAGGCAGTTCGCAAAGCAATTGAAGCTGGCGATAAAGATGCTGCAAAGAAAGTATTTGTCGCTGCGCAATCGACCATCGATAAGATTACCGATAAAAAGATTGCCCATAAAAATACTGCTGCTCGCCAGAAGTCCCGACTATCTGCTGCGATTAAAGCAATGGCCTAATTTTTAGGCCTGTTGCGGGCCTAAGGAAGTACTGATTTTCTGACCCGCTCTCCTGTTGAGCGGGTTTTTGTTTAGTGGAGCGTTCTTTTGCAAAATAAGCCGCATAACACTTCGATCGCATCAAGTGCTCAGTTTGCAGAGTTGGGTAATGGCCAATCTCTGGCGAAGCCACAATCTCCTGGCCAACTCAGGCATTACCTGCAATTTTCGGACTTTAGTCGTGATGAGTATGAGTACTTATTTAGCCGCGCCGCTTGGTTAAAGGAGCGGTTTAAGCGCTACGAGACCTGGCATCCATTGCACGATCGCACGCTAGCCATGATCTTCGAAAAACATTCGACCCGCACTCGCCTTTCTTTTGAGGCGGGCGTTCATCAGTTGGGTGGGCATGCGGTTTACATGAATACGCGCGATACCCAATTAGGACGGGGCGAGCCGATTGAGGATGCTGCG
Source organism: Polynucleobacter sp. HIN6 (assembly GCF_030297575.1). Classification (NCBI taxonomy): domain Bacteria; kingdom Pseudomonadati; phylum Pseudomonadota; class Betaproteobacteria; order Burkholderiales; family Burkholderiaceae; genus Polynucleobacter; species Polynucleobacter sp. HIN6. Next base: position 1,516,688 of record NZ_AP028137.1, on the reverse strand, counting down.
CAAGTCATCTCGCGGATGACTGACATCATCATGATTCGGACCTTTGAGCAAGAGACGATTGAGCGCTTTGCTGCCAACTCGCGCGTTCCTGTCATGAATGGTTTGACCAATCAATATCATCCTTGCCAAGTATTAGCCGATGTATTTACCTATGTCGAGGCACGCGGACCGATTCAGGGGAAAACGGTTGCATGGGTTGGTGATGCGAACAATATGGCGTATACCTGGATTCAGGCGGCTGAGAAACTGGATTTTGAGTTCCGCTTCTCTGCCCCCGAGGGATATCAGTTGGAGCGCTCCCGCCTCCAACCATCTGCCTTTAACCATCTCGTCGTCTGCGCAGATCCAAAGGATGCGTGTAAGGGCGCTGATTTGGTCAGTACTGATGTGTGGACCAGCATGGGATATGAGGCTGAGAACGCAACGCGGATGGCGGCATTCAAGAACTGGATGGTGACCGAGCAGTTAATGGCATTGGCTCATCCCGACGCACTCTTTATGCATTGTTTGCCTGCACATCGTGGCGAGGAGGTTAGTGCTGGAGTGATTGATGGCCCCCAGAGTGTTGTTTGGGAGGAGGCTGAAAACCGGCTGCATGTCCAAAAGGCATTAATGGAGTTTTTGCTCTGCGGGCGCTTATAAAATCAAACCTCATCACTGCAGTGATTGCTTAACTTATTGAGATCGTAAAAACACTATGTCCGAAATTAAAAAAGCCGTACTGGCCTATTCTGGCGGCCTTGATACCAGCGTAATTCTGAAATGGCTTCAAGATACTTATGGCTGCGAGATCGTAACCTTCACCGCTGACTTGGGCCAAGGTGAGGAACTCGAACCTGCACGTGCTAAGGCGCTCAAATTCGGCATTAAGCCCGAGCACATCTTTATTGATGATCTGCGTGAAGAGTTTGTGCGTGACTTTGTGTTTCCAATGTTTCGGGCAAACACGATTTACGAGGGCGAATATTTACTGGGAACGTCGATCGCTCGCCCCCTAATTGCAAAACGTCAAATTGAGATCGCCCGTCAAGTAGGCGCAGATGCGGTATCCCACGGCGCTACCGGCAAAGGGAACGATCAAGTGCGGTTTGAACTTGGTTATTACGCGCTTGAACCTGGCATTAAGGTGATCGCTCCCTGGCGTGAGTGGGATTTACTTTCTAGGGAAAAACTTTTGGCCTATGCAGAAAAACATGGTATTCCTGTGGAAATGAAGCATAAGCAAGGGGGCGCTCCTTATTCCATGGATGCCAATTTGTTACACATTAGTTTTGAGGGACGGCATCTCGAGGATCCAAACGCAGAAGCAGAAGAGGCGATGTGGCGCTGGACCGTTTCCCCAGAGAAGGCCCCCGATCAAGCGCAGGTGATTGAAATCGAATTTAAGCAAGGTGACCCAGTCGCGATCAATGGAAAGTCTTTAAAGCCTCATGAATTACTCGCCGAGTTAAATCGACTGGGCGGTGCGCATGGCATTGGCCGATTGGATCTGGTCGAGAATCGTTTCGTCGGGATGAAGAGCCGGGGTTGCTATGAGACCCCTGGTGGAACTATTTTGCTCAAAGCGCATCGTGCGATTGAAAGTATTACCTTAGATCGTGAAGTCGCTCATCTGAAAGATGACCTAATGCCGCGTTATGCAGCCTTGATCTATAACGGCTATTGGTGGTCGCCCGAGCGTCTGGCATTACAGACCTTAATTGACCATACTCAGAAAACTGTGAATGGGGTTGTGCGCCTCAAGTTATACAAAGGCTCGGTCTCTGTGTTGGCACGTGATTCAGCCAATACTTTGTTTGATCAAACCATTGCAACCTTTGATGATGATGGCGGCGCATATAACCAAGCTGATGCTGGCGGTTTTATTAAACTCAATGCATTGCGGATGCGGATTGCTGAAATCGCAAAACGCAAACGCACAAAATAATTACCAAACTAGGAAAGAGTTGATATGCAGTTCGATGGCGTTTCAGTTGGCAAAAAGGCAAATGTTTATTTTGATGGGAAGTGTGTATCTCATACAGTCACACTACCCAATGGTGTCCGCAAATCAGTTGGGGTGATTTTGCCCAGTACCTTACGTTTTGACCTAAGCACCAAAGAGGTGATGGAAGTCATTGAAGGCACCGCATATGTCAGCATCAATGGTCAGACCGAACAGGCCTTTGCTGCTGGACAATCATGGACGGTTGAGGCTGGTGGATATTTTGTGATTCGTGCTGAGCAACCGGTGCATTACGTGTGCCACTTTGGTTAGTTGCTAGCGTTTTGGTAGGCCTGTAATCACCGTGCCGGGCCCAAGAGCCCGTTGCGCAAACCATTTCTGATTCATTTCGAGAGCGAACCGAACCGGCGCCCGGGGGCAATGGTTATTCTGGGTTTCGGGCTCCATATCGGAAAGATTCACAATCTTGCCATCATCATCAATAAACGCGATGGTTAGTGGCAACTTCGTATTACGCATCCAAAAGCAATGAATGGCCTTTTCTGGAAAAACAAAGAGCATCCCAGCATTGGTGGGCATAAATGTTCGGTACATCAAGCCAGTTTGTCGTGCTGCTGGAGTGTCAGCGAGTTCGGCCTCAATTCGGTGCATTCCGGCCTTGAGCTCAATGATTGGCAGGGAGGAGCCTTGGGCAACGGCATTTTCTGTGGGGATGAAGAAAAAACAAGCCGCCAGAATGGTCAAGTATTTGCGGATCATAGGGCCAGGGGAATTAAAATAGTGCATTTTCAGGAATAGGCAGTTTTGCCTCATGCGAAAATACCATATTCGTTAAACGGAGAAAAGCATTATGTATAAGCACATTAAAGTCCCAGCTGGTGAAAAAATTACGGTTAATCCAGATTTTTCAATCAATGTTCCTAATAACCCCATTATTCCGTTTATCGAGGGGGATGGCACTGGGATGGACATCACTCCGGTGATGATTAAGGTGGTCGACGCCGCAGTTGAGAAGGCTTATGGCGGCAAGCGTAAGATTTCCTGGATGGAGGTCTATGCTGGAGAAAAATCTACTAAGGTTTATGGTCCGGATGTTTGGATGCCTGATGAGACCCTCGACGCGGTTAAAGAATACGTTGTATCCATTAAGGGACCGCTTACCACCCCCGTTGGCGGCGGTATTCGTTCTTTGAATGTTGCCTTACGTCAATCACTTGATTTGTATGTTTGCTTGCGTCCAGTGCGATATTTCAAAGGGGTGCCCTCTCCAGTGCGCGAGCCCGAGAAGACCGATATGGTGATCTTCCGCGAGAATTCTGAAGATATTTATGCGGGTATTGAGTGGGAAGCCGGTACTGAAGGCGCTAAAAAGATGGTTGATTTCTTGATTAAAGAAATGGGCGTGAAAAAGATTCGTTTTCCAGAGTCTTCAAGCATTGGTATCAAGCCCGTATCACGCGAGGGTACACAGCGTTTGGTGCGCAAAGCCCTCCAGTACGCAATCGATAATGACAAGCCTTCTGTCACCTTGGTTCACAAGGGCAACATCATGAAATTTACTGAAGGGGGTTTTCGTGATTGGGGCTATGAGTTAGCTATGAAAGAATTTGGAGCGCAACTGGTTGATGGTGGCCCATGGTGTAAGTTTAAGAACCCAAAAACCGGTAAAGACATCATTGTTAAGGATGTGATTGCCGATGCCTTCTTGCAGCAGATCTTATTGCGCCCCAATGAGTACAGTGTGATTGCAACCTTGAACCTCAATGGCGACTACATCTCGGACGCCCTCGCTGCCCAAGTTGGCGGAATTGGTATTGCGCCAGGCGCCAATATGTCTGACAGCATTGCAATGTTTGAGGCCACTCACGGTACCGCCCCCAAATATGCTGGCAAAGATTACGTCAATCCTGGCTCTGAGATCTTATCTGCTGAGATGATGCTGCGTCATTTGGGCTGGACCGAAGCTGCTGATCTCATCATTTCCTCGATGGAAAAAGCGATTCTTTCGAAGAAGGTCACCTATGACTTTGCACGTTTATTACCAGGGTCGACCCAAGTTTCGTGCTCGGGATTTGGTCAAGTGATGATTGACAATATGTGATTCGTAAGAATCCCAAAAGAAAAACCCCAGGTTGAAGCCTGGGGTTTTTACTTGGGATCAGCTAGTGATCAGGCAGCTTGAATATTGGTTGCCTGTTTACCTTTTGGGCCTTGAGTAATGTCAAACGTTACTTTTTGACCTTCTTTGAGGGTTTTAAAGCCGCTCATCGTGATTGCACTAAAGTGTGCAAACAACTCTTCTTCTCCGTCATCCGGTTTGATAAAACCGAAACCTTTTGCATCATTAAACCACTTAACAACTCCGGTCGCCATGCGAACTCCATTACAAAAATCTAAAGACAACCGTGAAGAGGGGAAATACCTTTTGATCAGTCTTACTCCGCAACACGCCTAATGCAGGTAAATCTCAAACGAGAAAAACACCACAGGATTGATTGTTTGCCCTTTTTGAGGGGGTGTCAAGGAAATATGACTCAATATCACTAGGAAAAACCCTTTTTTTTCATAAAAACGCCCCAATATGACAAATATGCCTTGATTTTGAAAGGTTTTCGTCAGATGAAAACTTGATTTGCGTGGATTTATTGCAGAGTTTTGTGGTGTGGTTAGAATGTTTCTCATGAGTCGTAATTCCAAAACGCCCCCCGGAGGAAGCCCAGTCACCCCATTTAAGGAAGACACGGTTTTGTTGGAACGGCAGGCCGAAAAGGTCAAGGTGCCGGCCATGTACAAAGTGATGTTGTTAAACGACGACTACACACCGATGGAATTTGTGGTGATGGTGATTCAGGAATACTTTAATAAAGATCAAGAGACAGCAACTCGCATCATGTTGCAAGTGCATCTGGCAGGAAAAGGCGTCTGCGGTATCTATACCCGCGATGTGGCCTCGACCAAGGTCCATCAAGTCATAGAACGTTCCCGTGAAGCGGGTCACCCATTGCAGTGCACTATGGAGGAAGCATGATTGCTCAAGAACTGGAAGTAAGTTTGCATATGGCTTTTGTGGACGCTCGCGCAGCGCGCCACGAGTTCATTACGGTTGAGCACTTGCTATCCGCATTATTGGATAACGCCACCTCGGTCGAGGTTCTGAAGGCCTGTGCGGTCAATATTGCAGAGTTGCGTTCCCAGCTGAAAAACTTTATTAATGACAACACCCCGGTGGTTCCTGGAACGGAAGAGGTCGATACTCAGCCAACGCTTGGATTCCAGAGGGTGATTCAGCGTGCCATCATGCATGTACAGTCGACCTCAAATGGCAAAAAAGAGGTGACTGGTGCTAATGTATTAGTGGCTATCTTTGGTGAGAAGGATTCGCATGCAGTGTATTTCTTGCAACAGCAAGGGGTAACCCGCTTGGACGTGGTGAACTTTATCAGTCACGGTGTTCGTAAAGACAACACGGAACCCGCAAAAGCAGCTGAGGCGAGCCCTGATACTGATGAGGCTGCAAGCAGCGGCAAAGAAAGTCCGCTTGATCAATTTACCCAAAACCTGAACACGATGGCGCGTCAGGGCAAGATCGATCCATTAATTGGTCGTGAGGGCGAGGTCGAGCGAGTCATTCAGGTTTTATGTCGGCGACGTAAAAACAATCCTCTTTTGGTGGGTGAGGCTGGTGTTGGTAAGACCGCGATCGCGGAGGGCCTGGCCTGGAGAATCACAAAGGGGGAGGTTCCAGAGATTTTGGCAAATGCGACGGTTTACTCCTTGGATATGGGCGCATTACTGGCGGGGACAAAATACCGCGGTGATTTTGAGCAGCGACTCAAAAGTGTCCTGAAGTCCTTAAAAGATAATCCCCATGGCATCCTCTTTATCGATGAGATTCATACCTTGATTGGTGCCGGTGCTGCCTCTGGCGGAACCTTGGATGCGAGCAATCTGTTAAAGCCAGCACTATCGAGTGGAACGCTTAAGTGTATTGGGGCAACCACCTTTACTGAGTACCGTGGCATCTTCGAAAAGGATGCAGCCCTATCGCGGCGCTTCCAAAAAGTCGACGTGGTAGAGCCGACCGTGGATCAAACCGTGCAAATTCTGCGTGGCTTGAAGTCACGCTTTGAGGAGCACCATGGTGTCAAGTATGCAGCTGCTGCACTTGTAGCCGCTGCTGAATTGTCATCGCGATACATTAATGATCGCCATTTACCCGATAAGGCGATTGATGTGATTGATGAGGCAGGCGCTGCTCAGCGCATCCTCCCCAAATCAAAGCAGAAGAAAACCATTAATCGCCAAGAGATTGAAGAAATTGTGGCGAAGATTGCACGCATCCCACCGCAATCGGTATCGGTGGATGATCGCAGCAAGCTACAGACCTTGGATCGCGATATTAAGAGCGTCGTCTTCGGTCAAGACCCGGCAATTGAGGCGCTTGCTAGCGCCATTAAGATGACTCGTGCTGGCTTGGGTAAGGTTGATCGGCCAATCGGCTCCTTCCTATTTTCAGGTCCCACCGGAGTCGGTAAGACCGAGGTTGCGAAGCAGTTAGCCTTCATCATGGGCATTGAGCTACTCCGTTTTGATATGTCGGAATACATGGAGCGCCATGCGGTAAGCCGTTTGATTGGAGCGCCTCCTGGCTATGTTGGTTTTGATCAAGGTGGATTGCTAACCGAAGCCGTCTCAAAGAAACCGCATTGCGTTTTGTTGCTCGATGAAATTGAGAAGGCGCATCCAGACATTTTCAATATCCTTTTACAAGTGATGGATCACGGCACCTTAACCGATAACAACGGACGGAAGACAGATTTTCGTAATGTCATCATCATTATGACCACCAATGCGGGTGCAGAAGCGATGCAAAAGTCGACCATGGGCTTTACCAATGCGCGTGAGCAGGGTGATGAAATGGCAGACATCAAGAAGTTCTTCACCCCGGAGTTTAGAAACCGCTTAGATGCGATCGTGTCCTTTAAGGCTTTGGATGAGTCCATCATTATGCGTGTGGTGGATAAGTTCCTCATGCAGCTTGAAGAACAATTGCATGAGAAAAAAGTCGATGCGGTCTTTAGCCCCGCCTTACGTTCCTATTTGGCCAAGCATGGCTTTGATCCGCTTATGGGTGCGCGACCCATGCAGCGAATTATTCAGGATACAGTGCGTAAAGCCTTGGCCGACGAATTACTCTTTGGGCGCTTAGCCCATGGTGGTTCAGTGGTGGTGGATATTGATCAGGATGGCAAGGTGCAGCTTGAGATTCAATCCTCGAATCAGCCGCCGAGCAAATCAAGTAAGGCAAGCATCGAGCCAGTCGAAGAAATCTAAAGAAGTCTCTGGGCGCGGAGCTATCCGCGTCCAGTGCTACCGAAGCCACCCGTACCCCGGGTGCTACTCTCAAATTCAGTCACTACTTTCAGCTCCACTTGCTGTACTGGAACAATCACAAGTTGCGCTAATCGCTCCATCGGCTCCAACCGAAATGCAGTTGAGCCTCGGTTCCAAGCACTCACCATCAATTGACCTTGGTAATCCGAATCAATTAATCCAACGAGGTTACCCAACACAATTCCGTGTTTATGACCGAGTCCTGAGCGCGGCAGAATTATCGCGGCGTAACGAGGATCTTCAATATAAATTGCCAGACCTGTTGGAATGAGCTCTGTTTGACCAGGGGCAAGCTCAATTGCGTTGTCAATGCAGGCGCGTAAATCTAATCCAGCGCTTCCTGGGGTACCATAGCTAGGCATTTGCGAGCGCATCCGCTCATCGAGGATTTTGACTTGAAGAACTTGCACGATTGATAGTCCTCTTTAAGGTAAGCGGGTGCCAACGATTTCAATGAGTTTTCTGGCGAGCTCTAGCTTGCTGGCGTGCCCTAGGTTTTTACTGCCTTTGTCGTCCACCACGAGAATTTCATTAGTATCAAGACCAAAGGTGGTGGGACCGATATTTCCTACAATCATTGGGATACCCTTGCGAATCCGTTTCTCTTTAGAGTGTTTACCCAAACGATCGGTTTCAGCAGCAAAGCCAACGCAGTATGGTTTTGATTTGCGCTTAGCCAACTTAGCCATATCGAGCAAGATATCGGGGTTCGAACGAAACTCTAAATGAAGTCCAGACTGCTCTTGACGCTTAATCTTTTGTGGGGCGCGATTGGCAATCGTCCAGTCAGCAACAGCAGCGACTGCGAAAAATACATCGCAATCGGCAGAGGCGAGCGTGGCACGATGCATCTCTTCACCGGTGATCACATTTGTCCGCTTAATCCTACCGGTGCTTTGCAAAGGAGTGGGTAAATCACAAGGGCCAGCGATGAGGTGAACTTCTGCACCCGCTTCAACAGCCGCTTGGGCAATCGCAAATCCCATTTTCCCCGAACTCAGATTGGTAATGCCACGGACTGGGTCGATAGCCTCAAATGTTGGACCGGCTGTAATGAGTACCCGTTTCCCACTTAAAACCTGCGGCTGAAAAAATGCAACTAGTTGCTCACATAGCTCAGAGGGCTCCAGCATCCGACCCATGCCAACTTCACCGCAGGCCTGGTCACCACTAGCAGGGCCAAGGATCGCGACGCCATCGTCTTGAAGTCGCTGGAGGCTTCGTTGGGTAGCAGGGTGAGCCCACATTTGCAGATTCATGGCGGGCGCAATTAATAGGGGGCAATCGCGTGCTAAGCACATCGTCGTTAGTAAATCATCCGCCAAACCAAGCGATAGTTTTGCCATGAGATCGGCGCTAGCAGGGGCAATCAAAATCGCATCGGCGTTACGGGATAGCTCAATGTGCGCCATATTATTGCTAATCCGTACATCCCATTGACTACTAAAGACCGGTTTGCCACTGAGGGCTTGCATGGTGACCGGCGTAATGAATTGCATGGCAGACTCTGACATCACTACTTGAACCTCGGCCCCCTCTTGAATCAGGGCGCGGACCAATTCAGCGGATTTATAGGCGGCAATTCCGCCGGAGATTCCTAAAACAATTTTTTTGTTTGCTAACGAGGTCATGCGCGGGTTCCAAATCGATTTGACTCTAGGGGCGGTCTTTAATGGCCCGTCGTATTTCGTTGATAACAATTAATGTAGCACCAATTGAGATGGCGCTATCGGCAATATTGAAGGCTGGCCAGTGCCAACCGTCATAGTGCACGTCAATAAAGTCAACTACAGCGCCATATAGCAAGCGATCGATGACGTTTCCGATGGCCCCACCAAGGATTAAGGAAAGGGCAAGACAAAACGGACGATCTTGGGTATTTTTCTGTAAGAGCCAAATAATCACAACGGCAGCAACAATCCCAATGACGGTAAAAAACCAGCGTTGCCAACCACCTGCCTGAGACAAAAAGGAGAAGGCGGCACCTGGGTTATAAATTAAGAACCAATTCAGAAAATCAGTAACCTTAATCGCCTGAGCCATCGGCAGACTCATTTGAGCCCACCACTTGGTGACTTGATCGGCAATCAATACTCCAAGGGCTAGCAGTAAATACCATTTGCTTGAGCCCTCTTGGTAAGATGCCTTGACCATATTTATGCGAACTGACGAAATTCACCAGCGCCATCAAGATTACTAATGCAGCGCCCACAGAGATCGGGATGGTTTGGATGGGATCCAGTATCGGCTGTGTGATGCCAGCAACGCGCACATTTTTGGTAGGCGCTTGGCTTCACTGTGATCTGAGTATTGCCATCGGCTGATAGCGCAACTTCTGATTTAGACGTAATCGTTACAAAGCGTAGATCCAGAGCAATCGATTGCAGTAGCTCATAATCAGTCGCACCCACTTGGATCAGCAACTCAGCTTGCAAGGAAGACCCAATCTTTCCGGCTTCACGTTCAAGCTCGATAGCTTTCGTAATGTCAGAGCGGATCTCACGAATGCGTTGCCATTTAGCAAGCAAGGATTGGGCGTCCTTGATTTCAGGAAAGGATCCAAATTCTTCGGTGAAGATCGATACGCTGTCGGCTGACTTGGCAAAGTGTGGGTAGCATTTCCAAGCCTCTTCAGCAGTGAAGCTGAGAAAGGGTGATAGCCATTTGAGTAAGTGTTGGCTAATATGAAATAAGGCGTTTTGAGCGGAGCGTCGACCCACTGAATTTGCGGGCATAGTGTAGAGACGATCTTTCAGAATATCTAAATAGAAGCCACCTAAGTCTTCAGAACAAAATGCCAATATTTTTGAGACCGCTGGATGAAATTCATAATCACGATAGTGTGCCTCAATCGTGTTTTGTAAGTCAGCTGCCAGCGCAACGCTATAGCGATCAATCTCTAGCCAATCGGAGGTAGGTAGATGATTTGTTTGTGGATCAAAATCTGCGAGATTCGCTAAGAGAAAGCGTAAGGTATTACGAATGCGTCGATAGCTTTCAACGACCCGCTTCAAAATCTCATCCGAGATTGACATCTCTCCCGAGTAGTCGGTCGAGGCAACCCACAAGCGAATAATTTCAGCACCCAGTTTGTCAGCCACTTCTTGAGGCGCAATCACATTGCCAACCGACTTGCTCATTTTGCGACCTTGACCGTCTACCGTAAAGCCATGGGTTAAGAGGGCACGATATGGGGGTTTGCCATCGAGCATGGCACCCGTTAAGAGTGACGAATGAAACCAACCGCGATGTTGATCGGAGCCCTCTAAATAAAGATCGGCCCAACGACCTTCTGCACCCTCGGATTCCTGGCGATATAGAGTATTACGATGTGAACCACGCATCACATGCCAATGGGTGGTGCCCGAGTCAAACCACACATCAAGCGTGTCACGATTTTTCTCGTAGGCGCTTGCCTCATCGCCAATCAAACTTTCAACCGTAAGACTCTGCCAAGCCTCAATGCCATTTTTTTCAACCAACTGAGCGACTTGCTCAAGCAGTTCTGGTGTGCGTGGGTGGGGCTCACCCGTTTCTTTATGAATTAAGAAAGCCATAGGCACGCCCCATTGCCGTTGACGTGAAAGTGTCCAATCGGGACGGTTGGCGATCATGCTGTGTAAGCGTTGCTTACCCCAAGCTGGATAGAAATTAGTACTCTCCACGCCTGCCAAGGCGGTTTCTCGCAATGAGGCCTTCTCACCAGCAGGTTTTTTATCCATGCTGGCAAACCATTGAGAGGTCGCACGGTAGACGATCGGAGTCTTATGTCGCCAGCAATGCATGTAGGAGTGCGTATAGGATTTATTCTTTAAAAGGCTGGCAGCCTCATCAAGCGCTTTCACAATGTTTGGATTGGCTTTCCAAATATGTTGACCAGCAAAGAGCGGCAGGGAGGAGGCATACACCCCATCACCCATGACCGGATTGATAATGTCGTGATCAGCTAAGCCATGAGCCTTGCAGGACTTGAAGTCATCCTCACCATAAGCGGGGGCGCAATGCACTAGGCCCGTACCAGTATCGAGCGTGACGTAATCAGCGCAGTAAATTGGAGCTAGGCGTTTGTAGCCGGAGTCTAAATTGGCTAACGGATGCCAAAAGGAAATACCTTCAAGCGCTTTACCTTTACAACTTGCCAAAATCGTTCCCTCAAGACCATATTGCTCCAAACAGTCCTTCACTCGATCTTTGGCCAGCAGTAGCAAGCGCTGATCGGTTTCAACTAGGGCATATTCAAGATCGGGGTGAACGTTTAAGGCTTGATTCGCTGGTAAGGTCCATGGGGTCGTGGTCCAAATCACCGCCATACCCGGTTTATTGGGCAGTTCTTTTAAGCCAAATGCTTTAGCAAGTTGCGCATTCTGGTTGGTATCAAAGGCAAAACCAACATCAACCGCCGGATCCGTTTTATCTTGATATTCCACTTCCGCTTCAGCTAGGGCAGAACCGCAATCAAAGCACCAGTTCACCGGTTTTAGTCCGCGAAAGACATAACCCTTTTTCCAGATCTCGCCAAGCGCACGAATTTCATCGGCCTCATTTTGAAAATCCATAGTGAGGTAGGGCTGATCCCACTCACCAAGAACCCCTAAGCGTTGAAAATCTTTTTTCTGCTTTGCAACTTGAGCCTGCGCATATTCACGAGCTTTGGCTTGTACCTCAGCAGTAGGTAGGTTTTTGCCAAATTGTTTTTCAATTTGAATCTCAATGGGCATACCATGGCAATCCCAGCCTGGCACATAAATGGCGTCAAAGCCCATTAACCAGCGGGACTTGACGATCATATCTTTCAGAATCTTGTTGACCGCATGACCAATATGAATATCACCGTTGGCATAGGGGGGACCATCGTGCAAAATAAAACTGGGCTGCCCAGCATGAGCCTTGCGAATCGCCTCATAGACCTTATTGCGTTGCCACTCTTCCACCCATTTGGGTTCACGCTTGGGTAAATCACCGCGCATGGGAAAGCTGGTCTCAAGCAAATTGACCGGGTAGTTTGGGGATTTATCAGACATACGAATTTTTCTTTAGAAAGTATTGACGAGCCTTTTGGGCATCGTCTTGAATAGCAGCTTGTAGGGTGGTTAGGTCAGGGTATTTTCGTTCTTCATGCAATCGAGCTAGTAATTCTACGCAAACCACTTCTCCATAGATGGATTGGTCAAAATCAAAGATGTGGGTTTCTAAAAGGACCTGGCCGGTGCTCTCGACGGAAGGTCGCACTCCTATGCTCGAGACCGCAGGCAAAGGTCTCTCGCCCAAGCCATGCACTTGACTCACAAAAATTCCACTCGTCACCGGTTTGGCATGCGGATGACGTGCGCAAACCGCTAAATTGATGGTGGGGAATCCAAGAGTGCGCCCCAGTTGCTTTCCATACAACACATGACCCGAAATTGAAAAAGGGCGTCCTAGTAGTTGTGTGGCACGCTGCATATCACCCTGATCAAGAGCTTGTCTTAGTAGTGAAGACGAGATTCGCTCTTCGCTCTCGAGAATGCTTGGGATGCGACTAACTTCAAAACCATACTGCTTACCGGCGGCCACCAAACTGTCAAAATTCCCTGCGCGTTTGGCGCCATAGCAAAAGTCATCACCAATGAGTATCCATTTGGTATTGAGCTTCTCAATCAAGATGTTTTGTACAAACTCAGAGGGACTGAGTTGGGAGAAGGCTTGATTAAATTCTTCAATTGCAATCGTATCGACAGCGCATTGCTTTAAGGCCATTAACTTATCGCGTAGATTTTGAATCCGGGGTGGCGCATCGTGCGGTGAAAAAAATTCTCGAGGGTGGGGCTCAAAGGTGAGTACACAAGGGCTTAGATGACGCGCGCGCGCACCCTCCACTAACTGCTGAAGTAATGCTTGATGACCGCGATGCACACCATCAAAGTTACCAATGGTTAGGGCGCATGGCGCTTGGGTCGGGGCGGGCTTAAGTCTTCGAAATACCTTCACAATTCGCTTTCAGGCTAGCCTTGAATTATATTGTTGGTCATGCATTCAATCGTTTCTTTAATTTCAGGGCGCGGCTCTAATTTCGAGGCAATTTACAAGGCCGCAAAAGCAAAATCATGGGATGTACGATTTACGGGCTTAATTGCAAATCAGCCCGAGGCCAAGGGGCTCGAGTTTGCGAAGTCAGTTGGCATTCCTATCGCGGTGATTGATCACCGGGACTATCCAAGCCGGGAAGCCTTTGACGAGGCATTGATGCAGCAAATTGATGCCTTTGGTGCAGATCTTGTGGTTTTGGCTGGCTTTATGAGAATCCTAACCCCAGGGCTCATTGAGCACTATGAGGGGCGCATGATGAATATTCACCCCTCCTTATTGCCACGTTTTCCTGGTTTGCATACCCATGAACGGGCCTTGGGGGCGGGAGATCGGGTGCATGGCGCCACAGTGCATTTTGTTAGCGCTGGCGTAGATGAGGGCCCGATTATTTGTCAAAGTGAGGTCCCTGTCCTACCCACCGATACCCCAAGTGATTTAGCTGCTCGGGTTTTAAAGACGGAGCATCAAATCTATCCATTAGCCGTTGAGTGGTTTATTAATGGGCGTTTACATCTTGCAGGTAATCGAGTGAGTGTTGACCCACCTGAGTTACAGTACATTCCTTTCCCATAAGAACGGCGAGTTCATGACGCGATCCTCCTCTACCGCTTCAAAGCGGATTTCCAAAGAAAAGAAGTATGCAAAGAGTAAGGATGCCAAAGCGCCTGTACTGATTAATCCCCAAGGGCAAAAAAATTATTCGCATGCGAAGGCGTTGCCGCAGCACGTTTTGCATCTTGAGCAGTTGCTTCCTGAGTTATTGCAATTTGACCAACCAGCCGATCGGGTTGTTAGTCGTTACTTTCGTGCGCATCCCAAATTGGGCAATCGAGATCGCGCCCTAATTGCTGAGGCTGCGTTTTCTGTATTGCGTCGCAAGCAGGAGTTTTCTCAATTTGCAGCCAGTGGCTCTGGCTCCCTAGCCCGCCGCTTGGCCTTGCTGGGCTTGGTTTCAGCCTTATCTGAAGGGGGGCTTGGGACCGCAAATCGACTAGAGAGCGCACTCGCTGATTTGGCCTTTGTTATACAAAAGGAGGAGTACGAGTGGCTAAGTCGTTTTGGCCAAGTTGATCGTGATGCGCTGGGGCGATTGGTAAAACATAATTTGCCGGAATGGCTTTGGAACACGATGGTTCAGTCTTTTGGTGAGGAAGAGGCTGGTCGTTTGGCTGAGTCTCTCATGAAGCCGGCACCATTGGATTTGCGTGTGAACACTTTAAAGACCTCGCGCGATCAATTACTGATGCAAATGAATCAAAGTGCGAATCGATTTGAGACGCACCCAACGCCCTATTCCCAGGACGGAATCCGTATTTTTGGAAAACCCGCCCTACAAAGCTCGACCTGGATGAAGGATGGCTTGTTTGAGGTTCAGGATGAGGGTAGTCAAATCCTATGTCACTTGCTCGATCCCAAGCGTGGAGAAATGGTGGTTGATTTTTGTGCTGGAGCCGGCGGCAAGACCCTGGCCTTGGGTGCGATGATGCGCAATACCGGCCGCCTGTACGCATTTGATACCTCAGAGCGACGCTTGGCCAACTTAAAACCGCGCTTAGCGCGAAGCGGCCTATCCAATGTGCATCCCATGTGGATTGATAGTGAGAGAGACCCCAGAATTAAGCGTCTTGCAGGAAAAATTGACCGGGTCTTAGTGGATGCCCCCTGCAGCGGCTTGGGGACTTTGCGACGCAATCCCGACCTGAAGTGGCGCCAGACACCAGCTGAGATCGCTAAATTGGCCCCCACCCAACTAGCCATTTTGGAGTCGGCAGCTCGTTTGCTAAAACCAGGGGGCCGTCTGGTTTACGCCACCTGTAGCCTTTTAGATCAAGAAAATCAAGAGCTTGTAAACCTTTTCCTAGAAAAACACCCCGATTTTGAGCTTTTATCCGCCAAGGAGGCCCTAGGACATCATTTTTTACATGATGGAATTCCGATTGGCACCAGTAAGGACAAGCCTTGGTGGCAACTTTTACCCTCACAGCACGGAACCGATGGATTTTTTGGGGCAATTATGCAGCGAAAGCCTTAAAATAAGGGGTTAAGAGCATGATCGCAGTTAATGAGGGAGATTTGTTTGGAGATGAGCGCCATTTCTAGTTTGCATGATGGATTAATTCAGTGGTTGGCCCACGGTTACTTGGACTGGGCTTGGTGGCAGATCGTGATCTTTACCCTGGTCATGACCCACATTACGATTGCTAGTGTTACGATTTTTTTACATCGTTGTCAGGCGCATCGAGCACTCGACCTTCACGCCATTCCCTCTCATTTCTTCCGGTTTTGGTTATGGCTCACTACTGGAATGGTAACTAAGGAGTGGGCCTCGGTTCATCGTAAACATCATGCGAAATGCGAGTCCGTTGAAGATCCACATAGTCCGCAAGTTTTAGGAATCGACACAGTTCTTTTGCGCGGCGCAGAACTCTACAAGGTAGAAGCTGCAAAGAAAGAGACACTGGAAAAATTTGGTCACGGTACTCCCGATGACTGGATTGAGCACAATCTTTATTCGCGCTTTACATGGCAAGGCGTTGGTCTCATGCTCATCATCGACCTATTTTTATTTGGTGCGATTGGCGCAACTGTTTGGGCTGTGCAAATGCTATGGATTCCGATTACCGCTGCAGGCGTCATTAATGGAATCGGCCACTATTGGGGATATCGGAACTACGACTGTGAAGATGCATCAACCAATATTGTGCCGTGGGGCATTTTGATTGGTGGAGAAGAGCTTCATAACAATCACCATACCTATGCAACGAGCGCCAAGTTATCAAACAAATGGTATGAGTTTGATATTGGCTGGGTTTACATTTGCGCTTTGCGCTCACTCGGTTTGGCAAAGGTCAAGAAAGTCCCGCCTAAGCCCGTTCTCGCAGAAGTTCGTCCCGCCGACGATCAAACTCTAGAAGCGATTATTGCCAATCGCTACGAGATCATGGCACGTTATAGCAAAACCCTAAAGCGCTGCATCGCAAATGAATTCCAGCACATGCAAGAATTTGCATCGCACCTGAAGGATGCACGTGATTGGCTTTATAAGGATGAAGCTAAATTGACTGCCCTTGAGAAAGAAAAGCTTGAGGAGCTCATGAAAACGAATTCTCAGTTACGCAAGATGATTGAGATGCGTCGTGAGTTGCATGCAATTTGGGGTCGCTCCAACGCTACTCGTGAGCAATTACTGGGACAGCTGCGTTCATGGTGCAATCGAGCCGAAGAGGCTGGGCCACACTCCCTCAAGGAGTTTTCGCTTCGCTTGCGGCGCTACTCTAATCCAGCCTAATAAAAAACCCGTTCATATGAACGGGTTTTTAGTTTTGACGTTAAGACAAATTACTTAATCTTGGTTTCTTTATAAGCAACGTGCTTGCGAGCTTTTGGATCAAATTTCATGATCTCCATTTTCTCGGGTTTGGTGCGTTTGTTTTTGGTGGTAGTGTAAAAGTGACCAGTACCTGCGGTCGACTCTAACTTGATTTTCTCGCGTGCGCCTTTAGCCATGACTCAATCCTTAAACTTGACCACGGGCACGAAGATCTGCCAAAACAGAATCAATACCATTCTTGTCGATTAAACGAAGTCCAGCATTGGTTAAGCGAAGGCTAACCCAGCGATTTTCAGACTCAACCCAGAAACGACGATTTTGCAAATTAGGCAAAAAGCGACGCTTTGTTTTGTTATTTGCATGGGAAACATTATTGCCGACCATCGGCTTTTTCCCAGTGACTTGGCAAACTTTTGCCATGACACACTCCTTCAGTACGAAAAACATCGATTGTAGCAGGCATCTGCTATTTGACGCTAGGGTTTAGTCAATATTCCAAATGCAACACGCTAATAAGTTAGTAAACACTCTCATTTAGGGGCTTTTCTATAAGGCCCGCATCCGAAAATGAGAAAAAACCGTGCTTTGCCACGATGCAATGGTCGAGGAGTGCAATATTGACCCAGTGGAGTGCTTGCCTCAGTTCATGGGTAATGGCCTCATCATTGGGGCTGGGAAGTGGGTTGCCCCCCGGGTGGTTGTGGGCAATCACCAAGGCGCTGGCATTGCGATTGAGGCATTCTTTAATGATTTCTCGGGGGTAAATGGCCGTTTGATCAATCGATCCCCGAAATAGCTCTTGGCACTCTATCAAACGATTACTGTTATCTAAGTACAGGCAAAGAAATACCTCGTGCTCCAGCCTGGCAATTTTGGTTTGCAAAAACTCCCTGACTTGGGTTGAGGATGAGAATATTGCTTGCTGAGAGAGGCTTTCATGAAGACAGCGTTTCACCAGCTCATAGGCAGCTTTGATTTGAGCCCATTTTGAAGGCCCTATTCCATGGCAGCGGTAAATATCAGAGACAGGCGCATTCACGAGGCCTTGCATCCCTCCAAATTGACTGAGCAGATCCTGGGCCAAAGAAACAGCGCTTTTACCTTTAACCCCAGAACGCAGAAAAATGGCTAAGAGCTCAGCATCGGATAGGGAGGCGGCGCCTTGGCGGATTAATTTCTCACGGGGCTGTTGTGCTTTTGGCCATTGCGAGATTGGGTGATTCTGTGTCTCTCTGGCTACAATGGCAGCATGAGTGAGCCTACCGTTTCCCCCGATTCTTTCTTGACCATCAACTATCGATTGACCCTCCCTGGCGGGGAGGATTACATCAACACCTTCGACGATCGGCCGGCGACGATGCAATTGGGTACGGGTCAATTCGCCCCCTGTTTTGAAAAGGTTTTGTTGGGAGCAAAAGTGGGTGAAAAGCGCTCAGCTGTTCTAAGCCCACAGGACGCGTTTGGGGAGCACAAGCCAGAGCTCATCCAGTGGGTGGGTATGGATGTATTGTTAGCCAATACCGATGAAGTTCCGGAATTTGCCCCGGGCGATATGATTGAATTTAATGCGCCTAGCGGTGCACAATATGCAGGCGTATTGCAATCCATTAATGAAGAGGGTGCGTGGTTTGATTTCAACCATCCCTTAGCAGGTAAGCAGTTAAGTTTTGAAGCAGAAATTATTGCCATTTTGTAATCAAGATCCATGCAAAGCAATCCATTACCGTCTGAAAGTGATGAAATACTCTTGGCGCAGCCCAGGGGGTTTTGTGCGGGCGTCGATCGAGCGATCAATATCGTGAATGAGGCGCTTAGTCGCTTTGGCGCACCGATTTATGTGCGTCATGAAATCGTGCACAACAAATACGTGGTTGATGAGTTGCGCGCGAAAGGTGCGATTTTTGTGGACGGGATTGATGAAATTCCACGTGGAGCGATTGTGATCTACAGTGCTCATGGGGTTTCTCAGCAGGTTCGTCAAGACGCCGCCGAGCGCGGCTTGCAAGTCTATGACGCAACCTGCCCTTTGGTTACCAAAGTGCACGTTGAAGTGGTGAAGTTGTGCAAAGATGGGTTTACGGTATTCATGATTGGTCATGCTGGCCACCCAGAGGTTGAGGGAACCATGGGGCAGGTCGAGAGCGGCATCTTCCTGATTGAGAATTTGGAGGATGTGGAGAAACTCAATTTTTCAGCTGACGAGCGTTTGGCATTTGTAACCCAAACGACCCTATCGGTTGATGAGACCAAAGAAATTGTGAATGCGCTCACCAAAAAATTCCCTAAAATTATTCAACCGAAGAAGCAGGACATTTGTTACGCCACTCAAAATCGACAAGATGCAGTGAAATTTATGGCGCCCCAAGTTCAATTGGTGATTGTCGTGGGAAGTCAGGCGAGCTCGAACTCTAATCGTCTGCGCGAATTAGCTGAAAAATTAGGCGTACCGGCCTACATGGTCGATGCTCCCGATCAACTTCGCCCCGAATGGTTTGAGGGCAAGAAGCGAGTTGGTTTAACCGCAGGCGCATCAGCGCCAGAGAGTCTTGCGCAAGCAATCGTGGCTCGGATTCAAGAGTTTGGCCCACGTCAAATTCGATCTTTAGATGGGGTTGTGGAGGATGTCACTTTCTCCTTACCAAAAAATCTGACGCATCCCGTTTAATTCTGATGACTGTTTAACTTGGAGGATTTGCTCATGAAACCATATCAAAAGGTGTTTTCATATAGCGTGCTTTCGCTTACGACGGTGGGCTTGTTAGTTGCCTGCGGCGGTAAGGCAAATGATGGTGAGGTGAAGATCGGTCATGTGGCTCCACTGACTGGATCGATTGCTCATATGGGTAAGCAAAATGAAAACGGTGCTGTTCTGGCAGTTGAGGAGCTCAATAAAGCTGGACTGATGATCAATGGTAAGAAGGTGGTGCTGAAGTTAGTGCCAGAAGATGATGCAGCAGACCCTAAAACAGCCACCCAAGTTGCTCAAAAATTAGTTGATGCAAAAGTTGTCGCAGTCGTAGGACACTTAAATTCGGGGACTACGATCCCAGCTTCGAAGATTTACCATGATGCTGGTATCACTCAAATTTCTCCATCGGCAACCAACCCTGAATACACCAAGCAGGGCTTTAAAACCGCTTTTCGTTTAGTGGCGACCGATGCACAACAGGGCCCAGCTCTAGCTGATTATGTGGCCAAGAATTTAAAAGCAAAAGTGGTGGCAATCATTGATGACTCGACCCAATATGGCAAGGGTCTCGCAGATGAGTTTGAGAAAACAGTGAAAGCTGCTGGTATCAAGGTATTGCCACGTGAGGCAACCAATGACAAGGCAACTGACTTTAAGGCCATTCTCACCAAGGTGAAGGGGGGTAAGCCCGATGTCATCATGTATGGCGGAATGGATGCCACGGGCGGCCCTTTAGCCAAGCAAGCTAAGGAATTGGGAATCAAAGCGAAGATCGTTGGCGGCGATGGAATTTGTACTGATAAATTGGCTGAGTTAGCTGGCGATGCAATCAATAATGTGGTTTGTTCAGAAGCTGCGATGACCCTCTCAAAAATGGAAGCGGGCCCCGAGTTCCAGAAAAAATACAAAGAGCGCTTCAATATTGATGTCGATATCTATGCTCCATTTTCCTATGATGCGGTTTATGTGATTGTCGATGCGATGAAGCGTGCTAACTCAGTTGAGCCAGCCAAGATCTTAGCCGCGATGCCTCAAACACAGATGAAGGGTTTGATTGGCAATATTGCATTTAATAATCAGGGTGATCTCAAGGAAAGCGTGATCACCTTATACGATTACAAGGATAAGAAGAAGTCAGTCCTCGAAATTATTAAGATTCAGTAATTTGATAAGCACCCAGCGCGGTGCTTATTTTTTATAGACTGATTGTCGATGGATATTCTGCTACAGCAGATTTTGAATGGCCTAGTGCTGGGTAGTATCTATGCCTTGATTGCATTGGGCTACACCATGGTCTATGGGATCTTAGGAATCATTAACTTTGCTCATGGCGAGGTTTTGATGATTGGCGCATTGGTATCCCTCACCCTCATCACATTCATTACGCAATTACCGCTGGGTTTACCACCATGGGTATTACTAGTTTTAGTTTTATTGATGACCATGGCAGTATGCGCGTTGGTTAGCTATTTGATTGAGCGTTTTGCTTATCGGCCTTTGCGTCAAGCACCACGTTTGGCACCATTGATTTCTGCGATTGGCGTCTCGGTCTTATTGCAAACCTTGGCCATGATCATCTGGTCTCGTAATCCCATGACCTATCCTCAGTTACTACCATCGACACCCATCGAGATCTTGGGTTCAGGAGCAACCATTACGGGTAAAGAAATTGTGATTATTGTCACGTCTTTTTTAGTTATGGCTTTATTGCTTCTGATTGTGCAAAAGACCAAGCTCGGACGGGCGATGCGCGCAACGGCTGAGCAGCCGAACGTGGCTGCGTTGATGGGCGTTAATCCCAATCGGGTCATTTCGATCACGTTTATGTTGGGAGGCGCACTGGCAGCCCTTGCCGGGATCATGATGGCCACCAACTACGGTAATGTGCATTTCTCAATGGGATTTATTCCTGGATTAAAAGCTTTTACTGCTGCAGTACTGGGCGGTATCGGCAATATTCAGGGGGCGATGTTAGGTGGACTGTTGCTTGGTCTGATTGAGGCGATTGGGGCTGGTTACATCAGTGATTGGACTGGTGGTCTCTTAGGATCCAACTATCAAGATATCTTTGCCTTCATGGTCTTGATCTTAGTATTGGTATTTAGGCCTCGCGGCTTGCTGGGTGAGCGAGTATCGGATCGTGCTTAAACCATTTTTTCATCGCACGTCTCGTCGTGATCAACAACGATTTTGGATCGCGAGTACGATCGCATTACTAGCTCTACCTTGGATCATGGGCTCGGTTGGCGGTAACTACTGGGTTCGGGTATTGGATTTTGCCTTGCTATACGTTGTTCTCGCATTGGGCCTCAATGTGGTGATTGGTTTTGCGGGTTTACTCGATTTGGGCTATATCGCTTTTTATGCAGTGGGCGCCTATAGTTATGCTTTACTAGCTTCGCCCCATCTCACTACGCAATTTCCTGCCATTGCCGCTGTTTTTCCAACCGGAATTCATTTTCCATTGTGGGGTGCACTCATCCTCTCTTTTGGATTGGCCGCGATCTTTGGGGTGCTTCTTGGATTTCCAACCCTAAAGTTACGCGGCGATTATTTGGCGATTGTGACCTTGGGCTTTGGGGAAATTATTCGGATCTTCTTAAATAACCTTGATCGCCCCCTCAATCTAACAAATGGGCCTAAAGGGATTGGCAATATTCAGCCAATCGAGCTCTTTGGCATCAATCTCTCAAAGCCAATGAATATCTGGGGTCTAGAGATTCCATCACTATATTTACTCTTCTATTTTTTCTTAATCCTTGCCGTTCTAGTTGCCATTGTCTGCTCGCGTTTAGAGCATTCTAGAATCGGTCGTGCCTGGGTGGCGATTCGGGAGGATGAGATCGCCGCGGAGGCGATGGGGATTGACACTCGTAATATGAAGTTATTGGCGTTTGCGATTGGCGCAAGTTTTGCAGGTGCCGCAGGTGTATTATTTGCCGCCTTTCAAGGCTTTGTATCACCCGAGTCCTTTACTTTATGGGAGTCGATTGTGGTTTTAGCCATGGTGGTAATGGGTGGGATGGGGCACATTCCAGGGGTGATTCTTGGGGCAATCTTGCTCGCTGTTTTTCCTGAGCTGTTACGAAGCATTGCAGCCCCGATTCAGCAATTTGTCTTTGGGTCGGTTCTTGTTGATACCGAAATTATTCGTCAGTTACTGTATGGCTTGGCGCTGATCCTCATCATGCTCTATCGACCTAATGGAATTTGGCAAAAACCCGATACTTTGAAAGCCTCAAACGGATGAGTGATCTCTTAACAATTTCTGGAGTATCGAAGCGCTTTGGAGGCATTCAGGCGCTTGATGATGTGGGTATTCGTGTACGGGAGGGCACAATCGCTGGGCTTATTGGGCCTAATGGCGCCGGCAAGACCACTTTCTTTAATGTCATCACTGGCTTATATCCAGCTGATCAGGGTGCGTTTGAGCTCCAGGGTCGCCCATATTCCCCTCATTCAGTATCTCAGGTCACCCAAGCGGGGATTGCTAGAACCTTTCAGAACATTCGCTTATTTAAAGAAATGACCGCCTTGGAGAACGTCATGGTGGGATGCCATTGCCGCTCATCCATTGGTATATGGGGCGCGGTCTTGGGCACACAATCCAATCGACGTGAAGAGCGCGACATCCGTGAAAAATCACTTGCCTTGCTCGCGTATGTTGGCTTGCAAGACTATGCACGACATAAGGCTAAAAATTTATCCTATGGGTACCAACGACGTCTTGAAATTGCCCGTGCTTTAGCCACCGAACCGATTCTATTGGCTCTTGATGAGCCAGCTGCTGGGATGAATGCCAGCGAGAAGCTGGAGCTAAAAGAATTAATCCTAAAGATCCGAGCTGATGGCAAAACAATTTTACTCATTGAGCACGATGTACATCTCGTAATGAGTCTTTGTGATCATTTGACGGTGCTTGATTATGGCAAGGTGATTGCCGATGGATTGCCCGATGCAGTACGCAGTCATCCAGAGGTGATTCGGGCATATTTAGGCGGGGCGGCGGCATGAGTACGACACCTCTTTTAGAGATCAAGCATCTGAAGTTGTCGTATGGCGGAATTGCTGCCGTTAAAGGGATTGATTTTTATATCAACGCAGGAGAGTTGGTTACTTTGATCGGGGCAAATGGGGCGGGTAAAACGACGACGCTAAAAGTAATTGCCGGTCTTCTAAAGCCAAGCGCTGGATCGATTCAATTCTTAGGGCATGCGATTGGGGGCAAGCCGGCCTATGAGTTGGCTGCGCTTGGGATTGGATTGGTACCAGAAGGCCGAGGAGTGTTTGCCAGGATGACCATTTTGGAGAACCTGCAAATGGGCGCATACATCCGCCAGGGTTCTCAGTCGTCGGAGAGTATTGATCAGGACCTTGAGATGGCGCTTACAACCTTTCCACGCCTGCGTGAACGTTTGTTCCAATTGGCCGGCACCCTCTCTGGTGGGGAGCAGCAAATGGTAGCGATTGCTCGGGCGATGATGGCTAAGCCAAAGCTTCTCTTACTCGATGAGCCCTCGATGGGTCTGGCACCGCTCATGGTAGAAACTATTTTTGAGGTGATTCAAAGCCTCAATCAACAGGGTATGACGATTTTGCTCGTCGAGCAAAATGCCCGCTTGGCCCTATCGATGGCAGATCGTGCGTATGTGATGGAGAGTGGGGCGATTACCTTATCGGGATCGGCTGATCAGTTATTTAATGACGACCGGGTTCGCGAAGCGTATCTGGGGGCAGATGCAAAAATCAAAGAGACTAAAGAAACTTAAGTCAGTTTCTTCAGCAGAACCCGCAAGGTAGCGCACATTTTGAGGATTTCCTCTTGCGTGACATTGAGGGCGGGCATAAAGCGCAATAGATCAGGTCTAGGCGAATTAATCAGCAGGCCCTCAGGCTCATGCTCTCTAGCAAGCTCGACCAAGGAGGGGCCAATATCCTTACCCAACATGAGTGCCCGAAGCAGTCCTTTGCCACGTTCGCCTTTTAGCCCGAACTCAGAACAAAGTTTCAGCAATTCACTTTGCAAGAATGCTCCTTTTTGAATCACTGAGTCCAAAAAGCCAGGAGCTAAGAGTTGTTCAATCACACTAATCCCGACCGCAGTCATCAAAGCATTGCCATTGTAGGTACCCCCTTGATCCCCGGGTACAAAGCAGGCGACTGCATCGGTGCATAAAAGGGCCGCGAGTGGAACGCCTCCACCAATTCCTTTACCAAGGGTCATGATGTCGGGCTCAATCCCAAAGTTTTGGTAGGCAAACAATTTACCGGTTCTTCCAAAACCAGCCTGCACTTCATCTACGATGAGCAATAGATTGTGCTCTTTAGTGAGCTGACGTAGTTCTTTCATGAAGGCATCATCAGCAGGGATGACGCCACCTTCACCTTGGACAGGTTCAAGCATAACGGCGACGGTTTTATCGGTGATGCAGCGTTTGACCGATTCAATATCATTGAGATCAGCCTTCGGAAAGCCTGGCACTTGGGGGGCAAAGAGAGTATCCCAGCCCGGCTTGCCCGATGCACTCATCGTTGCTAAGGTCCGCCCATGAAAACTATGATCGAAGGTAATAATTTCGTAAGCACCGCCTTTATGAATCTGCCCCCATTTACGAGCAAGCTTGATCGCGCCCTCGTTGGCTTCTGCCCCACTGTTAGCAAAAAATACTTTGTTAAAGCAGCTGTGGCTAGTTAGTAAATCGGATAACCGAATCATCGGTTCGTTATAAAAGGCAGGGCTAGGGTTAATCAATTTCTGGGCTTGAGTGTTTAATGCAGCAACAATGCCAGGATTACAGTGCCCCAAGCAATTCACGGCCCATCCTTGGAGGAAGTCCAAGTAGCGCTTGCCATTTTGATCGACCAACCACGAGCCTTTGCCCTCCATCATGATGATGTCCGGCCGCTTGGTGATATACATCACCGAATGGGCATCAACACGACGAGGATCAGAAAGTTGATTCATAGCACAATCATACAAAAGATCGTTGTAAAAAGGGAATTTGCCTTCAGGTACAGAAAACTAGGCACACGCTAGATCAGCCTCGCTCGTGAATGAGTCGGCATAAAACTCATCCTCGGGCAGACCGCATTGCTTAACAAAGTCCGTTTGGGCTGATTGAATCACAATTGGGGCCCCACAAGCATAAACTTGGAATGCGCTGAGATCCGGAAAGTCTGCCATCACGGCACGGTGAACAAAGCCTGTCCGGCCAGTCCAGTGATCTTCTGGTAGCGCGTCAGAAATAACCGGAATGTAATGGAAGCGAGGTAGGGTACTAGCAAACTCCTGACAAAGAGTATCCATGTAGAGATCTTTGGGGCGTCGGCCACCCCAGTAGAAATAGACCTCACGATCAATTTTCTTCTCACGCATATGCAACAGAATGGATTTGATCGGAGCAAAGCCTGTACCGGATGCTAAGAAAATAATGGGTTTCTGAGTATCCTCACGCAAGAAAAAACTTCCTTGGGGGCCTTCAAAACGCAAGATATCCTTTTCTTTGATTGCTTTACCATCAGCTCCTTGACCAAAGAGGGGGTCAGTAAAAAGACCGCCTGGCAGATGGCGAATGTGCAACTCAATGGGGCCCTCTTGATGTGGGGCGCTGGCAATCGAATACGCACGACGTTTATTGTCTTTAAGTAAAAACTCCAGATACTGACCGGCTAAAAATTGAAAACGTTCACTTGCAGGCAATTGCAGCTGAAGAATTACAACATCGTTACTTGGATATGCAATTGTCTGAATCCGACAGGGTACTTTGCGCACTGGAATATCGCCACCGCCCTGGATTTCGCGAACATCGATTAGAACATTAGATTTGGGGTGGGCGCAGCATAAAAGGGTCGCGCCCGCGGTTTCGTCGAGGGTGCTCAGGGCACTTTGGCTGTGGTCTCCATGCTCAATTCGGCCCTCGAGCACTTTGCCCTTGCATGATCCGCAAGCACCATTTTTGCAGCCATAGGGTAGTTGAATGCCCTGGCGAATAGCAGCTTCCAGAACGGTCTCATCTTCGTCCACTGCGAATGTTTTGCCGCTCTTTTTAAGTTCCACCTGGTACTGCAATTCCACTTCTCCCAATAAATCATTACGATGTTAATTCTATGATCTCCAAAACCAGCCTATTTCGTCGCCCCCGAATCCTCATTATTGGATGCGGTGATATCGGTATTCGGGTTGCGCAGCAGCTGCAAGGCAATGCACTCGCTCAATCGCAAGGCCGACCCAAGCTCTTCGCATTAAGCAGTAGCCCTGAGCGTTTTACCGAACTTCGAAAGCATGGCATCACACCCATTGAAGGTAATCTTGACCATCCTGAGGCTTTATGGCGAATTGCCCATTTAGCAACAACAGTCATTCATCTAGCACCACCAGCACAAGATGGTGAGTACGATCAACGCACCCGCAATTTAGTACGAATTTTATCCCAGCAGGGACGATCTGTCAGACGCCTGGTTTACATCAGTACGACCGGGGTATACGGTAATCGCGATGGTGATTTTGTCGATGAGACCAGTCAATTACAACCCACCAGTCCGCGGGCGAAGAGGCGCGTGGATGCAGAACAAACACTTCGCTTTTGGGCGGCCTCACAAGGCGTTGCGTTAACTATTTTGCGCGTGCCCGGCATTTACGGACCTAATCGCTTACCAATTGAGCGCTTAAAAAACAACACCCCTGCTTTGCAAGAGCCGTTTGATGCGTATTCGAACCATATTCATGCAGATGATCTTGCTCGGCTCATTTGTGCAGCATTATTTATCGGCAAACCACAGCGCGTGATTAATGCATGCGATGGTAGTGAGCAAAAAATGGGCGATTACTTTGATGAGGTCGCTTGCGCACTGCATTTGCCGAAGCCCCTGCGATTGCCGCCCGATGAGGTGCGAGCTCAGGTGGGTCCCATGATGTGGTCATTCATGGCCGAATCAAGGCGAGTTCGCAATCAACGAATAGGTGAACTAAAACGTCCCCTGAAATATCCTCGGGTTAAAGACTATTTGAAAACTTTGTAATTATTTCCAGCCGTCTTTCAGACCAACGCTGCGATTAAAGACCAACTTTCCTGGGGCGCTATCTTTACGATCAACCACAAAGTAGCCGTGGCGCTCAAATTGAAAACGATCTTCTGGCTCGGCGCTCTGCATACTGGGTTCCACATAGGCTTGAATCACCTTTTTGGAATCTGGATTAATAAAGCTCAGAAAGTCATTGTCACCGCTATCCGGGTGTGGATCGGTAAATAAATGCTCATATAGACGAATCTCAACAGGTAAGGCTTCTGCAGCATTAATCCAGTGGATGTTGCCCTTTACCTTGTAATTGTTAGAGTCTGGTGTGCCACTTTTACTATCAGGAAAATAGCGCGCATGAACCTCAGTGACTTTGCCCTGGTCATCGAGTTTGACACCGGTGCACTCGATGACAAAGCCATGACGTAAGCGTACACGCCCACCAGCCCCTCCATCTTTGGGTGGGAACAGACGGAAAAATCCTTTTTCAGGATTCATCTGAAAATCATCGGCCTCAATCCAAAGCTCACGTCCAAAATGAAACTCGCGCTTGCCCCATTCCGGATGGTGCGGATGCTTGGGGGCAGAACACGGTTCTTTTGCACCAACTTCATAGTTTTCAATCACAAGCTTGAGCGGATCTAGTACTGCGCTGGCGCGAGGGGCGCGCGCATCCAAATCATCGCGTAGAGCTTGCTCAAGAACACTCATATCAATCCAGCTATCGGCTTTGGATACGCCAATCCGTTCACAAAATAAACGAATGCTCTCTGGTGTGTAACCACGGCGGCGGATTCCGGCGATGGTTGGCATACGAGGATCGTCCCAGCCGTCGACGCGTTGCTCCTCAACGAGTTGCAGGAGTTTGCGTTTACTCGTAATGGTGTAAGTGAGATTGAGTCTGGCAAATTCGTATTGATGGGGTAAAGGGCCTTTAAAAACCCCGCACTCTTTCAGACTGTTGAGAATCCAGTCATACAGCGGACGGTTGTTTTCAAACTCGAGGGTGCAAATCGAGTGCGATACATTTTCAAGAGCATCTGAAATACAGTGGGTAAAGTCATATAAAGGATAAATACACCACTGATCGCCAGTGCGGTGATGATGAGCATGACGAATACGATAAATGACTGGATCACGCATCACGATATTGGGGTGAGTCATATCAATCTTTAGACGCACCACATGGCTACCATCGGGGAACTCGCCAGCACGCATTTTTTCCAAAAGTGCAATGTTCTCATCGGCCGATCGATCTCGATAGGGACTATTGACACCCGGTGTCGAAAAATTACCGCGATGACGATGAATTTCCTCCGCGCTTTGACTATCGACATAGGCTTTGCCGTGACGCATCAAGATTTGCGCAAACTCATAGAGAAGTTCAAAGTAATCGCTGGCGTAATACAAATGCTCATGGCCCTGATGGTGCCAATCAAATCCCAACCAACGCACCGCATCTAAGATGCTATCGACATATTCCACATCCTCTTTAGTTGGATTGGTATCGTCAAGTCGCATATGGCAACGACCACCTGAAGGCAGGGAATCATAGTCTTTCGCTAGGCCATAGTTGAGGCAAATACTTTTGGCATGGCCAATATGCAGGTACCCATTTGGCTCGGGCGGAAAGCGAGTGACAACAGCTGGCAAAGGCTTGCCATTTGCATCAACGCGATTGGCATAAATACCCTTAGCTAAATCATGATCAATGATTTGCCGTAAGAAATTAGATGGTTCGACTGGGTTTGCAGATGGCGTGGACATCCCACTATTGTAGAGAAGACCGCTAGGGTGGTTCTGAAAGCCAAAAAATAAGGCCCGCAACAGCGGGCCTTAGAGAATTGCATCGATTTCTTATTGTTCGTCCACAAACACTTTTTCGCGACTCTTCTTCACGGCAGGCAAAGTAACCACAATCAGTAGTAGGAGCGCAGCAATGAGCAGACTCAAGGAGAGTGGGCGAGTGACAAAGGTTGTGAAATCACCCCTTGAGAGGAGGAGTGCACGACGGAAGTTTTCTTCCATCATCGGACCCAATACAAAGCCCAACAGTAATGGAGCTGGCTCGCAGCCAAACTTCACAAACATATAGCCAATCACACCGAATGCCGCAGTGACGTACACATCAAAAATAGAGTTGTTCACGCTATACACACCAATACAGCAGAACACCAAAATGGCGGGATACAGGAAGCGGTATGGAATCTTGAGGAGACTAACCCAAACGCTAATTAAGGGTAGGTTCAGCAAAATCAGCATCACGTTACCAATCCACATCGAGGCAATCAAGCCCCAGAATAGGGTGGGATTGCTTGTCATTACCTGGGGTCCAGGCTGAATATTGTGAATGGTCATCGCACCTACCATCAATGCCATCACTGCATTGGGCGGAATACCAAGGGTTAACAGGGGAATAAATGAGGTTTGCGAGGCCGCATTGTTTGCAGCTTCTGGACCAGCAACACCCTCAATGGCGCCTTTACCAAACTCTTCGGAATGTTTGGAGCTCTTTTTCTCGACTGAGTAGGCACCAAAAGCGGCAAGGGCAGCGCCGCCGCCTGGCAAGATTCCTAACATCGAACCAATCGTGGTTCCACGCAAAATAGACGGGGTCATCCGCTTCACGTCATTCCAACTTGGAATCAGCGAAGTGACCTTGTTGAGGAAGGACTCTCCGGCACCTTTACGCTCCAAGTTCACCATGATCTCAGCAAAGCCAAACACACCCATGGCGACTGACACAAACCCGATACCATCAGTCAATTGAGGGATGTCAAAAGAGTAACGGGCAACGCCTGAGTTCACGTCGGTACCGATGAGGCCGAGTAGTAGTCCCAGCAAAATCATGCCAACCGCTTTGATGAGTGACCCGGATGCCAAAACCACGGCACCAATCAAACCCAAGACCATC
The DNA here is from genome assembly GCF_030297575.1 of Polynucleobacter sp. HIN6. Taxonomy (NCBI): domain Bacteria; kingdom Pseudomonadati; phylum Pseudomonadota; class Betaproteobacteria; order Burkholderiales; family Burkholderiaceae; genus Polynucleobacter; species Polynucleobacter sp. HIN6. Next base: position 1,486,333 of record NZ_AP028137.1, on the reverse strand, counting down.
AGAGAAAAGTATTCGGCAGGACCAAACTTAAAGGCCACTTCAGCCAATGGCGCGGCAAAGCCTGCCAAAATTAAAGTTGCCACACAACCAGCAAAGAATGAGCCCATTCCGGCAGTAAATAATGCAACGCCTCCACGACCGCGTTTGGCCATTTGGTAGCCATCAATTGCCGTTACCACCGAGGACGTTTCCCCGGGAATATTCAGTAAGATCGCCGTGGTCGAGCCCCCGTATTGAGAACCGTAGTAAATACCGGCCAACATAATGAGTGCGGGAGTGGGGGGAAGAGCGTATGTCGCTGGCAAGAGCATGGCAATCGTTGCCACGGGGCCCAAGCCTGGCAATACCCCAATTAAGGTTCCTAATAAACAGCCCAGAAAACAATAGAACAAATTCTGGACCGTAAATGCGGTCTCAAATCCTAAAGAAAGATTATTTAGTAATTCCATGTGATCGATTCCTGAGGATTATTCTAAAAATACCGGCATGATGGGAAACTGCAATCCAAGGCCGAAAATGAATGCAAGATAGCTAAAGGCTGCAAGCGCAACAGCATTTAGAACTGCACCTTTCCAGCCAAACTCATGGCTAACGCTTGCCGAAACAACCACCAAAATAATGATCGTAATTACAAAACCCAAGATAGGCAGTAACAAACCATATAAGACAACCGATCCGGTAATCCATAAAACAATCTTCCAGTTCCAGGGTGGCATCTCTTCAGGATCGGCCTTTTTGGAGAATGACCGAATTGTGATGAACAAACCGAGAGCGGTCATCAACACACCCAGCCAAAATGGAAAATAACCTGGACCCATCTTGGCAGCGGTGCCCATTTTGTAGCCAGTGGCAATAATGGCAAAGAATAGGCCGATGACCATATACATGATCCCAGCGCCAAAATCCTTTTTATTGCGAATGTTCAAAATCTGTCTCCTTTGTAGCGATTGCCGCCTTTTCGTAAAGGGCTATTTTTAGTCGATTTGTGATTGTAAGGGAATGAGCATGGGCATATTTAAGGGTTTGCCCTAATTCTGTGCCAATGCGATAATTCTGCGGATGAAAGTCTCCGAAATCCGCCAAGCCTTCCTTGATTATTTTGCCTCCAAGGGTCACCAAATCGTGGCTTCAAGCCCCGTGGTTCCTGGTGATGATCCCACCTTGCTATTTACGAATGCCGGGATGAATCAGTTTAAAGATGTCTTTTTGGGATTTGATAAGCGGCCATACCAGCGTGCCACAACCGCACAAAAGTGCATTCGCGCTGGTGGTAAACACAATGACCTTGATAACGTTGGGTATACCGCTCGTCACCATACCTTTTTTGAGATGCTCGGTAATTTCTCGTTTGGCGATTACTTCAAAGAGGATGCGATCCAATTTGCCTGGGAACTGCTAACTCAGGTCTTTAAGTTACCCAAAGATAAGTTATGGGTCACCGTCTATGCCGAGGACGATGAAGCCTACGATATTTGGGAGAAAAAAATTGGTGTACCGAAAGAGCGTATTGTGCGCATTGGCGATAACAAGGGTGCGCGGTATGCCTCCGATAACTTTTGGATGATGGGTGACACTGGGCCCTGTGGACCGTGCACTGAAATCTTTTATGACCATGGCCCAGAAATTGCTGGTGGCCCTCCGGGTAGCCCTGATGAGGATGGCGATCGTTTCATTGAGATCTGGAACAACGTCTTCATGCAATTTAATCGCGATGAGGCCGGTGAGATGCATCCCTTGCCTAAGCCTAGTGTTGACACCGGTATGGGCTTGGAGCGAATTGCTGCTGTTTTGCAGCATGTGCACTCCAACTATGAAATCGATTTATTTGTTCATCTCCTGCAAGCGGCAAAAGACGCGGTTGATCGTGCCGGGGCTAATGGTTGTGATTTAGATAGCCCATCGTTGAAGGTGATTGCAGATCACATCCGCGCTTGCAGTTTTATTGTGGTCGATGGAGTGATTCCAGGTAATGCGGGGCGCGGTTATGTCTTGCGGCGCATTGCGCGACGCGCGATCCGTCATGGGTATAAATTGGGGGCGCGTCAGGCCTTCTTTCATCAGTTAGTGCCGGCCTTGGTCGCTGAAATGGGCGATGCATATCCTGAGTTACGCCAAGCGCAAGATCGGGTCATGGATGTACTCAAGCAAGAAGAGGAACGTTTTTTCCAGACCATTGCCAATGGCATGGAGATTCTAGAATCTGCGCTTCAAAATAATCAATCTGTTCTAGATGGAGAAACCGCGTTTCGTCTGCACGATACATTTGGGTTTCCCCTTGATCTTACGGCTGATGTCTGTCGTGAGCGCGGAGTCGGTGTCGATTCAGCTGGCTTCGAAGCAGCCATGCAACGCCAACGCGATCAAGCAAGGGCTGCCGGTAAATTTAAGATGGCACAGGGCTTGGATTACCGGGGCGAGCCTACCCAGTTCTTGGGCTACGAGCAAGTGTTGATTGAGGATGCTCGCATCACCGCTTTGTATCGTGACGGTAGCCCCGTCGACTCGATTCGGCCGGGTGAAAGTGCTGTGGTGGTTTTGAATCGCACCCCGTTTTACGCAGAGTCTGGTGGTCAAGTCGGCGATCGTGGCGAGTTACGAACTGAGCAATCGCAATTCATCGTGGCGGACACTTTTAAGATTCAGGCCGATGTCTTTGGACATCAAGGTGAACTTCAAGAGGGCGAGTTAAGGGTTGGGGATATGGTTGAGGCGCGCGTGGATACAAGCTTGCGTGCTAAGACGATGCGTAATCACAGCGCTACGCATTTGCTACACAAAGCCTTGCGCGAAGTCCTTGGCGATCATGTGCAACAGAAGGGTTCCTTAGTCGATGCCGACAAGACTCGATTCGATTTCACTCACACTGCACCCTTGACGAAGGCTGAAATTACTCGGATTGAGCAAATGGTCAATCAGGAGATTTTGACCAACACTGCAACTGCTGCCAATGTGATGGCTTTGGAGGATGCGCAAAAGACCGGAGCCATGATGCTATTTGGCGAGAAGTATGGTGAGCGTGTGCGTGTACTTGAAATTGGATCTTCTAAAGAGTTATGCGGTGGAACCCATGTCAAGCGAACGGGTGATATTGGTAGTTTTAAGATCGTCTCTGAGGGTGGAGTGGCTGCTGGTATTCGTCGGGTTGAAGCGGTGACCGGCACGAATGTGATGGATTTTGTTCAAGGGCTTGAGTCGAAGATCCAAGAGGCGGCCCAGTTGTTAAAGACGGCTCCTCATGATCTGCCGCAACGCGTTAGTCAATTGCAAGATCAACTCAGACATGTTGAGCGTGAGCTCGAGCGCGTAAATGCAAAATTAGCTGCGAGCCAAGGCGATGATTTAGTCAATCAAGCAAAAGATCTGCAAGGCATCAAAGTGTTGGCAGCTCAATTAGATTCGGCTGATACGAAAGTATTGCGAGACACGATGGATGCTCTGAAGGCCAAATTAAAGTCAGCCGCGATTGTTTTGGCATCCGTTCAAGACGGCAAGGTAAGTCTCATTGCTGGGGTGACCAGTGATGCGACCAATCGGATCAAAGCGGGTGAGCTCGTCAATTTTGTGGCTCAACAAGTGGGCGGCAAAGGTGGCGGCAAGCCCGAAATGGCGATGGCTGGTGGTAGCGATCCAAGCGGTTTAAGTAAAGCGCTCGCTGCCGTTGATGCTTGGGTTGCCGAGCGGATTTAGCAATTCGTCGCTAAAATGGCATTAAATAGGAGAATGAGATGAGTGAAGCAGGCTCGATTGTGGTTCATCGCGAAGTGGATGCCATTGGCATGAACTGCCCTTTGCCTATTCTGCGTACCAAGAAAACCCTCGCTGAAATGCAAACCGGTGAGGTCTTAAAACTCAAGGCAACCGATTCAGGCGCAACGCATGACATCCCCGCCTTTTGCAAACAAACTGGTAATGAACTGATCGCTACAGATAACGAGGGCGATACGATGGTGTTTTACGTCAAGCGCCGCTAGGATAATCTCGTACTTCGATCCAGCATTTTTTTAGTAGCTTCTAATACTTGACTGGGCTCTAGCAGGTCAAGGCACTCACTTTTGCTATTGGCAGTATCAAAGCAGCCCGCTTTTCGGCAAGGAACACAATCACCCGGGCCTTGCAAAATGCACACCTTACCGACGATTTGGGTTCGACCTCGAAGTTGATAAGGGCGCTCGCCAATGAAACCATTGGGCCAGGGCCCAAAATTGGTAGGTGGTGTAGGTCCAAACAAAGCAATGGTTGGGATTTCGCAGGCGGCAGCAAGATGCGTTACTGATGTATCAACACCAATATATAAAGCCGCACCATCTAACAAGGTTTTGACTTGGGGTAAGTTGAGCTGCCCCTTAGTGTCAATGACCAATTGGGTGACCTCGTGATCGAGCAAGGACAGAATATCTCGGTTAAGGGAGAGATCCTGCTCTGCAGGCGATGCACTTAAGACCACTTGATACTTTAAGGCCACAAGATCTTTAATTAATTGAGCCCAATACCCTAAAGGCCAGCGCTTATAGCCATTGAGCGGACCCGGATGCAAAACAATATACGGTTGACGAAGTTGGCTTTGTAACACCGGGGTAAGGGCTTCGCTGCTTGGAGGAGTCACCGAGATTGGATTTGCAAAAAGGTCGAGACCCTTAGCGCGGTAGAAAGGTTCGAGAAGCTTGAGTTTTTCAACGATGACGTGTTGCTCAAAATAATCGACTGGAACCCAATGCATACAGATGGAGCGTTTCCATGCACTTTTCTGCCGACTCTTTGGGGTATCTTGTACCACTACACCAACACGGCGAAGCGCAGCAAGGGAACCAAAAAAATAGGCTCGATCGCTAGGTTGGGTGATGATGGCTAAATCGTAACGTTGGAATAGACGATTAAACAGTTTGAGGTATTCCCAAAGATTGGGATGTTCGGAGGTTTCAATCAGCTCATGAACTTCTGGATTGCCCTTGAGCATATCGAGCTTGCCGCGGTAACCCAAGAAATCAAATTGCGCCTTGGGCCAAATGCGACGAGCTGCTTCAATTAAAGGTGTGGTGACCAGCACATCGCCAATTTGTCGTGTGGCGATGAAGAGAACTCGGGTAGGATCGTTCATACCTGTATACCAGCCTTGGCCATAATTTTTTCGCGGACTCGCTTCGCATTCTCAGCCGCCTTGGACTGATCAGAGATTCGATGAAATAGATGAAATACCTCAGTTGACCATGCACCAGATTGACGTCGAATACCAGCATGTTGTAGTCGAAAGACAAAATCAGCATCTTCGTGACCCCAACCAGTCATAGACTCATCAAAACCACTAATCGTCAGCGCATCCTCTTTCCAGCAAGCCATATTGCAACCTTTAATGCGGCGCCAAACAAATTTTTGATAAACGCGCCACGCCCCCGGACCCAGCTTCAGTACGATGGGCCAGAACTTATTAATTCCACCATTTAAGCGATAGCTAATTAAATTGCTTTTGAAAGCTGCGAAGTTCCACCGCGGCCAACTTAGGATCTTTTGGGTTAATGATTCGCTTAGAAGTACGCGACTGCCGGTCACCATCATTTGAGGCTTAGCAAGCTGACGGTGGCGCTTCACAAAATCAGGTTGCACAATACAGTCCCCGTCTAAGAATATGAGGTATTCGCCCTGGGCAGCCAAAATGGCCTGATTGAGAATAATGGTTTTCCGAAACCCTTGATCCTCTTGCCATAAGTGTTGGATCGAGTGCTTGGAGCGCTCCTTCATGGAGCGTATTAGTGTTGCGGTTTCTGGTTTAGAGCCGTCATCAGCAATGATGATTTCAAAGTTTCGATCAGTTTGAGTTTCTAGTGATTCGAGGCAAAAGCGCAGGGCTTCTGGCCAGTTATAGGTCGCAAGTAGGATCGAGATTTTGAACATAAGCGATCCTAACCCTTTTGATTCTGAGCGCGTGCCATTTGCTGAAGTCGCCAAAGCTTCATATATCGATAATACGTGCCCTGTGCATTGGAGCACGCCAAGGAAAAGCCTTGAGGACCATCTAGAAATCCAGCTCGCAAAAAATAAGTTCGAATGAATGACCAGGCTCCGTGCAAGATAGCTTTGATAGGACTGCCGGTTTTACCTTTGGCGAATGCCTGTTGGGCGGAGTCGGTAGAGTAGCGCTCCATTTTTGCCTTGACTTGCTCGGCGTTCATGAAACTGTAATGCAGCATCTGATGCTTTAGTTTGAGAACGGGTCCCTGTGGGATTAAACGTTCATGTACTAAATCAGAGGAAAATCGTGCACTGCCCCGCTTAAAAAGGCGATCCACATAGTCGGGAGTCCAGCCAGAATGACGCATAAAGCGTCCGCAGTACCAGGATAAGCGTGGGATGGCATAGCAATCGGCATGCGGTTGATTAAGAACTGTTTTGATCTCTGCACGCAGTTCGGGGGTCAGGCGCTCGTCGGCATCAAGCGATAAGACCCAATCGCAGTTTGCTAAGTCAAGAGCCCGGTTCTTTTGGGGCCCAAAGCCGGGCCAATCGTCGGGGGAGCTTATTAGCGCCCCATGGGCTTTGGCAATCTCAAGGGTTTTGTCAGTGCTTTGGGTGTCTACCACTACAATTTGGTCAGCCAGCCCGTCTAAGGAGGTTAAACAATCCCCAAGATTGGCTTCCTCGTTCCGAGTGATGAGTATGACTGATAAGGTGGGCATAATTCATTATATGAATGCTTCAGACCGTCAAGCCCTAAATCGATTAATTGGCTATTTGCGCCCCCATATCCGCCTAATTGTTGGCTCATTGGTGGCTATGGCCTTTGTGGCGGCGTCGGAGACCTCTATTCCCGCTCTCATGAAGCCCCTTTTGGATGATGGCTTTTCGGGGAAGATGAATGATCAGCTATGGTTAGTCCCAGTCTTTCTTGTCGGTCTGGCTATTGTGCGTAGCGGAGCTCAATTTCTCTCGAACTATTTGCTAACCAAAGTCATTAGTAATATTTTGTTGAAGCTGCGCGAACAAATGTTTACCAGACTCTTACGTGCCAAGACCGAGTATTACCAAAAGACCACGGCCTCGAACTTAATTAATGCAGTGGTCTTCGAGGTCAATAATGTCCTATCGATTATGGGCGGTATGTTGATCAGTCTGGTGCGTGATCTGCTAACCGTGATTGGTTTGATGGGGTATTTGTTGTATTTGAATTGGCGCTTAACCTTGGTGGTCTTTGTGATTTTCCCGATCATTGCCTATGTGATGAGCAAGATCAATAAACGCTTGCGTAGCCTCAATCGTCAACAGCAGAGTATGACTAGTGAGTTGGCGTATGTAGTTGAGGAGGCCGCAGCCGGTCATAAGATAGTGAAAGTGCATGGCGGTGAAGACTATGAGATGCGTCGTTTTATGGAAAAAGCCGAGCAATTACGCAAGTTCACACTGAAGGCAGCGGTTGCCGGCGGATTAAATCAGCCGATCACTCAATTAGTTGCCTCGATGGCTTTATCGGTCGTCCTAGTCATTGCCATCATGCAATCGGCTAGCCAAGGCGTCACAGTTGGGAGCTTTGCAGCCTTTATTACCGCGATGCTGTTAATCGTATCTCCGCTCAAGCACTTAGCTGATATTAATCAGCCTTTGCAGCGGGGGCTCACCGCTGCTGAGATGATCTTTCAGTTAATTGATCAGCCGGTTGAGGAGGAGAAGGCGCAAACATCGAATCTCAAGCGGCTTGAGAAGGCTCAAGGTGAAATTAGGTTTGAAGACCTTTCTTTCTCATACAACCAAGATGAGGGTCGAAAAGATGCCTTACGTAACATCAATCTCACGGTTAAGCCGGGCGAGGTGATTGCTTTTGTGGGGCCATCCGGTGGAGGTAAATCAACGCTAGTTAATTTGTTACCACGTTTTTATCAGCCCAAATCCGGTCGGATTTTGCTCGATCAAATCCCAATTGAGGAGATTGTTTTAACGGATTTACGTAAACAAATCGCTTTTGTGAGTCAAGATGTGATTCTGTTTAATGACACGATTGCAGCTAATGTCGCGTATGGCTCGAGCACTGGTGATGATATTGATCGCGGTCGTGTGATTGAAGCGCTAGAGGCAGCTAATTTGTCCAACTTGCTCTCTGAATTACCCGATGGAATTGATACGCCAATTGGGGATAACGGCAATCGTTTATCGGGTGGTCAACGACAGCGCCTAGCGATCGCGCGCGCGATTTACAAAGATGCGCCCATCCTGATTCTCGATGAAGCGACCTCTGCTCTCGACTCAGAGTCTGAGCGCCAAGTACAAGAGGCGCTCGATCGGCTGATGGCCGGTAGAACCACTTTAGTGATTGCGCATCGCTTATCAACCATCGAGCATGCTGACAATATTGCCGTACTCGACCATGGTGAGATTGTGGAATACGGTCCCCATCGGGAGCTCATTGCCAAAAACGGTTTATATGCCGGTTTGCATCGCCTGCAGTTTAGCGAGGCAAGCTAGGCAATCGAATCAATTTAAGACAATATCGTATTGTTCTTGCCTAAAGCCAGCCTCAGCCTGGAGCCGAATTGGTTTTTGGATAAAGTCGCCGAGCATAGCTAAGAATTGATTCTCTTCCTCAAGGAATAAATCAATGACATCGGGTGAAGCAACAATGCGAAACTCTTTGGGGTTAAATTGTCGGTGCTCACGCACAATCTCACGCAAGATTTCATAGCAAATCGTCTGCGGTGTTTTCGTTTCCCCTTTGCCATTGCAAGACGAGCAGGGTTCACACAAAATATGAGATAGGGACTCGCGCGTTCGCTTGCGTGTCATCTCAATCAGTCCCAATGAGGAAAAATCATTCACATTGGTGCGCACATGATCACGTGCCAAATTCTTCTTGAGCTCGTTAAGAACCGCGTCTTGATGGTCGCTTTGCGTCATATCAATAAAATCAATGATGATGATGCCGCCCAGATTGCGTAAGCGCAATTGACGGGCAATTGCTTGGGCAGCCTCTAAATTGGTTTTAAACACTGTATCGTCTAAATTACGAGCCCCCACAAAACTTCCGGTATTGACATCAATAGTGGTCATCGATTCGGTTTGATCGATCATCAGATAGCCGCCTGACTTCAGTTCGACACGCCGACCTAAAGCTTTATTAATCTCAGAATCAATATCAAAGAGATCAAAGAGGGCGCGCTCACCTCGATAGAGAGTCAGCTTGGAACTCAGTTGTGGCATAAACATCTGTGCAAACTGAGTCAGACGTTCGAAGTTCTCTGCCGAATCAACTCGAATCTGACTAGTCTCCGGCCCTGCCATGTCTCGCAATACCCGCTCGGCTAAATTGAGGTCTTGATGAAGAAGTGCGGGGGCCGCTTTTTCTTTGGCGCGTTGCGCAATTTGTTGCCAGGTGGTGCGAAGGTACTTCAGGTCAGAAATCAAGGTTTCATCGCTCACCTGTTCGGCACTGGTGCGAACAATGATGTCGCCGGATTCATCTGCAGGAATCAGACCTTTCAGACGGCTTTTGAGTGCTTCGCGTTCCTCTGGGTTTTCAATCTTTTGTGAGATGCCAATATGAATCTCTTGACCTAATGGCCGATGAATTTGTGGCAAATAGACCAAATTACGTCCCGCAATACTAATTTGGCGGGTGAGTCTGGCTCCTTTTGTTCCGAGGGGGTCTTTAAGTACTTGCACCAAGAGTGTCTGTCCTTCGAACAATACTTTTTCAATCTGACCACCAGTTTGCTGTTCGCCCAAATCATTAAAGTGAATGAATGCAGCACGTTCTAAACCAATATCAATAAAGGCTGATTGCATCCCAGGTAAGACCCGCGCCACCTTCGCCAAATAAATATTGCCCACAATTCCACGCTGGCGCGTACGTTCAATATGGAGTTCTTGAACGGCATTTTGCTCAATTAAAGCAACGCGTGTTTCTTGTGGGGTGATATTGATGAGGATTTCTTGAGTCATGATTGGGTTAAACCAAAACGTACATCTGCTACTCGTAGTAGTTGGGCAGTTTCAAATAAGGGAAGCCCCATGATACCGCTATAGCTTCCAGAAATCTCCTCAATAAACGTAGCGGCCATCCCCTGAATGCCATAGGCACCCGCCTTCCCAAATGCTTCACCGCTGCTGACATAGCGTTCAATTTGCTCATGGCTTAATGTCGTAAACCGTATCCTTGACTTTTGTAAGGCGCACACTGGGATGCTTGTTGGCTCGGGGGTGATAGCAACCGCCGTATAAACCAGGTGCGTTTGACCACTTAAAACTCTTAATATCCGCGCCGCATCTTCTTCATCGCGTGGCTTTCCGAGGATTTCATGATCGGGTGAGTTAGGAAGGCTCACGGTGGTGTCGGCGCAAAGTATTGGCGCCCAGGGAAGCTCGAGACTTACTTGGCGGCGCTGATACCAACGCTTGAGAGCTGCGATACTTTTTGCAATGGTTACGCGTTGCGTGTAGTCTGCAGCACTTTCGTTTGCAAGAGCGAGCTCTAGAGACTCGGCATCCTCATCAGGCCCTGGCAGGAGTAGCTCGAAGCGTACTCCAATCTGCGAGAGTAACTCCCGGCGACGCGGGCTTTGCGAGGCGAGGTAAATAAAGTCATACTTCATGTTAAAAGATTTCCCATTTACTCACGATGATAGGGGTGGCCTTGCAGAATGGTCCAGGCACGATAAAGTTGTTCGATCAGCACTAGGCGAGCAAACGCATGTGGCAGGGTGAGGCTTGATAGTTTCCAGATGAGACCGCCATTTGCTTTGAGGCTTGGGTCAAGCCCATTTGCTCCGCCGATCAAGAACGCAATATCTTGACCATTTGCCCGCCAATTCTTGAGATGATCCGCAATCGCTTGAGTTCGCAGATCGATGCCATGCTCATCTAATGCAATGACGACCGCACCTTTTGGAATCGCTGCAATGATTTTGCTCGCTTCTTTAGCAGGATTAATATCCGGCTTTAGTTCTTTAAGCTCAATAACGCAGTCGCTGGGCATGCGTTTTTGGTATTCCTGGCATGCTCTAAATACCCAGTCTGGCATTTTGTGACCAACCGCAATAATCCAAAGACGCATGGTTTATTCGTCGCCAGCGTCTTCACTGGCTTTGACGAGCTTCTTGGTGCCGGACAATTTGACCCGAACCGGTTTGTCACCCCAGATTCCTTCGAGTTGGTAGTAGGCTCTAAGCATGGGCTGCAGGATATGAACCACAATATCGCCGCAATCCACTAGAACCCATTCACCCGTCTCCAGGCCCTCGATTGAGATCACTTCGCCCCCTTTTTCAAGAACCTTTTCTTTGACCGAGAGAGCCAAAGAACGGGTCTGGCGATTGCTGCTGCCAGTGGCAATGATCACGCGATCAAATAGTTCGCTAAGCTTGCTACTATCGTAGACACGAATATCTTGTGCTTTGACATCCTCGAGGGCGTCGATGATGGTGCGCTGTAGTTTTTTAATATCCATATGGCTTTTTGCTCATCTTACCTTGGATTGATAAAGGCCTTTTTCTAAAATAATGTTCCAGACCGATTCTGGCAACCATTGTTGAATGGCATCAGCGCTGGGGTGATGTGCCAGTAAAGGTCGAAGACTGCTCGATGCCAGATCAATGGAGAGTTCTTCATCTAAATAAATCAGGCCGCAGGGTCGTTGACAAAGCTCCTGAGTACTTGTGGTTTGATGATCTTGATAATGGGCCAATAGGGGTGGATGGTCTTGAAGTTGGATCGCAATCCGATAGGGAGGGCGACTTGCTACTGCCAGATGAATGTAATGCATTAAGTCGCGCCAATCATTCCAGGTGTAGAGCTGCAAAAAGCTATCGGCACCCATGAGCCAAATTAAAGCCGTTTGCTCACCATGAAGCCGTCGCAGAGCTTTGGCACTATCAATCGTATAGCTGGGCCCAGCCCGATCAATTTCCATGGTATTTACGCTGACTTGAGTGCTGAGTCCAAGTTGTTGGAGCTCGATCTTTAGGACCTCAGCGGCTGCAAGCGTCATGGCATAGCGATCAATCGCAGGGGTGATGTGCGCACCCTTTTGCCATGGCTCACCGCTGGGTAGCCACATGAGCTCATCGAGCTTTAGACGTTTAGCAAAATGCGCGGCAAGATGAATGTGGCCCCAATGCGGCGGGTCAAATGTGCCCCCTAGGATACCGATGGTTTTATTCAAGAATGATTCGCCTTAAACCTCAGATAGCCAATCGCGTGGCTTGAGATAGCGCTCATAGAGGCGAGCTTCCGGTGTCCCTGCTTGGGGCTGCCAGTTGTATTTCCAGGTGACAACAGGTGGCATGGACATGAGGATGGATTCCGAGCGCCCACCCGATTGAAGACCAAAGATAGTTCCTCGATCAAAGATGAGGTTGTATTCCACATAGCGACCCCGGCGGTATTCTTGAAAATCACGCTCTGCCTGGGTATAGGGCTCTTGATAACGGCGCTCAAGAATTGGTAAATATGCTTCGATGAATGCGTCTCCCACGGAGCGCATCATGGCAAAACTTCTCTCAAATCCCAACTCATTGAAGTCGTCAAAGAAAATACCGCCAATGCCACGCGGCTCGTCCCGATGCTTGAGATAAAAATATTCATCGCACCATTTCTTAAAGCGTGGATACAAGTCAGCACCAAATGGATCAAGAGCATTTTTGGCGGTTTGATGAAAATGCTTACAGTCTTCATCTACTCCGTAGTAGGGGGTTAGATCAAAGCCACCACCAAACCACCAGACCGGATCTTGATTAGGAGCTTGAGCAATAAAACAGCGCACATTCATATGCGTTGTAGGCGCCTTGGGATTGCGTGGATGGAACACCAAGGAAACACCCATGGCTTCAAAAGTGCGTCCAGCAATCTCAGGACGATTTTGGGTGGCTGCCGGTGGTAATTGTTGGCCGCTCACGTGCGAGAACCCAACCCCGCCTTTTTCAAGGACGTTGCCATTCTCTAGAATGCAGGTTCGCCCTGAGCCCTGTAACTTACTATCTTTGGGTTTTTCCCAGGCATCCGTCACAAACAGTTTGCCATCCACCTTGCTAGTTGCACTAGTAATGCGGTCTTGTAAATCTAATAAATAATGTTTAACAGCCTGAGTATCAATTGTTGCTGCCATTCAATGTCCTTACCTTTTCTTACTTAATCGCTCGAAAGCCGATATCGCTGCGGTACTGCATACCATCAAAATGAATCTGGTCAATCGCAGAATACGCCTTTTGTTGTGCCCCTTTGACAGTATCTGCCAACCCAACAACGCACAATACTCGTCCACCCGAGCTACGAAGCACACCATCTTGGATTTTGGTGCCCGCATGAAAGATGATTTGGTCATTGGTTTCTGCGGGGATTCCAGTAATTGCATCGCCTGTTTTAGGATTTTCGGGGTAGTTGGCCGCTGCCAATACCACTCCAAGGGCAATGCGCCGATCCCAAGTTAGTTCGACCTCATTTAGTTTGCCATCGATCGCTTTATCTAAAGCAGGTACCAAATCGCTCTCAAGACGAGCCATGATCGGTTGGGTTTCGGGATCGCCCATGCGGCAATTGAACTCCAGGGTTTTAATTTGACCATTAGGCTGGATCATCAGACCTGCATAGAGAAAACCAGTGTAAGGAATTCCGTCAGCGCGCATCCCCTCAACGGTTGGCATGATCACCTCACGCATGGCACGAGCATGCACTTCGGGGGTTACCACTGGGGCCGGCGAGTAGGCACCCATGCCACCAGTATTAGGACCTTGGTCACCATCAAGTAAACGCTTGTGGTCTTGGCTGCTAGCAAGTGGTAAAACATTCTTGCCATCGACTAAAACAATAAAGCTGGCTTCTTCCCCCGTAATAAATTCTTCAATCACAACCCGTGCTCCTGCATCGCCAAGCTTGTTGTCTGAGAGCATCATGTCAACCGCCATATGTGCTTCGGCCAGGCTCATGGCAACCACCACTCCTTTACCCGCAGCAAGACCGTCAGCTTTGATCACAATCGGCGCACCTTTTTGATCAATATAGTCATGCGCTGCTAGGGCATTCGTAAAGGTTTGATAATCGGCCGTTGGAATGCCATGGCGCTTCATGAATGCCTTGGAGAAGTCTTTGGAGGATTCTAGTTGTGCTGCCAATTGGGTTGGACCAAAAATCCGCAAGCCCTGATTGCGAAAGACATCCACAATTCCTGCAGCCAATGGCGCTTCAGGCCCCACGACGGTTAAGCCAATTTGCTCACGTTTTGCGAACGCGGCAAGCTCTTCGAGATCCGAGATCGGTAAATTTTCAATACCGGCGGTTTTTTGATTCGCTGTGCCTCCATTACCAGGCGCCACGAATACTTTTTGTACTTTCGGTGAGCGAGCGAGTTTCCAAGCCAAGGCATGTTCGCGACCGCCAGAGCCAATTAATAAAACTTTCATAATGAACCTTTTCTCCTCATCTCATAGATTGGCATTGGTATAAACCGCTTGGACGTCATCTAAATTTTCGAGCGCATCTAATAGTTTTTGCATCGATTCAGTTTGCTCTGGATTGAGATCGACCTCGGTCGAGGGGCGCATCGTCACCTCGGCTAACTCGGGTTTTAAACCCGCCGCTTCTAAAGCGTTACGGACATTGGTGAATTCAAAGGGATCCGTGATGATCTCGAGCGATCCATCCTCATGCGTAATTACATCCTCCGCACCGGCTTCAAGCGCTAACTCGAGTAGTTGCTCTTCATTGGTTCCAGGAGCAAAGAGCAGTTGCCCGCAGTGTTTGAATAAAAAAGCGACGGAGCCTTCTGTGCCCATATTGCCCCCGTGCTTTGAGAAGGCATGGCGAACCTCGGCAACAGTGCGGGTGCGATTGTCCGTCATCGCATCGACAATCACTGCGGCACCATTAATACCGTAACCCTCATACCGAATCTCTTCGTAGTCAACGCCATCGGCAGCGCCCGTTCCGCGCGCAATCGCACGTTGCACATTGTCGTTGGGCATATTGGCATCTTTGGCTTTGTCGATTGCGAGGCGCAAACGCGGATTTGCGCTGAGATCACCTCCGCCTAAGCGGGCAGCAACAGTAATCTCTTTGATGAGTTTGGTCCAAATCTTGCCACGCTTTTCGTCCTGGCGGCCCTTACGGTGTTGAATATTGGCCCATTTTGAATGACCCGCCATGGTGGCAATCCTTCTTAGATGAATAAATGAATTTCGGCTTAGAACCGTAATTTTAGGCAAAATACGGGCTTGGCTTAAAAAAATGACACCCCAAGCATCGATTTCGATGAATTTGGAACAAGAATATTCAGGAGAAACCACATGTCAGTTATGCAAACAAAAGCAATTCGGATCGATGAAGTTGGACCACCTGAGGTCATGAAATACGTTGATGTTTCACTAGGCGAGCCAGGACCAGGCGAGGTTTTGATTGCACAAAAAGCATGTGGCCTGAACTACATTGATATTTATTTCCGATCAGGCTACTACCCCCAGCCATTACCAGGCGGTATTGGCATGGAAGCATCGGGCATTATTGAGAAAGTTGGCCCAGGCGTGACACACCTCAAGGTGGGCGATCGCGTTGCCTATGCAGGTAGACCAACGGGGGCCTATGCGCAAGCTCGTATCATGCCCGCAGAGACGATTGTGCAGTTACCTGATGCGATTTCGTTTGAGACTGGCGCGGGAATGATGTTGCAAGGCCTCACAGTGCAGTACCTTCTAAACGATACCTATAAAGTGCAGCGCGGCGATACGGTTCTATTTCATGCGATTGCTGGGGGCGTTGGCTTAATTGCTCTGCAATGGTTAAAGGCGATTGGTGCCACCGTAATTGGTACGGTAGGTAGCCCTGAGAAAGCGGCGCTCGCAAAGTCATATGGCTGTGATCATGTGATTGAATACCGTACCGAAGATTTTGTAACACGCGTGAAAGAGATTACGAACGGTAAAGGCGTGGCAGTTGCCTATGACGCAGTCGGTAAAGATACCTTCATGAAGACCCTCGACTGTATCGCCCCACGGGGCATGGCGGTCAGCTTTGGCAATGCTTCTGGATCGGTTCCGCCGATCGATCTAGCCGTTTTGTCGAGCAAGGGATCGCTAAAGTTAACCCGACCCACACTAATGACCTATGTACACAATCGCTCATTGTTAGAGCCAATGGCCAAGGATTTATTTGAGCGCGTGACCCAGGGGCAAATTAAGATTGAGATTAAGCAACAATACCCTCTGGCAGACGCTGTGCAGGCGCACCGTGATCTGGAGGGACGCAAGACCACTGGCACGACGATCTTGATCCCTTAATCAGTCGATTTAGGAATTTTGGGTACGAGGCGATGAGATTGGTTAAAATCATCGTTTCGATTATTGCTGTTAATACAAAACATTAACGCACTAGCCTCGGTGATGGAATTGGTAGACGTGCCGGACTCAAAATCCGGTGCCGCAAGGCGTGTCGGTTCGAGTCCGACCCGAGGCACCATCAAATTTGATAATCGCTTGATTCGCTCGACATTGCCTGTTCTACGATTTTGCGTGTCAGCGTGGGTGAGAACAGCTCAATAAAGGTGAAGATAAACGAGCGCAGATAAGCGCCTTGTTTAATACCGATGTGCGTGACATTGGTGCCAAAGATGTGACCCACGGAGATGGATTTCAGTTGCCGATCGCGCTCGGGATCTAAGGCAACGCCCGCCACAATCCCAACCCCCATGCCATTCTCGACATAGGTTTTGATCACATCCGCATCAATCGCCTCCAAAATGATGTCGGGCGTGAGGTTGCGCTGCGCAAATGCTGCATCGATTTTGCTGCGCCCAGAGAATGCTTTTGCATAGGTGATGAGTGGATATTTAGTTAAGAGCTCTAAAGTGATGGACTCATGATTGAGTAAGGGGTGACCAGACGGCACAACCACCGCATGCTGCCATTGGTGACTCGGTAGGGCTAAGACCCCGGGGGTATTAGCAAGTCCCTCGGTCGCAATGGCTAGATCAGCACGATCCTCGAGTAGCATTTGGGCAATTTGACTGGGGTTACCCTGCAATAGACTAACGCGTACTTTTGGAAAACGCTTGGTAAATTCACTCAAGACTTTGGGTAAGGCATAGCGAGCTTGGGTGTGAGTCGTGGCAATCACAAAGCTACCTTGGTCTTGATTGGCGTAATCATTGCCAACACGTTTTAAGGTCTCCACTTCCTCTAATAAGCGCTCAATCGAGACCAAGATGCGCTTACCGGGCTCGGTTAACGAGCGAATGCGTTTGCCATGGCGTCGAAAGATTTCGACACCTAACTCATCTTCGAGTTCAATAATTGCTTTGGAGACTCCAGGCTGCGAGGTGAAGAGTGCCTTTGCAGCTGCGGTCAGATTAAAGTTCTGACGGACTACCTCGCGAACAAAGCGCAGTTGATGAAGATTCATTCGAACATACCCCTAAGCACGGGATACCCACTTAAGAGCTGCAATTGCTAGGATCAAATAAAGCAATGGTGGGAAGATTGCTGTAAATAGGGCGGGGAGTGCGCCAAGTAAGCCAACGCTCGAGAACAAAGTATTAAATAGCTGAAAACTCATACCCAGCATGATGCCACCAAAGACCTTAATGCCAACGCTCCCAGCCCGTACTTTCATGAAGGCAAAGGGTAGGGCGAGTGCAAGCATCACAAAGATGATGAAGGGGTAAACCACTTTTTTCCAAAAGGCAATCGCATGGCGCTGCGCATCTTGTTTGTTCTCTTGGAGGTGCAAAATAAATTGGCCTAAACTCATGATCGACATTTTTTCAGGGCTAATTAGCAGAACATTGAGGATCTGCGGGGTGACTTGTGACTCCAAGCTAAGCGTTGGAATACTTTTGGTCTGAGCGGTGTAGACCGCATCCAAGGGGTCGCCACCACGCTTCTCAATAAAGCGTGTTTCTGAAACATCATTGAGCTCCCAAACACCTTTATTATCAAAACGACCAGATGCGGCACTACGAATTGAGAGGAGACGGTAGTTGGGATCAAACTCATACATCCGAATTTGCCGAATTTGATCATCCGGATCAATTGAACCCACATTGACGTATCTCACACCAGCTTTAACGGGCCCCGCTCCGTCCTGATCGCGCAATTGATCTTTGAGCCAAACGCCAGACCGAAACTGTGAGCTGAAGGTTGAGCCTAACGCGTCCATCCGAATTCGTTCGGAAAGCCGTTCACTGTAGGGGCCCAAGCCTTCACTGATCGCTAGGGTCAGGATGACAATGGGTAGTGAGATCTTGGCGAGCGTAAAGAGACTGCGTTTGATATCTAAGCCTGCTACCCGGAAGATGGTGAACTCTGATTGACTCGCCATCATGGCAAACACATAAATACTACCGATTAAGCCAGCGATCGGAATAATTTCAACCATGCGGCTGGGCGCCTTGAGGAGCACATGGAGAAGCGCTAAAGGCAAGGTGTATTTAGAGTTGACTGATCCCAGTTCACTCAGAATGTCAAAAAATACAAAGAGTGCGAGCAGGGCAAAGAGAATGAAGCCAAAGCTCGCATAAATTTGCTTAGCAAAGTAGCGTTCATAAATTTTGGGAAAGAGCCAACTCATTTGCTTTGCCAGGCCCTTGGAAGTTGGCGTTGCCACCACTTTAAGGATGGATTGATACGGTTACGAATCAAAACAAAGGCTAAGCCAAATGCAAGCACATGAATCGGCCACAAGCCGACAAAGAAATCAACGCGTCCTTGCGCAACATAATTTTGACTGAGATTTAATAGGTTGCTGTACATCAGATAAATGAGGACGGCATAAAACATCGCCGTATAGTTACCTAAGCGGGGATTGACATAAGCCAAGGGAATAGCAATCAAGACCAAACCAAGGGCCATGATGGGTAGGCCGATACGCCAAAGCAGTTCACCAAAGTTGGCGCGCAGGATATTGGGATCGGTTTCTTGCATCAGCTCAATCACATTTTTTTCTCGATCCCGTGGCGGCGGCTTGGCCACTTCTTTACTTAAGATCTTGGTCTCGTACTCATCAAACTCTAAGATTCTGAAATTTGGCTGGGTCGGCTGGCCTTCATAACGGCGGCCTTTTAAGAGAACCACGTTTTTGTCACCGTTGGGCGTATTCTCGATATAGCCAGTGGCAGCAACTGCGACACTCAACTTTTGATTACGCGTATCGGCCACAAAGATATTCTTGACTTCCCCTTTATCAACATCAATCTCTTCAATGAAAAAGACCCGCTCAGCTTTGGCCGATTCTTTAAATTGACCTGCTGCAACCATGGACACATCATCGCGCTGTTGAAAACGCTGACTGATAACACTTGACTCACGATTTGCCCATGGCCAAACAAAGGCGGCCAATAGAGCAATGATGATGATGAGTGGAATCGCAAATCGCAGGATTGGACCAATTAAATTTGTAATGCTCAATCCACTTGCAAACCACACAATCATTTCGGAGTCTTTGTACCAACGGACCAAAACAATTAAAACCGCAATAAATAGTGAGACGGTCAATAGAACCGCAAAATAACCGAGGGTCGCGAGAGCGATTAGGACTAAAGCATCCTCGGGATTAACCGTTCCACTGGCCGCAAACCCCAAAATCCGGATTACGAGGGTGGTAATCATGATGGTGACCAAGACTAAAAACACAGCACCAGTGGTCATGCTGAGTTCGCGGCGGAGGGCTTGTTCAAAAATCATGGTGGCTAGATCTAATTCTGCGACTTTAATTCGGTCGGTGGATAATGTAAAAAAACCCCAAATGGTGAAAGATGATGACGATTCAATTTAGCACGAAAGTTCTTGTCGATATCGATTTTAAAAGCCCCAAGGGCGCTGCTGCGGTTTGTGGCTTAAGCAGCGATTGTTTGGTTTTAGCCTATCGCGCCGCGGAGCTCTCCCAGCTTCAGGCCCTTGATGATCTCCTCGGAGGAGCAATTTCAGAGGCACGCTCTGTAGGTGATTTGGATGGAAAAGCCGGAGTATGCACTTTATTACGCTCAACCCGGGCATGGGCCTTGAGTAAGGTGAAGCTGAAACGTGTTTTATTAGTGGGTCTTGGTGATAAAGAGTCCTTAGGGGATTTTGCCAAGATTGCGCGCTCGACCCTTAAGGTATTGAGTGGCGGCTCTATCCAGTCAGTGCTTTGGCATACGTCTAGCTTTACTGGCAAGCAAAAAGCCAATCAAAGTCCTAATGCAATTGCCGAGCGGATTCGTTTACTAGCGCAAATTGTGGGAGATCAGGTTTATCGATTTGGAGCTCGACAAGAACAATATAAGACCAAGCCGCAAGAAAAAGCAGATACCTTAGCGCACTTCACCCTGCTGACCAATACCAAGCAAGCTGGGCTTCTGAAAACTGCAGTTCAGGAGGGATCGGCTTTGGTTGAGGGAATGAACCTCACGAAAGATTTGGGTAACTTGCCACCCAATGTTTGCACTCCAACGTTTTTGGCACAAACCGCACTGAATCTTCCTAAGAAGACCAAGTTAAAAGTCCAGGTTCTCAATCAGCAACAAATTGAAGCCTTAGGTATGGGTTCATTCTTAGCAGTTGCTAAGGGTTCAGAGACTCCTCCACAGTTCATCATCATGCGTCATGAGGGTGGGAAAGCAAATGAGGATCCGATCGTTTTGGTTGGCAAAGGCATCACCTTTGATACGGGCGGCATCTCATTGAAGCCTGGCGAAGCAATGGACGAAATGAAGTACGACATGTGTGGTGCAGCATCGGTATTTGGCACCATGTATGCCGTATCGTTGTTGGGATTAAAGAAGAATGTGATTGGTGTGGTGCCAACTTGTGAGAATATGCCATCGGGTCGCGCAACCCGTCCGGGCGATATTGTGAAGAGTATGTCAGGGCAGACCATCGAGGTTTTAAACACCGATGCTGAAGGCCGACTTATTCTCTGCGATGCGCTTACCTATGTAGAGCGCTTTAAGCCTAAGGCTGTCATTGATGTCGCTACTTTGACAGGTGCTTGCATCATTGCATTAGGCCATGTGCATAGCGGTCTGTTCTCCGATGACGAAGCCCTCGTAAAAGCCTTGAATAAAGCTGGTCATCAATCCTTAGATACCGTCTGGCGTCTGCCGCTCGATGCAGCATATCACGAGCAATTGAAGTCAAACTTTGCGGACGTCGCAAATATTGGCGGACGACCTGCTGGAAGTGTGACCGCAGCTTGTTTCCTCTCGCGCTTTGCTGAAAAATTCCGATGGGCACATCTGGATATCGCTGGAACTGCATGGAAGAGCGGGGCGGCTAAAGGGGCAACAGGGAGACCAGTTCCCCTATTGCTCAATTTCTTGCTCGATCAATAAGCACCCATTAATAGCGCGAATGGCCAGAATTGATTTTCATAGTCATGTTTCGGACAAATTACAGTACTGCTGTCGTTTAAGCCGCAAAATTCTGGCCAGCTCTCATCCCCAGGGGTTGCCACGCACGATCGTGATTACTGGAAGTAAAAACGACCTCAACAATCTTGATGATTTATTGTGGACCTTCAGTAAAACTGACTTTTTACCTCATGCTTGGTTGCATCACGAGGGTGCCCACGAGACCCCGATTCTCCTGGTGGATCAGTTATCCGAGCTAGACCACCAAGCGCCAGCGCATCGGGATGTCTTGATTTACCTTCATACACAAGCTCCACAAGGTCTTGATGCCTTGCTGGAACGCTTCCCTCGTTGGATTGAAGTGGTGACCACACAAGAGAATGAACTTAAGGCAGGGCGCGAGCGCTTTAAGGGTTATCGTGCCTTAGGCCATGAGCTTCATCATTTTGATCAAAGCAAGGCGGCGGCCTAATGTTGGTGCATCCCCAAATCGATCCAGTCGCACTGCAAATAGGCCCGTTGGCGATTCATTGGTATGGCCTGATGTACTTATGTGCATTTGCCCAATTTTTATTACTGGGACGACTGCGTGTTCGCCAAGAACCATATCAAGCGATGCGTTGGACCTTTAAAGATGTTGAAGACATCCTATTTTGGGGAGTGGTGGGGGTGATTGTTGGGGGTCGCTTGGGTTATGTGCTCTTTTACATGCCCGGTTTTTATCTGCAAAACCCCCTCAGTATTTTTAAGCTCTGGGAAGGCGGAATGTCCTTCCACGGTGGGTTATTAGGAGTCCTAATCGCTTTGGCATGGTTTGCGAAGCGGCGCCAACTCTCATACTTTGTGATTACGGATTTTGTGGCGCCACTCGTGCCACTGGGACTTGCTTTTGGACGCCTTGGAAACTTTATTAATGGTGAGTTATGGGGACGTCCGAGCGATTGGCCGTGGGCGATGGTGTTTCCGATGGTGGACCAAGTGGCCCGCCATCCATCACAGTTGTATCAATTTGCAGGTGAAGGCCTTCTATTAGCTTTGGTATTGTGGCTCTATGCAAGTAAACCAAAACGCGTGGGGCAGGTATCCGGACTTTTCTTACTTGGATATGGGCTACTTCGTTTTCTGGCGGAGTTTGCTAGGGAGCCGGATGCGTTCTTGGGCTTACTTGGCTTGGGTTTATCCATGGGGCAGTGGCTATCGATGCCGATGATTGGTTTGGGAATCTACTTATTGCTGCGAACGCCGCGTCAATAAACCCTTTTGACTGAGTGATTTAAGCCCCTGTTACAAAATCTGGTTATGCTGTCAGCATGCTAGAGAAAATTGCCCAAACCCGTTACCTATCTCGAGCCAACAGTGCGGTTCGCCAGCTTATTTCTGAGCGGGGTGAATCAAACGCTGTCAGTATGGCCTTAGATGTGATCTCAAGCTACCGCAAGCTCAATGCCGATCACCGTTCTAAATTTTTTATGATGCTCGCTGAACAATTCAATATTGATGCTGAGCAACTGACGAAGGCAGCGCAAAGTTTTGCGGCAGATCCAAATGCAAGAAATTACATTCGCCTGCAGAAGATCTCTGAATCCCCTCGCCAAGAGCTTTTAAGGCGCCTCAATCGAGCTCCGGGTGGTACGGCTGCAGTCGTGGAAATGCGTCGCGATCTTTTGACCTTACTAAATAAGAAACCGGAGTTAATGGGCTTGGACTACGACATGCGACACCTCTTGTCGTCCTGGTTTAATCCTGGGTTTTTGAAGATGCACCGTGTTGACTGGAAGTCGCCGGCAGAGATTTTGGAGAAGATCATTGCCCACGAGGCCGTCCATGCCATTGATGGCTGGGATGATCTGCGCCGGCGTTTGCAACCCGATCGGCGTTGTTTTGCCTTTTTCCATCCCCAGCTACCGGATGAGCCCTTAATCTTCGTGGAAGTTGCTCTGCTTCCCGAGATTCCAGTTGCCATCATGCCTTTAGTGGATAAAAAATCTATCCCTGTAGAGCAAACCAACCAATTCAAAGTGGCTGCGTTTTACTCCATTAGTAACTGCGAGTCTGGACTGCGGGGGGTTTCGATGGGCAACTTCTTAATTAAGCGCGTTGCTGAGCAACTCCATGCCGAGTTCCCGGGATTAAAAACCTTTGTGACCCTATCACCGATTCCGGGCCTCATGGAGTGGATTACCGATGGAGCCCATTTGGGCGACCTGCCAAGCTCTGACAAAATGAAGCCGGCGATTCGTAAGGCCCGTGACGAGGCGCTTGAACTTTTGAAACTCAATGGTGCTAATTGGATGGATAAGCTAGGCAAGTCCTGGCATCCAGATCAATGCAGTGAGGACGAAAAGGCTGCCCTGATCGCTTTAACCGCGATTTATCTGACCGTGGTTACCCCAAGTCGGGACGGCAATCCTGTCGCTAAATTCCATCTAGGTAATGGTGCCAAGCTGCATCAAATTAATTGGGCGGGTGATTTGTCCAAAAATGGCCTGCGGCAATCCGGTGGTTTAATGGTGAATTATCTGTATGATCTGTCGAGCGTTGAAGAAAATCATGAGCGCTTCGTGAACGGCGATATTATTTATTCCCGTTCGGTTGGTAAGCTGATCAAAACATAAGCCTAATAAGTCCTGTATAAGACTTTTAGGGGTTTTGCCCTAGTTTTTGAAGTTCGATTTAGAATGATGTTCGCAATCGTTTTACCCTTTATAAGAATTGAAGAGGAGACAATAATGGCATTAATTCAGAAGAAAAAAATAGCAGGCCTCGTGCTTAGCTTACTAGCAGCAGTGGGTTTATCAAGCACCGCTCATGCGCAAGAGTGGCCAGTAAAAACCGTCACATTTTTGAACCCATTCCCAGCGGGTGGTGGCACGGATGCATTCGCCCGTCCTTTGGCTGCTCAGTTAACCGAGCAATTGGGTAAGCAGTTCATTATTGATAACCGTGGTGGTGCAGGTGGTACGGTAGGTGCATCGGTTGCAGCGAAAGCAGCACCAGATGGCTATACCTGGTTTATTGGCGCATCCCATCACACCATTGCTCCTTCCATGTACAAGAACTTGGACTATGACATTCAAAAGAGCTTCATTCCAGTTGCTCTTTTAGCCAGCGTTCCACAGGTATTGGTAGTAAACCCCAATCGTGTGAGTGCTCGTAACTTAAAAGACTTCATTGCTCTTATGAAGAAGAACCCTGGTAAATACAACTTTGCCAGCGCCGGTAGTGGCACAGTGCATCACTTAGCTGGTGAGTTATTTAAGATCCAAACAGGCACCTTCATTGTTCATATTCCTTATCGTGGTGCAGGTCCCGCAATGAGTGACCTCTTAGCTGGCCAGGTTGATTTGGAATTCGATGGCTTGGGAACATCCGCTCCACAAATTAATGCTGGTAAGTTGTTTGCGATCGCCGTTGCTTCTGAGAAGCGCAATCCAGCAATTCCAAATGTACCAACATTTGTAGAAGCTGGTTTGCCTGACTATCGCGTTTCGACTTGGTACGGTATGTTTGCTCCTGCTGGCACACCAAAGCCAATCATCGATAAGATGACAGCTGAGGTTCAAAAGGCTCTTAACTCACCAAAGTTGAAAGCGATTTGGGCTCAAAACGGTGCGGATAATCCAAATCTTTACGGAGAGGCATTTGGTAAGCAAGTTGCGTCTGACGTAACCCGTTGGGCTGAGGTTGTTAAGAAATCAGGCGCTAAGCTCGATTAATTTTGTATTCGTAGTCAAGGGTTTTGAGTGAACTTATACGCATTATTAGAGTCTGGCTTTCCTAAAAATCGCGAGGACTGTGCACTAGAAACCCAAGACGGACTGTATTACTCGTGGCGCGATCTCGATCGCGCCACGGCCATGATGGCAAATCTTCTCAAGAGCTTGAAGTTACCCCAAGGCTCACGAGTTGCTGTCCAAGTTGAAAAATCCCCAGAAGCACTTTTCTTATATCTGGCCACTCTACGTGCCGGGTATGTGTACTTACCCTTGAACACGGCGTATCAAGAGTCTGAGATTCAGTATTTTCTAGAGAATGCAGAACCAGCCGTTGTCGTTTGCAGTTCCAAGAACTTTTCTTGGATTTCAAAGATTGCATTTAAGAGCGGCACTCAAAATGTATTCACCCTCGATGAGAATCGGACCGGATCACTTTTAGATCGCGCTGCTCAGTGTTCCGATCAATTTAAGACCGTTAAAAAAGCCGACGACGAACTAGCTGCTATTTTGTACACCTCCGGTACTACAGGTCGCAGTAAAGGTGCCATGCTCACGCACGGTAACCTGGGTAGTAATGCCCTGGTATTAAAAGAGTTTTGGGGCTGGAAAAAAGGTGATGTCCTTTTGCATGCTCTGCCCATTTTCCATGTGCACGGATTGTTTGTTGCTGCCCATGGCGCTTTATTAAACGGCAGCAAAATGATTTGGTTGCCTCGTTTGGATACTGCACAACTCATTAAGCATTTGCCACGCTCAACCGTCATGATGGGCGTGCCAACATTCTATGTACGCCTTCTGCTGGATCCGAACTTTAATCAGAGCGTCTGTAAAAACATGCGCCTCTTTGTTTCAGGCTCCGCACCTTTATTAACTGAGACCTTTAATAATTTCCAGAAAGTGTCTGGTCATACTATTCTTGAGCGCTATGGTATGAGTGAGACTGTGATGTTGGTCTCTAATCCGTATAAGGGTGCCAGAGTTGGGGGATCCGTTGGCGTTCCTCTTCCTGGAGTTGAGGTTCGTGTCGTGAATGAATCCGGATCACTCTGTGATGTCAACGAGATTGGTGCCATTGAAGTGCGCGGTCCGAATATATTTAAGGGCTACTGGCGCATGCCTGAGAAGACCGCTGAGGAGTTCACTAAAGACGGTTGGTTTAAAACGGGTGATGTGGGTCGTTGGGGCGGTGAAACCAGTGCCGGTAAAGTGCCTGATCACTATCTTTGCATCGTGGGTCGCAATAAGGATTTAATTATCTCGGGTGGCTACAACGTCTATCCAAAAGAAATTGAGAGTTTTATTGATGATATGGATGGGGTTGAGGAAAGCGCAGTGATTGGGATTCCGCATAAAGACTTTGGTGAGGCGGTCATGGCTGTGGTCGTTCCAAAGCCAGGCGCCAAACTCAATAGCCAATCGATGATCGATGCTCTCAAGTCAAAGATTGCAAACTTCAAAGTTCCCAAGCGGGTTGAAATTGTCAACGACTTACCCCGAAACGCCATGGGTAAGGTCCAAAAGAACGTATTGCGCCAGCAGTACAGCCATTAAGCGCCAAGCGCTTTATGGGCCTCATTGAACATAAAGAGCGCCAAGAACATTAGCATTACCCCAAAGACTCGCTTGAGTTGAACGACATTGAGCTTGCGAGCTAATTTTGCTCCAAGTGGGGCAGTAAAAATACTCGTTGCTACGATGCAGGCAACGGCCGGTAGATAAATGAAGCCAAAAGATCCTGCCGGTAAGTCGGGCCGACCAAAGCTACCAAATACGTAACCCAAGGTTGACGCAAGCGCAATCGGAAAGCCGAGCCCCGAGGAGGTTGCCATTGCGACATGGGGACTCACATTGCACCAGATCATGAATGGCACGGTGACAAAGGCGCCACCGGCACCTAGTAAGCTCGATAGCCCTCCGGAGAAGGCGCCATAAGAGAATAAGCCGACCTTACCAGGTAGCTCACGTTCCGGCTTGGGCTTTTTGTTGATGAACATCTGAATCGAGGTGTACACAATAAAGATGGCAAAGAAGAGGGAGAGCCAGCCAGTATTGAATGCCTCAAATAGTTCGCTACCTCCTAAAAAACTCCCCACAATGATTCCGGGGGTGAAGCCCGCAACCAGTTTCCAGTCAATTGAGCCATGGCGATGATGCGCCCGAATGGCTGACAGTGAGGTAAACAAAATGGTGGTCATTCCAGTGGCAATGGCCATATGAACAATGATGTCTTGGCTAAAGCCCTGGTGATTAAAGACAATGATCATGAAGGGGACCAAAATCATTCCCCCGCCAATCCCAAGCAGACCCGCTAAGAACCCTGCACAGGCTCCGCAAACCAGCAGGATTGCAATATCAGTCAGAAACATGCAAGGATCCCCGCCTTGGTCGCTAGACCGTCATCCTGAACCCTAAAGTTCAAGGTGGCACGGTAGCAATACTTCGGGTGCATCAAATGACTCAGGGAGTATCGGACTAGCCCACACTGTAAATCGATCAGACGCTCGCGCCCATACTGCAATACCCGTTCCGTATGCTTACGCATCGGTTCAAGGAACTATTGGCCTTGGCGCACCAGGCAGGGAAAGTGTTTTGATCAGGGAATCGACTTGCTGTTCAAGCGCATTGACTTCCTGCTCAATCAAAGTCAGTTGTTCGGGGTCAACCTTGGGGGCGTTGGCTGCTTGTGCCAAAGATTGCTGAGCTTGAATCAGGTCACCCGCTAATTTAATGGCCGCCATCATGGCTGCCCGTTCAATACTTTTATTACCACTGGCTAGAGCTAACTTAATCTGTTCATCTACTAAGGTGCAGGCCTCGCGAAGTAATGGCTCATGATCGCTTGATGTAGCTAGCGTGATTTTATGGCCAGCAAGGCTCACTTCAATGCGTTGTTGGGTCATGGTCTTTATCGATGATTGCGTTATCGCCTAACAGGTTCATTTGGCGAGAATCACTTTGTTCTGGCAGGCGCTTTAGGATGTGCTCAATACGCTTTTGGGCATCCTCAATTTTTGACTCAAGGGCAACGCGATCGTTTCGTAATGCCTCAACAGAGGCATTCACCATTTTTAACTTCTCAGAAAGGCGTCGGAGCGTTTGCTCGATGGAATCTTGCGACATAGACAAGATCGTATCAGAACTAGGCTAATTTCTTTTTAGAGGTCTCGGTCACCAGATAAAACGCTAACGAGGCAACCGCAACGTAGCAGAGGGTGAAGAACAAATTACCAAAGAAATAGGTTCCAAACAGTTCAGCAAATCCTGCAAGCGAAGCATTGCTCTTTTGCAGATAAAAGGCCCCACTCGAGATCAGCTCACAAACGGCGACACCACCAATTAGAGCCACAACAAATTGACCAATTTTGAAGCCTTGTTGTTCGTAGTGTTGCCGTAACCACCGACCGGCTAGCCAAAGTGCCAAATATGCAGGGACCAAGGCTGCATAGGCAACATTAAACAGGTAATTACCCATCGCCAAGTAGTCGATTACAAAAGCCTGAACCAAAATGATCACAAAGAGAATGGGGCTCAATAAAAAACCAAGCATGAAGGCGATTGCCCAGGTGGCATCCGGCAAGCTCATCATCGAGGCCACGTGCTGACCTCGGGTAGCCCACAAAATCAAGGAAAAAACCACTGCAATCCCTACAGTCTGTTTGGTCGAAAGATTAAACATGTTTCCTCCTTGAGTAATAAACCTATTTTAGACCTAAATTAGCACAAATCCTTTATTTCATGGCGTACCGAACCCCGACAAAAAGGTTTGATCCTGGGGTGTTGTAACCATAAGATAGTTGGTAATCCTTATTGAAGATATTGTTCCAGCGACCAAAGATCGACCAATCTTTAGCGAACTCGTAATCTGCAAACACGTTAAATAAAGCATATCCACCCATTGCAGCTCCAGCAGGATAGCTATCAAACCGCCTTCCTACAAACGTTCCTTCTATACCGGACTTGAGATTACGCAGTTTGTAATCAATTCCAGCGTTACCAAATTGTTTGGCTCGTTTAGGTAAAACACTTCCAGAAGATTCATCCACAGGATTTTGTTGATCAAAAGAACCGCGAAATGAAATGTTGCCAGATCGAAACGCGCCACCAATCGATAAACCGGTAATTTTTGCTTCACCGATATTTATGGCGCAGCCACTACTTCCGAATCCCGGTGAACACTGACTGGTATTAATGCTGCCAGATCCTTGAATTAGGTTAGTGATCGTATTGGTATAGGCAATCAAGCGCGCATCAAATTTTATTGATTCATAATGAATTCCGGCTTCGGTATTTTTACTCTTCTCGGCCTGAATATTGCTATTTCCATAACCTGGATAGTACAAGTCGTTAAACGTTGGCGCTCGGAAGCCTGTTCCGTAATTAATATTGGCCCTTAGTTGCTTTGTAAAAAAATAGCCGTAAGAAATTCCCCCCGTGTTCTGAGATCCATAACCCGTAATATTGTCATTTCTAAAAGATGCATTTGCAAGATGAGCCCCACGTTTTAATTGGTAAAGCCCTGCTAGAGAATTTGTATTTCGTGTCTGCGAAAACTGTTCCCTAGGTAAAGGCCAGCTGGAGTTGTAATTCAAATCGTCAGAAAATACATTCTGACTTCGCCTTTCTGCCAATAACTGCAAAGTATCTTCACCAACTTGTATATCGTTTTGCCACGTGTAAATATTTTGCTTAGTGTTGTAAAGTGAGTTGTAAAACAAGTTTTGTCCTGAATCATACGATTGAGAAACTTGAATATAACCTTTCCATACGTTGGTAATTTGATTATTTGAAAATATGGCAAAACTACTTGTGCTACCAATTGATTCTGCCAATTGACTGGGTGTAGCAGATGCTTGTGATTTCAATCGACTTGCAAAAAACTGAATTCCTAATTCTTGGCCACGACTAAATTCTAGGCTTAGTTTCCCTGTCCCGCCATCTCTTGTGTAGCCCATATTTTGAGTGGTATTGTAGGTAGACCGAAAGGGCATATTAGTCGCTATTAAATTGAATCCAGAAGAAACTTCCTGAGTTGCACTTAGAGAGTATTTAACCTGGTTATCCTTTCCAGCTCTGCCAAAAATTCCGGCCTCTGAAATAGTTGTTCCATAAGTACCATAGCCAGTTGATGCCGATGCCTGAAAGGGTCCTTCACCAGTTTTAGTGAAAATTTGAATGACGCCGCCGATAGCATCTGATCCATAGAGACTGCTCTGCGGCCCAAAAATAATTTCGATACGATCAATAATTGCCAAGGGAATAGCTGACCAAGTTGGGCCGCCGAGGAAACCTGCTTCAACTCTAACACCATCAATTAAAAGCAAGCTTTGTTGATTGCTCGTCCCGCGTAAGAAAACGCTTGCGCCAGCACCACCACTTCCACTTGCGCCAGTTATTTCCACCCCCCTTTGTCGCTGTAATAGCTCCACTAGACTCGTTTGCCCCGCATCAGCAATTTCCTCGGGACCAATGAAGACGTAGTCGGCTAGAACATCGTTGGCTCGCGTAGGGGTGCGAGTTGCAGTGACAATCACTGGATCCATTGGATTATTGGCCGTACTGACCGAGACACTGCTGCTTTGAGCAAATGTAGTTGGGTTACTGAAAACAAGGGTTGAGGCGAGGGTGAGAGCAGATAGGCGCCAACGGTTCTTGGCTCCGAAAGAGTTGCGGCAAGGTTGCATGATGAATCCCAAGTTGTAATGCCTGCCAACCTCCCCGTTAGCGGGCGATACAGAATTCGGAATAGGGATGAGCGTCAATGAGGGCGTGCGAGGACCCTATATTGGCGCGCGAAGGTCCCCGTTCACGAAGTTCCACCTGTCTTGGCCGGTATCCGGGCTGGTGAACTTTAGATTTGGCCTTCCCATGCATTGACACACAGTGGCTTATCAAACCATAGCGCTAAAAAACTAGCGCATTCACTTACCGTTGCGGGGGCAGCACACGTTTGGGTAGTGTTTCCCGTTTAACCCAAATGCAGGCATTTGGGCACCATGACAGCCCTATATTACCCTATCTGCGACTAGGAATAACCCGAATATCTAAAGTTGGAAGGCTTACAATAAGAGGTTCAAGTACATATTTCAATGACCATACTAGACAGACATCCAGAGAAAAATCTAATTCGCTTGCAGCTAAGCCAAAACATTGTCCTGCGCAATCTAGATCCGGGCAGCATGGCTGAATTAGAGAGCTCCTTAGAGATCTCGGATCTTAAGAAATCCGAGATCTTATTGCGCCAAGGTAACTATCAAATGGAGCAGTACTTTGTTCTCGATGGAATCTTGAAGCGCATTGTGTCTAGTGCTGATGCAAAAGAAATGATCTTGCGCTTTGCAATTGAGAAAGATATTGAAACCAGCTACGCTGCTTGGCGCTTACAGCGCGCCGCTCCATACAGCATCGCTTCGGTTACTAAGGCTAGAGTTGCACGGATGCCGCTTAAAAAGTGGGCTGAGTTTTTAGAGAATCATCCAAAACTGAAAGAAAGTTTTGAGTTTGAGGTAATGCGTCTCATGAGTGAAATCATGGCGCACACCATTACCTTGCACATGCTCGATGCCCCGGGTCGGGTCGAACGATTTTTACGGAAGTATGAAAACTTGTTCGATGTTTTGCCCAAGAAAGAATTAGCGGCCTATCTCAATCTTTCGCCCGAAACTCTAAGTCGTTTAAAGAGCAAACATAAAGAGCTATTTATATAAAATAAAAGGGTTTTTTGGGGGATTGAGTAGGCTCTAACCCTAGGTTTTTATTGGATTTTAGGGGAAATTGACGAAAGTCAATGCTGAAGCTATCTATGAGTCCTAAGATTCGTCTCAGTTCAACTGAGACTCTTTTATGGAGGCGATGTTGAAGACAACTAATCCCACGGAGAGAGACAACGTTATGTTGACAGCTACGAAAGAGCATTCTGCCAATGTCGCTGCAGAAGATACCCCATTAACCGACGGTTTCCATTTGGTGATCGATGCCCTCAAGGCTAACGATATTGACACCATTTTTGGACTGGTTGGTATTCCCATTACCGATTTAGCACGTCTAGCCCAGGCTGAAGGAATGCGCTTTATTGGATTCCGTCACGAGCAGCATGCAGGTAATGCTGCAGCGATTGCGGGTTACATGACCCAAAAACCCGGTATTTGCTTAACGGTGTCAGCCCCCGGATTCTTAAATGGTTTGACTGCTCTTGCGAATGCAACCACCAACTGCTTCCCCATGATCTTGATTTCTGGATCGAGTGAGCGTGAGATTGTGGACTTGCAGCAGGGTGATTACGAAGAGATGGATCAGCTCAATGCGGCTAAGCCCTATGCCAAAGCTTCCTACCGGATTAACAAGGCAGAAGATATTGCCATTGGTGTCGCACGTGCGATTCGTGCTGCGGTATCGGGACGTCCAGGCGGCGTGTACCTCGACTTGCCTGCACAATTACTAGGACAGAGCATTCCAGCTCAGAAGGGACAAGAATCATTGTTCCGTGTGATTGACGCTGCACCGAAGCAAATTCCTGCACCAGACGCAATCAAGCGCGCTATCGATGTGTTGAAGAATGCTAAGCGCCCATTGATTCTGTTGGGCAAAGGCGCGGCTTATGCGCAAGCCGATCAAGAGATTAAAGATTTGGTTGAGAAATCGGGCATTCCTTATTTGCCAATGTCCATGGCCAAGGGTTTATTACCCGATAACCACCCACAGTGCGCATCCGCAGCGCGTTCATTTGTGTTGGCAGAAGCCGATGCGGTGATGTTGGTTGGTGCCCGCTTAAATTGGTTATTGGCTCACGGTAAAGGTAAAACTTGGGGCAATCATTTGAAGAAATTTATTCAGATTGATATTGCGCCGACCGAAATCGATAGTAACGTTCCGATCGCAGCACCTGTCATTGGTGATGTTGGTTCGTGTGTGACTGAGATCTTGAAGCAAATTGCAAACGTTCCCAAGCCCAGCGCTGAGTGGATTAATGCAATCAACGAGAAAAAAGAGAAGAACATTGCCAAGATGGAGGAGACACTCTCCAAGAACCCATCGCCTATGAACTTCCACAGCGCATTGCGTGCAATTCGCGAAGTGGTGAAGGCCAATCCCGAAGTCAATATCGTGAACGAAGGTGCCAATACGCTTGACTATGCCCGTAGCATCGTCAATATGTACAAGCCACGTAAGCGTTTTGACTCCGGAACTTGGGGCATTATGGGTATTGGTATGGGTTACGCCATCGGCGCCGCAGTGGTAAGTAAGTTACCGGTCATTGCGATCGAGGGTGATAGCGCATTTGGATTTAGCGGCATGGAACTCGAAACCATCTGCCGTTATAACTTGCCAATCATCACGGTGGTATTTAACAATAACGGCGTTTACCGTGGTACTGATGTGAACCCCACGGGTGGCTCTGATGTTGCGCCAACCGTGTTTGTGAAGAATGCCCGTTACGACATCATGATGGAGGCGTTTGGTGGAGTCGGATATAACGTCACCACCCCTGAGGAGTTGACTGATGCATTGAACAAGTCATTAGCTTCTGGCAAGCCCACCGTCATCAATGCTGTGATCGATGAAACTGCCGGTACTGAGAGTGGTCGTTTAACCAACCTCAACCCAGCTTCTACTGCAACTAAGAAGTAATCATTAATTGATATAAAGAGTCCAAAGGAGATTCAAGATGAGCAAACCACTAGACGGAATTCGGATTATCGATTTCACCCACGTACAAGCAGGCCCTGCTTGCACCCAATTGCTTGGCTTTTATGGTGCCGACGTCATTAAAGTAGAGCGTCCCGGCTCTGGCGACGTGACCCGCAGTCAGTTGCGCGATATTCCGGATGCTGATGCTTTGTACTTCACGATGCTCAATGGTAACAAGCGTTCCTTAACCTTGGATACCAAAACTCCTCAAGGTAAAGAAGTGCTCGAGAAGTTGATCAAGGTTTCTGACGTAATGGTTGAGAACTTTGGTCCTGGTGCCTTAGATCGCATGGGTTTCTCATGGGATCGCATTATGGAATTGAACCCCAAGATGATCTTGGCTTCCGTAAAAGGTTTCTCTGACGGTCACTCCTATGAGGATCTAAAAGTGTATGAGAACGTGGCTCAGTGTGCTGGCGGTGCTGCATCGACCACCGGTTTCTGGGACGGCCCCCCCACCGTATCTGCTGCCGCATTGGGCGATAGCAATACCGGTATGCACTTGGCGATTGGTATTTTGACTGCCCTCATGCATCGTCAAAAGACCGGTAAAGGTCAAAAAGTGGCTTGCTCAATGCAAGACGCTGTATTGAATCTCTGCCGTGTGAAGTTGCGTGACCAGCAGCGTTTGGATCGTGTTGGCTACCTCGAAGAGTACCCACAGTATCCTCATGGCAAATTTACTGATGTTGTGCCCCGTGGCGGTAACGCCGGTGGTGGCGGACAGCCTGGCTGGGTCTTAAAGTGCAAAGGCTGGGAAACCGATCCAAATGCCTATATCTATTTCACGATTCAAGGTCATGCTTGGGAACCAATCACCAAAGCTCTCGGTAAGCCAGAGTGGGCAACTGATCCAGCCTATATGACTGCGCAAGCTCGTCAAGATAAGATTTTTGACATCTTCGCAACCATTGAAGATTGGCTCAAAGATAAGACCAAGTACGAAGCGGTTGATATCTTGCGTAAGTACGATATTCCATGCGCACCCGTACTCTCGATGAAAGAGATTGCTGAGTCACCTGATTTGCGTGCCAGCGGTTCCATCGTGGAAGTGGATCACAAAGTACGCGGCAAGTACCTGACAATTGGTAGCCCCATTAAGTTCTCCGATCTGAAAGTTGAAGTGAAGCCATCCCCAGTTTTGGGTGAGCACACCGATGAAGTTCTATCGGATCTTGGCTACAGCAAAGACCAAATTGCTCAGTTGCATGCGGCAAAAGCGGTTTAATCGTATTGGCTGTTAAGCAATGGCGCCTGCGGGCGCCATTTGTTTTTCAGAGGAGGCATGAAATATGAAACATGAAGTCGATCTTCATCAACTCATTAATGTGATTGGCGATGCTGTCGTGGTGTCCAATGTGGCAGGCAAAATCACTCTTTGGAATCGTGCTGCCGAAGAGATGTTTGGATATACCGCCGCAGAGGCATTAGGACAAAACCTTGACATCATTACCCCTGAGCGATTTCGGGCACGTCATTGGGAAGGCTATCACCACTCGATGGAAACGGGCACCACAAAGTACGGAAAGCAAACCCTGCGAGTGCCAGCTATTCATAAAGATGGGCATGCCTTGTCAATCGCATTTACGGTTGCCATGCTGCATGATGAGCATCATCAAGTAAGTGGGGTAGTTGCGGTGATTCGGGATGAGACCGTACGATTTTTGGAAGAAAAAGAGCTTAAAAAGCGTCTGATCGAGCTGGAATCGAAGCCAGGGGCTTAATCCAGCGGCTGTCCCAGATTAGGCTGGATCGCCATTTTTAGCCAATACCAGCACTGGTAAAATGGCTTTCATCATATTTTCATACTTTTTAGGACTTTTTTATGGCTAAAGCACTTGAGGGGGTTAAGATCCTCGACTTTACGCACGTTCAATCTGGGCCCACGTGCACCCAGTTACTCGCTTGGTTTGGAGCAGACGTCATCAAGGTGGAGCGCTCGGGTGAGGGCGATGCAACGCGCAATCAGCTTCAAGATATCCCTGATGCCGATAGCTTATATTTCACGATGCTCAATCACAACAAGCGCTCGATTACCGTGAATACCAAAACACCAGAAGGTAAAGATATTCTGGAGCGTCTGATTAAGCAGTGTGATGTCTTGGTTGAGAACTTCGCTCCAGGCGCTTTGGATCGCATGGGATTTACCTGGCAGCGCATTCAAGAACTCAACCCTCGCATGATCATGGCTTCGATTAAAGGATTTGGACCAGGGCCTTATGAGGATTGCAAGGTGTATGAGAACGTTGCGCAATGTGCGGGCGGTTCTGCATCAACTACGGGTTTTGATGATGGCCCACCCATGGTAACGGGTGCGCAGATTGGTGATAGTGGAACTGGTTTGCACTTGGCGCTTGGTATTGTGACCGCACTTTATCATCGCACCCACTCTGGCAAGGGGCAAAAGGTCGATGCTGCCATGCAAGATGCGGTTCTCAACCTTTGCCGCGTCAAGCTCCGTGACCAACAGCGTTTGGAGCGTAATGGCACGATGCAAGAGTATCCACAGTTTCCCAATGGTAAGTTTGGTGATGCAGTGCCTCGCGCGGGCAATGCATCTGGTGGTGGCCAGCCCGGTTGGATTTTGAAGTGTAAAGGCTGGGAAACTGATCCTAATTCCTATATCTATATCGTGGTTCAAGCAGCTGTCTGGGAAGCCATTTGTAAAGTGATTGGTCGCGAAGATTGGATTACCGATACTAATTACGCGTCGCCCATGGCGCGCTTACCACGTCTGATGGGAATCTTTGCAGAGATTGAGAAGTGGACCATGACCAAGACCAAGTTCGAGGTGATGGATATTCTCAATCAATATGATGTGCCCTGTGGCCCAATTCTCTCGATGAAAGAGATTGCTGAAGAGCCTGCTTTGCGTGCCACTGGGACCGTGGTCGAGGTCGATCACCCCATTCGTGGTAAGTATTTGACTGTTGGTAATCCGATCAAACTATCGGATAGCCCCACCGAGGTTACTCGTTCCCCCCTATTGGGCGAGCACACCGACGAGATCTTGCAAGAACTTGGCTTTAATATCGATGATCTAATTGATTTACGACACAAGAAAGTCATCTAATGCGCATTGCACTAATTGGCAGTCAAGATTTTGGTAAAGCCGCACTTGAGGCTTTTCTAGAGCGTGGGGATGAGGTGGTGGCTGTGTTTTGTCCACCCGATAATCCGAAAGCCACTAAGCCCGAGATCCTAAAGGAGACCGCTTTGGCCCGGGGCCTCAATATGCTCCAGTTCCCAAGTCTCAAGGGGCCTGAGGCTGCCAATGCAATGCGCGATAGCAAGGCTGATATTTGTGTGATGGCCTATGTATTGCAATTTGTACCCCAGGATTTAGTGAAGATTCCTCGGTTTGGCACGATTCAGTATCACCCATCACTGTTGCCAAAATACCGTGGTCCCAGCGCTATTGGTTGGTCGATTGCTTTGGGCGAAACCAAAACCGGATTAACGATCTTTCGACCCTCAGATGGTTTAGATGAGGGTGAAATCATTTTGCAAAAGGAAGTGCCAATTGGTCCTGACGATACCCTGGGTCAGGTGTACTTTAATCATCTCTTCCCATTGGGGGTAAAGGCATTATTGGAAGCAGCTGACCTCGTAGCGGCCGGCAAGCATCAAGAGATTGTGCAAGATGAGTCGCAAGCAAATTATGAAGGGTGGTTTGACCAAGCCGCCGCTCGGATTCATTGGTCAAATCACGTCAGCCAAATCTATAACTTGATTCGGGCATGCAATCCAGCCCCAGGTGCATGGACTGCGCTTAATGGTGAGAAGGTTCAGATCTATGATGTGCGCAAGCATGTCACCCCGACCTTCGGATCGGTTAAGGGTAAGCCTGGCGAAGTGGTTGAGGTTAGCTCAGACTCGTTTAAGGTGGCCTGCCATGGCGGCCAGATCGAGGTTCTGAAAGCCAAAGTTGGAAAAGGTTCCAAAGTCTCTGGCTCTGAGTGTGCCAGTGCAGCCGGTATTCAAGTCGGCCAGTTCTTTGACGCTTAAACCTTAGATCTCGAGATTATCAATCAGGCGGGTCTTGCCAAGTTTGGCGGCTGCCAAAATAACGAGTTCTTTCTTTGCCAGTAAATCATCATGGCTGGGTGCTAGCAAATCGGCGCGTTTACGAATCGCGATGTAGTCAGGTTGCCAGCCACGTTGTGTCAGGGCACTGCTAGCCTTCTTTTCCAGATCACGCAGGGATTGATCTAGAGGTTTCGGGCTACTAGCCCGATGAATGGCATCTAAAACCTCTAACCGTAGTTGTTGCAGACTGGCTTGCAAATGCGGGGCCTCAGCGCGCTCGGCATCACTGAGATAGGCATTGCGCGAAGATAGTGCCAAGCCATCATCAGCACGAATGGTTTCGCCAGCGACAATCTCAACGGGCAAGGCAAATTGATGGGCCATCTGGCGAATAATCATCAATTGCTGGTAATCCTTTTTGCCAAAGACCGCAACGCGCGGCTGAACGCAGGAGAATAGTTTTAGGACAACGGTACAAACCCCCTTAAAGAATCCTGGACGGAACTCGCCTTCCAAAATATCGCCCAACTGCTTGGGTGGATCCACACGGTATTCCTGTGGCTCGGGATACAAGACCTTCTCAGTGGGGGCAAAGAGTACATAAACCCCTTCCTTTTCAAGCTTCTCGGCATCCGCCTCTAGAGTGCGCGGGTATTGATCAAAATCTTCATGAGGACCAAATTGCAGGCGATTTACAAAAATACTGGCAATTACTGGATCACCGTGCTGCCTTGCAATGCGCATTAAGGAGAGATGCCCTTCATGCAAATTACCCATGGTAGGAACAAAGGAGGCACGATTTTGGCCGCGCAACTGGTCGCGCAGTTCTTGAATATCGGTAACAATCTTCATGCGCTTGGTGTATAGGCTAGTCGCACGTAGATGGGCGCGTAGGGCTCGGCTTGCGTGATTTCAATGAGAGATTCACGGGAGAGTTCAAGCATCGCAATGAAGTTCACCACAATCACGGGGACACCATTACCAGAACGAATGGCATCCTCAAATAGCTCGCTGAATTCGACAAAGCGGGTGTTCTGTAAGCGCCGCAGAATGCGCGTCATGAAGTCACGAACCGATAACTGCTCGCGTGTAATAGTGTGGTGTTGATTAAGTTTGGCACGGTGTAAGACATCACGCCAGGCCATCTGTAAATCTTCAAGGTTCACCTCGGGCCACGTGACTGCAACACTGGTATCGACATAGCCATGAGCCACCTGAAAGTCACGACCCACTTGCGGAATGCGATCAAGTTCTTGGGCAGCTAATTTCATGCGCTCGTATTCCAGTAAGCGCCGTACTAGCTCAGCGCGTGGATCTTCGACCTCTTCATCACTGTCTGCTTTTTTCATGGGCAGGAGCATGCGCGATTTAATCTCAATGAGCATCGCTGCCATCAGGAGATACTCGGCCGCCAGTTCAAGATTGTGATGACGGATTTGGTCGATATAACTGAGGTACTGCTGCGTGACCTCGGCCATTGGAATATCGAGGACATTGAAATTCTGTTTACGAATTAGATACAGCAGCAAATCCAGTGGACCTTCGAAGGCTTCTAGAAAAACCTCCAGAGCATCTGGTGGAATATATAAATCATTTGGTAACTGAAACAGCGGTTCGCCATACAGCTTGGCAAAGGCAGAGCTTAAGCCATCAATTTTTTCTTCTGATGGACCATTGGGGAGCGGCTCGAGCTCCTCAGTCATTGCCATATACGTAGGCGCGTTGCTTGACTTTAGCCAGTTGGTTGCGTCGGATCTCTTCGGGGCTCAGTGCAGGCTTATCCCACAATAGGGCACGACCTTCACGCTGCGCTTGTTCCAGATGGGGATTTTGAGACTTGAGTTTTTCTAAAAACAAGGTGGC
The DNA here is from genome assembly GCF_030297575.1 of Polynucleobacter sp. HIN6. Classification (NCBI taxonomy): domain Bacteria; kingdom Pseudomonadati; phylum Pseudomonadota; class Betaproteobacteria; order Burkholderiales; family Burkholderiaceae; genus Polynucleobacter; species Polynucleobacter sp. HIN6. The sequence continues at coordinate 1,446,757 of NZ_AP028137.1, read as the reverse complement.
TTGAGATTTATATTTCTTCATAAAATCAATAATTTAGCTAATAAAACAAATTCCAACACCCTTCATTATTAACGATTTTTGGGGAGTCTTAGCGATTTAATTGGAGGAGAGTCTCGACCTGGGTTGGCTCAACCCGGGTCATTAAATGACGATAAGGTTTGATGGCCATGTCGCTCTTTAATGATTTGCGGATATCTTGCCATTGCATGGGCTCAATCGATAAAAATTCTTCAACTTGAGTAACAAGATTTGGCAAGACAGGCTTTAAATACAAGCTCAAGCGACGGAAAGATTCTAGGATGACGCTACACACTTCATGTAGTTTGCTTGACCCTTGGGGATCCTTGGCAAGCTCCCAAGGCTTGTTCTCATCGACGTAGGCATTGACCAGATCCGCGAGCTCCATGATTTGACGTACTGCTTTTGCAAATTCGCGAGATTCATAAAAATCTGCGATTGAGTCACTTGCATTGGCAATCGATTCTAGTAATGGATGCGTCATCGCTGCATCCGTAACTCGACCCTCAAAGCGTTTGACTAAAAATCCAGCGGTGCGACTAGCAATGTTGATGTACTTCCCCAAAAGATCACTGTTAACGCGTGCCACAAAATCTTGGAGGTTTAGATCCAGATCCTCCATGGTCGCATTCAACTTCGTTGCAAAGTAATAGCGAAACCATTCTGGATTAAGACCAGCTTCAATCACACTATTGGCAGAAATAAGTGTGCCACGTGATTTACTCATCTTCTCGCCATCCACGGTTAAAAATCCGTGAGCAAAAACATTGGTGGGTGTGCGATAGCCTGAAAAGTGCAAGGTCGCAGGCCAAAAGAGCGTATGAAAATACAAAATGTCTTTACCAATGAAATGGTATTGCTCGGTAGTGCTATTGGGCTTAACCCAGTTTGCAAAATCAAGGCCTCGTTCCTTGCAATACTTTAGGAAGCTCGCGTAATAGCCAATGGGAGCATCAAGCCATACATAAAAATATTTACCGGGCGCGTCGGGGATTTCAAAGCCAAAGTAGGGCGCATCACGCGAAATATCCCAGTCACCTAGTTTGCTATCCCCCTCGGTGCCCACCCACTCTTTCATCTTGTTCTTGGCTTCAATCTGTAGCGGGGTTTTTACTTGGGTCCATTCGCGTAAAAATGCTTCACAACGCGGATCGGATAGTTTGAAAAAATAATGATCCGAGACCTTACGAATTGGCGTAGCACCACTCACCACGGAGTATGGATTCTTGAGATCGGTGGGCGCATACGTGGCGCCGCATTTCTCGCACGAGTCGCCATATTGGTCAGCAGCTCCACATTTAGGGCAGTTGCCTTTGATGAAGCGATCAGGCAGAAACATTTCTTTCACCGGATCGTAGGCTTGCTCAATCGCCCGCTTTTCAATCAATCCTGCCTCTCGCAACTTCAGATAAATTTCCCGAGATAGCTGCTCATTCTCAGGACTATCGGTGGTGTAGTAATGATCAAAGGAGATCAGAAAGTGATCAAAATCCCGCTTGTGTTCATGCCACACCTTGTCGATTAGCTCTTTGGGAGTAATTCCTTCTTTTTCAGCTCGTAGCATGATTGGGGTACCGTGGGTATCGTCGGCACCGACGTAATGCACCTCATGGCCACGCATTCTTTGGAACCGAACCCAAATATCCGTCTGAACGTATTCCACGAGATGTCCAATATGGATTTGGCCATTGGCGTAGGGTAGGGCGGAGGTGACGAGCAGTTGACGCATATCAATCATTCTTATTAAACATTGATTTTAGACTGCGGTTAAAGTGTATGGTGAGATACCGTGGGGTATCGATGATGGACAAAGATCAGACCGCCGATGAGTAAGACTTCGCAATCCACTATTGCAATGACAAACGCTTCTGTACCCGTGGTTCATGAGGTGGCGATTATTGATGAGTTAGGACGCCAGAAAACTACTTTTATTCCAGGCGAGCGCTCCTTGACCATCTACTTGGATAAGCGCGAAGTGGTGACACTCATGACCTTGGGTGCCGCGCCTGAGGCTTTGGTCTTGGGATATTTACGCAACCAACGACTTGTGGAGTCGGCTGAGGATATTGAGAGCATTCAGGTTGATTGGGAAACCGACTCAGCGGCGGTCAAGACCCGCAGAGCCACAGTCGATATTGATGCAATCACCAGTAAGCGTGTCGTGACCACGGGCTGTGGCCAAGGCACCATGTTTGGTGGGTTAATGGAGGATATGGCCCAGATTCGGCTACCAGACGGCCCTAAGCTTCATCAGGCGGCGATTGTGGATCTCTTGGAGCAAATCAGGGCTCATGAAACCATCTACAAGAAAGCGGGCTCTGTGCATGCCTGTGCGGTATTTGAGCGTGCTGGGGACGATCGGGTCAGACTCTTGCATCTGATTGAGGATGTGGGCCGGCACAATGCAGTTGACTCCATTTCGGGCTTACTTTGGTTGGCTAAGCGCCAAGGTGAGGACCTCATCTTTTTTACGACCGGGCGCTTAACTTCGGAGATGGTGATCAAGGGGGCTCAGATGGGTATTCCCTTTTTGCTGACCCGTTCCGGGGTTACGCAGATGGGCTTGGAGCTGGCCAAAAAGACCCATTTAACCTTGCTCTCGCGCTGCTCTGGTAAGCACTTTGAGATCTATAACGCCCCAGAGCGTGTGGTTTTTCAGACACCCTCGACCTGAAAGCGAGGGTTTGTGTCCACTTGGGCACGAAAGTCTTACAATCCCGCCATGACTATTAAATCTGACCATTGGATTCGCCGGATGGCCGAGGGGGGCATGATTAGCCCCTTTGAGCCCGGCCAAATTCGGACGAACGCCGCAGGGCAAAAAATTGTGAGTTATGGCACATCAAGTTATGGCTATGACATTCGGTGCGCGAATGAGTTCAAGATCTTTACCAATATCAACAGCACGATTGTGGATCCGAAGCAATTTGATGAAAAGTCATTTGTGGATTTCAAGGGTGATGTCTGCATCATCCCCCCTAATTCCTTCGCCTTGGCAAGAACGGTGGAGTATTTCAAGATCCCTCGCAATGTGTTAACCATTTGCGTAGGCAAGAGTACCTATGCGCGTTGCGGAATCATCGTCAATGTCACACCGTTTGAGCCCGAGTGGGAAGGTTATGTCACCTTGGAGTTTTCGAATACCACTCCATTGCCAGCCAAAATTTATGCGGGCGAGGGTTGCGCTCAAGTCCTTTTCTTTGAGAGCGATGAAGTATGCGGTACCTCTTACAAAGATCGTGGCGGTAAGTACCAAGGCCAACACGGCGTTACGTTACCCAAAACCTAAGCCATCATGAAATTTCGTTTCCCGATCATCATCATTGATGAAGACTTTCGCTCCGAGAACATTTCGGGTTCTGGTATTCGTGACCTTGCAGTTGCGATTGAGAAGGAAGGAATTGAGGTGATTGGTCTCACCAGTTATGGTGATCTCACCTCATTCGCGCAGCAAGCCTCGCGAGCATCATGCTTTATTTTGTCGATTGACGATGAAGAATTTGATGCTGTTATCGACTCTGAAGACAGTGATCTGCCAGCGATTACCAATTTGCGCTCTTTTGTCGTCGAAGTGCGTAAACGCAATGAAGATATTCCGATCTTTTTGTATGGTGAGACCCGTACATCGCGCCATATTCCCAACGATATTCTGCGTGAGCTGCATGGCTTCATTCATATGAATGAAGATACGCCGGAGTTCGTGGCGCGCCATATCATTCGTGAGGCTAAGGTCTATCTTGATTCCTTAGCGCCCCCGTTCTTTCGGGCGCTCACTCACTATGCCTCCGAGGGTTCGTATTCCTGGCATTGCCCGGGGCACTCAGGAGGCGTTGCCTTTTTGAAGAGCCCTGTTGGTCGTATGTTCCATCAATTTTTTGGTGAGAACATGTTGCGCGCCGATGTCTGTAATGCGGTGGAAGAGTTAGGTCAGCTCTTAGATCACACCGGACCCGTAGTGGCCAGCGAGCGCAATGCCGCACGTATCTTCAATGCAGACCATTTGTTTTTTGTCACTAATGGCACATCGACCTCGAACAAAATTGTTTGGCACTCGACAGTGGCTCCGGGCGATGTGGTTCTAGTCGATCGCAATTGCCATAAATCGGTGATTCATTCGATCATGATGATGGGTGCGATCCCAGTATTTTTGATGCCCACCCGTAATCATCTTGGCATTATTGGGCCTATTCCAAAAGAAGAGTTTGAGTGGGCCAATATTCAGAAAAAGATTGCGGCTAACCCCTTTATCAAAGATAAAAATGTTGTGCCAAGGGTCTTAACCATAACCCAGAGCACCTATGACGGGATTGTCTATAACGTTGAGATGATCAAGTCCATGCTCGATGGTAAGGTCGATAGCTTACATTTCGATGAAGCATGGTTACCGCATGCAGCTTTTCATCCTTTTTATCAGGACATGCATGCGATTGGTCAGAATCGTAAACCTCCACAAAAGAGTTTGTTGTTCTCAACCCAATCAACCCATAAATTACTCGCTGGCTTATCGCAAGCCTCCCAAGTCTTGGTGCAGGATGCCCAGGAGCGCAAGCTTGATCGAGATTGCTTTAACGAGGCCTACTTGATGCATACCTCGACCAGTCCTCAGTACGCGATTATTGCCTCATGCGATGTATCGGCAGCCATGATGGAGTCACCCGGTGGCACCACCTTGGTTGAAGAGTCGATTGCGGAAGCCTTAGATTTTAGGCGTGCGATGCGTAAGGTCGATGAGGAGTTTGGCTCTGACTGGTGGTTTAAGGTTTGGGGCCCAGATCATTTGGCTGAAGAGGGCATTGGAACGCGTGACGATTGGATTTTGGAGCCCAACGCCTATTGGCATGACTTTGGTCCTTTGGCCAAGAACTTCAATATGCTTGATCCGATCAAGGCAACGGTGGTTACTCCGGGCTTGGATATTGAAGGTAATTTTGGTGAGATTGGTATTCCGGCAAGTATCGTGACCAAGTACCTGGCCGAGCACGGCGTGATCGTTGAGAAGACCGGGCTCTATTCATTCTTCATCATGTTCACGATTGGTATTACTAAAGGGCGTTGGAATACTCTCGTGACCGAGTTGCAACAGTTCAAGGATCACTTTGATAAGAACCAACCCCTGTGGAAGGTGCTGCCTGAGTTTGTTGCTAAGCACCCCCGTTACGAACGCGTGGGACTACAAGAGATTTCTGCGCAAATTCATTCTTTTTATAAGAGCCGCGATGTAGCCCGCATGACCACTGAGATGTACCTCTCGAATATGGAGCCAGCGATGATTCCAGGCGACGCCTGGAGCAAGATGGCCCATAAAGACATTGACCGAGTACCGATTGATGAGCTTGAGGGTCGCATTACCGCCATGCTGGTAACACCATATCCCCCGGGCATTCCACTGCTGATTCCGGGTGAGCGCTTTAATAAAGCGATTGTGGATTACTTACGCTTTGCACGTGACTTTAACCAACGGTTCCCGGGCTTTGAAACCGATATCCATGGCCTAGTTAAAAATGCCGATGGCAATAACGGTTACTACGTCGACTGCGTGCGTGCTTAACGAGTTTTAATTACTTCTTTTTCAGGGCGGTGCGGGCACGTTTAATAGCTGCAATGACCTGTTTGGGGGCAGTACCTCCCAAATGATTGCGGGCACCCACTGAACCCTTAGGGGTTAATACCGCAAACACATCCTGAGTAATTAACTTAGATTTGGTGTTTAATCTGCAAGCCTTAATGAGCTCTGCCAGAGTGAGATCGCTTAAAGCACAATCTTTCTCAACGCAGCGTTTGACTGCATGAGCAACCGCCTCATGCGCATCCCGAAATGGCAATCCTTGCTTAACCAAGTAATCGGCCAGATCCGTAGCGGTTGCAAAACCCTCTTCTGCTGCGTATTCCATTGCGGCTTGATTAACCTTGATGTGAGGGACCATATCCGCAAAAATTTGGATCGTTTGGCTAACTGTATCGACGGCGTCAAAGAGAGGCTCTTTATCTTCTTGATTATCTTTGTTATAGGCAAGAGGCTGCCCTTTCATGAGGGTGAGAAGAGCAATCAAATCACCATTCACCCGCCCGGTCTTGCCACGGGCTAACTCAGGGACGTCGGGATTTTTCTTCTGCGGCATGATTGAGCTGCCGGTACAAAACCGGTCTGGCAAATCAATAAAACCAAAGCGTGGGCTGAGCCACAAAATCAACTCCTCAGATAATCTGGAGACATGCATCATGAGGATTGCAGCGTTTGCACAAAACTCAATTGCGAAATCACGATCAGACACTGCATCGAGCGAGTTTTGGCAGACTCCATCAAAACCCAGGGTTTTGGCAACACGGGCCCGATCAATCGGATAGCTGGTACCAGCCAGAGCGGCGGCACCCAAAGGCAATTGGTTCACTCGCGCACGGCAATCGACCAAGCGCTCTGCATCACGGGTAAACATCTCGTAGTAAGCGAGCAGATGATGGCCAAATGTCACGGGTTGAGCTACTTGCAGATGGGTATGACCCGGCATGATGGTATTGGCGTGTTGCTCCGCCAAGTTGAGAAATGCCTCGCGTAAACGTGTGAGGTCACCCAAAATTAAATCAATTTCACTTCTTAGCCATAAACGAATATCGGTGGCAACTTGATCATTGCGTGAGCGGCCAGTATGTAGACGTTTGCCCGCATCCCCGATCAATTTGGTAAGCCTAGCTTCAATATTGAGGTGAACATCTTCAAGGGCTAATTGCCAATCAAAGCGTCCAGACACAATTTCTTTTTCGATCTGGGCCATGCCCTTTTGAATGGCCATGAAATCAGCCTTCGAAATGATTTTCTGGGCAGCCAGCATCTCGGCGTGGGCCAGAGATCCGGCAATATCCACAAGGGCTAGCCGCTGGTCGAAGGCCAGTGAGGAAGTGTAGTGCTGAACTAGGGAATCGACGGGTTCAGCAAAGCGGCCAGACCACGCTTTGGATTTATTGGCTAAAGAATTTTTGGATGAGCTCATAAACACAGTATATTGTGTGTCGTAACAGTTTATTTTAATTCTGAAGTTGCCCTATGAGCCCAACGCGTTTAGTTATTGCCTCTCGTGAGAGTAGGCTTGCCATGTGGCAAGCCGAACATGTTCAAGCATGCCTTAAAAAGTTGTACCCCAGCTGCGAGGTCATCATCCTAGGAATGACCACCAAAGGCGATCAAATCTTAGACCGCGCCCTCTCTAAAGTGGGGGGCAAAGGACTCTTTGTAAAAGAGCTGGAAACCGCTCTAGAAGATGGTCGCGCTGATCTTGCCGTGCACTCATTAAAAGACGTGCCGATGGTGATGCCAGAGGGCTTTGATCTTTCATGCATCATGGTGCGCGAGGACGCGCGCGATGCCTTGGTATCCAATGACTATGCCAGCTTGGCTGAGTTACCCGCAGGAGCAGTGGTCGGTACCTCAAGCTTGCGGCGTGAAGCGATTATTCGGAGTCAGTATCCTCATTTACGGGTTGAGCCATTGCGCGGTAATTTAGATACGCGGATGGCGAAGCTGGACCGCGGTGAATACCAGGCCATTATTCTGGCTGCCGCTGGCTTAAAGCGCCTAGGGATGGGTGCTCGCATTAAAGCACTGTTGCCTTATGATCCCCATACCCCAGCTGCTGGCCAAGGGGCATTAGGCATTGAAACCTTAAGTGCACGCCCTGATGTGAAAGCCTGGCTGGCGCCTTTAAATGATTTACCAACCGCTCTCGCAGTGACCGCCGAGCGGGCGGTATCACGTAAATTGGGTGGCTCGTGCGAGGTGCCTCTGGCGGCTCACGCACAATGGCAAAACCCGCAAGAGCTCTCGATGCGCTCCTATGTGGCCAGTACTGATGGTCGGCAAATTTGTTTGGCTTCTGGTTCGCGTGCGATCAGCAATTATCAAGAAGCGGAAGCATTTGGCCTGGCGATTGCTGATGATCTGATTGCGAAGGGGGCGGCAGCCTTATTGCCGCACTAAATCTGTGAAGGGGTTTGAACCGGCGATCATCGTAACCCGACCGACCGGTCAAGCACGCCGCTTAACTGAATTAATCCAAGCAGCTACGCAGGCAGTTTATCCATCGGTGCGGATGGTGAGTCTTCCCTTGCTGACGATTATTCCAAAAAATGATTTCGCGCTCCTAACGCAATTACGCACAGCCTTACAACGCTCAACACTGATCATTTTTGTGAGCCCCAATGCGATTGAGTGCGCCATGCGAGCCGTTGATGATGCGAACTCGTCTTGGGGGCAATTAGTGAATCCTGGAGTAAAGATTGGGGTGGTGGGGCAGAGCAGTCAAGAGGCGCTGATCCGGCACGGCCTAACCAAAGCATCCATCTTGGTTCCCGCCCACGATGAATCGGACTCTGAGGGTCTATGGAGGGTCCTTCAATCCAAGATCACTGACTGGCCTAAGGAATCTGTTTTGATTATTAAGGGAGAGGGGGGTCGTGAGACCCTAATCGAGCAATTGCGTTCAGTTGGCGCTGGGCTTGAGATCGTATCAATTTACTCGCGTGTTCCATTAGATCTTGCTAGCCCATTATGGCAGTCGTGCACCGAACTTGATCCACTGCATACGTTGTGGACCTTAACCTCGTCTGAGGCGGTGCGGCATTTGGGTGAGCGCTGTAAAGAGGTCAACCGAATTCCAAGACTTGCGATTGAGAATAGCTCGGCTTTGTGCAGTCATGCCAATATCGCATATGCAGCTCAGCAAATCGGTTTTAGAAATATCTCGGTTTGTGAGCCGCGGGACGAGTCGATTAGTCAGTCTGCGGCAGCTTGGTTAGTAGAGCAGGTAAAAAGATTTCCATAACCAGTAGAGGGTGACCGTTGAGTTGGTAGAGTGTGCGTCTGGCCCAAACGCGTTTGGGGAGATCCGCATACCGTCGTTGGCAGGCTTTCCACTCTGGATGATGATGGTCCAAACGAACAATTTGCCGAATGGGGCGAAAGCGCCCTTTGAGAACTTTGGCAAATAAAACGGCACCCAAGGGTTTATGACCCAATTTCAGAATCGTATGGTTACTGCCAATCGAACTTGTGATGGGCAATACGCTACGCGCCATCACAATTGGCTCACCCTGATCGCACAGCAAAATCTCACGAACCCGCGAGCGATGGATTGGGCGTCGAAAGAATTTTTTTTCGGATGCAACTAAATTTTGTTTGCCATCGGCAAGGATTTGTAATTCAAGGTGGCGATCTTCGGGATAGTGAAGTGCTTTCTCGAGTTTGCGTGTGAGCGATCCAGTATCGCTTAACCATTCTTGTAATGCCAATGGAGCACCCAAGGGTGCTCCATGGTCAAGTTGATGCCAGGTCGATGGGGAGCGAGACTTCCGCCACAACATACAAGGCGCTAATTAGTGCTGACGTGTGCTATTTTGAAATGAGCCAGTACGTGAACCAAAGCGCGGCCCTGAACTTTTACGCGCCTGACCCCCAAACTTGGGTTTAGTGCGTTTGGCAGCTCCAGGGCGATGATTAGGTTTATGTGAGCTTGGTTTTTGTTGAGGCTCAAGACCTGCAATTTCAGCAGCAGCCATGGGTTGCTGAGTAAATCGCTCAATCGCTCTAATCTTCACGCGATCACGATGCTCGGCTAGTGTAATGGCAATGCCATTGCGTCCAGCACGACCAGTACGACCGATACGGTGTGTATAGTCCTCTGGTTTCATGGGCAGACCAAAATTGATCACGTGACTGATTCGGGGCACGTCAATTCCACGCGCAGCTACATCAGTGGCGACCAAAATCCGGGTTTGGCCTTTGCGTAATGAATCGAGGCGACGGTTGCGAACGGCCTGTGGCATCGCGCCATGCAAGGCGCTCGCTTGATAGCCATTGGCACGCAAGGTGTCAGCAATCTTTTCGCTTTCTACTTGGGTGCTCGCGAAGACAACTGCTTGATCGAGCTCGGGGTCGGAGAGCAGGTGCTCCAACAGGCGATGCTTGTGCGCCATGTTGTCAGCCCAATGAAGTTTCTGGGCGATATTGGCATGCGCTTCACCAGCATGGGCAAGCTCGATCCGTTTGGCGTCTTTTGTGAGGTTTGACGCTAGGCTCATGATGCGCGGGGCAAACGTTGCTGAGAACATGAGTGTTTGAGAACGACCTTTGCAACGCTCATCAATTGCCTCAAGATCTTCAGCAAAGCCAAGATCCAACATGCGATCAGCCTCATCGACCACCAGGCACTCAACTTGATCTAAGCGAATGGCGCGTGAGTTAAATAAGTCCAGTAAGCGACCTGGAGTCGCTACCACTAAGCTTGCCCCCTTAATCGCTTGGATTTGCTTGCCGTAGGGCATACCACCCATGATGGTGGCAATCCGTAGGCTCTTGATACCGCGCGCCAGATTAATCGCATCGGTGGCAACTTGTTGCGCTAGTTCGCGGGTTGGACACAAGACCAAGATCTTGGGCTGAGCGCGACCAGGTACAGGGCTACCATTGGGATTGGCAAGAACAAGTTGATGAAGAAGTGGCAATAAAAAAGCAGCAGTTTTACCGCTTCCAGTTTGGCTGCTCACCAATAAATCGCCGCCCTCGAGGGCCGCAGGAATAACCTGTGCTTGGACGGGGGTGGCTTGTGTATAGCCCAGCGCCTCAATGTTCTTGAGTAAGGGCGCAGCTAAGTTCAATGAAGCAAATGAATGGTTCGTAATTTCAGCAGAATGTGACATGCAATACCCATCCTCTTATAGGATGGTCTCCGGTTGTGCGCCAAGTTTATGTAAAGGCGCGATGGTCAAGGGCATCGACCATCAGACAAGCGGCAGCGGGGTAAAAACCAAAACGCTGAAAAATGTAAATTGCTGGGGACGATGTTTCAAAAAGCCCTCTATTATGACATGTTTCCTGTTTATGATCTAGTCATGCTGGATTGGATGAATTTGACCCATGTTGGCGTCGTACAGTTGCCAACCTTTATTCTGGGCACCATCGCGATTGTTTTATTGCCGGGCCCAAACTCCCTTTATGTTCTGACAGCCTCATCCAAGCTGGGCTGGAGGGCCGGGGTGTGGGCATCATTGGGCATTGTGGTGGGCGATTCAATTCTGATGATTGCCATTGTTTTAGGGGCTGCATCCCTCTTACAAAACTCTTCTGGCATTTTTATGGCATTACGTTGGCTGGGGGCGATTTACTTGCTGTGGCTAGCTTGGGGCCTGATGCAAACCGCTTGGAATCGTTTGCAAAGGTCCTCCTCACAAAATAGCGCTCCAGCAAGCACCATGCGACTTATACATATGCATCCATTTGTGGCTGCACTCGGTTTATCGCTCACCAATCCCAAGGCCATTTTTTTCTTCATCTCCTTCTTTACCCAGTTTGTCGATCCACAATTTGCCAATCCAGCCCAGAGTTTTTTATACCTTGCCATCATTTTGCAGATGATTAGCATCACCTACTTGGGGGTACTGATTTGGGTTGGTGAAACTCTGGCTCATCGAATGGAGCGCCATCCGCAATGGGCGGCTATGCTGTGGTTTGGGGTTGGCGCACTATTTATCTATTTTGCGTTACGCTTATTGATAGGCGGTTAAGTAAAAACAGTATTGGAGAATCTTGGTGGCAACGATCTTAGAGAAGGCTATATTGGGCGGTGGGTGTTTCTGGTGCCTCGAGGCGGTCTATCAGCGCGTTCAGGGCGTTACGCATGTGATCTCGGGATATGCTGGTGGCCATGTTGTTAATCCCAGTTATGAGGCGGTCTGCTCGGAGTCGACTGGGCATGCCGAGGTTGTTGAGATTGAGTTTGATCCCAGCATTATTTCCTATCGGCAGTTGCTAGAGATCTTCTTTGTAATTCATGATCCAACCACATTGAACTACCAGGGTAATGACGTAGGAACGCAATATCGCTCGGTGATTTATGCCCTTAACGATCAGCAATTGCAAATCGCTAAAAACCTAGTCAAAGAGCTTGAGGAGCAAAGACAGTTTTCTGATCCGATTGTTACGGAAGTGATCATGGCCCCCGTTTTTTATCCTGCGGAAGACTACCATCAGAATTACTATCGCAATCACCCATTTCAGGGTTATTGCATGGCAGTTGTAGGTCCTAAGGTTAGTAAGTTTAAAAAGACTTTCTCATCTTTACTGAAAGATTGAGAGAGAACCTTCTATGGCGCCAAGCGACTAATGCGCCATGTCTCTTGAGCCTTGGTGTACAAAATACGATCATGTAAACGTGAGGGGCGACCTTGCCAAAACTCAATCTTCTCGGGCCTTAAACGATATCCTCCCCACTGGCTTGGTCTTGGGGGATTTTCACCAAATTGTTGTTTAAAGCGTAATTCTTCTTGTTCTAAAAAAGCACGACTTTCAATTTCTCGGCTTTGGGGTGAAGCCCAGGCGCCTATGCGAGAGGCTGGGGGGCGTTGAAAAAAGTAATCATCGCTCTCAGCTGCACTTAGTTTGGAGACAATCCCATTAATCCTTACTTGGCGTTCTAGCTCGTGCCAATGAAATAGTAGTGCCGCTTGTGGGCGGATTGCAAGCTCTTGCCCCTTTTGACTTTCGTAATTCGTAAAGAAACAAAAATCACCTTGGCTGATTCCTTTTAATAAAACCACCCGGGCTGAGGGCGTACCTGATGCATCTGCTGTTGCTAGCACCATGGCATTGGGTTCCGGACATTCTGCCTGACTAGCTTGCTCAAACCAGCTTTCAAACAGGATGATGGGATCGAGAGGCAGCTCACGTTCCGATAGTTGCCCTGCGGTATAGTTTTTCCGTAAATCGGCTAAGTTTTTACTGATTGAACTCATGGATTGAGTATAAAGAGAGCGTATGACAAACGAAAGAGTGCTTGGCCCAAGTACGTGTGAGAGCAATGAAGTGGCAGATCGACGATTTGCTGGGGTGGCTCGTCTTTATGGAGAGGATGCCTTTAAAGCATTTGGCCAAGCCACGGTTGCGGTGATCGGCTTGGGTGGGGTTGGCTCATGGGCTGCTGAGGCTTTGGCTCGCTCTGCGGTTGGGCATTTGGTTTTGATCGATTTTGATCATATTGCCCCCAGTAATGTGAATCGTCAGTTGCATGCCATTGAAGGTAGTTTTGGGAAAGCTAAAGTGCTGGCTATGGCTGAGCGTCTTCAAGCCATTAATCCAATGATCACGATTACCATGCATGATGTATTTGCGGAGCCAGCCAATTTGGAGCAGATCATTCCGCATAACTCTTTTGTACTGGATGCCTGTGATGATGTATCGGCGAAGGTAGCGCTGGCTAGTTTTTGTAAAAAACAGAAGATTCAATTGGTGATGTGCGGAGGCGCAGGCGGAAAGGTCAACCCACGTTTTTTAAATGCGGATGATTTAGCCAAAGCCACACACGACCCCCTATTAGCAAAAATCAGGGCTGAGCTCAGAAAAAACCATTCTTTTACCAAGGACCTGAAGTTGCCGATGGGGATTCGGGCGGTTTACTCCGCAGAGAATATGCGTGGAGACGGAAGTAGTGGCTTGGCATGTTCAGGTTATGGCTCTACAGTGAACGTCACCGCCTCTTTTGGGTTTTTGGCTGCCGCAGAAATTTTGAGTGCAATCCAAAGTCAAACCACAAATTAATAACTAACTAATTGTTTTTGAACAGTTATTTTCAATTCAATGGCGTGTCAACCCTTTCCAATCAATAAGCGTTAAAGGATTAGTCTTCGAAAAAGCCATTCGTAGCTACATTGGTTTTTCCTAGGCTGTAGTAATTCCGTAGGAGACTACGTTTATTAATTTTTACTTTGGAGTTTTACATGAAAAAGATCGTTGCTATGTTAGTTGCTGGTTTGTTCTCTGCTGGTGTTTTCGCTCAAGCTGCTCCAGCTAAGAAAGATGACAAGAAAGACGCTAAGCCAGCTGCTGCTGCTCCAGCTCCTGCTGCTGCTCCTGCTGCTCCAGCCAAGAAGTAATTCTTCTTGTTTAAGAGAACCCCAGCTTGCTGGGGTTTTTTTTCATCCAAAATTTGCTCAGAATCACTAGGGCTATCCCTGTAAGAATTTACTGATTTTTCTGTAAGTAACTATTTTTTTAATGGCAGCTTTCATTGATTATTCAGTAGATTCTCAAAGTTACTTAATTATTAATTTCGTTCTTGATACTTCTATAGTTTTTAAGCACTAGTTTCAAACGTATTCGCTCCATAGACTCTCATGCGGTGGCGTTGTGCCACTGTCATCATGAAAGGAGTTCTCTTGGAGAAGAATGAAGAAGGCTTAAAGCGCCATCTCAAAGTCAGACACATTCGCTTAATGGCTTTGGGTTCGACCATTGGTGTCGGATTGTTTTTAGGATCTGCCACCGCAATTCAAATTGCGGGACCATCAATTTTGCTTGCTTATTTTTTAGCCGGCCTGGTTGCATTCGTGGTTTTACGAACCTTAGGTGAAATGGCGGTTCACGAGCCAGTCACAGGGTCATTTGCCACCTATGCCAATACCTATGTCAATCCCTTAGCTGGATACATGGTGGGTTGGGGCTATTGGACCTACTGGGTGGTGGTAGCTATTGCCGAAGTCACCGCGGTTGGTATCTATATGGGGGTTTGGTTCCCAGATATACCGCAGTGGATTTGGGCGCTATCGTCCATCATCCTGATGGGGCTCATTAATCTGATTGCAGTCAAAGTATTTGGTGAGTTTGAGTTTTGGTTTGCGCTCATCAAGATCATGGCGATTGTGCTCATGATCGCTTTGGGCTGCTCGGTCATTTTCTTTGGGTTTACCAACGATTGGGTACCAATGGGATTGGGAAATCTTTGGCAGCATGGCGGATTTTTCCCGAACGGCTTTAGTGGATTTTTGCTCTCCTTGCATATGGTGTTGTTTGCCTATGTTGGTATTGAGATGATCGGCCTATCGGCGGGCGAGGCACAAAATCCAAAACAGACGATCCCAATGGCTATTGATTCATTGATCTGGCGCATCCTGATTTTTTATCTGGGCGCATTGATGGTGATCTTGGCTATCTTTCCCTGGAATGAAGTAGGTCAGCAAGGCAGTCCATTTGTAGCGATGTTTGAGCGGATTGGTTTGCGTGAGGCTGCAGGTGTTGTTAATTTTGTGGTCATTACCGCTGCCTTATCTGCTTGTAACGCTGGTGTATTTAGTGGTGGTAGATTACTGTATGCACTCTCAGCTAATGGCTACGCACCAAAGCCTTTTGTCAAGCTGTCAAACAATGGTGTGCCGCATCGTGCTGTGATTGGAACGGTTTGCGTACCAATGGTAGGCGTGATCCTGAACTATTTTGTCCCCGAGAAGGCATTCCACTACATGATGGCAGCCGTTACATTTGTGGGCCTCATGGTTTGGATTTCCATTCTGTATACACACTATCGCTTTCGGGCAAGCCTTAGCAAAGATCAGCTTGCTCAATTGTCGTATCGCACACCGTGGTGGCCGTATTCCAGTTGGTTTGCCTTGGCCTTCATCGCGCTCGTCATTGTCTTGATGAGTTTTCATGAGGATGCGCGCATGGCACTCATTGTGGGTCCGATCTTATTAACCATTTATTTGATCCTGTATTTCGTATTGGGGATTGATAAAAAACACGTACTTCAATTAGGAGAGCAAAAATGATTATTGGTATTCCAAAAGAAATTAAGAATAATGAGTTTCGAGTTGGCCTCACCCCTAGTTTGGTGAGTAGTCTGACGCGGCAAGGTCACACAGTGTTAGTGGAGCAACATGCTGGGGCACAAATTGGTTTTGCTAACGAGCAATACGAAGCAGCTGGAGCAAAATTAATGGCAGATGCTAAAGCGGTTTTCGCAGATGCTGAGTTGATTGTGAAGGTGAAGGAGCCACAGCCACAGGAGTGCGCGATGCTTCAAGAGGATCAAACTCTCTTTACCTATTTACACCTGGCCCCTGATCCAGTGCAAACGGAAGCATTAATCAAGTCCAAGGCCATCTGTATTGCTTATGAGACGGTGACCTCATCGAGTGGCGCACTCCCGCTCTTGGCACCCATGAGTGAGGTGGCTGGGCGGATGTCCATTCAGGCGGGGGCGGCGCATTTGGAGAAATCCAAAGGTGGCTCTGGATTATTGTTAGGCGGCATTCCTGGGGTTACTGCGGCAAAGGTATTGATCTTAGGTGCAGGTGTTGTAGGGCGCCATGCCTTACAAATTGCCGTCGGTATGGGCGCCCACGTGAGCATTATGGATCGCGACTTGGATCGACTGCGGCAGATTGATGCACTCTATGGCAATCGAGTCCAAACCCTATTTTCTGATCAGCAGAGTATTGAGAATGCAGTGAGAGATAGTGATTTAGTGGTTGGCGCAGTGTTATTACCAGGTGGTTCGGCGCCAAAATTGGTGACCGCAGCCATGATCGGGCAGATGCGAGCTGGATCGGTGGTGGTGGATGTAGCGATTGACCAGGGCGGTTGCTTTGAGACCTCGCGACCCACCACCCATGCGGAACCCACTTATGTTGAGCATGGGGTGATTCATTATTGTGTGGCTAATATGCCAGGCGCGGTTGCCAGAACATCCACGATTGGTTTAACCAATGCAACCTATCCCTTCATTGAGCAGATTGCTAATCTTGGGGTGATAGAAGCATTGCGCCAGAGCACGCATTTAAGGAATGGCTTAAGCGTCTATCAAGGACAACTCACTTCTGCGCCCGTCGCCCGGGCACAGAAGCGGTTGTACGTCTCAGCAGATGAGGCTTTGCTGCGCCCCGATTTAGTCGAGGTCTGTGACTAAGGAGGCGAGTGTTTCATGGGGGAGGGTTTCGACATGCATGGGGTATCCCTTGTGGTCGCAACCCACCATCATTTGAGCACCGGCCTTTAGCGCCTCTTTCATCGCAGGTGTTAATGGAATGCGCAGGAAGTGCACGGCCGAGGTTTTCTCGGTCGTTGCTCGCTCTAGATCCTCGTCGGCAATTGCATAGACCCGTGGCTGACCTTCAATCTCAATAAAAATCCGATCTTCTACACCAACTAATTTAGCCAGTGCTACGCGACGATCGGCCTCATTGGGATACTCAATCATCATAGTGACCTTAAAGTCCGAACCACTCGGTACCATTGGATTGTAGGCATCTAACTCGTCTTGAATGCCTTCGTCTTCAAAGGTTTTCTCAACGCGTAACATCTCCTGAATCTGATAGCGCATTAAGAACTCGTTTTCAAAAATGAGCGTGAGATGCTCGCCCAAGTGGACGGTACGTAGTTTGCGTTCCGCAATGGCGCGCGCTCTCATTTCAGGGCGTGCTTTGTGATAAGCCTCAAGGCTTAATAAACTATCGCGAGTAATTTTTCCCATTTCAATTGATCCTGTTGTCATGATTTAGAGTCCGTAGGCCTTGGCCATTAGTGTGAGTGGATGAGCCATCGCGGTCTTGGGCAGACCCAGTTCATCCATTCCTTGCGCAATGTGGTGGCCAGCGAGTTGGCAATCGGAGCTAATATAGTTTGGTGATTCTTCAGCCATGCTACGGAATACTGGACGTCCAATCTTCATTGCCATCGCATGAAACTCTTTCTTGACGCCCCAGGTTCCGGAGTGGCCTGAGCAGCGCTCCACCACATTCACTTCGGTTCCTGGAATGAGTTTCAATGCCTCAGCGGTTTTCTGACCAACGTTCTGCACGCGGGAATGGCAGGCGACGTGATAGCTCACATGACCCAACTCCTCTTTGAAGTCTTGGTTTAAGAGACCATCTTTGCTGCGAGCAATAAAGTACTCAAAGGGATCCCACATCGCGTCTTTGACTGCTTGCACATCAGCGTCATCAGGGAACATCAATGGCAGCTCTTGCTTAAACATTAAAGTGCACGATGGAATTGGGGTCACGATGGCATAGCCCTCACGTGCCAACTTCGCAAGTTTGGGGATGTTCTTTTCCTTGTTTTCTTTTACGGACTCAAGGTCACCTAATTCGAGTTTAGGCATACCACAGCAAGCCTCTTTATCAACCAGGGCATACGGGATCTGGTTGTGATTGAGGATCTTAATGAGATCTTGACCAATACCAGGCTCGTTGTAGTTGATGTAGCAAGTAGCATAAATCGCGACTTTACCGGGGGTGCGTTGACCATCTTTCACTGGAAACGCTGCCGATGGCGTCGCCAATTGGGGGAAGGTCTTCGAAGCGTATTCAGGAACCCATGCTTTTTTATCAACGCCTAAGGCGCCTTCCATCATTAAACGGGTGACGCCCATATTGTTCACCGCATTGACCGCTTGGGTCACGATTGGAATGCCTGCAAACTGACCAAGCTTGTCGGTGGAAGATAATAATTTGTCACGGAAGGTGGTTTTCCCTTCTTTGAAGGCAACCGCCTTCGCGCGCAACATCAAATGCGGGAAGTCAATATTCCAAGGGTGAGGTGGGGTGTAGGGACACTTGGTCATGTAGCAAACGTCGCACAGATAGCACTGATCAACCACCTTTTGATAATCGGCTTTTGCCACACCTTCTACTTCACCTTCCTCGGTCGCATCGACGAGGTCAAAGAGGGTAGGGAATGAGCCGCAAAGATTGACGCAACGACGGCAACCATGGCAAAGATCAAATACCCGCTCCATCTCGGCTTCGAGTTTCTCGGTGTTGTAGAAGTCCGGATTGGTCCAGTCCAAGGGGTGTCTAGTTGGGGCTTCGAGATTGCCTTCGCGTAAAGTCATGGAATTGCCTTTAGAGAAAAATTAAGATGCACGCAGTTTAGGGTTTTTTCCTATGATAGCCAAATTGTATTAATTAAAAATATTGATAGATTTTATTTAAATATCTGATTTATATGGATTTTTATGGATTATTCATTTCTACCGGGGTGGTTGCCCTCGCAGAAATCGGGGACAAGACCCAGCTTTTGTCACTCATGCTCGCAGCGCGCTATCCCAAGCATGCCTGGCCGATTATTTGGGGGATCTTGCTGGCAACGCTTGTTAACCATGCGCTCGCTGCTTATGTGGGACATTGGGTTGCTGGGCTACTCAGTCCTGATCTATTGCGTTGGATTCTGGGAATTGGATTTTTAGCCCTTGGCGCTTGGCTACTTATCCCCGACAAATTGGATGAGGACCAAGCTGCAAAAGCAGCAAAAGGGGCTTGGGCAATTTTTGTATTGACCACCAGCTTATTTTTCATTGCCGAAATGGGTGATAAGACCCAAATCGCCACGATTGCTCTGGGAGCGAAGTATGACAGTGTGGTGTCGGTCACGATTGGGACAACTCTTGGCATGATGCTCGCGAATGCTCCTGCGGTATGGCTTGGTAAGCAATTTACCAAGCGCTTGCCAATTACGTGGGTGCATCGTATTGCGGCGATGATATTCATTGTGCTTGGAATGGCGACCTTACTTTGGGGTGGGGATCTTGCGTAAGCGCTAAGTAAAGATCCAACTAAAATCGTTCCATGCGAACCGATTCTGCCAAGCGCTTTTTGCGCTCTCAATACAAAGCTCCCGATTATCAATTTGGCCAAGTAGAGCTTGATTTTGAATTAATGCCGCAACGCACCCTTGTGCATAGTCGCATTGAGGTGATCCCTAGTGAGATCACGCAAACCTCGAAAGACGAGCTTCCCCTTATTTTGCATGGCGAAGATCTCGAGTTCATTAGTCTGCGTATCAATGGCGAGACGCATCGCCATTTGGAGCTAACGCCGGGGAGACTGGTGATTCATGGTTTACCTCAAGGAGGCAAGCAACGTTTTGTGATTGAAATCAAAACCGCATGCATTCCTGAGAAAAACACCTCATTGATGGGCTTGTATGTCTCACGTGGTAATTTCTTCACGCAGTGCGAAGCAGAGGGTTTTCGGAAAATCACGTATTTCCAGGATCGTCCCGATGTGATGGCGCGCTACCGCGTGACTATGCGAGCACTCAAAGCCGATTACCCAGTCTTACTCTCGAATGGCAATTTGATTGCTAAAGAGGATTTGGCCGATGGTTGGCACAGCACCATTTGGGAAGACCCGTTTCCAAAGCCTTCCTATCTGTTTGCCTTGGTGGCTGGAAAATTAGTTTGCTCAGAGGATGTGATTACTTCTCGGAGTGGTGATAAAAAACTATTGCAAATTTGGGTTGAGCCGCGGGATCTGCATAAAACCTACCACGCGATGGACTCGCTAAAGCGATCGATTGTTTGGGATGAGAAGCGCTTTGGTTTAGAGCTTGATTTAGAGCGCTTCATGATTGTGGCGGTGAGTGATTTCAATATGGGGGCGATGGAGAACAAGGGCCTCAATATCTTCAATACCAAGTTTGTGCTGGCGGATGCGCAAACGGCAACGGATACGGATTTTGCCAATGTTGAGAGCGTAGTAGCCCACGAGTATTTTCATAATTGGACAGGCAACCGCGTGACCTGTCGGGATTGGTTTCAACTATCCCTGAAAGAAGGTTTAACCGTCTTTCGGGATCAAGAGTTTTCAGCCGATCAAATAGGTACAGAGTCTGGTCGGGCGGTTAAGCGCATCGATGATGTGCGTTTACTTCGCCAGCTACAGTTCCCCGAGGATGCGGGGCCCATGGCTCATCCGATACGGCCCGATGAGTATCAAGAAATTAATAACTTCTATACAGTAACGGTCTATGAGAAGGGTGCGGAGGTAGTGCGCATGTACCAAACCTTACTTGGGGTTGATGGCTTTCGTCGCGGCATGGATTTGTATTTCAAGCGTCACGATGGGACGGCGGTGACCTGTGATGAGTTCATTGCCGCGATGGCTGATGCGAATGAGCGCGATCTCAGCCAGTTTAAAAACTGGTACAGCCAATCGGGTACTCCGCGAGTTCAAGTCAATGAACAGTTTGATGCACGGAAGAAAGAATATCGCTTGACCCTCAAACAACATTGCCCCCCAACACCTGGGCAGAAGACCAAAAAACCATTTCATATTCCCTTGAAGGCGAGTTTGTTATTTGAAAAGGGCGCATCCATTACTGCAAAAGAAGCAAAGCATTTTGGTCAAGAAGTATTGCTAGAGCTAACCCAGTCAGAGCAAACGTGGGTAGTCAAGCAAATCCCGGCAAAACCAGTGCTTTCGATCAATCGGGATTTCTCGGCACCCATTGTGATTGAGCACGAGCAAAGCGAAGCAGAGTTGCTCGCTCTCATGGCAAATGAGACGGATTCATTTAATCGGTGGGAGGCTGTGCAAAAACTAGCTCAGCAATTGATTTTGGTAGGTCGAGAGCCCGATCGGCGATTGCTAGAGGCCTACCGTGAATTGTTGGTCGATCCGCAATTGGATCCGGCGTTCAAACAACTTCTCTTTACACTGCCAGCCGAAACCTATTTGTATGAGCAGGTTCAGTTGGTTGACCCTCAGCAATTGCATTGGGCGCGTAGAGGTTTTAAGTCTGCTCTAGCGCAAGCGCTTAAATCCGACTGGGAAAAGACCTACCGCTCGCTCCAAACCTCAGCGAGCTATAGCCCGGACGCAATGAGTATGGGTCGGCGCGCTCTCAAAAATGATGCGCTGATGATGCTTTTAGAAACGAAGGACACTCACTGGTATGAGGTGGCCGAAGAGCAATACGAGTTAGCGAACAACATGACCGATCGCTTTGCGGCATTACAGGCCCTTGTATTCGCTCATGCACCCCAGGCTGAGAATGCCTTAGCTGATTTTTATCAGCGCTTTGCGGAAGACCCGCTCGTGGTTGATAAGTGGTTTGCCTTACAAGCAATGCGACCCCCGCAAACCAAGGGTCAGTCTGTGCTTGGTCATGTGCAAGAGCTGATGCGACACCCCGCATTTCAGATGAATAATCCTAATCGGGTGCGCAGCCTCATTCATGCATTTTGTTTGAGTAACCCAGGTGGATTTCATGGGGTCGATGGTGTGACCTATGCCTTTTGGGCCGAGCAAGTGATTGCATTAGATGAGATCAATCCTCAAGTAGCGGCGCGACTGGCCCGTGGCTTAGACCGTTGGCGTCAGTTTGCATCACGCTACCAGAAGCCGATGAAAGCGGCGCTAAAGACCCTAGCAACAGTCAGTCGGCTTTCCCCAGACGTGCGCGAGGTTGTTTCTAAAGCGTTGGGAGACGCTCAACCTAGCGCCTCGCAAAGGCATTGATTTTGCTGGGATAAAATCTCAGTCTGAACGCAGTATTTTCCAAAGGTTCATGCCGGAATAGCTCAGTTGGTAGAGCAGCGCATTCGTAATGCGAAGGTCGTAGGTTCGATTCCTATTTCCGGCACCAGTTTGCCCCTTAAATAAGTGCTTAAAGTACGGGTTTTCACTAGTCAGTACGGGTTTTACTTATGTGAAAATTTTTGTTTGTTGATGTCTGTCAATTTTTGTCTAAAACTTTTATTGAAGAATTAGTCATCAAAGTTGCTACATAACAAATTTAATACTTTGAAAAAACTTTTTGGAGGAGCAGCCATGCGTTTGAAATTCAAGTCCACTTTATTGAGTGTTGCGTTAATGGCAGGTTTTGCTGCCACCACCACCGCTCAAGCACAGGCTAAGTGGGAGCCAACAAAACCAGTTGAATTCATTATCTCCGCCGGTCCTGGCGGTGGCGCTGACCAAATGGCGCGAATGATTCAGGGAATTATTACAAAGAACAACCTAATGAAGCAGTCAGTCATCCCTGTGAATAAGGGTGCTGGCGCAGGTGCTGAGGGTTATCTGGCAATCAAGGAAGCCAAAGGTGATCCCCATAAGATCATTATTACTTTGTCTAATCTTTTCACCACCCCACGCGCAACCGGAGTGCCTTTCAAATGGCAGGACATGACTCCAGTGGCGATGTTGGCTCTTGACCAATTCGTGTTGTGGACTAATACCAGCAAAGGTTACAAGTCTGCCAAAGACTACATCGATGCTGCTAAAGCTGCAGGACCTGGTAAGTTCAAGATGGGTGGAACTGGATCCAAACAAGAGGACCAAATCATTACGGTAGCGCTTGAGAAAGCAACGGGTACTAAGTTCACTTATGTGCCATTTGCTGGTGGTGGCGCCGTAGCGGTTCAGTTGGTGGGTAATCATGTGGATTCCACGGTTAACAACCCAATCGAAGCTGTTGCTCAGTGGCGTGCTGGCTCTCTAACTGCCCAGTGTGTGTTTGACACGCAGCGTATGCCTTACAAAGAGAAAATTACAGCGACTCAATCATGGAATGATGTTCCAACTTGCCGTGAGGTTGGTGTGAACACCGACTATGTCATGTTGCGCGGCATTTTCATGCCACCTGGAGTGACTCAGGCGCAAGTAGACTTCTATGTCGACTTGTTCAAAAAAGTTCGTGAGACACCCGAGTGGAAGAAATTTATGATCGACGGCGCATTCAATCAAACCTTTATGTCAGGTAAAGAGTTTGTCAGCTGGTTAGAAAAGGCTGATGCTACCCATGCTCAGCTCATGAAAGAAGCAGGATTTCTTGCGAAGTAATTATGTGACTTGAAAAATAAGACCTCAATGTGGGGTCTTATTTTTTTACCTAATGATTTAAAACTACTAGAAAAGTACGGTTATGTCAGAGCAATCTAATCAAAACGCTTTATTGAGTATGCGTACCGCCGAAATCGTGGTTGCGCTTGCCTTCCTTGTCTTTGCAATCGTCATCATGCAAGGCAGTATTAAATTGGGGTCGAGCTGGGGTAGCGATGGCCCTCAAGCAGGCTATTTCCCTTTTTACATTAGTTTGATTATTTTGATTTCTAGTGCTGCAACCCTGATTCAGGCGATTCGCCAAAAAGAATTGAGTAATGAGTCTTTTGTAGACAAAGGTCCATTTCGTCAGGTTTTGGCCGTTTTGATTCCCGCCTTTGTTTTTGTTCTCTTAATGCAGTTGATTGGAATCTATGTTTCTGCTGCCATCTACATTACCTTTTTTATGATCTGGATTGGCAAGTATGCCGCCTGGAAATCATTTGCTCTCGGCGTTGCCATTAGCGTAGCGCTCTACATGATGTTTGAGTTCTGGTTCCAGATCCCATTGCCAAGCGGTTCGTTAATTAACCCGCTTGCATTGGTTGGTATTCAATAAACACATTCATCCCAAAAACTAAAACGATAAGAGGAACGTACGGTGGAAGAACTTAACGCACTATTTAACGGTTTTGCAGTTGCGCTAACCCCATTTAACATTATGTTAATGTTAGTCGGCGTGACGCTTGGGGTAATTATTGGCGTCTTGCCTGGCTTGGGTGGAGCCAACGGCATTGCAATTTTGTTGCCATTGACCTTCACGATGTCGCCAACCTCGGCCATCATCATGCTCTCTTGTATTTATTGGGGGGCGTTATTTGGCGGTGCGATTACCTCTATTCTCTTTAATATCCCGGGTGAGCCGTGGTCAGTTGCAACAACCTTTGATGGCTATCCGATGGCTCAGCAGGGTAAAGCAGGTGAAGCCTTAACAATTTCCTTCACCGCATCATTTGTTGGCGCCTTGTTTGCCATCATTATGATTACCTTCTTGGCCCCGATTGTGGCTAAGTTTGCTCTGCGGTTTGGTCCACCAGAGTTCTTTGCGGTCTACCTTTTAACCTTCTGTAGCTTTGTGGGCATGAACAAGGGTTCGCCATTTAAGGTGCTCTCGGCCATGATGCTCGGCTTTGCTCTGGCAGCCGTTGGTATGGATAGCGTGACCGGTCAATTACGTTTGACCTTTGGTTCTACTGAACTGATGCGCGGCTTTGATTTCTTGATCGCGGTGATCGGCCTCTTTGGTATCGGTGAGATCTTGCAATCAATGGAAGAGGGCTTGAATTTCTCGGGCAAGACCGCCAAGATTCGTGCGAAGGTGGTGTTTGAGACCTGGGCGCGCCTGCCTCGTTACTGGGCAACTACACTCCGTAGTTGTTTAATTGGATGCTGGATGGGTATTACTCCCGGTGGCGCAACACCAGCTGCATTTATGAGCTATGGCCTTGCCAAGCAAATGTCCAAAAATCCTAAAGAATTTGGTAAGGGTTCTGAAGAGGGCTTGGTTGCTCCTGAAACAGCAAACAATGCAGCAGGTACCGCTGCGCTTTTGCCAATGTTGTCTTTGGGTATCCCCGGCTCACCTACTGCCGCCGTGTTGTTGGGCGGTCTCTTAATCTGGGGTTTACAGCCCGGCCCATTACTGTTTGTGGAGCAGCCTGACTTTGTTTGGGGCTTGATTGCTAGTATGTACCTGGGCAATATTGCGGCCTTGTTTGTGGTCTTAACCTGCGTTCCCATCTTCGCATCGATTTTGAAGATCCCATTCTCGATCATTGCGCCAGTAATCATTGTGATTTGCTCGGTTGGTGCTTATACCGTGAACAACGCGATGTTCGATGTATGGCTGATGTTAGGCTTCGGTGTCTTGGGTTATCTCTTTAAGAAACTTGACTACCCGATGGCGCCGATGGTTTTGGCCTTGGTATTGGGCGATCGCGCAGAGGATTCTTTCCGTCAGGCGATGCTGGTGTCCCAAGGTCATCTTGGAGTCTTCTTCTCGAACCCCTTGGTCGGTTCGATCACAGGGCTAGCATTGATTCTGTTGTTCTGGCCTTTGATCTCAAAATTGAGACCTCAAAAGGCAGCAGCTGCATAATCACCAAAAGGGGGCGCAAGCCCCCTTTCTTCATCCAGAGCCTTTCTGGATAAAATAACGATATGCTTTTCCCCCACCAAAAACTGATCCATTGGCTTTGTGCAATCGCCTTTTCATGGAGTATTTTTACCCCATCTCTAGCCCAAGCCTTTTTCCAATCGGCCAATACAAATTTTCTGACCATGGAACTGTGTGTGGTGGATGGTTCCAAGCAAACCGTTAATTTAGATACTGAAGCGCCGACTACGATGGCCGGCGACTGTCCCTACTGTGTCGCGCAATCAATGGCGCCATTGAACCTACTAACCAATCTTGGATTTGCAAGCCCTGCAATACCTATTTTGACTCCCAGTCTCTATTTGGAGTCTCCCAAAACTCTCTTTGCGTGGGTCAAGCTCCCCTCTCAGGGACCGCCTTCAAATCATTGCGTCTAATTTAGTGGCAGGGGTTTTGAACCCTTTATGCAATGTAGTTTTCATTTGAAGGATTTATATGAACATCAATTTTTTACAAGCAGTGACAGCAAGTGCTCTGATCGCGTTTTCAAGCTCCACTTTGGCGCACAATGATATGAAGAGCCCAGAGTATCGAATTGGGCAACTCAAGATTGAGCACCCTTATGCACGCGCGACGGCCCCTGGGCAAAAAGCTGCGGGCGGATTTATGAAGATTGAAAACAAAGGGGCTGCTGATCAATTAATTGCAGCAAGCTCCCCAGTCGCTGGCGAGATGCAATTGCATACCATGACAATGGATGGCAACGTCATGAAAATGCGCGAGGTGAAAGTGATTGATGTGCCAGCAAACGGGTCCGTCGAGCTCAAACCAGGTGGTTTGCACCTGATGTTTATGGACATCAAAAGCCCGCTTAAGGCTGGTGAGGCTGTACCAGTTAAGCTGAAATTTCAGAAAGCCGGTGAAGTTGAAATCAAGGTACCGGTGCGCGAGATGGGCTCAGGTTCTGGGCACATGAAGCACTAGTCAGGCCGCAGTAGTCATACAGCCTGCCTCGCTATGGGCGATTCAGGCTGTGTCGAGTTAAGTTAATTAATCCAGATTTTGGTCAGTAACAGCTCCTTTGCTGGCAGAGCTTGCTAAACGGGCATATTTAGCCAATAAACCGCGTGTGTAGCGGGATTTTGGTTGTTTCCAGGCGGCGCGCCGTTTAGCAATCTCTTCCTCAGGAACATTGAGTTGGATTAACAACTTATGCGCATCGATCGTGACCGAGTCACCTTCTTCAATCAGGGCAATGGTGCCGCCTACAAACGCTTCAGGAGCGACGTGCCCGACCACCATTCCCCAGGTACCCCCTGAGAACCGCCCATCGGTGATGAGTCCAACGGTCTCACCAAGCCCCTGGCCAACTAGAGCGGAAGTAGGAGCTAACATTTCTCGCATACCGGGACCGCCTTTGGGACCCTCATAACGAATCACGACCACATCACCATGCTTAATTTTCTGAGCCATGATGGCCTCCATGGCCTCATCCTCGGAGTTGAATACGCGAGCTGGACCTGTAATCGATGGATTCTTGAGGCCAGTAATTTTGGCGACACAGCCCTCGGGCGAGATATTGCCCTTGAGGATTGCCAAGTGCCCTTGGGGATAGAGCGGATTATCTAAAGTCCGAATGACCTTTTGATCGGCTCTTGGTTTGGATGGAACGTCTTTGAGGGTCTCCGCAATCGTTTTGCCGGTGATGGTCATGCAATCACCATGGAGTAGACCGCCGTCTAACAAAATCTTCATAACCTGTGGAATGCCGCCTGCTAGATGCAGATCGGGTGCCAAATACGTGCCCGATGGTTTCATGTCGGCGATCACGGGGACGCGTTTACGAATCCGCTCAAAGTCATCAATGGTCCACTCAATCTCCGCAGCACTGGCAATCGCCAAGAAATGCAAGACAGCATTGGTCGAACCGCCGACGGCCATGATGACACTGACCGCATTCTCAAGGGATTTTTTGGTAATGATGTCGCGTGGCCGAATATTATTTTTGATCGCTTGAACCAATACGCGGGCTGACTCGGCTGCGCTATCGACCTTTTCTTGGTCTACGTTGGACATGGTTGAAGAGTAGGGCAGACTCATCCCTAGCGCTTCAAAGGAGGAGCTCATGGTATTGGCGGTATACATGCCACCACA
Source organism: Polynucleobacter sp. HIN6 (assembly GCF_030297575.1). Classification (NCBI taxonomy): domain Bacteria; kingdom Pseudomonadati; phylum Pseudomonadota; class Betaproteobacteria; order Burkholderiales; family Burkholderiaceae; genus Polynucleobacter; species Polynucleobacter sp. HIN6. The sequence goes on along the minus strand of NZ_AP028137.1, from coordinate 1,419,072 downwards.
AGAACCACTGCTTGGACAAGCGTTTTGCTCAACGCCTTTGAGGTCCTCCTCGGTTAAGCGTCCGGAGGTAAATTCACCAACAGCCTCAAAGGCAGAAACGATATTGAGCTCTTTACCTTTGTAATGGCCTGCTTTGATGGTGCCGCCGTATACATAGATTCCAGGAACATTGGTGCGCGCTAGCGCAATCATGCCGCCGGGCATGTTTTTGTCACAGCCACCAATGACCACCACGCCGTCTTGCCAGAGGCCGTTGACACAAACCTCAATACTGTCAGCAATCACCTCGCGTGAGACCAGGGAGTATTTCATACCCTCCGTGCCCATACCGATTCCATCGGAGACTGTGGGCGTACCAAAGACTTGGGCTTTGGCACCCGCTTTCTCCAGAGCATCGATTGCCGCATCGGCTAGTTTTTGTAGGCCGCTATTACATGGGGTAATGGTGGAGTGGCCGTTGGCGACGCCCACCATCGGCTTCACAAAATCTTCCTCTTTGTAGCCCATGGCGTAGTACATGGATCGATTGGGTGCGCGTGCAACCCCTTCGGTCACCATGCGTGAACGCTCATTCATGCGTTTTGGGGTTTGTTTTTGGTCTGCCATGTCATTGTCTCCGCGATTAAATTGCCATCATTTCAAAGCTGTCTTTTCCTGCCCCGCAATCAGGGCAGGCCCAATCGGCAGGGACATCGTCCCATTTGGTGCCAGGTGCAATGCCATCCTCGGGGCGGCCTGCTGATTCGTCATAAATAAAGCCGCAAACAATACAAAGATAAGTTCTCATGGGTTTGTGATTCACGTATTGATGTAGAAAGGTATTTTAGGGATATCCAGCAAAATTAGCCTTATAGCTAATAGCCAGTCCAGTTATGGGGGGTTACATTGTTGATCTATAAGTAATTTCAAGGTAATGATAAGCCATGACGCGATTAACCGGCACCGTGTATCTCATCGATGATGACAACTCGATGAGAGATTCATTGGCGCGGATGTTGCGCGATGTTGGTTACTCGATACAAGATTTTGAGAGTGCCACTTCGTTTTTACAAAATTCATTACCGGTTGCACCGGCAGTCATCATTCTTGATATGCAAATGCCAGATGTGAGTGGTCTCGATTTAATGGAGCTCTTGGAAAAGCTAGGTCGTAAAACTCCGATTGTGTTTTTGAGTGGCCAGAGTCATCCCCAGCAGATCGTCAAAGGTCTTAAAAAAGGTGCGCTGGATTTTCTGTTTAAGCCCTTCAATATTGATGAGCTCTTGCAAGCTATCGATCAAGCTCTTGATTACGACCAAAAACAACTGAAACGTAATTTAAAAGATGGCGAGATCAAGCGTAACTTCAGTTCGCTAACACCTCGAGAGAAAGAGGTCTGCGCCTTGCTCGTGGAGGGCCTCATGAATAAAGAAATTGCTGAGCGCTTAGGCACGACTGATGCCACGATTAAGGTCCATAAGGCCAGGGTCATGGAAAAAATGCAAGCGAACTCGGTTCAGGATTTGGTGAAATTCTATTTGGAGTCCAATTTAACAAGGTAAGTATTAGCCCTAGAGTCGATAGCCAAATATTGTTATTTATGTCATATTCTGAAGTAATTAAGCCGATACGATTGATATACAAGGCATTGATTCAATTACAAATAATTATAAAAACTATATAAAAGTGAGACGCATTTGGTGATGAATAAACGCGTTCCAGATGTTCGAGGAGAGGTTCTTAAAAAGGCTCGTGAAGCCAAGGGTCTCACTGTCTCCGAATTAGCGAGCAAGGTTTGCTTTTCGACTAAACAAATTGAGCAGCTTGAAAATGGTGAGAAAAGCCATTTCTATTCCCTGGCGATTAAAGCGAATGCAGCAAAACGGGTAGCCGATGAGTTGGGCATCAGCCAAGAGGATGTATTTGATTTTGGACCTGACTTGATCGAAGCTGCAAAAGTCCGTCAAGAGACTTCAAAGGAAGTAGTAAGTCTATCTTCGCCACTAGAGGCACAATCGAACTCTTCTGAGCCTGTTAAGGAAGAAGAATCTCAGAAGAAAACTTCTCAACCTAAACGCACGACTCCAAAAAAGACTGCAGACCAAAAGGTGGAGCAGCTTGAGCGGTTTGATGAGACTCCCAAGCCAATTATTAAAAAGAATCGCACTCTCATTTACTTTGGTAGTGCTGCAATCGCCGCCGCCATTGGAATGGTGACTCTGAATATGAATCAACCGCAGCCATTGAAGTCAGTAGAGGTCGCAAAACTGCCATCGGAAACGATTGCAGCAGAGTCCAAAAAGGAAGAAGTAGTAAGTCCGGCACCAACTGCCAACGCCCCAGCACTCGTTGCTTCAGAGGCGACAAATACTTGCCCATCGGAAGATGCCAGTCCAAAAAGTTACCGCATGGCTAGCGCATCAAAGCCTGGCAATATGGTCTATGTGCAAAGCCGAAGTGCCCAAACGATCTGCATTAAAGATGCAAGCGGCAAACTGGAGAAAAAGAGCTTAGAAGCAGGGGGCTCATATTCCTTCTATGGAAAGGCCCCCTTTGTAGTGATGACCTCTGGCTTAGGTCAAACGGATCTCTTTTTTCAGGGTTATAAAGTGAAAATTGATAACCCAAATGCCAAGAGCATTATTTTGGAAGAAGTGGCCTTCTAGACAGCGGCGTCGTCTACTTCACCGGTACGAATGCGGATCGCCTGCTCAACTGGGCTCACAAAAATTTTGCCGTCCCCAATTTTTCCAGTACGCGCTGCTTTGATGATCGCTTCGGTGACGATTTCCACCAAGTTATCGGCCACAACCACTTCCACTTTCACCTTGGGTAAAAAGTCGACAACATACTCGGCGCCCCGATAGAGTTCGGTGTGACCCTTTTGGCGACCAAAGCCCTTCACCTCAGTGACCGTCAGACCAGTAACGCCAACTTCGGCAAGTGCCTCACGGACCTCATCAAGTTTGAACGGTTTAATAATGGATGTAATCAGTTTCATAGTGTCTCCTTTGCCTCCATCATACTCAAGGATCATGACCTATTCATGTCCCCACTATTTTTAGGTCTAGAGCTTCGCTCCAGAAGTAATGGGGTAGCGCCAATCTCGGCCAAAAGCGCGTGCAGTAATTCTGACACCCGGGGGCGCCTGACGCCGTTTGTATTCATTGATTTGAATGAGGCGGGTAATTTTTTGCACTGCCGCAGAATCATAGCCTGCTGCAATGATCTCAGCGCTTGATTGATTCTGTTCCATATAACGCGCCAAGATCGCATCAAGCACCTCATACGGTGGCAGACTATCTTGATCAGTTTGATTGGGGCGCAGTTCTGCCGACGGTGGGCGCGTCAGAATTCGCTCTGGAATCACTGGTTTGATCTGATTGCGATAGCGACATAATTGATAGACCAAGGTCTTGGCAATATCTTTAATCACCGCAAAGCCCCCAGCCATATCACCGTAGAGGGTGCAATAGCCAACCGCCATCTCACTCTTATTGCCGGTGGTAAGAACCAAGCGACCCGTTTTATTGGAGAGGGCCATCAAGATCGTGCCACGCACCCGTGCCTGAATATTTTCTTCGGTGGTGTCGCTCGGTAAATTGGCAAACTGTGCTTGTAGAGCATCTTCAAAAGCCTTCACCGGCTCCTGAATCGAAATCTCATCGTATTGCACGCCCAAGTTGGATGCCAACTCACGGGCATCGAGCCAAGAAATTTCAGCGGTGTAAGGCGAGGGCATCATGACTGCGCGCACTTTCTCTGCGCCCAGTGCATCGACTGCAATCGCTAAGACTAAGGCGGAGTCCACGCCACCTGACAAGCCAAGAATTACTCCTGGAAAACGGTTCTTGTGGACATAATCACGCGTCCCCATCACTAGTGCGGCATAGACTTGCGCCTCGAGAGTTAATGCGGGAGTAATCTCGCCTCGTTGCGGTTCGCCTCCTATAAGCTCAATAAATCCGACCCCTTCCTGAAACTGCGGCATGGCAAACACCAGCTCGCCATAGGAGTTCACAGCGCAGGATCCGCCATCAAAGACGAGTTCGTCTTGTCCACCCACCATATTGAGATAAAGGATGGGTAGGCCACAGGCTTGACTCTGCTCTTTGAGTAGTTCGTAGCGAGTCTGTTCTTTTTGCAAATGGTAGGGTGAAGCATTGAGGACTACCAGTATTTGCGCCCCCGCATTCTTGGCTAGACGCGCTGGCTCTGAATGCCAAATGTCTTCGCATAACAAAACACCTAGTTTTAAACCGTGATGATCAAAAACACAGGCATTCTCACCCGCCACAAAATAACGCTTCTCATCAAATACTTCGTGATTGGGCAATTCCTGTTTGAAGTACGTGGCAATCACTTTGCCATTCTGAATAACTGATGCTGAATTGCGCAGACCCGCATCGGATTCGCAGGGGTGGCCCACAATCACGGTGAGGCCTTCCAATCCCTTTAATTGTTCGCAAAGGGATTGCAAAACGGTCTGCGTCTCTTGAATAAATCCGGGGCGCAGTAATAGATCTTCTGGAGGGTAGCCAGTTAAAGAAAGCTCTGGAGTTAAAAGTAGACTGGCGCCGTGTTCATGGGCATCTTGCGCTGCCTGAAAAATCGCTTGCGCGTTGCCAACGCAATCCCCTAAAAGAGGATTGAGTTGCGCCATGGCAATCTGCATGGGGGAATGAGTGCGCTGACTCATAACCTACGCCATGCACGATTCATATTTATGCCTTCTCTTTCTGATAGCGGGCCATACCATCGGTAATCTCTTTGTGCGCGTCGGCAATCGAGCCCCAGCCTTTGACCTTGACCCACTTGCCTTTCTCAAGATCTTTGTAATGCTCAAAGAAATGCTGAATCTGATTCAAACGCATCTGGTTGATATCCTCGGAGCTCTCCCAATGGCTATAGATCGATAAAATGCGATCTTCAGGAACGGCTAGTAACTTGGCATCGTCACCAGCTTCATCGTTCATTTGTAAGACGCCTAGGGCACGGCAGCTAACCACCACGCCAGGAATCAATGGAAAGGGTGTAATTACCAAGACGTCGACTGGATCACCGTCGCCCGCAATGGTCTTGGGAATGTAACCATAGTTGCAGGGATAGTGCATGGCGGTGCCCATAAAGCGGTCCACGAAGATCGCCCCGGTTTCCTTATCGACCTCATATTTAATGGGGTCGGCGTTCATGGGGATTTCAATAATGACGTTAAAGTTCTCGGGAACCCGTTTTCCTGGGCTGACGTTATCAAGACTCATACATACTCCAAATTAAATAAAAATCGGTCTGCTTAGTAGATACCCTGATCTTAGCAAAGTGGCAAATCACTAAATCTGTTGGATACTTTTGAAAGCTAGGCTTGCTATTTTAAGCCTTTAGGCGAATAGCAAGATTGTCGTATCAAAATTAAATTGAATCCTCAACCAAGTAGGAGTGATTTAGCATGAGTGATGTGACTGTAGGTCTGTATTTTGCCTTAGCGTGCGGCGTCATCGCAGTGGTTTATGGCTTTGTGATGCGTACGTGGATTCTTAAACAAGACACTGGCAATGCCAAGATGGTTGAGATTGCCGAAGCGATTCAGCAGGGTGCGGCTGCTTATCTCGCGCGCCAATATAAAACGATTGCAATTGTGGGCGTAGTGCTAACCATTCTGATGGCGGTCTTCCTCGATTTAGCAACTGCGATTGGTTTTGTGATCGGCGCTGTTTTATCGGGAGCTTGCGGCTTCATTGGTATGAACGTCTCCGTGCGTGCGAATGTGCGTACTGCGCAAGCAGCAACTGAGGGCATGAACCAAGCTTTGAACGTCGCCTTCAAAGGCGGCGCTATCACCGGCATGCTCGTGGTTGGTTTAGGACTCTTGGGCGTCGGTGTATTTTTCATGCTCCTGGTGTCGATGGATAACGGTCAAGACCTCTCGGACGTGTTGCACCCCTTAATTGGTTTAGCCTTCGGATCTTCCTTAATTTCAATCTTTGCACGTCTGGGCGGCGGTATCTTTACTAAGGGCGCCGACGTCGGCGCCGACTTGGTGGGTAAAGTCGAAGCAGGTATTCCAGAGGATGATCCGCGCAATCCGGCGGTGATCGCCGATAACGTAGGCGATAACGTGGGTGATTGCGCAGGAATGGCCGCCGACTTATTTGAGACCTATGCGGTGACCTTAATCGCAACCATGGTCTTGGGCGCACTAATGGTGATGAATGCTCCCGTTGCGGCAGTGGTCTACCCGTTAGTCCTTGGCGGTATTTCGATCATTGCCTCGATTATTGGCTGCTCGTTTGTTAAAGCAAGCCCCGGCATGAAAAATGTCATGCCCGCTTTGTATAAAGGCTTGATCATCTCAGGTGTGATCTCACTCGTTGGTTTTTACTTCGTGACCAACTGGATCATTCCAGACGATGCCTTGGGGATTCCGGGTAGCCAGTGGCGCTTATTTGGCTCATCGATTGTGGGCCTGCTACTCACTGCGGGTTTAGTGTGGATCACCGAGTACTACACCGGTACCGATTACAAACCGGTCAAGCATATCGCTGAAGCCTCCACCAAAGGTCATGGCACAAACATCATTGCAGGCTTAGGCGTATCGATGCGCTCGACAGCTTACCCAGTGATCTTCGTCTGTATCGCCATCTTTGCCGCGTATTACTTAGCAGGTCTTTACGGTATCGCTGTAGCCGCAACGGCCATGCTTTCACTCGCAGGGATTGTGGTGGCGCTCGATGCCTATGGCCCAATTACAGACAATGCTGGTGGTATTGCCGAGATGGCAGGTTTGCCGGATTCGGTCCGCGATATTACTGATCCATTGGATGCGGTGGGTAACACCACCAAAGCGGTCACTAAAGGTTACGCGATTGGCTCAGCCGGTCTTGCATCCTTGGTACTCTTTGCCGACTACACCCATGCTTTAGAAGCAATTGGTCAGCAAGTCACCTTTGATCTTTCGAACCATATGGTCATCATCGGCCTCTTTATTGGTGGCTTGATTCCTTACCTCTTTGGTGCGATGGCGATGGAGGCAGTAGGGCGTTGCGCTGGAGCTGTGGTGGAGGAAGTGCGCCGTCAGTTCAGGGAGATCCCCGGCATCATGGAAGGAACTGCAAAGCCAGAGTACGGCAAAGCGGTCGACATGCTCACTTCTGCAGCGATCAAGGAAATGATCATTCCTTCGCTCTTACCAGTGGTGGTTCCGATTCTGGTCGGCCTATTCTTGGGACCAGCAGCATTGGGCGGACTCTTGATGGGCACGATTATTACGGGACTCTTTGTCGCAATCTCCATGTGTACCGGTGGCGGTGCTTGGGATAATGCCAAGAAATACATTGAAGAGGGTAACCATGGTGGCAAAGGTTCAGAAGCGCACAAAGCTGCCGTGACTGGCGATACCGTAGGTGACCCCTACAAAGATACTGCGGGCCCAGCAGTCAACCCACTCATTAAGATCATTAATATCGTGGCACTCTTAATCGTGCCACTCTTGCCTGTGGTTCGTTAGGTCGTAACGGATCAAATTAAAACGCCCAGCATTGCTGGGCGTTTTGCTTAGGGAGCAGGCTTAAGTCAAGAACAATTACTCGAGACCTTCCAGATAACGCTGCGCATCCAATGCTGCCATACAACCCGTGCCCGCACTGGTAATGGCCTGGCGATAGATGTGATCTTGGACGTCACCTGCTGCAAAGACACCAGGGATATTGGTTGCTGTGGCATTGCCCTCTAAGCCCGAGTGCGTTTTGATGTAGCCATTGTTCATATCAAGTTGACCTACGAACAAATCGGTATTGGGTTTGTGACCAATCGCAATGAAGGCACCTGATACCGCAATTTCTTCGGTGCTGCCATCCTGTTTTTTGATACGAACTCCCGTCACCCCCTTGTCATCACCCAAGACTTCATCGAGGGTGGCGTTGAGTTTGAGTTCAACCTTACCTTCGGCTACTTTTGCCATTAAGCGATCATTCAGAATCGGCTCTGCACGGAACTTATCTCGGCGATGGATGACCGTTACCTTTCGGGCAATGCCAGTCAGATAGAGCGCTTCCTCAACGGCCGTATTACCACCGCCGACTACGCACACATCCTGACCCTTGTAAAAGAAGCCATCACAGGTTGCACACCCTGAAACCCCCCGACCCATGAATGCCTCCTCACTAGGAAGCCCAAGGTATTGAGCGGAAGCTCCCGTCGAGATGATGAGCGCATCACAGGTGTAAGTTCCTGAGTCACCTACCAGACGAATCGGTTTTTCAGTGAGGGCTGCCGTATGGATGTGATCAAAAATGATCTCGGTATTAAAGTGCTCGGCATGCTTTAGAAAGCGATCCATGAGCTCGGGTCCTTGGACGCCATTGGGGTCAGCAGGCCAATTTTCCACATCGGTGGTGGTCATGAGCTGGCCGCCTTGCGCGAGCCCGGTAATCAGGGTGGGCTTGAGGTTGGCGCGGGCGGCATAGACCGCAGCGGTGTAGCCGGCTGGGCCCGAGCCCAGAATCAGTACTTTAGAGTGTTTAGTAGTTGTCGTCATCCCTAAATTATAGAGTTTGAAGGCCAATGCTTGTTTACAATCAGGTGAACATGGCTCGTAGCTCGCTCCCACAAATTAAGACCCCGCTGCCTCCCGAAGGCGGCACTGGCAAGATGTCTCGCTTAATTGCTGAAGTACGCTGGATGCTGATGCTTGCCATCTGCCTTGGCTTATTTGCGGTTCTGATTACCTACACTAAATCCGATCCAGCCTGGTCGCACGCTAGTTTTGAGGTTCCTAAAAATATTGGTGGTCGTATTGGAGCATGGACCGCTGATTTGATGCTCTACATTTTTGGGGTATCGGCATTTTGGTGGGTCGTATTATTTGGTCGGCGTGTGTATCAAGGTTGGCGTGAGCTCTGGAGTGTGCCATTACCAGTTGATCCAGAGGCTAGACCCGAATCCTTTTGGACCCGTTGGTTGGGCTTTGCCTTGACCCTCACCTGCAGCATGGGACTAGAGTCGATTCGGATGCATTCTTTGAAATGGGAGCTGCCCAGACCCCCGGGCGGTATCTTGGGCGAAGTAATCGGGGATCCCCTGCAAATGGCGTTTGGCTTTACGGGCGCCACTCTGATTTTGATCTTTGGCTTGGCAGCTGGCCTCTCTCTGTTTTTACATTTCTCGTGGCTCACGCTTTCTGAGCAAGTGGGACGATTTATCGAGCTAAGTATTCGACGTCTGCGTGAGAAGCGCGAGGAGCAAGAAGATCAAAAGATTGGCGAGCAAGCTGCGGTTGAGCGTGAAGAGCACGTCGAGGAAGTGCGGATTCGGGAAGAAGTGGCACCCAAGGTACAAATCTTTAATCAACCCTTAAAGATTGTGAAGAGTGAGCGGGTTGAGCGCGAGAAGCAGCAACCACTCTTTGTAGAAATTCCGGACTCGGAGTTGCCACCACTCTCGCTTCTTGACCCAGTTCCGGAGGCAAAAGAAACAATTTCTGCTGAGACCCTAGAGTTCACCTCCAGATTGATTGAGCGCAAGCTCGACGATTTTGGGGTGCAAGCTAAGGTGATTGCTGCTTATCCAGGACCGGTTGTGACGCGTTATGAGATCGAGCCTGCAGTCGGTGTGAAGGGCAGTCAAATTGTGAACCTCTCACGCGACCTATCACGTTCTTTGGGTGTCGTGAGCTTGCGCGTGGTCGAGACCATCCCCGGTAAGACCTGTATGGCGCTTGAGTTACCCAATCCAACGCGACAGTCGGTCTACCTCTCGGAGATTTTGAGCTCCCAGGTCTATAACGACAACCATTCTCTACTCACACTAGCCTTGGGTAAGGATATTGCGGGTAGCCCCATGGTTGCAGATTTAGTGAAGATGCCACATTGCTTGGTGGCGGGTACTACGGGTGCGGGTAAGTCGGTCGGGATCAACGCCATGATTTTGTCGATCCTCTTTAAGGCCAAACCGGATGAAGTACGACTCATCATGATCGATCCCAAGATGCTAGAGATGTCGGTCTATGAGAAGGTGCCCCATCTGTTGTGCCCCGTAGTAACCGACATGAAGCAGGCCTATAACGCGCTCAATTGGGCAGTCAATGAGATGGAGCGGCGCTACAAACTCATGAGCAAGTTTGGTGTGCGTAACTTAGCGGGCTTTAACAAAAAGATTATGGAGGCCGAAGCCAAGGGCGAGAAACTCACCAACCCCTTTAGCTTAACTCCTGAGGATCCTGAGCCACTCTACAAGGCCCCCATTATTGTGGTGATCATCGATGAGCTTGCAGATCTGATGATGGTCTCAGGCAAGAAGATCGAAGAGTTGATCGCACGGATTGCACAAAAAGCACGTGCCGCCGGAATTCATTTGGTGTTGGCAACCCAACGTCCGAGTGTGGATGTCATCACCGGTTTGATCAAAGCCAACGTTCCAACACGTATTTCATTCCAGGTGAGTAGCAAGATCGATAGCCGTACCATCCTAGACCAACAAGGCGCTGAGACACTGTTGGGAATGGGTGATATGTTGTATATGCCACCGGGAACGGGTTTACCAATTCGGGTGCATGGTGCATTCGTATCCGACGATGAGGTGCATCGCGTGGTTTCCTGGCTTAAAGAGAAGGGTGAGGCTAACTACATCGAGGGTGTGCTCGAAGGTGCCGATGAGTCCACCATGGACGCCTTAAATGGTGGCGGCAATGGCGGTGGCGAAGCCGATCCACTCTACGATCAAGCCGTTGCTATCGTCCTTGAGAACAAGCGTGCTTCGATCTCGCTCGTGCAGCGGCATTTACGCATTGGTTATAACCGCGCTGCGCGCCTTTTAGAGGATATGGAAAAAGCGGGCCTAGTCTCGAAGATGGGCGGCAATGGTAACCGTGAGATTCTGGTTCGCCCCAGCGAATAAGTCATCAAATCCTAAACAATGAAGCGTTTTATTTTCTATTTCGTCGTCGCAGCATTGGCTATTCCAAATGCGATTCATGCGCAACCCACAACTCCTTCGGGGATTGAACAGCTCAAGCAATTTGTGAAGACCGTGCGCTCTGCCCAAGGTGAGTTTGTGCAGCAACAAATGCGCACCCCCAAACCTAATGAGCCGCAAGATCAATTGAAAATGATTCGGCAAACCTCAGGGCAATTTATCTTCCAGCGCCCGGGGCGCTTTGTGTGGGATACCCAAAAGCCGTATGAGCAAAAACTCATCATGGATGGTAAGCAATTGCTCATGTGGGATAAGGACCTCAATCAATTAACCATCCGATCAGCCAATCAGGCCTTAGCCGCCTCGCCTGCCGCCATCCTGTTTGGGGATGTCGCTCTTGATCAGCAGTTTGATTTAGAGGAAGCGGGCACCAAAACCAATTTGCAGTGGGTAAACCTAAAGCCAAAGGCAAAACCCGGGCAGGGCGATTTACCTTATACGCAAATTGCGATTGGCATGGGCTCTGGATTGCCTAAAGCATTGGAGCTGACCGACGGATTTGGCAGCATGGTGCTCGTGATTTTCAATCAGATGCAAATCAATCCGAGCGTGGATAGTAGCCGCTTTCAATTTAAGCCTCCACAGGGTGCCGAGGTCTTGCGACTAAACTAATGGCTTGAACCCGAAGGAATCGTATGCTAGACCCCCAACTGCTTCGTAAAGATTTAGAAAGCGTTAAGGCACGCTTGGCCACGCGCAAGTTTGAGCTAAATACCAACCTGTTTACACAGCTTGAGAATGAGCGCAAACAGCTTCAAGCAGGTACCGAAGAGTTGCAAGCCAAACGCAATCAATTGGCCAAAGCCATTGGTATGAAAAAAGGCAAAGGTGAGAATGCCGATGCAGAACTTGCTGAGTCGGCGAGCGTTAACCAAGCGCTTGAGAAAAATTCCACTCGCTTATCGACCTTACAAGATCAAATTAAAGACTTGATGCTCAACATCCCGAACTTACCGGATGAGAGCGTACCGGTTGGTATGACGGCCGACGAAAATAAAGAGATGAAGGTCTGGGGTAAACCGACAGAATTTGATTTCACCCCCAAGGATCACGTCGATCTAGGTGCCCCTATTGGGCTAGATTTTGATGCAGCATCCAAAATCAGTGGCGCGCGTTTTGTGGTTCTTAAGGGCAATGCGGCGAAGTTGCATCGTGCACTCGCGCAATTTATGCTGGATGTACACACCGAACACCATGGCTATCAAGAGGTTTATGCGCCGTATATGGTGAGCGCGCAAGCGATGCAGGGAACCGGACAGTTACCCAAGTTTGAGGCTGATTTATTCAAAGTACCGCGTAAGATGGGTGGTGAGCATCCGGATGATGGTGGCGAGCGGATTGAAAACTTTTATCTCATTCCCACTGCTGAAGTGCCGGTGACGAATCTGGTCCGTGATGAAATTATTAATGCAGACCAGTTACCACTCAAGTATGTGGCCCATACCCCATGCTTTCGCTCGGAAGCGGGTAGTTATGGGCGTGATGTGCGCGGCATGATCCGTCAGCATCAATTTGACAAGGTCGAGTTAGTTCACATCAGCCATCCCGAGAAATCGATGCAGGCTTTGGAAGAGCTCACCGCCCACGCTGAGAGAATTCTGGAACTTCTCGAATTACCGTACCGACGCATGCTTCTCTGTACCGGTGATATGGGCTTTGGAAGCGCCAAGACCTATGATCTCGAAGTCTGGATCCCATCACAAAATGCCTATCGGGAAATTAGTTCGTGCTCCAACATGGGCGACTTTCAAGCTAGGCGGATGCAAGCGCGTTATAAAGTCGGTCAAAACAAACCCGAACTACTTCACACTCTAAATGGCTCGGGCCTTGCGGTTGGTAGAACTGGTGTAGCTCTACTGGAAAATTATCAGCAAGCCGATGGCAGCATCCGGATCCCCAAGGTACTGCAGCCCTATATGGGTGGTTTAGAGGTGATTCGCTCGATCGCCTAAAGAACGAGCGCTTTAATCTTTACTCTCTCTGAGTTCTTAGCCAGCACTTTATCGAGCGTCACAATTAATTTTGACTTCATTTCTCTTGCAGCGGATAGATGCAATGCATCGCCCGCGCGAAGGTTGGACTTCGCATCCAGTGTAAAAAGACCAGCAGAATAAAAAGTATTGACTTTAATTGGAAGCAATTCCACATCATTCGAGCAAATTTTTTCAAAAAGAGCCCAGGCTCCCCGACTTTGTTTATGGGTGATTTGTCCAGTTCGCTCTTTAATTGCTAGGGCGCTGGCAAACTCAGTAAAAGTCCAGACCGAGCTAATAAGATTGCTATCAGCTTTTTCATACCAAGCCTCTACAGCTTTGCTCTTGGCCTCGCGCGAACACAGAGCGACAAAAACACTCGTATCGATATAAATCATTTGAATTAGTACCGAGCGGATTCTCGTAATTGCTTAATGACCGATTTGCTCATTGGCATCGACTCGCGAAATTCATGAAGCTCGCGGATGATTGATTTGCGGTCAATCTGTTTAGTCCGTAGCACAATTGTTCCGTCAGGAGCGAGGCTGGCGCTCAAAAAATCGCCTTCAGTAAGATTGGCTTCTTTTAAAAGATGCTGAGGAATGCGCAAGGCAAGACTGTTACCCCACTTTGCTATTTGAATGTCCATATGGAGCTCCCAAAACTTAGGTAATGTATATCTATGAATGTAGATACATTATATGAGACATGAACATACTTAATCAAGGCCATACCAGTCTATCTAAAGGCCTAGGTATAATTGACATTGAGTCGGAGAGGTGGCAGAGTGGTCGAATGTACCTGACTCGAAATCAGGCGTGTCCGTTAGGGCACCGTGGGTTCGAATCCCACCCTCTCCGCCAATGAAAATCATCCAATGCTGCTTACTTTCACTTTCTTCGTTAATGCGTTCATCGCATTTGCAAGTATTCTTTTGCACTACGAGGTGCTTTATAAGCTCAATACGACCATGCCGAAATTACGGCATATCAACTCACACTACAAGGTGCTGATTGCGGTTAGTGTTATTTTTATTGCCCACATTGTTGAGATTTGGATCTTTGCGTTAGGCTATTACATCATGGTGCATTACCCAGAAATCGGCTATTTTGTTGGCACGATCTCAGACCATGGATTATTGCTTGATAGTATCTACCTATCATTTATTACCTATACTACTGTTGGGTATGGCGATATTGTGGTGAACGGCTATTTACGATATTTGACCGGGATTGAGGCGCTTGTGGGTCTCATTTTGATTACATGGTCCGCATCGTTCTTATTTATAGAGATGCAAAAGTACTGGGGTTCGCAAAGCCCAAACTAAATCATCCCGGAGCTTAGAACGCTTTGGTGAAGCGTAAAACGAGTCGTCGACTTTCCATAAAGCCATTCATTGTTGCAAGATCATTTCCATACTGAAGCATGAAGCGTCCAATGCTGGTATGAGCAACGCCGCTCACAAAGTAGCGCTGAGTAACCACAGTGTTATTTCGTTCCACGCCGTTAAAAGCCGTTTCTCCACCCGTAACATAGACATAGGTTGCGGCCACCGTATAAGTTTGATTGATACGATAAATGGGACCAATTTGGGTGCTGTAGAGAGGTTTTTGTGTTAACTGAAGATTAATTAGAGATGAACATGCGGCAGCACATTGACTATTGGCCCCATACCAGACCGTATCAAAGGCAAATGCTGCATCGATACTATTAGAAATGGGACGCTGATAACCGACCTGCAGTGCCTGACTATAGCGATTACTGCCAAGATTAAATGCTTTGGTATTGGAGTATTCGCCAGTGGGCAAGGATAGATAAGCTGCAATCCCTAGATATGTTCGAGTAGCCTGGTTTGCATACGGCCAAATTGCCGTTGCTATGGTGGTGTCGGTCATACCCTGGCTGGCTGGAAACGCTGACAAGGATCCATCCGGAGAAAGTGTTCCTCCACCAGTTTGTACGTAACTCACTGCTGGCAAAGAGCCAATCGTATAGGTATGGCCTAAACGAAAAAGCCCAAGATTAGATTCTAGATTGGGTGATGTACCAGTAGGTACGTTATTGACATACAGGTTATTGTTTTGAGCATTGACATAAGAGATCGTTACAGCTGTTCGTCCAGGGGCTGGGGCTACGATATCGTTGGGCTGTAGATCAATTGCCAAAACATGGCTGCTAATTAGCAGTAATGCTAAAGATATAAGTGGGCAAGATGTATTTTTATAAGACATCAATTACTCAGGAAGGCAATTCAAGTACGATAAGAATATGAAAGTTTTACTGGCATTAAATTTCTTCATCTTTGCTGCAATCCAGCTCGGACTGCTTCTTGGGATACTACATTATCTGCAAGGTGAGTCGAAATCTAAGCCGAATCCCTATTGGCTATTGGCACTTATTACGAGCGTAACAGGACTCACATTTTTTGCGGTTGGACTTTTAAACACCGATGATATTCAAAGAGTGCCACCCATATTCACGCTTGCGAACGCCTTGTTTTATGCTGCGGCCATTCTTCAGGGTTTATTTTTTTACTCATTTAATCATCCTGTAAGTAAATCCTTAAAGTGGGCTCTTGGAGTGTCAATACTTTGTTACGGGATTTTCTTTGAGTACCTCAGGCAGAATTGGACGTTCGAGGCCCGTACTATTTTTGTGGCATCGACTTATGCAATTATTCTTGCCTGGCAGATTCGTGAAGCTCGTATCGTCAATCGTAATCTGGGTTTACAGCAATTAAGGTATTTTCAATACGCAGCAATTGGTGAGGCACTCTTTTTAGCCCCGCGACTCGTTGTTTTATTAGGATCCAGTCATCCAATTAATAAAATGGAGCAATTACCGCAATTGCTCATCATCTTTACGTTCGGTCAGATTTTGATGAACACATTGTCATTTATCGCGATCTGGGGATACTGGTCTGAGAAATTAGCTATTGACAGTCGCCAGACCGAATCCCAAAATTTAACTTACAAGAAACTACTTGAAGAGCGCGAAACCCTAATTGGTTCATTAATTAGGGCGAACAAAAGTAGTACCACGGGCGCCTTGTCAGCATCCATTGCTCACGAGATCAATCAGCCACTAGGCGCTATTCAGATTAATAGCGAATACTTACAAAAAAAGATTTCTGAGGAAGTGGTTGATCGAGAGCTGATAAAAAAACTGGCTGATGATATTTCTAAAGACAATATGCGAGCGGCTCGGATTATTCGAACCCTTAAGGCGATCTTCTCTGAAAAATATGACGCTTTTCCTGAAAAGGTATCGATTGCAGAAGTGATCGAATCAGTAATCCTATTATCCAAATCTGATCTAGGTGAAAAAAATGTTCGTGTCGAAGTTAATATTCCGAACGGGATAAGCATGCCGATGAGTTTTGGAGAGGCACAGCAAATTTTCTTAAATCTGATTAATAACTCGGTTCAGGCTTTACAAGCTAGCACCCAGTCGGAGCGAGTTATTCGCGTTTCTGGACATGAGGATGCTGAGAACATCATGATTCGTTGTGAGGATAACGGACCAGGTGTACCTTCTGATCAGGCTCAATATTTGTTTGATCTATTCTCGGGAACGAAGCGTGAGGGGATGGGGCTTGGGCTTTGGTTATGTGAGTACATCATCGGTCGTCATGGCGGCAAGATTCGTTTCGACTCCGCTTATCAAGGCGGCGCTGCCTTTGAAATCACCTTCCCCAAAACCGAATAAAATAGTGAAACGAGGGAGATCATCATGTCTATTTTCTGGGCTTTACTAGGTATTTTCGCCACCATCGGTGGCATTATTGCGTATGTCACCACTAGCAACGTGATCTATTTTGCGATTGGCTTTCTGATCCTGTTTTATCAAGCGTGGTTTCGATCTAAAGACGATGAAGAGATTAAAACGTATTTCTAATGGGGCTCTAGTAGCATTTTGATGTGATCAATACCGGCCTCCTCAAATGGGAGGCCGATTGCCTTAAAGCCATGACGTTCATAAAAGCCAATAGCGGTTGTCTGAGCGTGCAAAAAGAATTCCTTGATTCCTTCTTGGTGGCCATACGACAACAAAGTCTTCAGTAGTTCGCCCCCAAGACCTAGACCGCGATACTCTTTGAGTACCGCCAAGCGACCAATCTTGCCGTTTCTTAACAAGCGACCTGTTGCAATTGCTTTGCCATGGTCTAGTACAAGCATATGCCAGGCCATTGCATCATCGTCATCGAGCTCGAGCTCTTCGGGGACTCCTTGTTCATGAACAAATACGGTCAAGCGAATCGGGTAGGCAAGGTCTTTCGCCTCATCCCATTGCATGATCCTGATTTCTTGCATGGATAAATCATAAACTGCTATCGTTATGGCCTATGATTCGGATTACTGAGCTCCGCCTGCCAATTGACCATGCACCAGAGGCACTTGAAGCAGAAATTCTGAAGAGGCTTGCAATTGCACCCAAAGATCTCATGCGATTCGAGGTCTTCAAGCGCAGTTACGATGCCCGTAAAAATAGTGCGCTCACCTTAATCTATACCCTCGACGTATCCGTTCGTGATGAGGCGGGTATTCTCAAGCGGCATGCACATGATCCCCATGTACGTCCCAGTCCTGATACTTCGTATCACTTTGTGATTCAACGGGATCATAATCAACCAGCTAAATCCACATTGCGACCCGTCGTGATTGGTTTTGGTCCCTGTGGGATCTTTGCAGCGTTGCTCTTGGCGCAAATGGGATTCAAACCGATTGTGCTCGAGCGTGGCAAGGTCGTACGTGAACGTACTCAAGATACCTGGGGGCTATGGCGCAAAAAGATTTTGAACCCGGAATCCAATGTGCAGTTTGGTGAGGGCGGGGCAGGCACCTTCTCGGATGGCAAGCTATGGAGCCAAGTGAAGGATCCCAAGTTCTACGGTCGCAAGGTCTTGCAAGAGTTTGTGAAAGCCGGCGCTCCCGAAGAAATTCTATATGTCTCGAAACCACACATTGGTACCTTTCGCTTAGTCGGAATGGTGGAGAAGATTCGTCAGGAGATTATTGACCTGGGCGGTGAGGTGCGCTTTGGTCAAAAGGTGGTGGGATTTGATATCAATGATCACGCCCTCAAAGGTTTGAAGTTGGAGACTGGCGAGTATCTCGCGGCCGATCACGTCGTCCTCGCACTTGGTCACAGTGCCCGCGATACCTTTCAAGAGCTCTTTGATGCAGGCGTCTATATGGAAGCGAAGCCGTTCTCGGTTGGTTTTCGAATTGAGCATCCCCAATCCGTAATTGATCGTGCTCGCTTGGGGCCGCATGCCGGTCATCCACTCATAGGTGCGGCAGACTACAAGCTCGTGCATCACGCTAAGAACGGACGCTCAGTCTATAGTTTTTGCATGTGCCCAGGCGGCACGGTCGTAGCTGCAACCTCCGAGCCTAATCGGGTGGTGACCAATGGCATGAGTCAGTATTCACGCAATGAGCGCAATGCCAATGCGGGAATTGTGGTGGGGATTGATCCGAGTGATTATCCCGGCGGGCCGCTTGCAGGCATTGATTTTCAACGCGAGTTGGAATCGAGAGCGTATACCTTGGGGGGGTCGACCTATGAAGCTCCCGGGCAGTTGGTGGGTGATTTCTTAAAAGGTAAGCCATCGACTGAATTTGGCTCAGTCATCCCATCATATAAGCCAGGCGTACATCTCACCGATCTCGCCACGAGCCTACCCAGTTATGCCATTGAGGCGATTCGAGAGGCGATTCCCGCGTTTGAGAAAAAGATCAAAGGTTTTGCGATGGCCGATGCAGTACTCACGGGCGTGGAGACTAGAACCTCATCACCCTTGCAGATTAAGCGTGGACCCAATTACCAAAGTATCAATACCAAAGGCCTTTACCCAGCCGGTGAGGGTGCAGGCTACGCCGGTGGAATTATGTCGGCTGGGATTGATGGCATCAAAGTCGCTGAAGCGATTGCGCTGGATCTCACGAGCGCCTAATTAGATCTCAATATTGTCGAGTACCGAATCAGTGAGGTGACTCGTATCGCCCCAGCGCTCAATTGACCAAGTATTGCCATCATGAGCGATCCAATTGAGCGAGGTATTCGGAACCACCGCGACACGCTCGGCATCTAAAGCTTGTTGGGTGACAATGCGATAAATCATATCGAGAGCACCGCCGTGACTCACTGCCAAAATCTGCTCACCAGTATGCTTCATTAATAAATGATCGAGCATGCGCTTCATCCGATCATGAAACTGCACAATGCTCTCACCGCCACCAAGATCAAAGTCTAAATCACGTACTAGATGACGCTGCCACAATTCAGGTTCGAGCTGGGGTGCATCAGCAAGGAGCAGTCCTTGTAGTTTGCCCACATGGCGCTCGCGTAAATCAGGATGAGCAGTAATCTCCATAGAGTGCGGCTGTGCAATCGTCTTAGCAGTATGAAAAGCGCGCTCCAAATCACTTGAGTAGATGCAATCAAAGCGATGACCGGTTCGTAGGAGGGCTTTGGCTAAGCGCTCAGCCTGCATCACACCGTGGGCATTGAGAGGAATGTCAGTATGACCTTGCATCCGCTTTTGCACATTCCAATCGGTCTCACCATGACGGACAAAGCAAATACGAGTTTGATGATGGGTTGGCATATTAGGCTTTTACAAAAGAAAGTAATTCAGAGTAATCGGATCGGTTAGCTTTGCGGAGGGCATCTATTCCTGCTTGGGAAAAGATGATCAATAGTAATTGATGATGGAAGCGAGAAGCTATCTCATCAATAGACTCATCAGGGTCCAAAGGGGTGGACCCAAACGGATACTCAAACTGAATCACCAAAGATTCCGTCGTGATCCAGCCAAAATCTCTAGCGCAAGAAACTCTAGTTGCTTTTCTTTATTCTGATAATCAACTTGCTGCCCTTCTAGTTCCATAGAGTGAGAAACGGTCGCAAGTCTTTCTCGGGCTAAGTCGTATGCTCGATGTTTAATCATTTCTTCAATTGGTTCACGAGGCACCAAGGCGTAATGCACTTCGCAATTGAGTGCATCGGCTAGCTTTCGAAGGCTTGCCAAAGTAATTCGGTCTTCCATTTCTGCTTTTTCTAACTTTGCTACACCCGCTTGGGTAATGCCGAGACGTTTGGCTAGGGCAGCCGCAGTCATGCCGAGCCCTTCTCGAATCGCCCTTGCCCAGCCAAGATGGGGTCTAGGAAGCCCCCGAATCGCTTGCCAAGGTAGTAAACTACTATCTAATTGATATATATGAAGTTTTTTAAATCGACTGGTCATAAATTAACCTATAAGTTAATATTAAATACTTAATCAGGTTAGGCTAATGTTCATTTTCTCGAACACACGAATACGAGGCTCAATCTTTTTTTGTAGGGTTCTCTTGGCCACCCGAATTTCGTACTCCATTTGGAGATTCATCCAAAAACGGGGATCCATCCTAAAAAATAAACCCAATCGAATGGCGGTATCTGGTGTAACAGGGCGGCGCCCATGAACAATATCGCTAATTCGGCTTGGCGGGACATCAATATCAGCCGCCAGTTGGCGGGCAGTAATTTTCATGGGGATCATGAAGTCCTCCAACAGGATTTCTCCAGGATGAATTTCATCTAACTTATTCATAATGTTTACACCTCAGCTATTGGTGATAATCCACAATCTCTACGTTATAAGCCCCATCACTCTTCCAGATAAAACAAATACGCCACTGGCTATTGATTCGGATAGAGCACTGACCTTTTCGATTGCCTATTAAATGCTCCAAATGATTTCCGGGAGGTACTTTTAAATCCTCAAGACGAGTGACTGCATGTATTTGTAAAAGTTTGCGCCGCGCTACCCGTTCAATCTGCTTAAATCGTCTCACATTCATACTGGCAAATAAGTTTTCTGTTTCTGAGCATTTAAAAGAGCAAATCATTTAGAATGATAATCCGTGTAATAGATTCTGTCAAATAGAACAATACTGGCGATTGGTATGACCAAAATGTAATGAAATCAAAGTAAGAAGAAAAACTACATCTCAGTCTGATAGATAAGACCCGCATGCTCTCGCAGCGCATGAAACTCAATTTGCTCCCAGCGCTGCTGGGCGACATCGAGCTCTGACTTGTGAGCCGCCAAAAAGACCGAGGCACCGACCACATCTTCGGCCATACGGTGGCTGTTTTCAGCAATGAACTTCTTGAGCGCGACCGGATCCTCGGAAGTTACCCACCGAGCCATGGTGTAGCGTGCAGGTAATAAGCGCACTTCGGCCCCATACTCGGTTTGTAAGCGGTGTGCCACCACCTCAAACTGCAACTGGCCAAAGGCACCCAAGAGCATGGTGCCACCACTCATGGGGCGAAACACTTGAATCGCACCTTCTTCGCCGAGTTGCAATAGACCCGTGCGTAGTTGCTTATTACGCATTGGATCAGCCGCCTCAACCATGCGAAAGATCTCCGGGGCAAAAAACGGTAGACCTGTAAATTGCAGCTCCTCGCCTTCGGTCAGCGTATCACCTAAATGCAAGAGTCCATGATTGGGTAAACCAATAATGTCACCGGGAAACGCTTCATCCAAGATATCGCGCCGCTGCGATAAAAACGAGAGGGCATTGTTCGTCCGAATCTCTTTGCCATTGCGTACGATCTTGAGTTTCATACCGCGCTCAAAGTGACCCGAGCAAATTCGCAAGAATGCCACCCGATCCCGGTGCGCAGGATCCATATTCGCCTGAATCTTAAATACAACCGCAGTAAATTTTTTCTCATGCGGGTCGACCTGGCGTTGCACGGCTTTGCGTGATCCAGGGCCAGGAGCTAAATCCACCAAGGTGTTCAAGATCTCACGAACGCCAAAGTTATTAATCGCTGAGCCAAAGAATACGGGTGATTGCTCTCCCGCTAAAAACGCATCTCGATCAAAAGCGGGCATGGCGTTTCTCACGAGATCCACTTCGGTCAAGGCTTCTTCGAGCTCTGTACCAAAGCGCTCTTTGAGCATGGGATCATCTAAGGACACGACGAGGTTCGAGTCTTCGGTAACGCGATCCTCGCCGGCTTTAAATAGGCGCATTTGATTGTTAATGATGTCAATCACTCCAGCAAAGGATTTGCCCATGCCGACTGGCCAAGTAAAGGGCACCACGGCCATTCCCAGTGCTGCTTCAATCTCATCCATGAGATCGAGTGGTTTTTTGACCTCACGATCGAGCTTATTAATAAAAGTCACCAAAGGGGTATGGCGTGCGCGACACACATCAATTAAACGCCTCGTTTGCGGTTCCACACCGTTCGCTGCATCAATCACCATCAATGCGGAATCCACCGCAGTTAAGACCCGATAGGTATCTTCAGAGAAGTCTTGGTGACCGGGAGTATCTAAAAGATTAATGATGGCGTTGCGATATTCCATCTGCATCACCGAGCTTGCAACCGAGATACCACGTTGCTTCTCAATTTCCATCCAGTCGGAGGTTGCATGGCGACTTGCTTTGCGGGCCTTCACGCTCCCGGCAATTTGAATGGCACCCGCATAGAGTAGTAATTTTTCAGTGAGTGTGGTCTTACCCGCATCGGGGTGCGAGATGATGGCAAAGCTTCGGCGGCGGGCAACCTCATCCAAAGTGGATAAGGTCGATGATGAATCGGGGGAGTTAATGGAAACACCTCAGGAAAAGCATCATTATAAGACGCTTAGACGAATAAACCGTTGATAATGATGAGTTATGGCATTGATTACTTTAACGGACGCCAAGCTAGCATTTGGTCATCACCCCCTCTTAGACCACACCAACTTTGCACTCGAGACAAGTGAGCGCGTGGGCTTGATTGGACGCAATGGCACGGGGAAATCCTCCTTTCTAAAGATCCTTGCTGCTATTGAAAAACTCGACGATGGACTGATGCAAGTTCAACAGGAACTGCGCATTGCCTATGTGGCGCAAGAACCGATCCTAAATACCAACAGCAGTATTTTTGAGGCAGCTTCCGAAGGTTTGGCCACCATCAAGCAAATCCGATCGGAGTATGAAACGCTTGCGCAAGCCGATTGGAATGAAGCCAATCAAGAGCGCTTAGATACCCTGCAATCCCAGCTAGATGCCACCCATGGGTGGAACTGGGAACAGCGTGTCTTTGAAATCCTCAACCGCTTGCATCTCAACGCCGATCAAACCATTGGAACTCTCTCAGGGGGCACTAAAAAACGCGTGGCGCTTGCGCAAGCCTTGGTCACCCAACCAGATGTGCTCTTGCTCGATGAGCCCACCAATCACCTGGATTTAGATTCGATTACGTGGCTTGAAGGGCTTCTGAATGAGTACGCTGGGTCGATTGTCTTTATTACCCATGACCGCAGCTTCTTAGATCAAGTTGCAACCCGCATTATGGAGCTCGATCGCGGGGTACTACGCAGTTACCCCGGTAATTACAGTCGCTATGAGTTTGTTAAAGAGGAAGAGCTCAACGCCGAGGCGCTTGCCAATGCACGAGCCGATAAACTACTCGCGCAAGAAGAAGTGTGGGTGCGCAAAGGGGTAGAAGCTAGGCGCACGCGCAGCGTCGGGCGCGTGGCGCGTCTTGAGAAACTTCGAGCCATGCGCGCTGAGCGACGCAATGCGATGGGGCAGGTGAAGCTCTCGATTGCCTCTGGTGAGCGCAGCGGCAAAATTGTGGCAGACCTCGATACCATCTCCAAGTCCTACGTAAAACCGATTGTGAAAAACTTCACCGCCACCATTTTGCGAGGCGATAAGGTCGGCATCTTGGGCCCTAATGGAGCAGGTAAAACGACACTCCTCAAATTAATCTTGGGCGAGATTGCGCCCGATACTGGGATCGCTAAATTGGGCACACGCATTGAGGTGGCCTACTTTGATCAGATGCGCGAGAGCCTCAATCTGGAGGCGACGCTCGAAGACTTCATTAGCCCGGGGAGTGAATGGGTGGAGATTGGCAATCAGCGCAAGCACGTGAAGAGCTATTTAGGGGATTTTCTATTTGCACCCGAGCGCACCAACTCACCCATCAAAACCCTTTCTGGCGGCGAGCGCAATCGCTTGTTGCTCGCAAGACTCTTTGCCAGACCTGCAAATGTCTTGGTGCTCGATGAGCCTACCAATGATCTTGATATTGATACCTTGGATCTCTTAGAGCAGCTTCTTCAAGATTACCAAGGTACTGTATTTTTAGTTAGCCATGATCGAACCTTTTTAGACAATGTGGTCACCAGCATGATTGCCTACGAAGGTGATGCAATGTGGCGCGAATATGAGGGTGGTTACGAAGATTACAAAGTACAAAAGGCACGCTCGGATACGGTGATACCAAGTCCTCTCATGAAAGTGGCCGAAAGTAAGGCCTCCAGTAAACCATCAAATCCAATCATTGCTAGCAAGCCAAAGCTGAGTAGTAAGGAAAAAATTGAGCTGGAAAAATTACCCACTCAAATTGAGGCGCTTGAAGAGCAGCAAGCGATGCTAAGCGAGCAATTGGCCGACCCTGCCCTTTACAAGGGCGATCCGAGTGCGAGCATTGCACTTAAAGAGCGGGCACTGGCGATTGATGCGCAACTCAAAGTGCTAATGGCGCGCTGGGAGCAATTGCTGGAGCGGGAGACGGGCTAGCTAGTTTTTGTCTCAACAACGCTTTACGATCCGGTGCGCTCTGACTCACTTGCACCATCGCTTGCTTCTCCATCATTGGCGGTGTTATCGGTATTTTCAATTCCGGCACACTAATCCCAAATGTAAGACGGGCGCACTGTTGTAGGGTTTTATGTCGTAGCATCCGCCTGGGCATTTGTTGCCAAATGGGATGCTCGGTTTTGAGTTCTGCGTAGTATTCCCGTACGGTAATGGGTTGGATTAGATCTGCGCGATAGATGGAGCATTCCATCCAAAGGGGAACGCCGCCCTCTTCGGTCTCAGTGGCTTGGCTAAAGGTGAGCCCTTTAAAACTGGGTTCCCGGTGGATCATGGCAATCCAGCCATCAATCGGAATATAAACTTCATAGCTTCCATCTAGATTGAGTTCCCAGTCAATCTGGCCCAATAGTGGATTAAGTTGATACCGATTAGCAACCCTTAGAAGCAATTTCAAGACCTCTTCTGGAACCACAGCTTCCTTGGCCCAATGACTGAGTTCTTGGGAGGCTATCGCGAGGGCATTAGCCACCTCCGTCACCAATGGATCGAGAGTGGGTTCGCTTGACCGATTAGGTTGATCCTCTTCCAAAAGATCCTCGGGCAAATCCAGGATGGATAGTCTCTTCATAAAGCTACCCCTTCCATTACTTTTTCTCCAAGGATTGGTTCATGTGGCATCAGTTCCTCCGGTAAATCCTTCACCACAAAGCGCCGACTATTGATGACTGGGTTCTGATAAGCCTTGATGAGTTCGGGATGCTCTAGACCCAAGCGTTTGGTATCAATCCGATAACTGGGCTTGGGAGCTTTCCAAGTGATTACAGGTTTGCCAAGGTAAGTCAGCACTTCAGCATCCGCCATATGTTCCATGAGGGCTTGCTTAATCGCATCAATTTGCTCTTCCTCAGCAAAGGTTTGAGCCTCTAAGGCTTTGAGCTTTCGAATGAGATTCAACGTTTCCGAGGAAGCTTCCAGCGTTTTACCCGAGCTCGCTCGCTGAAAGAGCGCTTGGCAATCGGAAATCGACTGTGGTTTGGGTGGAATGTCTTTTTGAACATGCTCGGTCCAAAAGAAAGCGGCTTTCTCAAATAGTAAGGACTCAAGTTCTAAGTCTCTGGTAATCGTATAGATCCGTAGATCCGATCCTCCCAAGAGAACAGCAACATCAATCTCTGATAGATTGGTAATCCCTAAGTACCACAAGCATTGACATAAGTAGGGTAGGGGAATCGCGTCCGTCCCGGGTTCACCCCAATCCCCTTGACTGAAATGATTAGCGGTTTTGCATTCCAAAAGCTTCTTTGCATTAAGACCACCGTCAGAATGAAAGAGGGATAACCCTTTTTTCTCCAACACAAAACGATCAATGTGTCCGACGCAAAATGAGTAGTTGGGATGAACAAGACTCTCCGGATGATCAACCAAAT
This sequence comes from Polynucleobacter sp. HIN6, assembly GCF_030297575.1. Lineage (NCBI taxonomy): Bacteria > Pseudomonadati > Pseudomonadota > Betaproteobacteria > Burkholderiales > Burkholderiaceae > Polynucleobacter > Polynucleobacter sp. HIN6. The sequence continues at coordinate 1,393,116 of NZ_AP028137.1, read as the reverse complement.
ACTCACCGGTGAGCAAAGCATATTCATCGGCGATAAACGATTCGGCAAACGAACCAAAGCGCAGAGCAAAGCTATCTTTGGTATCCACACGCTTGCGTGTTTTCTCCAGCCAAACATCCATCGCTGAGCGGTACTTCGAGACTCCCAGAATCGCTCCAATGTCGCTGCCACCTAGGAAAGCAGCGCGATTGTGTGTAAAATCTTGATTATTAAGCATTTTTTAATCCTTTAGTTGGTATTTTTAATCAAAATAAATAATAAATTAGTTATTTTGATTAATTCTATAACTTTTTTTATTATGATTACAAGCGCTCAAATACGCGCCGCAAGAGGGTTGTTAGATTGGTCGAGAAAGGATCTAGCCGATCACTCTGGGGTGAGTTTTGCCTCCATGATGCGATTGGAGTCGTTTGATGGCGTTCCCTCTAGCAATGTGAGAACCCTCGAGGCAATTAAAAAAGCTTTTGAAGATGCGGGAATTGAATTTATCGGTGAACCCAACCAGGGTGCTGGAGTGCGGTGGCGCTTGAAGTAATTCTATTTACTTCGCTAGTACCATTAACTCACCAATAGCCGTTGATAGTTGTCGAGAGAGTGTGGTTTGGTAGCGCATGAGACGATCAAGATCATCAAAATTTGGTAAAGCAATATTAAATTTTTCTTTATCAGGATCAAGCGAGTCTCGCAGCTCTTCAATGTATGTGGGGACCTTGCTTAATTCACCATTAAACCAACTATCGAATTGATAAAACTCGTAGTAGTTTTTTGTTTCGATCGATTCAGTATGATTCGTTAGGGCTTTGCGATCTATAGCGTCTCCCAAGATTTCTAAATTGATATCCTTATATAAACCTCTATCGTATTCTCTATGTGAAATTGCTTCAATTTTGTCTTTTAGATACTCATCCATATTTTGTTGATAGAAATCGGCCTCACTGTAAAGATAAGCTCCTAGCAAGGTATCCTGGGTGATTACCCGTGGGTTTTCATCCCATTCTTTAGCGCTAGATTTAATTTTGTGATGTTGAAAAGCTGCCACTAGTTTTTTTGAAAAAAGTGCATCGTCAATTTTTTCAAGTAATGAGCTATCAAGTACTTTTAGCGTTAATTTAAGCTTTAGCTCTAAAAGCATTAAGTTCATTGCCGAAAACTTTTCTTTCTTATCTCTTGCTGGGCTTGCTTGCTCAGATTTGCGATAAAGAATGTCAATTCCATTTTGAATTCTTTCTAATTGAATATGAAGACGCGCAATGCGTTCAATTTGCAAGGGCACTAGCGGATTGGGTGAGTTGTAGTGGGCACTCAACTCTTTAATCAGTTGATTAAAGCGCTCTAATTCATGATGGTTCAGCAGTTGTTTAGTGGTTAAGCCGCTCTTAATCGCATTTCGAGAGCTTACGAGTTTGCCCTTATCGGTATTTGGCCCACCGGTTTTAGGTGCTTGGGGTGCTAGCTTTTTCATTGCATCGCCTTCTCGGAAAAACGGAACATGAATTAGCGTAGCCGATCGTTTGAAATTTTGTAAGCAATTCCACAGAAAAACACAGTTTTTGCAAAACGAACTTCGTATCCTATTGAAAAAATTGAACTTTTTAAATTAGAATCTGAAGAATTTAAGGGCTTTTAGTGTTTAATCAGCCGCACCAATTGAGGGATGCTTACGTTTCGAAAATACCCAAAATGGCTTTAGAATCAACGCTTCACTGCAAATAACTATGTCTATTTACCATCGTATTCTTTCCATTGCCATTTTCGGTGGCGGACTCCTTGGTGGAAGTCTCGCATTGGCTCAGGCAAATCCACCGCCCCCAATTAATCAGCCCCCCGTTGATGCTGGCGCCTTGCAGCAGGGTCTTGAGCGGCAATTACCCATGCCGTCTCCATTGCAGCTTCCGCAGCCTGCACCAGAGCCTGTAAAGCCAAAGGATCCTAAGGCTCAAGAAGTACGGGTCGATGTAAAACGTTTTGTGCTTGAAGGCATCAAAACTATTCCTGAAGAAAAAGTGCAAGCCATCTTGCAACCCTATCTCAATAAATCCTTGACCTTTGATGAACTGCAAAAAGTCTGCGATGTGATCGTTGATTTTTACCGTCAAAATGGATTACTTGTGCAAGCCACCTTGCCACCGCAGCGCATTGCTGATGGCGTAGTTCGTATTGCGATTACCGAAGCGAAGTTAAGTGATGTGATTGTTGATACCACCAAGGGCCCTACGCGTTTTAGTAAAGATAGCGTGCGTGCCTATATTACTGATGTGAATCCGATTGGTTCACCACTAAATACCCAAGCGATTGAGCGTGCCTCTTTGATTCTGAATGAAACACCCGGCGTGATTGTCGAGAGCAAATTAGAGCCCGGTCAAAATCCAGGAGACACCGCCTTACGCATGGAGTTGGCCGATGGCCCACTCATACAGGGAAAGGCCGAGGCGAACAACTACGGTAGCCGCAGCACCGGCCAGAACCAAGGGATTGTGGCCTTTAACCTGAATAACCCCACGGGGATTGGCGATCAGGCTTCGGTCAACGGTATTTATTCCGAAGGCTCGCAATACATTCAGGGCGCATATTCATTACCAGTGACGCGCACCGGTTTGCGTCTTGGTGCATCTGGTACTTACTTGAACTATAAAAATGTTAGTAACTATGGCTATCCCAATGGCGGATATGGTGATGCCTGGACCGCGGGTGTGAATTTAGCGTATCCACTGATTCGTCGCCAAGGCACCAATGTGAACACGACCTTAGGTTATGACATCAAAAGTTACATGAACAAAAGTTTTCTGACCAATGCCGTGATTAGTGCGTATGACATCAAAAACATTACCTTTGGAATTTCTGGTAACCACTACGATGGGTTTGGTGGTGGGGCCATTAGTGCTGGCTCGCTTGGTTTCGTCATTGGTAATTTAGCAATCTCGCCAACCAGTGGCCAAGGTTATGGCTCTAATACCCCCACATCCTTTACTAAGATGACATTTTCCGCAAACCGGAATCAGCAATTCGGTAGCGCAACCGGAACCACGGTATATGTTGGGTTCTCTGGGCAAGTGGCATCGGTCAATCTGAACTCTGCAGAGCAATTTTATTTGGGTGGGCCTTATGGGGTACGCGCCTATCCGGTCGCCCAAGGGGGTGGCTCCCAAGGGGGCTTGGGCACGATTGAGCTGCGCCAACAACTGCCCTATAACGTCTTAGGCTCCATTTTTTTTGATGCGGGCGTCGTCCAACAATATAAAAATACCCCTGCCGGGAATTGGCAGGGGGCCACCAACGCGAATAACACCTATTGGCTAAAAGGCGCTGGTTTTGGAGCCAAATGGAATTATGAGGGCTGGAACCTAGGCGCTATGGTGGCTTGGCAGGTTGGCCAGAACCCCCTCTATACCTATACTGGTCAAAAAGTAGCGGTCGATGGCACCACCACCAACCCCCGCGGCTGGGTCACCGCCAGCTACCAGTTTTAAGTCCTAAAATGCAGTCAATTTTGACCCTTTTGCTGGTCTTTTTGGGCTGGTTTTTACCCGATTTTGTACTCGCTCAAACCGTCTTTGATCGTTGGACCTTGGAGTCAAAAGAAATCATCACCGAGGCGTACACCACGAGTGAATCCAATACCACTTTCGGTATTTTTTGCTCAGCGAATCAATGCATGTTTTATCTGCATCAACCCACGGCGTGCTTACCCAATCAACGCTATCCCGCATTGGTTCGCAATCAAATTCAAGCGCAAGCCATCACCATGAAGTGCACACTTGTGGGTAATAAATTGTTCCTGATTTTGGAGCCCTTTAATGCACTTTTGCAGGCAACGCAAATTGGTGAGCAAATTAGTTTTGCTGTCTCGCTGCAGTCGAATGAATTCATCACAGCGCGTTTTAGTTTGTCAGGAGCTCGCCAAGCAGTGACGCAAGCCTTACAAATTTCATCCCAAAAAGCAGTACCAAAAGTAGCGCCTCCGGCGCAACCATCACCTCCAAAAATACCGCAACCGGTTCGACCCAATGCGAAAGATTCGGTTACATAAAGCAACTCATTTGTTTACAAAAAATAGCGTTCATTTTTGCCAATAATGAGGAGTAAAAATCGGTGCTTTTGATGCTTAATTTGCTTAAATTTTAAGCAGCTTTAATGGACTCGTTTTTGTCCTTTTTCACAAAAATCAGCCCCATCTAGAAATCTCATGAATTTGCCCAAACCTGATACTACAAGGCTTAGCGCTTACCCTTTCACTGGGATGGCTTTTTGCGTGTCGTTTCTGTTAACCTTAGGGTGTAGTCCCAATAGCTAGCAAGCCATATCCAGCTTAGTTTTGCGGACTAAATCCAGTGAGTTTTTTTAATCTAATTAATGAACCAAAAGTACGAATTATTTGAAGACAAATGCTGTAACTTTTCTGATGGAGACGTATCACTTTTCTCTGCGTAGCGCGAGAGATGTCTTCCTCTTGTTTTCTTCAAATCGTAGTCATTCATTCTCAGTCGCAAATTTCATTTCATCGATTTCAATTTCCAAAAAACTCCAAAAAGAAATTTTTGTTGTTTTCTTAATCGGCTCGCAAACGCATTTTGCGATCGCGCAAAATAATCCAAACACACTTCCCACCGGCGGAAAAGTTGTCGCTGGATCAGCAACGATTTCGCAAACAGCGAATGCTACTTCTGCAACGATGAACATCAATCAAACATCGCAACGCGCAGTGGTGAATTGGGACTCGTTTAATGTCGGTAGCAATGCGCAGGTAAACTTTAATCAACCGAATAGCAGTGCAGTTATTCTCAATCGCGTAAGTACTGGTGCGAGTCCATCGGTGATCGATGGTGCACTCAAAGCCAACGGTCAAGTGGTCTTGGTCAACCCCAACGGCGTGACCTTTGGTAAGGGCGCCCAAATCAATGCGGCCGGGGTGGTCGCCACCACCATGGATATGGCCAATAAGGACTTTATGGAGGGTAAATCCACCTATGCGGGTAATGGCAAGGGCAAGGTCCATAATCAAGGCACGATTAGCACCAACGACCCCAATGGCTATATAGCTCTCCTGGCACCTGAGGTCCGTAACGAAGGCTATTTATTGGCCCAAAAAGGTCCCAATAACACCATTGCCATGGCCGCGGGCGAGCAAATTACCCTGGATTTCCGGGGAGATCGCTTGATGCGCGTCTCCGTGGATATTCCCACCTACAACGCCCTGATTGAGAACAAGCGCGTGGTCGAGACCAAGGGCGGCCTAATTATTGTCGCTGCCGGATCTGCTAGAAACCTGATGAACTCAGTAATAAACAATAAAGGTGTCATTACTTCTAGTAATATGGTTGAGAACGGTGGCGTCATTGAGCTCGTTGCTGCCAACGTGACCCAAGCGGGTAGAGTCAGCGCCAATGGCAAAGGCGAGAACAGCACCGGCGGTCAGATCAATGTCGTGGGCGAGACCATTACGCTTGCGTCAAACTCTGTAACCTCGGCAACCGGTAAAGCAGGTGGTGGTCAGATTGAAATCGGTGTTGGCAAAACGATTGCTACGAACACCACTAGCGCACCCCATGTCCAAATTCAAACACAGTTGGCAAGTGCCGTTGCAAATAATGTAATTAATAATTTTGCGAACACCGCTGTAACTGCAGCAGCAACACAAACACAAACTCAAACACAAACATTACGCTTAGATCAACTCCAAGCATCTGCGCTTGCGAAAGCGCAGGCCGCGAGTGATGCGAAACAAATGGCCAAGACCGTCACGATTGAAAGTGGTGCACGTGTTAATGCATCGGCAACCAACACCGGCAATGGTGGCTCGATTGTGATTTGGAGTGAAACAAAAACTGTAGTGGCAGGACTCTTACAAGCACTCGGTGGTAAGAATGGTGGCAATGGTGGCTTTATTGAGACAAGCTCTAAAGGTGAAGTACTCCTTGGTAAGACGTTTACTGTTCAAACCAATGCACCCCGCGGACAAACGGGCCGTTGGCTCTTAGACCCGATTGATCTCACCATTGATCGCACTGCTGCGAATGTCATTTCTGCAGCATTGACTAACAATAACGTGAGTATTGCTGTGAACGGCAATACCTGTCCAAGCTTAGGCAGCTGCACCCAGAATGGCTCTGGTAGCTTAACGCTTGCGAGTGGCGCGGATATCTTAAAAGAGGGCAACACACTCACGACGCTGACGCTTACTGCATCGGGTATTTTTAATCTCAATGCCAATATTAGTGGCGCAAATCTAAACGTCATCATCAACAGCTCGATTGCATATCTCAATGTCGGTACGAGTATTGATGTCAATCAAGTAACCGTGCAAGCACAAACGATTTACGCGAACGGCAACATCACCGCACGTGGTGGCTATGCAAGTAATAGCAATAACAGCATTCGTGCCGCGATTGAGCTGTTAGCGCAAGCGCTTTATATCTCGGGACGTTTGAGCATTACACAAGCGAGCACGAACACATCAACGAATACTACATCGACTGCACTTACCATCAATGGCACGGTGGTGCGGCGTGAAGATTTACCGCAATACCTCACGCAACAAAACAATACATTCGATCTCAATGAAATTGTGTATGCCACAATCGCTGCAAATGATGCAAATATCGTTAACGCGCACAGCAATGTGATTGATTTGTTTGCAACTCAACAGATCACAATGACAAGTAGTGCAGAAATTCGTGCAAATGGTACCACCGGTGGTGTAATTTATTTTTCTGCGCCACAAATCAACACCCAAAATGGGTCTTTAATTCAAGCGCATGGCAATAATGGGCCTGGCGGCGTGATTGCATTTACCGGAAATCAAATCAATTTAGCGGGAACCGCGACTGCCAATGGAAGCAGTGGAGGTTTTGTTGCCGTTTCTGGTGATACAGCAACATTCGACAGTGCAACATTGATCCAAACCAATGGTAGTGCGGGCCCTGGCGGTACTATCAACGTCGATATTGAGAATCATTTGCAAATCAATAGCGCGCAATTACAAGCCAATGGCACCACTGATGGTGGATCCATTCGTATTTTGAGTCGTGCAGGCAACATTAATCTTTACGATTCACTCATCCAAACCAATGGTGGCAGTGGTCGTGGAGGTACGATTGAAATTTCTTCAAATGCAGGCCGTCTAAATTTTGATAGCACCATTTATTCAACTGGTGCAACTGTTGGCGGAACAGTTCAATTAACCGCAAAACACATTCTTCTCGATTCAAATTCAATTATCAATGTCACTGGTGACTTTGGTGGCGGCTCTGTATTGGTAGGTGGTGGTTGGCAGGGCACTGGTAATGTATTTCAAGCAACAACGGTCGCTATGAGTAGCGGGGCATCGATTGATGCAAGCGCTATCCTGAATGGTAATGGCGGTACAGTAGTTTTGTGGAGCAACGTTGCTTCAGAAAATTCATTGACCACTGTAAAAGGTTGGATTTTTGCAAAAGGGGGCCTATTTAGCGGAGACGGTGGTCAGATCGAAACATCTGGCTATAACTTAAGTGTTGACAATGCTTTAATTTCTACTCAGGCTCCAAGTGGAAAAATTGGTGAGTGGTTATTAGACCCTCGGAATATCACTATTAGTTCAGGTTCCGATTACGGCACCTCCTCCTTTACAGCTTCGGCAGACAGTGCTGTTATTAATGTCACCACTCTAACAAATGCATTGGCAAGCAGTAACGTTACTGTGTTCACAGGATCGACGGGGAATACTCAAGCTGGAAATATTACAGTGAGTAGCGCAATAAATGTCGGTGGTGCTAATACACTTACCTTGCGTGCTGCTGGCGATATCGTTATCAATGCCGATATCACGCGTTCATCAACGGGTGGATTAATTCTTCGCACGGGCTCAGGATCAGTTTCTGGTTCAGGCAGTCTAAATCTGAGCGGTGGAACAACTCTCGAGTTGTCTCATGGAAGTACGGTTTCTAACAATATTGTGGTTGGAACTGGTGGCGCCATCATCAAACTATTCCAAGAATTAGATCTTCAAGTCCTTGTTGTTGCTGGCGGTGGCGCAGGTGGAGGAAGTGCTTGGGCCGGTGGAGGTGGAGGCGGTGGTGTTATCTACGGAAATACTTCTTTAGGTTTGGTAACAACATCCATTACGGTTGGTGCTGGTGGATCGGGAAGAGCTGATTCTAGTTATCGTGGCGCTAATGGCGGTAACAGTCAATTTGGCACCACTGCGATCGCATTAGGTGGTGGTGGTGGTGGTGGATATGGATGGGGTAATGATGGTGTAACTGCAAATGGTGCTGCAGGGGGTTCTGGTGGTGGTGCGGGAGAAGATAATTACACATCCCAAATGCAGGGAGGCGCAGCATCAATCCAAACGGCTCCCAGCGGATGGACGGCCTATGGAAATACTGGCGGAAGCGGTTCATATACATCCGGAGTTCAAGCTGGCTCTGGAGGCGGTGGAGCTGGGTCATCTGGAGGAGGTACTTCAGCATACCGAGTGCCTGGAAATGGCGGTAACGGAATTACTTTCAATATTTCAGGATCAAGCCAAACTTATGGCGGAGGCGGGGGCGGAGCAACTTGTTGGAACTGTGGTACCCAGGGTTCAGGAGGATCTGGTGGTGGTGGAGGTGGGGGTGATAGCCTAGGCACATCTGGCACAAATGGATTGGGTGGTGGTGGTGGTGGCTCACAAGGCGTTACAAATGCCTCTGGGGGATCTGGTGTTGTCATTGTTAGATACGCCGGTACAAGTGCCATTGCAACGGGTGGGACGGTAACAACATCGGGCAATAGTCGAATCCATACTTTTTCGACGGTTGGTAGCTCTAATTTTGTTATCAATGGCTCATTCTCTGCTTCATTAACCGGCACCATTTCAGGAGAAGGTTCGTTAACGGTTAATGCTACTGGTGGATCGATCACTTTAGCTGGTGCTAATACCTATGGCGGTTCTACTAGCGTTACAGCAGGTATTCTTCGAACAGGTTCAAATAGCGCACTACCATCGACGACTGCTTTAACTATTAATAGTGGAGCAACTCTGGATTTGTGGGGGTATTCGCCCTCGGTTGGTTCGCTATCTGGCGCTGGAACGATCATATCAAGTAGGATTCCTGCGGAATACAGTCAAACTGGATTATTAGTTTTTCTGAACGCAGAAGATAGTACCTCTTATTCAGGATCAGGATCTACATGGACCAACTTAGCTAATGGCGCTTTAAATGCGACCATTGTTGGAAGTCCCACCTACAACTCTGATGGTTATTTCACATTGAATGGTACGAGTCAGTATTTTGATTTAGGAACTAATTCGTCTTTAAATTTCACATCAAGCTACACTCTAAATCTTTGGGTTCGATTGCCCAGTCAAGTGGATCCAGATCACAGTACATTAGTTAGTCGGTATAACTATGGCGTTGCTGGAAACTATTTATTACGTGTCAATCAAAACGGAAAGCTTGGAACCTATCACAATATCAGTCCTTGGGGATTTGCCTCTACAAGTTCAATAACTACCAATTCGCTATCTCTTGTAAGCGTTATATATAACGGTTCGACTCTTACAACTTACATCAATGGAGTTTCACAAGGATCCTCTAATATCGGCATTGTGGGTGCTTCCACAACAAAAACATTAATCGGCGCCGCATTGAATAGTGGAGCTACCGATTATTTCTTAAAAGGGGATGTGCATGCTGTTCAAATCTATAACACTGCATTAACTTCAACCCAAATTGAGACGTCGGCCCAAGGAGCAAAGCTAACCGTAGGGGGGAATAACGCGGACAGTACATTCTCCGGCGTTATTGGAGGGGCATCCTCCAAAATTGTAAGTTTAATTAAAGATGGTACTGGCACCCTTACTTTGGGTGGCAACAATACCTATAGCGGAGGCACCACGATTAGCGCCGGCACTCTCAAAGTTGGCTCTGCAACTGCATTGGGTGATTCCAGTGGCGCAGTCTCTATTACCAGTGGTGCGGTCTTGGACCTTAATGGTCAAACCATGACGAATACCAATGCCCTTTCCATTAATGGCACTGGAATTGTTAGTGGTGGCGCACTTATCAATAGCAGTACTAATGCTGCTACATACGCAGGACTAGTAACTCTTGTAAGTACCAGTTCAATTGTTGGCGGTAGCGGCACTATTGCACTAACTAATGTAGGTACCATTAGCGGCACCTTTAGTCTCACCTTGGGTGGCGCTCAGGGGGGTTCCATCGCCTCGATTATCGGTATTGGCACTGGTACCCTCACCAAAGCTGATGCAGGTACGTGGGTACTATCCGGGTCGAATACTTATACGGGTGCTACCACCATCAGTGCGGGTACTCTTCAAATTAGTGGATCTGGTCAACTTGGGTCTGGATCTTACTCTGGATTAATCACAAATAATGGCACACTTTTGTATTCATCAAGCGCTGATCAGATTCTGTCGGGCGCTATCAGTGGGACGGGTGCCTTAACTAAAGACACAGATTCAAGTTCAACGCTGACACTATCAGGCCTAAATACCTATAGCGGCACAACGACGATTTCTACGGGGTACTTAGCGTTAGGTGCAGACAATGCGCTTTCCTCAGCCAGTGATTTAGTACTTAATGGCACCCTCAATCTTGCTGGATATTCGGCAACGGTTGGTTCCTTATCAGGCTCCGGCACAATTACAAACGCTCTGAATATCTCCATGAGCAGTTTGATTTGGTATTTTGATGCCGGTAATAATCAATCATACTCAGGCTCTGGCAGTACATGGACCAATTTGAGTGGCGCTGGATCCAATGGCACGATTTCTGGCACCCCCGTTTACAACGCTTCCAATAAGACGATTACCTTTTCAGGCGATGACTTTGTAACGGTGGGCGCAACGGGATTAACAAACTTTACCTCCGGCCTCACCATTTTTTCAAAAGTTAATCTTGGAACGGCAAATGATTGGGAGCGAATTATTGATATTGGGAATGCTAATAATAGTAATAATATTCTCCTGGCACGTGCTGGTACAACAAATAATTTAGCATTCCAAGTCCATAACGGCGTGAATCAAGCAATATCGCTAGACTACGTAATTACCAATGGAGTGGTCAATAATACGCTTACCACCTATGCCGCAACATTATCGGCAGCGGGTGTTCCTGCCGCTTATGTCAACGGGACTGCAGGGGGCTCAATTATTACTGGCACTAACACAGTACCAACCAATATTGCTCGTAGCTCGAACTTCATTGGTGAAAGTAACTGGGTAGCAGATTCTCTAATGCTTGGTGATGTTGGAGTTGTTTTACTGTACGCAAGACCGCTATCTGTCGCGCAAATTTCTGCGTTGAATACGGAAGTTAATCGAACGATTTCAGCATCTACGCTGACGGTTGGTGCTTCATCGAATACCACTTTTTCTGGGGTCGTTAATCATGCGGTCGCTGAAATTGCAATTGTTAAGCAAGGGTCGGGCACCTTAACACTCTCCGGTACCAACACCTACACCGGTACCACCACCGTTAATGCCGGAACCTTAGCGATTACCAATGCTTCCGCTTTAGGAACGACTGCCGCTGGTACTACCATTGCGAGTGGCGGCACACTCGATATCCGCAATGTCAGCATAGGGGCTGAAGCATTCACCATTAATGGTGGCACCTTACTCACAAGTACTGGCACCAGTAGTCTTTCTGGAACGGTAGCTTTAGGTGGAAATGGCACCGTCACCGTGGATGGCACGCAACTCACCCTCAGTGGTGATATTTCAGGTAGTAATGCACTGACCAAATCTGGATCTGGTCTCCTAATCGTTGGTGGTGCTAATACTTACAGTGGTGGTACCACCATCAGCGCCGGTACTCTCAGAGTGGGCTCAGCCACCGCGCTTGGTAATTCCAGTGGCGCCGTATCGATTACTGCAGGCGCAGCACTGGATCTGAATGGTCAAACGATGACCAACACTAACGCTCTAACAGTGAATGGCTCTGGAATTAGTAATGCTGGAGTAATTACCAACTCAAGTTCTTCAACTGGAACGTATGCTGGCGCAGTTAGCTTAGGAAGCGCATCAGTAATCGGAAGTACTACTGGAGCAATCACAATCACAGGCACAATTTCTGATAGTAGTAATTTCGGCTTAGGTTTCGTTGGTAATCAAGCGATTACGCTTAGCAATACAAGCAATACTCTTGCCACGATTGCATCGGGATCCTCCCTGGGCGCCTTAACAATTGTGAACGCTGCAAATCTAAGTATTGGATCAGTCACTGCAAATAGCGTTACCTACAATGGAATTAATTCTACGGGCAGAATTTCAATTCAAACAACGCGTGATTTAACTATTTCTCAGAATGTAGTAACAACGAGCACATCAGCAGTTGCAGCCACCCCAGCATTATTGCTAGCAGCCGGAAGTGCCGATGGTGTTGGTAATGTCACATACAACATCAAATTGAGTGGTTCACCAACCCTCACCGTTGGTTCTGGCGGCATCGCCAACCTGTATTCGGGTGGTACGGATGAAAGCACTGGCTTATCAACCTACATCGATACCAGGACACCTAAGTCATATACCTATAGTGCGACTTTATCAACACAACCAAGTAGTGCTGGATACAACGTGATTTACCGTGGTAGCCCACCTGTGATTTACCTCACGATTGTGGATGGGCAAAGTAGCACCTATGGAACAGCAAGCGCCTTAAGTTTTTGGTACTCCTCAAGCCCAACCTTGTATGGTGAAAGCTATGTACCAAGCTCTCTTTCTGCATACGGCACTGTTCAAAGCTTTACTGCTGGGCAAAGTTCTATTTCACTCACTGGCAGTTTAAGTGGCACTATTGCGATTAGTACTGCGCTGACAGCGGCCACGAGTGCAAATACCTATAGCCTGACCTTAACACCCACGCTCACGCTCTCGGGTTCAAGCTCAACCTTCCAAGCGGGGACTGCTAAGAGCTTTACCGTTAACCCCAAAGCATTGAACATTAGTATCACGAAGGCATACGATGGAACCAATAGTTATACCAATGCCCATTCCTACACCTTAACGGGAATGGCCAATAGTGAGAGTGCGCCAACGATTAGTTCAGGATCAGCCACCATTAATACGGTCAATGTCACGAATACACCAGTCACCTCGTTTGATAGCAATACGTTTGCTTTAAGCAATAGCAACTACACCTTGACCGGTGGTACGGTCAGCGCTGCAATCACTCAACTTGCCTCGGTAACGTACACGGGCGCAAGCGGCGGACTCTGGTCCTCGGGTGCGAACTGGACAGTGACTGGTGGTGTAGCGACTGGCGCCACACCAACTTTGGGTAACGTTGCCACCGTGGTCATTCCCAGTGGTGCATCGGTGACTTACAGTGATGCAATGGCTGGCTTGGCACCAACCAGTGCAACTGCGATTACCAATAATGGATTAGTTACCTTCACAAACACCAGCGCGGTCACCTTGCCCAGCGCGATATCTGGAACTGGGCAAGTCACACTATCTAATAGCGCACCTTTAATTTTGAGTGGTAGCAATTCGTATAGCGGTGCTACCACGATAAATGTTGGCTCGACCTTAAGGGCAGGAAGCACCGGCGCACTCTCTAGTAGTTCTGCATATGTGATCGATGGCACCTTAGATCTAGCAGGCTACTCCGTATCTGCTGGATCAATTGCAGGGGCAAGTAGCGGCGTGATTACTAGTTCTGCTACTGGCACACCAACCTTGACCGTAGGTGGCAATAATTCCAGTACCACCTTCTCGGGAGTGATTGAAGATGGCTCGGCAAGTAGTGTGGCGCTCACCAAAGCTGGAACTGGTGTTTTCACACTTGCTAATGCGAATACCTACAGCGGCCTCACCACCATTAACGCAGGTACGCTAAAGATTACTGATGCTGCTGGATTGGGTTCTACGACTGGTGCCACGACGATTAACTCAAGTGGTGTGTTGGATTTGCATAATGTGGCCGTTGGCACGGAGGCCGTCACACTGGCGGGCGGCATACTTAAGTACGTCACGAGTAGCCTTGCGGGGAACATCACACTAACGGCTGATAGCACTATTAGCGCCACTAATGCTGATGACACCCTTACCTTAAGCGGTGTCATCTCTGGTGGTTTTGGAATAACCAAAACCGGTTTGGGTCTCGTGGTCCTCACCAATGCAAATACCTATACGGGCGCTACCACCATTAGCACAGGTACATTGAGCCTTACTGGTAGTGGCTCTATTGCTACCTCCTCGGTTGTCACTGCCACCGGAACCTTTGATATCAGTGGCACAACTTCTGGCGCAAGCATTAAGAGCTTAGCTGGTGCCGGCTCAGTCAATCTCGGTGCGCAATCGTTATCGCTAACCGCGGCCAATAGCGATAGCTTTAGCGGTTCGATAAGTGGTACGGGCGGTAGCCTCACCTTAGTATCCGGTACCCAAACCCTCTCTGGAACCAGCACCTACTCAGGTGGAACCACGATTAATGGCGGTACCTTGATTGTGACCGGTGCTTCTGCGTTAGGATCTTCTGCTGGAGCGCTTTCTATGAGCGCAAGTGGTGTTTTGGATTTGCGTACTGCGCTTACCGTCGGTAGCTTGACCATGGCCTCGGGTAATACCGTCATTAATACCTCCGGTACCTCGAGTCTCGCAGTGAGCGGTGCGGCGACTCTGGGAAGCGCAATCACAACTTCGGGATCGCAAACCTATAGTGGTGCCGTGACCTTGATTACAAACTCCAGTCTCAATACAACAGATAGCTTGATTAGTTTTGGCTCAACGCTCGATGGTGCATTTGGCTTAACTGTGAGTAATGGCAGTGGCTCGATCACACTTGGCGCAATTGGTGCCAATACGCCACTCACCAGCCTGACTTTGCAAGGCACCGGTAGCAATACTTTGGGTGGCAACATTATCACCAGTGGTAATGTTGATTTAAAAGGTAGTTCGCGTACAACCGGATTCTCAGCAGATCGAACCATTACCACCAGTTCTGGCAATGGAAACGTTACTTTAGGGGAAGTAAATAGCGCCTTTGGCTTAACGATTAACGCGGGTAGTGGCACGATTAGTGCTGATGCCATAGGAACAAGCGCTATGGGAACAAGCCAAGCTTTGGCCTTCATTACCTTTAGCGGAACAGGTATCAATACCATTGGCGGCCTTGAGTTGCGAAGTAGCGGTGCTATTGATTTGGGCTCATCCCGAACCACTAATGTTGCAAATAGCCAAACCATTCGTTTTGACACCAGTCTAAATGCTGGCGCAATAACGATTGCAGCGGCACAAACCTTGACCTTGTTCTCTGTTTCCGGGGATGTTAGCTTAACTAGTATCACGGGCCCAGCTTCAGGAACAAACGCGAATATTACATTTGCAAATGGCGGCATAGTGACGGTGAGCGGCGCCATTACTACTGGAATCGGAACGCTCTGGCTCAATAAGACCACCGGTAACGTGAGCTTTGCCGGGTCCTTGCAAATCTCGCAACTAAAGACCGATGCAGGTTCAAGCTACAACATTAGTATCACCGGTTCGACAAACTCCATTACGAGTTTCTCTACAAGCACGCCCTTTGAAACCAGTGGTACGCTCACCATTGGTGACTCAGCTAGCGACACCTTTACATATGCCGGCGGTTCATTTGCACTAACATCACCTTCGTCCTTGAGTTTAGGTGGCACCATTACCACCAGTACGAGTTCAGCGGGAGCAGGCTATATCACTTTAGGAAGTTCTACGCCTGTCACCCTGAATGCGGATTTAACGTTTAACAGTAGCGCTAGTAATGGTGCAATCACCATTGCAAGGGCAATTGCCGGTGGCGGAAAAGGACTTACCTTAAATTCAGGAACCGGCACCATCTCAATCACGGCAGCTCTATCAGGAATGGGTAACCTAACGTTTATTGGCAATAAAATTGATTGGTCATCCACCGTGGATGGCACAGGCCTACTCACCCTAAGACCATCAACGACAAGCAATTTAATCCATGTGAATGGATCCACCGATGCCACATCGAGTATTTTGGATATCACTGATACAGAGTTGGGTAATTTGGGTTCTAACTTTAGCGGACTCGTATTTGGTGGCGCATCACAAAGCGGTAATATTTTCTTAAAAGCAAATTTATCAAGATCCGTTCCTGTTACATTCCAAACATCCGGAATCATTTATCTGGAGGGCAATTTCACGGGTAGCGGTAGTGCTTCACTTAGTCTTACTGGCCCGGTACAAATTAGCGCCTCACGGACTTTAACCGCAACAACTGTAACAACAAGCTCTACGCTCACCACCGTGAGTGCCGCAGCGTACGATCTCAGTATTAGTGGTAATGCTGTGTTTGGCGGTGCGATCACAAGCGTTCGTAATTTAAGTGTCTCGGGGACTACATCAATCGCCGCGAACATCACCACTAGTGGTACCCAAGGCTATACGGGAGCAGTGACACTCACTGGTACTGGTGCAACTCGTACCTTGCAAGGCACCACGATTACCACGAGTTCCACCATTGCTGGTGGAACCAATGCACTCACGATTACTGGTAACGCCGTCTTTGGTGGGGCGATTACGGATGTCACCACTCTCAGTGTTTCAGGTACCACATCGATCGGTGGCAACATCACCACCACCGGCACCCAAGGCTATACGGGAGCAGTGACGCTTGCAGGTGGGGATCGAACCCTCCAAGGCACCACGATTACCACGAGTTCCACCATTGCTGGTGGAACCAATGCACTCACGATTACTGGTAACGCGGTCTTTGGTGGGGCGATTACGGGAGTCACCACTCTCAGTGTTTCGGGGACTACCTCGATTGGTGGCAATATCACCACCAGTGGTACGCAAGGCTTCACTGGAGCAGTAACCCTCTCTGGCGGTGATCGAACCCTCCAGGGCACCACCATTACCACGAGTTCTACCATTGCTGGTGGAAGCAATGCACTCACAATTACTGGTAATGCTGTCTTTGGTGGGGCGATTACGGGAGTCACCATCCTTAGTGTTTCAGGTACGACATCGATTGGCGGCAACATCACCACCACCGGTACCCAAGGTTATAGCGGAGCAGTAACTTTAACCAACGCAGTGACGCTCACTACAACCAATAATTTAATTACCTTTGGCAGTACGGTAGATAGTGATGGTTCAACGGCACGTAATCTGACGACTTCTGTCGGTACGAATGGCGTGACCTTCACCGGCGCAGTTGGTGGCGCCCAAGGCTTAGGCAATATCTCACTTACCGGTACTGGCATCACTACGTTTAGTAGTACCGTTCGTGCCACGGCGCTTACCCAAAACTCCACCAGCGGCACGACCGCCATTAATGGCGCCTCCATTGATACCACCGGGGGTGCGCAAACCTATAACAATAATGTCACGCTAGGCGGTTCTTCCGATAAGACCCTAACCGCCACTACCGCAACCTTTAACGGTACCGTTTCCGGTGCATTGGGATTAACAATCACCGGCAATGCAGTCTTTGGAGATGCCACTGCGGATACCGTCTCCCTCACGGGTAGCAATAAAAATCTCTCCGTGAGTGGCACGACCGCCATCAATACCAATGCCATCACTACCAGTGGTACGCAAACCTACAGCGGTGCTGTCACTGTCAATACGGCGACTACCTTATCGGCTTCTGGTATTACCACCAGCTCTACCCTTGCAGCTGGCGGTAACAACCTAACCCTCACCACCGATGCGATTGCTTTGGTTGGTAGCCTAAGTGGTACAGGTAATTTAGTGATTCAGCCCAAAACGACCACCACGACGATTGGCTTGGGTACATCAGCTAGCGGTAGCCTGCACCTAAGTGATACCGAACTGGCTCTTCTACCGGGTACTTTTTTTAGTATCACCTTCGGTAGTACCGCAAGCACAACGGGTGCGATTGCTATTAATACCGCCTATACCTTTACCGATCCGCTTACGATTCAGAGTAGTTCTGGAACTATTACCGCTACCAGTGCGCTTAACACCGGCACTAATAGCCTAACGATCTCTAGCGGTGGCGCAGTAAGCTTAGCCGCAATCACATCGGGTACTCTCGCAGTCACGGGATCTGGCGTCTCTGGCATTACGCTCAACGGCAACATCACCACTAGCGGCACCCAAGGCTATACGGGAGCAGTGACGCTTGCAGGTGGTGATCGAACCCTCCAAGGCACGACGATTACCACGAGTTCCACCATTGCTGGTGGCAGCAATGCACTTGCGATTACTGGCAATGCCGTCTTTGGCGGGGCGATTACGGGTGTTACTACCCTTAGTGTTTCAGGTACGACATCGATTGCTGCTGATATTACAACTTCCGGGGCTCAGTCTTATACAGGTAATGTTGTGATTACCGGTACAAATGTGAATTTATCCTCTATGGGTAATTCGAGTACTGGAGCGAATATTAGCTTTGGTGGAAATATTAACGGTACTAATGCCAATGCTAATAATTTATATTTATTAAGTGGCGTTGGTGAAGTTGAAATCGTTGGAAATATCGGAAATTCGATCGCTCTTGGTTATATTGGCTTTGGAGGCTCAGGCAGTTATTCTGCCCCAGTGAATCGATCATTTACGTATACGGGAGGCACACAAACATACATAGTTCCAGCTGGCGTTACATCTATTAATTTCATCGCTAGTGGCGCGTCCGGTGGAAACGTGACAGGAAATAATGTTACTGGCCCGAATAATTTAGGCGGTGATGGCGGTAAGGTCGAGGGTAGCTTGTCCGTAACGCCTGGTCAAACTTTATATATTTACATTGGTGGGGCAGGTGGTCAATTAACTGCTGGCTGGAATGGTGGAGGGACTGGAACATATTGGGGTGGCGGCACCTATGGCGGAGGGGGTGGAGGGGCAACCGATGTACGTATTAATGGAACCGCCTTAAGTGATCGTGTAATTGTTGCTGGTGGTGGCGGTGGTGCTGGTTACAACAATTGCTGTTCATCGGGTGGTGTTGGCGGCGGCCTTATTGGTGGTAATGCTTCTGCAACTGGGAGCGCATTCTACGGATATGGAGGTACTCAATCGGCTGGTGGATCATTTACCAATAACGGTTATGGGGCAACTGCGGGCTCGCTTGGTCAGGGTGGAAATGGCGGTAACTCCGGATGCTCTTCCGGTGGCAGTTGTCCGGGTGGCGGCGGCGGCGGTGGCTACTATGGCGGCGGCGGGGGTCCGGTCGGCGGCGGCGGCGGCGGCTCTTCTTTTACTAGCCCAACACTTGTTAGCTCCGTAACCCACACTCAAGGTACCAATAGAGGTAATGGATCTCTAACATTTACAACCTCGGGGGGAGACTCCTTTACAGCGGGTTCCCAAACAGGTGCGGTACGAATTACTGGATCAATCAATGTTAGCGGAATCCAAAGTGCTGCAACAGCATTTGATTTAGTCTTAGGACTGGCAAATAACAACTCGACTATTGGATCAGCTACCACATTTAATAACACTGGCGCTTTGACCATTGGGTCAGCTGGATCAACCCGTACCTTAACAGTGACTGGTGCACTAGTCGCAACAGCGAGCAGTTCACTCAGGATTGGCTCATCAATTACTACAGCAGGTGCACAAACCTATCGAGCATTGGAGGTTCAAACAAATAATCTAACGTTTGATAGTAATAGCTCTTCGAGTAATGGGGCAATCAATTTCAATAGCACACTAAACAGCACAGCGACAAATACATTTAATTTAGATATAACAACAGGCTCAGGCAACATCACCTTCACGGGTGCAGTGGGTGGTGCGCAAGGATTAGGTAACATCTCTTTAACCGGCACCGGTACCACTACCTTTAGCTCTACGGTAGTCGCTAGCAGCGTGGTGCAAAACTCCACCACCGGTACTACCGCTATTAATGGTGGTTCGATTAGCACTAGTGGTGTGCAAACCTACGGAAACCCTGTTACGCTAGGCGCAGCCACCACTCTTAGTAGCTCCGCCTCCGGCAATATCACCTTCTCCTCGACCGTCAATGGCGCCAAGGATTTAACGGTAAACACCTCAGGCGCTACCGTCTTTAGTGGCATCGTGGGCGGTAACACCAACTTAACCTCGATCACCACCGACGCTGGTGGTACGGTCTCTTTTGGTAATAACATCACCACTACTGGTGCACAAACCTATAACGATGCCGCCACACTCACTGCAGCGGCGATCCTCTCGGCTTCTAGCATCACCACGGGCTCCACCTTTGCTGCCAGCACCTTTGCGCTCACCCTCACCACGGATGCGATTGCCCTAGGTGGCAATGTGAGCGGTAGTGGTGCTTTGGTGATCCAACCCAAGACAGCTACAACCACCATTGGTATTGGTAGTAGTATTACCTCCACCTCCTGTGGTGGG
Source organism: Polynucleobacter sp. HIN6 (assembly GCF_030297575.1). Taxonomy (NCBI): domain Bacteria; kingdom Pseudomonadati; phylum Pseudomonadota; class Betaproteobacteria; order Burkholderiales; family Burkholderiaceae; genus Polynucleobacter; species Polynucleobacter sp. HIN6. Next base: position 1,372,826 of record NZ_AP028137.1, on the reverse strand, counting down.
GCAGCATGCAGCTTAGCGATTGACGATACGGAGTTAGCTCGTCTAAGCGATGGCTTCTCATCCATTACCTTGGGTAGTTCCTCGGGTACTGGTGCGATCACTTACACCACTACCACCAATTACACCTTTAATGATCCGCTTACGATCCGCAGTAGCACAAGCAGTGCTTTAGGAACGATCACCGCAACTACTGCTCTTAATACAGGAGCTGAGAGCTTAACCATCACCAGCGGTGGGGCAGTCACTTTAACGACGATTACCTCCGGCACCTTAGCGGTTACGGGTACTGGTATTACCCTGAATGGCAACATCACCACCACCGGTACCCAAGGTTATACGGGGGCGGTGACCCTCTCTGGCGGTGACCGTACCTTGCAAGGCACCACCATTACCACGAGCTCCACCATTGCTGGTGGAACCAATGCACTCACGATTACTGGTAATGCCGTCTTTGGTGGTGCGATTACGGGGGTCACTAACTTGAGCGTCTCGGGGACTACCTCGATTGGTGGCAATATCACCACCAGTGGTACCCAAGGTTATACGGGAGCAGTAACCCTCTCTGGTGGTGACCGCACCCTGCAAGGCAGCACGATTACCACGAGCTCCACCATCGCCGGTGGAAGCAATGCACTCACGATTACTGGTAATGCCGTGTTTGGTGGTGCGATTACGGGAGTCACTACCCTCAGCGTCTCGGGGACTACCTCGATTGGTGGCAACATCACCACCAGCGGTACGCAAGGCTATACGGGAGCGGTGACACTCACTGGTACTGGTGCAACCCGCACCCTGCAAGGCACCACGATTACCACGAGCTCTACGATTGCTGGTGGAAGCAATGCACTCACGATTACTGGTAATGCCGTGTTTGGTGGTGCGATTACGGGAGTCACTACCCTCAGCGTCTCGGGGACTACCTCGATTGGTGGCAACATCACCACCAGCGGTACGCAAGGCTATACGGGAGCGGTGACCTTGGCAGCTAATGCAACACTTGAGAGCTCCGCCTCCGGCAATATCACCTTCTCCTCGACCGTCAATGGCGCCAAGGATTTAACGGTAAACACCTCAGGCGCTACCGTCTTTAGTGGCATCGTGGGCGGTAACACCAACTTAACCTCGATCACCACCGACGCTGGTGGTACGGTCTCTTTTGGTAATAACATCACCACTACTGGTGCACAAACCTATAACGATGCCGCCACACTCACTGCAGCGGCGATCCTCTCGGCTTCTAGCATCACCACGGGCTCCACCTTTGCTGCCAGCACCTTTGCGCTCACCCTCACCACGGATGCGATTGCCCTAGGTGGCAATGTGAGCGGTAGTGGTGCTTTGGTGATCCAACCCAAGACAGCTACAACCACCATTGGTATTGGTAGTAGTATTACCTCCACCTCCTGTGGTGGGGCAGCATGCAGCTTAGCGATTGACGATACGGAGTTAGCTCGTCTAAGCGATGGCTTCTCATCCATTACCTTGGGTAGTTCCTCGGGTACTGGTGCGATCACTTACACCACTACCACCAATTACACCTTTAATGATCCGCTTACGATCCGCAGTAGCACAAGCAGTGCTTTAGGAACGATCACCGCAACTACTGCTCTTAATACAGGAGCTGAGAGCTTAACCATCACCAGCGGTGGGGCAGTCACTTTAACGACGATTACCTCCGGCACCTTAGCGGTTACGGGTACTGGTATTACCCTGAATGGCAACATCACCACCAGCGGTACGCAAGGCTATACGGGGGCGGTGACCATTGGTAACTCTATTACGTTAGCTTCAACAGGAGCATTGACAGCTGGTAATAACATTTCGTTTAGTAGTACGGTCAATGGCGCAAGCGCCAATACTCAAGCGCTGACTATTAATAGTGGCTCTTCTGGAACTATCAGCGTGAGCGGAGCTATTGGAGCAACTTCTTTATCGACGCTAACAATTACCAATTCGGGCGGCGCGACATTTAGTGGCAGTATTACCACGGGGACGAGTGTTGTTATTACAAATACTTCTTCTAGTGCTTTGATTTCTTTTAATGGCAATCTCACAACTGCGACACTCACTGTCAGTGGTACTGCTAATACTTACAACGTTCGTTTAATTGGAGCAACAAATTCAGTTACCAATAGCGTTACCTTTGCCAATACCGGAACCTTGGTCTTGGGTGATGCGGCAAGCGACAGCTTTACTTTTAGTGGGGGAGTTACCGCTACAGAGCCCAGTAGTATTACCCTCGCTGGAAGCTTTACTAGCGGTAATAACTGGAGTGTTGGTGATAGTAATACGGGCGTGACCCTAGCAGCTAACACATCAATTACCACTGCTGCAGCAAATGCCAACTTAACTCTGGGCGGGGCAGTGACGGGGGCCACCTACACACTCACTCTCAATGCTGGTACGGCCACTATTACGTTTGGTAGTACAGCTTCTGGTCTGGGGAATACCTCATTAACAGCTAATGAAATCAATTTCTCCGGTAGCTTTGGCGGAACTGGAACGCTCACAATTGTGCCTGCCACATTATCGCGGGACATTTATTTAGGCTCGGCTGACAATACAACCAATACTTCCGTTCTGAACTTAACAACAACTGAATTAGGGTTTCTGGCAGACGGATTCTCCGCGATTACGATCGGTGGTGAAAGCTATACGGGTAATTACAGTTCACAGGCAGCTTTAAGCTTTAAAGATCCGGTTACGTTCACCTCTTCGGGAACCTTTACCTTAAGTCATAACCTAGCAGCAGCCTCTTCAACCAACGCAGCATTTACGATCAATGGACCGCTCACATGGAATGGCGGAGACATTACCACCAGTTCCGGTTTGATTAGCCTCAATGGCAATATCACTTTGGGTGGTTCGGATACCCGGACGGTTTCTAGTACCAGCGGTATCGTTACCGTGGGCGATGCTACAAGTGATGCCGTCACCGGAAATGCTACCAATCTGACGATCAACAGCGGCAGTGCGATCACCACGATAAATGCCGCACTCAATAACATTGGTGCGTTGGGATTGGGTACTAGCTCACAAACTGGGGCGATTACAGCAAATGAAGTGATAAGCGCACAAAGTTTGTCAACCGGTAATACAGCATACAACCTGGTTTTCAATAGTGGCTCAAACGGAACCTCTTCAGTTGTTAATGCCGTGACATTCAATAACACAGGTGGTCTGACACTCGGCAATGAAGTTGGTGATGTCTTCCTGTTTTCAGGTGGTTTAACTGCTACTGCACAAAATCCTATTTATCTATCAGGCACAATTCGTACCACTGGAAATCCGATCGCTATTGGTGGAGCAAGCTCAACCACTTATTTAATGACAGATGTCACGCTAGATACAACGAATGATGGTGCCGTTCCTGCAGGCGGTACCATTACTTTAGCTGGCTCAGTCTCATCCTCATCCACTCAATCTGCAACATCGGCAAGTGATTGGACTGGTGGCACATCTTATTCTCTAGGCATTTGGGGGACTGTAATTGGTCTTTATGGCAAAGATGGAGAGATCTCGAAAAACTTTGTTTTAACCGGGGCAACTACATTTACATTTAATCTTTACATCGTTGACTCATGGGATGGCGAGGTTTTCCGTATGTATGCAAATAATTCTCTGATTATTAATCAATCATTCCATCACAATACATTCGTTAATTCCCCAATCACCGGTTCTTCCGGAGGTTATTCTTGGACCATCACTCGGGTTTCAGGTGATTCGAATGCTAACTTGGTTGCATTCGGGTGGCCTGATCAACGCTTTACAGTTTCTTTAACTACGCCATCAAATGTTGGAAATTTAGCACTTAGGATTAATTCCACCCTAGACCAGGGAAATACCGATGAGTCTTGGGCGATATCAGGATTTAGTTCTACCACATCATCAAATGGATCGTTAGCACTTAATTCAGGCTCAAGCACGATTTCATCAAGTGCTACGATCGGTTCCTCTGGCGCAGGCATTAAAGCTTTGACAATTACCAATTCTGGTGGTGCCAGTTTTTCAGGTGGCGTTAATGTAGTTAATGCCACTACGATATCCAATTCTACTAGTGCTGCAAACATCACCTTTTCAGGAGGTCTAACAACAGGATCTTTGGTAACAACAGCAAATCCTTATAACCTAATAATCAGTGGCGCGACAAATACAATTACATCTGCAACATCTTTTATAAATACTGGTACTTTGCAAATCGGAACATCAAGCACAAGTACTAACACCTTCTCAGCTGGCTTTACTGCCACTGCACCAAGCTCCGTCACTCTTGCGGGCACAATCACCAGCAATGGCACTACCTCTATTGGAGATGGTGGTACGGCAATTACATTAAGTGCCGATACCACAATTAATACTTCTGGGGCCGCTTCCGGCTCACGGAATCTGACTATAGGTGGAGCTGTGTCTGGTGCCAACAAGACTCTTACCCTATCCACTGGAGATGGCACTCTGTCGACCGTTGATCTTGGCCTAAGTGGCACTGGAAACGGTCTTGGTGCGATCACCATTACCGCGGATGAATTTAACCCCACTGGAAATTTATACGGTCAATCCACATTAGCTATTAGGCCAAGCACCAGTGGAAAAGCGATGACTCTTGGCGGTACCGATAATACAACGGCCGCACTTGATCTCACCCCAACAGAACTCGGTCTGATTCAGCCTGGATTTACTGGAATCACCTTTGGTTCCAGTACCACTGGCGCAATTAGTACCTTATCAAATCTCAATTTTTCGAGCCCAGTAACCTTTGATACGAATGGCACCGCAGCTGTTTACCTCGGAGGCGATTTAACCGGCGGGGGTTCTTCTTCCTTTACATTTGGCGACAGCGTTGTGATTACTGCATCGACGGTTACGGTTCAAACTGCAAATCAGGCTGTTACCTTTAATAGTTTCTTAGATGGCACAAGTAGTCGTACACAAAGTCTAACGCTTAATGTTGGCTCAGGCAGTGTGACGTTTAATGGACCAATTGGCCAAACATCTGATTTGAAAGTATTTACTTTAGAGGGAACGGGCACCTATACGATTAATGCCCCAGTCAATACAGAATCGATTGTTACTGGAGTTGGCGGTACGACAGTGATTGACACCGCTGTTGTTGCGACCATTGGTTCGCAAACCTATAACAATGCATTATTAATTAAGCGTAATACCACTATTTCAACCACTAATGCAGCTATCACCTTTGGCTCCACAGTAAATACAGATTCGAGTGCAACTACACCAACCCTTTCCATTAATTCAGGTTCGGCTACAACTACCTTTAATGGCGCAGTCGGCGGCGTGAAAGTACTAGGCACCACCTCCATTACCGCGGGCTCAGTGGTTACTGGCGCAAGCGGCTCCATTGCGATGGGTGCAAGCACACTCTCAATCACCGCTGATGTAATTAGTATTGGTGCAAATATTTCGGGAACTAACACCCTAACCATTGCTCCAAGAACTGCATCAACGACCATCGGTTTGGCGGGGGGAGTAGGTGATCTAAATCTCGATACGACTGAGCTCAACTTGATGCAAGACGGCTTCTCATCCATCACGATTGGTAGTGCCACTGCTACTGGCAAGATCACAGTTGGCGCTTATACCTTTAAAGATTCCCTAACCCTGATAAATGGTGGTGCGACCTCCAATGGTGGCATGCAATTTACGGGAGCAGTTTCTGTCTTGGGCGGCACCATTGGTGCGAATAATAATTTAACCCTCCATACGCGCGGCACTGTTACTCAAGATAGCGGGGCAAACTTGACGGCTACTGGCCTCGAACTCTTAGGTACGGGAGGTACCTACACACTGACTAATACCGGCAATGCAATTACCACCTTAGCGGGTAATACCGGTACCGTATCGTTTACTGAAGACAATAACTTTGCAATTGGTTCTGTGAACACCACCAATGGTCTAACCACCAGCGGTAACCTCACACTGAGCAGTACTGGCACAGTGACGCAGAGTCAAGCGATTACTGCTGCTGGCCTAGAACTCTTGGGTACGGGCGGCACCTATACACTGACTAATACCAGTAACGTCATTACTACCTTAGCGGGTAATACCGGTACCGTATCGTTTGCAGAAAATGGTAACTTTGCAATTGGTTCTGTGAATACCACCAATGGTTTAACCACCAGCAGTAACCTCACACTAAGCAGTACTGGAACGGTGACGCAGAGTCAAGCGATTACTGCTGCTGGCCTAGAACTCTTGGGTACGGGCGGCACCTACACACTGACCAATACTGGTAATGCAATTACCACCATAGCAGGTAACACCGGGACCGTGGCGTTTACTGAAAACTCTGGATTTGATATTGGTATGGTTGGTGGTACCAGCGGTTTGACGACATCGGTTAGAGCTACTTTAAGTTCTACCAACACTGTCACTCAATCGCAACTCATTAGTACACCAAGTCTAGAGTTACTAGGAACTGGTGGTATCTATACCTTAACCAATACCAACAACGCAATTACTACTTTAGCAGCAAATACGGGATCTCTTGAGTTTTTGGAGAACTCTGGCTTTACAGTGGGTACTGTCAATACTGTTGGCATTACCACAACCGGTAACCTATCTTTAAGCAGCACAGGTGGAATGACTTTTGCTGCCAATATCTCCAGTGGAAATGGTAACCAGACGTTTACGGGCCCGATTACATTAAATGAAGATATCACCTTAACTACCACGGGTGGGAACGTTCTATTTAATGGTTCCACTACAACCATTAATAGTATTTACGTTTCCAATAATCCAACCGTTTCTTTTTATACCGAATCTAATGGCACTGGAACTGTAAGAACCTTTACAGGGACCTATGCTGGATCAAGCGCCTGCGACATGTGTGATTGGGGTATTAATGATCAAGTATCCTCAGTCATTGTTGGAGCTGGTTCTGTAATGACTCTGTATCAGCATGGCGGACTCGGTGGTTGGAGTCAAGAATTTAATAATTCTGCTGGTAACACTCCTCAAACATATAACTTGCCCTATGGTTCAGCAGTAAACAATGACGCAAGCAGTTTTACCCTATCCGGTGGATCATTTGTGGCAAATAAATCATTAACCATTAGTTCGGGAGCAGGTAATGTTACTTTCCAAGGTGCAGTAGGTGGCGCTAGCAATGGTACTCTTGGGGCAATTATTGTTAATTCTTCTGGGATTACTAACTTTAGCGCTGCAATCAATTCATTATCAGTAGAGACTAACTCGGCTGGTTCAACTAGATTGGGTGCAAGCATTACTACCTCGAGTACCCAAACTTATCGTGATTTGGTTACTTTATCGAGCCCTGTCTCTCTGAATAGCTCCTCAGGAAATGGTGCAATTCTATTTAGTTCCACTGTGGACAGTGATAATATTTCAGCGCGTGCTCTAACTGTCAATTCGGGTTCTGGTGATGTTACCTTCACCGGCGCCGTTGGTGGCGCCCAAGGCTTAGGCAATATCTCACTCACCGGTACTGGCACCACTACCTTTAGTAGTACCGTTCGTGCCACAGCGCTTACCCAAAACTCTACCAGCGGCACAACCGCCATTAATGGCGCCTCCATTGATACCACCGGGGGTGCGCAAACCTATAACAACAATGTCACTCTAGGTGGTTCTCTAGATAAGACCCTAACTGCTACTACTGCAACCTTTAACGGCACCGTCTCCGGGGCATTGGGATTAATAATCACCGGCAACGCGGTCTTTGGTAATGGCACGACCGATACAGTATCAATTTCTGGTACTTCTAAAAATCTCTCAGTATCTGGTACCACCGGTATCTATACCAACAACATTACTACCTCTGGTAGTCAAACCTATACAGGTGCAGTGACGGTGGCGACTGCCACTACTTTATCGGGTTCCGAGATTACTACCGGCTCCACGGTCTCGGCGAGTAGCAATAATCTGACATTTACCACCGACGCCATCACTTTGGGCGCCAATGTATCAGGTACGGGTGCTTTAACGATTGCTCCTAAGACAGCCTCTACTTCAATTGGCCTGGCTCACATTGATGGAACTCTCAATTTAACTGCTGCAGAATTGGACTATCTACAAGACGGCTTCTCATCCATCACGATTGGTAGTGCTACTGCTACTGGCAAGATCACAGTTGGCGCTTATACCTTTAAAGATTCCCTAACCCTGATAAATGGTGGTGCGACCTCCAATGGTGGCATGCAATTTACGGGAGCAGTTTCTGTCTTGGGCGGCACCATTGGTGCGAATAATAATTTAACCCTCCATACGCGCGGCACTGTTACTCAAGATAGCGGGGCAAACTTGACGGCTACTGGCCTCGAACTCTTAGGTACGGGAGGTACCTACACACTGACTAATACCGGCAATGCAATTACCACCTTAGCGGGTAATACCGGTACCGTATCGTTTACTGAAGACAATAACTTTGCAATTGGTTCTGTGAACACCACCAATGGTCTAACCACCAGCGGTAACCTCACACTGAGCAGTACTGGCACAGTGACGCAGAGTCTAAATATTGCCGCCAGTGGCCTGCGCTTATTGGGGTCCGGTACCTACACCTTGAATCGCACCAGCAATGCAATTACTACCTTAGCGGCCAATACAGGTGTTCTAACCTTTGCGCAAAATACTGCCTATACCGTGGGTACCGTCACAACGGTTGGGATTACCACCACAGGTAATTTGAACCTCAGTGGAACTGCTGGCTACACCATCTCAAAAGATATTTCTTCAGGTGGTACACAAACCTATACTGGTCCGATTACCTTATCGACTGGTGCTATTGCGCTCACCGCTACCAATAAAGATATCACCTTCAGTGGATCGTCTACCACCATCAATGGAGCGCAAGCGCTCACCATTAATGCGGGAAGTGGGGCGATCAGTTTTGGTGCCGCTGTTGGCGCAGTTACTCCAATCAGTTCTCTGGAACTTCAAGGTAGTGGGGCAAATACCCTAGCCAGTGCAATTACCGCAACTGGTGCAATTGATCTTAAGGGAACTTCGAGAACTACCACCTTGACGGTGGCTACAACGCTTACGAGTAACTCGGCCGGAACGATTACGTTGGGCGATACCAATGGCGCTGTTGCTCTGAGTATTTCTAACGGGGCGGGTGTGATTGATTTAGCGAATGTGGGTACCAGTATGAACCTTACGAGCTTGACTCTGTATGGCACTGGTATTAACCAGCTGCGTGGTAATTTAACTACTACAGGTGCGATTGATTTGAAGGGCACCTCACGTACCACCCAACTATTCTTTAACCCAACCATAACGACCACCAATTCCAACGTTACTACTGGGACTGTTGATGGTGGAACTGGAACCCTTGCGGGAATTTACTCACTAAGCATCACCAACGGCTCTGGAATTATTACCCTTGGTAATGTCGGCAGTACGATTGCACTCTACGAATTAACGCTCAGTGGCACTGGCAATACTGTGGTAGGCAGTATTAATACAACCTATCGCTATAACTTAGGTGCGAGCCGTGGCTTAACGCTGAGTGCGGACACAACCTACATTAACCCATTCAATGCGGTTGTATTAGGCAACATTACCTTAGCCAATGGCGTGACCCTTACACTTGGAAATGGCGGCCCAGCAACAATCACAATTAATTCCATAGCCGGCACTGCAAATGGATCAGCGTCTTATGTAGTGATTAATTCAGTGGGTACGGTAGGCGTAACAACAACGATTGGTACCGACATCGGCACCCTCACCATCACCAACTCAGGTGGTACGACCTTTAATGGAGCAGTGGGTGCAAGCGCTGATCGTATTACTAGTGTAGTGTTAACCGCTACTACCGGCACCATTGAGTTCTCAGATAATCTTTACGCAACCGCCATTACTAATAGTGGAGGCAGTTTTGCACTCAAACTCCATGGCGGTATCACCAATATTACCAATGCTACGACCTTTGGTACTTCAGGAGCACTGTACTTAGGTAATGCCAATAGTGATAACTTAACCTTTACTGGCGGCTTAACGGCTACGGCGCCGAGTACGAAATATTTGGCTGGAACGATTGCTGCGAATAACTTAGCGAGTGTTATTAACCTTGGCACGACCCCAGTAAGTGTTTTAGCCAATACTACATTAGGAGGTACCGCCACCGGCACCATCACCTTAGGTGCTACTACGCTTGCGGATGGCGTGACACTTACGATTGGCACCGGTATTGGTAATACGATTAGCCTCTCATCGATTGCAGGCACTGCCGGTGCCAGCGCATCGAATCTCGCTATCAACACCACCGGTGCAGTCACTGTCTCGAGCACAATTGGTACCGACATCGGCACCCTCACCATCACCAACTCAGGTGGTACGACCTTTAATGGAGCAGTGGGTGCAAGCGCTGATCGTATTACTAGTGTAGTGTTAACCGCTACTACCGGCACCATTGAGTTCTCAGATAATCTTTACGCAACCGCCATTACTAATAGTGGAGGCAGTTTTGCACTCAAACTCCATGGCGGTATCACCAATATTACCAATGCTACGACCTTTGGTACTTCAGGAGCACTGTACTTAGGTAATGCCAATAGTGATAACTTAACCTTTACTGGCGGCTTAACGGCTACGGCGCCGAGTACGAAATATTTGGCTGGAACGATTGCTGCGAATAACTTAGCGAGTGTTATTAACCTTGGCACGACCCCAGTAAGTGTTTTAGCCAATACTACATTAGGAGGTACCGCCACCGGCACCATCACCTTAGGTGCTACTACGCTTGCGGATGGCGTGACACTTACGATTGGCACCGGTATTGGTAATACGATTAGCCTCTCATCGATTGCAGGCACTGCCGGTGCCAGCGCATCGAATCTCGCTATCAACACCACCGGTGCAGTCACTGTCTCGAGCACAATTGGTACCGACATCGGCACCCTCACCATCACCAACTCAGGTGGTACGACCTTTAATGGAGCAGTGGGTGCTGCCACCGTGGCACTCACCAACACCACAGGTACGATTACATTTAATGGCGCACTCACCGCTAGCACGCTCAATACCGAAGCTGTAGGCTACAACCTCGCACTCAATGCCACAGGCACAAGCATTACCAATGCGGTGACCTTTAGCAATACCGGTACCTTAACCTTGGGAGCAAGTGGCGGCACCTTAACGTTTACTGGTGGCTTAACGGCTACGGCGCCAAGTGCACGCACTCTCAAAGGAGCCATCGCTAGTACTGATGCGGCGATGACTTTTGGTGCCATTACATTAGGTGCCGATACAACACTGAATACCAACGCTATTTCGGATACGGCAGATCTTGCCATCGGTGCGGTGACTGGAGCTACCTACAACCTCACCCTCGCTACTGGTGGTGTAGTTGGCGCCACAATTGGTGGCTCCTCAGTCTCAGGTGTTGGCACCCTCACCATCACCAACTCAGGTGGTACGACCTTTAATGGAGCAGTGGGTGCAAGCGCTGATCGTATTACTAGTGTAGTGTTAACCGCTACTACCGGCACCATTGAGTTCTCAGATAATCTTTACGCAACCGCCATTACTAATAGTGGAGGCAGTTTTGCACTCAAACTCCATGGCGGTATCACCAATATTACCAATGCTACGACCTTTGGTACTTCAGGAGCACTGTACTTAGGTAATGCCAATAGTGATAACTTAACCTTTACTGGCGGCTTAACGGCTACGGCGCCGAGTACGAAATATTTGGCTGGAACGATTGCTGCGAATAACTTAGCGAGTGTTATTAACCTTGGCACGACCCCAGTAAGTGTTTTAGCCAATACTACATTAGGAGGTACCGCCACCGGCACCATCACCTTAGGTGCTACTACGCTTGCGGATGGCGTGACACTTACGATTGGCACCGGTATTGGTAATACGATTAGCCTCTCATCGATTGCAGGCACTGCCGGTGCCAGCGCATCGAATCTCGCTATCAACACCACCGGTGCAGTCACTGTCTCGAGCACAATTGGTACCGACATCGGCACCCTCACCATCACCAACTCAGGTGGTACGACCTTTAATGGAGCAGTGGGTGCTGCCACCGTGGCACTCACCAACACCACAGGTACGATTACATTTAATGGCGCACTCACCGCTAGCACGCTCAATACCGAAGCTGTAGGCTACAACCTCGCACTCAATGCCACAGGCACAAGCATTACCAATGCGGTGACCTTTAGCAATACCGGTACCTTAACCTTGGGAGCAAGTGGCGGCACCTTAACGTTTACTGGTGGCTTAACGGCTACGGCGCCAAGTGCACGCACTCTCAAAGGAGCCATCGCTAGTACTGATGCGGCGATGACTTTTGGTGCCATTACATTAGGTGCCGATACAACACTGAATACCAACGCTATTTCGGATACGGCAGATCTTGCCATCGGTGCGGTGACTGGAGCTACCTACAACCTCACCCTCGCTACTGGTGGTGTAGTTGGCGCCACAATTGGTGGCTCCTCAGTCTCAGGTGTTGGCACCCTCACCATCACCAACTCAGGTGGTACGACCTTTAATGGAGCAGTGGGTGCTGCCTCTCTAATTATTACGAGTACTACGGCAGGTAATACAGTGACCTTCGCGGGTAACCTCACTTTAAGTACTGGCATGACAGTGAGTGCTGGCTCTGCTGCTTACAACGTTGCATTACATGGTGCTAGCAACAGCATTGCCGGTGCAACCACCTTTGCCAATACCGGTACGCTCACCCTAGGGAATGATGGTGATACTACGGCGTTTACCGGTGGTGTTACTGCGACTGCACCGAGCGCCATTGCCGTAAACGGCACTGTGAGTTCAGCCGGTAGTGGCGTCATCAACTTGGGCGATAGCGATACTGCTGTGACGATCGGTGGTGTTTCTACGATTGGCGGAACTTCGACTGGTCAAATTACCATCGGGGCGATTAATCTCAATAACAACCTCACGATTGGTACCGGCATTGGTAATGCGATTAGCCTCACCACCGTGACTGGACCATTGACCGGCAGCGCAAATCTCACCATCAATACCACCGGTACTGTCACTGTGAGTGGTGCAGTTGGTACCAACATCGGCACGCTCACCATCACTAACTCAGGTGGTACAACCTTTAGTGGTGCTGTGAGTGCTGCCACCGTGACACTCACCAATACTACTGGAACCATCACCTTCAATGGAGCATTGACTGCTACGACATTGAATACGGCAAACGCAGGTTACCACCTTGCCCTCAATGCTACTAGCGGCACGATCACCGATGCGGTGACCTTTAGCAACACCGGTACCTTAACGCTTGGAGCGAGTGGGGGGACCTTAACGTTTACTGGTGGCTTGACGGCTACGGCGCCATCCGGCGTAACGCTTGCCGGAACGGTTAATACTGACAGTGCAGCTGTGTCAATAGGAGCAACATTAAAAACACTCACTTTGGCTGCAGATGCTGTAATTAATACCTATGCCAACGCAGGCGCAGGCGCAAATATTACTATTCATGGACCAGTTCAAGGAACAACCGCTGGTAACCAGGCGCTAACCCTCAAATCCAAGGGCGGTACGATCTTATTGTCGGGTCTCATTGGTTCTAGCACCCGAGTCGGCACTTTAACCTTAGGTGATGCGAATCAAACAGGTTCAATCACAGTCAACGGTACGATCGTAGCCCAAGCATTGGTAGTTGGCGCAAGTAGTGGTGCGAATGCGTTTGCGATCACCATTAATAACATAGCCTCCGCTGTTGGAACCACAACTATTTCGACAACAGCCGATTTTTATAACACTGGCACGATTCGGTTAGGCGATTTTGATACGGATGTCTTTAGCTTCTTGGGCGGTTTATCAATTGCAAATGCATCACGAGTAACCTTAAGAGCGCAAACGATAAGTGCTACCGCGAGTCCTTTATATATTGCAGTACCGATTACCTTTGAGGCTAGTAGCACACTCAATCCAACAACGGGACGCATTACCCTTGGCGCAGCCACATTAAATTATGGGGTTACCTTAGCCCTTGGCACGGGAGATGCAACCCCGATGACATTGGCCTCCATTTCGGGAGTGGCTGGTGGCAGTCCCGCCAATGTGACATTCAATACCACTAGCGCGGTTAGCGTAAGCGGGGCTATCGGCACTAACATTGGCGCTCTAAGAATTACTAACTCAGGAGGGGTTACCTTTAGTGGAGCAGTAGGAGGTAGCTCCTCGGGAGCTCGCATCACTTCCGTGATCATTACCACTAGCACCGGAACGATTGAGTTTAGTAACAATTTGTATGCCGATGGCATGACCAACGCTGGCGGCACGGCCAATATTAAGTTCTTTGGTTCGGTGACCGATGTGACGAGCGCTGTGACTCTGAGTACTACCGGTGATGTGTACTTTGGCGATAGCACGAGTGATACCTTAACCTTCTCACGCGGTATTACACATACCACGGGGAATAATATTCTTGCGGGTACCTTTACTGCGGGCGATCCCACACAATGTACTAGTAGCGTGAACTGCTCATTCAATATGGGTGGAACGACAAGCTTTCTCAATCAGACCAGCACCTTTGATTTTGGTACCTCATCAATCACACTCAATAATGTGATCTTGGGTGACGGTGTCACACTCAATTTAGGCGGTGGTAATTCAGGGGCGATTACCGTGGCCTCGATTACGGGCACAGCGGGTGGATTACCTTCGAATGTTGTGATTAATACGACCGGTGCAGTAAGTATTACTGGGGCGATCGACACTGATATCGGCACTCTCACTCTGACCAACTCCGGTGGCGGAACCTTCGGTGGCAATGTCACCGTCACGAGCGGCGTCGTAATCAGCGCAACCACTGGAACGGTTGCCTTTAATGGTGTCTTAAGTACACCATCCTTAAGCGTTGCTGCGGGAAGCTACAACCTTGGGTTAAATGCAAGTGATACAAGCGTTACTAATGCGGTGGTATTTAACAATACTGGGACACTGGCTTTGGGCGCATCGGGTGGCACACAAACCTATGCCGGTGGAATAACTGCAACGAGTCCATCGGCCACGACCTTAAGGGGAACGATTAACAGCACCAATAGCTCGATGACCTTCGGTGCTGTTACCTTGGGCGCAAATACCGTTCTTAACACCAATGCAAGCACTAACACAGCGGGCATTACCTTGGCTGCGGTCACTGGTTCATCGTATAACTTAACCCTGTCAACTGGAAGTAGTGCGGCAGGTGCAAGTGTGACTGGTACTAGCTTCTCGGGCACTGGAACCTTAGCTCTTGAGAACATTGGTGGTACGACACGCTTTACAGGAGGCATCACTGCACAAGCTCTGACTGTGGCAAGTAGCGTTAACAATCTTGAGTTATTGGGAGCTACTGGCACGATTACGGATGCGGTGACCTTTAGTAACACTGGTGCGTTGACATTGGGAGCAAGCGGTGGTTCGCAAACCTACAGCAATGGTTTAACTGCAGTCGCTCCTTCGGGCATCACCGTCAATGGCAGTCTCGTACTGGGCGGAACCAGTTCGCTAGGTGACAGTGATACCGCGATTACTCTAGGCAGTACTACAACCTTCAGTGTGAACACTGGCAGCACACTCACCATTGCAGGTTCAATGGGTGGTAGCAACACCAATCTCACCATCGGTGGTGCGGGCAATACTACGATTAGTTCAAGTATTGCAACGGGTAGCGGCACCTTGACCAAGTCGGATGCCGGCACCTTGACTTTAAGTGCAAACAACACCTTTACCGGCGCGACCACCATTAATGGCGGTATCGTGGTAATTCATGCGGATGCTGCACTCGGTACGATTAGTACGTTAAATGCGGCGGCGATCACACTCAATAACGGTACATTGCAAGCCAGTGAAACATTTACCTTAGATAGTAATCGTGGCATCACCTTGGGAAGTTCTGGTGGTGGACTCGCGGCAAGTGCGACGAAGACCTTAACCTACGGTGGCGTGATTACCGGTAACAATCCGCTCACGATCAATGGGGCTGGTCAAACGGGCACCGTGATCTTAACGGGCACCAATGGCGCGAGTACGCTCACCATTGGTGGCGGTACTTTACAAGTAGGCAATGGCGGCAGTACCAATTCCTTGGGCACGGGTGCGATAACCAATAATGGCAACCTCGTCTTTAATTTAGCGGGCGCACAAACGATTAGTCGCGCGATTTCTGGAACAGGCACGGTAGAGTTTGCTGGATCTGGAACCTATACCCTGTCGGGCACGAACTCCTATCAAGGCTTAACGACGCTGACATCGGGCACGCTCATCGTAACCAATGCTGCTGGCTTGGGTTCCAGCGGTCAAGGCATTACCGTGAATGGCGGTATCTTGGATCTGCAGGCGGATGTGGGTGCAGAGCCGATTATTCTCAATGGCGGATCGCTAGCGACTTCCTCAGGGTCGGGCGCATTCTCTGGCACTTTAGTGCTCTCCACCAACACTTCCTTTGATGTTGCTGGCGGCACCTTGACAATCTCTGGAGTGATTAGTGAAACGGGTGGTAGTCGCTCGGTCACCAAAACGGGTAGCGGTACCTTAGTACTAACGAACGCCAACACGTACTCGGGTGGCACCATCGTGTCTGCAGGTACTTTGCAAGCAGGCGCTAATTCAACAGGATCACCTGTCACCAGCGGTCCATTTGGAACCGGCCTTATTACTGTTGCCAGTGGTGGTGCAATTGATCTCTATGGCAAAACAATTGGTAATGCGCTCAATTTATCAGGTAGTTATGGCGCGAATGTGGGTGCGCTCACGAATTCCGTGACGAGCGCAGGGGGTGTGGCTAGTGGTACGGTGACCTTAGCCGCCAACGCTTCAGTTGGTGGCGCTGGCAACATTCTGATGAGTGGTGCACTCACGGGTTCGGCTAACTTGACGCTCATCGGTTCAGCTACTGTGACCCTGAGTGCTGCGAACGATAGCTCCTTCTCGGGTGCGATCACAGTCGATAGTGGAGTGCTCTCGGTGGGTGCCGACACCAACCTCGGTGCCAATACCGGTCGCCTCACCTTAAACGGTGGCGCACTCTTAGCAAATGCAAGTTTCACCTTGCATGCCAATCGTGCACTTACGTTGACCGAGGCGAGTGTCTTGCAAGCGGCCTCTGGAACCACATTGACCTACTTGGGCGATATTACGGGTGGTACTTATTCGCTCACCATCAATGGCAATAGCCAGACCGGCACGGTCGTGCTTGGTGGTAACAGCACCTACGGCAACACACTTTTGAGTAGTGGCATATTACGGGTTGCGGCCAATACAGCGCTGGGCAGCACTGGCACGATTTCATTTAGCGGCGGTACGTTGCAATACAGCGCAACCTACACTGCCGATCATTCAGCCCGCTTTAGTAATGCCGCCAATCAAGCCTACGCGATTGATACCAACGGGGAGACTGTGACCTTAGCTACTGCGCTCACCAGTTCCGGTGGAACGTTGGTGAAAACTGGTACTGGTAATTTAATCTTTGCAGCCGATCAAACGTATACCGGCAGCACCACCATTAGTGCCGGAACGCTCACGTTGGGTGCGGGCGGCACCGTTGGCTCTGTGGCCGGTCCTATTGTGAACAACTCTGTGTTGCAACTGAATCGCGCGGATAGCCAAACGTATACAGGGAATATTAGTGGTACTGGCTCAGTGAGCAAACTCGGTAGCAATACGCTCACCTTAACCGGCAGCCAAACCTATTCGGGAGCCACGACGATTAGCGGTGGTGCGCTGATTATTCGTAACAATGCCCCAAGCTTATCCACCAGCACCTATTCGGGTTCGGGCAGCCTCACGATTGAACCAGTCGGCACGAGCTTCAGTAGTACGCTGACCGTGAGTGACATTATCTTTGATAGCACGTTGGCGGGCGTAACCCTCGGTAAGAGTTCGAATACCTCGAACCTGACCCTCTCGAGCGCCATCAATATTACCGGTCCAGTAACGCTCTATGGCGACACCATTACCCTTAACAGCGCCATTAGTACTCAGAGTTCGAACGCCATTAATGTAGTAGCCGCTACAACCGTTGATTTGACCTCTGGTGCAAGTCTCACCAGTAGCAGTGGCGCGATTAACGTCACGGGTGGCACCGGATACATCTACATTCGCAGTGGTTCTGGCGATGTGGCGAGTTCGACCAACGGCACGATTACCTTTACAGCCGCGCCCAATGGAAACTTATCCAATGACCATCTGAAGTTTGCCAATCGCGGCGTGACCGCCCCTAACATCACGGTCTCGGTGGGACCCTGGAATGTCCTCTTAGGTCTCAAATACAACGATACAGTCGGCTTGTACCTAAGTGACCTGCGTCATTTACGTGCGAGCGATACCTTGACCTACGGTTGCTTGAGTGATTGTGGTGAAAACAGCTTTATGCAAGTTACTCATAGCATCGCAATTGCGGCGACTGATGTAATCGGTAACTTGACCCTTGCGCACTCAACGATTTATATGTACAGCGGTACATCGATCACCTTGGATACTGGCAAGACGCTGACCTTCCAAACCAACAAGGCAAGCTCAACGAGCACGATGGAAGGCAGCATTGGTGGTGCGACTTCACTTGCAAAAACAGGCCCAGGTACTTTGCGTATCGACACCAATAACGCCTACACTGGAACAACAACTATTAGTGCTGGAACGCTCCAAATCGGTAACGCCAGCACCACCGGTACCTTAGGCAGTGGCGCGGTCACCAACAACGGTACCTTAACCTTCAATCGTAGCAATGCCATGACCGTAGCCAATGCGATTAGTGGTAGCGGTAGTGTGGTGCAGGCTGGTACCGACACCGTGACCTTGACCGCAGATAACAGTTACGGTACCACTACCATCAATAGTGGCGCTACCTTGCAAATCGGCAACGCCAGCACCACCGGTACCTTAGGCAGTGGCGCGGTCACCAACAACGGTACCTTAACCTTCAATCGTAGCAATGCCATGACGGTGGCGAATGCGATCGGTGGTACGGGTGCGGTTAATCAAACCGGTAGCGGTAGCACCACCTTCTCGGTTGCCAATACCTATACGGGACTCACCACCGTGAGTGCCGGTACCTTAGTAGTTACTCATGACAACGCCTTAGGTGGCACGGGAACCGGTACCACCGTGAGTGGCGGCATCTTGGATCTCCAAGCCAACATCGGGGCGGAGCCGATTACCCTCAGTGGCGGTGCCTTACAAACCACCACCGGTACGGGTGCGATCTCCGGCACTATCACCCTCAGTAGTGATAGCACCATCACCGTTGATGGCAGCTTAACCCTCTCGGGCGCCATCGGTGGTGCGTATAGTCTCACCAAAGCCGGTAGCGGTACTTTGAGCCTCACCGGTAATAACACGTACAGTGGTGGCAGCACCACGATTAATGCCGGTACGGTGGTTGTGAGTGGTTCGGGTAGCTTAGGTGCCAGCACGAATAATCTCACCTTGAGTGGTACGGCATCGCTGGATCTACAAAAGAGCCTCACGGTGGCGAACTTAGTGCTCGCTAGTGGCAACACCATCACCAATAGCACCGGTACATCAAGCCTCACAGTCAATGGCACCTCGAGCCTAGCTGGCACGATCACCACGAGTGGTGATCAAACCTACACCGGTGCAAGCACCTTACTGGCGAACACCAGCCTCATCTCCAATAGTGGTGCTGGCAATGGCACGATTACCTTTAGTAGTACGGTCAATAGCAACAGTGGCAATAACTACAGCCTCACTACCACCACCGGTACTGGAAGCACTACCTTCAGTAGCGCCGTGGGTGCCACCCAGGCTCTCTTGAGTCTTACCACCAGTGGTGATGCTTCCTTAGGTGGCAATATCACCACCATTGGCACACAGAATTATGGTGGTAATCTCACACTCACCGGATCGGATATCAACCTCAATACCACTAATAGTGCGGTGACGGTGGGGGGTAATGTGATTGCCACACTTGCTTCATCTGGAACGGTATCAGTGACTTTGTATGATGGTTTAAATCAAACCGGTAATACCTATGTCTTTACTGGTGCTGGCAGTTACGACTACAACCCATACTTTGATCGTGCTGTATCTGGAATTGTTTGGAATGATCGCGCTCAGTCCATCAGGGTATCGAATGGCTCAGCGACTGTGTGGGAGCATCAAGTTACGGTAGGCCGTAGCGAAACCTTTACGAGCGGCTCATTTAATATCTCTTCGGGTATCGGTGGGGTGAGCTCCATCGTGTTAACGGGTGGCTCTGCAGCATATGGTAATTTGAGCATTCAAACAGGTTCTGGTGCGATCACCATGAGCGGTACGGTCTCGAATGTTGCAACACTTACCACGAATTCGTCGAGCTCCTCTAATCAAATCGTTGGGGCAATTAGCGGCAGCACCAATGTGGTCAATAATGGTACTGGTACCGTAACGCTTACAGGCGTGAATACCTACACCGGTACCACCACCATTAACGCCGGTAGAGTCGTTCTCTCGGGCAGTGGTGTCTTGCCCACTGGCGGTAATGTCACGATTGCGGGTGGTACATTGGATTTGGGCACAACCAACCTCAACGCGGGTAACCTCACAATTAGCGCCGGTGAAATCCTAAGCACCACGGGTGTATTAACGGGTACCACCTTCACCATTAATAACAACGTTGCTAATCCAATCACAATTGGCGCCATCTTGGCAGGCACATCCGCAACCCTCACCAAATCGGGAGCAGGCACACTTACACTCACCAACATCAATACCTTTGATGGTGCCACCACCATTAGTGATGGTACTTTAGCGCTGTCGGGATCGGGAAGTATTGCAAGCTCGAGTGGCCTCACCAATAACGCTAACTTTGACATTAGCGCAAGTACATCCGGTGCCACCGTGACGAGTATTGCAGGATCCGGTACCACTGCACTGGGCAGCAAGGTTCTCACTATTGCTAATGCAAGTGGATCACTCAGCGGTGTGGTCAGCGGTAATGGCGGCATCGTGCTCACTACTGGAACACAAACCTTTGCGGCTAACAATACCTATACCGGTGGTACTACTGTTAATGGTGGAACGCTCAAGGCTGGAGTTAGCAGTGTGATGAGTGGTGGCTTGATTAGCACCAGCGCGTTTGGTACCGGTGCAATTACGATTGCCAGTGGCGCCACTTTAGATTTAGCAGGGTATACCGTTGCGAATAATCTCAACTTGATTGGTACCGGCACCAGTGCCACGGTTGGTGCACTCACCAGCACCAGCGGCACGACCGGTGTGGCAAGCGGCAGCCTCACATTCACGGGGCATACGTCCTTGGGTGGTACCCATGACTTCACAATTAGTGGCGCAATCGGTGATGGTGGCAATACGTTCAACTTGAATAAAGTGGGCGCAAACACTGTAACTCTCACTAATACTAATTCGTATACCGGCAGCACTACGGTTACTGCAGGTACCCTGAGCATCAGTGGTAGCGGCTCGATCACCAACAGCACGGTTAATAACAATGCGAGCTTTGACATCAGTGGCGTGAGTGGCTCGGGCATTACGGTGATTAGTATGGCTGGCAATAGCTCGGGCACTGTTGCCTTGGGAGCAAAAACGTTAACCTTGAGTAATGCAGCCGGAACATTTGCTGGCGTAATCGACGGTACTGGTGGCGCTCTCGTGATTACTTCAGGCACTGAAGTATTTACTGGAACCAATACCTACACCGGTACCACTACCATCAATAGTGGCGCTACCTTGCAAATCGGTAACGCCAGCACCACCGGTACCTTAGGCAGTGGCGCGGTCACCAACAACGGTACCTTAACCTTCAATCGTAGCAATGCCATGACCGTAGCCAATGCGATTAGTGGTAGCGGTAGTGTGGTGCAGGCTGGTACCGACACCGTGACCTTGACCGCAGATAACAGTTACGGTACCACTACCATCAATAGTGGCGCTACCTTGCAAATCGGTAACGCCAGCACCACCGGTACCTTAGGCAGTGGCGCGGTCACCAACAACGGTACCTTAACCTTCAATCGTAGCAATGCCATGACCGTAGCCAATGCGATTAGTGGTAGCGGTAGTGTGGTGCAGGCTGGTACCGACACCGTGACCTTGACCGCAGATAACAGTTACGGTACCACTACCATCAATAGTGGCGCTACCTTGCAAATCGGCAACGCCAGCACCACCGGTACCTTAGGCAGTGGCGCGGTCACCAACAACGGTACCTTAACCTTCAATCGTAGCAATGCCATGACGGTGGCGAATGCGATCGGTGGTACGGGTGCGGTTAATCAAACCGGTAGCGGTAGCACCACCTTCTCGGTTGCCAATACCTATACGGGACTCACCACCGTGAGTGCCGGTACCTTAGTAGTTACTCATGACAACGCCTTAGGTGGCACGGGAACCGGTACCACCGTGAGTGGCGGCATCTTGGATCTCCAAGCCAACATCGGGGCGGAGCCGATTACCCTCAGTGGCGGTGCCTTACAAACCACCACCGGTACGGGTGCGATCTCCGGCACTATCACCCTCAGTAGTGATAGCACCATCACCGTTGATGGCAGCTTAACCCTCTCGGGCGCCATCGGTGGTGCGTATAGTCTCACCAAAGCCGGTAGCGGTACTTTGAGCCTCACCGGTAATAACACGTACAGTGGTGGCAGCACCACGATTAATGCCGGTACGGTGGTTGTGAGTGGTTCGGGTAGCTTAGGTGCCAGCACGAATAATCTCACCTTGAGTGGTACGGCATCGCTGGATCTACAAAAGAGCCTCACGGTGGCGAACTTAGTGCTCGCTAGTGGCAACACCATCACCAATAGCACCGGTACATCAAGCCTCACAGTCAATGGCACCTCGAGCCTAGCTGGCACGATCACCACGAGTGGTGATCAAACCTACACCGGTGCAAGCACCTTACTGGCGAACACCAGCCTCATCTCCAATAGTGGTGCTGGCAATGGCACGATTACCTTTAGTAGTACGGTCAATAGCAACAGTGGCAATAACTACAGCCTCACTACCACCACCGGTACTGGAAGCACTACCTTCAGTAGCGCCGTGGGTGCCACCCAGGCTCTAGCAAGCCTCACCACCAGTGGAGCGACATCGCTCGCTGGTAGTGTGACCACGACGGGAGTACAGAGTTATGGGGGCGAAGTTTCTGTAATGGGTGACGCTAGCTTGCAAACCACGAATTCCGACATTAACTTTAATAGCAATTTAGTTTTGAGTGCGAGTCTCACAGTCAACGCTGGAACAGCTAATGTAAATGTTTTAGGTAATATTTCTAAGGGAAGTGGTGTGGTGGCCAGCCAGGCTTCATACGAGGCTGAGGTATTAAGCAGTAATCCGTTGGTATTCATACCGCTAACGGATGCAATTAATTCGAGCACAGCAACCAACTTAGGAACTTTAGGCGGCAACGGTACTTATTTCATTGAGAGTTCCGCAGGTGGCCCAGGAAGAACAGCCGGATTGTTTGCTGATACCACTGCGATGTATGTCCCTGGATCCAGTTACTTAACTTATCCGAATCAGGCGGCATTAAATCCGGGTTCAGGCTCATTCACGATAGTTGCATGGGTGAAGAACAATGCTGGCGGTAATGGCATGATCATGAATAAAGAAAATCAATACGAGATTGCAATCCAAGGTAACCGTATTGAGTGGGCTATAGCAAACTCCAGCCCAGGCTGGGCTTGGATTAACGCCAATAACTATTTACCGGCTACTGGTTCATGGACGCAGATCGTCTTGACGAGCAATGGTTCGCAACTCAATGTGTATGCCAATGGATCGGCGATCCAAACAAACTATCCGATTTCTGGGGCGGTATCCACAGGAGCCAGTGCAGCATTGATGGTGGGTAATAGGACCTATGGCCCACAGTATTTCAATGGTGGTATTAGTAATGTGGCTTACTACAACACAGCCCTTACACCAGCGACGATATTGAGTCAGTATCAGGCTGCGACCAGTGGCGTTAATGTGAGCGCAAGTTTATCTGTGACCAGTTCAGCATTAAATGTAGCTGGCTCAGTCTCGAATGTGGCAGCGCTATCAGTCACCACTACCAGTGCATCCAGTAGCGTGGCTGGTGCAATTTCAGGAACAGGTAGTTTTACCAAAACTGGTACTGGCACCCTAGTCCTATCCGGCAACAACACCTACACCGGTACTACCACCATTAGTGCGGGTACCTTAAGTGTCACCGGTACCTTATCGGATAGCACGGCGGTCACCGTTGCGAGTGGCGCGACCTATAACGTCGCCGCCAATGACACCATCGCTTCCTTAGCTGGTGCGGGTAATGTGAGCCTCAATAGCTCTGTCACCCTCACCACCGGTGATAGCAATAACACCACCTACAGCGGTGTGATGAGTGGGGCGGGTAACCTCGTGAAGGTCGGTAATGGCACCTTTACCCTCTCGGGCAACAACACCTACACCGGTACAACGACGATCAATGCCGGTACGGTCGTAGTGACCCACAACAATGGTTTAGGTAGCACCGCTGGCGGTACCACCATTGCCAGTGGTGCAACACTCGATCTGCAGAATGTAGCCGTCGGTGCGGAAGCAATAACCTTAAGTGGTGGCACTCTCAAAGATGTCACTAGCTCCCTAGCCGGTAATGTCACCTTAACCGCCGATAGTACGATTAGTGCTACTAATGTTGGTGATCAGTTCACCTTAAGTGGTGTGATCTCAGGACCTTACAGCATCACCAAGGGTGGTTTAGGAACCGTGATCTTCAGCGGCAACAACACCTACACCGGTACTACCACCATTAGTGCGGGTACCTTAAGTGTCACCGGTACCTTATCGGATAGCACGGCGGTCACCGTTGCGAGTGGCGCGACCTATAACGTCGCCGCCAATGACACCATCGCTTCCTTAGCTGGTGCGGGTAATGTGAGCCTCAATAGCTCTGTCACCCTCACCACCGGTGATAGCAATAACACCACCTACAGCGGTGTGATGAGTGGGGCGGGTAACCTCGTGAAGGTCGGTAATGGCACCTTTACCCTCTCGGGCAACAACACCTACACCGGTACAACGACGATTAATGCCGGTACTTTAGTGGTTGGTGCAGATACCAACCTAGGTACCGCACCTGGATCGGCGACCACGGGTCAACTAGTTCTCAATGGCGGTACCTTAAATACCACTGCTAGCTTTACGCTCAATGCCAACCGGGGCATTACCCTTGGTAGCTCGGGCGGCACCATCGACACCAATAGTGCCACCACCTTAACGTATGGCGGCATCATGGCCGGTACTGGAGCCTTCACTAAAGCAGGCAGTGGCACCCTAGTCCTATCCGGCAACAACACCTACACCGGTACTACCACCATTAGTGCGGGTACCTTAAGTGTCACCGGTACCTTATCGGATAGCACGGCGGTCACCGTTGCGAGTGGCGCGACCTATAACGTCGCCGCCAATGACACCATCGCTTCCTTAGCTGGTGCGGGTAATGTGAGCCTCAATAGCTCTGTCACCCTCACCACCGGTGATAGCAATAACACCACCTACAGCGGTGTGATGAGTGGGGCGGGTAACCTCGTGAAGGTCGGTAATGGCACCTTTACCCTCTCGGGCAACAACACCTACACCGGTACAACGACGATCAATGCCGGTACTTTAGTGATTAGTAGCACTGGCACCCTTGGCGCAGCGACAAGCAACCTCACCATGAGTGCTAGCGCGATCCTGGATCTGCAAACAGCAGTGACGATTAATAACCTTGTGATGAGCTCTGGCAACACCATCACCAATAGCACCGGTACATCAAGCCTCACAGTCAATGGCACCTCGAGCCTAGCTGGCACGATCACCACGAGTGGTGATCAAACCTACACCGGTGCAAGCACCTTACTGGCGAACACCAGCCTCATCTCCAATAGTGGTGCTGGCAATGGCACGATTACCTTTAGTAGTACGGTCAATAGCAACAGTGGCAATAACTACAGCCTCACTACCACCACCGGTACTGGAAGCACTACCTTCAGTAGCGCCGTGGGTGCCACCCAGGCTCTCTTGAGTCTTACCACCAGTGGTGATGCTTCCTTAGGTGGCAATATCACCACCATTGGCACACAGAATTATGGTGGTAATCTCACGCTTACTGGAACAGATATCAATCTCAACACCACCAATAGCGCAGTCGCAATCAGTGGTGGGGTGAGTGCTAGCAATGGAACAACCACGACTTATTTAACTGGTGGCACCACATGGACAACTACTCAAAATGGTAGTAATCCATACACTATTAATAGTATTAACTTAGGCCAAAGTTGGACGTATCAGGCCGATTATCTCGTTAGCGCTATGTCTGGCGATGGATTGAATACGATCCTCTCGTATGGTGACTACAGAGACGGTGTCTTAGTTCGCACGCAAGGAAGGGGTGACAGCCTCTATCTAAAGGGTACTAACTATGGTGCAATTGATTTGTTTGGTAATGGCAACAGCGGAACTGCCGGTATCTATCGAACAGTAAAAGTCACATATACAAACCCAAGCGGTACTGGAACACTAAGCGTCTACACCGACAATGTTTTGAAAGCAAGCATGAGCGTTGCTGGAAACCTATCGCCCGCAAATCAAACTTTGTATATTGGTCGCGCAATTCACGCCTGGGGTGAAGGATTAAATGCCACCATTAAAAATATTAGTATTACTGGCGGTGCAACTGGTTCTGCACTCACCATTAATAGCGGAACTGGCGTAGCCCGTATTAATGGTGCTGTCTCAAATCTCACTAACTTCACTGTGAATTCAGCCTCTGCAACCAATGAGGTTGTTGGTGTGATTAGTGGCTCTACTAATCTTATCCAAGCAGGTACTGGTACTTTAGTACTCTCCGGCAACAACACCTACACGGGCACCACCACCATTAGTAACGGTACCTTAAGTATCACCGGCACCTTAGGCAACGGTAGCTACGCAGGTAATCTCATTAATAATGGCATCTTGCAGGTTAATAGCAGCGCTGATCAAGAGCTAAGCGGCATCATGAGTGGCACCGGCTCTCTGATCAAACAAGGTGGCAACGCTTTAACCCTATCGGGCAACAACACCTACACTGGTAAAACCACCATTGCTGGTGGTCAGCTGTATATCGGTTCGGATGCGAACTTAGGAGCTGCACCCGGTAGTGCAGTAGCAGATCAATTAACCCTCAATGGAGGCTCGCTCTTTAATTACAACGGTGCAAACATTACGTTCAGTGCCAATCGAGGTATTACGCTCTTAGGTAATAACACCATTCAGGTGAATAACGGTAGCGAGATCACGGTGCCCGGCATTATTACTGGCTCTGGCGCACTGACCCTATCAGCGAATAATGGCTTAGGTAGTGTATTGACACTCTCTGGTAATAATACTTACACCGGTATGACTACCATCACCGGCGGTACTCTCGCCATCACTGGCACATTGGGGAATGGTGGCTACGCAGGTGCGATTACCAATGACGGTATTTTAGTACTCAATACCAGCTCTAACCAAGTGCTTTCAGGCGTGATCTCTGGTAGCGGTAGCGTGACACTGAATGGCGGCACCCTCACCCTCAGCGGTAATAGCACTTACAGCGGTGGCACTACTGTAAATGCAGGAACTTTATTTGGTGGTGAAGCAAGTGGCACAACCACCGTCTTTGGTAGTGGTGCGGTGAGTGTAAATAGTGGAGCAGTCTTGTGGTTAGATCGTGCTACGCTGGCAAATGCTATTTATCTCAATGACGCTACTCTGCAAGGCACGAACGGATTTGGTGAGATCTTTAATGGCAATATCACCTTAACGGGTAATAACACCGTTATCGGTTATTACTACGTTACATTCAATGGGGTAGTTAGTGGTTCGGGTAGCCTTACCAAGACCGAAGCGGGAACCCTAACCCTCTCCGGCAACAATACTTACAGTGGAACCACCACCATTAGTAACGGCACCCTAAGTGTCACCGGTACCTTATCGGATAGCACTGCCGTGACAGTGGCCAGTGGTGCTACCTATAACGTCGCCGCCAACGACACCATCGCTTCCTTGGCTGGCGCTGGTAATGTGAATCTCAATACCTTCACCCTCACCACTGGGGACAGCAATAGCACCACCTACAGTGGTGTGATGAGCGGAGCCGGTAACCTCGTGAAGGTTGGTAACGGCACCTTGACCTTGAGTGGCACCAACACCTACACCGGAACCACCACCATTAGCAACGGCACCCTAAGTGTCACCGGTACCTTATCGGATAGCACTGCCGTGACAGTGGCCAGTGGTGCCACGTACAACGTCGCCGCGAATGACGCCATCGCTTCCTTAGCAGGCGCTGGGAATGTCAACCTCAACACCTTCACGCTGACCGCCGGCGATAGCAATAGCACCACCTACAGTGGCGTGATGAGCGGAGCCGGTAACCTCGTGAAGGTTGGTAACGGCACCTTGACCTTGAGTGGCAACAATACTTACAGTGGAACAACAACGATTAGTAACGGTACGGTCGTCGTTACTCATAACAACGGTTTAGGCAGCACCGCTGGCGGTACTACCATTGCCAGTGGCGCAACACTTGATCTGCAGAATGTGGCTGTGGGTGCGGAAGCAATTACCTTAAGTGGCGGTACGCTCAAAGATGTGACTAGCTCTTTAGCAGGCAATGTCACTTTAACTGCTGATAGTACGATTAGTGCTACCAATGCTGGTGATCAGTTCACCCTAAGCGGTGTGATCTCAGGTCCGTACAGCATCACGAAGGGTGGTTTAGGAACGGTAATCCTCTCCGGCACCAACACCTACACCGGTGCCACCACCATTAGTAACGGCACCTTAAGTGTCACCGGTACCTTATCGGATAGCACCGCTGTCACCGTTGCGAGTGGCGCGACCTATAACGTCGCCGCCAATGACACCATCGCTTCCTTGGCTGGCGCTGGTAATGTGAATCTCAATACCTTCACCCTCACCACTGGGGACAGCAATAGCACCACCTACAGTGGTGTGATGAGCGGAGCCGGTAACCTCGTGAAAGTCGGTAACGGCACCTTCACCTTGAGTGGCACCAACACCTACACCGGTACAACGACGATTAATGCCGGTACTTTAGTGGTTGGTGCAGATACCAACCTCGGTACCGCACCTGGATCGGCGACCACGGGTCAACTAGTTCTCAATGGCGGTACCTTAAATACCACTGCTAGCTTTACGCTCAATGCCAACCGGGGCATTACCCTTGGTAGCTCGGGCGGCACCATCGACACCAATAGTGCCACCACCTTAACGTATGGCGGCATCATGGCCGGCACCGGAGCCTTCACCAAAGCAGGCACTGGCACCTTAATCCTCTCCGGCACCAACACCTACACCGGTACCACCACCATTAGTGCTGGTACCTTAAGTGTCACCGGCACCTTATCCGATAGCACGGCGGTGACGGTGGCTACTGGTGCCACGTATAACGTAAATAATGCCGATGGCATTGCCGCATTGTTGGGTGCTGGAACGGTAGCACTCAATGCCAATTTAACGATTGGTGGCACGAATTTAGATAGCAATTTCTCAGGACCCTTAGGCGGCACTGGATCACTCATTAAGACAGGCACCGGTGAGTTGACCTTGTCGGGATCAAATACCTATTCGGGCAATACCGTGATTAATAATTCAGTCTTACATCTTGGGGACGCAGATGCTCTAGGTACTGGTTTGTTAATTATTAGTGATGGAGAGTTGAAGCTAGCGGACGGAATAACGCTAAGTTCCTTGCGCGTGAGTGGTTCGATCCGTATTCGTAAGGACATTCGAACTGCAGGGGTGCAGCTTTACGATGGCAATGTAGTCATCGATCCAGAAAGTGGTTCTACGGTTTCACTCACGAGCTCAAACGCGAACATTACCTTTAATGGATTGTTAGATGGAACTTCAAAAGTAAGTGCAAGTAATCTGACGGTGAACGCGGGTACCGGAACCGTGACACTAAGCGATAGCGTGGGCTCCGTTAATCCTTTAGGTCGATTGGAGGTACGCGCTGCCCAGATAATTATTAAAGGTGATATTTTGACGCTCTTACAACAACGCTATTTTGGCGATGTCACAGTGAGCGATAACGGCAGCGATGGCTTCCTGTATGACTTGTTCATTAGCAATACAAAGCCCGTGGATCAATTTCGGACAATATCTCGTGTTAAGACACGTACCTTTATGTCAATGGATCCGCTCGTTGAATTTAATAACAAGGTCGATGGCGATGCAAAAGATATTTATTCGCTCTTAGTGGCCTCGATTTTTAATGGCTTTGCAAATAACGATGATGAGCGTCCAGTCGTAACCTTTAATGGACCGGTTGGTTCGATTAATGCCTTCTACTCGGCCAATATTCAAACCCTGCAATACAGCGATCGCTTGAGTACGAGTCTTGATATTGGTGGCATCATTAATATAACCAGTGGTGTGCAAACTGCTACTGATCAAAATTACAGTACCGATCGCATGAATATCGTGGCTGACTCCACCACACTGGCAACCACCTTTAAATCCACTCAAACGGGCATGATTAACTTTGATATGTCGCAGGTTGGCGGACAATTCAATGTCAATGGTACAGGTCGAATGATTATTGATGGTGAGACGAATTTCTCTGGCAGTGGTGTTGGACTAGCGGGGGTAAGCCTCCCCGTGCAAGAGGCTCGTGCCGCTGCAGCCGCAGCCGCAGCCGCTAATAAGAGTGCTTTAACGACCACCTTAAAGGTCAATAAACTGTTCAGGCTCAATGATGATGCGGGACCAGGCGGCGAAGTGGTGGTTGCCATGGACGAATCCGTCCAGGTGAGAGATCAGCTGGCCAATGGTGAAGAGTGCGAAGAGGGATCGACACAGCTCGCTTGTGCGCGATAATCGATCTCATTTAATTGAGAGATTTCTAGATGAAACCATTCATACGCTTGCTTTGCTTTGTAGGCATTACTTGCTATTCCTTTTTAATTAACGCTCAGAATAAAAATGAGTTTGGCTTTGTAGCCTCCGTTAATAGCACCCCCATTACCCAAGCACTCTTTGATGCAGCCCTTAAAAATGCCATCGAGCGCGGCGCCAAAGATTCTCCCGAGTTGCAGCAGACCATTAAAGAAGAATTGATTAATCGTGAACTCTTGGTGCAAGAAGCCAAAAAAGAGGGCTTGGATAAAAAGCCGGATTTTATTTTTCAGGTGGATCAGTATGAGAATAATCTTTTGTTGCAAATCTATATTGACGATTACTTTCAAAAGAATCCCATCACTGACGAGCAACTCAAAGCTGAGTATGAGCGTCAAAAGAAATTGGTTGGCGATACAGGTGGCGAAGTACAGTATCGGTTTAGTCAAATTGTCACCACCAAAGAGAGTGAAGCGATGCTGCTCATGAGTCGTTTGCAAAAGGGCGACTCGTTTGCCCAGCTGGCGCGCGAGTTCTCAGCCGATGCGGCGACTAAAAAGGAGGGTGGGAGTGTGGGGTGGGTCAATGCTTCGCAAATGAATGCGAATGTTTTACAAACTCTGCGCCTTCTCAATAAAAACGAATTTGCCAAAAAACCGATTCAAATTGGTAACGCGTGGGTGATCGTACGTTTGGATGATAAGCGCGCGATGAAGATTCCTACTTTTGAAGAATCCAAACCCCAATTGCGGCAAGCGATTGTGCAGCAGTATTTGACCGAGACCGTACGGCGTCTACGTCAGAATGCCAAAATTGTGATGTAAAGATGAGATGAGTTTTCAGTTTCAGACGCGCCTTGGACTGGGCACCTGGCAAATGGGTGAGAGCGCTCGCTCTGAAGCCCAAGAAATTGCTGCAATTGCATCAGCCATTGAGATGGGCTATCAACTCATTGATACCGCCGAGATGTATGGTTCCGGTCAAGCCGAAATCCTCATTGGCAAAGCCTTGCAACGCGTCGGTAAAAATACACGTGACCATCTCCAAATCGTGAGTAAGGTTTTGCCTAGTAATGCCAGTACCAAAGGAACCATCACCGCTTGCGAACGTTCCATCCAGCGCATGGGCTGCGAGTATCTGGATTGCTATCTTCTCCATTGGCAAGGCTCTTATTCTTATGAGGCGACACTAGAAGGATTCATCAAACTCCAGGAACGAGGCCTGATTCGCAGTTATGGCATCAGTAATTTTGATGCGCCTGATGTGAACGATTGGCTTGCAGCGGAGCAAAACGTAGGCAGCCCCTACCAAACGGTATGCAATCAAGTCTATTACGCCTTGAATGCCCGTGGTATTGAATACGATCTCATCCCACTCATGCAGGAAAAGAATATCGCATTGATGGCTTATTCGCCCTTGGGTGGCGGGGGGCTTATGCGCGACCCTAAACTCATTGGGCTGGCTAAAGAAGCTGGCTTGACCCCAGCGCAAGTGGCGCTCGCTTGGGTCTTACGCCAACCCAATGCAGTAGCGATCCCGAAAACCGTTCATCCAGAACGTCTTAAAGAAAATCTATCTGCTGCCAATCTAGTACTGGATGATGCGTTACTTAAGGCGCTTGATCAAATTTTTGCACCACCCATTCAGAAAAAACCGCT
Organism: Polynucleobacter sp. HIN6; assembly: GCF_030297575.1. Taxonomy (NCBI): domain Bacteria; kingdom Pseudomonadati; phylum Pseudomonadota; class Betaproteobacteria; order Burkholderiales; family Burkholderiaceae; genus Polynucleobacter; species Polynucleobacter sp. HIN6. The sequence goes on along the minus strand of NZ_AP028137.1, from coordinate 1,340,361 downwards.
AATGGTAATTTAAGGGGTAGTGGGATTACCCAGCGCGCTGCATGGCAGGGTTTTCAAAGACGCCTTCCAGGCGATCTTCAAGCTCTTCGCTGGCTTGTTTCATCGCGGCACGCATTTCATCATCGGGCTGCCAATAATTACGGTTCGAGGCTTCCATAAGACGGTTTGCCATGCGGGCTGACGCAGTGGGATTGAGTTGTGCTAAGCGCTCCCGCATCTTCGGATCCAAAATAAACGTCTGGGTGAGTTGCTTATAGACCCAGGGTTGCACCTGCCCAGTGGTCGCGGACCAACCCATGGTATTGGTGATGTGAACCTCAATCTGACGCACGCCTTCATAACCGTGCTTCAACATTCCTTCAAACCATTTGGGATTAAGCATGCGGGTGCGGGTCTCGAGCGACACTTGTTCTGAGAGAGTCCGTACCACCCCTTCACCTTGGGTTTGATCGCCGATATACACCGGGATCTCTTCACCCCCCTTGGCGCGCTTCACTGCCTTGGTAATGCCACCTAAGGTATCAAAGTAGTTATCGATGGTGGTTACCCCGAGTTCCATCGACTCCAAGTTTTGATAACTCATGCTGACATCCGCTAAGACGCTCTTTAGTAGTGCATTGTTGCAAACCGGTTTACCGGATTTACCGTAGGCAAAACCCTTGCGACGCATATAGGTCTCGGCGAGCTCATCGTCCTCATCCCACACACTGTGCTCAACCAAGTGGTTCACGTTCGCCCCATAGGTACCATCGGCATTGCCATAGACTCGCAGTGCTGCGGTCTCCAAATCACAGCCGTGCTCTTGCATATAGGCGAGCGCGTGTTTACGTACAAAGTTTTGCTCGATCGGCTCATCCGCAGCAGCAGCGAGATACGCTGCTTCAGCTAAGAGCTTAATTTGCAAGGGCATCAGATCCCGAAAGATCCCCGAGAGAGTAATCACGACATCAATGCGTGGGCGACCAAGTTCTGCGAGTGGAATGAGGGTGGCGCCCGCAAGGCGTCCATAGCCATCAAAGCGGGGCAGTGCTCCTAAGAGTGCTAAGGCCTGACCAATTTGCCCACCTTCGGATTTGAGGTTGTCGCTGCCCCACAGCACAAGAGCAATCGATTCAGGGAGGGCTTTTGCATCATCGATATGCCGTTGCAAAATCTTCTGGGCTTGCTTGGCCCCATCTTTGACCGCAAAAGCACTTGGAATGCGGAAAGGATCAAAGCCGTGCAAATTGCGTCCCGATGGTAAGACCTCGGGGTTGCGCATCACATCGCCACCCGGTGCAGGGCGAATGAAGCGACCATCAAGCGCTTTCAGAATACTCGGGATCTCGGTCTCTTCCTGGATCTGCTGATCCCAGTGTTGAAGCTTCTCCAAAATCGCAATGGCTTCCTCTCGAGCCAGCTCTTGAAGATCTTTATTCTTGTTCACGATCGTTTGAATAGACTTGCCTTGCACCAATTGCGTAATTGCTGAATTCGGTAAGGTTTGGCTAAACGAACCAATTGCCATGGCACTCAGTAAATCCACACGCTCGGATTCACTGGGGGTGGAGCCGACCACATGCATGCCATGCGGAATTAAGGTGTACTCCAACTCCAAAATCTGCTCATAGAGTTTGGTGATTTGCTGTTGGATGAAGTTCGCATCGCGCAGTTCCCACAGCGGTTCCGCTTTACACAAATCCATCTGCGCTGCCTGCGCCTGAATGAGAGCGGCCAAATCATGATCCTCTTCCTCGCCACGCTGCTCGGGCGAGAGACCACGCCAGCGCTCAATCGAGGTTTTGAGATCGGCAAGTCCCGCATAAATCCCCGCTTGGGTCACAGGTGGTGTGAGATAGCTAATGAGTGTGGCACCTGCACGGCGTTTGGCAAGAGCACCTTCCGAAGGATTATTGGATGCATAGAGATAAAAGTTGGGTAGATCGTTAATTAAGCGATCGGGCCAGCACGAACCACTCATGCCTGCTTGCTTACCCGGCATAAATTCAAGGGCTCCATGTGTGCCGAAGTGCAGAACAGCATTGGCAGCAAAGTCTTCCCGCAAGTAGCGATAAAACGCAGAGAACGCATGCGTTGGCGCAAAGCCTTTTTCAAAGAGAAGGCGCATCGGATCGCCTTCAAATCCAAAGCCGGGTTGTACGGTCACTAAGACGTTGCCGTACTGCTTACCCAATATAAAAATCCCCGAGCCATTGCTCCATTGCTTACCTGGAGCTGGACCCCATTGCGCTTCAATCTCGCTTAACCAACGCTCGCGCTTGACATGATCATCGGCGCTGATGATGGTGTGCACATTGGCTTCGGCCCCATATTGCTGGGCGTTGCCTTCAATGATTTCTTTACGTAAGGCTTCAGGTGTCTCGGGTACGGTGAGGGTATAACCATCGGCTTTGAGCCCCAACATGGTTTGGTGTAAAGATTCAAAGACATTGAGGTAAGCGGCAGTACCGGTATGCCCCGCATTGGGTGGGAAGTTAAAAATCACTAAACCCACTTTGCGATTGGCTTTATCCGAGTTGCGCAGATCCACCAACTTAGCAGTACGAGATGCGAGCATGGCAGTACGCTCGACGCAGGTAAACATATCTTGCGGGTTGTGGTCTTCGGTAAAGGTGCAGCGTTGATGGCAGCCGGTGCATGTGGTACCTGCTGCACCGGGCCTGCCGCCATACACCATCGGTTGGGTCGCGCCATCCAATTCCGGAATTGCGACCATGATGGTGCTCTCGACTGGCATCAAACCACGATCGGAACCACCCCATTGCGTGAGCGTCTGAAACTCCACTGGGTGGGCAGCGATGTAAGGCACATCAAGCTTCGCAAGTACCTCTTCAGCCGACTTGGCATCGTTGTACGCTGGGCCACCAACTAAGGAGAAGCCGGTCAGTGAGATCACCGCATCGACGGTGACCTGATTGTTTTTCATGAAATAGGTATCAATGGCAGGGCGCGCATCAAGACCCGCAGCAAAAGCGGGCACTACTTGCAAGCCATGGGCTTCTAATGCAGCAATCACGGGATCGTAGTGACCACTGTTGCCAGAAACTAAATAGGAGCGCAGTAATAAAAGACCAACCCGACCACGACGTTTGTTATCGGAGATTACTTTAGGAAGGTCAGAGAGTTTTTCACTCAGACGATTTTTCATGCGCGGGTGATAAACACCCAAATCGGGATACTCCACCGGATCGGTGGGCTTTGCTAAACCACGCAGGACCTCCCGCGGACCAGAGGCGTAACGGTTGATGAGGTAACTAAAGAGATTGAATAAGTTTTCTTCGGAACCGCCCAACCAATATTGCAGGGTTAAGAAATACACCCGCACATCTTGCGCGGTTCCCGGAATCCATTTGAGGATTTGCGGAATGAGGCGCAGCACTTTCATTTGCTTGGCGCCCGAACTAGTTTGCTTCTCGCCCTCGGTCTTGGGTTTGGGGCGCAGTTTCTTGAGGATTGCCATCGGCCCACTGGCGGGCTTACTCATATCAAGCTTACCAATCTTGGTGAGCTTCACCACATCCCCAGCTGACATGGCGCAGACCATCGCATCGCAATCATCGCGCTTCGCTTTTAAAGCTTCAAACACTGGAAGGTAGTGATCTTCCATGAATAACATGGTTGCGAGCACAATATCGCCATGGGCGATGTCATGCACCGCTTTATCAATCAACTCAGGATTGCCGGTAAATTCACTTGCGGCATGGATCTGCAAGGACAGACCTGGAATGGCGCGTTGGAGCTGAAATTGGGCGCGTCGTGCCGCACTATTTAAGTGCGTGTCCATGGTCACCAATACCAAACGAATGGGTACGGCTTCCTTCTTGGACTTGGATTGAACGGCCATAGCTGCCTAACTCGGGTGGGACTCCTCTTTTTATATTGAATTGTGCTAAATGTGTCAACTTATATTGACACTTAGTTCTGTAATACCCATTAAAACTAGGGTTAACCCTTAAAAGTAAACATTCATGGCTTCATTTACCCGAACGATCTATAAAGAAACCGTAGATAACGACGCAAAAAAATAGGCCTGATTTTCAGTGCAGCTTGGCTAGCCTAAATGGAAGCGCCACAGATAGAAAATCGGAGAACGCATGCCCCTAAGGCGATATGCAGGCCTCATTAAGGAAAAATTATTTTCCAAAAGTGAGGAGCAACAAAAGGTCAACCCCCAAAGGGCTGAATGGGATGCCTGTGCAGAAGAGGACTTAAATCATTCTCACGATCAGCGCGTCAAACAATTGGCGGTCGATATTGGAAATCAGCCATTAAGTCTCAAAGCGGGCCCACAGGAACATCTGGATTGGTTGATGCAAACCATTGAGACCAATGTGATCCCACGTCTATTGGTGGCTCATAGCAGTGCGATTGAGGCCAATCGTTCGCCTCTGATGAATGTTCGACTCAACGATCCGCAACGAGTGGATGAACTTACGCACTTAGTATTGCGTGACGATGCAACGAAAGCCGCTGAGTTCGTGCAAGCTCTCTACGAGCAAGGTGTACCCCTCGATGAAATCTACCTTCGCTTATTGGCTCCAGTCGCTAGGCGTTTAGGTGTGATGTGGGTAGAGGATAGTGCTAGCTTTACTCAAGTGACTACTGGTATTTGGCGTATCAAACAATTGATTTATGACTTTAGTCCGCTCTTTCAGGAGTTCGCGCGCACTGACGATCAAGCACCGCATGCAGTATTGGTTCCATTACCCGGATCGCAACATACTTTAGGCCTCTTTATGGTTTCAGAGTTTTTCCGAAGAGCCGGATGGAAGGTGTGGGGTGAGTTGGCGGCAACGCAAGCCGATATCGTTGTTGCCGTGAAGACGCAGCATGTCGATTTAGTTGGGCTCTCAGTCAGTACCGAGGATCAACTACCGGCCTTACATCGCTTTATCAGCTTACTCAAAGCCGAATCACTGAATCCAACGATTGGGGTGATGGTAGGCGGCCCCATCTTTAATGCAAGACCCGAGCTCAAACAGGAAGTGCAAGCCGATATCGTGGGACTTGATGCAGAGGAAGCTTTAGCGCAAGCCGAGTTCTTCTTAGAGAAAAATCAACACCATTAGGTAAAAAGTTCTAAAAGTAATTCCCCCATGTTCATATGGGGTGGCCTTCGAGGGTTTGCTCGATTACCATAGTGGGCGATGGTAAATATGATGAAGAAAAATCCTAAAAACAAACAGCATGATATTCGTGAGTTCGACATTGCCCGATTACTGAAAAGTAAACGGGCAATGACAGAGTATTTAAATCAAGTGATGAATGAGGGTGATGATGCAGAGTTGGCCGCTGCACTAGGTCACATTGCTCGCGCAAAGGGAATAAGAGTTATTTCAGAGACTTAACAGTAAAACGGTAGACCTACTCGCCAACCTTTTATAACTATTCACCTATCGTGGTTCATGCTTAATCCGCATCACACCATAACTTCCCGCCGGTCGCCCAGTCCTCTTTCTTCACATCGGTGATGATGATGTCAACCGATCCAGGGCTGCATCCTAAGGTTTCGCAGGTGACACGAGTTACCTCAGCAACAAATTTGCGTTTTTGCTCGACTGTTCTTCCTTCAAACATTTGCACATTGAATGTGGGCATTTCAACTCCTTGTTTGTGATTTAGTTAATTAATCTTTATAGCTCTCATCAAAGCGATCGAGCATTCGAAGTAGGGCGGGCCACTCTAGTATTCCTTCTTCGGCGCCGCCATCATGTAACTCATCGGCGGCTTTCTGGATCACACTTTGCTTGGGCAGATGCAATTGTGGACTCGAGAGTGCAGCAATCTGAATCTCACACGCTTTAATCAGAGTGGCCATCACCACATAGGCTTCGCCGATGGTACGACCTACGGTGAGTGTGCCGTGGTTCCGCAATAGCATGGCAGGGTGTTTACCAAGGGATTCAGTAAGGCGCTTTCCTTCGGATTCGGTGAGAGCAACACCTTCGTAATCGTGGTATCCCAGATGTCCCATAAAGCGCATGGCATGCTGCGAGAGTGGTAATAAACCGTTCTCCTGAGCGGATACCGCAATCCCAGCGGTGTTATGTAAATGCATCACGCAGTTCGCATCGGGGCGGGCGCGATGCACTGCCCCATGAATCGCAAAGCCGGTTGGATTAACGCGGTAGGGTGAGTTGGGATCCACAATCTCACCTTGGGTATTGACCTTTACCAAATTCGATGCGGTGATTTCATCAAACTGATAGCCAAACGGATTGATGAGATAGTGATTAGGTTCATTGGGAACCGTTGCTGAGATGTGGGTATAGATCAAATCATCCCAGCCCTCAAATGCACACAAACGGTAACAGGCTGCTAAATCAATCCGGGTTTGTTGTTCTGCAGGACTCACGTTTAATCACCACCCGGATGATCAGTTTTACTGGGAAATTTATTGGAGGCATAACGCACTAATGCATTGGCGAGTGCTAAGACGAAAATGGTGAGGCCCATTAGCAAGATGCCCATGTCCGCCTCATGCTTGGTGCCAACCAGATCGATGATCAGCCGCGTGACGGCAGTAATGGCAATGTAAATCAAGAAGCGCACGGGCATGTGATTGGTCTTAAAGTAAATCCCGACCATTGCACCAATTTCAAGGTAAATAAATAGAAGGAGTAAATCTTGAACTGAGGCATAGGGCTTATGCATCATTTCCAGAAAGCTCATCCCAGCGGCCCATACGGTGGCCGCGCCAATTGCAAAGAGGGCAATTCGATGAAATAAGGAAACAAACAGATTGCCAGTTGGAATAAACCAAGACTCGATGCGCTCTTCAACGCTTTTAATGCTCTTTGGGGTCTTATCGCTCATCGTTTTTCCTCAATTGGGCTCATTGCCCGTTAGATGCCTTATATTTAACCTTAATTTGGCGACAAACCAATAAAGTTTATTCAAGGAGCGCTTGCATGACCCGTAACTACCCCTTCTCAGCCATTGTGGGCCAAGAGGATATGAAGCTTGCTATTTTGGTAGCTGCATTGGAGCCTAGTATTGGCGGTGTACTGGTGATGGGAGATCGCGGCACCGGGAAGTCAACTGCGGTTCGAGGTCTCGCAGCACTCTTACCCACCATGACCGTTGTGAAAGACTGCGCGTATGGATGCGATCCCAAAGCGATGGCAGGCCTATGTGCTATTTGCAGTTCGGGAGCAAAAACCAAACCCAAAACGGAGCTGCGCCCCGTTCCAGTGGTTGATCTTCCCTTGGGCGCGACTGAGGATCGTGTACTGGGTGCGTTGGATATCGAGAAAGCTTTAACACTTGGTGAGAAAGCCTTTGAGCCCGGCTTGTTAGCGAAAGCCAATCGCGGATTTTTGTACATCGATGAGGTTAATCTGTTGGACGACCACTTGGTTGATCTACTCATTGATGTCGCTGCTTCGGGGCAGAATGTGGTTGAGCGCGAGGGTTTGAGTGTGCGCCATCCTGCCCGATTTGTATTGGTAGGTAGTGGCAACCCTGAAGAGGGCGAGTTGCGCCCCCAACTCTTAGATCGTTTTGGCCTAGCCGTGGAGGTGAAAACCCCAAGCGATATGCCCAGCCGTGTCGAGATCATTAAACGACGTGATGCCTTTGAGCGTAACCCCGAGGCCTTCATGAAGATCTGGGATAAAGAAGACGCGAAGATTCGGGAGATGATGGCCAATGCGCGCAAGAAACTAGCCAGCGTTAAGGTTGATGACAAATTGCTACACGATGCCAGTACGCTGTGCGCGCATCTTGGTACCGATGGCCTGCGCGGCGAACTCACGCTGTTGCGCGCTTCACGCGCAGTCGCTGCCCTCGATGGGAAAAATAAAGTCACGCGCGATCATCTTAAGCGCATTGCAGTGCCTGCCCTACAACATCGCTTGCGTCGCAACCCTCTCGACGAATCCAGTTCGGCAACGCGTGTGCAACGGGCACTTGATGAGTTATTTGCTTAAGGCATGAACCCTTACTGGTTAACTTGCCTGCACGTTGCGCAGTTAATGACTCTCGCACCCCATGAATTTGGTGGGGTGATTGTGCATGCGCGCTCCGGACCTGTGCGCGAGCGCTGGTTACAAACCCTTGAACAGCTTGCACGCCATCATGGTTTAGCAACACCATTACGGAAGATCCCCAGCGGTATCTCAGATGAGAACTTACTAGGTGGTTTGGATATTGAAGCCACCATCATCTCGGGGAAGCCAATCTTTCGACCGGGGCTCTTAAGTCATTGTGATCAAAGCCTCGTGATTTTGCCAATGGCTGAGCGAGTGGAAGCAGGCACAGTGGCCCGTATTGCAGCCGCCCTCGATCATGGCGCCATTCAGGTTGAGCGTGATGGTCATGGAGAACGCATTGCCTGCGCGATGGGAGTGATCGCTCTTGATGAAAGTATTGAAGAAGACGAGAGTGTGAATCCAAAATTGATCGAGCGCTGCGCGTTTTATATTGATTTGGACTCGATCGCATGGCATGACTTACCAGATGCCAAACTCGATGCAGAGTTCATTGATCTCGATCGCATATCGATTCAAGGGCGGGTAGAGCAAATCACCCTCAGTGATGAACAATACGCCGCGCTCGTCGGAATTGCGGCGCAGTTAGGCATTGTTTCCTTGCGCGCGGTGCAATTTGCAGCAAGAGCTGCGAGGTACTTGGCCGCGATGGATCTCGAATGGCATGAGAGTGAGCCCAGTCAAGAACATCTTGAGCGCGCGGTGACCCTGGTACTGCTACCGAAAGCAACCCAAATACCTAATATGGCCGACGAGACTCAGGCTGAGGATGAGTCCAATCCTGAACCAGACCCCGAAGAAAACGAGGAAGCTAATTCAGAGGAGACTTCATCTCAGAATCAAGAGACAGTTCTTGAAGATCAAGTATTAGAAGCCGCACAGGCAGCGATCCCTCGCGAGCTGCTTGATCGACTCACTCAACTCGCGTTGGTACGCCAAAAAAATCACTCAGCTGGTAAGGCAGGCGCGAGTCAATTGAGTAATCTGCGTGGTCGACCAATGGGCTCAAAGCCCGGTATGCCCTCTGGTAATCAACGATTGAGTTTGATGGATACTCTGCGCGCTGCAGTACCCTGGCAGCGGATTCGTCAAGCCCAACTTAAGAGTAGTCAGAATCCGTCTCAGCCAAAAATCCTCATTCGTAAGGATGATCTGCGCATCAAACGCTATCGACAGCGTAATCAAACACTCACCACTTTTGTGGTCGATGCCTCGGGCTCTGCGGCGATCAATCGTTTAGCCGAAGCAAAAGGTGCAGTGGAGTTACTGCTTGCAGAGTGCTATGTGCGACGCGATCAGGTAGCACTCATTGGTTTTCGGGGAAGCGAAGCAGAACTGTTGTTAAGCCCAACCCGTTCCCTGGTTAGAGCGAAGCGCTCATTAGCGTCACTGCCTGGTGGGGGCGGCACACCGCTAGCCCTTGCGATTGATACAGCTTTTGCACTGGCGAAGGGATCACTTAAAAAAGGCATGACCCCCACCTTGGTGTTCTTAACCGATGGTCGCGCCAATATTGCACGCGACGGCACACCAGGTCGCACCCAAGCGCAAGTTGATGCTGAGCAATCCGCAAAGCTAGCATCGCAGATCAAGGTACGCAGTTTATGGATTGATACCTCGCCGCAAGCGCGCGAGGAGGGGGGGCATATTGCCCGACTGATTGGTTCGTACTATTTGCCCTTACCGCATGCACGCGCGTACGAACTCTCGCAAGCAGTCTTAGGTGTTTTGCATACCTAGAGCCAATTACTTCTTCAGGGCGCGTAGCTCACTTAAGATTAGATCAGCGGTCTTGGCAGTTTCCACTTCGTGCATGATGTGACCACCTGGCCAATAGATCACGGTGGATTTAGGAAAGTACTGGCTGATGATTTTCTTCAAGCCCATTTCTGGGACCCATTGATCACTCTCACCAATCACCCAAATTAACTTGCTTGAAAGGTTTGAGCCGGCTTTGAGTACTTGATCAATGTTGGCCGAGGCCATAAAGTTCATGGCACCGCGCACATGCTCGGGTGATTGAAAGAGGCGCCGATAGTAATTGCGATTCGTTTCTGGCAAATTGGTATTGGTGGAATCTAGTAATCGATCGGTCATACCTGAGAGTGGTGCAAGCTTTGCCAGAATCGATGCCAGCGTTGCTGATTTAGTGACTGGCCCCAACATGGGTCCAAAAAATTGGGTGTAGCTCGGCGGCGGCGGAATTAGTGAGGGATTTAGACCAATAATCACTTGTGGTTTGGTGGGTGCCAGATTAGCAAAGGCGAGTGCTAGGGGAGCGCCAGCAGAATGACCAACGACGATGGTTGGCCATGCCATTTTGAGTTCGCCAATCAATGCAATCAAATTACTTGCAATCTGTTCGAGTCGTAAAGAATCGACTGAAGCCCCCAGAGTAAAGGCGTGCCCTGGTAGATCGACGCTAAGAACTTGCGCCTCTTGATTGAGTAAAGGCGTGAGCTCGCCCCAAGAGTGTGTGGAGGAACCGGTGCCATGCAGTAACAAAATTACCGGCCCTTTGCCTGAGATTTGGACGTGCCAGGTGAGGTCGCCCACGGTGACGGAGCGGCTAATTTGGCGGTTTGGCCAGTCGTAGGGAATGCGATTAATGGAACTCATTAGGGTTTTCCCTAGATATGATTGATTGACCCTCTTGCATTAGCTGTCTATATTCATCATCATGATAAGTGTAAAAAAATATTTACACTTTTTTACCCGTATTGCGACCCGATTAACTCTGAAAGCCGGCCATGAGCTCAAAAATCAGCCCCAGTCAAGCGATGCAAGAACGCATTGAAAAGGGCTTGCATCAAGCGCTTGCCATCGCAGAGTCTAAGACAGCCCCACAAAATTTACAAAGGGCATTGCATCATGCCGTGTTCCCGGGGGGTGCGCGCATTCGGCCGCAACTGTGTTTAGCGGTCGCTGCCGCCTGCGGCGATGACGATCCGGATTTATCGATTGCCGCTGCGGGCGCGATTGAGCTATTGCATTGTGCATCCCTGGTACACGATGATTTGCCCTGTTTTGATAATGCCATGGTGCGCCGTGGCCAACCCTCAGTACACGCCGCATTTGGTGAGCGCATTGCCGTGCTTGCGGGTGATGCACTCATTGTGTTGGCCTTTCAATACATGGCTTCGTGCAGCATGCGCTCACCACTGCGCTTAGCACCACTTCTAAAAACGATTGCCGCATCTGTCGGTGCGCCGCACGGTATTGTGTCGGGTCAAGCGTGGGAGTGCGAATCCAAAGTCCAACTATCGCAATACCAAAAAGAAAAAACCGGTTCACTCTTTGAGGCGGCAACCGCAGCGGGCGCACAAGCCGCAGGAGCGGATGCCGATACTTGGAAACCACTCGGTGAGTGGTTGGGTGAAGCCTATCAAGTGGCTGATGACATTCGCGATGTATTGGCTGATCAAGCGACGATGGGTAAACCACAAGGTCAAGATTTAGCTCATGATCGACCAAGCTCTGCGCGAGATCTTGGATTGGTGGGCGCGGTTCAGCATTTTGATGAGTTGGTCTACAAAGCAATTCATTCGATACCGTCGTGTAAAGGCGAGAAGATGCTACGCACTCTGGTCGCAAAAGAGGCAGAACGCTTGATTCCGGAAGCATGGTTTATCAATACGAGTCGACCGCTGCATCACCATGCCACTGTCTGAGCGTGTGTCCGAAGACACGCAAACCCATCACCGCTCATTGAAAGACACCTTCGCCGATTGGCGTAATAGTGTCATTGCCTCACCCCGATTTCAGCGCTGGGCTGCGCGCTTTCCATTGACACGCTGGGTCGTGCGGCGTCAGGCCTCCGCACTCTTTGATGTGATGGCGGGCTTTGTGTACTCCCAAATCTTATTGGCTTGTGTCAAAGTCAATTTGTTTGAGTTGCTCGCAAACGGCTCTTTGTCTAAAGCACAATTGCAAGAGCGCATTGCGTTACCGCCCGCAGGCCTCAATCGTTTACTCGACGCAGCAGTTGCCATTCGTCTTTTAACAAAACGCGACAACGAGCACTATGCACTTGGCATGCTAGGAGCGCCTTTAGTTGGTAATCGTGCACTCGTCGATATGATCATTCATCACGGCGATTTCTATCGTGATCTGCAAGATCCGTTAGCACTCTTGCGTGGTGATATTTCTGGGAAAGCGGCGATGGCCGAGTATTGGCCCTACATTGATCATGCAGAGGGCCCCAAACCAGAATCGCTATCGGCCGAGCGCGTTGCGAACTATTCAAAGCTCATGGCGCACACTCAACCTTTAGTCACCGCCGAGGTAATCGATGCCTACTCGTTTGCTAAGCACCGCCAATTACTCGACATTGGTGGTGGGCAGGGCGCGTTTGCGACTCAACTTGCAAAACTTTATCCGCAGTTGCGGTGCACGATTTTTGATCTTCCTGGTGTGGCTGAGTTGGCCACCACTCAGATTGCTAAAACGGATCTATCAAACCGTATCCAAGCGATTGGGGGGAATTTCTTTGATGGTGAATTGCCCAAGGGCGCCGACGTAGCCACCCTGATTCGAGTCATTTTTGATCATGATGACTCCCGGGTCAAAATCTTATTACGTAATGTTTTCAATGCCTTAGAGCCAGGAGCGAGCTTGATTCTGGCAGAACCAATGGCTAATACCCCGGGGCAAGAAGCGATGGGGGATGCCTACTTTGGCTTCTATTTGCTCGCAATGGGTCGGGGTAGACCGCGTTCCCAAGCGGAAATTACCCAAATGCTGATCGAGGCCGGCTTTGAGGCTGTTCGCCTATTGCCATCCGCTATCCCCTTGAATGCACAGATCTTGCATTGTAAAAAGCCAATGATTTCAGTGGCTTAGAGTTTAAAAGCCAATTTTTGCCCAAAAAGCCTTGTAAATACTAGGGGTCATTAGTAGAAACCCCTAGATGAATTATCCCTAAAGTGGTGAAGAATGAGTCATGTAAATAAATATTTACACATAAAATATGTAAATAAGAAATGACACTATGAACACAATCTATCAAGCAAAGGCCATCGTGCTCGAGAAGCCCGAGAGCGTTGTCTTGAGTGAGCTGAAGTTATCACCCGTCACCGAGACGGATGTTGTGGTTGATATTGAATGGAGCGGTATTAGTACAGGCACTGAAAAACTTCTATGGAGTGGGCGCATGCCCCACTTCCCGGGTATGGGTTATCCACTCGTTCCGGGTTATGAGTCCGTCGGCAAAATTTATCAAGCAGGGATTCGGTCAGGGTATCAGCCCGGTCAGCGTGTATTCGTACCTGGGGCGCGTTGCTTCGGTGATGTGAAAGGTCTCTTCGGTGGCGCAGCATCACGCGTAGTGGTACCGGCCAGTCGGGTGATTGGCGTGGACAACAAATTAGGCGCAGAAGCCGTTTTGTTTGCATTGGCAGCAACTGCGCATCACGTCACATCGGCTGAAGGCAGTCAACAGCCCGATCTGATTATTGGCCATGGTGTTTTGGGCCGCCTGATTGCACGCATTGCCGTACTTGCTGGAAAAAGCCCAGTGGTTTGGGAAACCGATGCTGATCGTCGCACCGGAGCAATTGGTTATGAAGTGATTGATCCAAAGGCAGACCAAAAACGGTATTACAAAACGATTGTGGATGTGAGTGGCGACGCTTCATTACTGGATACCTTGATTTTGTGTCTGGCACCCGGCGGTGAAATTGTCCTGGCTGGCTTTTATGACGCACCCATGACCTTCTCATTCCCACAAGCATTTATGCGCGAAGCCCGCATTCGAGTAGCAGCGCAATGGCAGCCTAAGGATTTATTAGCCGTGAAACATTTAGCCGAGTCGGGTCGACTCTCACTAGATGGATTAATTACGCATCATGCATCACCTGCGCATGCGGATAAAGCCTATCGCCAAGCGTTTAGCGATAAAGATTGTTTAAAGATGGTCCTTGATTGGAGAACCTTGCAATGAGTCCAGCAACCGCAAAATTAGAAGGTGTGCCAGCCGAAGCAACGGTGCAATTTGTCAATCTCAAAAAAGAGGCTGACATGGAACCAGACCCAGTCCACAAAGGACCGGTGACCAAAGAAACCCAAATCATCGCCATTTACGGCAAGGGCGGAATTGGTAAAAGTTTTACCCTCGCCAATCTTTCTTACATGATGGCACAGCAAGGTAAGAAAGTACTGCTGATTGGTTGCGATCCGAAGAGTGATACGACCTCCTTATTGTTTGGAGGCAAAGCCTGCCCAACGATCATTGAAACCTCCTCGAAGAAAAAGTTATCGGGTGATTCTGTATCGATTGGCGATGTGTGCTTTAAACGCGATGGCGTATTTGCGATGGAACTCGGTGGCCCTGAAGTAGGGCGCGGTTGCGGTGGTCGCGGCATCATTCACGGTTTTGAAACCTTGGAGAAGTTGGGTTTTCATGATTGGGGATTTGATTACGTTCTCTTAGATTTCTTAGGCGATGTGGTGTGCGGTGGTTTTGGATTGCCGATTGCACGCGATATGTGTCAAAAAGTGATCGTGGTGGGTAGCAATGATTTGCAATCCCTCTACGTTGCCAACAATGTCTGCTCCGCCGTAGAGTATTTCCGTAAGCTGGGCGGTAATGTCGGTGTCGCAGGCATGGTGATCAATAAGGATGACAACACCGGTGAAGCCCAAGCCTTCGCAGAAAAAGTAGGCATTCCGGTCTTGGCAGCGATTCCTGCGCATGAGGATATTCGGCGTAAGAGTGCTAGCTATGAAATCATCGGCCGTCCTGGTACGCAGTGGGGACCGCTGTTTGAAGAGTTGGCGACCAATGTTGCCGATGCACCGCCGGTACGACCCAAGCCGCTCAGCCAAGACGATCTCTTAGGGCTCTTCTCATCAGACATTACTGGCCGTGACTACGTACTTGAGCCCGCTACCGAAGTTGACATGATGGGCAAAGACGCGGTCGTCAAGAAAACCCTTGAAGTGGTGTACGACAAAGTTTAAGTTCATGAGTAAACCCATCATTCCTATCGTGCCAGAGCAGTTGGTCAACGATCCATCCCAAGGGGATGGCGTGGGATGTCATGCGGGTGAAAAGCAAATGATGGATGCAGCAAAGTCTGCGGGCAAAGCGGAGGTATTGCAACGCTATGCACAGGACTATCCCAAAGGGCCGCACGATCAACCACAAAGTATGTGCCCAGCCTTTGGATCATTGCGGGTTGGATTGCGCATGCGTCGCACCGCTACCATTTTGTCGGGCTCTGCCTGCTGTGTGTATGGCTTAACGTTTACCTCGCATTTCTATGGTGCGCGTCGTAGCGTGGGTTATGTGCCATTTAATTCCGAGACCCTGGTCACTGGAAAACTCTTTGAAGATATTCGGGACTCGGTGCACGAACAGGCCGACCCCAGCAAGTACGATGCGATTGTCATTATTAATTTATGTGTCCCCACTGCAAGTGGCGTACCGCTGCAGTTGCTGCCTAAAGAAATTAATGGGGTACGTATTATTGGTATTGATGTGCCAGGCTTTGGTGTGCCAACCCATGCTGAGGCAAAAGATGTACTAGCCGGTGCCATGTTGCAATACGCCCGCCATGAAATCATGGCTGGTCCCGTGCAAGCGCCGCGTACTGGCGTGCAAACCAAACCGACCATCACGCTTTTAGGAGAGATGTTCCCAGCCGATCCCGCAGTGATTGGCGCCATGTTGGAGCCGATGGATCTTGCGGTAGGCGCTACAGTACCAACGCGTGAATGGCGTGAGTTGTATCAAGCGCTCGATTGCAAAGCAGTCGCAGCGATTCATCCGTTTTATACAGCCAGTATTCGGGAGTTTGAAGCCGCAGGTCGACCCATCGTTGGATCTGCGCCGGTTGGTTACGAGGGAACTGCTGCATGGTTAGAAGCGATTGGCAAAGTAACCAATACACCGCAAGACCGAATTAATGCCGCTAAACACAAAATCTTGCCAGCGATTAAAGCAGTGCTTGGCGCAACCCCGATTAAAGGTCGTATTACCTTAAGTGGTTACGAAGGCTCTGAACTTCTAGTCGCACGCTTACTCATTGAGAGTGGTGCAGATGTTCGGTATGTTGGATCTGCCTGTCCCCGCACAGTCTGGAGTGATGCGGATCGGGAATGGTTAGAAGCAAAAGGTGTGCAAGTGCAGTTCCGTGCCTCGCTTGAGCAGGATTTAGCCGCGATGGCTGAGTATCAGCCTGATTTAGCCATTGGGACAACACCGGTCGTACAAGCTGCGAAGCAAGCATCGATTCCTAGTCTGTATTTCACGAACCTCATTTCAGCACGTCCTTTAATGGGGCCTGCAGGCGCTGGATCGCTAGCGCAAGTAATTAATGCCGCGATTGGAAATCAAGCACGCTTTGATGAGATGAAAGCCTTCTTTGGTGAAGTAGGTGCAAGTCACAATGCCGGTGTTTGGGAAAGCGTTCCCAAAGATCGTCCTGAGTTCAAAGCCGAGACCCGTCGCAAGTTAGAAAAAGCGATCAAGAAGCGCAAAGCCGAGGAGATGATCTGATGTACGTCATTGATCACGATCGCGCTGGCGGCTACTGGGGAGCCGTATATGTGTTCACGGCCATCAAGGGATTGCAGGTGGTTATTGATGGGCCAGTAGGATGTGAGAACTTACCCGTTACCTCGGTCTTGCATTACACCGATGCCTTACCGCCGCATGAGTTACCCATCGTAGTCACCGGATTGGCTGAAGAACAATTAGGTCGTGAAGGAACCGAAGGTTCGATGAAACGTGCTCATGCCACCTTAGATCCTGATTTACCTGCCGTGGTTGTGACCGGATCAATCGCCGAGATGATTGGTGGGGGCGTTACACCTGAAGGTACAGCCATTGCCCGCTTCTTACCGCGTACGATTGATGAAGACCAGTGGCAGTGCGCTAATCGCGCAATGTATTGGTTATGGTCAGAGTATGGCATTAAGAATGTGCCGGCACGCAAACCCCGCAAAGAAGGGGAGAAGCCACGCGTCAATATTATTGGTCCCGCTTATGGCACGTTTAATATGCCGAGCGACTTGGCTGAGATCCGTCGCTTAGTCCAAGGAATTGGCGCCGAGATCAATATGGTGTTTCCACTCGGTAGTCACTTAGCCGATGTGTCGCGTTTAGTCGAAGCCGATGTCAATATTTGCATGTACCGCGAGTTTGGGCGCATGCTCTGCGAAGCCCTTGATCGCCCTTATTTACAGGCACCGATTGGTCTTCATAGTACGACCAAGTTCTTGCGCAAACTAGGTGAGTTGCTTGATCTTGATCCCGAGCCATTTATTGAGCGTGAGAAGCACACCACGATTAAGCCAATTTGGGATCTGTGGCGCTCGGTGACGCAGGACTTTTTTGGGACCGCAAATTTTGCGATTGTTGCAAACGAGACCTACACGCGCGGGATCTCTCATTTCTTGAGCGAGGAGATGGGGCTGCCATGCAGCTTTGCCATTTCACGTAAGCCTGGTCAGAAAACCGATAGCGAAGAAATTCGTAAATTGGTAAAAGAAAAAGCGCCTCTCGTACTATTTGGTAGTTACAACGAGAGAATGTATCTAGCCGAAGCGGGTGGTAAGGGTATGTATATCCCTGCATCATTTCCTGGCGCAATTATTCGGCGCCATACTGGCACGCCATTCATGGGATACGCCGGCGCAACCTATTTAATCCAAGAGTTTTGCAATGGGCTCTTTGATGCACTGTTCCATATCTTGCCCTTAGGTACTGAAATGGATAAGGTCGACTCCACCTTGG
Source organism: Polynucleobacter sp. HIN6 (assembly GCF_030297575.1). NCBI lineage: Bacteria > Pseudomonadati > Pseudomonadota > Betaproteobacteria > Burkholderiales > Burkholderiaceae > Polynucleobacter > Polynucleobacter sp. HIN6. The sequence goes on along the minus strand of NZ_AP028137.1, from coordinate 1,322,631 downwards.
CACGTGGTCAAGCAGCGAATGCCTTCTTGTGGGATAGCGACGCACAAACCATGGTTGCTAATTATGTTCAGAAACAACCGGTCTTAGTGCAAATCTCGGCAGCCAAGCAATTACGTGATCGCGTCGAGCGCGATACCGAATCCTCAGGTGAAGCGCGAGTCACTGCAGAGCGCGTGCGCCTGTCTTGTCCTGAGATTGTGCAAGAGAAAACACCCAACCCCATATCGGAGAAAGTATGAATCTGACTACTTTGCTCCATCCCCAATGTGGCAGTTCCATGCCATATGCCCTTGTCGCGCGGGCTTTGCGCGGTGCTAGCCGAAAGGCTAATTTTGAAGGAGGGATCTCGAATGAGTGATCACAGAGGCTCTATTTCTGGTCTTACCGACGACGAGGCGAAAGAATTTCACCAGTTTTATGTCCAAGGTTTGGTCGGGTTTACTGCAATAGCGGTCATTGCTCACATTTTGGTGTGGGCTTGGCGTCCTTGGTTCTACTGAAATCGGAAGTAACAACGTAAAGGTAACGATATGAAAGATATCCATTTAAACCACTCGGTACAGGAGATCGCTAAGAACGATTCAATCACGTTCAAGACGATTTTTGTCTTGTGTTTTGTGGTGTGTTTTGTACTCGCGCTCTTTACTGTGTTCTTACCGGGTCAGTGGAGATCCTGGTTACCAGGATCGGAAGAGAAGTCAATGATCGACGGCGTAAGGTCTGCGGTTTATAGCTTTATGTCGTATTTAACTTAGGAGAAATACCATGTGGAGAATTTGGAAACTATATGACCCATTACGGGCTATGGCTATTCAAGGAATCTTCCTGTTCGGTTTGGCAGCAATGATTCATTTGATTCTGCTAAGCACAGTTCGTTTTAATTGGCTTGATGGTTTAAGTCAGGCTGAGTATGTAAAACAAACTGGTAACAGTGGAGCAGCTAAACCACCAGCAGTACCAGCAGCAAAGTAGTAAGCATCATGAAAACCGTGGTGGATAGGACTTGACTACATATCGAGTCTTATCTACCAATTAAAGGAAGGACTAAAAAATGGCCATGCTCAGCTTTGAACGAAAGTACCGAGTACGAGGGGGAACCCTGGTTGGCGGAGATTTATTCGACTTTTGGGTGGGCCCTTTTTATGTCGGATTTTTTGGTATCACCACGATCTTCTTTACCTTTTTAGGCACTGCACTCATTTTGTGGGGCGCATCGCAAGGACCAACTTGGAACTTGTGGCAGATTAATATCGCCCCGCCCGATTTGAAATACGGCCTAGCACCCGCTCCACTGATGGAGGGAGGACTGTGGCAGTTAATTACGATTTGTGCGCTAGGCGCATTTGGATCATGGGCACTTCGTGAAGTCGAGATCTGTCGCAAATTAGGTATGGGCTTTCATGTGCCATTCGCCTTCTCAGTCGCGGTCTTTGGGTATTTCACGCTGGTTGTGATTCGTCCCGTATTGATGGGCGCTTGGGGGCATGGATTCCCCTACGGTATCTTGAGTCACCTCGATTGGGTCTCAAACGTCGGCTATCAATACTTGCACTTTCACTACAACCCTGCGCACATGATTGCGATCACCTTATTCTTTACGACGACCCTTGCACTTGCTATGCACGGTGCATTAGTGCTGTCGTCAACGAATCCGCAAAAAGGCGAGTTTGTTAAAACCCCCGAGCACGAAGATACCTTCTTTCGAGATTTGATTGGCTACTCCGTTGGTACCTTAGGAATCCACCGACTTGGTTTGTTCTTGGCATTGGCGGCGGTCTTTTGGAGTGCCGTTTGCATTGTTATTAGTGGGCCATTTTGGACTCGTGGTTGGCCAGAGTGGTGGGGTTGGTGGTTAAACCTCCCCATTTGGTCATAAAAAGAATCGAGGGATAAGAATATGGACTATCAAAATTTATTTACCCAGGTTCAGGTGGTTGCTGAACCGCATCATGGCTCACCACTTAATCCCAGAAAGGATGAGCGCGAGCGGATTGGCAAACCCTTTTTAGTCCATTTATTTGGGCGTCTAGGCAATGCGCAGATTGGCCCCATTTATTTGGGAACCATTGGCATCGCCTCTTTATTCTTTGGCATGATCGGCTTTCAGATCATTGGCTGGAATATGTTGGCCTCGGTGAACTGGGATCCCATCCAGTTTGTGCGCCAACTCTTTTGGTTATCGCTTGATCCGCCCTTGCCGAAGCATGGCCTGAACTTCATCATGCCGCTCTCTGAAGGCGGTTGGTGGATGATGGCTGGTGCATTCTTAACTGCATCGGTACTGTTATGGTGGTGGCGAACCTACCGACGTGCGGTTGCACTTGGCATGGGTACCCATATTGCTTGGGCTTTCTTGTCAGCAATTTGGTTGTTCCTCGTCTTAGGCTTCTTTAGACCGCTATTAGTGGGCAGCTGGAGTGAAGGCGTGCCCTTTGGTATCTTCTCGCATTTGGATTGGACCGCTGCATTCTCTTTGCGTTACGGTAATTTGTTTTACAACCCATTTCATATGCTCTCCATTGCCTTCCTGTATGGATCAGCACTGTTATTTGCCATGCATGGCGCAACCATCCTAGCGGTTGGTCGCTATGGTGGTGAGCGCGAGATTGAGCAAATTGTGGATCGCGGTACTGCATCGGAGCGCGCCGGACTATTTTGGAGATGGACCATGGGCTTTAATGCCACGATGGAGTCCATCCACCGTTGGGCTTGGTGGTTTGCCGTATTGGTCCCACTGACCGGCGGTATCGGAATTTTATTAACGGGTACTGTGGTTGATAACTGGTACTTGTGGGCAGTGAAGCATGGGGTTGCACCTGCATATCCTGATGTCTATAGCATCCCCACGGTTGACCCAGCAGCAACATTTGTGCCACCTCCACCTGTTGCGAAATAAGGAGCAATCATGAACTCAATTCAACGCATATTGGGCATTGCTGCTCTGGCCGGAGCCACATTATTTCTAACGGCATGTGAACGCCCGCCAGTGGACTCGGTGCAGAGTGGCTTCCGTGGCACCGGTATGGCAATGGTGTACAACCCACGTACGTTAGAGGCGCAGGCAGAAAAGAATCAGGTACCGGTATCGATTCCTGCTGATGCGGATGGTCCAAAAGCTGGCGCTGTCTACAAAAACGTCAAGGTCTTAGGAAATCTAAGTGTTGCCCAGTTCACTAACTTCATGGTGGCAATGACCAGTTGGGTTGCGCCTGAGCAAGGCTGCGCCTACTGCCACAACGTCGCAAATTTTGCTGAAGACTCGAATTACACAAAAATTGTCTCGCGCAAGATGATTCAGATGACCCAACGAATTAACGTCGAATGGAAATCCCATGTGGCAGACACTGGGGTAACCTGCTATACCTGCCACCGTGGTAACAACATTCCACAAAACGTTTGGTTTACCGATCCTGCTAAGCCTCAGGGCAGTGGGTTCTTAACGGGCAAGAATGGCCAAAATACCCCCTCACAATCAGTGGGCGGGAGTGATTTGCCCTATGACCCATTCACCCCTTACTTATTAAAAGCTGAAAACATTCGCATGAATGGACCAACGGCTTTACCCACTGGCAATAAGAACAGCATCCAGGATACTGAAAAGGTATTTGGCTTGATGGTGCATATGTCGAACTCATTGGGTGTGAATTGTGCGTATTGCCACAATACCCGCGCAATGCCTGAGTGGTCGCAAAGTCCACCGCAGCGGATGACCGCATGGTATGGCATTCGGATGGCGCGTGACATTAATAACAACTACATGGTGCCGATTACCAATGTATTCCCGGCCCATCGATTGGGACCCGAAGGGGATGTGGCAAAAGCGAATTGCGCAACCTGTCATCAGGGAGCCTATAAGCCTCTCTACGGAGTTTCGATGCTCAAAGATTACCCATTCTTAACAGGCACGCCTGCACCGCGCGTTGCACCAAAGCCTGCTGAGAAGAGTAATACTGTAGCGATGAAGTAAGGAATGATGTAACCGGTACTTATGGCGTCCTTCGTGGCGCCATTTTTTTCTAAATTAGGAAGCCATGCTCAAACGAACCTATCTGCCCAGTGATGACCGCCCGATTGCGGTGGTGATTGGGAGTGGTTTTGGTGGTTTAGCTGCAGCGATTCGGCTTTCACATAAGGGCTACCGCGTGAAGGTATTTGAGAAGCTCGATAAGCCCGGTGGGCGCGCCTATGTACATCAACGCGACGGTTATACCTTTGATGCCGGGCCCACCATTATTACGGCTCCCTTTTTACTTGAAGAGTTATGGGAGCTATGTGGTGAAAAACTTGAGAATGATGTTGATCTGCGGCTGATGGATCCGTTTTATCGAATTCGGTTTGATGATGGCAGCCATTTTGATTACACAGGCGATCTGGTGCGCATGCGTGATGAGGTTGCTAAGTTTAGTCCAGCAGACTTGCCGGGCTATGATCGTTTTCTAGCTGAGGCCGAGAAATGCTATCAGCTGGGCTTTAAAGAGCTCAGTAATGTTGCCTTTGACTCCCTAAGTGATTTATTCGAGGCATTCCCATCGATGGTGAAGATGAAGGCCTGGGAGAGCATCTACACACTGGTTGCAAGACATTTGAAGAACGACAAGTTACGCCAAGTGATGAGTTTTCATCCATTATTAATTGGCGGCAATCCCTTTTCGGTAACAGCGGTGTACTCGCTCATTAATTCTTTGGAGCGCAAGCACGGCGTGTTCTCAGCCATGGGCGGTACCGGCTCCCTGATTAAGGGCTTAGTTCGTTTATTGGCCGATTTAGGGGTGGATGTGCAATGCAACCAGGAGGTAAAGCGCATTGAGGTGCGTGATGGCAAAGCCGTTGGTATTACGCTAGCAGATGGTAATTTTGTGCCAGCCGATATCGTGGTCTCGAATGCTGATGCCGCTTGGACCTACCAGAAGCTGATTGAACCGCAGCATCGCAAGGTTTGGACCGATAAGAAAGTAGCTCGTAGCAAATATTCAATGAGTTTGTTTGTTTGGTATTTTGGAACCAATCAGCAATATCCTGACGTCCCCCACCATATGATTTTGCTGGGCAAGCGTTACCGCGAGTTGCTGGAAGATATCTTCAAACGTAAAGTGCTGGCGAAGGATTTCAGTCTCTATTTACATCGCCCAACTGCGACCGATCCGAGTCTTGCGCCCACAGGTCATGACACCTTTTATGTCTTGTCACCCGTGCCAAACTTAGACAGTGGCACAAACTGGCAAGAGACTGCAGAGTCTTATCGCCAGGCGATTGCAGAGTATCTGGATCAATCAGTACTGCCTGGTTTTCAAAAACATGTCACCACCTCGTTTTGCACCACACCGCAGGATTTTCAGGATCGGTTGTTGTCAGTCAAAGGTGCTGCCTTTGGATTTGAGCCGCTCTTATTGCAAAGTGCGTGGTTTAGACCGCATAACCGTAGCGAAGATGTAAAAGGACTGTATATGGTGGGTGCCGGCACCCATCCTGGCGCCGGAATTCCGGGTGTTTTGTCATCTGCGAAGGCTTTAATGTCAGTGGTTCCCCATCCCATTAATGTGGCGAAGGGGTATGCGCAATGAATCGCAGCTCGAAGCGCTTTGATCAGGACCTCAGTGAGTGCGTAGAAACCATGCGCGATGGCTCCAAATCCTTCTTTGCTGCCTCGCGTGTATTGCCCAGTCGTGTACGGGATCCTGCTACGGCTCTGTATGCATTTTGTCGGATCACCGATGATATTGCCGATGCAGCAGATGCTACTGAGCAATCGATTATCACTCTACAAAAGCGATTAGATGCCATCTATTTAGGTCAACCGATTGATGAGGCGGCTGATCGGGCGCTAGCAGAGGTGGTGCGTGCCTTTGATATCCCTAAAGAGTTACCACTCGCATTGATTGAGGGGTATACATGGGATACGCAATACCGCACCTACGAGACCTTTGATGAGTTGCTCGATTACTGTGCGCGCGTCGCTGGTACGGTTGGCGCCATGATGTGTTTGATCATGGGAAAGCGTGAGTCCGAGACCGTGGCGCGTGCTTGTGAACTTGGCCTTGCGATGCAATTAACCAATATTGCGCGTGATGTGGGTGAAGATGCGATGAACGGCAGGATCTACCTGCCCATCGAGTGGATGAGGGAGGAGGGGCTTGAACCCAAGGAGTGGTTAGCAAACCCACAATTTAATGAAGCAATCTCTCGCGTAGTGGCGCGACTTCTCAAAGAGGCCGACAAACTCTACACGCAAGCCGAGATTGGAATTGGTGACTTGCCGTGGGACTGTCGCCCAGCGATTGCTGCAGCACGTCTGATTTATGCGGAGATTGGTCGTGAAGTCGAGCGCTTGAACCTGGATTCTGTATCAGTTCGGGCGGTGGTCTCAAAGCAACGCAAACTGGTCTTATTAACCCATGCCACTTCAGCCATCATTGCGAAGTTCTCGATCCGACGTTTTAACCCAGAAGCACATCCCTCGATTCAGTTCTTAATTGAGGCAGTCAATAAAACACCGCACATCCGTCATTACGGTGGAACTATTCACGAAAGACTGACTTGGGTCGTTGATCTACTCGAGCGAGTTGAGGAACGGAAGCGGGATGCAGAAATGACCGTTGCCGATCGTTTTATTCAACCACTGCGTTAAGCACGAATCAATTACTTCACCCTCGGCATCCGCCAAGGAAGCATAAACTGCACGGCCCAAGAAGAAAGTCTTGGAACATCGAGCGTCTCATGAAATGAGGTCACGCGCTCACCGAGTAGCTCGCTACTGAGAACCGAGCGTGCATAAAAAGGCGTATCTTCCAGTGTTTCCAAGATCTTGAGTTGGGCATCCTTCGGGTTACGCATTTGCCTCTGAATCCGCCAACCTGTTTTGGGTAGAGCTTGACGAGGAGGGGGTTCAAAGTGCTCAATACGACCATCCGGAGTAAAAATGAGCCCCAAGACTCGTTCTATCCCATTACGCTGGCGCACATCATAGATGACTGCAGTACGCTCACCACTTAATTGTGCACGTGACCAATCCCAATCTTTAAACGGAATTGCAATCGGTTCATCTCCTTCATTAGAATCAAAATAAGCATTACCTTTCCATTGAATGTTGGGTGACTCTAGTTCAACCTCGATACGCGCGGCAGGGGCTAAGGGTCCCCAGCGATGCTTATGCAGATCATCTAGATGGGTTGAGAAATTAAATAATTGTTTTGGGTATAGTTTGAAGTGCCCAACGACGCGTTGACCAAAGGGAATAGCGCGTTCCACAAAATCAACCCGCAAATGGTCACCATTCCAATGGAGGCTGCTAGGTCCAATCACAAACTCAGTTTGATTCCGAGAAATACTCGCTGCGCTACGCTCGGTCATGGTCCAGCGCTTATTACCCGGACTATAGATCGCCAAATTAATCGCACAATGGTTTTCTGGATCAACATGGGCATGGCGACGGCGTGCTAAGGCATAGTATGGGGAGAACACGCTCCCCACAAATGCAATCATGACCAGACCATGCTTGCCATCATCACTTAAGGCATCGACGTACCACCAGAGATAAGCACCCGACCCGACCGCTTGGTCAAACCGAGGTGACCCATCAGGGTTGCGGCCGCCATACGACCCGAGAGGGCCGCCATGGGCACTCCCGCTCCCGGATGCGCGCTGCCCCCCGCTAGATAAAGACCCGAAATCGCTGTTTGGGCTGCTGGCCGTCGAAAGGTATCCATCCAACCATGGTTCGCTTGGCCATACAGAGCCCCACCGGTTGCTGGAAAGAGGCGATGAAAGTCCTGTGGCGTAGTGCGCGTTACCGTTGCATCCGCTAATGAGAGATTGAGGCCACAGTGTTCGAGTAGGGAAAGGGATTTTTCTTGACATGATTCAATCTCGGCTTGAGTGGGTTGTTGGTGATCACCAGTGGCTGGCGCATTGACTAAACACAAGAGTCGCTCTCCTTCGGGGTGCGAAAGATGATGGTCGGTTTGATCTTGGGCGCAAATGTAAACCGTTGGCTTTTGTGGCAAACGCTTGCGGTAGAAGATATCCGTGAACTCGCTATCGTAGTCTGAGTCAAAAAATACATTGTGCCGAATCAGTGGGAAACCCTGAGGCTTCGCAAACATCGACCAGGTAATTGCGGATAGTGAGCGGGTGGTTTGGGTAATTGGAGAGGCTTGACGATTGGCTTCACCCAATAAGCCAGTTTGTAGGGCCATGACATCGCCATTAAAGATAACGGCTTGCGTCTGAATCGTTTCGCCATTACTTAAACGCACCCCTGAGACCTTTCGGTTGCGTTGCATAATCTCTTCGCAGTTCACGCCGCAGATCAAGCGTACCCCTTTGGAGCGCGCCAGATCCGAAAGTGCTTGAGTAATGGCGATCATGCCGCCTTGCACTGCCCAGACCCCTTGCATTTCCACATCTGCGATGAGCATCAGGGTTGCAGGCGCCTGAAACGGTGAGGAACCGCAATAGGTGGCGTAGCGCCCAAAGAGTTGATGTAAGCGGGGGTCTTTAAAGTAGCGACCTAGACTTTTCCAAAGATCATTAAATAGACCAATTTCATACAGTGCTTTTGAGCCAGTTGGTCCTAAATCACTCATCATGCCCATCATCGAGGGCCGTTGCGACAACATATAGGGTTTTTCTAAGGCGCGATAGAGTTTGCGGGTTTGTTCGCAAAAATCAATGAAGCGCCTTGCCTCTGCAGCACCGGCAAAATCTTCAATTGCTTTAGCCGATTCATCACGATTGGCAAAAAGATCTAAACGCTCGGATTTGCTCCATGCATGGCGGGCTAAAATTTTGAGAGGTTCTATTCGCAGCACATCCTCTAGTCGTGTGCCCGCATTGGCAAAGATGCCGTCAAAGACCCAGCGCATGGTAAATACGGTTGGCCCAGAATCCACTCCATGACCGGCACAATCAATCTGTCGGATCTTGCCCCCAAGGCTTTGCTCTTTCTCAACCACGATGACCTCTAGACCGGCGCTAGCAAGTTCAAGAGCGCTCACTAAGCCACCGATGCCGCCACCGATCACCACAATGGGTTGATTACCAAGGGATTTAGGCAAGCGTTCTTCCTTTCCATGAACCGGTTGCGTCAAATGGTTGAAAGCGCACAAACATGGATTCCGAAAAATATTGACCTTGCATGGCGGATTTGATGGCTGCCAAGTGTGCGCCCGAGCGCGCGTAAGTATCCATCGCTGCCTGAGATTCCCAGATGGTAAAGGTTGCTTGCCGTAAGATCGGCGCCTCACCAACACCTGCAGAGATTAGGCAGCCCTCGGTATGCAATAAATCAACTTCTGCAGGTGGTGCCTTGGTCCAAAACGATATTGCTTTTGAGGGCTTAATTGATGCCCGCGTAAGTGAGGCGATTGGCCCTGAGCTTGGTGGAGCAATCGACTCACTCAATTGATGGCCAGACCATTGGCCTTTAACTGAATAAGCACGCAATTTGACGGTAAATAGTTCATGGGCATGTTCTTGATACCACTTTAGCAAGGGGGATTCGCGAACAAATGCATTTGCATGCTCCAAAGAATCAAAGAGACTAAATAAACCTTGATGGGTTCCACTGGGGCTCACCGAGAACCCGGCATTCTTCCCAGACCCCATGTGTTTTTGGAGCAATAAGCCGCTTGGTCGATAGGTGCTAAATCGGTTGAACATCAGACGCGCAATGCCGGCGAGTTTGGCTTGCGGTTGGATGCTGACCAAGCTCATGACTGCTACCTGTGAAGACATCTTATTCCTCGATGTCGCTATCTTTGCTTTGATCGCTCAGATTATATTTACGTAATTTAATGTAGAGACTTTGCCGAGAGAGACCAAGCATCTCAGAAGCAGAGACTCGATTGCCACGCGTGAGCTCGAGTGCGGCTTTAATGCAAAGCTGCTCAATCAAATCAGTCGTCTCGTTAATAATTTCTTTTAAAGGTAAGCGGCCAACCAGTTGTGTGAGTTCTTCACTCGAGCGTGTAATTGACTCTTCGGGTTGGATCTTTGAGCGAATGCGTGAGCCAACCTCACGAATCGTAAATCCTAAGCATGCATGTGGGTAGGCAACCGATACAGCAGAGATCTCAACCGGATGCAAAGTACCAAACGAGTCTCGAATCGAGGTTGCAAATAACTTAATAGATCCCTTTTCTTGAAGATTGGAGAGCATGACACGTAAATCGACACTCGAACGCTCAAGCCAGCGCTCCAGAGGCTCATTTAAGATTTGATCGAGCTTATCAGCCATGATCAGACGCAAGAATGCTTGATTCGCTGTTAATATTTTCCCGGCTGAGTTGGTCACAATAAAGCCATCGGGCGCATTTTCGAGCGCTTGAATCACTAATGATTGTGCGCCTGCATCTTGACGGTCAACAAATTCACCCGAGCGCTTAATCGTGATTAATAGTAGGGATTGGTTTTCATTACGAAACGGTGCGGCTGATAAAAATGCCTCTTGGCCATTTAAAAGCTGAGTGCTGAGGTCAGCCGCAGTGCTTGTATATGCAACCTTACTGAGTAATGACTGCGCTTGAATGCGATCGCCCTTGGCTAAATAGTCAATTAAAGAGCGACCGTTGAGTTTTTTAATGGATTCATTTAGCAAATCAGCAGCACGAGGGTTGGCCTCAACAATCTTGAACGTATTTGCGTCAAGCACTAATACGGCCTCGGAGGCCATTTCAAATAAAACACGATACCGCGTTTCAAGTTGGCGCAGGCGAGTGTAATCACGCTCAATCGCTTGCTGTGCGTCGACTAAGCGTTGTTGGAGGAGGGAGATCTCGCGTAAATCACGAGCGAGCGCAATAATCTGCCCTGTACTTCCAATTTTCAGTGTTGCGCAGAGGAGGGGCAAATCACTGGCGCCCGGCATCGCAACATTAATTTGCCGAAAGCGCGAGAGGGAGGACTCATTGGCATCCGTCAAGAGCGCCTGAATCTTCGGACGGCTTTCTACAGTGACCACATCGACCCAAGATTTACCAACCCAGTTTTCTAAGTTGGGGCTTCGTAAATCGGGGTTACCAAACGCAATACTTTGAATCACACCCTCTGAATTTAGGGTGAGCGAGATATCTGCCGAAGCCTCGACGAGATTAGCAATCTCTTCCGGGTTGAGCTGCCCAAAGGTGTGGGCGGTGCTGGCAATATTGGTCACGATCTCAGTCTTTTATTCGTTTTTCTTAAACTCGCGATTTTAAGATATTCTCAGCGGCAATTACCGCATCTGGGGCGCTCAAAGTGCAAATGTCTGCAGCGCATTGATCCATTAATTCTGGCTTAGCATTAAAGAGTGCACCCCCAGCCATAATCCCAATTTGGGAGTTGGCTGAACATTTCCGAATCGCCTGGACCAATTCCTGCATAGCGTCCCATTGCAGCTCATACGAAATTGAGATTCCAACAATATCAAATGCTTGCTCACGGCAAAGCGTAAGGATTTCCTCTTTGGAGGGGTTGGCTACTGTCGTGACATCCCAGCCTGCTTGGATAAAGAATTCGCTCAACATCAACACCCCCATGGTGTGTTGGGAGTGGGGCATTGCAAATAACAAGGCTCTCCCTGAGAGGGTTTTGTGTTCACTTTCATTATTCCGAAAGTCCGGGCTAAGTTCTTGCATGATGCGCTGAACTCGACCGAGGGCAAGGGTCACGGTTGTAAAACTTTGCTCATCGAGTTCCCAATAGCAGCCTAAGCGCCTTGCTGCCGGTGCAATTAAGTCGAGATAGATCTCGTTTAATCCCCGACCTTCAAGGCGCATGGCTTGAATGTAGCCTAGGCAAATATCGTTCGAGCTATGAATGAGCAATTCAGCAAAGTGTTTGACCTCATCACTGGATATCGGCACCCCAGTTATTCTGGAAGCAACATCCGGGTGGCTGTGGCCATGCTGCATCAGAAGGCGGGGAATAATTTGTGCCTCGATGGTTTTATTCAGTAGATTATTGAGTTCATGGGAGGTGGACGAATCCACCTTTTGGGAAATCTGGGTATTGAAGCGCGGTTTTTCGTGCCATGGTTGGCCTTCCTTGCCTTCTGATGCCTGATTATTGTTTCTCGGTAGATTAAATTGATCCACTCTTAACCCCTAAGCCATTTACATATGTTGCGATGCAATATTTATCGCATTCCAAGCACCTTTTTTTAGATGACTCCTTTCAGAAATCCAACTAAAAATAGGCTAATCCAGGCCAAAAACCTTCCTTTTTTGACCAATTTCCCTAAGGTTTACCACTAGGAGTCTAAACTGTCAAAATAATTTGACATATATAAGGGTTTATTCCTAGATTTGTCTACATAAAAAAGCGTAAACTTAGGTTTACATATTTATATAGGAGCCAGGCTGCGTAAGGAAAAAAGCACATGGCAAGTCAAATTCACCCCCTTTATACACCCGAAGAGCGAATTCGACGAGATCGTTCGAAGTGGACCTTGGTTCAGGGGATCTTGGCGCCTGTGCAATTTGTCATTTTTTTGGTGAGTTTGTATTTCGTGATTCGATTTTTAATCACGGGGCAGGGCGAGTTTGCCGCCAATGTCTCGATCGTGATTAAAACCTTGATTCTCTACACGATCATGATCACCGGCAGCATTTGGGAGAAAGAGGTATTCGGTAAGTATCTTTTTGCCCACGCTTTTTATTGGGAAGATGTGTTTAGCATGCTGGTTTTGGCATTGCACACCGCCTACCTAATCGCATTAACGTTTGGGTTTTTAGAGCCCCGCGCACTGATGGTGTTGGCCTTATCGGCTTATTTGGCGTATGTGATCAATGCCGCTCAGTTTTTATGGAAACTGCGCCAAGCTCGCTTGCAAGAGTCAAGTCAAGGAACAGAGCGGGTGATGGCATGAATCGCGTGATTCCTTTGCAGCCTACAACTGATGCGTGCGACTCATCAGACCGTGCAATTCTCAAAGAGCGTGGTCAACGCGAGGTGTTTTGTGGCTTAACCGGCATTATTTGGCTGCACCGCAAAATCCAGGACGCATTTTTCTTAGTGGTTGGCTCTCGAACTTGCGCACACTTGGTGCAATCGGCTGCGGGCGTGATGATTTTTGCAGAGCCCCGTTTTGCCACTGCGATTATTGATGATCATGATTTGGCAGGCCTCGCCGATGCCAATGAGGAGCTCGATCGGGTAGTTAATCAACTCCTCACCCGCAGACCCGATATCAAAATGCTTTTCTTGGTGGGCTCATGTCCATCCGAAGTGATCAAGCTCGATCTCTCACGCGCCGCCGAGCGTTTAAGTAAAACCCACACGCCACGCGTACGCATTCTCAATTACTCGGGTAGTGGAATTGAAACCACTTTCACACAAGGTGAAGACACTTGCCTTGCCGCACTTGCCAAAGAAATTCCGCAGCATGCACAAGATCATCCGCCGCAAGAAGAGGTGGATCTATTGATCGTTGGTTGCTTGGCCGATATTGTGGAAGATCAGTTCTCCCGAATCTTCAACGAGCTGGGCATTGGATCCTATGCATTCTTTCCGCCCAGACGGTCGGGTGATATTCCACGCCTAGGGCCCAATACTCGGTACTTGCTTGTACAACCATTCTTAACCGAAACTGCTCGAGTCCTCGATGATATGGGTGCAAAGCGGATTCCAGCTCCGTTCCCACTTGGTGTTGAAGGGACAGAGGCTTGGTTTGCCGCCGCGGCTAAGGCATTTGGAATCGATCCAAATCATGTTGAGAAGGTGATTGCACCTAAACGTCAACGCGCAAACTTGGCGCTGGAGCGCCAACGACAAGTTCTCAATGGCCGCTCAATCTTTTTCTTTCCAGACTCGCAATTGGAAATTCCCCTAGCAAGATTCTTGCACCGCGAACTGGGTATGCAGCTGACTGAAATCGGGATGCCCTATATCCATCGCCAACATCTGGCGGAGGAACTGGCTTTGTTGCCAGCCGAAGTGAGCTTATCGGAAGGGCAGGATGTGGAGAAGCAACTCGATCGCTGTCGTAATTATCGTCCCGATATGGTGGTTTGCGGCTTGGGTTTGGCAAATCCACTCGAGGCTGAGGGGTTGACTACGAAGTGGTCGATTGAATTGGTGTTCACACCGATTCAAGGGTTTGATCAAGCGGCTGATCTCGCTGAACTCTTTGCGCGGCCATTGGTGCGCAGAACTAAATTGGCGGCTTAGGAGAGCTCATGAAATTAACGCTCTGGACCTACGAAGGACCGCCTCATATTGGTGCGATGCGTATCGCAACGGCAATGGAGGGCGTGCATTACGTCCTGCATGCACCACAGGGCGATACCTATGCAGATCTGCTCTTCACCATGATCGAGCGCATGAACAAGCGCCCACCAGTGACCTACACCACCTTTCAGGCACGTGATCTTGGTGGTGATACCGCTGAGTTGTTCAAAGATGCAGCGCGTTCTGCTTACGCACGTTTTAAGCCCGACTTACTCATGGTGGGTGCGTCATGTACCGCTGAATTGATTCAGGATGATCCAGGTGGATTAGCAGCTGCACTGCAATTATCAGTTCCTGTATTGCCATTGGAATTGCCCGCCTATCAGAAGAAAGAAAACTGGGGCGCCGCAGAAACTTTTTATCAAATGGTGCGTTTGCTAGGCAAAGACTACGTTTTATCCCCTGGAGAGAAACGCAAACCACGGCCTGCTGGATTGCCACCAAGTTGCAATATTTTGGGACCAACCGCTTTAGGATTTCGGCATCGCGATGATTTGGTGGAAATTCGGAAGCTACTACGACAGATTGGTGTGAGAGTCAATGTTGTCGCACCCTTGGGCGCTAAACCTGAAGACATTTCACGCCTGCATGAGGCAGACTTTAACGTGGTGCTCTATCCCGAGGTGGCTAATAGTGCAGCCCAGTGGTTAAGTAAAAACTTTGGGCAGCCCAGTACTAAAACCATCCCAATCGGATTTAATGCAACACGTGCCTTTATCGAGGAGGTATGCACCCTAGCGCAAATCCATTGCGATATCGATGAGTTGACAAAACGCTCACGCGCACGCTGGTATGCCTTATCGGTGGATTCAACCTATTTAACGAATAAACGTGTCTTCATCTTTGGTGACGCAACTCATGCAATTGCGGCTGCAAAAGTTGCATCCCAAGAAATGGGCTTCCAGGTCGTTGGTCTTGGTACCTACAGCCGAGAGTTGGCCAGGGAAGTGCGAGAGGCCGCAAGTCAGTATGGCATTGAAGCCTTAATTACGGATGATTACCTAGAGGTCGAGCAACGCATTACCGAACTACAGCCTGAGTTGATTCTGGGTAGCCAGATGGAGCGCCATATCGCTAAACGTCTGAAGATTCCATGTGCTGTTATCTCAGCACCAATTCATGTGCAAGATTTCCCAGCACGCTACTCGCCACAAATGGGATTTGAGGGGGCCAATGTTCTCTTTGATACCTGGGTCCATCCATTGATGATGGGCTTAGAAGAGCACTTGATTGGTATGTTCCGCGAAGACTTTGAGTTTCATGATGGCGCAGCTCCATCTCATTTGGGCCATGGACATCAGCGCACCCCCGCGAACGAAGCGAGCGTTGTATCTGAGCCTGCACCGGTTCCTGAGGTGGCAGTAGCTAATGGCGCCCCTGTGACTGAGAGTGTGTGGGAGCCAGAAGCACAGAAAGAGCTCAATAAGATCCCATTCTTTGTGCGCGGTAAAGCCAAGCGCAATACCGAGCGCTTTGCGATTGAGCGCGGTTTACCAACGATTTCTTTAGAAACTTTGTATGACGCAAAAGCCCATTTTGGACGCTAAGCGCACTGGAGCCATGTTATGAACGTAGTCAATATTCCCGTAAGTGAGATGAAGTCACGACGAGCTGACGGAGAGGGCAGTGTTCAGGTACAACTTGATCCCAATTTAAAGATTGGGAAGGCAAAAGTCTTTGCGGTTTATGGCAAGGGTGGAATTGGTAAGAGCACGACCTCCTCCAATCTCTCCGTGGCTTTTTCCAAATTAGGTAAGCGTGTGATTCAGATTGGTTGTGATCCAAAGCATGACTCCACCTTCACGCTTACTAAAAAATTGATGCCGACTGTGATTGATGTCTTAGAGAAGGTTGATTTTCATTCAGAAGAATTGCGCGTCGAGGATTTTGTCTACGAAGGCTACAACGGTGTCATGTGTGTCGAAGCCGGTGGCCCTCCGGCAGGTACGGGCTGCGGCGGCTATGTGGTAGGCCAGACCGTGAAGTTACTGAAAGAACATCATTTACTCGATGACACCGATGTGGTGATTTTTGATGTCTTGGGCGATGTGGTGTGTGGCGGCTTTGCAGCACCCTTGCAACATGCGGATCGTGCACTGATTGTGACCGCTAATGATTTTGATTCGATCTTTGCGATGAATCGCATTGTGCAAGCGATTGGAGCTAAGGCCAAAAACTATAACGTGCGTTTAGGCGGCGTGATTGCTAATCGCAGCGCTGGTACCGATCAGATTGATAAGTTCAATGAAAAAGTGGGCCTCAAAACGATGGCGCATTTTCCAGATCTTGACGTGATCCGTCGCAGTCGCTTAAAGAAATCAACGCTCTTTGAGATGGAGCAATCGCCAGAGCTCGACAAAGTACAGCAAGAGTATCTCCGTTTAGCGGCAGCCCTCTGGGCGGGCGCAGATCCCCTGCCAGCAGTGCCCATGAAGGATCGTGACATTTTTGATCTCTTGGGATTTGATTAATTAAGGCATCAGCATGCAAGAGCATTCGTATCTCGAAAAACGCAGTCAGTTGCAGCAGTACTTTGATCGAACTGCCTTTGACGCTTGGGCAAAATTAACGTCCACTGCACCGGTAAGTGGTATTCGTAAAACGGTACGGGCAGGGCGCGATGAGATGCGTAATGTCCTTTTAGGCTACCTGCCTAATGATCTCCATGGACAGCGGGTTCTGGATGCGGGTTGCGGGACTGGTGCACTCGCGGTCGAGTTAGCCAAGCGTGGCGCGCAAGTGATGGCTACCGATATCTCACCAACCTTGATTGATCTAGCACGCGAGCGCTTACCGACCGATTTGGGTCGGGGGTCAATCGAGTTCTTTGCAGGCGATATGTTAGATCCGGCCTTGGGAGATTTTGATCACGTGGTTTGTATGGACTCCATGATTCATTACCATCGCCGCGATATTACGAAGGCACTTGCAGGACTTGCGCAGCGGACGCGGCAACGGATTGCATTCACCTTTGCGCCCAAGAACCCATTTTTATCCACCATGATTGCCGTAGGACGTTTATTTCCACGCGGTGATCGTGCACCTTTTATTGAGCCAGTTGCTGAGCAAACGCTGGCGAAGTTAATTACACGCGAGCCTGATCTGAGTGCCTGGAAGATTGATGCGACCCAAAAGATTGCACGCGGGTTTTATATTTCGCAGGCGATGGTGCTAAGTCGATGATGCGAGTGATGAACCTTAATCTATTCTCGGCCTGGCGACGAATCTCGCCACGGTTTATGCCATTTTCTGATGTGGCAACCAAGGATTTGCCTTTAAGTAAATGGCTACGCTTGGCATTGTTTCAAGTATCGGTGGGGATGGCGACCGTGATGCTGATTGGTACCCTCAATCGCGTGATGATTGTCGAGATGGGCGTGCCCGCGAGCCTGGTTGCGCTGATGGTGGCGCTACCTTTATTGTTTTCCCCGTTTCGTGCTTTAGTGGGATTTAAGAGCGATCACCATCGTTCCTTTTTGGGCTGGAAGCGCGTTCCTTACATTTGGTTGGGTAGTTGGTTGCAGTTTGGCGGTCTCGCCATCATGCCATTCTCTCTGATTCTATTGTCAGGGGATTCCAATTGGCCTCATTGGTTCAGTTACATTGCCGCAGCACTCGCATTTTTGTTAGTAGGCGCTGGGATGCAAATTACCCAAACTGCCGGCTTGGCGCTCGCCTCCGATTTAGCAACGACAGAATCCCGTCCACGGGTGGTAGCCCTCATGTATGTGATGTTTCTAATCGGTATGGTCTTTAGTAGCGTGATATTTGGACTATTGCTAACAAACTTCTCACCACTGCGTTTGATTCAAGTGGTGCAGGGCGCCGCAGCCCTAACGATGGTACTGAATCTGATGGCGCTGTGGAAACAAGAGGCACGCCAATCAAAGACTAAGGAGCAGCTTAATCAAGAGCCAATCACTCGCTTTAAAGAGTCTTGGAGCCGATTTGCCAAGCAAGACAAGGTGATTCGATTCCTGGTTGCGCTAGGGATGGGAACCGCAGCCTTTAGTATGCAAGACATCATTTTGGAGCCTTATGGAGCGGAAGTACTTCACTTATCAGTGAGCGCTACCACCTTGTTAACCGGCTTGACCTCGATTGGAGCCTTATTGGCATTTATGTTGGCGGCCAAGGTCTTAAATCGTCGGATTGATTCGCATCGCTTAGCTGCGATTGGGGCGCTCTGCGGGATCTTTGCTTTTACTTGCGTCATCTTCTCTGAGCCATTACTGGCGCCTAATTTATTTCGAGTCGGCGCATTCTTGATTGGTTTTGGTGGGGGATTGTTTGCGGTTAGCACTCTCGCAACCGCCATGAGTTTTGATTCCTTGGGTATGAATGGTTTGGTCATTGGTGCGTGGGGTGCGGTGAGCGCTACTGCAGCTGGTCTAGCAATTGGACTCGGCGGGGTGATTCGGGATGTGGTCTCGACCTTAGCAGTATCAGGGTCACTCGGATCCGTTTTGGTCTCACCGGGAACAGGGTACAGCTTTGTCTATCACATTGAACTGTTTTTGTTATTTGCAACCTTAGTTGCGATTGGTCCTTTGGTCGTGATGAAACGTCCAAAGCCAACGCTATCAGATTCGAAGTTTGGATTAGCAGAGTTTCCAAGCTAATTCATTGTTAAAGAGGGGAGTACGTTATGGGAACTGGAGCAATTACACAATACGTGGATGTCGCGCAATTAGCCCTGTATGCATTTTGGGTTTTCTTCGCCATCCTCATTTATTACCTCACCATTGAGAGTAAGCGTGAGGGATTTCCGCTTGAGTACGATCAAGCCGGCAAGGTGCGTCGTGCCGAAGGCATTGCAGCGATGCCTAAGCCAAAAACCTTTAAGACCCAATTTGGTGGCGATGTCACGGTGCCTCGAGATGAGCCCTTCGAACGTTTGGCTGCTAGACCAGCAAACGGGATGAATGGCGCACCGATTGAGCCAACCGGCAACCCAATGCTCGATGGTATTGGCCCAGGCGCATATGCCAATCGCGCTGATGTGCCCGATCACATGCCAGAGGGCGGCCCTCGCATTGTCCCAATGCGCTTGTTGGGTGACTTCAGTGTAGCCAGACAAGACATTGATCCGCGTGGGCTCAATGTAGTGGGTGCCGATGGCGTACGTGGTGGCACCATTAAAGAGATTTGGGTTGATCGCCTCGAGATGATGATTCGGTATCTGGAGCTTGAGACCACCCCTGAAACAGGTGCACGTCGTGTGCT
Source organism: Polynucleobacter sp. HIN6 (assembly GCF_030297575.1). NCBI lineage: Bacteria > Pseudomonadati > Pseudomonadota > Betaproteobacteria > Burkholderiales > Burkholderiaceae > Polynucleobacter > Polynucleobacter sp. HIN6. The sequence goes on along the minus strand of NZ_AP028137.1, from coordinate 1,303,200 downwards.
ATTGCCCATGAACTTTGCTCGGGTCGGTCGCAATCAGGTATCTGTGAAAGCAGTCTTGGGTAAGCACTTTGCTAAAGTACCTGCGACCAAGAGCATGGAGCAAATCACCTTGCTCGAAGAGGAAAAAATTATGGCGTACTTTGGGGCAGGTACCTTGTACGCCACTCCTGAGCGCAGTGAGCCACTGGTGTAATTGGAATGAGCACCATCTACCAATCCCCAGAGCATGAGTTCGAGGCACAGCCCGGATTGCCCGAGCCATTGCCTGAAGATGAGCGTATTCTTTGGCAAGGAAAGCCAGACCTCAAATCATTTGCACTGCATGCAGCGCATTTGCAATGGTTTGCACTTTACTTTTCTGCCATGGTGGTTCTCAAGATTATTGCGATTAGTCGCTCTACGGGCGGATGGGCTGAGGAATGGCCTGGCTTTGCCTGGGCTCTGGGACTGTCTCTGTGCGCATTGACCTTGTTGGCCTTGCTCACCTATTGGTCGGTGAACGCAACGATGTACACCTTAACCAATCGACGTCTAGTGATGCGCATTGGAATTGTGCTGACGATTACATTTAACTTACCCCTCAAGCGTTTAGCTCAAGCAGGTGTCCACATTTATCCAGATGGTAGTGCGGATATTCCCATCAAACTCAATGCGGATGACAAAATTCCATTCTTGCATTTATGGCCTCATGCCCGCGCTTGGAAGTTGGCGCATCCCGAGCCCATGATGCGATGCGTACCGGACGGTGCCAAGGTAGCTAAGTTATTTGCAGATACCTGGGCAACAATGAATCAAGTTGAGTTACGTCCCCAACCCATCATTCAGCCCGAGTCGTCCGCAAGTTCTTATGGACAGGGAATGGCGATCGCAAAGGTATCCCAATCGCGTCCATGAGCCGCTCATCGTCACCCCTTCTCAGCAAAACAACGGTTCTGGTGCTCGCACTCGGAGTGTTTGCCGCGTTCATTGCTTGGGTGATTACGCAGTCTCAACAGATCGCGCGCTATCCCGATGCGCCAGCAAAAATGATTAAGCAACTCCGATTTGAAGATCGTCCCGATGGCTCAATTGCGGTAGTCGACTATCAATCGAAGCAGCAAGTTGATGTGATTATTGGGGAGGCTGGCTTTGTGCGCGGAGCATTACGGACCTTGGCGCAAGAGCGCAAGCGTCGCGAGATCGGTAGCGAGCCACCTTTTGAGTTAATTGCCCGTCAAGATGGGCGCTTAACCCTTGCCGACCCCAGCACCGGACGCATGATTGATTTGGAATCTTTTGGGGTTATTAATTCACAGCATTTTGCACGCCTTCTTCGGACGGATGCAAATCAAACCCAACAACGTTGATATTGGAGAACTAGATGGAATCCGCAGAAAGCCTATTACGAGACCAGATTCCGGCGACCCCGCAAATTAATGATTCAACGAAGAAGGCATTGCAAGATGCCATGTTGAGTCCGCGTTTTTACACCACCGACTTTGCCGAAGTGGATCGGACTAATATTGATGCATTGCGCTCGGAGTGGAATGTTCTAATGGCAGAGTTTGCAGCCGATATTAATTCTGATCACTTTCAGCGGCCTGCTGATATGAGCAAGAACTATTCCAATGTGGATCCGGAGCTCTATGACGAGTTTGTTGATTTCTTGATTAGCTCGATTACCTCGGAGTTCTCAGGATGCATTTTGTACGCCGAGATCAAGCGCAAGGTGAAGAACGAGGATATGAAGTTACTCTACGGTTATATGGCTCGTGATGAGTCGCGCCATGCAGGCTTTATTAATCAGTGGTTAAAAGATTTTGATATCGGAATTGATCTTGGTTTCTTAGCGAAGGCTAAAAAATACACGTATTTCAAGCCCAAATTTATTTACTATGCGACCTACCTTTCGGAGAAGATTGGGTATGCCAGGTACATTACGATCTTTCGAGAGCTTGAGAAAAAACCAGAACTCCGTTTTCACCCGATCTTTTTGTGGTTTGAGAGATGGTGTAACGACGAGTTTCGCCATGGCGAAGCGTTTGCATTAATTATGCGCGCCAACCCCCATTTATTAACGGGGCTCAATAAGTATTGGATTCGGTTCTTCTGCTTAGCGGTCTACAGCACGATGTATGTCCGTGATCATTCACGACCACAGTTGTACAAAGCAATGCAAATCTCACCCACTGACTATGACAAAAAGGTCTTGCGGATTACCAATGAAATTACTAAGCAGGTATTCCCCATCTCTCTGAACTTAGATGACCCCCGTTTTTATGAGTGCATGAACCGCATGCTGGCCTTATTCCAAAAAATGGATGTGTATAAAGCCCGCGGAGGTTTCATAGCAAAAGTGATGGTGCCGCTCTTAGGGGTGCGTGCTGGCCTAGTCTTTGCCCGCGCCTATTTCTTACCCGTGCACAACCACGAGTTACCCCGTAATGTCCGCTTGGTCCCCAGTTGGTAACGAACGATGAGTCTGAGTAGCTTTCTCTTTCCGATGCTCTACACCATCTTCTTATGGTGGTTTGGCACCGGAATCATTTTGTTACTCAATCAACGTCCACGCTCGACCCATCAGGCGACCTTTTGGATGAGCGGTATGGTTTTGCTCTTTGCTTTGGTTGGCTTAAAAACTAGCGCCAATCTCAATACAGTGGCTGGAGCGTATTGCGGATTTACTTGTGCTTTATTGGTTTGGGCTTGGCAAGAGATTGGATTTTTATTGGGGTATGTCACCGGCTCCAGGCGCACTCCATGCCCGCCCGATTGCAGGGGTGTACGTAAAGCGATTTATGCGTTTCAGACCATCTCACATCATGAGTTGGCTCTCATCATTCTCGGAATTGCTGTTGCGGTCGCTACATGGGGTGGCAGTAATTTAGTCGGTTTATGGACCTTTCTCATCCTCTGGGCGATGCGGCAAAGCGCCAAGCTCAATGTGTTTTTAGGGGTATTGAATCTAAATGAGAAGTTCTTGCCTGTGCATCTGCAATACATGCATAGCTACTTTACCAAGCGGTCTATGAACCCCTTATTACCAATTTCGATTCTCTTGTCAGGTTTAGTGGCCTTACCACTTTGGCAGCATGCGTTTGCCATTAATGCCAATGCATATCAAATTGCGTCCTCGACCATTTTGGCGACCTTACTATCGCTTGCCATCTTGGAGCACATCATGATGGTCCTACCATTTTCAACTGACGGATTATGGAAATGGGGACTTCGGTCTTAAACCAAACTTCGCAACGGTCTTGGCCAACTCCATTTGCAATTCTGGAGTTGCTCAAGCCCATTACATGGTTTCCACCCATGTGGGCATTTGCCTGCGGAGTGATTGCAACTGGTGTCGCCATCACCGAGCGTTGGCAGATATTACTCGCTGGTGTATTGCTAGCTGGTCCGATGGTGTGTGCCACTAGTCAGGCGATCAATGACTGGTTTGATCGACATGTGGATGCGATTAATGAGCCCAATCGTCCGATTCCATCGGGACGTATGCCTGGACGTTGGGGTCTGTACATTGCCATTCTTTGGACTGGATTATCGCTTCTAGTGGGTTGGTGGATAAGTCCTTGGGCATTTGTTGCTACCTTAATTGGCCTATTCTTAGCTTGGGCTTATAGTGCGCCACCGTTACGCCTCAAACAAAATGGTTGGTGGGGCAATGCAGCTTGCGGCTTATCGTATGAAGGTCTTGCATGGTTCACCGGTTCCGCGGTGATGTTGGGGGACGTGTTTCCCTCAACCGCATCGATCATCTTAGCCTTGCTTTATAGCATTGGCGCACACGGCATCATGACCTTAAATGACTTTAAGTCGATTGAGGGTGATCGCCAAATGGGTGTGCGTTCATTACCAGTGCAATTGGGTATCAACGGAGCGGCTTGGAATGCCTGCTTGATGATGATCATCCCGCAATATCTAGTGGTTGGATTCTTGTATTGGCATGGCAGTTCATTTCATGCATTGGCGATCCTGGTCTTAATCATTGCGCAATTGCTCATGATGAAGTATTTCTTGGGGGACCCCGTAAAGCGCGCTTTATTCCTAAGCGGCTTTGGTGTCCCATTGTTTGTGAGTGGCATGATGGTCAGTGCTTTTGCAGTAGGTCGATAAGATGACGTCACATACGACCACCCTCAATTGGTTTGGAATCGCTCGCTTAGGTCTGGTGCAAGCCTCCTTGGGTGCGGTGGTGGTATTAACCACATCGGTTTTGAACCGAGTGATGGTCATTGAACTCGCGCTTCCTGCCTTATTACCTGGATTACTAGTGGCGATGCACTATCTGGTGCAATTTATCCGACCCCGTATGGGTTTTGGGTCGGATCGCAGCGGTCGTTCAACACCCTGGATTCAGGGTGGGATGTTAGTTCTGGCGAGTGGGGGTGTGTTAGCAGCAAGTGCTGTCGCTCTCATGAGTCGTGATGTCAGTTGGGGTATTGGTCTTGCTTTTATTGCGTTCATGATGATTGGCTTGGGAGTGAGTGCAAGCGGTACTGCCTTACTGGTACTCCTGGCAAAACGCGTGGATGAGAAACGCAAAGCTGCGGCCGCAAGTTGTGTTTGGCTGATGATGATCTTTGGCTTTGCCATGACCGCTGGAATTAGCGGAAAACTGCTCGACCCATTTTCCTTTGAACGCCTCATCATGGTGTCGCTTGGGGTGTCGTGTTTAGCCTTAGTCATCAGCTTCATTGCGCTGCATGGGCTTGAGCCTAAATCATTGGCGCAAGCGGCACAAAACGCCAATGAACCCAAGCTGCGCTTTAAAGAGGCCTTAGCCGAAGTATGGCAAGAGTCCCGAGTGCGCCGCTTTACCGTATTCGTCTTCATTTCGATGTTGGCATATAGCTCGCAAGATTTGATCTTAGAGCCATTTGCAGGTACTGCGTTTGGTTTAACGCCTGGAGAAACGACAAGCCTATCAGGCCTTCAGCATGCAGGTGTGCTTTGCGGGATGCTTTTGTGTGGATTTGTTACGAGTAGAAGTAAGAATCCCAACTTATCGTCCTTGCGGATGTGGACGGTAGGCGGTTGTATCGCCTCGTCACTCGCCATGTTGAGTTTGGTGATGTCTGGATTAGTGGGTCCAGGTTGGCCATTCTTTAGCACGGTATTTATATTGGGCGTATCCAACGGTGCGTTTTCAATCGCTGCGATTGGCTCCATGATGCAATTTGCTGGCATGGGCAAGGAGCGTCGCGAAGGTGTGCGAATGGGAGTTTGGGGCGCAGCGCAAGCGATTGCCTTTGGTCTGGGTGGCATTTTAGGAACTGGAGCGAGTGATCTTGCGCGTTATTTATTAGGCGACCCAGTGACCGCCTACGCGAGTGTGTTTTTCATTGAAGCCATTTTATTTATGGCTGCTGCCATCTTGTCCTTTTATATCCGACCCATTGAACGAATTACCAAGTCCCAGTCGATTGAATCATCAATCCCTCGTCAGCTTATTTCCCATGGAGGATCATCATGAGTACCCTAGAAACCTTTGATGCAGTGGTCGTTGGTGGCGGGCCCGCGGGGGCGACTGCTGCGGGCGATCTTGCCAAAATGGGGCATACGGTCTTACTACTTGATCGTGCAGGGCGTATCAAACCCTGTGGTGGTGCAATCCCACCCCGTCTGATTAAAGACTTTGAGATTCCCGATGAGTTATTGGTGGCTAAAGCCCGCTCGGCCCGCATGATCTCGCCCAAAAATAATCAAGTGGATATTCCGATTGAGGGTGGCTTTGTGGGAATGGTCGATCGCGATCAATTCGATGAATGGCTTCGAGTCCGAGCAGCCAATGATGGCGCTACGCGTCGCACTGGTATTTTTGAGAAGATCACACGCGATACCGATGGCACTGCAATTGTTCACTATCGGATTCACTCAACGAATCGGTCTGAGCCAGAGAAGACTGGCGCAGTCCGAGCGAAGGCGATTATTGGTGCCGATGGCGCGAAATCAGGAGTAGGGCGTCAAGCTATCCCTGGGGCCAAAGATGTGGACTATGTGTTTGCCTACCATGAGATTGTTCGGGTACCTGAGGCACCTCCTCAAGGTTATGACGGATCGCGTTGCGATGTGTTTTATCAAGGGACACTATCTCCTGACTTCTATGGTTGGATCTTTCCTCATGGCAATACCATGAGCATTGGCACCGGCAGTGCGGACAAAGGGTTTTCATTGCGGGGTGCCGTTGGCCAATTAAAGAAATTGACCAATTTAGAGAACACTGAGCTTCTTCGTCATGAAGGTGCACCGTTACCGATGAAGCCACTTAAAAAATGGGATAACAATCGGGATGTGATTTTAGCTGGCGATGCCGCTGGAGTCGTTGCTCCCGCCTCCGGAGAGGGGATCTATTACGCCATGGTGGGTGGCCGCCTAGCCGCAGAATCAGTGCATGAGTTATTGGTGACAGGAAATGTCAAAGCACTAGCCCAAGCACGTAAGCGTTTCATGAAAGAGCACGGTACCGTCTTTTTGGTACTTGGGATCATGCAACGTTTTTGGTACGGCAACGATAAGCGGCGTGAGCGTTTTGTAAAAATGTGCGAAGATAAAGACGTTCAACGTCTAACTTTTGAGTCGTACATGCATAAGAAATTAGTCCGCAAAGACCCCATGGCCCACATCAAAATCTTCTTTAAAGACATGGCCCACCTTTTGGGTATGGCTAAGGTATGAGTGCGGAGTGGTTTGCACACTATAAGCCGATCATTTTTGCTGTTGTTTGGGGTTTAGTGCTCGCATTGGCTGGAGCATGGGCTACCGATATCGGTGAGTGGTATAAAAGTTTGCAGCAGCCCGCCTGGAAACCGCCCGATTGGGTATTTGGTCCCATGTGGTCCACCATCTTTATTCTTGCGGGCATCGCTTTTGTGATGGCCTATCACCGAGCTCCTAATCAAGAGACCATTCGCATGTTGGTCATTCTCTTTATTGTGAATGGCTTATTTAATTTCATCTGGAGCGTGTTGTATTTTCGGATGGAACGACCCGACTGGGCTCTGATTGAGGCGGTTGGCTTATGGCTTTCTGTATTAGCGATTGTGCTGGCCACCCGTTCGTATTCGCCGATCTCTAGCCTCTTAGTATTGCCATACTTGGCTTGGGTCTCGGTGGCCATGCTTTTGAACTGGACCACGATTCAATTAAACGGCCCATTTGGTCGGGGTTAATAAAAAAGCCAAACATTGCGCTTGGCTTTTCTCGGGGCAGGGTACTTATTAACCCAAGCTATCCGCCCAAATATTACGAGCCCAACCCCAGGCATAAACACCCTCAAGTTTGGTGGGTTCGGACGATAAGCCACCAGAACCAGGAACAGTCTTGAAGGTCTTATCTTTAGCATCGTACTGGTGGACGCTAGCAACGTGGACCACCTCGTCTGCATTGACGAAGCTATAACAGGTGTTGGTGAGCACAGGTGCTTGATTAATCTCAAAGCCGCCGAGCTCAGCAACCACAGCTGCTGCTGCAACCTTCGCATGCGAGTTCGCCATATGACCTGATTTTGGCATTGCTGGCGCAATCTGAATCGAATCACCAAGAACATGAATGTCTTTGGCGGCAGTAGATTCAAAGTTGATGTAGTTCACATTCACCCAACGGGCGTTCGAGTTGGCAATGCCGGTCTTCACCGCAATATCACCTGCACGCATGAGGGGCAGAACATTCAATACATCAGCCTTAACATCGTTTTGCACATCAAATTTGAGAGTCCTTGTTTTGCTATCAACCTCAACCACGTTGTGCTTGGGGCGGTATTCAATCATGCCGGGATACATCGATGCCCAAGCTTTCTTAAATAGACCGCCCTTGGAGGTCACATCATCATTCGCATCCAAGATCAATACCTTGGACTTGGGCTTAAATTGCTTAAAGTAACTGGCCACTTGGCAGGCCCGCTCATAAGGCCCAGGAGGGCAGCGATAGGGTGCCATTGGGATGGAGATTGCGTAGACGCCACCATCTTTCATAGACTCCAGTTGTTTGCGAAGCAGGACGGTTTCAGCACCAGCTTTCCATGCCTGAACCGTAACCCCTTCTTGGTTGGCCTTATCTAAGCCTTTGATGGTATCCATCATGAGACCAATGCCAGGTGACAGGATTAGCTTGTCATACTTCATTGAGCCGCCGGAGGCAAGACGAATAGTCTTTTGCTTTGGATCAATGGCGGCCACCATATCCTTCACAACCTTAATGCCGTGACGCTTCGTCAAGTTGTCATAGGGGGTTGAGATATTCGAGATGGTGGTATGGCCTCCAATCACGAGATTGGAGAGTGGGCAAGAAATGAACTCAGGATTGGGTTCAATTAAGGTAACTTGGGCGGTATTGTTTGAGAACATCCGCACATACTTGGCAGCGGTTGCTCCACCATAGCCACCCCCAACCACGACCACATTGGCTTTACTGATATTGACAGGAGGACTGCTTGCGCAACCGGCTAATACGCCGAGAGAAGCAGCTGAACTAACACCTAGAAAGTGACGACGATCCATTTTTTTATCCTCAATTATTTTTTGCCAAGTACATTGGAAATGGTTTGAAGTTGCTCATCGGTATAGCCTTTGGCCAACTGATGCATGATGGTGCCAGTTCTGGCGCCGCTCTTGAAGGCCTTGAGTTGGGTGAACATCGCATCGGGCGTTAAATGATTAATTTGTGGCATCCCTGCATTGGGTACGCCAACGCCATTGGTGCCGTGGCAATTAGCACAAGTAGCTGCCAAGGAAAGTTGATTGATATTAGCTGGACTGGTCTGACTCGCGGCAATACCGCTAAAGGTCAGCAAACCTGTGGTGCCAATGCTAAGCCCTACGAGCTTGAGCTGACGTGCAGATGGAAAGTGCATTTTAATAATCTCCATTGGTTTTAATGCGAACAACAAAAAGCTTTAGTGATATTAAATGATTGATGGGCAATATTTAAAAGAATGTCTCACGAATTCAATACTTATTAGTCATAATGATATAACCCAAGGAATCCCCTGGGATTAAGGTTTTCCCTAGGTTTTGTGCAAATCTATTTGGGAAATGAAGAGGCCTAAACGCCAGACTAATAAACTAGCGACTATGCAAACGCCCATTTCTATTCCGTCGATTCTGTTTGGGCTCGTTCTAGCATGCATTACTTATCTGTATGGGGTTGATAGTCGCTTTGCTCCCAAGAATGGCGATGAATACCCTTATACCCATATTGTCCGCATGACCAATGCATCCGATGCATGGTTGCCGCTGCAATCAGAAATGATCGGTATTAAAAATACCAAGCCGCCATTATTATTTTGGCAGGGCATGCTCTCAAGCGAGCATGGCAAGGCATGGTCGCTATTTAATTTGCGCTGGCCCAGTTTAGTGTACACCGCACTCACAGCTCTCCTAATTGGGTTGAGTGCAATAGCGATTAGTAGAAATCGTTCGGTTGGAGTGTTGGCCAGCATCATTTGGCTTGCCTTTTTTAATACCTACCGCTATGGGCGCCCCTACCTGGCCGAGCCCCCAGAGATCTTTTGGCTCTCCCTTCCATTTTTTCTGTTACTCATCGTTGGCAAAAGACTGGCTGACTCTAGATTCTTATTCCCATTAATCACAGGCTTTGCCTTTGGTTGCGCATTGCTTTATAAATCGGTGGCCTACATTGTTCCTGCCTGCCTCGTATTATCCCTGTGGTACTGGCAATGGCGCGATCGTCGGGTGATGGAATGCATTCAGCGTGACCTCCTTAAAGTGATCTCGATTGGCCTGATTGCATTAGGCTTATTTGCACTGTGGTTTGTGTTGGATCCGGACCCGCTGGCGATCTGGAATGAGTTCGTCATTGGTGAAAATGCAGGTAAGTTCGCAGCCAGAAATACGAGTTATTTAAAAGACTTCGTCTGGAGTGGTGATAGTGTAGGCATGCTCTTAGTGACGGGAGTAGCTAATGCCGGATTTTTAACATTCGCGGTATTCAACCTCTTTTATCTGGCAATCCGTGATCGCAAGCCAATGAGCACCGAAGAGAAGTTGCTATGGATTTGGATCGCAGTGTTCTTCATTATCTTTTCTCTTCCAAGTCAGCGCTCAGGCCGATATCTGCTACCGATCATGCCAGCGATTGCGATCTTACTGGCTATTCATTGGCAGCAACTCAATCGCTGGACCTTATGGATTGGCTTGGTATTGCAGGGCGTTGTCTTGGTGGCTTTGGCATGGCTCTCTTGGAACATCTATCTTTGGTCCTATCCCGTATGGCATTGGTTCTTACTGCTTGGTGCAATCGGCATCGTTCTAGCTGGGCTAGTTCAGACCCGTTTTACCAAGACAGCAACATTACTGGCTTGTTTTCTCACGATGCTGAGTTTAAGTAGTAGCATCATGCCGCTTGATGGCGTGGCAGGGCGGTTTGATACCAAAACCATTACCGCACTCCAAGGTAAAACGGTGTGGTTCCCTTGCGACTTTCGAGCTAAAGACGAGGAGTATCGCTTTTTGATTCCAGGCGCTGAAATTAAGGGCTATCCCGCGAGCGAGGCTAAAAATCTCACCCAGTTGGCTAATCGCTATGCCTATTTTGCAGTTCAGGCCCCGGTGAATACCAAGTTTGCCCCATGCCCCGATTGTGAGGTGATTGGTGAGCGCCTTGAGATGCGTGCCCGACACTCGTCTGATGAGATTAAGGCGATGCTATTGGGCCAAGTGAGCGACAATCTCTTTGTGAAAGAGTACATCGTGTTTGCCCCATTCAATATCGGTAAAGATACCTCCACCGAGAAAGATGCATGTCGATGATGCGGGTGTTGGCATTTGTATTCTTAGTGGTTGCGATCGCAATGGCGTATTTTCAGTTGGACGATCATCCGGCTTGGGCTGATTTTCAAGTTCCTAGCGAGTCAACCAATACCGATCCAATCCTATCGTCCATTCCAAGCCCATCGAAAACGAAGACCATCGTTAATGCGCCTACATTGCAGGGCTTAGCGGAGTGGTTACCTGATACCACAAGACCCTCGGTGCATGCGGCAAGCGTCATTCCATTAAAAGACGGAAACTGGCGTGCGTTTTGGTTTGCTGGTTCGCGAGAGGGCGCGGCCGATGTGGTGATTCAGAGTGCAGTGTGGGATTCAACAAACAAGCAATGGGGTCCAGCGAGCGTGGTCCTCGATCGAGAGGGCGCGCAAGCAAGTCTCGGACGATACATTGCCAAGCTTGGTAATCCTGTACCCATGCGCAATATCAATGGGCAATTACAACTTTATGTGGTAGCGGTATCGATCGGCGGTTGGGCTGGTAGCTCCATCAGTGTGATGCATTCGGATGATGATGGATTGACTTGGACTGGCCCAAAACGTCTCATCACTACACCCTTAATTAACCTCAGTACCCTAGTGAAGGGTTCTGGATTTTTGTTTGCCGACGGCACCATGGGAATGCCGGTCTATCACGAGTGGATTGGTAAATACGGAGAGTTATTGCGGCTTGATCCGAGCGGTCAAATGCTTGATAAACGACGCATGACCTCGGGCCGTGGCACTTTGCAACCCATTGTCTTTATTGATGATGCCAAGCATGCGAGCGCTTATTTTCGTCAAGCTCGTCGAACGGGCGCCAAGCAAATTCCGGTGAGCTACACCACTAGCGCTGGTGAGCGTTGGGAGTTAGCGCCTGACTTGGGTCTACCCAATCCGAATGCAGCCATCACTGGAGTGGAGCTATCGGATCGAACTCGTTTGATGGTCTTTAATGATTTAGAACACGGACGTCATCGCTTGGTCCTCGCCGCGTCATGGTCCGGCCAGACACAAGCAGATAGCAGCCAGCCAGCTAAGAGCAACTACTCTCCATGGAAGACGATTGCCGTGCTTGAGGATGAGACGGCCTCAATGACCAACCCCAAGGAAGAGTTTTCCTATCCCTATATGAGTCTGAATCAACAAGGCCAAGTCTTGCTGGTCTATACCTGGAATCGCAAGCGAATTAAGTCGATTCTTTGGGATGCTGGTAACTTACAGTCGTATCTCCAGCATATAAAAGCAGAAACGGATCAAACCCCATGACCTTGGCTACCCTCATTCATCAGCTGCCGCTCATCGAGATCAGTCTTGTGACGAGCATTATTTGCTTACATCTAGTTCGCTCCATACTCAATAAGGCTCATGGCTTGATTGCGGGCTTGTTCTTTGTCACCATTGCATCACTCGTTTTATTGGCCCCATTCGCTGCAATTGGTGCACCTTGGAACTTACCGTTTGCAGCTTACATTCGTGGCGTGACTGGCGATTTGAGTATTTTGAGTCTGTTGCTAATTTTATTTACATGGAGTGGATGGAGTGCATTTCGAATCGCAAGCGCGACCCCAATACTGATTGCAGTGATAGCTATCCTGTTTTATCCATTTGCTTTGGGACTTACCTTTTTTGACCCCTACGCTTGGGGTTACCACTCTAGCGTTTTTGCAGGAACTGTTTTGTTGATCGCCGCAATTTATTTCTTTGCCAAGCACTCCTGGGAAGCTCTGATGTTATCGATTGCCGTGATTGCTTGGTCCATTCACTGGCATGAGTCGAATAATTTATGGGATTACCTCTTGGATCCGTTTCTCGCTGCCTGGGCAATTGGATTAAGTATTCGATGGGTGATTTGGGGCAGACCCAAACAAAATGATCTGGATGGATGGGGCATCGATACAAGTCTGATGGCGCGTCGCAAACGCGGTCGGATGTTTGGCTAATGCCCAAATAAAAAGGCCGGTTTGCACCGGCCTTGGAATCATTGAAAGTCCAACAAATTAATCAGGAATGTTGGCTTTACGAATGATCGGACCCCAACGGTTGATCTCGGCATCCAAGTGAGCTTTTAGCGACTCACCGTTTTGCTTCGCAACGGGAACGATATCAATGTTCGAGGAATCCAAGCGAGCCTTCAGATCAGGATCGGTCAACGCCTTCTTGAGAGCAGCATTAAGTTTCTCTAGAACTGGTTTTGGTGTGCCAAGGGGAGCATAAATACCATGCCATACCTTCACATCAAAGCCTTTCATGCCTTGTTCATCCAAGGTTGGAACATTGGGGAGGGCGGAAAGACGCTTAGGAGTGGTTACGCCATAGACCTTCACCTTGCCGTCTTTAATGAACGGAATGGTTTGGGTGGTTTGGTCACACAAAATGTTAACTTGACCACCAACTAAGTCAGTCAAGGCTGGGCCTGTACCTTTGTAAGGAACGGTTGTCACGCGCACACCCAAACGGCTCTGAAAAATCAATCCGCACAATTGAGATACAGCGCCGGGGCCCGCATTGGCCATGGTCACTTTGTCTTTATTGGCGCGAATGTAGGCCTCAAGCTCTTTGAAGTTGTTAGGTGGGAAGTTTTTGCTACCTAAGAGCACCATTGGTACGTCAGCAACTTGACCGATGTACTCAAAGTCTTTGAGGGGGTCATAGGGAAGCTTGTCATATAGAGCTTGAGCAGTAGCCATGCCCATGTGATGGATATAAATGGTGTAACCATCGGGTTTGGATTTAGCAACTTTTGCAGAAGCAACAGTACCACCTGCACCAGGAACGTTTTCAACAACAACCGATTGACCCAAGGATTTACTCATTTGGGTTGCCAATAGACGAGCAATGGTGTCGGTTGGGCCACCAGCAGCAAATGGGACCACGAGGCTAATTGGTTTATCAGGGTATTTTTGTGCGTTTGCAGTGCCGCTTAACAACACACCAGCACCCATCACCGCAGCAAGTAATGCATTCAAAGGTTTTTTCAAGTTCATTCAAAAGTCTCCGTTAGGGATAAAGCAAACGCCATTTTGCCATGGTTTTGTGGCGGTAAACCTAGGGATTACCAGCCAAACTTAGGATGCGGCGCGCCAACATGACAACTGGCCGATCGATCATCTTGCCATCCACCTTGGCGGCTTGCCCCCCAGAGGCTTGATCTGCCGCAATCACCCGTTGGGCCCAGTCGATCTCTTGGGGGGTGGGAGTAAATGCTTGTTTCACAACAGGTATTTGCTTCGGATGAATGCATAACTTGGCGCCAAAGCCAAAGCGTCCAGCTTTTTGTGCATGTGCAAAAATGAGAGCTGTATCGGTCGTCGATTGAGTAACCCCATCGATTGGTGGGGCTATCTGCGCTAATTTTGAGGTCAAAGTCATCATAAATCTGGCGGTATCTAGTTCCGTTTCATTCTCATCGCAGCTGATGCCAAGCTCAACTTGCATATCAAAGTTGCCGAGCGCAAGCCTTAATACCTGCTGCGAACTTGCGATGTCATTCAAATGATGTAGGCCCAGCGGGGTCTCGATCATGGGAATGAATGCGGTGTTGGGGAGCTCTTCGGCAGCCCCATTGATATGATCGCGCGTCTCCGTTTTGGGGATCATGAGGCATGGTGCTTGCAACTCTTTGAGTAATACCAAATCCGCTGCATAAAACGGCGAACCTGGTGCATTACAGCGGACCACCAGCCGCTCTTTATCAGAGTCTGAAATCAATGACCAATGTTGTTTGAGTAGTTCGCGCGCTTTGGGCTTGTCGTCTAGACCAACCGCATCTTCTAAATCAATGATGACGCCTTGCGCTCCACTGGCAAATGCTTTGCTGTAGCGCTCCGGTTGATTCGCTGGAACAAACAAGAAGCAACATGCATCACTTAGTGGTAAGTGGGGGAGGTTCATGGCAGCAATCCTTATTTTGAAAAAATAAACGGTACAGCACTTGCCTGACGAATATCGAATAACAATGCAATGGCTTTGCGCATTTCAGGTTCGGTAGCACCACCACTAAACGCAGCTAAACGTAGAGCTTTTTCTTGGATTTCCGCTCGCGAAAGCGTATTGCCTGGATCACCTTTAGGCTCATCGACGCGACCCTCATAAATACGACCATTTTTAAGATAGACCTTGACCTTACCAATCCAGCGCTGCGGATAAGCTTGATCAACCTCGGGATCTAAAACCATACTCACCCGATTACGTAGGGCACGAATCTCGGGATCATGAAAGTGTTTAGCGAACTCATCGAGACCGGCAAATTGATATTTACAAATTAGCGCTAGAACCGTGCCCATTGAAAATTTGGACTGATGTAAGGTAGTTGCCTCACTAGCGGGTCCAAGAACATCGATCGCGCCCTGATGGACCAGGGTCTCGATGCGGTCAATCTCATTCATCTGCACAGCGTGTTTCTGAATCACTTGCAATAAAGCATCTGCTGCGGGATGGGTATGCCGACACGAGGCATGATATTTGAACGAGGTCTCCGCCAAACACCAACGCGAGCCTAGTCGATCAATTAATTTTTCAGGATTGGCATCGGTTGATGTGCCTGCTGCAAGACCTTGAACGCCCTCGAGTATTTTCTGGGCACCAGTAAATCCGGCTTGTGCCAAGTAGGCGGACATCAGGCCAGTGGCGCTGGCATGCGCAGTATGCAGCTGCTTGGAATCCGCAGCATCACGCAAGAACTCCCAAAGGCCAGCCGATTGCGTACCAGCCGAACCAAAGGCATGCAGCATTTGCTCCGGACTCAATTTGAGCAAACGACCGACAGTTGCGGCAGCCGCTAAGGTACCAGCGGTACCCGTAGTATGAAAAATTTTGTAGTGGGAGCGGCCCAAGAATTCACCGACTCTAATGCCGACCTCGTAGCCAACCACAGCAGCGGTTAAGAACTCACGGCCACTCAGTTGTTTGGCCTGCGCAAGCGCTAATGCCGCTGGAAATACGATGGTTCCTGGATGAAAGACCGAGCCATTATGAACATCATCTTGTTCAACAACATGCGATGCTGCGGCATTGGCTAGGCATGCCAGAAATGGACTCGACATCGAGCGCGACACAATGATTTCTGCGGATCCGGCAACCGCAGGTTGTGACACTGGTCCCATCGATTGGGCAAATTGCGTAATGATCTCAACTGGTTTTGCACCTTTGCCGCCAATCGCAGAAGCAAACCAATCGACTAATAAATCTTCCGCCCGTGCAATAACATCTTCGGGAATGTCTTCAAATTGCAATTGGCTTGCAAAGCGCGCAAGTTCAGCAGAGTAATGGGTCGTCATCGCTATTTGCTCAATACTGCTTTGGCTTGCATCGTTAGCCAACCCTCATGATCTTCTGCCCAGACCCGCAAGGTTTGACCGCTAGGATCATCACCATCTAACGCGGCATTCACTTTCATGCGATGGATGTCAAAAGTTGGACGAATTGCTCTGAACTCGAAGGATTGCAGCTTTCTGCTGGGGTGATGCTCTCTAACTAGATCCACTAAGAGCGTGGCGATCAAAGGGCCGTGCACGATCAAACCTGGGTAACCTTCCTCTTGGGTGACATAACTGCGGTCGTAATGAATACGGTGTCCATTAAAGGTGAGTGCGGAGTAACGAAACAAAAGAACTGGATCGGGATTAATCACCTTGGTCCACTGCGCATCGCGAGGGGCGGGTGTTGGAGCTGGTGGTTTCTCATCAGGACTTGGGGCTGCACGGTACACAATGTCATGCTCTTCGGTTAGTGCAAGCCCTTTTTGATTAGAAATTTGATGTTCAACCAGGACAAACAGCAAATCACCAGTTCGTCCTGATTTGTGAGTGACCGACTTAATCGTAGATACGCGTTCGATCGCATCACCAATTTGCAGTTCACCCACCCAACGCAGTCGACCACCGGCCCACATGCGACGTGGCAGTGGCACGGGTGGCAAGAAGCCGCCGCGCTTGGCATGACCATCCGGACCAATTTCGGACTGTTGAGGATGTGGCAAAAAATACAACCAGTGCCATAGCTCTGGCAAAAAGATACCCGGTTTTGGCTCGGGATCATTGCGGTCGAGGGTTGCAGAAAGAGCGCGGTAAGGTGCGGCGGTCACTTGATCTGGATAACGCTCGGATTTACCAATCCACTCTTGGAGATGGGATAGTGTGGCTTCGTCGATTCTCATGACACCATTATGCCAAGTTTGGCATCAGACTTATCAATCAATATCTAGGAAAACAGCCCACCATTGGCAGCAAACAGAATGCCCAAAAGTCCCGCTAGACCTAAGGTACGAATGACACCCCATTGGAGTCGTAGCATCAGAACTAAAGACGCCAAACAAATGAGAAGTGCAAATACCGATAAGCCACCCGAGAAGCCTTTCGGAAAAAATACCTGATAGGCAAAGAACACCCCAAGGTTGGCAATCACACCAACCACCGCTGCGCTGATCGCGGTCAGTGGTGCGGTAAAGCGTAAATTACCGTGGGTTGATTCAATCAAAGGGGCACCTAAAAAAATAAATAAGAACGATGGCAAAAAAGTAAACCAGGTCGCCACGCAAGCCCCCAGTACTCCTCCCCAAAAACCGAGGCCACCCAAGACCGTGTCATTAGCAAACCCTGCCAGAAAGCCCACAAAAGCAACCACCATGATGAGCGGCCCTGGTTTGGTCTCGCCCAAGGCCAAGCCATCCATCATTTGTGGGGCTGTTAACCATTGGTAATGTTCGACAGCACCTTGAAAGACGTAAGGCAGGACTGCATACGCGCCCCCAAAGGTTAGGAATGCTGCTTTGGTAAAAAACCAAGCCAATTGTGGATAGAGCGATTTCCAACCCTCAATCAGAATCAAAACGACTAGTGGGATGACCCACAATAAAACCCCAATGCTTAAATGTCGATAAAGACGGTTTGCATCATGGCGAGCATGCTCTGGAGTAGGGGTGTGATCACCAATTAGAGCTTCAATACCAGAGTCGCTGCGATGAGATGGTGTGTGGGCCTGATGCGCAAACAGGGATGGGTGGCGTTGACCTAACCAAAATCCAAAGAGTCCAGCGCTCACAATAATGAGTGGGAATGGAACATTAAAAACAAAGATGGCGATAAAGGATAGGAAGGCAAGCCAGGCCAGTATGGCGTGACGAATACTGCGTTTTGCAATGCGGATGACCGCCACGATCACAATCGCGGTCACCGCCGGTTTGATTCCCTCAAACAGCGCAGCAATCAAAGGGGTTTGACCAAACTCCAGATAAATCCATGAGAGCGCAATCAGAATCAAGAGCGAGGGCAGAATAAATAAGGTGCCCGCCAGAATGCCACCCCAGGTTCGATGCATCAGCCAACCTAAATAAGTAGCTAATTGCTGAGCCTCTGGGCCAGGTAGCAGCATGCAGTAATTAAGGGCATGCAAAAAACGACGCTCGGAGATCCAACGTTTTTTCTCGACAAGCTCATCATGCATCATGGCAATCTGAGCGGTCGGCCCGCCAAAACTAATAAACCCGAGTTTGAGCCAGTAGGCTAGCGCCTCTCGTAGCGGTATTTGTGGTTGGGCTTGATCCGAAGAATCGATTTCTAAACCTCGTCCATGCCACCAACGACTTGGCTAAAGCCGTTATCGACATAAATAATCTCAGCGGTAATACCGCTGGCTAAATCGGATAGCAAGAATGAGGCGGCATTACCGACATCATCGACGGTCACATTGCGTCTCAGAGGAGCGGTTTTTTCAACCGCATCTAGAATTTTTCCAAACCCTTTAATGCCCGAGGCGGCCAGAGTTTTAATCGGACCAGCTGAAATACCATTGACCCGAATGCCTTTGGGTCCCAGTGAGCCTGCTAAATACCGAACCGATGCCTCGAGGGATGCTTTGGCTAGCCCCATGGTGTTGTAGTTTGGAACGTTACGCATTGAACCTAAATAAGTTAGGGTAAGAAGGGCGGCATTCGGGCTTAACATGGGGAGCGCTTCTTTTGCCATTGCTGGAAAGCTATACGCTGAGATATCGTGCGCAATCTTGAATGCTTCCCGACTCAAACCCTCCAGAAAATCGCCAGCAATTGCCTCGCGGGGGGCAAATCCAATTGAATGGACAAACCCGTCAAATTGGGGCCAGGATTTTCCAAGATCTTCAAACAGAGCATGGATCTGTTCGTCGCTACCGACATCGCAATCAAAAATGAGTGAGCTATTGAATTCTTTAGCAAATTCTGTGATGCGGTCCTTAAAGCGTTCGCCCACATATATAAATGCCAGTTCTGCACCCTCGCGGTGGCAGGCCTTAGCAATGCCATAGGCGATTGAGCGGTTGGAGAGGAGTCCGGTAATGAGGATGCGTTTACCGCTTAAATAAGCCATGATGAGTCCTTTACTTCAAAATTGATTTGCTATCTACAATTGTTGCATATGCTAAGCCAATTACCCCTGCGATCATTACCAAGCCAATTTGGGGCGCATTGGCGGTCTCTTTTGATCACGCTACTGTGCTCAATGCTCATTTTCCCTCTGGGAGTTGAGGCCGCTCAGGGCATCGCGCAATATGGCAAACCCAAATATGCCGATGGTTTTGCCCATTTTGACTATGTCAATCCGAATGCGCCACGCGGTGGAACACTCACGCTACCCAATCCAGACCGCCGCACCAGTTTTGATAAGTTCAACCCCTTCACCTTGCGGGGTGTGACTGCCCCTGGCATCGGTGCTTTGATGTTTGAGTCATTGGCGGTGAGCAGTGCAGATGAGGTCTCGAGTGTCTATGGCTTAATCGCCGAAGATATAAAAGTAGCACCAGATCAGATGTCGGTGACCTTTCGTTTAAGACCCGAGGCGCAGTTCTCCGATGGCAGTCCGATTTTGGCTGACGATGTCAAACACAGTTTTGATACGCTCATGAGTAAACTTGCCAATCCGCAGTACCGCACCATTTACGCCGATGTCAAACAGGCGGTGGTGGTATCGGAGCGCGTGATTCGGTTTGACTTTAAGACCCGCAATAGCGAGTTACCTTTGATGGTCGGCGGTATACCTGTTTTTTCTAAGAACTGGGGCAAGAAAGCCGACGGCAGTCATACTCCCTTTGACAAGATTACCTTTGAACATCCAATTGGTAGCGGCCCTTACTTAATTGAGTCCTATCGCGCAGGTAAGTCGATGATCTACAAGCGTAACCCGAACTACTGGGGCAATAAGGTGAATGTGCGGGTGGGATTCTTTAATTTTGATCGGATTGTTTACAAACTGTATAGCGATGATGCAGTGCGCTTAGAGGCATTTAAAGCAGGTGAGTTTGATGCGCTTGTGGAGTACCGCGCTAAAAATTGGGCGAAGAGTTATGTGGGCCCTAAATTTAATAATGGCACCCTAATTAAAAAAGCATTTCCAAATCACAACGGTGCTGGAATGCAGGGTTTTGCGATGAACTTGCGTCGTCCTATTTTTCAGGATGTACGAGTTCGCAAAGCTCTTGGATATGCATTGGATTTCGAATGGCTCAATCGCCAACTCTTCTACGATCAATACAGTCGGATTGAAAGTTATTTTCAGAACAGTGATTTGAGTGCTAACTACCAGGGTGAGACCGTGCCCACCGCCGCTGAACTCAAACTCCTAAAACCCTTACAGGCGAAGTACCCTCAATTTGTGCCCGAGGCGGTGTTTGGGGCAATGCCGCCAGCACCGAGTACCACACCGCCCAGTAGTTTGCGTAGCAATCTTCGCAAGGCGAAAGAGCTATTGGCAGAGGCTGGGTGGACCTATCGCGATGGCGCACTTCGTAACGCAAAAGGGGAGGTATTCCGTTTTGAAATCGTCGAAGATGGCCCATTCTTTTTGCGGATTCTGACCGCCTATGTACGTAATCTCGAGAAGTTAGGGATTAAGGTAGATATTCGCACTAGCGACTTTGCACTTCATCAAAAACGCATGGATGACTATGATTTTGATATGACCACCATTCGCTTTCCCGACACCCAAAGCCCGGGGAACGAGCTCTACGATCGCTTTGGAAGTGCAGCAGCCAAGGAGAGAGGTTCTGATAATGTCATCGGCGTGCAATCTCCGGTCGTGGATGCGCTGATTGATGCGATTGTGCGCGCTGAAACGAGAGAGCAGTTGCAAGCCGCAACCCGTTCACTCGACCGCGTGCTGTGGAACAGCTACTATGTAGTGCCGCATTGGTACAGTCCAACCCATCGCATTGCATACCGTAAAGAAATGGGCTACCCCAATCCGCCCTTGTATTACTCAGCCGAATCATGGATTTTGTCAACCTGGTGGTTACAGGAGGCGCGCAAATGAGCTCCGAGATTCTGATCTACATCATTAAGCGGGTTTTGCTCATGATCCCCACCTTGCTTGGGGTTTTAACTCTGACTTTTGCAGTGGTGCAATTTGTTCCTGGTGGGCCTGTCGAGCAGCTGATGCTCGAACTTAAGGGTAAGGGCGATGCAGCGGTCGGTGGTGAGTCCTCGGGAGGTGGCGTGACCTATCGTGGACGTCAAGGGGTGGATGCCGAACGGCTTGAGCAAGTCAAAGCCTTATATGGGTTTGATAAACCTCCGCTTGAGCGCTACTTCATGATGCTCAAACGCTTTGCGCAATTTGATTTGGGACAAAGCTACTACCAACACAAAAGCGTTTGGGATTTGGTGATCTCAAAGCTACCTGTCTCGATCAGCATTGGTCTTTGGACTTTCTTTATCAGTTATTTAGTGTCGATTCCCCTGGGGATTGCTAAAGCGGTCCGCGATGGCACGCGTTTTGATCGCGTCACCAGCACGATGATTTTGGTGGGCTATGCGATCCCGGGATTTGTCCTGGGGGTATTGCTATTGGTACTCTTTGGCGGAGGAAGTTTTCTGCAAATCTTTCCTCTGCGCGGCCTGACCTCCGATAACTGGAGTGAGCTTAGTTTGATTGGCAAAGTGTTGGATTATCTATGGCATTTGGTCTTGCCCATCACCGCGTCCGTGCTAGGTAGCTTTGCAGTGATTACGATGCTTACGAAAAATTCTTTTTTAGAAGAGATTCGTAAGCAATATGTCTTAACCGCCCGAGCAAAAGGGGTGAGTGAGAACAAGGTGCTGTGGAAGCATGTCTTTCGGAATGCCTTAATTCCTCTGATCACTGGATTTCCTGCCGCATTTATTGGCGCCTTCTTTGCTGGCTCACTCTTAATTGAAACCCTGTTCTCTCTCGATGGCTTAGGTTTACTTTCCTATGAAGCAGTGATGCGCAGAGACTACCCTGTAGTGTTTGGCACGCTCTATCTGTTTACCTTAATAGGTCTAATTACAAAGTTAATTTCTGATCTTTGCTATGTGCTGGTCGATCCCCGTATCCAATTTGGCTCTGGGGGTGGATCGTGAGCAAATGGCTGCGCTTTAAAGCGAATCGCTTGGGCTATGTCAGCTTATGGATATTCTCGATCCTGTTTGGTTTGAGTTTATGCGCAGAGTTGATCGCGAATGACAAACCTTTAGTGGTGCGCTACGAGGGTAAGTTCTATTTCCCCTTAGTCAAAAATTATCCAGAGACCGTCTTTGGGGGCGACTTTGCTACGCGCACCGATTATCTCGATCCGGATATTAAAAAGAATATTACCGATGGATCGAACTGGGCCATTTACCCCCTCATCCCCTATAGTTTTGAGACCCTCAATTACTTTGCCAAAGAGCCTAATCCAGCAGCACCCTCGGCGGAGAACTGGTTAGGTACCGATGATCGGGGGCGTGATGTATTGGCACGCCTCATCTATGGATTTCGTTTATCCATTCTGTTTGGCATGGCGTTGACTGCAGTGGGTGTAGCGGTTGGAGTACTCACCGGCGCATTGATGGGATTTTTTGGGGGACGCTTTGATCTCATTACCCAACGCATCATTGAGATTTGGTCAGCGATGCCCGAGTTATATCTGCTTATTATTTTTGCTTCGATCTTTAACCCTAGCGTGCTCTTACTGATTATTTTGTTAGCGGCATTTGGATGGATGGGTTTATCCGACTACGTGCGTGCCGAGTTCTTTCGTAATCGCGCTCTTGAGTATGTGCGTGCGGCTAAAGCCTTGGGACTGACAAATGCCCAGATTATGCGGCGGCATATCTTGCCAAATAGCTTAACCCCTGTCATTACTTTTTTACCGTTCCGGATGAGTGCGGCGATTCTGTCACTCACGAGTTTGGATTTCTTGGGATTGGGAGTGCCTCCTGGAACTCCTAGCTTGGGGGAGTTGCTATCGCAGGGTAAGGCAAACCTTGATGCCTGGTGGATTTCGGTGTCGACCTTCGTAGTGCTCGGGGGCACCTTACTCTTATTAACATTTATGGGCGAGGCATTGCGAGATGCCTTTGATTCTCGCAAGAGCAACCCGTTAACAGGGGCGCGCGCATGAGCTTATTGCGCTATGAGCAACTCTCGATCTCGTTTGGTACTGGGCGACGAGAGAAGTATGCCGTTCGTGAACTCGATCTGAGCATTGCGCCAGGTGAGCGCATTGCCTTGGTTGGTGAATCCGGTTCCGGAAAAACACTCTCCGCACTGGCGCCGCTGCGCCTCACCCCAGAAGGTGCTCGTCTGCAGGGCCGGATTCTCTGGCAACGCGAGGATGGCACAGAAGAAAATCTATTAGATTTATCGATTGAGCGTATTCGGGAGGTTCGGGGGCGGGAGATTGCGATGATCTTTCAGGAGCCAATGACCGCGCTCAATCCCTTGTTTACCATTGGCAATCAAATTGTTGAAGCAGTTCAGGTGCATGAGCCCTTAATGCCTTTGGAGGAATGCCGCCAGACTGCCATTACGCTTCTGAAGAAAACCGGGATTTTGCAAGCAGAAGAGCGTTTTTATGCCTATCCCCATCAGTTATCGGGTGGTCAGCGTCAACGCGCCATGATTGCGATGGCGTTGGCATGCAAACCACGTTTGTTGATTGCCGATGAGCCAACCACTGCTTTGGATGTGAGTTTGCGTCTTCAGATTTTGGATTTACTGCGCGATCTGCAAGAAGAGGCCAAAGAGCGGGGTGGCATGGCGATTCTATTAATCACGCATGACCTCAATTTAGTGAAGCATTTTGCAAACCGGGTAGGGGTCTTAAATCAGGGGTGTCTGGTGGAGGCTGGATCAACGCATGAAGTTTTCTCGCACCCCACGAATCCTTACACGGAGCAATTGGTGAACAGTCAGCCTGAGCGTGAACTGCTACCGGTAGTGCCATTGGCCCCCGTTTTATTAACCGCTCATCGATTAAGTGTCTCTTACCCGCAATCCAATTTTGCTAGTGGTGGCTTGCGCTGGCGGGATTGGTTTAGTAAAGCGAAGCGCCATCAAGTCCTCAAGCCCTTAAGTCTGCAACTCAAGCAAGGGCAAACGATTGGTGTGATTGGTGAATCTGGTTCTGGGAAAACAACCTTGGCCATGGCCATTCTGGGATTGCTTGGAGAGACAAGGGCCAAGGTGGAAGGTGATGTCTCGGTCTTGGATCAATCGTGGTCAACGCTAACTCCAATTGAGCGTCGTGCAATGCGCGCCCATTTGCAGGTGATTTTTCAGGACCCCTTTGGTTCATTATCACCACGCATGACCATTTTTGAGATTGTGTCCGAGGGTTTGAGTGTTCATCAACCGCATTTGTCTTATGGCGAACGGGAGACCCGAGTGGTTGAGATCTTGCGTGAAGTTGGTTTGGATCGTTCCGCTCTCCAGCGCTATCCCCATGAGTTTTCTGGTGGGCAGCGCCAACGAATTGCGATTGCGCGCGCACTGATTCTGAAGCCACAAATACTGGTGCTCGACGAACCCACTTCGGCCTTAGATGTTTCGATCCAAAAACAGGTCTTAAAGTTGCTTAGTGAACTTCAAAAGAAGTACAACCTTGCTTATCTCATCATTAGTCATGATCTAGCGGTGATCCGGGCAATGTCACATGAACTCATGGTGTTACGCTCTGGAGAAGTGGTGGAGTATGGCGAGACTGAGGCGATGGTTCGTGATCCCAAAGAGCCCTATACCAAAGCATTATTTAAGGCGGCGGAGCTGACCTAGAAATAAAAATCGATATAAAACAATTACTTAAGAATCAATATTCGGGATGAACTTGCTTTCCCTTTTGGTTCGGTTTTGCTAGAATCCATTCATGCCTATTCGTAAGCACATGATCCGTTTACCTTTTCAATTCCTAACCGCCATGGTTTTGGGTGGATTGGTATCGATTGCCAGTGCTAACACTGCTACAGATACAGTAGCTAAAGAGGCCCCAAAACCAGAAGTTCGGATTGAGGGCAATTCTTCCTACTTTGCACGCTTTACCCATCAGGTGGTGGATTCGGTATCCACCAAAACCGAAGCCCTGATTAATGAGGCGATGCAATTAATTGGGGTGCGATATCGCTGGAATGGTGATTTGCCACAATCCGGTTTGGACGCGAGTGGCTTTGTGCGATTTGTGTTTAAAGATAAATTGGGTTTTTTGCTCCCACCTAAGTCCTCGCAAATGAGTAAAGTGGGTAAGCCTATTTCTCGGGAGGAGTTAGAGCCCGGTGATTTGGTGTTCTTCAATACGATGCGCCTCACCTTTTCACACGTTGGTATTTATGTGGGCGATAACAAATTCATTCACTCCCCATCAAAGGGTTCAGCAGTCCGAGTTGATGACTTAGCAAGTGCCTATTGGGATAAGCGCTTTGATGGTGCGAGACGCTTAGATGGAACTGATGAGTTAAGCAATGCTGAGCGTAATGCCCTCATTCAGGAAGCAAAAAAGTTACGCGCTCAGCCACGTAAGCTTTAATCCTATTTCAATCCTCGAAGCTTTTCTTTAATCTCACCCACTTTTTCTTGGGCGGCGAGCTCGCCAGCGAGGATAGCGGCGTTACGCGCTCTAAAGTCAGCACTTCCCATCTGCTTAAGTTGAGGCGTAATCACAATATCTGCCTTTGCTAACTCGTATTGATTGATGCTCTGCTGCATGATGCTGATGGTCTGTTGCAATAAACCAAGCGTGCCCGTGGCATTAAATGCGCTCGCATCGGAAGAAATATTGACGGCAATCACAAAAGTGGCACCCATCTCATGCGCATAACGGACGGGCACGGGAGCGACTAATCCGCCGTCGACATATTCACGTCCTTGAATCAGTGCGGGCTGAAAGACCCCGGGCACAGCGCAGGATGCCCGCACCGCTAGACCGGTATCCCCTCGACGAAAGAGAGCACCTTTACCGGTTTGTAATTCCGTGGCAACAATTCCGAGTGGCAGGGTCATTTGTTCGATGGATCGATTCTGGACCTCGCGATTGACCATGCTTTGCAATGCATCGCCTTTGATTAATCCACCAAAGCGCCCGGCAAAGGGGTAGGCCCAGTCTGCAAGGGCTGCCTCATCTAAATTGAGCCCAATCCGATTGAGCTCCAGTCCGCTATAACCAGAGGCATATAGAGCGGCAATTACGCTTCCTGCGCTTGAACCTACCACGAGATTGGGACGAATTCCTTGAGCCTCGAGGGCCTTAATTACTCCAATATGTGCAAAACCCCGGGCAGCACCAGAGCCAAGAACCAGTGCAATGACTGGGGGTTTAGGGCTGTCACGAAACATACTGCACCCAGGGAGGGCGCTGATTCCAGCAAGACCTAAGCCTTGAAAAAACAAGCGACGATTTGGAGAAAATAAGGACATTTGGCTATTGTATTGACCCTACCCTATAATGGAGTGACAGGTGTAAATTGCTTCGCAAGCGACTTGACCTCCTTGGATGGCTGGCCTTTTCCCATAATAAGAATTGCTGTGAGTGATGCCGGCGCAGTCCATAAACACCCCAACCTTTTTTGACGATTGTGAATAAGCCTCTAAACAGCCTAGCTGTTTGATACAACATATGGATAACGATCACTACAAGCGGGTCATCGAGACCGCCTTAATTTGCGCCCAAGAACCACTAACGGTGAATGAGCTAAGCCGACTCTTTGTGGATCCGCCTTTGGCTAATGCAGACCTGCAGAATATTTTGTTGGAGATTCAGAAAGAGTGGCAAGACAAGGGGATGGAGCTGGTTAGCATTGCAACGGGCTGGCGTTTCCAGAGCCGCCTTCAGATGCGCGAGTATTTGGATCGTCTCACCCCAGAAAAGCCACCAAAGTATTCAAGGGCAGTGCTTGAGACCTTAGCGATCATTGCCTATCGTCAGCCTGTCACTCGAGGAGAAATTGAGGAAGTGCGTGGCGTGGTTGTGAGTAGTAATGTGATGCGTCAGTTGGAAGATCGTGGCTGGGTGGAAGTGGTTGGTCATAAAGAGACGATTGGTCGACCAGGCCTTTATGCCACCACCAAACAATTTTTAGACGATTTGGGTCTAAAAGATTTGCAAAGCTTACCAATGCTCGAGGATGGCTCCATATCCGCAGAAGCATTAGGACAAGCCGTAATTGAGTTTGATGCCGATGCCACGGTGGAGACCGTTATTCCGCTTGAGTCGTCCACTGAGAGTTCTGAGAATGACAAGTCCTGAAAACGATTCTTCCCAAGTAAGTGCCATCCCAGATACAGCCGATGGCCCAACTTCGCGAGACGAGGGCGGTGAGCAACGCAAAGATCGGGGTCCGCGGCGGTTTAATAAATTCAATAACAAATCCCGTCCAGGCAAGTTCAACAAAAATAAGCGTCACTCCGGAGGTTCCGCAAATGAAAATCCGAAGGCAGCTGCATCAGTCTCTCCTGAGTTAATCGCCGAGACCGAGGCCTTATTTGCAGCTGTGGTCTCCGGGGAGTTTGATGCTGCTCTTGAAGCCCCTGAGCCTGTAGAGGCCGTTCGTGATGATCCTGCAGAGATATCGCATGAGGCTGGTGTTGAGCGGCGTGCCGGTAAGGCGGGCGAGGAGGAATCTGAGGAGCCTGAGTCTTTAAGTGATCTTGAGCGTCTGCAATTTGCGAGCGTTGATGAGTTACCCCTGAGTTTGCGCGATGAGGTCTGGTCTGATCTCGATGGTTTAGATGATGATGCAGATGATGAAGATACGGTTAAGCTTCACAAGGTCTTGGCTGACGCAGGAATGGGATCGCGTCGCGAGATGGAAGATCTAATTATTCAGGGTCGCGTCTCGGTCAATAGTATGCCGGCCCACATTGGGCAGCGCGTTGGCCCCAGCGATATTGTTCGTATCAATGGTAAGGTCGTGCATCGCAAGATCCCGACGAAGCCCCCTCGTGTGATTCTGTATCACAAACCCGCTGGAGAAATTGTGAGTCAGGCTGACCCCGAAGGACGCCCCAGCGTGTTTGATCGCTTACCAAAACCTCGCCAAGGCCGCTGGATTGCTGTAGGCCGTTTGGATTTCAACACCGAGGGATTATTACTCTTCACGACCTCAGGAGAACTTGCTAATCGCTTAATGCATCCACGTTATGGAGTTGAGCGTGAATACGCGGTGCGTATTTTGGGTGAGCTATCGGCGGAATCTGCCGAACAATTAAAAACAGGTATCACGCTTGATGATGGACAGGCGCGTTTCTTGCGTTTGAGTCAAGGCGGTGGTGATGGCGCGAATCGTTGGTACTCAGTTGCATTGACCGAAGGGCGTAATCGTGAAGTGCGTCGGATGTTTGAGGCAACTGGTCATGTGGTGTCACGTCTGATTCGAACCCGTTACGGTATTTTTATGTTGCCACCGCGTTTGCGTCGCGGGAAGTGGGAAGAGGTGCCGATGGAGAGCGTGGCGCAACTGATGCGGATGGCTGGTCTGAAGCTGCCCCAGAATATGGCAAAAGATAAAGGTC
The DNA here is from genome assembly GCF_030297575.1 of Polynucleobacter sp. HIN6. Taxonomy (NCBI): domain Bacteria; kingdom Pseudomonadati; phylum Pseudomonadota; class Betaproteobacteria; order Burkholderiales; family Burkholderiaceae; genus Polynucleobacter; species Polynucleobacter sp. HIN6. The sequence goes on along the minus strand of NZ_AP028137.1, from coordinate 1,274,700 downwards.
AGTCTCAGGGTCGATCCTCGCGAATGGACCCAGTGAGCGATCCCAACTTTCAGCCTGATCCCATGCAAACCTCCGTATCGTATTGGGGATCCAAGGAGGCGCTCACGCTAGCCACTCACCATGGGCATGGGGTATCGCACTTACCTGGTCAAGGTCGAGGTGCAAATGGTGGTGGAGGGCGCGGCGGCTTTGGGCAAAAACCCTCGCACTCCAGAGGAGGCAAATCGGGCTCACCCCGCTCGAAGGGTCAAAAAGTTCATCACGCCAGTGGCTTTAGTGCCCCAGCGGGCAATAGCACTGGGGGTCAGCGGCGACCCAATAAGGGTAAGCCGTTCAAGGGCCCACGCAAGCCCCGAAATTCAGGTGAAAGTTTCTGATTTCTCAGTGATTTTTCTGATTCAGGTATAATTCACACATACACCGGCTGATGTTGACATCAACGTAGGCTGGCCTGTTCTGGTAATGAGGAATATGGGCTTGTAAGCCCATTTTTTTTTGCCAAATGCGTTGTAAATGCAGTTTTATAACAGCGGTTGATTTGTGGGGAAGATGTGAAAGAACAGCAGATTATTTCTGCCGAGGTGCGTAATTTGGGCTACTCGCTCGTTGATATTGAGCGTGAGGGCCGTGGTTTATTGCGGGTCACGATTGAGAACCCCGACTATGAGCGCATGATCACCGTTGAGGATTGCGAGAAGGTGAGTCATCAGTTGACCTACACCTTTGCGGTTGAGAACGTGCCGTACGAGCGACTCGAGGTCTCGTCACCTGGTTTAGATCGACCGATTAAGTCTGGTGATGATTTTGTTCGGTTCGCAGGTTTGGAAATTGAACTGAAGTTACGAATTGCAGTAGGTAATCGAAAGAATTTTAAAGGGGTGTTGCAAGGCCTGATATCTGGGGTTGTCAACACACCGGATGCAAAGTTTAGTTTGTTATTTGAGGCGAGCGATGGCTCTCCAGCCGAACTGGAATTTAGTTTGTCTGAAGTAGAAAAAGCTCGTTTGGTCCCTGTTATTGATTTCAAAGGAAGAAAATCATGAGTCGTGAAGTTCTCATGTTGGCAGAAGCCCTGGCCCGTGAAAAAAATGTTGATCGTGAGATCGTATTTGAAGCTCTTGAGTTGGCGCTTGCCTCGGCAACCAAAAAACGGTACACCGAGGATGTTGATATTCGAGTTTCGATTGATCGCAACAGCGGTGAGTATGAGACCTTCCGCCGCTGGTTGGTGGTTCCCGATGAAGCTGGTCTTCAGGAGCCCGATAAAGAAATTTTGCAATTTGAGGCCAAAGAGCAAATCTCCGATATTGAGACGGGCGATTACATCGAAGAGCAAATCGAATCCTTAGCCTTTGGCCGGATTGGTGCCCAAGCCGCTAAGCAGGTGATCTTGCAACGCATTCGCGACGCCGAGCGTGAGCAGATTTTGAATGACTATCTGGAGCGCGGTGAAAAAATTATGACCGGCACCGTCAAGCGGGCGGATAAAAATGGCCTGATCGTGGAATCGGGTCGTGTCGAGGCATTACTGCGTCGTGATCAAATGATCCCCAAAGAGAATTTACGCTCTGGCGATCGTGTGCGTGCTTATATTCTGAAAGTGGATCGTGAGGCACGTGGTCCTCAAATTGAGCTCTCGAGAACATGCCCTGACTTCTTGATTAAGTTGTTTGAGAACGAAGTGCCCGAGATCGAGCAGCGTTTACTAGAAATTAAGGGTGCTGCTCGCGATCCTGGCATCCGAGCCAAGATTGCTGTAGTGACCCATGACAAGCGCATTGATCCGATTGGAACCTGCGTTGGTGTACGTGGCACTCGTGTAACCGCAGTGCGTAATGAAGTAGCGGGCGAGGCTGTTGATATTGTTCTATGGTCTGAGGATCCAGCTCAATTTGTGATTGGTGCATTAGCGCCTGCACAAGTGTCATCGATCGTGGTTGATGAAGAGCGTCATGCGATGGATGTGGTGGTTGATGAAGAAAACTTAGCAATCGCAATTGGTCGTAGTGGTCAGAATGTACGTTTAGCTAGCGAGTTAACCGGCTGGCAAATTAACATCATGACCCCAGAAGAGTCTGCCGAGAAGTCAGAAAAAGAATCCGTGGCGGTGCGCCAACTCTTCATGGACAAACTCGATGTGGACCAAGAGGTCGCTGATATTTTGATCGAAGAGGGCTTTAATTCTCTTGAGGAAGTTGCCTACGTGCCGCTTTCTGAGATGCTTGAGATAGACGCATTTGACGAAGATACCGTCAATGAGTTACGGACTCGCGCGCGCGATTCCTTGCTGACCATGGAGTTAGCAAAAGAAGAGCGTCTTGAGGAGGTCTCGCAAGATTTGCGCTCGCTTGAAGGTCTCTCCACCGAATATATTGCAACCTTAGCCGAGAACCAAGTGCATACGCGCGATGATCTGGCTGGATTGGCTGTAGATGAGCTCGTTGAGATGACGGGTATGGATGAAACAGCAGCCAAAACGCTCATTATGAAGGCGCGCGAACATTGGTTTAATGCATGAGGGGAAGCGCATGGCGACAACAACTGTAAAAGCATTAGCCGAGGAGCTCAAACGCAGCCCCGCTGATTTATTGGAACAACTCAAGGCCGCTGGAATCGATAAGGAATCCGAGGCTGACAAGATCACCGATAAAGATAAGACCGCGTTACTGGCTTACCTTCAAAAAGCACACGGCAGTGCTGAGCCTGGTGTGCGTAAAAAGATCACTCTTACCAAGCGCGAGACCAGCGAAATCCGTCAAGCAGATTCAGCGGGGCGAACCCGCACCGTGCAAGTTGAGGTGCGCAAAAAGCGTGTTTTAGTTAAGCGTGATGATGCTGGTAAGGCAGATGAGCCGACTGAGGCAAAGCCAACTGCAGCAGTTGAGACCAAGCCTATTCTTTCCGATGAGGAGTTAGAAAAGCGTGCCGCGGAGGCTGCTCGTCAAGCGGAACTCTTGGCGCGACAAGAAGCCGAAATGAAAGCGGCGAGTGAGGCCAAGCAAAAGAAGATAGAAGCTGAGCAAAAGCCAAGCAAGGTAGAGGCCGAGCAAGAGGCTGCTAGCAAAGAGCAGGCCAAAAAGGAGTTGGCTGAACTGCAATCACGCCGCGCGGCGGCAGAGGCTGAGGTGTCGGCAATTCGGGACATGATGAGTGCCCCGGCGCGCGTACTAAAAGCTCCAAGTGAGATCGCCAGTGAAGAGGCTAAAAAAGGCACTTTGCATAAGCCAGTTAAAGCAGATGGCGGCGATGATAAGAAAAAGCCCACGAAGGTTGGCGGCAAACTGATTAAGTCTTCTGAGACTTCCTCCACCTGGCAAGAAGAGGGTGCAAAGCGCAAGGTTGGCCTAAAAACACGCGGTGACCTTACTGGCGGCTTAGGCGGCGGATGGCGAACAGGCGGGGGTCGTAAGAAGCAGCAGCATCAAGACGATAACCCAGCGAGCAATTTCCAGGTACCCACTGAGCCGATTGTGCGTGATGTGCATATTCCGGAGACCATTACCGTAGCCGATCTAGCCCACAAAATGTCAGTCAAGGGCGCTGAGGTCATCAAGTTACTCATGGGCATGGGTCAGATGGTGACGATTAACCAAGTGCTGGACCAAGATACTGCGATGATCATCGTGGAAGAGATGGGCCATAAAGCCCATGCTGCTAAATTGGATGATCCAGAGATTGATCTTGGTGCGGCGGCTGAAGATGCCCCATTGATGCCAAGACCACCTGTTGTAACCGTAATGGGTCACGTCGATCACGGCAAAACATCGCTCTTGGATAAGATCCGAGTTGCGAAAGTGGCCGCTGGTGAGGCAGGCGGTATTACACAGCATATCGGCGCGTATCACGTCGAGACTCCACGTGGTGTCATCACATTCTTGGATACCCCAGGTCATGAAGCCTTTACAGCCATGCGTGCACGTGGTGCAAAGGCGACCGATATCGTCATCCTAGTGGTGGCTGCTGATGACGGTGTGATGCCGCAAACGCGTGAAGCGATTCATCATGCGAAAGCCGCCAATGTGCCCTTAGTGGTAGCGATCAATAAGATCGATAAACCCGAAGCCAACCCCGATCGCGTGAAAACCGAACTGGTGAGCGAAGAGGTAGTACCTGAAGAGTACGGTGGTGACTCACCATTTATTGGAGTGTCTGCAAAAACTGGTGAAGGTATCGACGCCTTGCTGGAAAACGTGTTGTTGCAAGCGGAAGTGTTGGAGCTTAAGGCTCCTAAAGAGGCACCTGCCCAGGGGATTGTGATTGAAGCGCGTCTAGATAAAGGGCGTGGTCCAGTCGCTACTGTATTGGTTCAATCTGGCACATTAAAGCGCGGTGACATGTTGTTGGCTGGTCAGTCCTATGGTCGCATCCGTGCGATGTTGGATGAAAACGGCAAATCAACCAATGAAGCAGGACCATCGATTCCGGTTGAGATTCAGGGTTTATCGGAAGTGCCCGATGCTGGAGAGACCTTCCAAGTAGTCGCTGACGAGCGCAAAGCCCGTGAGATTGCCCTGTTCCGTCAAGGTAAGTTCCGAGACGTCAAGTTGGCCAAGCAACAGGCGGTCAAGTTGGAGAACATGATGGAGACCATGGGCGAGGGCGCCGTCGAAGCTAAGATTTTGCCGATCATTATTAAAGCCGATGTGCAGGGTTCGCAAGAGGCTCTCTCACAATCTCTGCAAAAGCTTTCTACCGATGAGGTGAAGGTGCAGATCGTACACGCTGCCGTTGGTGGTATTACAGAGACTGACGTCAATCTCGCGATTGCCTCGAAGGGGGTGATTATTGGATTTAACGCAAGGGCTGATGCGGTAGCACGTAAGCTGGCTGAGAGTAATGGCGTGGATATTCGCTATCACAACATTATTTATGATGCGGTCGATGAAGTGAAAGCAGCCTTAAGCGGCATGTTGACACCAGATAAGAAGGAAGAAATTACTGGATTGGTTGAGATCCGACAGGTCTTCCATGTGTCCAAGGTTGGGGCCATTGCAGGCTGTATGGTGCTTGATGGGATCGTGCGCCGTAACTCACGGGTGCGCTTATTACGCGACAACGTCGTAGTGTGGACCGGTGAACTCGATTCCTTAAAGCGCTTCAAAGATGATGTGAAAGAAGTGAAAGGTGGATTTGAATGCGGCCTTTCCTTGAAAAACAACAATGACATCCAAGAGGGTGATCAACTCGAGATCTTTGAAGTGACTGAAGTAGCGCGTACTCTTTAATCATCATGCACAAAACCAGTCCTCATCGCCATCAGCGTCTCGCAGATCAAATTCAGCGCGATCTTGCAGAGTTGATCCCCCGGGAATTGCGTGACCCCTTGAATGGTTTAATTACCATTCAAGCGGTGGAGCTATCGCCTGATCTCGCGCATGCGAAAGTGTATTTCACGGTTTTGGGTGGTGATCCACAGTATGCGCTGGGATCGCTACAAGAGAAAGCCGGATACTTACACTCTCTTCTCTTTAAGCGGATGCATACCCATACCGTACCTACTTTGCATTTTGTGTTTGATACCTCGATAGAGCGGGGCGCAGAGATGTCACGATTAATTGATCAGGCCTTGGGCTCAAAGCCCAATTAATAGCGATGGCGCAACGAATTGATGGGGTGGTCTTATTAGACAAACCCAATGGTATGAGTTCCCAAGGTGCGGTCACTGCGGTTAAGCGCTATTTTCAGGCAGAAAAGGCTGGTCATACCGGTACCTTAGACCCAATGGCAACAGGTCTGTTACCTATTTGTTTGGGTGAGGCCACCAAGTATTCTCAAGATCTTTTGGACGCTGATAAGACCTATATCGCAACCCTGCGCTTTGGCATCGAAACTGATACGGGTGATGCTGAGGGGCAGGTATTAGCCGAGCGATCGACTGCCGAAGTCGTGGATGATTTGATGGCCAAAACACTCTTGGAGGCAATCCTACCTAAATTCATGGGTGATATTGAGCAGATTCCACCAATGTACTCGGCATTAAAACGCGATGGTAAACCCCTTTACGAATACGCCCGTTCGGGTGTGGAGATTGAGCGTGAGCCCCGAAAAATTACTATTTACTCGATTCGTCTTGTCGCTATTCATTGGCCCCATGTAGAGATCGAAGTCCACTGCAGCAAGGGAACCTATATCCGGGTCTTGGCTCAAGATATTGGTAACGCATTGGGTTGTGGTGCACATTTGAGCGCCTTGCGACGCACCAAGGTTGGCCATCTGAGTTTGGAGCAGAGTTGCACCCTAGAGTCCCTTGAAAATACCTCCACGGTATTGCTCCCAGTCGATGCCTTATTGCAAACTCTGCCTGAGTTGACAGTAGATGACCAACAGGCCAAACGCCTAGAAATGGGTCAGCGCGTGCCATGCGCACTCAATCGTGCCAGCCAGTGGGCTAATTCTTTATTTCGGATTTATCGCAGCCAAGCTTTGCCGCAAAACTTTATTGGAACGGCAGATTGGCGCAGTGGGGTGTTGCACCCCCGACGATTTATCGCTCAACGACTTTTGAACCAAAACTAATTGATCTTTTTGTAAAGCAACTCATGACCAAACGCGCACTTCGTAATATCGCCATCATCGCCCACGTTGACCACGGCAAAACCACTCTGGTTGATCAACTCTTACGGCAATCTGGAACCTTTCGTTCGAATGAAAAGATCTCCGAACGAATCATGGATTCCAATGATCTCGAGAAAGAGCGTGGTATCACCATCTTGGCTAAAAACTGCGCTGTGGAGTATGAGGGTACACACATCAACATTGTGGATACCCCAGGGCATGCGGACTTCGGCGGCGAGGTTGAACGCGTTCTCTCGATGGTCGATGGTGTATTACTGCTGGTCGATGCGGTTGAAGGCCCGATGCCCCAAACCAGATTTGTGACAAAGAAAGCCCTTGCCTTGGGTTTAAAGCCCATCGTTGTCATCAATAAGGTGGATCGTCCTGGTGCCCGTTGTGATTATGTGATTAACGCAACCTTTGAACTCTTTGATAAATTGGGCGCAACCGAAGAGCAGTTAGACTTCCCGGTCATTTATGCCTCTGGCTTAAATGGCTATGCCGGCACCGATGAGAATGTGCGTTCTGGCGATATGCGCCCACTCTTTAATGCAGTACTAACGCATGTGCCAGTGCGCGATGATGAAATCGATGCCCCATTGCAGTTGCAGATTTCATCGATTGATTACAGCAACTATGTCGGCAAAATTGGTGTGGGTCGGATTCGGCGCGGAAAAATTAAACCCGGTACCGATGTGGTTTGCATCAATGGTCCCGATGGCACACCTTTTAAGGGTCGCATCAATCAAGTGCTGAAGTTCAAGGGTCTTGAGCGCGAAGTGGTTGATGAAGCCATTGCGGGTGACATTGTTTTGGTGAATGGTATTGAAGACTTAGCAATTGGTACCACGATCTGCGCACCTGAGCAGGTCGATGCCTTGCCGATGCTGAAGATCGATGAGCCAACCCTCACCATGAACTTCATGGTGAACACCAGCCCTCTCGCGGGCCGTGAAGGGAAGTTTGTGACCAGTCGGCAAATTCGGGAGCGCTTGGATCGCGAGCTCAAATCCAATATGGCGTTGCGGGTACGTGATACGGATGACGATACCGTATTTGAAGTATCGGGTCGGGGCGAACTCCATCTCACTATTTTGGTTGAGAACATGCGACGCGAGGGTTATGAGTTAGCGGTGTCACGACCCCGTGTAGTGTTTCATGAAGAAAATGGCGTGAAGTTAGAGCCCTACGAGAACCTCACGGTGGATGTGGAAGATTCCACACAAGGTGGGGTGATGGAAGAGTTGGGTAAGCGCAAAGCCGAGCTCCTGGACATGGTGAGTGATGGTAAAGGGCGTACGCGTCTTGAGTATCGGGTTCCAGCGCGAGGCTTGATTGGATTTCAGGGGGAGTTTATGACCCTGACCCGTGGTAACGGACTCATGAGCCATAATTTTGATTCGTATGGCCCCGTCAAAGATGGAATTTTGGGTGAGCGCCACAATGGCGTATTGATTAGTCAAGACGATGGCGATGCGGTTGCCTATGCATTGTGGAAGCTACAAGACCGTGGCCGTATGTTTGTATCGCCCGGCGACCCTCTCTATGAGGGCATGATTATTGGGATTCATAGTCGTGATAATGATCTAGTGGTGAATCCCATTAAAGGGAAGCAGCTCACTAACGTGCGCGCCTCTGGAACCGATGAGGCAGTGCGCCTTGTACCGCCCGTGCAACTCACCTTGGAATACGCTGTGGAATTTATTGCCGATGATGAGTTGGTTGAGGTTACCCCAAAGAGCATCCGCTTACGCAAGCGCTTCCTGAAAGAGCATGAGCGTAAGAAGGCCTCGCGCGAGGAAGTGTAAGTCGGATCCCCATCAGAAAAATGTAGTAACATTGCTACATTTAATAGGTTATGGGGAATAAAGTGCCAAAGACCTTATCAAGCCGAGAATTTAACCAAGACACCAGCGGTGCAAAGAAAGCCTGTCAATCAGGCCCGGTATTTATTACGGATCGCGGCAAGCCCTCGCATGTATTGATGCGATACGAAGACTACCAACGCGTGATCGGTCAGCAAAAAACCATCCTTGATCTTGTGGGTATGCCTGGATTAGCCGAGATCGAGTTCGAGCCTGAGAAAATAAAGCGCTTAACGAAGCCAAGCAATCTTTCCTAATGTACCTTCTCGACACCAATGTCATCTCTGAGCTCAGAAAAGCGGGCACGTCCAAGATTCATCCACAAGTTCATGATTGGGCACAATCGATTGCCCCATCTCGGATGTTTCTCTCGGTGATTAGTATTCTAGAAATTGAACAAGGCATTCTGTCGGTTGCGCGCCGAGATAAAAAGCAGGGCCAGTTATTAAAAAAATGGCTGATGCAAATGATTCTCCCGGTATTTGCTGATCGAATTATTCCAATTGATGTTCCAATTGCACTTCGCTGCGCTGATCTCCATGTTCCCAATCCATCTTCTGAGCGAGACGCCATGATTGCAGCGACAGCGATTGAGCACCGTTTGACTTTGGTTACGCGCAATACCAGCGACTTTGATCCAACGAAATTGAAGTTAATCAATCCTTGGGACTGATTGCATGAGTACCAAGCGCTTAGCCGTTGCTCCCATGATGGAGTGGACCGATCGTCATTGCCGGTCATTTCATCGAATGCTGACTAAGCGCGCCGTACTGTATACCGAGATGGTAACCACAGGGGCGCTTTTACACGGTGACCAGCCACGGCATTTGGATTTCAGTCATGAAGAGCACCCAGTGGTTTTGCAACTCGGTGGGAGTGATCCTGCTGAGCTCGCCCAATGTGCAGCACTTGCCCAACAATGGGGCTATGACGAAATTGATCTCAATTGTGGTTGCCCCTCCGAGCGGGTCCAAAAAGGGGCGTTTGGGGCATGCCTAATGGCTGAACCCGAACTCGTAGCCCAGTGCGTGAGTGCGATGCGTGCTGCCTGCGATCTGCCGATTTCGGTTAAGCATCGTTTGGGGCTTGATCAAATGGATGCGGCCCAATCGTCGCGTGACTACCAATTTGTATTGGATTTTGTATTGGGAGTAGCTGCTGCGGGGGCTTCTCAGGTTACGATTCATGCTCGCAATGCGGTCTTGAAAGGCCTATCACCTAAAGAAAATCGCACTAAGCCCCCATTGCACTATGAGGTCGCCAAGCAATTACGTCGCGACGCACAAAAGCGCTATCCAAATCTAAACGTATTACTCAATGGTGGCTTAGAGTCCAATCACGATATGGCGCAGCATTGGTCTGATTTTGATGGTTTTATGATTGGTCGCGCCGCCTACCATTTTCCGGCCATGCTCTTGGGTTGGGATGATCTCATTGAAAGTAATGGCAATGCAGTGGGTTACCTCTTTAGTGAGGCAGATTGGCATCGAGTGCAAATTGGCTTGATTCAATACAGTCAAGCATGGTTGGCCGATTGCCAAGCCAACCACAAACCGTTTTATCTTGGAGCCATCACCCGTCACATCATGGGCTTAGCGCACGGGCGCGCTGGATCGCGCCGGTGGCGTCAACGCTTATCCGATCATCATGCTTTGGCAAAAGTGAAGACAGCCGATGCTATTGAAACCTTCTTTTTGGAGGCCAGTATGGAGCTGGGAGATTGGGCGCTATTTGAGCCCCCGTCAATCGGTTCGGGAGCATAGTCGTTATAATGCGTTTGTAGCAATGGTGGACGTAGCTCAGTTGGTAGAGTCCCAGATTGTGATTCTGGTTGTCGCGGGTTCGAGTCCCGTCGTTCACCCCATTCGCTACTGACTTGGTCTCACGTCAATTACCTCAATAATCGCCGTATTGCGATCTGCTTCCCCGATGATGAGTTCACTGCGGTCCTGAACAGTAGGGATCACAATTTCTTCACAAATTGGTTTAGAACTAAACACGTTAAAGAAGCTGCAATCCTTTTTGGTCGCTGCGGATGTGGCATGTTCGAGCGGGGAGCGCCCTGTAGTCACGGTTGAGGTAACGCTAACTGCGGTCATTGGGCTCGCTGCCGCCGCAGATCCTGCAGCGGTACCGACACTACTGGCGGCTGCCATGAGAGGGGCCGCACAGCCCTGTAACGTGACAAGGCTGATTAAGGTAAAAAAACAGAGTAGGGTGAGCGCCCCATGGTTGCTGATTAATTGCTTAATTGGATTAGTTTGCGCGACACGCAAGGTTATAAACTCCTGCCGGCCAATCGCCGCTCACGATTGCCTCAAAACTGCTATTTGGGGTCTTGATTTCATCAACCACCTTGCCTTCACCACGCTTACCCGACATAAATTTGACCTCTAAGGGGCGATATTGAACTTGCCCGCAATGGTATTCATTCAGGCCAATGATGGAGTTCACGGGTAACTTGGTTTTAGGTTCAACCCCAGGCTTCTTCAGATCGAGCATCGATAGAACTTGTACCTTATCCCCAGATTTCTTGATACTAGATTTATCAATCAAAATCGTGATGAACTCATTGCTTCCCAGTTCATCCCAGGCAGCTAAAGCAACATTAGAGGAAAGAGCAAAGATTGAAACACTGAGAAGTTGAAGAATAATTTTCATGATAATCCTCTGTAATTAATAGGGATTGTAATGGGTCGATGCCATAACTCAAAACGACTTGGTCTTGAGGACCAATTCACGCTGGACCTGTTTGGGCTTCATTGCCAATGGGATGACTTGATTTTTTGCCCATGCATCGCTTAGATTGCGATAGCGTTGACTTTGAACCCAACCGGACTGACCTGTCGGAAACATGAAGACCGATTGTTCTGGATCATTTAGGTCATAGATTGCTCGCAGACTGGGCGCATGATTGGCCGCAAAAGGCGCTTTGGGATTGTTCAGCACAGGACGTCCAACATTGACCGTAAAGGCATCTCCTGGAAATGGAACGCTGACATTAAATAGACTTGATAAAAAGGGAATGTTTTTAAAAGGACGATGCTCGGAAACGGCGTGATGCGCTTTACCCCAGCGCCAATCATTCGTTGATTTTCCATAACGCTGACTCAAATCATTTAAGGCACGCTGCAATGCAAGATTGGCGGCACCTTGGCAATTTTCTATCTCAGTTGTGGTGTGCACATCACACCACGGACTATTGGGATTGCTGATTTGATTGAGGAGCGCTCCCCGAAAATGGCGCCTGCCATATTCCTCGGTAAATGAATCCCCTAAACGAGAGAATAAGATTCGTGTTAATTGATCAACCCAGGCATTGAAGACCAAAGCGGCTACCGAATCCGCACTCATCCCTCCATTAAAACCATCGATCGCTGACTGGATACTAGGCTGCAGGACATGACTCGAGCGAGCACTCTTGAATAAGGCCAAGAGGGGCTGCGCCCCCAAGGAAAGCACATCGCCTTGCATCGCTTGCATGGAATTACGATCATGCTGGTCTTTTGCCCCAATCATTGCTTCGATGCGGTCGTATCGAAAGGGGAGATCCCAATCTCCAGTTAGTGGGTTTGGATTCGTTGCAGAGATAATTTCTTGATTGGCGCTTGCTAGCCACTCTGAGCTTGGATTCGAAAAGCTGGGCAATTGCTCAAACGGCACATAGGTCGTCCAATCATATTGGCGCTCCCACCCTAGAGCCGGCGCAACCCCATAGAGACCTTGGTGTAGTTGCCTACGGGGTGCAATTCCAGCAACTTGCAATGCAATATTGCCTTGAATATCAGCCATAGCCACGCTTTGCATGGGAGCATAGTGATGACGCAAGGCAGCCTTCAATGAGTCAATTGAATCGGCACGATTCATGAGGATGCCGCCCATCAAGGTTTGATTCTCGATATCCAAGGCCGTCCAGCGTAGGGCTAGTGCATAACGCTGCGTATCAATCACTTTCTTAGCGCGGGCATGACTGTCCGAAATGATAGGACCATGGCGACTTTGCCTAACCACAAATCGTAGCGGTGGCTTATCTTTAATCTGAATAATCTCCTCGCGCGCCAAAAAAGAGATCGCACCGTCTGGGCCAATATATTGATTGAGATTGCTCGGATCAATCTTTTCCAAATATAGATCTTGCACGTCGGGGCCAGTATTGGTAAATCCCCAGGCAATTTTGTCGGTCTTTCCTAAAACAATCGCCGGGATACCTGGCAAGGTGGCGCCGATTACATTTAAACCCGGAGCCTCTAGGTGCGCAAAGTACCAAGTTGATGGTGCACTTAGACCCAAATGCGGATCATTCGCCAGCAGAGGTTTACCAGAGACCGTTTTTTTGCCTGTGAGTACCCAGTTGTTGGAGCCCAAGCCCTCTTGCTGATCACTAAGCCACCCAACAGTATCGGCCTGTTTTAGTAAGTAAGGCTCATCCTCTCGAGATGCTTGAGCTTTAGATTGAGAGGGTCTAAAAACCTGATGCTCTCGATACAGCTTGGCAAAATCCATCGAAGTAACTGGATTGCTGCCAGGGTAGGGTGGCATGACTTGCCAAATCTCAGCCGTGTTGAGATATTGCGAGAGCTCTAAGCGAAATAATTCTTTTTGCCAGTTGTCACCCAGATCCAATGCCATTATCAGAGACCAGGCAACGCTATCCGCAGGAGACCAATAACCAGGTTTCGATCCGGTCAAAAAATACTCGATTGGTAAAGCCCAGCCAAGTGACTGATTGCCAGCATTGATGCCATCCGCATAGGCTTGCAACAATTGCTTAAATTCAGCAGGGTAGCGTTCGAACTGTTTCTCGGCTGCTTGTTTAATGCCTAAGGTGCGGATAAAGCGATCAAGCGAGACCGTGCGTTCACCCAAAATTTCAGAGAGACGCCCTGAAGCTAAGCGCCGACTAATTTCCAGTTGCCAAGAGCGTTCGGTAGCATGCACAAATCCCAGAGCGTAATACGCATCTCGTTGCGTTTTTGCTTTAATGTGCGGGACGTCGTTCTCATCAAACCGAATGTTTACCTCTTGAGCTAGACCGGCACTAATGAGCGATCCAGAATAATTGGATTTGGCGCTCATCCAGTAGCCGACCACAAGCAAAGTAATCAATGCGATTAAAACTACAAACGCAATTACAAAAAAGCGTAAGAAGCGCGATAGTTTAATCATCGATCTAGAGGATTTCATCAGGACTCATGCTGGCATAAAAAACCCCGCCGAAGCGGGGTTGAGATCTCAGACTATTACTTGTACAGAACCCCTGGTAACCACAAACCAATCTGTGGGAATGTGTAGAGCAAGACAATAGCAATTACTTGGATGCCCATGAATGGCAACATGCCCATGAAGATTTGGTTTAAGGTGACGTGCGGAGGTGCAACGCCTTTGAGGTAGAACGCTGACATCGCAACCGGGGGTGAGAGGAAAGCGGTTTGCAAGTTCAGAGCAACCAATAAACCAAAAAACAATGGATTGATACCAAAATTATCGAGCAATGGCACAAAGATCGGCATGAAGATCACGATGATCTCAGTCCACTCCAGTGGCCAACCCAATAAGAAAATAATGATCTGAGACAGTATCAAAAACTCAATCGGGCTTAAGCCAAGCGAGAGCACCCATTTCTCAACTAAATCTTGGCCACCCAATAGGGCAAAGGCTGCCGAGAAAATCGATGAACCGACAAACAACCAACAGACCATGGCACCTGTCTTCGCGGTCAGAAAGACCGATTCCTTGACCACAGTGAAGTTCAGTTGTTTATATGCGGCAGCCAATACAAACCCACCAATTGCACCAACTGCTGCTGCCTCAGTCGGCGTAGCCAGACCGAAAACAATTGAGCCCAACACAAATAGAATAAGGATTGCCAATGGGAAAAAAGATCCTAAGAGCATCTTGAAGATCTCGAGGCGAACCCAGGTCAGTAGGGCGTAGTAGACCAACAAAATCGCACCAAGGATGCCAGTCATGATCCAAAACCACAATGGCGCATCAACAGGCTTGGGCGGCTCAGCAGCTTTTGCAGGCTCTTCGCTAGCACTTACTTGCGCAGTCGCAGGTTTTTCATCCTCGGCGCCTGGTGGTAGCGAAAGGCCTGTGCTGGATGACTCTTTTTCAGCACCGGGAGGCTCGCCAAGACCCGTCGAGCTTGATTCGCCTGAATAATCTGAACCACTTCCCGCAAATCCCATCGGCATGAGATCCATCTCGATTACTTCAGCGGGTTTGGTCGCGATTTGATAGATCGATCCGGTAAAACCAATAAATACAATTAACGGTAAGAGGGCAATAATGATCGATTTAGCAATCTCTTTACCGCTGACGTTGAGATTACGCTTGCCTTTAAGACTCATCAAAAGCGCCGGAATTACTTTCTGGCTTAATTTTTCACCGAGCTCGGTATAGCTCATTGGTAGCGGAACCTCGCGCTCCTCTTTTGCAAGAGGTGGCATTAATTTGGGCTTGAGTTTTGCCAAAATAATGACATAACCAATGTACAAAGTTGCCAGCATCAACCCAGGAAAGAAGGCGCCTGCATAAAGCTGAACTACCGATACCCCAGCTGTTGCTCCATATACAATTAAAAGCACTGAAGGGGGGATCAAAATACCTAGGCAACCGCCAGCGGTGATGCATCCGGCAGATACGCGGGTGTCATATCCAGACTTCAACATCTGGGGTAAAGCAAGTAAACCCATCAGAGTCACAACGGCACCAACAATACCTGTTGCAGTAGCAAATACTGCACACGTAAAGATGGTGGCGACTGCAAGAGATCCTGGGACTCGAACCAGAGCAAGGTGGAGCGAGCGGAACAATTTTTCAATTAGGTTCGCGCGTTCGACCAAATACCCCATGAACACAAATAGCGGAATCGAGATCAGAACATCATTGGTCATTACCGCATAGGCGCGTTGAACCATTAAGGACAGCGTATTTTGTAATGCTAGCTCTGGATTTTGAAAACTATAGGCAAAAAAAGTAAAAATCATGCCCATGCCCATGAGGGTAAAGGCGGTGGGGAAGCCCAACATAATGGCAACTACGACTAAGGAGAGCATGAGTAAGCCGATATGACCACTTTCAATATTTCCCCACGGCATAAGGATGAGGGTGGCCACTACCACTAGGGTCATGATAGAGAAGCCGAATAATAATTCTTTACGCATAGTGCTTATTCCTTGTCTTTACCAACCATGGCTTTGAGGGCGTCAACGTCGACTTCCTCAACGTCCTGCTCGCGTGAGGGCCACTCGCCTTCCCGTATGCAAACGATGCAACGAAAAATTTCAACAATTCCTTGCAAGAGAAGAACAACGCCTGCAACCGGAATGATGGTTTTAAAAGGGTAGATCGGAGGACCATCCGCAGTAATGGACGAATGTTCCAAAATTCTCCAAGAATCTGCTGCGTAACCGTATCCAGCGTAAGCAAGCGCGATTACACCAGGAATAAAGAACACTACGTACAAAATTAAATCAAAGATTGCTTGGGTACGAGGCTTTAAAAAGCCATACAGAATATCGCCGCGCACATGACCATTCTTTGCAAGGGTATAGGCGCCGGCCATCATAAACATGGTCCCGTACATCATGATTTGTGCATCAAAAGCCCAGGGATTGGGGCTATTCAAAACATAACGCGAAAATACCTCAAAACCGATAAGGGCAGTCAGGGCCAAAACTAACCAAGCAAAGCAGTGCCCAATAAATGTCGAAATTTTATCGACCGTTAAAAAAAGGTTTTGCATAGCTGTACCTACTGTTTATATATAAGAAATGGGATGGTTAAAAATAACCATCCCATCAAATCACTTCAACCGGTATTCTATCAAGAAAACCGGTTTTACTCAGCCTGTCTTAGGCTTTCTTGGCTGGCTGACCAAAATAGTGGTCATAGGCCATGCGACGACCAGTTGTGGTGTCTAGATCCCACTTCACAGAGCGTTTTGCAAATGCCTTTTGTGAGTCAACAATCCTTTTGAAGAGTGGGTTTTCTGCAGATTTCTTCGCAACCACATCATCAAATACTTTCAGCTGTGTACGCAATACTGAGTCTGGGGTCTTAAAGAACTTAACACCTTGCTTAGTTTGCATCTCTTCATAAGCGGATGAGTAGCGATCCACAGCTTTCCATGACATATCTGCAGATGCAGCATCTACCGCGTAGTCGAGGACAGCGCGAAGTTTCGCTGGCAATGCGTTGTACTTGGTGCCGTTAAACAGAATCTCAAATTGTTCAGCATTCTGATGGTAGCTCTGCAACATGCAAACCTTGGATACGTCTGGGAAGCCCAATTGACGATCTGAGGAAGCATTATTAAATTCCGCTGCATCCAAGAGGCCGCGATCCATTGCCGGAATGATTTCGCCACCAGGCAAGGCGTTTACAGAAGCACCCATGGCGGTGAACATATCAATGGCAATACCAACGGTACGGTATTTGAGGCCTTTTAGATCCTCTGCTTTGGTAATTGGCTTCTTGAACCAGCCGAGAGGTTGTGAAGGCATTGGGCCATACACATAAGACTTCACGTTGGCACCAACGGTTTTATAGAGCTCCTCGAGGAATTGTTGGCCACCGCCGTATTTATGCCATGCGAGCAGCATGTTCGCATCCATACCAAATGAAGGGCCTGATCCCCAGAGAGCTAGTGCAGAGTTCTTACCGTAGTGATAAGCAACTACGCCATGTCCACCATCGAGCGTACCTTTTGATACTGCATCCAAAAGTCCGAATGCAGGAACCACGGCGCCAGCAGGTAAAACATCAATCTTGAGTTCGCCACCGGTCATATCATTTACTTTTTTCGCGAAGTCGAGTGCGTACTCGTGGAAGATATCCTTCGCAGGCCAAGTAGATTGGAAGCGCATCGTTTGTGGCGCTGCCTGACCTTTAGAAATCATTGGAAAGCTTAGAGCGGCTGCTCCAGCGCTACCGACTGCTGCACCTTTTAAAAATTTACGACGTGGTGCTTGTTTTTTGGTTTCGGACATTCATATCTCCTAGTTAATATCAATTTAATACTGCGTGTAAAGCAGATGGAAATTGTAGGATTATTAGAAAGAATCATATATGGGGTAAACCCTTTGTTTGCATGGCTTCATGGTTATTTTTAAAGGCTGTGCGGTGAGGGTCAATTCTCTGCTCGTGATACGATTCAATCTGCGATTCATTGTTGCGATGCATCACCATGCGTAAACTATTTATTACAATGTTGGATTGCGTTTGCCCGAGTGGTGAAATCGGTAGACACAGCAGATTTAAAATCTGCCGCTCATAAAAAGGGCGTGCCGGTTCGATTCCGGCCTCGGGCACCAATTACGGATTTCGGACGCAGCGAAATCCGATGTAGACCACCACGGTGTTCTCAGGCTTGGTTGCCACATTCCCCTCCATTTGCTGTTCTGGTCCGTACCACCACGAGGCACCGCGGGTAATGCGCTCACTGTTAACTTTAGTTGACGTCCATTCCCATACATTGCCCCCCATATCCGATAGGCCATTCACCCCTGGCTGAGTCGTCCCGGCTGCAACATGGCCATCGCCACGGAGCAAACTTCCTGGTGGGGCCAAGCCTTTGTAGTTCCCACAGGCTGAACTTAAGCAATGGGAGCCCTTCGGGGTGCTGCCATTTGGGTAGGGGTAGCGCTGCCCCCGCTGAAAACCGGCCGGCGGGGTTTTACGTTGCTCCAAAAAGGCTGCCTCAGTCCATTCTTTATCAGTCGGTAAGCGTTTGCCAAAGAATTCGCAGATTGCTTGGGCCTCAAAAGCATTGAGGTGGACGGCCGGTTCATTGTCACCAGCTGATACCCCGTAGGGAGTACGCCAAGTCCAGCCAGGTTTTTTCACAAAGCCTAATTCATAGGAGGTGCCGCCACCAGCTTTCTCAGCTGCGCTTTGAAATCCGGTTGCAGCGGCATAGCGTTTGACCTCGCCTATCGTCATCTCATGCTGATCCCAAAGAATACCGTGGACCTCAAGACTCGGAATGGTTGATTTTGCGGACTGTGCGAATGTATGGAAGCTCAGTGTCAGTAATGACAATATGCAAATTTTGCTAATTGTGAGAATATTCATAAAAGTTTGTTAATCTCAATATTGATGTACAAGCATTTTTGCTGAATTCCAAATCTTTTGCACAACGGAATTTTTAAGCAACCAAGCCCATGAAAAAACACATTCTCTTTCTTCTCAGTGCGCTCTTTTTAGTTCAAACCGTTTGGGCGAATCCGGAGCCGACTAAAAATACGCGAGAGACTGCAAAAGCGGATGCACCCATGACTGCAGAGGTATTGGCAGTCTTTTTTACTCCGCCGACGGGAGCAGCACGGGGATTAATTCGTTATTTGGATGGCGCCAAGAAAAGTATTCAGGTGATGACCTATAGCTTTACCTATTTGGAGATTGCAGACGCGCTTGCGAGAGCAGCCAAACGCGGCGTGGAAGTGCAGGTGATTCAGGATGGGCCAACTGCAGCAAATAACTTTGATGTGATCCCGGTATTGCTTAAGGGAGGCGTATCAGTACGCGGCAATAAAGCCCACCGTATTTTTCATCATAAGGTGATGATTATTGACGGCGAGATTGTGGTGACCGGGAGTTATAACTTCACCAACAGTGCCGAGAAAAGTAATGCCGAGAACATGATTATTTTGCGCTCGACTCCTTTAGCGCAGCAGTATTACAAAAACTTTGTTTCGCATTGGGAGCGCAGTTACCCGATTACCACGCCGCCTGAGCGTAAGACAGTCAAACCCAATTAATCAGGCTCGGTCACAAACCCTAATTTTGTTAAGCCCGCTCGACGCGATGCGGCAAGCACCTGAGCAACCGCATCGTAGCGTACCGATTTATCAGCCCGTAGGTTGATCTCGGGTTGCGGGTCTTTCTTAGCGGCTTTATCCGCATACGCGGTAAAGGTTGCTAAGTCGATGGGTGTGCTATTCCAAAAGATTTGGCCTTTGCCATCAATCGTCAACTGAACCGACTCAGGCTTTACTTCATTGCGCACGCTATTCGCTTTGGGAAGTTCTACCTTCACCGCTTGTTGAACGACCGGTAGGGTGATCATAAAAATAATGAGTAATACCAACATGACATCCACCATGGGTGTCATGTTGATCTCGGCCATCATGCCATCTTCTTGCTGATCGTTTGAGGGATTACTAAAGGACATGATTAATCTTTCTGGGCAACGCGTGCACCAGTGACAAAGTAAGCCAGGAGATCGTTGGCAAAGCGATTGAGGTCGGCAACTACTAAGCGATTAGTACGATTAATGGTGTTGTAGCCAAGGACTGCTGGAATTGCAACTGCTAGACCAAAAGCGGTCATGATGAGTGCCTCACCGATTGGGCCGGCGACTTGATCGATCTGTGCGCTCCCAGAGCTGCTAATCGCAATCAGGGCATGATAGATTCCCCAGACGGTGCCAAACAAGCCGATAAATGGTGCGGTTGCCCCAGTGGACGCTAAAAAAGTTAATCCTTTTTGCAACTGTGCCGTTGAGGTATCAACCCCATTTTTTAAACTGCGTGCCATCCACTCGGAATAATTGAGGGTTTGGAATAGTTCACGATGACTAGCACTTTGGTTCTGATGATGCGCCGAAGCTTCGTTGCCAGTCTTTGCAACCATAAAGAAAGGATTGATGGCATGATTACTCAAGCTATTAAGTCCCTCATCAAAGGAGCGGGCTCGCCAAAAGGAATCTAATTCACCCTTGAGACGTTTGATATTACGTAATCCCCACAGGCGACTGATCAAAATGACCCAGGTCACGATTGACATAAATAAAAGTAGAAGAGCCACAAAGTGCGTGACGAAGTCACCTTGGGTCCAAAGATGGTGAAGGCCAAACGCGTTGTTCATATTAGGGGCTCTTTAGGTTGAATTTAATTAATAGATTGGTTGAGATTTTAGTGGGACTGCCGTTAATGGTGTACGGTTTAAATCGATAGCGCTTCCCAATTTCCATCGCGGCTCGATCAAGCCTGGGATAGGAGCTAGACTGCAGTAATCGCGCTTCTTCCACTTCACCGGACTCGCTAATGATGAGCCTAACCACCACCTCACCTTGCTCGCCCGCCCGTTTTGAGAATGAAGGGTAATACGGATCAGCGTCGGGCTGATAGACCACCACCAATTTACCAATATCGGTTTGGATGGGGGTGCCACTGACACCTCCGCCTGAAGTGGGGGGCGCAACATTGGCTGTTTGGGAGCTATCGGAAGCCTTGGTGGGCGGGGTTTCTGCTGAGGCGGCTGCCTTTGGAGCGGGCGTTGGGCTTGGCGCAGGAGATTCGGTTTTCTCTAGTTTTTTGGGTTGTGGCTTTGGGGTTGGTTTGGGTGCCTCAACTGGAACCTTAGGGGCTGGGGGTGCGGCTGTCTTAGCGGGCGCTTGCGGTGCCTCTGGAGCCAGAAGATTTGCCATGACGCGCTCGTCATTTTGATAATCCGGCGGCTTAGGACTTAAACCAAACTGAAAGGGAATGATTAATGACAAGTGCGCCAGAATCACCAGAGCAATGATGATGCGCTCATCCCGTGAGAAGGGAAGGTGCCAATGTGCGGAACTTGCAGAGGCCATGCTCAAATCATCAATGATTGTTGGTCGACGCTACGGGGTGACAGGGGAGTTTGCAATAAACGCTCTGCCATTGCGAGTAATGTATCCGCATTTGCAGTGCTCAGCAACTTTAATGACGCGACCCCTGATTCTTCAGCTAGTCTGTGCTGCAGAAGCTGCCGACTTAATTGACGAACCACCGCATCACTGGTATCGACGATGGTAATGGATGTACCAATGAGTTCCTTAATCTGGTTTTTCAGAAAAGGGTAATGCGTACAACCCAGAACTAAAGTGTCTGCTTGCGCCTCAATAATTACTTTCAGATGCGTTTGCAATAGCGCACGCATGGCTGGAGATTCGATTTGTCCATCCTCGATGAGCGCCACCAGGCCGGCGCCCGCTTGTTTAATAAAGCGACAGTGACTGGGTAATGTGGCTAAGAGCGCATTGAACTTATCGCTATTGAGAGTTGCCTCGGTAGCGAGCACGCCTACAACACCATTTTGGGATTGCATGGCGGCTGGTTTAATACCGGGCTCGACACCAATGATGGGTATTTGAAGCTCAGAGCGGATTTGCGCAATCGCTTCTGCGGTTGCGGTATTGCATGCCACCACAATGGCATCGCAACCTTGATCAGCCAGGTAGCGACACATCTGCAAACTGCGCTTGGCAATCCAAGACGCAGATTTTTCTCCATAGGGCGCGTTGGCAGAATCCGCTAAGTAAATGTAATGATGCCGGGGTAACTGCTTGAGCGCCTCATCCAAAATGGATAAACCGCCAACCCCAGAATCAAATACACCGATCGTTGCCAAGGTTGCTTACCAGTCAGTCTATTAAGCGACGCTCACTGGAATCTTGCCAATTTTCATTTGCCATTCTTTAGGACCCGTTTCATGCATGGAGATCCCTTGAGAGTCAACCGCTACAGTCACTGGCATATCGACCACATCGAATTCGTAGATGGCTTCCATACCTAAATCTTGAAATGCAACCACCTTCGCATGGGCAATCGCTTTCGATACTAAATAGGCTGCGCCGCCCACCGCCATGAGATATGCAGAGCGATGCTTTTTGATGGACTCGATCGCTACGGGGCCGCGTTCGGCTTTACCAATCATGGCGATCAAACCGGTTTGCCCCAACATTGTCTCGGTAAATTTATCCATTCGAGTGGCGGTGGTTGGGCCTGCTGGGCCGACCGCCTCACCACGCACGGGGTCAACAGGACCGACGTAATAGATCACGCGATTTTTAAAGCTAACAGGTAAAGACTCGCCTTTAGCCAGCATATCAGCAATGCGTTTGTGGGCCGCATCACGGCCGGTGAGAATCTTGCCATTCAGCAATAGCGTCTGACCCGGTTTCCAGCTGGCCACCTCCTCGGGTGTTAATGCATTGACATCGATGCGCTTAGATTGCTTAGTATCAGGTTGCCAAGCAACCGCAGGCCAGTCGCCTAGAGATGGGATATCAAAATGAGCTGGGCCGTTACCGTCAAGATGAAAATGAACATGCCGTGTCGCCGCACAGTTCGGAATCATTGCCACTGGTAAAGAGGCGGCGTGTGTGGGGTAGTCCATGATCTTCACATCAAGAACGGTTGCGAGTCCACCAAGACCTTGAGCGCCGATCCCTAATTGATTGACCTTTTCATAGATCTCAAGACGTAATTCATCAATGCGATTTTGGGGTCCGCGCGCAATGAGTTCTTGAATATCAATGGGCGCCATCAAGGATTCTTTAGCAAGCAACGCTGCTTTCTCAGGCGTGCCACCAATTCCGATTCCGAGAATGCCGGGAGGGCACCAGCCAGCACCCATCGTGGGAACTGTTTTTATAACCCAATCCACAATGGAATCAGATGGATTGAGCATCACCATCTTCGCCTTGTTCTCGGAACCTCCCCCTTTGGCTGCGCAGATCACCTCAAGATCATCGCCTGGCACGATCTCATAATGAATCACCGCAGGCGTGTTATCACCCGAGTTTTTGCGCTTACCGGCGGGGTCTAAGAGCACCGAGCCACGCAATGGATTATCAGGATTCATGTATGCGCGCCGCACACCCTCATTGACCATGTCAGCAACACTCATGGTGGCGCCGCTCCAGTTGATGTTCATACCCACCTTCAGGAAGACCACTGCAATCCCGGTGTCCTGACAAATTGGCCGCTTACCCTCGGCACACATTTTGCTATTGGTCAAAATTTGAGCAATCGCATCTTTTGCTGCTAGGCCTTGTTCAAGCTCGTAGGCACGCCCCATGGCTTGAATGAAATCCCGAGGATGGTAGTAGGAAATAAACTGGAAAGCGTCCGCAATGCTTTGAATCAGGTCGTCTTGGCGTATCGTAGGCATAGGAATATTTCAAAAAGTGGAATGAAATGAGCATTTTAAGGGTTTGCCATAGGGCAAATCAGGACTTAATTCACTTATCGTCATATGAAACGATAGACGGATTGTTTGTTGTGTTGTCACTATAAGTTTTTAGAGAGGGTGTTATTCGTATGGAACCATTAATGCAAGAAAACCGGATTTTTAATCCACCCGCTGATTTTGTAAAAAACGCCGCCATTTCAGGAATGGACGCTTACAAAAAGTTATGCGCAGAAGCTGAGAAAGATTACGAGGGATTTTGGGGGCGCTTGGCTAAAGAAAATCTCTATTGGAAGCAAGTGTTCACGACAGTGCTCGATGAGTCCAAAGCGCCTTTTTATAAATGGTTTGAAGATGGCACAACCAATGCCTCATACAACTGCCTTGATCGTAATTTGCAAAATGGCAATGCGAACAAAACTGCCATCATTTTTGAGTCGGATGATGGCAAAGTAACCAATGTCACCTATCAAGAGCTGCATGATCGTGTTTGTCAATTGGCGAATGCTTTGCGCAAACGCGGTATTAAAAAGGGTGATCGCGTCATCATTTATATGCCGATGTCAGTCGAGGGCGTGATTGCCATGCAAGCATGCGCTCGTATTGGTGCCACACACTCGGTGGTATTCGGAGGCTTCTCTGCCAAATCGCTGCAAGAACGCATCATTGATGCGGGAGCGGTGGCAGTGATTACTGCCGATGAGCAAATGCGTGGCGGTAAAGCCTTGCCTCTAAAAACGATTGTGGATGAAGCGCTATCACTCGGTGGTTGCGAGAACATTAAAAACGTGATCATCTACAAGCGTACGGGCGGCAACATTCCGTTTAAGGCCGGCCTTGATTCGTGGATGCACGAGGTGACCGCTAATGAAGCAAAAACCTGTGATCCAGAATGGGTGAGCGCTGAGCATCCCTTATTTATTTTGTATACCTCGGGCTCAACCGGCAAGCCAAAAGGCGTGCAACATTCTACCGGTGGCTATCTACTGTGGGCCATTCTCACGATGAAGTGGACCTTTGATATCAAGCCAAGCGATATCTTTTGGTGCACGGCCGATATTGGTTGGGTCACTGGCCACTCTTATATTGCTTATGGCCCATTAGCAGTCGGTGGAACGCAAATTGTGTTTGAGGGTGTGCCTACATTCCCAAATGCTGGCCGTTTTTGGGAGATGATCCAAAAACACAAGGCCACAATTTTCTATACGGCACCCACTGCGATTCGTTCTTTGATCAAAGCATCAAATACGGATCCAAGTGTGCATCCTAAAAATTATGATCTCAGCTCATTGCGTCTTTTGGGATCGGTGGGCGAGCCGATTAATCCAGAGGCATGGATGTGGTACTACGAGAACATTGGCGGCTCGCGTTGTCCGATTGCCGATACCTTCTGGCAAACCGAGACCGGTGGTCACATGATTAGCCCATTGCCCGGTGCAACCCCGATGGTTCCTGGCTCTTGCACCTTGCCATTGCCTGGCATTATGGCTGCCATTGTGGACGAAACGGGTAACGATATGCCCAATGGGCAGGGCGGCATCTTGGTAGTGAAGCGTCCATGGCCATCGATGATCCGTACGATTTGGGGTGACCCCGACCGCTTTGTCAAAGCGTATTTCCCAGACGAGTTTGGTCGCAAACTTTATTTGGCGGGTGATGGTGCGATTCGAAATAAAGATACAGGCTATTTCACGATTACTGGCCGTATCGATGACGTTCTGAACGTTTCAGGGCATCGTATGGGCACGATGGAAATTGAATCAACCCTCGTTGCCAATCCGCTAGTCGCTGAAGCTGCTGTTGTAGGGCGCCCTGATGACATGACCGGTGAAGCGATTTGCGCTTTCGTGGTTCTCAAGGGTAAGCGACCCGAAGGGGAGGAGGCCAAGAAGATTGCCACCGAGTTACGAAATTGGGTAGGTAAAGAGATTGGTCCGATTGCAAAGCCAAAGGATGTGCGTTTTGGTGATAACTTGCCAAAGACCCGTTCTGGAAAGATTATGGGCAGACTCTTGCGTGTGATTGCCAAGGGCGAGGACATCACACAGGATACCTCCACGCTTGAAAATCCAGCGATCTTGGAGCAATTAAAGAAGTCGCTGTAAGCGTCACAAAAGCAACAGAAATCATCTGCCACTCTTCGAACCGTATAATGAACGGTTTCGGAGAGGTGGATGAGCGGTTTAAGTCGCACGCCTGGAAAGCGTGTGTAGGTTAATAGCCTACCGCGGGTTCGAATCCCGCCCTCTCCGCCAAATGGCAATGAATCGCTTTAAATCGCGATCCACTCTTTAGCTTTCAGGTCATTCAGTTAAATTATCTGTATGAGGCCTCATGTGAACAAAAACCGGCTTGGTGAAGAGATCAAAAAAATGCTGATCTTGTTCATCTATTTTTCAATCTGGTTCTGCGCGCTTGCATTTCTGAGTTTCTCGGTGGAGCGTTTGCAAGGCTTTCCCTATATCCATATTGGCTTGGCTTTAGTGAAAGCATTGTTGTGTGCCAAGTTCATGCTGATGGGCCAGATGTTATATCCGATCGAGAGTAAGCGTGATAAACCGCTCATTGGGCAGATCCTGCCTCGCTCGATTGTCTATGTAGGTGTCGTAGTTTTGTTGAGCGCTCTCGAATCCGGGATAGAGGGTTGGTTTCATCATCGTGGATTTATTAGCTCTTTAGCTAATTTCGGAAACGGTGACCCCATCCATATACTGGCACTGAGTTTGATCTATTGGTTAATTGTGTTGCCTTACCTCACATTTATGAGCTTGCAATCGGTCATCGGGTCGCCGGAGATGAAAAAGATTTTTTGGGGCTAATTGCGAATTGATGCGATTGTCCAGTGTTCGACCTTTTCGTATTTCTCTAATCTTCAGTGCGGTACTGGCAATTTTGGCCAGTGCTTTTTGGATCATTGGCAGCACCTGGGCGCCTACTTGGATCAAAAAGCAAATTGAGGAATATAGCCAGCGACTAGGATATTCGTTACAGATTCAATCCATTAGCGTCAAACCCTTTCAATTAACTGCTCGGGTGGAGGGTCTGCGCCTTCAACAAATTCAGGGCAAACAATTATTCGCATTAGATGCCGGTCTGATTCGTCTGCACTGGAGCAAATTAATGACCGGAGAGTTGGGGATTCGTGATCTACAACTCACGAATCCATCGATCTTGCTTGAGCGCCCAGATGGCGATGGAGCGAAGTGGAACTGGATGCAATTGATTGAGACGATCAATGCCCAAAAACCACCATCGACACCCACCAAATCAAAAACAATCAAAGTATCCGTTGATCAATTCGGAATTCAAGGGGCGCGTCTTCAGTTTCGCGATGGGCAAACCAAGTTTACTGATGATCTAGGACCGTTTTCTCTCAATCTAAAACAACTTAGTAATTATCGACAAGCATCTGATGAGCCTGGTGTGGAGGGTTTGTATGAGCTCGATCTGGGCAAGGTTGACGTGCTCATTCCATCACTCAATAAGATGGTGCTATTTAACAACGTTCAAGCCTCGGGAGGAGTTAGTAGTCCAGAGCCTGAGCAACTTACGGCGAAGTTAAACCTCAAACTTGATGCTGGCGTATTGGATTTCCTTTTTCATCTAGAGCCTAAACAAAATTTAATTAAGATTGATGTGGCCATCGATAACCTGTCTGTGGCCCCAATCGTTACTTTGTTGCCAGCCAACAATCCTTTGCAGACCAACTCGGGTGTCATGGCTGGCAAATTGGAGTATCAAACTCGCCAAGGGCTATGGTCAACCGTGGGTGAGTTAAGCCTTAAGAATATTGAAATCACCGAAGGTAAGCCGCGGCAGCCCTTCATGAAATGGCGCCAAGCCGATCTCAAGCAAATTGATCTTCGTAAATTAGCGAGTGGTAAAACATCACTCACGATTGATGAGGTGTTGTTTGATCAACCTGACTTTAAGTACGAACTTGATGAGCAAGGGTTCTCGAACATTCGTCGAATGTTTTCTAAACCTGCTCCAAGCCCAGCTCCAGCCTCAGAGTCACCGAAAAGTGCAGCAGAAGTAAAGCCGTCAAATTTTGAGCTCGACATTAAAGCCATCAAATTGCGAAATGGCATTGTGCACTATGCCGATTTGGGTGTAGTGCCACAGTTACAAACCGATATTCGTAAACTCAATGGTTCCTTGCTCGGCGTGAGTAATGTTCCTGGCCGCTATGCAGCGATTGCTCTTGATGGATTGATTGCAGATCATGGCAGTTTTCGAGCCAAAGGTCAGGCTGCTTTTGAAGACCCGCGCCGCAACCATGACGTGTCATTCGAATTTAAGAATGTTCCACTGAAGGCTACGAATGCCTATTTCATGAAATACGCCGGGTATGCGATTCAAGATGGGCGCTTGGACCTGATGTTGAACTATAGGGCTAAGGATGCTGAGCTAGTTGGCCAAAATCGTTTCGTCATCAAAGATATTGAGCTCGGGGAAGAAGTGCCTAATTTTCAGGGGCGGCGCTTACCCCTGCGACTAGCGATTGCCTTGCTAGAGGACTCCGATAATGTGATTGATATTTCACTGGGGATCAAAGGGAATGTTGATTCTCCAGAGTTCTCGGCGACCGGTCTCGTTTGGCAAGCAATTCGTACTGTGCTCACCAATATTGTTACCGCACCGTTTCGAGCATTAGCCTCCTTATTGGGGCTTCAAAGCGATACGCCGATTCATGCAGTATTGGGCGAGAGCTCTTATTTACCAGTTGATCAAGAGAAACTCGATAAATTAGCAGGGGTCTTAGTAAAACGTCCCCATGCCACGATTGAGTTTGTTGGCGCCTATGATCCCAATGCCGATAAGGCAGCCTTAGCTAGGGCGCGTGCTGATCGCGCTATTTTGAATGCTGCCGGATTTAAATTGAGCCCTCAGGAACCTCTCCCTATCCCCAGTCTTTCGGACCCTCGGGTTCAATCTGGAGTCAAATCCGCGTATGGGCAACAAGTCGGCCGAATTAAATTAGCCCAGCGTTTGATTTCGCTGCCTGACAATGAGGCGCGCTATCAGCAACTGCGCAATGAGCTAATCGAAAGTTATGCGGTGAGCGAGGCCGAGCTATTGCAATTGGCAAGCGCACGAGCCAATCGCGCTAAAGAGTTAATGGTTGCACAGCAACCTAATTTAGCCGAACGAATTACCATAGGAGCATCTAAGGCGGTCAGTGCTGATCAAGAGGGTATTCCTTTGGGTATTTCCTTGGGTAGTAAAAAATAACACCAACAAAGTACATTTATTTTTGAGTTAATTAGCCCCGCCTCATTTATTGCCGCTTGCACAATCGTGTTGGTGGCGTACTTCATTTTTGGAGTGACCGGTTTTGGGTCATCGATTATTTCGGTGCCGGTGCTCGTATTATTCTTCCCCTTACAGGTCGTCGTGCCGATTATGGTGATACTCGATCTGTGTGCGGCATTCTATTTGGGCACAAAGTCCTTTGATGCAGCCGACAAGAAAGAACTCGCCTGGTTACTGCCATTTAGTTTTATCGGTATGGTGATTGGTATCACCTTGCTCTTGAAGGCTCCGCCGGAGCCTTTGCTGATCACCTTGGGCGCCTTTGCCGCATTCAATGGCTTGCGAGTGTTAACCAAGAAAAAATCGGCACCCATGCATACCATCTCGCAGTATTGGTCGATGCCCTTTGGTATTGCCGGAGGGATTTTTACAGCATTGTTTGCTACAGGCGGACCCATCTATGCATCGTATTTAGCGATGCGTTTTAACCAACCCAATACACTCCGCGCAACCATGGCCTTTGCCATTCTGATTTTTGTGTTCTTACGTCTGATCTTTATGTTGGTTACAGGCCTGATATTGAACTGGGAGGTTTTAGGTCTGGCATTATTTCTGGTGCCCTGTATGGTGATTGGTCTTTGGGTTGGCTCAAAAACCCATCGGCGCCTGAGTATTCATCATATGCAATTGGCCTATGGCAGCATTTTGGTATTTGCGGGATCGGTCCTCTTAATAAAGCAAATGTTTTAGGTGATAGACTCGACGTATGACAATGAAAATATTGATTGCTGGATTAGTGATTGCCAGTAGCTTAGGCTTATCAGCCTGTGGTACGGTACAGTCCGCCGCGCAAGCCGATTGCACGGCAGTGGGCTTACGGGTAGGAACGCCCGATTTTGAAGCCTGTTTTAAAGCCCGTGTCCGGGAAAGGGAAATGGACTACAGCAATACCTTTTTGCCTAGTTCCAATTAATCTAAACAGGTAGAAGCTGGACTCCCTGCCAAACTTCAGGGTTAACCCTGATTCGGGAGATCTTGAGCCATATCAATTACTTAGATGGGTAGATCAATTACATTGATTTCAATCATTAAAAGGTCATGTAGAACGATCTTTTAAATAACTATTTAGAGAGACTAAAACAGCATGAATCACCCTAAGCCCTCTAGCGAAATCAAGGCGGTTGCCATTGCAAGTGCAGATGACCTTCGTGAGCGAATTCGGCAAAAAAGTAAATTAAAAGGGCGACAGGCGGATGATGCATCCTTAGCCGAAGTTAAAAAACTGATCGGTGATGGCCCATATCGACGTGACCTACTAATTGAGAACTTGCATCTCATTAATGACGCCTACCGCGCTTTGCATGATCGGCACTTAGCGGCACTGGCCAAGCTAATGAACTTGCCGATGGCCGAGGTTTATGAAGTTGCCACGTTCTATCATCACTTCGAAGTCGTGCGCGGCAATGATCCGGTTGCTGATATTACGGTGCGGGTGTGCGATGGATTGTCATGCGAGCTAGCTGGTGCTAAACAGTTATTGGAGCGCTTACCAACGATTCTTGGTAATGCGAAGACCAAAGTGATTGCAGCTCCGTGTGTAGGTCGCTGTGAGCAAGCACCAGTGGCGGTGGTGCATCAATACCCCGTATTGTTTGCTGACGCAGAAAAAGTATCGAAAGCGGTTAAAAATCGTCAACTGACCCATCCCAAGGCAAAGGATGATGCTCAATTTGAGCCCGCAGACTTTGCGCAGCACGCCGTGAGTCCTGAGCAAAAAGCCAATGAGGTATCTCCTGCGTATGTGGGTTATGAGGCCTATTGTGCAAAAGGTGGTTACGCCTTAGTCAACGAGTTTGATAGTGGTAAGCGCGAGGTTGAGTCCATTATTAAGGCGATGGAAGATTCTGGTTTGCGCGGTCTTGGTGGTGCTGGATTCCCGGCTGGGCGCAAATGGCGGATTGTGAAGGATCAACCGGCACCTAAGCTCATGGCGGTCAATATTGACGAGGGTGAGCCCGGAACATTTAAAGACCGTACCTATTTGGAGCGCGACCCTCATCGCTTCCTTGAGGGAATGTTGATTGCTGCGCGCGTAGTTGGAATTGATGCTTGTTACATCTACTTGCGTGACGAGTATCACGGCTGCCGCGAGTTGCTTGATGCTGAGATTAAAAAACTTCAAGCGCATGCATCGTTCAAGTTGCCGCTGATTGAGTTGCGCCGAGGAGCGGGTGCCTACATCTGCGGCGAAGAGTCCGCCATGATCGAGAGTATTGAGGGTAAGCGGGGCGAGCCTAGAATGCGTCCTCCTTACATTGCACAAGTTGGTTTATTTGGTCGACCCACGCTTGAGCATAATTTTGAGACCTTGTATTGGGTACGCGACATTATTGCGCGTGGACCACAATGGTTTAGTTCCTTTGGCCGTCATGATCGCAAAGGCTTGCGAAGCTTTAGTGTGAGTGGTCGAGTGAAATATCCAGGTGTCAAACTTGCACCAGCTGGTATCACCATTCAGGAGCTGATTGATGAGTATTGCGGTGGTATGCAAGAAGGTCACACTTTCTATGGCTATTTGCCGGGAGGTGCTTCAGGCGGTATCTTGCCAGCGACCATGAATACCATTCCATTAGATTTTGATACTTTGCAGCCTTATGGTTGTTTTATCGGTTCTGCAGCTGTAATGGTCTTTAGTCATCAAGATAAGGCGCGCGATGCAGCCCTAAACGTGATGCGCTTTTTTGAGCACGAGAGTTGTGGTCAATGCACCCCATGCCGGGTTGGAACTAGTAAAGCTGCGCAATTGATGCAAGCACGTGTATGGGATCAGGCTACTTTGGAGGATCTGTCCACGGTGATGGTGGATGCCTCTATCTGTGGTCTTGGGCAAGCAGCACCAAACCCCATCCGTTGCATCCATAAATATTTCCCCCACGAAATTGCATAACCGCTTAGATAGGGAGCTTAAGGCGTGAACGCACCAGTCAATCCGCAAGAACTTGCATTGCAAACCGTTGAGTTCAAACTCGATGGCAAGACAATCGTTGCCTATGATGGTGAGACCATCTTAAAAGCAGCCAAACGTCATGGAATTGATATCCCCCATTTGTGCTTTAAGGACGGCTATCGTCCCGACGGTAATTGCCGCGCATGCGTGGTCGAGATCAATGGCGAGCGCACCTTGGCGCCCAGTTGCTGCCGAGCCGCTACTGCTGGCATGGAAGTCAAAGCCAATAGTGAGCGTGCCCTAAAGAGCCAAAAATTAGTGCTTGAGATGCTTCTCTCTGACATGCCCGATGAAGGCTATAAATGGGTCGGTGATAGCGATGCTGAACGTGAGCGTCAGCAACATGGGGAACTTAGTGAATGGGCCAGCCGTCTTGATGTAGCGGTTCGTCCTGAACTCAAGGCCTTGCGCCGTCACCAACCACCGGCTGATTTGTCGCACCCTGCGATGGCTGTTAATTTGGATGCGTGTATTCAGTGCAACCGTTGTGTACGCGCTTGCCGTGAAGAGCAGGTCAATGATGTGATTGGCTACGCGATGCGTGGCGCACATAGCGAAATCGTATTTGATTTGAACGATCCGATGGGTATTAGCACTTGCGTCGCTTGTGGCGAATGCGTACAAGCCTGTCCAACCGGTGCTTTGATGCCCAAAACCCACATTGGTTCTCAAGCTGTTGATCGTAAGGTAGATTCGGTATGCCCATTCTGCGGGGTGGGTTGTCAAATTACCTACAACGTGAAAGACGAAAAAATTGTAAGCGTGGATGGTCGTGATGGCCCTGCAAATCACAGTCGTCTGTGCGTGAAGGGCCGATTTGGCTTTGATTATGTGCATAACCCTCAACGCTTAACCAAGCCGTTGATTCGTAAACCTGGTGTAGCAAAGGACGAGCATTCGATTGAGTCTGCAGGTAAAAATCCTGAGGATTGGAGCGAAGTCTTCCGTGAAGCTACTTGGGAAGAGGCCTTGGATCTTGCAGCCGGTAAATTAAAGGCCTTACGTGATCAACATGGCAAGAAGACTTTGGCAGGATTCGGTTCGGCCAAAGGTAGTAACGAAGAGGCCTACTTATTTCAGAAGCTCGTACGGACCGGCTTCGGTAGCAACAACGTCGACCATTGCACCCGCTTATGCCATGCATCGAGTGTTGCTGCCTTGCTCGAAGGTGTTGGTTCTGGAGCAGTGAGTAACCAGGTCAATGATATCGAGCACTCTGGCTTAATTCTGGTGATTGGTTCTAACCCAACCGCCAATCATCCCGTGGCCGCGACTTGGATGAAAAACGCTGCTAAGAATGGCACCAAGATTGTGTTGGCCGATCCACGCGTGACCGATATTGGTAAGCACGCTTGGCGCACCTTGCAATTTAAGCCAGATACCGATGTTGCCATGCTCAATGCCATGATCTATACGGTGATTGAAGAGGGCTTGTGCGATCAAAACTTTATTTCTCAGCGCGCTTCAAACTTTGAAGCCCTTAAAGAGAATGTCAAGGGTTACAGCCCTGAGGCAATGGCACCAATTTGTGGCGTGCCTGCCGCAACCCTGCGTGAGGTAGCGCGCGAGTTTGCTAAATCTAAAGCCTCGATGATTTTATGGGGCATGGGTGTGAGCCAACATGTGCATGGCACCGATAATGCCCGTTGTTTAATTGCATTGGTCAGTATTACCGGTCAAATTGGTAAGCCTGGCTCCGGTTTGCATCCACTGCGTGGTCAGAACAATGTCCAAGGTGCCAGTGACGCGGGATTGATCCCCATGATGTTCCCGAACTATCAGCGCGTTGATAACGCCCAGGCACATGAGTGGTTCGAGAAGTTTTGGAACACCCCCTTAGATAAAAAGCCTGGATATACCGTAGTTGAGATCATGCATAAGATCACAGCACCAGATTCGGATCCTGACAAGATTCGGGGGATGTACATCATGGGCGAGAACCCCGCCATGAGTGATCCCGATCTAAACCATGCGCGCCATGCTTTGGCATCGCTTGATCACCTTGTCGTGCAAGATATATTTATGACCGAGACCGCGTGGTTAGCCGACGTTATCCTGCCAGCAAGCGCATGGCCTGAGAAAACCGGCACCGTGACCAATACTGACCGTATGGTGCAGCTGGGTAAGCGCGCTCTCAATCCACCTGGTGATGCAAAGCCTGATTTGTGGATTATTCAGGAGCTTGCTAAGCGCATTGGCTTGCAGTGGGGTTACCAAGGCGAGGAGTGCGGTGTTGCTGAGGTCTATGACGAGATGCGTCGCGCCATGCATGCCGTGATCAATGGCATTACCTGGGATCGCTTGCAGCGTGAGTCATGTGTCACTTATCCATGCTTAAGCGAGGATGATCCAGGCCAGCCCATCGTGTTTGACGAGAGCTTCCCAACCGCTGATGGCAAAGTAAAACTGGTGCCTGCCGATATTATTCCGGCCAATGAGCGACCTGATACAGAATATCCTTTTGTATTAATCACAGGGCGCCAGCTCGAGCATTGGCATACTGGTAGCATGACCCGACGCGCAGGGGTTCTGGATGCGATCGAGCCCATGGCGACCGCCTCGATGTGTGGTGAAGACATGGCAAAGTTGGGTTTAAACCCAGGGGATGTGATTACTGTGAAGTCCCGCAGGGGTGAGGTTGGGATTCATGTTCGGCGGGATGATGGCACACCCAGTGGGGCTGTATTTATGCCGTTTGCTTATTACGAGGCAGCAGCTAATCTGATGACCAACCCTGCGTTGGATCCTTTTGGCAAGATTCCAGAGTTTAAGTATTGCGCTGTGGCAGTTCATAAAGGCGGCAAGCCAGCACAGCACATTGGTTATGACCGAACGGTAAACGATGCTATGCTCATTCAATGAGCGTAGCGCATGACCAACATCATCCTGTATTAATCATTGGGGCCGGCTTAGCCGGCCTTACTGTTGCCCTTCACCTCGCAGACCGTCAACCGGTGATCTTGATGGCCAAGCGCCGTCTGAGCGAAGCAGCAACTGCTTGGGCGCAAGGCGGGATTGTTGGGGTTCTCGATCAAGAGGACAGCATTGAATCGCATGTGGTCGATACAGTCAATGCCGGAGCAGGACTCGTTGTTGAGTCGGTAGCGCGTTACGTTGCCGAGCAGAGTGCGCAAGCAATTCATTGGTTGGTTGAGCAAGGTGTCCCATTTACTCCTGATCAATCTGGTCCCGAAGGATTGCATTTAACCCGTGAGGGTGGGCATAGTCATCGACGCATCGCCCATGCTGCGGATGCAACTGGTAAGGCAATTCATGAGGTATTGCTAGATAAAGCCAGAGCACATCCCAATATCCGGATTCTTGAGAACTGGATTGCACTCGATCTCATCACCAATAAGCATTTACAAGTGCCCGCAAAGTACAAATCGAATCGTTGCTATGGGGCGTACGCACTTGATATTGAGAAGGGTCGGGTAGAAACGATCCTAGCCAAAGCTGTGGTGCTGGCAACGGGCGGCCTGGGAAAGGTCTATCGTTATACCAGTAATCCCGATACCGCCACTGGTGATGGAATTGCGATGGCATGGCGCGCAGGCTGCCGGATCGGCAACATGGAGTTCGTGCAATTTCATCCAACCTGTTTGTATCATCCAAGCGATCGCACCTTCCTGATTACCGAGGCGATGCGTGGTGAGGGCGGAATCTTGAAGTTGCCCAATGGTCATCGATTTATGCCGGAGCATGATGATCGTAATGAGCTCGCTCCCCGCGATATCGTGGCACGAGCCATCGACTTCGAGATGAAAAAACATGGCTTGGATTATGTGCATCTCGATGCAACGCATCTTGGTGAATCATTCATTCGGGAACACTTCCCCATGATTTACTCACGCTGCCTCGCTTTGGGTATCGACATCACCAAACAACCAATTCCCGTGGTACCCGCTGCACATTACACCTGTGGAGGGGTTGTCACTGACCTTAAGGGTCGCACTGATTTAAGCGGCCTATATGCGGTAGGTGAGGCAACCTACACTGGATTGCATGGCGCTAATCGCTTGGCCTCTAACTCATTGTTGGAATGTGTGGTGATTGGTAAGGCTGCTGCAGCCGATATCCTAGAGCAGGGCGATATTGAACAAGCTCCAGTGCGGCTATGGGATGAAAGTAAGGTTGAAGACGCTGATGAGCAAGTCGTCATTGCGCATAACTGGGATGAGTTACGCTCCTTGATGTGGAACTACGTGGGCATTGTGCGAACCACACGTAGACTCGAGCGCGCCTTGCACCGCATTGAGCTCTTGCGTACTGAGGTCCAAGACTACTATGCCAATTTCAGAGTAAGCCGAGATTTAATTGAGTTACGCAACTTACTTGAGTGCGCTGAACTAGTGGTCCGCTCGGCCTTATTGCGTAAGGAGAGTCGAGGCTTGCACTTTAGTCGTGACTATCCAAAAACCTGGCCGGTTTCATATCCAACCATTCTGACCCCGATTCAAACTCAGCGCTCTACGTAATACGATCGATGCGCATTGAGTAATCGATTGCCTGAATATCCTTAGTCAATTTGCCAATTGAGATTCGGTCAACACCCGTTGCTGCAATAGCACGGAGTTGATCTTGGGTAACGCCACCAGATGCCTCTAAGAGAGCTCGGCCGCCAGTGAGCTTTACGGCCTCGCGCATTTGATCGAGAGTAAAGTTATCGAGCAAAATACTCTTAGCGCCGTGATCGATCGCCTCTTGGAGCTCTACGAGACTTTCCACTTCAATTTGTACATCCACCCCTGCGTTGAGTTGATTGGCAGCAGCTAATACCGCCACAATACTACCTGCCGCAGCGATGTGATTCTCCTTAATCAAGATGCCATCCCATAAGGCCATCCGTTGGTTCTGACCATGACCGATTCGAACCGCATATTTTTGGGCTTGCCGCAGCCCTGGGATCGTTTTGCGGGTATCCAAAATGGCGCAACCCTTGGGATTAGGGCTAGCATCTGCAATCGCCTCAACGTAGCGGCGGGTGGTGGTTGCGGTTGCAGAAAGGGTCTGCAAAAAGTTCATGGCGGGGCGTTCAGCGCTAAGTAGGGAGCGAGCGTTTGATGAAATTTCACAGACCAGATCATTGGGCGCCATCCAATCACCCTCGGAGAAGAGCCAATGAATTCGTGCCTGCGCATCCAGAGCATGAATCACCGCATCAAACCATGCAGTTCCACACAGTACGGCCGGCTCACGCACAATTAATCTGGCATGGGCCGTTTGATCAGCGGGCACCAGATTGGCGGTCCAATCGCCGCGACCCAAATCTTCATAGAGGGCATGACGCACATTGCGAGCAATCGCCTGATCTAAGGATTCGTTATCAGAAAACATGGAAAAATACTTAGGCAGCACCAATATTTTTAATGAAGCCGTGCTGAGCTTTGGCCAATAAT
Organism: Polynucleobacter sp. HIN6; assembly: GCF_030297575.1. Taxonomy (NCBI): domain Bacteria; kingdom Pseudomonadati; phylum Pseudomonadota; class Betaproteobacteria; order Burkholderiales; family Burkholderiaceae; genus Polynucleobacter; species Polynucleobacter sp. HIN6. The sequence continues at coordinate 1,237,663 of NZ_AP028137.1, read as the reverse complement.
TCAGGGTGGGTGGAGGTAAAGTCCAGCATGCGTTTAATGCATGCCAGCGCTTCAGAGCGAATGGGCTCTTTCACCTCGATCTCGCCAAGGCCATGCTCCAAGCAATTTAAAATGCCACGTAAGCCATTCATGGCCATCCAGGGACAATTAGCACAACTTTTGCAAGTGGCGCTCTCACCAGCTGTTGGGGCGGCAATCAACTTTTTATGGGGTGCCAATTGACGCATACGGTGAAGGATGCCTTGATCGGTCGCTACGATGTACTCAGAGGCGCTACCTTCTAGTACCGCTTTGATCATCGCCGAGGTAGAGCCAACGATATCCGCTTGATCGACCACATGTTGCGGCGACTCCGGATGAACTAGAACCATGGCATCGGGATACTTCTCACGCATTGCCGCGAGCTCAACCGCTTTAAACTCATCATGAACAATGCAGGCGCCATTCCATAGAATCATGTCAGCACCAGTTTGCTCTTGAATGTAACGCCCTAGATGCCGATCGGGTGCCCACAATATTTTTTTACCTTGCTGGTCTAAATGGTGCACGATCGCTAGGGCGCAAGAACTGGTTACCATCCAATCCGCCTGTGCCTTCACTGCGGCACTCGTGTTGGCATACACCACGCTGACTCGATCCGGATGAGCGGACTTGAATTTCCGAAAGTCATCCGCGGGACACCCTAAATCAAGTGAGCAGGTTGCCTCAAGATCTGGCATGAATACGCGCTTCTCAGGACTCAGAATCTTTGCGGTCTCACCCATGAATCGCACACCCGCAACGATCAAATTCTGAGCAGTATGATTTTTACCAAACCGAGCCATCTCTAAAGAGTCAGAAACAAAGCCCCCAGTTTGCATCGCAAGGTCTTGAATATCACCATCGACGTAATAGTGCGCCACAATGACCGCATCTTTTTCCTTTAACAAAACCTTGATCCGCTCGATTACATCCTGCTTTTCTCCCAAAGCAAGGGGTGCAGGCGTTTTGGCCCACGCCTGCGCAATACAGGTAGCTCCCGATGCATCTTGCTGGGGATAATCATAAAAACTACCGGTCGAAAGTGATTGATTCATTGTGCTCATCTATCAATCTTAACTCGCAATCACTTTCGCGATAGAATCCCATCCTTAAAGGGGATTTCTATGAAACGAATCATGTTATTGGCAAAGTTACATCGGGTCGTCGTGACCGAGGCCGATTTGCATTATGAGGGTTCTTGTGGGATTGATGAGAATCTCATGGATGCCGCCGATATGCGTGAATACGAAAAGATAGAGCTCTACAACATCAATAACGGCGAGCGATTTTCCACCTACATTATTAAGGCACCCAGAGGCTCAGGTGCGATCTCCTTAAATGGTGCTGCTGCTCGTAAGGCCCATGTAGGAGATCATCTTATTATTTGCACCTACGGACCGGTTGATAATGCCGAGTCTAAAACTCATAGCCCCAAAATTGTTCTAGTGGATGAACAGAATCAGATTAAAGAAATTAAAAAGATTTAAGTGGGTCTGCTAAAACGGTAATTTTGCATCGGGCTTCACCGCCAAAAGAGCTGCTTTGAATTCTTGTTGGATTCGTTGAATCGCTTCTTCAGAATCAGCCTCAAATCTGAGTACCACAATCGGTGTTGTATTCGAGGGGCGAGCCAAACCAAAGCCATCGGCATACTCAACCCGTACGCCATCAATCGTATTCATCGATTGGGAACTTGGAAACTTGGGATTGGCTTTAATCTTTTCAAGTAAGACAAAAGATTCACCCTCGGCACATGGCAGTTGCAACTCTGGGGTGCAAATGGCATTGGGTAGGGCGTTGAGTACTTTGCTTGGGTTATCAAATTGACTGAGGATTTCTAGCAAACGAGCGCCGGTATAGAGGCCATCATCAAATCCAAACCAACGGTCCTTAAAGAAGATATGACCACTCATTTCCCCGGCTAGAGGGGCACCAGTCTCTTTCAGCTTGGCTTTGACCAAGGAGTGGCCGGTCTTCCACATTAGCGGCTCACCTCCATGTTTACGGATCCAAGGAGCGAGGTTGCGAGTACATTTGACGTCATAAATGATTTGGCCCTTGGGATTGCGACTGAGTACATCCTTGGCAAACAGCATCATTTGCCGATCCGGAAAAATCACCTCGCCATCTTTGGTTACCACACCCAGTCGATCAGCATCGCCATCAAAGGCAAGTCCAAGCTCATTGTTGGTCGTTGCGAGATTGCGAATCAGGTCTTGAAGATTTTCAAGGTGGGCAGGGTCTGGATGGTGATTCGGAAAACGTCCATCAACCTCACAAAAGAGCTCTTGCACCTCACAGCCCAGAGCTCGGAATAACTCTCCAGCAAACGCGCCACCCACACCATTGCCACAATCGACGGCGATCTTCATGGGTCTAGCTAAGCGAATATCACCAACAATGGTTTGCAAATATTGGGGGAAGATATTGAAGCTGGAGCGTTTTCCATTGCCTTGCCGAAAATCATCCGCTTCAATTTGCTGGCGTAGCCCCTGAATCTGATCCCCATAAATGGCTGAACCACCGAGCACCATCTTAAAGCCGTTGTAATTAGGCGGATTATGACTACCCGTAATCATGATGCCGGATTTCGGTTGGCAATTTCCAATGGTCTGATGGGTGGCGAAGTAGACCATTGGGGTGGCGACCATCCCAAGGTCAATCACATTAATGCCTGTGGATAGCAAACCCTCGGTCAGGGCCTCAATCAGAACTGGGCCAGAGAGTCGACCGTCACGGCCAATTACAACATCCGTTTCTCCCAAATCGCGCATTTGACTTCCAAAAGCCTGACCAATTGCTTTAGCAATTGATGGATTCAGGGTTTCATCAATAATGCCGCGGATATCGTAGGCTTTAAAAATCGAGGCAGGAACGTTCATGGATTATTTCTGGAAGTAATGGATTCTGGCAGCGGTGATGGAATCAAATTCAGCACCGGAAGTGTCTTTTTGTTGAAGAGCGCGCTCAATGGGTTTGGCTAGTACCTTGCCGAGCTCAACCCCGGGCTGATCAAAGCTGTTCATGCCCCATAGCGCTCCCAAGCAAACGGCACGGTGTTCGTAAAGAGCAAGTAAAGCACCCAAATGATAGGCATCAAGCTTGGGTAGCACAATTAAATTGCTAGGTCTCTTTCCAGGATAGCTAAGATTGGGGTCGCTCGCATCACGGCCTAGGGCCAACGCCTGAGCTTGGGCCAAGCAATTGGCTAAGAGGGCATAGTGATGCTCCTTAGCTTCTGGTAGGGCGCTCATCGGCTCTTTAATCGCAATCAGATCAACCGGAATGAATTCCGGTCCTTGATGTAGTAACTGGAAATACGAATGCTGGGCATTGGTACCGGCGCTACCAAACACAACAGGGGAGCTCAGCGATACCGGCTTACCAAGGCGATCGACTTGCTTGCCATTACTTTCCATATCCAATTGCTGCAACCAATACGGGAAGAGTTCCAAGGCGTGCGCATATGGAATCACTGCATAAGATTTGGAATGATGTTTGCTTTGTTGATAGTACAAAGCCAATGCCATTAGGATTGGGAGATTTTGATTGGGACGAGCACTGATCGCATGGCGATCCATGTGATTGGCTCCCAACAAAAATTGTTTGAAGGTCTCAAACCCATATTGCAAAGCAATGGGCAGACCAACCGCAGACCATACCGAGAATCGCCCACCTACCCAATCCCAAAATGGAAAGACATGCTCTGCTTGAATGCCAAAGTCTTCTGCCGCTTGGACATTGCTAGTAATCGCAAATAGGGAGTTTTGGATCTGCGAGCTCGTGAGGTTCTTCGCTTTGAACCAATTAAGAACAGCGCGTGCGTTCATTAAGGTCTCAGCCGTGCCAAATGATTTGGACACAATCAGTACCTTAGTGCTATTCGCCTGAGCACGTTCTAATACATGGCTCAGTTCTGCGCTATCCACATTAGCCACAAAATGAACCCGCATCCCGCGATTGAATTTGTGCGCTGAATGGGCTAAGGCTTGCACTGCAAGTCGTGGGCCAAAGTCAGAGCCCCCAATCCCAATATGAATTAAATCTGTTACCCCCACCCATTTATTGCATAAACCCTCGATTCGTTGCCAAACCTCGGCAATCTCTGGCATTACATCATTGCCATCAACCAGTATTGGGGATTTATCGAGATTACGTAGTGCCGTATGAAGTGCAGGGCGGTGCTCACTAGTATTAACATGTTCGCCAGCAAAGACAGCATGGAGATGATTGCTGAGCTGCGCTTGCTCGGCTTTGGCAAATAAGTTCTTCCAATCTTCAGATCCAATCCCCTGATAGGCAAGATCCAATACGATGCCAGCTGCTTGCAAAGAGCCAAAAACCGCGGTTGAGGGGTTATCGAATGATTTTGCGTTGGAGAATGCGGTCATATATAGATTTTATCAATAAGGGCTTCGAAAGCATCAAGATTTAATTTCAGTGAAATGGTACGATTTGGCATCAAAAAACAAGCAATTAATATGGATAAACTGGATTGTGTCGTCGTTGGTGCGGGAGTTGTGGGCTTAGCAGTGGCCCGCGAAATGGCATTGCAAGGTCATGAAACCGTATTGCTAGAGCGCGAAGCATCATTTGGAACCATTAGCAGCTCCAGAAATAGCGAAGTCATCCATGCAGGCATTTATTACCCTAAAGATTCGTTAAAAGCAAAACTGTGCGTTGAGGGTAATCGCATGCTCTATGAGTATTGTCGCGACCATCAGGTGGGAACCCAGCGCTACGGTAAATTAATTGTGGCAAGCGATCCACAGCAGGTTGATGATCTGCACGGTATTTTTTATCGTGCCCAGCAAAATGGGGCACGTGAGATTAGCCTCATTACAGCCAAAGAGGCCAATGCGCTAGAGCCCGATCTACGAGTTGCAGCAGCGATTTTGTCCAAAACGACTGGCATTGTCGATAGCCATGCCTATATGCTCTCATTGCTTGGCGGCTTTGAGGATGCAGGAGGAATGGTTGCTTATTTGTCTCCGTTAAATCATGCACGCGTGATTCCTGGAGGGTTTGAGCTAGAGGTGGGCGGTGCCGATGCGATACAACTGCAAACTAAGTATCTAATTAATTGTGCGGGTATGAGTGCGCCGGCCGTAGCGCAACGCATTCACGGAATATCGGCCGAGCACATTCCCAAAGCCTATTTTGCAAAAGGCAACTATTTCTCCTTAGCAGGTAAGTCACCCTTTCGACATTTAATTTATCCCGTCCCAGAGCCGGGCGGATTAGGGGTGCATTTGACCCTCGATATGGCGGGGCAGGCTAAGTTTGGCCCCGATGTGGAATGGCTTGATATCGATGCGGAAGATCAAATTAATTACGCAGTCGATCCCACTCGCGGTGAGCGATTCTATGCAGCCATCCGACAGTACTGGCCAGGTCTTCAAGACGGAGCGTTGCAGGCTGATTATTCAGGGGTGCGCGCCAAGATTGTCTCGAAAGATCAACCCGCAGGGGACTTTCGTATCGATGGCCCTAATGAGCATGGTATTGAGGGCCTCTACAACTTCTTTGGCTTTGAGTCACCCGCACTAACCTCAAGTTTGGCAATCGCGAAATATCTAAAGGGCTTACTTAATCCTTAGGCCTCAATTCTTCATCCAAGCTTCAACTCCCCTATAATTGCTCCTTCAGAGGAAGCGTGGCAGAGTGGTTGAATGCACCAGTCTTGAAAACTGGCGAGGATGAAAGTCCTCCGTGAGTTCGAATCTCACCGCTTCCGCCATCATCTATTTCAAGAACAATTCCTGCAGGTCATTGAGATAGCGCATGCCCAGTGGGCTAGCTTTGAGTCGCGTTGGATCTTCGTCCAATAGCCCCTTGCGGAGAGCCTCTGTAATTGGTTTGCTAATCGTATTAAGCCCGAGGCTCGTTCGCTCCGAGAACATACTTGTTGGCACCCCATCCATTAATCGCAGTGCTCCCAACATGAACTCAAACGGTAAATCGTCTTGCGTGAGTAAACGATTTTCAATGACAGCATGACCTTGTTCAGTCATCTTGCTAATATAAGTCTCAGGGTGGCGCTCACGAATCTGCCGTGTGATGCGATTTGGATAGGAAATCTTGCCATGTGCACCCGCACCAATGCCAATATAGTCTCCAAACTCCCAATAATTGAGATTGTGCTTGCATTGTTGTTTGGGCTTGCTATAGGCCGATACCTCATATCGGTCGTAGCCATGCGCTGCCAACATTTCTAGAGCGGATTCAAACATGGCATCACTCTCATCTTCGTGCGGAAGTGCTGGCGGGTGACTCGCAAAATAGGTATTCGGTTCGAGTGTTAGGTGATAGAGCGATAGATGCGATGTATTAAATGCCAGAGCTTCTCTGAGATCGGCTTGTGACTGGGCAAGGGTTTGCTGTGGAAGAGCGTACATCAAATCAAGATTGATGCGTTCAAAGTGATCGTGTGCGATTTCAATGGCACGGCGCGCATCCTGCTGATTGTGAATCCGCCCCAACGCCTTGAGATGATCTGAGTTAAAGCTCTGGATCCCAAGCGATACACGGTTAATGCCGATGCTAGCGAACTCGGCAAACTTCGCTGATTCCACTGAACCTGGATTGGCCTCGAGAGTGATTTCTGCATGAGGTTCCATCGGGATGAGTGCCCGCACGTGCGATAAGAGATGATCAAGACCCTTGGGGGATAAGAGACTGGGAGTGCCGCCCCCAATAAAAATCGTGTGAACTCGACGACCCCAGACATTCGGTAGCTCGGTTTGAAGATCTGAGATAAGCGCTTCGATATACCGGCTCTCGTTAAATCCACCATCCTTAACCTGATGCGAATTAAAGTCGCAATATGGGCACTTACGCTCACACCATGGGAAGTGGATATAGAGCGAGAGAGGGGGAAGTGCGGTTAGTGCGATACCAGAGTTAATCATCGGTTTTCTGAAAAAACGGATCTTTCTCTAATTGCTCCATGAGCTGAACCAGCGCCTGGCCGCGATGGCTAATGGCATTCTTGCGCTCTGGGCTGAGTTCTGCTGCGGTCATCTGATGTTTAGGGAGATAAAAGTAGGGATCGTAGCCAAAACCATGTTGACCACGCGCTTCGTCGATGATCTCGCCGTCCCAATGGGTTTCAACGACGATTGGGTTGGGATCATCGGCCTCGCGAACCACCACTAGGGCGCATACATAGTGCGCTTTACGATTTAGCTCGCCCGCGAGTAATGACAGTAGCTTTTGGTTGTTATCGGTGTCTGAGCAGTGCTCACCGGCAAAGCGGGCTGAGCGAACACCGGGCGCACCACCTAAGGCATCCACACAAATGCCGGAGTCATCGGCAATGGCGGGTAGACCACTGAGCTTGCTGGCATGGCGTGCCTTTTCTAGCGCATTATCGATAAAGCGGTCAAATGGCTCCTCTGCCGCACTAATCCCAAGCTCCCCCTGGGGGATGAGTTCAATCGCAAAGGGTTTAAATAGTTGTGCAAACTCTCTGAGCTTCCCAGCATTATTCGAAGCTAAGACCAACCGTCGACTCATGCGGCTAAGACGCTTTTCTGGATGCGTGTTAATTCCTCAATACCTGCTTGGGCAAGATTTAATAATGCCTCGAGTTCGGTACGCGAGAATGGAGCGCCTTCAGCGGTTCCTTGCACTTCAATCATGCCGCCACGACCGGTCATCACCACGTTCATATCGGTGTCGCACTCTGAGTCCTCTGCGTAATCGAGATCGAGAACCGGAACGCCCTGGTAGATACCTACCGAGATCGCCGCAACACTATCAATCATCGGGTCGGAGGCAATCATCTTCTGATTGAGCAAATGATTGACCGCATCGTGGGCAGCCACATAGGCGCCGGTAATTGCCGCAGTCCGCGTTCCGCCATCGGCTTGCAATACATCGCAATCGAGATGAATAGTGCGCTCACCGAGTAGTTTAAGATCAAAGACACTGCGCATGGCTCGTCCAATCAATCGCTGAATCTCTTGAGTTCGCCCACTTTGCTTGCCCCGGGCGGCTTCACGATCAGAGCGAGTATGGGTGGAGCGGGGCAGCATGCCGTATTCCGCGGTGACCCAACCCTCGCCAGAGCCTTTTTGATGGGGCGGCACTTTTTCAAGAACGCTTGCCGTGCAAAGAACTTTGGTATCCCCAAACTCAATAAGAACCGAACCCTCTGCGTGTTTTGTAAAAGAGCGGGTAATGGTGATGGGCCGCAGATCGCGTGCTTGGCGTTGGCTAGGACGATTCATGTGGGAGTTCCTTTTTTGCAATTTACAATGCCTACATGATATCGAGCATGACTGGCTACGGCAGCGCTTCCCATCCCATTGAAGTGGGCGAGGGGGGGTATGCGAATCTGCAGGTTGAGATCCGGGCGGTCAACAGTCGCTTTTTGGATTTGAGCTTTCGGATACCCGATGAGTGTCGTGCTGCTGAAGGCGCTTTGCGTGAGCTCCTTAATAAGCACTTAAAGCGCGGTAAGGTCGAGTTTCGGGCTGCATGGCGGCAAAGCACTGGTGAGCATGCGCGCTCCCAAACCATCTCGATCGATCCAGCAAAGTTGATCGCCTTAAAAGATGCACAAGCCATGATTCAGGAGCAATTTCCTGCGGCCGAAGAGTTGCGCGTCGCCGATATCCTGCGCTATCCGGGTGTTGTAACCGAATCGGAGACCGCCGAGGATCAATGGCAAAGTGCCACCCTAAAGGCTGGCGAAGAGGCCTTACGGCAATTAATCCAATCACGGCAAATCGAGGGCCAAGCACTCGCTAAGGTATTAACGAATGCTCTCGATGCGATGCAAGACATGGTTACCCGGCTTGAGCCCCGCATCCCAGAAATCGTGACCCTCTACCAAAATAAATTAGTCACTCGGATCGAGGAAGCATTGGGCGTGCATGCAACCCAAGCCAATATCCCCTTTAATGCTGAGCTAATGGAGCGTATCCGGCAAGAGGTTGTCTTATATGCGGTACGGATTGATGTTGCCGAAGAATTGGCTCGTCTCAAAACGCATATCCAGGCGGCAAGGACGGCCCTGGCAGAGGGCGGGGCTGTCGGTAAGCGTTTAGACTTCTTAATTCAGGAGCTTAATCGCGAGGCAAACACCCTCGGATCCAAGGCGGTCCATGAGGATTGCACGAACACTGCCTTGGAGCTCAAATTATTGATTGAGCAAATGCGCGAGCAAGTGCAAAATTTGGAGTGATGACCATGAGTGCTCCAACCACCTATCAGGGCAGTATGCTGATGATCGTGGCCCCTTCGGGGGCTGGCAAATCCTCTTTAGTCAATGCGCTATTGGAGTCCGATCATCGATTACAGCTTTCGCTGTCGTGCACTACGCGTGCGCCGCGTGCCGGTGAGTTGGATGGGCGTGATTACTCCTTTATTACCAAAGAAACCTTTTTGGTTAAACAAGCGGCCGGTGATTTTCTGGAGTCCGCCGAGGTGCACGGCAATCTCTATGGCACCTCGCGTTCGTGGATAGAAGGTCAAATGCAACAAGGTCAGGATGTGATCCTGGAAATTGATTGGCAGGGCGCACAGCAAATTCGTAAACTAATTCCCCAAGCGATTTGGGTATTTATCTTCCCACCCTCTATTGAGGCTCTTGCGGAGCGTTTGCACAAGCGCGGCCAGGACGATGAGATCACGATTGCCAAGCGCGTTGCAGCCGCTCATATTGAGCTGCAACATGCTCACGAAGCCGACTTTATTGTGATTAATGAGGTCTTTGCCGACGCCTTAAAAGACCTGCAGGCGATTGTGGCAGCCAGCCGGCTACGGACGGGGCCGATGATGGCCCGTTATCCAGCCTTAGTCAAGCGACTTGGGGCATGATGGGCTGTCATCGGGTATCCTATCGGTATTAATCTAAATAAGTGAGTTCAGAATGGCCCGTATTACCGTAGAAGATTGTTTAAAAACCATTCCCAATCGTTTTGAGTTAGTCCTCGCTGGCACCTATCGGGCCCGCCAATTGGTTCAGGGTCACGCAGCCCGAGTCGACGCAAAAGATAAGGCAACCGTGGTTGCATTGCGTGAGATCGCTGTTGGGGTAACCGATCGGGATATGCTGACCAAAGTACCTCTCTAATCCGGGGGTCCCGCTGTGGCGTCTACAGTCACCACAACGGGTTCGCTAGACGAAGTCTCGTCTAGCCAGATTCGCACAGGTAAGCCTTTACCAAGCGCCAATCCCGCTCAAAGCGTGATTGCCTCTTTGCTGGAGCAATCCAGCCGCCATCTCTTTGGCCCTACCTCGCAACCGACTTTGCCGCCTAAGCAGCAAGTTGTATCGATTACGAGCTTGACCGAGAAGCTTCATTATCTGAAGCCCGAGGAAATTAACCAAATTAAGAAGGCCTTTCAGTTTGCGGATGCCGCGCACTTAGGCCAATATCGCCATAGCGGGGAGCCTTACATCAGCCATCCGGTCTCAGTCGCTGAGCTCTGTGCAACCTGGCGCTTAGATGCCCAAAGCATCATGGCCGCTTTGCTCCATGATGTGATTGAGGATTCTGGTTGCACCCAGACTGACCTCGTGAATCAGTTTGGGGCGAAGGTGGCTGAGCTAGTTGAGGGTTTAACCAAACTCGATAAATTAGAGTTTCAAAGTCATGCCGAGGCCCAGGCTGAGAGCTTTCGGAAAATGTTTATGGCCATGGCCCGTGATGTGCGGGTCATCTTGGTCAAGTTAGCTGACCGAACCCACAATATGCACACCCTCGATGCGGTGCCGATTGAAAAACGACGCCGGGTTGCATTGGAAACCATGGAAATCTACGCCCCGATCGCACATCGTCTGGGGCTTAACTTAATCTACCGTGATCTGCAAGACATCAGCTTTAAACACTCAATGCCCATGCGCTTTAGGGCCATTGAGAAAGCAGTAAAGAAGGCGCGTGGCAATCGCCGTGAGATGGTGGATAAGATTCTGGATACGGTACGGATGCAGTTTGCGAAAGCCGGGATCGAAGTTGATTTGCAGGGTCGTGAGAAAACCCTATTTAGTATCTACAACAAAATGCGTAGTAAGCATTTGAGCTTCTCGCAGGTTTTGGATGTTTATGCGTTCCGAGTCACGGTACGAACCGTGGATGAGTGCTATCGTGCCCTCGGCATTTTGCATGCTATCTATAAGCCCATGCCTGGGAAGTTCAAGGATTACATCTCGATTCCTAAACTCAATGGCTATCAGTCCTTGCACACCACTTTAGTCGGTCCATCCGGAGTGCCAGTGGAGTTTCAGGTACGCACTGCGGATATGCACGCCGTAGCTGAATCTGGAGTGGCAGCCCATTGGGCCTATAAGGACGGTTCACCCGAACTGAGTGAAGTGCAAAACCGTGCGCACCAATGGCTGCAGTCGCTCGTGGATATTCAGGACAACAGCGGTGACTCCCAAGAATTCTTAGAGCACGTCAAGATTGATTTATTCCCCGATGCTGTCTATGTGTTTACCCCCAAAGGGCAAATACGGGCGTTACCACGGGGCGCAACAGCCCTCGACTTTGCCTACTCGATTCATAGTGACCTTGGTAATACCTGCGTGGCAGTCAAGGTGAATAATTTACAACTACCGTTACGCACTGAACTCAAAAATGGCGATATTGTGGAAGTGATCAATTCCACAACCTCTCAACCTAATCCAGGGTGGTTAGAGTTTGTGCGCACCGGTAAGGCCCGAGCAGCGATCCGCCATTCATTGAAAACCAAGCACTATGCCGAGGCGTTACAGTTAGGCGAACGTTTATTGGCGAGCGCATTGCGACAACAGGGAGTTGATGCGGGGCTCCTTACTCCCGAGATTTGGGAAAAGTTACTGCATTGGACTGGTGATAAATCGCGCGAGGAGGTCTGTGTCAATATTGTGCTGGGCCGACGTACCGCTGCCGAGTTGGCGACCCGTCTAAAAATTCTGATTGGTGAAGAGGGCGGGGCGGAGCAAATGCGCTTGGGCTCAAATGATTGGGGCAGCTCTGATCAAGAGACGCAAACACAAGCCCTCGTCGTGGATGGCCGTGAGGGCATGTCAGTAAGCTTTCAAAGCTGTTGCCATCCAATTCCTGGGGATGACATCATGGCCTATCTTGGTAAGGGTGAGGGGCTGCAAATCCACACTCAGGACTGTAAGGTAGCTCATCGCATGCTGTCCAAAGATAGCGATAAGTGGGTTGGTGTGCAATGGAGTAAAGATACCAACCGAGAGTTTGATGTGGACATTACAGTGGACACTAAGCAAGGAAAAGGGGTGTTGGCCCGCGTTGCGAGTTCGATCACTTCAGCTGACTCGAACATCCTCAATGTCTCAATGGACGATAAATACAAAGAAGACTCGGTCACGATGCGCTTCACGATTCAGGTATTAAACCGTTTGCATCTCTCGCGCGTATTGCGGGGCCTGCGCGCGAATGCCGATGTATTTCGGGTAATCCGTAATAAAAGCGTTTAGTAGTCCTCGTAACGCACATCCAGAATATCAATTTCTTTGGCACCTGCTGGCGTTTGAATGCGGACCGTATCGCCTACTTTGGCCTTGATTAGTGCTTTCGCAATTGGCGAGATCCAGCTCACATAGCCTTTCTCAAGATCGACCTCATCGATGCCAACAATCCGAATTTGGGTATCAACCCCGTCACCATCACTATAAACAACGGTTGCTCCAAAGAAGATCTGCTCGGGATCGCCGCCATTTGCAATACGTTCTTGGTTATTGACCACCACAGCATTCTCAAGACGTTGATTGAGGAAGCGAATGCGCCGATCGATCTCACGTAAACGCTTCTTGCCGTAAATGTAATCACCGTTTTCAGAGCGATCCCCGTTGGATGCTGCCCAATGCACCACCTGCACAATTTGTGGGCGCTCTTGGTCTAAAAGCTGTAAAAGCTCGGTTTTTAGAGCCTCATGCCCAGCCGGTGTGATGTAGTTCTTCGTATCCATGGCATAATTCTGCCTCATGCGGCTGTAGCTCAGTTGGATAGAGTACTTGGCTACGAACCAAGGGGTCGTGGGTTCGAATCCTGCCAGCCGCGCCATATTCCTAGATCTGCCCTTGTGGCAGATTTTTTGTAAGTCACGATTCTTTGCTTTAATAGTCAGAATATGGCTTCATCTACCACCATCACTTCATCAATCCCGGTTGCAAGCTGGCATGTATCCGGAGCGATTGCTTGTGTAACCCTATCGGGCCGAATCAGTGCTGATACCTTGGGGCACACCTGGCAAGACGTTCGCAATCGGCAAATGCAATGGTTAGGGCAGGGGGCCGAAAGTAAAACGCTGCAAATTAATGGTGCAGCCATTGAGTACATTGATGGTGCAGGTTTGGCATTCATCATTGATTTGCAACATGCCCAAGCCTTGCAAGGTGGGGCGATCGAACTGCAGGGATTTAGTGCCACCCATCAAAATCAATTAAAACGCTTTGCACCGTTTGAGAAATTATTTCCGAAGGAAGACGCAGTTCCAGATGTGGGAGTGCTAGTTAAGACCGGCAAGGCAGCTGTCTTTTTGTGGAACGATATTCGAGACATTATCTTTTTTACTGGCCAAGTTGCCAGCGAACTCGCTTGGGCTGCACGCAATCCCCTAAAAGTCCGTTGGCAAGATTTTGCCAGCGTTGCTGTACAAGCGGGTCTTGCGGCAATGCCGATTGTTGGATTGGTGGCATTTCTGATTGGTGTGATTTTGTCCTTTCAGTCAGCCATTGGTATGGAAAAGTTTGGAGCCATTACCTTTGTCGGTCCGCTCGTTTCCTTGGGGATCTTTCGAGAGTTGGGACCCTTGATTACTGCCATCCTATTGGCAGGTCGATCCTCTGCCGCCTTTGCAGCTGAAATCGGTACTATGACCGTCAACAGTGAAGTGGATGCCTTAGTAACCGCTGGATTAAACCCCATTCGTTTTTTGGTTCTACCCCGAGTCTTAGCAGGTTTGGTTGTGGCACCCATCTTGACCATTTATGCCGACTTAGTTAGCGTCTTTTCATCCTCGCTCACCATGTTGATCTATGGCGTACCTTTGGTGAACTTTTATGAAGGTGTGCTCAATACTGTGCTACTGGAGGATATTTTTTCTGGATTAACCAAGGCCACCCTATTTGGTGTCGTGGTCGCGAGTGTGGGTTGCTTGCGGGGCATGCAAACGGGCACTGGAGCAGCCGCAGTGGGTATCTCGACCACGCGCGCAGTAGTAAGTAGCATTGTGATGATTACAGTGGTGGATGGTATTTTTGCCTATGTCTCATACCGAACAGGTTTCTAATGAATCCAATTGAGGTCAAAAATCTAACCGTTGGCTATGGCAGCAAGGTGCTGTTACAAAACCTTAATTTCTCGGTAGCCGATGGGGAGATCTTTATTATTCTTGGCGGGTCCGGTTGTGGAAAATCGAGCTTACTTAAAAATCTGTTTGGACTCTATCAACCTCTTGCCGGCGATGTCTGGATTGAAGGGATGAACATTACCCAAGCGATTGGTCAGGAACGCCAAGACATCATGACCCATTTTGGGGTGATGTATCAGCAAGGCGCATTATTTGGTTCGATGACCCTCCTTGAAAACGTCCGACTCTTTATGGAGGAGTACACCGACCTCAGCGATGACGAGATGGACTTATTGGCGCGTTGCAAATTAGACCTAGTGGGTTTATTACCCTATGCCAATTACATGCCCAATGAGATTAGCGGAGGGATGCAAAAGCGGGCGGCGATCGCGCGCGCCATGGCCTTAGACCCGAAGATTTTGTTTCTAGATGAACCGTCCGCTGGCCTTGACCCGATTACATCCGCTGATTTAGATCAGACCATTTTGGATTTGGCCAAAAATTTGGGCATCACGTTTGTGATCGTTTCCCACGAGTTGGCCAGTATTTATGCGATTGCGGATCGAGTGATTATGTTAGATAAAGATACTAAAAGTATTATTGCGCAAGGCGATCCTCGTGTCTTACGAGATACCAGTACCGATCCCAAAGTGCATCAATTTTTTAATCGCGTTATGTCGAAGGAAGCAGCATGAGTCAATCGAATCCAAATTACTTTCGCTTGGGATTGTTTGTGTTTGCCGGCTTTGCTGCCATTCTTGCCTTGATTTTGGTGTTTGGAACTGGCCAGCTCTTTAAGAAAACAACGATGGCGGAGACTTATATTGAGCAATCAATTACGGGATTAGATGTAGGTGCCCCAGTACGATTTCGGGGGGTGAAAGTGGGGCAAGTAACCTTTATTGGCTTGTCAGGTGCCTTGTATGAGTCCAATGAACCGTTCCCTGAGCGCAAGGAGTATGTCGTAGTGCGGATGCTGATTGATGGTGATGAAGAAAAATTATTAGGACCCACTAAGCAACTACCAAAGGACTTGCGCGCTCGTGTGAAAAGTCAGGGGATTACCGGCGTGAATTATGTCGAGCTCGACTACGTGCGTGATATGAATAACTATAAGTCTCTCCCATATAACTGGAAACCTGAGTATTTAGTGATTGATTCCCTACCTAGTCAGACCGACATTTTTTTCTCAGGAATTCGTAAGGTATTGGATAACTTGGGCGAGATGAATTTAGTAGAAACTCAGAAAAAATTTGATGTGCTGCTGACCAATCTCAACACCATCATTGGTGGCGATGGTAAAGACAATTCCGGGATCGCAAAATCGGTTGAGCGCTTAAATGTATTGCTTGGCAGAATTGATGAGGTCGCTAATAAAGCAGAGCTTGAGCTCTTGATGCGCGAAGTGATTGCGACCACGGTCATTCTTCGTCAAACCTTATCGAGTATGCAAGGCGACACCATTACCTCAATCGATAATCTCAAGCAAATTACCGATCAGTTGAATGATTTTGCCAAAGTGGCTAGCCGATATCCGAGCAGCATGGTTTGGGGAGAGCCCCCACCGCGCATTACCTTGCCCCAAACTGGAGTTCAAAAATGAGCTTTGCATTACGTCGCCTCACGCGAGTCTTGGTCCTGTTGACTGGCATTTCTATCTTGGCGGCTTGCGCCCCCACCCGACCCAATCTTGAAACTAGCACTTGGTTGATTGATCCAAAGCGAACTGGGGAGCCCCGTAAACCCAATACCGATTTTTGGTTAAAGGTTGGGCCAGTATCGGTCAATGGACCATTTGATAGTAAATCCATGGTTTATCGCTTGGCCGATCAGCGCTATGAGAAGGATTTCTATAACGGCTATATTTCCAGTCCAGCGGAGATGGTTGGTAATGCGACGCGTCAGTGGATCAGTGACGCCAATATTTTTAAAGCAACTGTTAATCAAAGTAACACCTTCTTTCCGTATTACACCCTCCAGGTTAATGTCACTGAGTTTTATGGGGACTATCGCAATCAAGCAGAAGCGGTTGTTAGCATCGAGTTCTATTTGGTCGTTCTGTCCTCAGGCTCCCAAAATCCCATCTTGATGAACAGCCGTTACACACAGCGCGTTCCTTTAAAGGATAATCGTCCCAATACGCTAGCTAATGGTTTGCAACAAGCGTTTGCGACTATCTTGCAGCGGTTTGAAGCCGATTTGGATGCGGGTACCAAGAACCTGCCAAAACCATTGGTTCAGATGAAGTCAATCAATCAATAAAACAACGAATAAGGGGATGCACGATGGACTTGGGAATTAAAGGAAAGACCGCGTTAGTGCTGGCATCAAGCCGTGGTTTAGGGCAAGCCATGGCGACTGCTTTGGCACGTGAAGGCGTACACGTTGCAGTAACCGGTCGCAATGCCGAGGGTCTCGCGCAAACGGTCAAAATGATTGAATCGGTTGGCGGCAAGGCGCTTGCCTTAAATTGGGATCTCGCCGATCTCAATGCGATTGATGGCCATGTTCAAACGGTTGAGAGCCAACTAGGCCCAATTGATATCTTGATTAATAACACTGGGGGGCCGCCACCCACAACGGCGAGCGGTCAAGATCCACAGCTATGGCAAAAAAGTTTTCAGGAGATGGTTCTCTCCCTCATGAAAATTACCGATCGGGTCCTGCCGGGCATGCGCGAGCGTCGATGGGGCCGGATTATTACCAGTACCACTTCTGGAGCCATCGTGCCAATTCGTAATTTAGCAATTTCGAATACGCTTCGTGCCGCGTTACTAGGTTGGTCCAAAACCTTGGCTGCCGAGGTGGCAGCCGATGGTGTGACTGTCAATGTCATCATGCCAGGTCGCGTGGCCACTGATCGCTTGCGCCAACTTGATGAAGCGCGCGCTAAGCGTGAGAACATCTCTTACGATGCGGTCGTAAGTGCCAGTCTGAAGACCATTCCCGCAGGCCGTTATGGTGATCCAAAAGAGTATGGCGATACCGCTGCATTCTTGGCGAGTCAAAACGCTTCCTACATTACGGGGTCAGTAATACGGGTGGATGGCGGTCAGGTGCCTAGCATTTAATACAGATGCAGATGCTCTTTAAGGAGCTGCGCGCCAAAGAGCTCTTTTGGCTCTTTGTGGCCCTCGTGCTTTCAGTAGCTGCGCTCTCTAGCGTTAGCTTTTTGGCCGATCGGCTCCAACGCAGTTTTGAAATCGATGGCCGTACACTGCTGGCTGCCGATCTATTAATTGCTGCGGATCAGCCGATCTCGCCTGCATTAATTGAGGAGGCAAGGTCCAAAAAGCTCAACATTGCCCAAACAGTCGTATTCCCAAGCATGGTGAGTCATGGCGGGGAAAGTAAATTAAGTTCATTAAAAGCGGTGAGCGCTCTTTATCCTCTTCGGGGCCAGTTGCAAATTAGTCGTCAAGTCATTGATGGCAGGGTCGACGAGCGATCGATTGAAGAGGTCACTGGGATGCCTCCTAAAAATACGGTTTGGGTTGACCCGGCTGTGTTGATTTCTCTGCGTGCCAAGTTAGGTGACTCACTAAACATCGGCGATCGTCAATTTCGGATTGATGCGGTGATAGTGCGAGAACTGGATCGTGGTGCAGCTTTTATGAACTTTGCACCTCGAGCAATGATCAGTATTGATGATTTGGCAAGCACTGGGCTGATTGGTTTTGGAAGTCGCGTTACCTATCGCCTACTGGTTTCTGGAACAGATCGTCAAATCCGGGACTATCAAGATTGGGCTCTCAATCATATTGAGCAAGAAAAACTGCGCGGTATTCGGATTGAGTCCTTGGAAAATGCTCAGCCGATGATGCGCAAGACCTTGGAGCGAGCAGAGCGCTTTTTATCACTAGTAGCCTTAATGACAGCACTGATCTGCGCCTTGGCAATTGCACTTGCAGCCAGACGCTATGTTCTCAAGCAAGCGGATAGTTGTGCGGTATGGAAATGCTTTGGCGCAAGTCAGGGACAAATTTTGCGCAAGCAACTGCTTGTTCTCACCCTCATTGGCGTGGTAGCCACCATTCTTGGCGGATTGATCGGTTGGTTTGCTCAAGAAGCCTTAATGCAGCTCCTGGGGGGGCTTATTCAAACTCGTCTACCTTTGCCATCGGTTTGGCCGGTGGTCTGGAGCATTGCATTTGCTCTGTTACTCCTCTTTGGCTTTGCTGGGCCACCAATCTTGACCTTAAGTCAGATCTCTCCATTGCGACTAGTGCGTCGAGAGTTTGGCAAAGTACCGTTAGCGGCCAAATCGATTGCGCTGTTTGGACTCATTAGTTGCTTGGCTTTGGTCTTTTGGGCAACCCGCGACCTTAAGTTACTCGTTTGGGCAACCGGTTCATTTGGGATTGGCGCCTTACTCTTTGCGGGGCTCGCTTGGCTTGGTCTGTGGGGCCTCGAGCGCTTTAGCCAATCACGCTATCTAGCGAGGATTGGCTTTGTGACCCGCTTTGCGATTAGTACACAATCGCGCCGCGCTGCTTTTGCCATGATTCAGGTGAGCTCTTTGGCATTGGCCATCATGGCACTCTTACTGATCTTTTTGTTACGCCAAGACCTATTGCAAAGTTGGCAAGCTAATGTCCCTGATAATGCCCCCAATCGATTTTTGATCAATATCCAAAATGATCAAAAGGCAGACGTGCAGCGCATGTTAAATATCGGTGGCATTGCGCAGGCGCAACTATATCCGATGGTTCGGGGTCGACTCACGCATATCAATGAGCGTGAGGTCATGCCCGATAACTATCAAACCGACAATGCACGCCGCTTAGTTGATCGAGAATTTAATCTCTCGTATACCAATCAATTACCCAGTGACAATCAATTGGTTTCTGGTCAATGGTTTGGCAATTCGGCAACTCCACAAATTTCGATTGAGAGTGGTATTGCGAAGACCCTTAATCTGCGCATGGGCGATCAAATGAGTTTTGACATCGCTGGCCAAAAAATTACTGCACCTATTACCTCGATGCGCAAGCTCGATTGGGGATCCATGCAGGTTAATTTCTTTGTGATCTTTCCGCCTGCGGCCTTGGATGATTTCCCTAAATCTTGGATTACCTCCTATCACCAACCCAGAGAGCGTGAGAACTTGGATCTCAAGTTAGCTCAGACCTATCCTAATTTGACGATTGTTGATATTGAGAACTCGATTCGTCAAATTCAGGAGGTCTTAAATCGTCTAGCGAGCGCATTGGGTTTGTTATTGGTGTTTACCTTGTGTGCTGCTATTTTGGTGCTCTTTGCTGCAATTGGATCTACGCAAGACGATCGTTTTCGGGATGCGGCTCTGCTTAAGGCAGTGGGGGCATCAAAACGAACCTTGGCGCAGCTCGTGGTCATTGAGCTCA
This sequence comes from Polynucleobacter sp. HIN6, assembly GCF_030297575.1. NCBI lineage: Bacteria > Pseudomonadati > Pseudomonadota > Betaproteobacteria > Burkholderiales > Burkholderiaceae > Polynucleobacter > Polynucleobacter sp. HIN6. Next base: position 1,217,960 of record NZ_AP028137.1, on the reverse strand, counting down.
CCACCATTGGATTTCTATCGGGACTATTAGGCGGCTTGGCAGCAAGCGCAACTACGTGGGCCTTGGGCCGCTACCTATTGGAAATTGAGTTCTATTCTTTTGGTAAAGCAATTGGACTTGGTATTGTTTTGGGCGTGTGCGTCAGTTTGCTGGCTGGTTTTCGTTTACAGCAAAAGATCCAGACCGCGAGCACGATGGAATGTCTACGCGAGGTTTAGTCCGCTTTTGGAGCGGCGGCCTCCTTAACCTTTGATTTGGGTGGCAACTGAATTAACTTCGTTTGTGCCATGCGATCGGGTATGCCTTGACGATATTTGCGATCCAAATACATACTGAGCGGCCAAAGGAAAAGAGAAACCGCAAACAGGAGCCCAATGATTTGCCAACCCCGCAGCGGATAGATGGCGTGGATGATGAGGCAGGGTACGATCCACAGCGAGCCGTAGACGTAGCGCCACAGCGCCTGATTTTTGGCTAGCAGACCACCATCCTCAGCGACGATTTGGATGCGCCAGGTTTGCATGGCTAAGGTTTGTCCGTTGCGTCGCCAGTACCAGACAAAGTAAAACCCCAGCACACCATATAAGTAGAAAAAACTGAGCCAACTGGGGATCGCGATACCAAATAGAACCCCGATTAATAAATTGGGGACCATAAAGGTGAGCGCTAATACTCCAACGAGTAGAAGTTGTTCATAAAGATTACAAAATACGCGTCGCCAAAATCGAGGTGGCGGTAAGGCATTGAGCTCTGCGGGGTTCATCCCCAGAGTTTATTTGATTGTGGAGTTTGGTGCGGGCCCTGAGGGGGTATTGATGACCGCGCGCGGCTGAATTGCAGGTGCGGTAGCTGCGCTTGATTTTCTTTTATTGAGTTCTTGCTGAGCAAGCTTTTGCTTTTCTTCTTCGGAGAGTTGTTGATAAGCTTCCCAAGCAGCCGCTTTTTGTTCCGCTGGGATTTGTAGGCTCGTCAGATAGTTATCGCGTGCGATACGCCGATCTTTTTGGGGCAGCTTTGCCCAATCGGCCATTCGTCCCTGGAGCCGTTCTTGCTCGGGGGAGGTCATATAGGGGTAGCGATTCGCGACCCGTAACCATTTTGTTTTACGGTCATTGCTCAAGGTTTCCCAATCACTCTCCAATGGCGCAAGTACGGTTTGCTGCAGTGGGTTTAATTGATTCCAGGCGAGCTTATCGACTTTCTTGCCAACAGTTGTCGGGGAGGGCTGGGTTACTCCAGTATTCTGCGCATGAGCCCCAGAGTTCGACAGTGCGATGAAGAGAGTGAGAAGGGCTGGTGCTAGAAGTCGAAATTGCATCGCTAAATTTTTTCGTCGTCGGACTTTTTATCATCCGTCTCTGGTTTGGCGAGGGTCTTTAGTTTTAGGAACGCCATAAAGCCGTTATCAACAAATGCATCGGGTGGAACGTCATCGGTTAGGAGGGCAATATCGACATTGGCAATATCATTGATGCGCAAGTCTTCTTGCCATTCGGTGATGGCAATTAAGCCAAGAACTACGACGGTAATGGGTACGAGCCAACCAGTGAATGACCATATGGGTTTATTCCAAGATGAGGTCCGAAAGCTACGATGCGTCGTTTGGAGTTGTGCAACAAATACAGGTTCAGGCTTGGCGCGACTGAGCGCAGTCGCACGAGCATCTTGCAAGCGCGATTGGATATCGCTGCTGAGATTTTCTGATTGAGCGCTTAATAGACGGGTTACCCGCTTTCCAAACTCTTGCTCAACTGGATCTAAATTTTGTTTATTCTTGTTCATCATCACAACACAATTCCTCTGGCCCTCAATGCAGCTGCCAAGGTGTGGGCGGCTCGGGAGCAATGGGTTTTTACACTGCCCTCGCTGCATCCCATGGCAAGGGCTGTTTCAGAAGTACTCAGTTCATCCCAATAACGCATGAGGAAGGCCTCTCGTTGACGACTTGGCAATTTTGATATTTCTGCCTCAAGGATAGCCAATAACTCTTGATTGGCTAATGCCGCACTGGCATCTAGGGGTATTGGACCTCCATCCCGGATCTCAATAAGCTCCAAAGGATCAAAGTCTTCCTCGCCATCATTACCCGATCCCAATGCTGAGAAGGGGGTCTCGTGGGCGGAGCGCACTTTTTGGCGACGAAACCAGTCATGAATCCGATTTTGCAGAATTCGGGTAAAAATCAGCGGCAACTCTGCGGCCGGCCGATCGCCGTATTTTTGAGTCAAGCTAATCATGGCATCTTGCACCACATCAAGGGCAGCGGCCTCATCCCGAACTGCATAGACGGCCTGTTTGAAGGCTTTTTTCTCAATGCCAGCCAGAAATTGGTCGAGTTCTTGGGCAGAAGCCATGTGAATTACTGCGGATTAATGAGTGTGTTTTTGTGGTTTCGTTATTCGTTTTCGACCCAAAATAGTGCCTAAACTCGCTCATTCTAGGCTATTGCTTTACAATGGAGAGCTTACCGCAAAGAGACCATCCAAGAAGTGGCAGTCTTTTTTCTTTGCGGCAGTGCCGTTCGAACCCGGACCATAAGTAAGGGACAGAACAGCCTAAACAATTTTTTGCCGAAAATTGCAAAGGAAAATGACAATGAATACGAGTAATGCTGAATTCTTAGCCACCAAAGGTGGTCAGGCCGCAACCGGGTCTCAAACCGACTCTAACCCAAGCCCCACAAAACAATCCGCCCCTGAAATGATTGGTGCTGAGATGTTGGTGCATGCCTTGCATGCCGAGGGGGTGGAGTACGTATGGGGATATCCTGGTGGTGCGGTTCTCTTTATTTACGACGAGATCTTCAAACAAGATAAGTTTGAACATATTTTGGTTCGTCACGAACAAGCGGCAGTTCATGCAGCTGATGGCTATGCGCGTGCCACCGGTAAGGTCGGTGTGGCATTGGTTACCTCCGGCCCAGGAGTCACGAATGCGGTCACTGGGATTGCGACCGCTTACACCGATTCGATTCCGATGGTCATCATCACCGGTAACGTGCCAACCTACGCGATTGGTGAGGATGCCTTTCAAGAGGCCGATACCGTGGGCATTACACGACCCATCGTCAAACACAATTTCTTGGTCAAGGACATTAATGACCTTGCCATCACACTTAAAAAGGCTTTTCATATTGCACGCACTGGTCGTCCTGGCCCCGTGTTAGTCGATATTCCAAAAGATATCTCGGCCACTAAAGCACCTTTTGTTTACCCCGATAGTTTGAGCATGCGTTCGTACAATCCGGTGATCAAGGGTCATAGCGGCCAAATCCGCAAAGCCGTCTCTTTATTACAAGAGGCTGAGCGGCCTTATATTTATACGGGTGGCGGGATCATCATGGCCGAAGCTGCCAAAGAGCTTAAAGAGTTTGCCGAACTCTTGGGCTATCCCGTAACCAATACTCTCATGGGCTTGGGTGGATTCCCGGGCACGCATGAGCAGTTTGTGGGCATGCTTGGAATGCATGGCACCTATGAAGCCAATATGGCCATGCAGCACTGCGATGTGTTGATTGCAATCGGCGCCCGTTTTGATGATCGCGTGATTGGAAACCCAGCACACTTCGCAAGCCATCCACGCAAGATTGTTCATATTGATATTGATCCATCGGTGATTTCAAAGCGCGTTAAGGTGGACGTTCCGATTGTCGGTGATCTCAAAGAGATTTTGGTCGATATGAGCGCGCAATTAAGAGCGGCACCAGCACGCAAGAATCAGGCGAAGGTGAAGGCGTGGTGGGATCAGATTAATGAATGGAAGAAGCGCGATTGCTTGAAATACGATCGTGACTCGCAAATCGTGAAGCCTCAATACGTGGTTGAGAAGCTTTGGGAGTTGACTAAGGGCGATGCCTTTGTGTGTTCAGATGTTGGCCAACATCAGATGTGGGCGGCCCAGTTTTATAAGTTTAATGAACCGCGTCGCTGGATTAACTCGGGTGGTTTAGGCACCATGGGCGTTGGTTTGCCTTATGCCATGGGAATTAAAAAGGCGTTCCCGGATCAGGAGGTCGTCACCATTACCGGAGAGGGTTCGATCCAGATGTGTATTCAGGAGCTTTCAACGCTCACTCAGTACAACACGCCGATTAAGATCGTTTCCTTAAACAATCGGTATTTAGGCATGGTGCGTCAATGGCAAGAGTTGACCTACAGCAAGCGCTATTCCAGTTCATACATGGACTCACTACCCGATTTTGTGAAGTTGGCTGAAGCCTATGGCCATGTGGGGATGCGGATTGAGACCAAGGCCGATGTGGAGCCAGCGCTCAAAGAGGCCCTCAAATTGAAGGATCGCACCGTATTTATGGATTTCCAGATTGATCCACAGGAAAACGTTTGGCCGATGGTGCAAGCGGGTAAGGGTATTAGCGAGATGCTGCTTGGAAGCGAGGATCTCTAATGCGTCACATTATTTCTGTTTTGCTCGAGAACGAGCCAGGAGCGCTCTCGCGAGTCGTTGGTTTGTTCTCAGCGCGCGGTTACAACATTGAGACATTGAGCGTTGCGCCGACTGAAGACCCGTCTTTGTCGCGCATGACCTTGGTCACGATTGGTTCGGATGATGTGATTGAGCAAATCACCAAGCATCTCAACCGTTTGGTCGAGGTGGTGAAGGTCTTTGATTTAACCGAGGGTCCTCATATCGAACGCGAGCTCATGATGATTAAGGTGAGGGCCGTTGGTAAAGAGCGCGAGGAGTTAAAGCGTACTGCGGATATATTCCGAGGTCGCATTATTGATGTGACTGATAAAAGTTACACGATTGAGCTCACAGGCGTAAGTAGTAAGTTGGATGCCTTCATTAGTGCAATTGATCGTGCATCGATTCTTGAGACGGTCCGCACAGGCGGCTCGGGAATTGGGCGCGGCGAACGTATTCTGAAAGTTTAGTTTTAATCACTCTGTATTTAATTTAAGGAAATCGTATGAAAGTTTTTTATGACAAGGACGCCGATCTGTCCCTGATCAAGGGTAAAAAGGTAACCATCATTGGTTATGGCTCGCAAGGCCATGCCCATGCACAAAACCTCAACGACTCCGGCGTGAAAGTCACCGTCGGTTTACGTAAAGACGGCTCATCCTGGAAAAAAGCAGCGAATGCGGGCTTGCAAGTGAAAGAAGTTGCTGAAGCAGTGAAGGACGCAGACGTTGTGATGATGCTGTTGCCTGACGAGCAAATTGCCGAGGTGTATAAAAACGAAGTACATCCCAACATCAAGCAAGGCGCTGCTTTAGCGTTTGCTCATGGCTTTAATGTGCATTACGGTCAAGTGATTCCTCGCGCGGATTTGGACGTGATCATGATTGCGCCTAAGGCTCCTGGCCACACTGTGCGCAGCACATACACTCAAGGCGGTGGCGTGCCCCATTTGATTGCGGTTTATCAAGACAAGTCGGGCTCTGCACGTGATTTAGCTCTATCGTACGCAACTGCCAATGGCGGTGGCCGTGCGGGTGTGATCGAGACCAATTTCCGTGAAGAGACCGAAACCGATTTATTTGGAGAGCAAGCGGTACTCTGTGGCGGCACCGTCGAGTTAATCAAAGCCGGATACGAGACCTTGGTGGAGGCCGGTTATGCTCCTGAGATGGCCTATTTTGAGTGCTTGCACGAGTTAAAGCTCATCGTGGATCTCATTTATGAAGGCGGTATCGCTAACATGAACTACTCTATTTCAAATAATGCAGAGTACGGTGAGTATGTCACTGGTCCACGGATTGTGACCGAGGAAACCAAGAATGCAATGCGCAAGGCCTTGCACGACATTCAGACGGGTGAGTATGCCAAGAGCTTCATCCTTGAAAATCGGGCTGGCGCACCAACCTTGATTTCGCGTCGTCGTTTGACTGCTGATCATGAGATCGAAGTTGTGGGTGCGAAGTTGCGTGCCATGATGCCTTGGATTGCGAAGAACAAACTCGTTGACCAGTCGAAGAACTAAGTTCAGAAGGTAATCATCCGATGATGTATCCACACCCCATCATTGCCAAAGAGGGCTGGCTCTACCTGGTTGTGATTGGGGCTGTGGCTTTTGTGGTCCATCGCTATGCTGGTTTTTTCTGGTCATGGCCATTGTGGCTATTCTTTGTCTTCACCTTGCAGTTCTTTCGTGATCCACAACGAATTGCCCCCTTAGGTAAGGATCTTGTTTTATCGCCAGCCGATGGCCGCATTGTGGTGGTTGAGAAAGCCCATGATCCGTATGCCAATCGGGAAGCCTTAAAGATTAGCGTGTTCATGAATGTGTTTAATGTGCACTCCAATCGCTGTGCCGTGAGTGGCCTTGTTAAGCAGGTCACCTATTTTCCAGGTAAGTTCTTTAATGCCAGCATTGATAAGGCCTCGACGGAGAATGAGCGTAATGCGGTCGTGATTGATGCCAATGGCAAAACGGTCACCTTGGTGCAAATCGCAGGTTTGGTTGCGCGACGCATTTTGTGCTACATACGTGCTAATGATCGCGTCAAGCGCGGTGAGCGCTATGGATTTATCCGCTTCGGATCGCGGGTGGATGTGTATTTACCTTTGGAGGCCGAGCCCTTAGTGAGTGTTGGCGAGAAAGTCTTTGCAACCAATACCGCGCTGGCACGTTTGCCGGGTTTAGATTAAGTCATGACCCCACGCCGCAAGTTCCGTCCGGACCGTTCTCGTTTTCTGCGGAGTAAAAATACGCGACGCGAGGAATGGGATTCTGTGGAGGATTTGACGGAGGATGATCTCGTCGTCGAGCCACCGCGTCCACGTAGCAAAGGCATTTATTTATTACCCAATTTATTTACGACGGCGGCATTGTTCTGCGGGTTCTTTGCGATTGTGAACGCTATGAACCATCGCTTTGAGGTTGCAGCGATTGCTGTCTTTGCTTCGCTGGTGCTCGATGGCATGGATGGCCGAATCGCGCGAATGACCAACACCCAAAGCGCGTTTGGTGAGCAGTATGATTCTTTAGCTGATATGGTCTCATTCGGTGTGGCCCCAGCCTTAGTGGCGTACGAGTGGGTCTTAAAAGATCTTGGTAAGTGGGGCTGGTTAGCAGCATTTACCTATTGTGCCGGCGCAGCACTGCGCTTAGCCCGCTTTAATGCCAATATTGGTGTGGTGGATAAAAAGTTTTTCCAGGGCTTGCCAAGTCCAGCAGCTGCAGCGCTCTTGGCGGGTTTTATTTGGTTGGCGGACGATAACAAGATACCAGTCAAGGACTCTGCGATTCCGTTAGTAACCTTCTTCATTACGATTTATGCAGGACTCACCATGGTCTCGAATGCCCGTTTTTACAGTGGCAAAGCCTTGGATATTCGGTATCGAGTACCGTTTTGGGTGATGGTGCTTTTAATCCTCGGTTTTGTCTTGATTTCATCGAACCCACCCTTAACTCTATTTGGCCTATTTGTGGTTTATTCCCTTTCTGGCTACGTTTTATGGTTATGGGAACGAGCGATGGGGCGCAGGATTGGTGGAGAAACCACAGTTGCAGCCAAGTCTGAGTAAATGGGGTATATTATTTCTATAATGAATCAATTCAATGCGCTTCTACTTCTTCTAGCACTGGGCCTTCGGCTCGGGGCGGGTCGCGCTTAGACACATGAAGTAAGGCACTAAGTTCGCAAACCAGCCCCAGCTAAACCGCTGGGGTTTTTGTTTTAGAAAACCAGTATTGGATGTTTAGACAAGGAATAGATGATGAGTGACCGATTAATTATTTTTGATACCACCTTGCGCGATGGTGAACAGTCACCTGGTGCATCCATGACCCGAGATGAAAAGGTACGGATTGCCCGTCAACTCGAGCGCTTACGGGTCGATGTGATTGAAGCCGGTTTTGCAGCTAGCTCTGAAGGCGACTTTGCAGCTATCTCTGCGGTTGCTGCAGCCGTGAAAGACTCGGTGGTGTGCTCACTCGCGCGTGCCAATGAGACTGATATCACTCGCGCTTCAGATGCCCTCAAGGCAGCCAATGCAAAACGTATTCATGTGTTCTTGGCAACCAGCGCCTTGCACATGGAAAAGAAATTGCGTATGACCCCGGAGCAGGTGTATGAGCAAGCCAAAAAATCCATTCGCTTTGCCAGAAACTTGGCAGGTGATATTGAGTTCTCTCCCGAGGATGGCTACCGCTCGGATATGGACTTCTTGTGCCGGGTCTTGGAGGCAGTGATTGCTGAGGGTGCGAGCACCATTAATGTTCCTGATACGGTTGGTTATGCCGTTCCTGAACTCTATGGCGAGTTCATTAAAACTTTGCGCACTCGGATTCCGAACTCAGACAAAGCCATCTGGTCCGTGCATTGCCATAACGATTTAGGGATGGGCGTGGCCAACTCCTTAGCTGGTGTGCATATTGGCGGCGCCCGCCAGGTGGAGTGCACGATTAATGGTCTTGGCGAGCGCGCGGGCAATACGTCCTTAGAAGAAATTGTCATGGCGGTACGAACTCGGAAGGATTTCTTTCAGTTGGATGTGGGCATTGATACGAAGCAGATCGTGCCAGCCTCTAAATTGGTCTCGCAAATCACAGGCTTTGTGGTGCAACCGAATAAAGCAGTGGTTGGCGCCAATGCCTTTGCCCATGCATCAGGTATTCATCAGGACGGCGTATTGAAAGCGCGCGATACCTATGAAATTATGCGTGCCGAAGATGTGGGCTGGGCGACCAACCGCATCGTGCTGGGTAAGTTGTCTGGTCGCAATGCCTTTAAGCAACGCATTGCCGAGTTGGGGATTGTGTTGGAGTCGGAGAGTGAGCTCAATGATGCCTTCGCCCGCTTTAAGGCTTTGGCCGATCAAAAGGCCGAGATTTTTGATGAAGACATTATTTCTTTAATGTCTGACTCTTCAGTGGCTGATCAGAATGAGCACTTCAGTTTCATTTCCTTGAACCAACATTCTGAGACCGGTGAAAAGCCATCGGCGAAGGTGGTGTTCAAGATGGGTGGTCATGATGTGCATTCGGAGGCGGAGGGTAATGGCCCGGTTGACGCCACCTTGCATGCGATTGAGAACAAAGTACAAAGCGGCGCTGAACTCTTGCTCTACTCAGTCAATGCCATTACCTCAGGAACCGAGTCGCAGGGGGAGGTTACTGTTCGGCTCTCTAAAGGGGGTCGTATTGTGAATGGAGTGGGTATGGACCCCGACATTATTGCTGCCTCGGCCAAGGCCTATTTAGCGGCATTGAACAAATTGCACGACCCCAGCGCGATTAAGCTCAATGCCCAGATGGCACCTTAAATCATAAGTTATTGATTTATATAACTTTATGAACTATCAGACCGCTTTGCTCACAATCGGAGGGTGCGGTCTGTTAGAATGCTGAAGCTTTGATTTGTAAAGCTTTTTATTAACACGGCATATCAGGTGCAAGCTTGAGTGTCCGCACGTATGGAGTATGAAAATGGCAGTTGCAGACATTAATAAGGCGGAAATCGTCAAACAAAACGCGCGTGGCGCAAACGATACGGGTAGCCCCGAAGTTCAGGTGGCGTTATTAACCGCTCGTATCAATGAACTTACCCCCCATTTCAAGGCAAACGCAAAAGATCATCACAGCCGTCGTGGCTTGTTGAAGATGGTCTCGCGCCGTCGCCGTCTCTTGGATTACCTCAAGAGCAAGGATCTGGACCGTTATCGCGCGCTGATCGACAAACTAGGTTTACGTAAGTAATTTCTTGTTTTTGTCAGCATTGCAATGAAGTAGGGTGTTGCCAAACCGGCAAGGCTCTACTTTGAGTGGTTCAAGATGACCGGCTTCTAGGGATCGTGTCATTCCAATGCGTTTCTTCTTAAAAGAGGCGCACTGGAATGGCATCCCACTTGGGTTCATCAAACAATCACTCCAGTGATACCGCGGCGCTGTGGATCCGCGGTGCGTATGTTTGGAGAAAAAAAGATGTCAATGTTTCATAAAGTTGTAAAAACGTTTCAATGGGGCCAACACACCGTCACCATGGAAACCGGTGAGATTGCTCGCCAATCCAGTGGTGCTGTACTCCTCAATATGGATGACACTGTGGTGCTCGCCACGGTAGTCGGTGCTAAAACAGCGAAAGAGGGCCAAGACTTTTTCCCCTTAACCGTTGACTACATTGAGAAGACCTATTCTGCTGGCAAGATTCCTGGGGGATTCTTTCGTCGCGAGGGACGCCCTTCCGAAGGCGAGACCTTAATTTCTCGTCTGATTGATCGTCCAATTCGCCCATTATTCCCAGAAGGCTTTTATAACGAAGTCCAGGTGGTCGTACATGTGATGTCGATTAATCCTGATGTGCCAGCTGATATTCCAGCTTTAATTGCATCATCTGCAGCCCTGGCAATTTCGGGTATTCCATTTAATGGCCCCATGGGTGCGGCGCGCGTTGGTTATCGTGATGGCCAGTACTTACTCAACCCCAATCGTAGCGAGCAAGCGACGAGCGAACTCGATTTGATCGTAGCCGGCACCCAAGCGGCAGTATTGATGGTGGAATCCGAGGCCCAACAGCTATCTGAAGCCGTCATGCTAGGTGCTGTTGTGTATGGACACGAGCAGTCACAAATCGCGATCAATGCGATTCAGGAGCTGGTGCGTGATGCCGGTAAGCCCGAGTGGGATTGGAAACCAGCACCCAAGAACGAAGCTTTGATCGCCAAGTTACAAAGTTTGGCAGAGGGCCCACTGCGGGATGCGTATCAAATTCGTCAAAAGCAAGCTCGCTCCACCAAGATTAAAGAAGTGGTTGCAAATGTCATGACCCAGTTGGCCGCTGACGGTGAAGTGGATGAAGTAGAGGTTGGTAATCTCTTATTCGAGATCGAAGCAAAGATCGTACGTAGCCAAATTCTCAATGGTGAGCCACGCATTGACGGCCGTGATACTCGAACCGTGCGCCCCATTGAAATTCGCAACGGTGTATTGCCTCGCACCCACGGCTCCGCACTCTTTACTCGTGGTGAGACGCAAGCCTTAGTAGTTGCAACTCTTGGAACAGCACGCGATGAGCAAATTATTGATGCGCTCGAAGGCGAGTACCGCGATCGCTTTATGTTCCACTACAACATGCCTCCATTTGCAACCGGCGAGACCGGTCGCGTTGGTACACCCAAGCGTCGTGAGATTGGTCACGGCCGTTTAGCAAAGCGCGCTTTAGTACCAGTATTGCCAAGCATGGAAGAGTTTGCATACAGCATTCGTTTGGTCTCTGAGATTACCGAATCCAATGGTTCATCTTCAATGGCTTCGGTATGTGGCGGCTGCTTAGCGCTGATGGATGCCGGTGTACCAGTCAAGGCCCATGTGGCCGGTGTTGCCATGGGCCTGATCTTGGATGGCAATCGCTTTGCCGTCTTAACCGATATCTTGGGTGATGAGGATCACTTAGGCGATATGGACTTTAAGGTAGCTGGTACCGCTAACGGCATTACTGCCTTACAGATGGATATTAAGGTCCAGGGTATTACCAAAGAAATCATGCAGGTTGCGTTGGCGCAAGCCCAAGAAGGCCGTTTGCATATTCTGAGCAAAATGCAAGAAGCGATGGGTTCTGTCCGCACAGAGCTATCAGAGCACGCACCACGCATGGTGACCTTTAAGATCCATCCAGACAAGATCCGTGAAGTGATTGGTAAGGGCGGCGCAACGATCCAGGCGCTCACTAAAGAGACCGGGTGCAGCATTGATATTAAAGATGATGGTACGGTCACGATTGCCTCAACCAGTGCAGAAGGTATGGCGCAAGCGAAAGCCAAGATCGAAGGTATCACGGCTGAAGCTGAAGTTGGTAAGGTCTATGAGGGACCAGTGGTGAAGTTACTTGAGTTTGGCGCCCTCGTGAATATCCTTCCGGGTAAAGATGGGCTGTTACATATCTCTGAGATCTCAACGGAGCGCGTGAAGGATGTCAAAGACTTCTTGCAAGAGGGTCAGATCGTGCGTGTGAAATTACTCGCAGCCGATGAGCGCGGTCGTTTGCGTTTATCCATGAAAGCTCTGTTAACCCCGGAGTCTGGTTCAGCAGATACTCAGGCAAGCGATAGTCCCAACGAGACCGTTTAAGTAGGAGTATTGGTATGCGTGTAATGGAGATTCGGGAGTATGGCGCGCCAGAGATGTTGGTCAAAGCTGAGCGTCCCGATCCTGCTGTGCCAAGCGTAGGTTCTGGCGAGGTCTTAATTCGGGTGAAGGCAGCCGGTATTAATCGTCCAGATGTCTTGCAACGAAAAGGGCATTACCCCGTTCCTCCAGGTGCATCCGATATCCCCGGTCTTGAAGTGGCTGGGGAGATTATTGGCGGTGATCTCGCACACGCTGATAACACCTTTGGTTTGAAGGTGGGCGATAAAGTCTGTGCCTTAGTTCAGGGTGGCGGATACGCGGATTTATGCACTGCTCCAATCGCGCAATGTTTGCCCTATCCAAAAGGTTTTTCAGATATTGAGGCAGCGTCTTTGCCAGAAACATTCTTTACCGTATGGAGTAATGTCTTTCAGCGCGGGCATCTCAGTAAAGGTGAGACTCTGCTGGTGCAAGGTGGTTCCAGTGGTATTGGTGTGACCGCTATTCTGATTGCCAAAGCACTCGGTCATCGAGTTTTTGTTACTGCAGGAAGCGATGAGAAGTGTGCGGCCTGCACGCAATTGGGCGCAGATCTTGCAATCAATTACAAAACTCAAGACTTTGTAGAAGAAATCAAGAAGGCTACCAATGGCAAAGGTGTGGATGTGATCTTAGACATGGTCACCGGCACCTATTTACAGCGCGAGATTGATTGCTTGGCCGATGACGGTCGTATTGTGATCATTGCGATCATGGGGGGCTCAAAGGCAGAAGTCAATACGGGCCAAATATTGCGTCGCCGCTTAACTATCACGGGATCGACCTTGCGTCCTAGACCTGTCGCCTTCAAGCATCAAATTACCAAAGAGTTGTATCAGACGGTGTGGCCCTTACTGAATGCGGGTCAACTAAAGCCAGTCATTTATAAAACATTTTCCTTAGAGCAAGCCGCTGATGCGCATCGATTGATGGAATCGAGCGAGCATGTCGGAAAAATTGTTTTAACGGTGTAAGAGAGTTGCTATGCGCGCATTGACGGTCATCGGCAATTGGAAGATGAATGGCAGTGTTCGTAGTAATCGGGATTGGTTGCAAACGGTCATTGCAGAGATGCAGCAGGGCATGCCCGCAGGGCGCCGCTTCGGTGTCTGCATACCCTTTCCCTATTTGCAAGAATGTGGCAGCTATTTGGGAAGTTCGCAACTTCAGTTGGGTGCGCAAGATGTATCGGCCTATGCATCCGGTCCGTATACAGGTGAGGTGAGTGCGAGCATGTTGCAAGAGATGGGCGTTCGCTTTGTGATCGTCGGTCACTCGGAGCGTCGCATGCAGTATGGCGAGGCTAATGAGAGTATTGCCCTTAAGGCAGAGCAGGCTTTAGATCATGAGCTGACACCAATCATTTGTGTTGGTGAAACAGCCGATGAACGAAATTCTGGGCGTGCGGTCGAGGTGGTGAGGCGACAGGTTGCCAGTCAGGTGAGCACCCTGCAGGATCGATTGGTGGATTGCTTGATTGCGTACGAACCGATTTGGGCAATTGGTACAGGTAAAGTTGCCAGTGCGCAAATGGCCCAAGATATGCATCGGGCGATTCGTTTGCAACTGGCTGAGTTTGATGATGATGTGGCCTCTCATATTGGGATTATTTATGGGGGCAGTGTCCGTGCCGATAACGCCACGGAGCTTTTTGCCATGCCCGATATTGATGGGGCGTTGGTTGGTGGTGCGTCGTTAGATGCCAAGGAGTTTTTAGCAATCTGTCGAGCGTGATGGATTGCATGATGAATGACAATATGGAGAACAGAAATGGAATGGCTTAAAACTTTATTCGTGGTCCTGCAAGTAGTTTCTGCATTGGCCATCATTGGCTTGGTCTTGATTCAGCAAGGTAAGGGTGCTGATATGGGTGCCGCATTTGGTTCAGGTTCCTCAGGCAGTTTATTTGGGGCGACTGGTTCCTCAAACTTCCTCTCGCGCACCACTGCTATTTTTGCAGTGATCTTTTTTGTAAGTACCTTAGGAATTACGTGGTTGGGTACTAAAAAGCCTGTTGAGTCAGGGGTTTTATCCAACTCAACCTTGCCGACCGTAGCCCCTGCCCAGCAAGGTGGCGCCACTCCAGCAAATGGAGCAAGTTCAGAACCCGGTAAGCCGGTCGTGCCTCGCTAATTTGCACCTTTTTGGAAGGTGCAATGCGGTAGAATTGAGGGTTGATGTAGGGCTTTTCCGAGATGCCGACGTGGTGAAATTGGTAGACACGCTATCTTGAGGGGGTAGTGGCTTAGGCTGTGCGAGTTCGAGTCTCGCCGTCGGCACCAAAGTGGAATAGTTTGGTCGGGAATTCTTGTCTTATTGCTGTAAATCAAGAATCCCAAAATGAAAGTCGTTGATAATTCGAACGTTTGGAAATCTGACACAGGATAGAAGAAGTTGAACCTTTCAAATTACTTCCCAGTACTGTTGTTTATTCTTGTTGGTATCGGCGTCGGTCTTGCTCCCATTGTTTTGGGAAAAGTGTTAGCCCCCTCCAAACCTTATTCAGAAAAAGATTCTCCATATGAGTGCGGCTTTGAAGCCTTTGAAGATGCTCGTATGAAATTCGATGTGCGCTACTACCTAGTCGCCATTCTCTTTATCCTATTTGATCTCGAAACCGCATTTTTATTTCCTTGGGGCATTGCCTTGAGGGATATTGGCTGGGAAGGTTACATTGCGATGGCAATTTTCCTCCTCGAATTTATCGTTGGTTTTGCTTACATCTGGAAAAAGGGCGCCCTGGATTGGGAGTAGACGTCGATGGCACTTGAAGGTGTTCTAAAACAAGGTTTTGTAACGACTTCGGCTGACCAGTTAATTAATTGGACCAGAACCGGATCGCTTTGGCCGATGACCTTTGGCTTGGCCTGTTGCGCAGTTGAGATGATGCATGCGGGCGCATCGCGCTACGACCTCGATCGTTTTGGGGTGGTGTTCCGTCCATCGCCTCGTCAATCAGATTTAATGATCGTGGCGGGTACCTTATGTAACAAAATGGCCCCCGCTTTACGCAAGGTCTATGACCAGATGCCAGAACCGCGTTGGGTGATATCGATGGGTTCATGTGCTAACGGCGGTGGCTATTATCACTACTCTTATTCGGTGGTACGCGGATGCGATCGTATCGTTCCAGTGGATGTCTATGTTCCTGGTTGTCCACCAACGGCCGAAGCCTTGATCTACGGCATCATTCAATTGCAGGCCAAAATTGGTCGCACCAGCACCATTGCGCGGAAGGGTTGAGATGAGTGATCGCCTCGAACAACTTCGTTTGCAATTGGATCGTGTTTTAGGCAACCGTATTCAAAGTGCCTCGATCGATCATCGTGAGTTGACCATCGTCTTGCATCACGCAACGTATGCTGAGTCAGCTAAGTTATTGCGAGACGATCCCAGCTTAGCGTTTGAGCAGCTGATTGATTTATGTGGGGTTGATTACAAAGACTATGCCGATGGCACTTGGAGCGGCCCTCGCTTTGCGGTGGTTAGCCACTTACTGTCTATCAAGCATAACCAACGTCTGCGTATTCGGGTATTTGCCCCAGACGACGACTATCCATTGGTGGCATCGATGGTGCCCATTTGGAACTCAGCCAATTGGTTTGAGCGCGAGGCCTTCGATCTCTTTGGCATCCTATTTGATGGTCATGAGGATTTGCGTCGTATCTTGACCGATTACGGCTTTATTGGTCATCCATTCCGTAAAGATTTCCCAATCTCGGGCCATGTCGAGATGCGCTATGACCCGGAGTTAAAGCGAGTGGTGTATCAGCCAGTCACGATTGATCCACGTGAGGTGACCCCCCGCGTGATTCGTGAAGAACAATACGGTGGCTTAGCAAATGGCTGAGATTAAGAATTACACCCTCAACTTTGGCCCCCAGCATCCTGCGGCTCACGGTGTATTGCGTTTAGTGCTTGAGCTCGATGGCGAGGTGATCCAACGTGCCGATCCGCATATTGGCTTATTGCATCGTGCGACCGAGAAACTTGCCGAGACCCGGACTTGGATTCAGAGTGTGCCATATATGGATCGTCTCGATTACGTATCGATGATGGTCAATGAGCACGCCTATGTCATGGCTATTGAGAAACTTTTGGATGTGGATGTTCCAGTGCGCGCTCAATACATCCGCGTGATGTTTGATGAGCTCACCCGTCTACTCAATCACTTACTCTGGGTTGGCTGTCATGGCCTCGACGTTGGCGCCATGGCAATCTTCTTATATGCCTTCCGTGATCGCGAAGATATCTTTGATATGTATGAAGCGGTATCCGGTGCTCGTATGCATGCAGCCTACTATCGTCCCGGTGGCGTCTATCGCGATTTGCCTGAGAAGATGCCTCAATACGCCAAGTCTGCGATTCGGAGTGAGCAAGCGGTGAAGCGTCTAAATGAGAGCCGCAGCGGGTCATTATTGGATTTCATTGAGGACTTTAGTAATCGCTTCCCAGCCAATGTAGATGAGTACAACAATTTGTTAACCGATAACCGCATTTGGAAGCAGCGCTTAGTGGGTATCGGTGTGGTCTCGCCTGAGCGAGCTCTGCAAATGGGCTTTACTGGCCCGATGTTGCGCGGCTCTGGTTTTGCTTGGGACTTGCGCAAGAAGCAGCCTTATGAAGTCTATGACCAGTTGGATTTTGATATTCCAGTGGGTGTGAATGGCGATAGCTACGACCGATATTTAGTGCGCATGGAAGAAATGCGTCAATCCAATCGCATTATTCAACAGTGTGTGAAGTGGTTGCGTGCTAATCCAGGTCCAGTAATGAGTGATAACCACAAAGTAGCCCCACCTAAGCGCGTTGATATGAAAACCAATATGGAAGAGTTGATCCATCACTTCAAGCTCTTTACCGAAGGGATTCATGTGCCAACGGGTGAAGCGTATGCAGCAGTAGAGCACCCGAAGGGGGAGTTTGGTATCTACGCCATTTCGGATGGTGCTAATAAACCTTACCGCTTAAAGATTCGGGCTCCTGGCTTTGCTCATTTAGCAGCCATGGATGAGATGTCACGCGGTCACATGATTGCGGATGCGGTCACCATCATTGGGACCCAAGACATTGTATTTGGTGAGATTGATCGATAAATCATGATGACAGCCCAATCCCTTTTTTCTGCTAAGACCCGCGCCCAAATAGATCGCAATATTGCGAAGTATCCGCCTGAGCAAAAACAATCGGCGGTGATGGCATGTTTAATTGCTGCACAAGAAGAGCATGGTTGGGTCTCCCCCGAGATCATCGCCGAGGTGGCGCAAATTCTGGAGATGCCCAAGATTGCAGTTGAGGAGGTAGCAACCTTCTACAACATGTATGAGACCAAGCCGATTGGTAAGTTCAAGCTCGTGGTGTGCACGAATTTGCCTTGCCAATTAACGCATGGCGAAGAAGCGGCTGACTACCTCAAGAAAAAACTCGGTATTAACTTTAATGAGACTACGCCCTGTGGAACCTTCACCCTAAAAGAGGGTGAGTGCATGGGCGCTTGTGGCGACTCCCCTGTAATGTTGGTGAATAACCACCGTATGTGTAGTTTTATGACCCAAGAAAAGATCGATGCTTTATTAGGTGAGTTGAGTGCAGAAGCAAAACGGGGGAGCGTATGACCAGTTTGCATAGTCGTCACATTAAGCCCTTAATTTTGGCTGGCCTAGATGGTAAGAACTGGCATCTTAAAGACTATGAGGCTCGCGGTGGTTATCAGCAGCTACGCCGGATTCTTAACGAAAAGATTACCCCGGATGCCGTGATTGCGGAAGTCAAGGCATCGTCCTTGCGTGGCCGTGGTGGTGCGGGATTCCCAACGGGCTTGAAGTGGAGCTTCATGCCCAAGAACTACAACGGTAACAAATACCTCGTTTGCAATAGCGACGAGGGCGAGCCCGGTACATTCAAAGACCGTGACATCATGCGCTACAACCCCCATGCGTTAATCGAAGGCATGATCATTGGCGCTTATGCCATGGGGATCTCAACGGGATACAACTACATTCACGGCGAGATCTGGGAGGTCTATGAGCGCTTTGAAGAGGCTCTTGAGGAAGCGCGTGCTGCGGGCTATCTTGGACAGAATATTTTAGGAACAGAATTTAGTTTCCAGTTGCACGCTGCCCCAGGCTTTGGTGCTTACATTTGCGGTGAAGAGACCGCACTCTTGGAGTCTCTTGAGGGTAAAAAAGGGCAGCCTCGCTTTAAGCCGCCATTCCCAGCGAACTTTGGTCTGTATGGCAAGCCAACCACTATTAATAACACTGAGACCTTTGCAGCCGTGCCATTTATTCTGGCCATTGGTGCAGAGGCTTATCTCAAATTGGGTAAGCCCAATAATGGCGGCACGAAGATCTTCTCCGTATCGGGAGATGTCACTTACCCAGGTAACTATGAAGTTCCGCTCGGTACACCGTTTGCTGAGTTATTGAAGTTGGCAGGCGGGATGCGCAATGGCAAACAGCTCAAAGCAGTGATCCCTGGTGGATCATCGGCACCAGTCTTGCCTGGCAAGATCATGATGGATATCACGATGGATTACGACGCGATCTCCAAGGCTGGGTCGATGCTCGGCTCTGGAGCAGTGATCGTGATGGATGAGTCCCGTTGCATGGTACGTTCACTCTTACGCCTCTCGTATTTCTATCACGAAGAGTCGTGTGGCCAATGCACCCCATGTCGCGAGGGGACTGGTTGGCTCTGGCGCATCGTGAATCGCATTGAACACGGTCAAGGTCGTCCAGAGGATTTAGATCTTCTCAAAGATGTTGCCGGAAATATTCAAGGGCGGACCATCTGTGCTTTAGGTGATGCAGCGGCGATGCCGGTGCAAGGCATGCTCAAGCACTATATGGATGAGTTTGCTTACCATGTCGAGCATAAGCATTGCATGGTTTCTTCATTTGCAAAGGCTGCCTAATCATGAGTACGGTGAACATGATTGAGATCCATGTTGACGGTAAGCCCGTTGAGGTACCGCAGGGCTCCATGGTGATGCATGCCACCAACAAGCTAGGCACTTACGTTCCTCATTTTTGTTATCACAAGAAGCTGAGCATCGCCGCAAACTGCCGGATGTGTTTGGTTGAAGTGGAGAAGGCGCCTAAGCCATTACCAGCATGTGCCACCCCCGTGATGGCGGGTATGAAGGTGTTTACTCATTCGGCGAAGGCCGTTGAGGCGCAAAAGTCGGTGATGGAGTTCTTGCTCATTAACCATCCCTTGGATTGCCCGATTTGCGATCAGGGTGGCGAATGCCAATTACAAGATTTGGCGGTTGGTTACGGTAAATCCAGCTCGCGCTATAAAGAAGAGAAGCGTGTGGTCTTCCACAAAAATGTTGGACCACTCATTTCCATGGAAGAGATGTCGCGTTGCATTCACTGCACCCGCTGTGTGCGCTTTGGTCAAGAGGTTGCTGGGGTCATGGAGCTCGGTATGATCAATCGTGGTGAGCATTCGGAAATCACGACCTTTGTGGGGCAAACGGTTGACTCGGAGCTCTCGGGCAATATGATTGATATTTGTCCGGTGGGCGCCTTGACCAGTAAGCCATTTCGGTATGCCGCGCGCACCTGGGAGTTGGTCCGTAAGCGCTCGATCAGTCCGCATGATGCCGTGGGTGCCAACACTACCGTACAAACGAAGGCTAATCATGTGATGCGGGTTGTCGCACTCGAGAACGAGGCCATCAATGAGTGCTGGATTAGTGACCGCGATCGCTTTGCATATGAAGGCCTAAATAGCCCTGATCGTTTAACCACTCCAATGGTGAAACAAAATGGGCAGTGGTTAGAGACCGATTGGCAGTCTGCCCTCGATTACGTCGTGCACTCATTAAGTGATATTCAGAAGCAGCATGGTAGTCAGGCGTTAGCGGCATTGGCTCACCCCATCGCAAGCGCTGAAGAACTTTACCTCTTGCAAAAAGTGATGCGTGGTTTGGGAAGTCATCAAATTGAGACGCGTTTGCGCCAAACTGATACCCGCGGAGCAGCAACGCTACCCTGGTTGGGTATGCCAATTGCGAAGTTGAGTGAACTCAAGCGTGTC
The DNA here is from genome assembly GCF_030297575.1 of Polynucleobacter sp. HIN6. Lineage (NCBI taxonomy): Bacteria > Pseudomonadati > Pseudomonadota > Betaproteobacteria > Burkholderiales > Burkholderiaceae > Polynucleobacter > Polynucleobacter sp. HIN6. The sequence goes on along the minus strand of NZ_AP028137.1, from coordinate 1,197,838 downwards.
TTGGTGATTGGTAGTCATTTGCGTAAAGATCTGCCGCTGATCGCTGCTCGGATGCGCACGGCAAGCAAACAGGGCCTTAAGGTCTATCGACTCGATGCAGGCGGTAACGATTGGCTCATGCCGATTACTGCGCATCTCAAATCGAAGCCCAGTCAATGGGTGGATCAATTGGGGCAAATTGCCCAAGCGATTGCGCAAGCAAAATCCTTACAGCCTCCAACTGGTCTCTCAGTGAAGAGCGTTTCTCGTGAAGCGCAAGCGATTGCAGATCAATTGCTCAGCAATGCCAAACTTGAGAGCCCTGAGCCACAGGCAATATTCTTGGGATCACTGGCGATTGCCCATCCCAACGCCTCTGATTTACATGTTCTTGCGGAGTTTATTGCCAAGCATACGGGATGCACCTTTGGGTTCTTGTGTGAAGGTGGTAATTCAGTGGGGGCGCAACTGGTGGGTGCTACCCAGGGTAATCAAGGCAGTGTTGATACCGTATTGCAAAGTAAGGCGCGCGCCTATGTGATGTTACACGTCGAGCCACTTCAGGATTTACCCAACCCACAACAAACCCGAGCTGCGTTACAAGGCGCCGATACCGTAATTGCGATGAGCGCCTACACGAGCCCCGATTTGCTTGAGTTAGCCGATGTGATTCTGCCAATCACTCCCTATACTGAATCCGTTGGAAGTTTTGTGAACATGGCGGGGCAGGTGCAAACCATTCAGCCTTCTGTTCGACCTTTGGCAGATGCTAGACCGGCATGGAAGGTGCTCCGTGCATTAGGAAGTCTCCTAAACCTCAATGGTTTTTTGTATAACCTCCCAGAAGAGGTATATGCCGATGCGTTTGCAAAGTCTGTAGAGAGCCAACTCAATAATTGTTTTACAGCCAACCCTGAGGTCCAACAACGCGTTCAGATTACCGCATCGCTCGAGCGCCTTGCCGATCAAGCGATTTATTCAAGTGATGCGATTGTGCGCCGCGCCCCTGCATTGCAACGCACCCGTGATGCAAAGGATGCCAATATGGTTGGAGTGGGGGAGACCCTTTGGGGGCAACTAGGTTTGCAGGCCGGTGATCGCGTGGCGCTTACCCAAGCTGGCCAGACGGTTGAAGTGGGCGTTCAATTACAACCCGACTTGGCCGACGGTGTAGTGCGCATTGCAACAGCAACGGAGCTGAGTGGTCATCTAGCCTCTATGTTTGGTGAAGTGGCTCTTTCTAAATTAACGGTGAGCGCTTAAGGTCGTTATGGGCAACTGGATCGATCTCATTACCAGCCACGGCGAACAACTGTTTGGTTCGTTCTGGCCTTTGGTTTGGAACTTAGCGAAGATCCTGATCATCGTATTACCCATCTTTGGTGCGGTCGCTTACCTTACTCTGTGGGAGCGTAAGCTGATTGGCTGGATGCACATTCGTTTGGGTCCAAATCGGGTTGGTCCCCTCGGTTTATTCCAGCCGATTGCAGATGCACTCAAGCTATTGATGAAGGAGATCGTCTCCCCAACACGCGCCAGTCATACGCTCTACATCATTGCCCCTCTCATGGTGCTTACCCCGGCACTTGCTGCATGGGCAGTGGTGCCATTCCAGGCAGACTTAGTTCTAGCGGATGTAAATGCCGGTCTCTTATATGTGATGGCCATAACCTCGGTGGGTGTGTATGGCGTGATCTTGGCAGGGTGGGCCTCAAACTCGAAGTACCCATTCTTGGGAGCGATGCGTGCCTCTGCTCAAATGATCTCTTATGAGATTGCCATGGGCTTAGCCCTGGTGACCGTATTGATGGTGGCCGGCTCCTTAAATCTCAGTAATATCGTGCGCTCTCAAGAGGTGGGCATCTTTGCCGACATGGGCCTGAACTTCCTCTCGTGGAACTGGTTGCCCTTACTACCCATGTTTGTGATCTATTTCATCTCTGGAGTTGCGGAGACCAATCGTCACCCCTTTGATGTGGTGGAAGGTGAGTCAGAGATTGTTGCGGGTCATATGGTGGAGTACTCTGGCATGGCCTTCGCATTATTTTTCTTGGCCGAATACGCCAATATGATCTTGATTGCCGCCTTAACGTCGATCATGTTCTTGGGTGGTTGGTTACCAATCCTTGATTTACCTATCTTGCGCGATATTCCAGGATTTTTCTGGTTATTTGCCAAGATCTTTTTTGTGCTCTCGTGCTTTATTTGGTTACGGGCTTCATTGCCACGGTATCGCTATGACCAAATTATGCGTTTGGGTTGGAAGGTGTTTATTCCGTTAACCGTGGTTTGGGTATTGTTGGTTGGGGCCTGGATTTTGTCCCCCTGGAACATTTGGAGCTAATCACTATGTTCAAGCGCGCCTCTCAGTTTCTCAATAGCTTAATGCTCAAAGATGTTCTTAAAGGAATGTCGATTACTGGGCGTTATTTATTTAAACCTAAAATTACGGTTCAGTATCCGGAAGAAAAGACGCCACTCTCACCACGTTTTCGAGGCTTACATGCGCTGCGTCGCTATCCGAATGGGGAAGAGCGCTGCATTGCATGCAAACTGTGTGAGGCCGTTTGCCCAGCTTTGGCAATCTCGATTGAGTCTGATCAGCGTGAGGATGGTACCCGCAGAACAACACGCTATGACATCGACCTCACCAAATGCATTTTCTGTGGCTATTGTGAAGAGGCTTGCCCTGTGGATGCCATTGTGGAAACCAATATTTTTGAGTATTTCGGGGATAAGCGCGGTGATCTGTATTTCACCAAAGAGATGTTGCTAGCAGTCGGTGATGAATACGAAAAGCAAATTGCCGCTAACCGAGAGGCAGACGCACCTTACCGTTGATTGATTTATGACCCTCGACCCGAATTTAATCTTCTCAGTCTTTTTCTACGCCTTCGCGGCGCTCTTGGTGATTTCCGCATTACGGGTCATTACGGTTCCCAATCCTGTGCATGCCGCCTTGTTCTTGGTTTTGGCGTTCTTTAGTGCCTCAGGTATTTGGATGTTGCTCAAGGCCGAGTTCTTAAGCTTGATCCTGATCCTAGTCTATGTGGGCGCGGTGATGGTGTTGTTCTTATTCGTGGTGATGATGCTCGATTTGGATCTTGCGCATCTCCGACGTGATTTCAAGAAGTATCTACCACTCGCCATGCTGATTGGTGTGGTCATTATCTTGCAACTCTCGATCGTGTTAATCCGCGGCTTTATTGGTACTACCGCGCCAGTGAATGTCTTGCCCGATGTAGTGGCAGCAAATAATACCCAAGCCCTTGGTTATTTAATGTTTACCGAGTACATCTATGCTTTTGAGGTTGCCGGTATTGTTTTATTGGTTGCCATCATCGCAGCTGTTGCTCTTACCTTGCGCAAACGCAAGGATGTGAAGGGTCAAAATATTGCTGAGCAGGTTGCGGTCTCCGCTAAGGATCGGATGCGGATTGTATCGATGGATGCTGAGCGTGATGCTAAGCAAGACCTAAAGTCTCGAACCAACTCAGGTGACCCAGCATGACCATCACCCTTGCACATTATTTAGTCCTTGGCGCTATTCTGTTTGCAATTAGCGTCGTCGGTATCTTCCTAAATCGGCGTAACGTGATCATCCTCTTGATGGCGATTGAGCTCATGTTGCTTGCCGTCAATATGAACTTTGTGGCGTTCTCCCATTACTTAGGTGATATGGCCGGTCAGGTATTTGTATTTTTCATACTGACCGTAGCCGCTGCGGAGGCTGCAATTGGTTTGGCGATCTTGGTGGTGCTATTCCGTAAGGTCGACACGATTAATACCGAAGACCTTGATCATCTCAAAGGCTAGTTGAAATGACCACTGCTTTAACAACAGCCCATCTCTGCGCGATTCCGCTAGCACCGCTGGTGGGAGCAGCGTTTGCAGGACTATTAGGCACCAAGTTCTTTGGCAATCGGATTGGTCAAGTGGCATCCCAATCGATCACCATCTTGGGAGTCGCCATTTCCTTTTTGCTGTCGTGCTGGGTTTTATATGAGGTGATGAACGGCTATTACTTCGATGGTAGCGTCTACACCTGGATGAAGATTGGGGAGTTGAGTTTTGATATTGGTTTTCTGATTGATCCATTGACCGCCGTGATGATGGTGGTGGTGACCTTTGTCTCTCTGATGGTTCACATCTACACCATCGGCTATATGGCAGGTGAGGAGGGCTATAACCGTTTCTTCGCTTATATCTCCTTATTCACCTTTGCGATGCTGATGCTTGTTATGAGCAATAACATGCTGCAGCTGTTCTTTGGCTGGGAGGCGGTTGGCGTTGTTTCGTATCTGTTGATCGGTTTCTATTACGATCGGCCCACCGCAATTTTTGCCAACATGAAGGCCTTCTTGGTCAACCGGGTGGGCGACTTTGGCTTCATCTTGGGGATTGGTCTATTGCTCGCGGCTACTGGCTCGATGAACTATGCGGACATCTTTGCCCAAAATACCGTCATGGCTGCGCAGACTGTGCCAGGAACGGATTGGAATTTAATCACGGTTGCCTGCATTTGCCTCTTCATTGGTGCGATGGGTAAGTCGGCTCAGTTTCCATTGCATGTCTGGTTACCGGACTCAATGGAAGGCCCAACCCCCATTTCGGCCTTGATTCATGCGGCGACGATGGTGACCGCAGGTATTTTTATGGTGACCCGTATGTCGCCATTATTTGAGCTCTCCGATGTTGCCCTGAGCTTCATTCTGGTCATGGGCTCTATTACCGCGCTCTTTATGGGTTTCTTAGGAATCGTGCAAACCGATATCAAGCGCGTGGTGGCGTATTCAACGCTCTCGCAATTGGGCTATATGACCGTTGCGCTCGGCGTCTCTGCCTATCCAATTGCTATCTTCCATTTAATGACCCATGCCTTCTTTAAGGCTTTGCTGTTCTTAGGAGCGGGTAGTGTGATCATTGGAATGCATCACGAGCAGGACATGCGCAAGATGGGCGGCCTCTGGAAATACATGCCAATTACCTGTTTGATGATGTTAATTGGTTCCTTGGCATTGATTGGCACACCATTCTTCTCGGGCTTTTACTCCAAAGACTCTATTATTGAGGCGGTGGCGGCGAGCACCATACCTGGATCGGGCTTTGCATACTTTGCGGTGATGGCGAGCGTCTTTGTGACCGCCTTGTATTCATTCCGCCTCTACTTCTATGTGTTCCATGGCAAGGAGCGTTTTGGTCATGATCATGACCATCACCATTCGCATGATGCGCACGATGAGCATCATCATGGGCTTGCACCAGGTGAGAAGCCGCATGAGTCACCTTGGGTGATCACCTTGCCGTTAATCGCATTGGCAATTCCTTCGGTGATTATTGGTTACTACACGATTGACCCGATGTTGTTTGGTAGTTTCTTTGGCGATGCGATCTATATTGATGAAGCGAAGCATCCTGCACTCGCAACCTTTGCATCTCATTTCCATGGCCCAGTAGCGATGGCTTTGCACGGCTTTACGACCCCCGTGTTTATTCTGTTGATCCTGGGTGTATTGGTGGCGGCCATTTGCTACCTGTGGGCTACATCCTTGCCCGAGAAAATCGCGAAGACCTTTGCTCCAATCAAGACCTTATTGGATAACAAGTATTACCTCGATGATTTGAACCAATGGATTTTTGCAAAGGGCGCACTGCTCATTGGTGGTGGCTTATGGAAGCAGGGCGATCAACGAGTCATTGATGGTTTTGTGGTGAACGGCAGCGCTCATTTGATTGGCAAGTTCTCAGGGGTGATCCGTCATTTGCAGTCGGGTTATCTCTATCACTATGCCTTTGCCATGATCGTCGGCTTGATTAGCTTAATGGCCTGGATTTTGTATACCCATATTTATATTGCTTACTAAGTACACCTGGTCATGATTCTTTCTTACGCGATTTGGATTCCGATTGTTTTTGGCCTGATGATTTTGGTCTATGGCTCAGAGCGTCCATCCGCCGGCGTGAAGTATTTGGCTTTGTTTGGGGCTATTTTGGGTTTTATTGCTACCTTACCCCTAATCGCCAACTTTGATATCGCCAATGCTGGCATGCAGTTTGTGGAAAAGCATAGCTGGATTCCACGCTACGACATTAATTATCACCTTGGTGTGGATGGTATTTCGGTATGGTTTGTGGTGTTGACCGCCTTTATCAATATTTTTGTCGTGATCGCTGCTTGGGAGGTGATTACCGAGAAGGCCTCGCAATACTATGCCGCATTCATGATTTTGTCGGGACTCATGATTGGGGTGTTCTCAGCGCTTGACGGCCTACTGTTTTATATCTTCTTTGAGGCAACGCTCATCCCAATGTACATCATCATCGGGGTATGGGGTGGACAAAACCGTATCTATGCTGCATTTAAGTTCTTCCTATATACCTTGTTGGGATCGTTGCTGGCTCTAGTCGCTATTTTGTATCTCTACAACATAACCAACACCTTTGACTTGCTCACTTGGCATCGAGCGAAGTTAGATATTGTGGAACAGGTACTGATCTTTATTGCCTTCTTCATGGCCTTTGCCGTGAAGGTACCGATGTGGCCTTTGCATACTTGGTTGCCCGATGTCCACGTGGAGGCGCCAACCGGCGGCTCAGTGGTCCTGGCAGCCATTATGTTGAAGCTTGGTGCTTATGGATTCTTGCGTTTCTCGTTGCCGATTGCGCCAGATGCTAGCATCCTTTTAGGTCCGATCATTATTTTCTTATCGCTTGTTGCAGTGATCTACGTTGGTTTAGTGGCGCTGGTTCAGCAGGATATGAAAAAGTTGGTGGCGTACTCGTCGATTGCGCACATGGGTTTTGTGACCCTAGGATTTTTCGTCTTCAGTCCTCTTGGTATTGAGGGCGGCATTGTTCAGATGATCTCGCATGGATTTGTATCGGGCGCGATGTTCTTGGCCATTGGTGTTTTATACGACCGTATGCACACCCGCAAGATTGCTGATTACGGTGGTGTGGTGCATCGCATGCCAAAGTTCTCGGCATTTATGGTGCTCATGGCAATGGCTAACTGCGGCTTACCAGCCACCTCGGGTTTTGTGGGGGAGTTTATGGTGATCCTGGCTGCCGTTGATTATGACTTTATGATTGGTCTACTGTCAGCGACCGCATTAATCCTTGGCGCTGCCTATTCCTTATGGATGGTCAAGCGCGTGATCTTTGGTGCGATCACCAATCCAGAGGTCGAGAAGCTTGAGGATCTCAATGGTCGCGAGTTCTTTATGTTCATCGTTCTGTCGCTCTGCGTGATTGGCATGGGCGTGTATCCCAAACCCTTTACCGACATTATTCATCCGGCAGTGATGCAGTTGCTTGAACATGTCGCGATTAGCAAACTCTAATTAAGGTTATTGCATGGATACTTTTGACCTAATTGCCATCGCTCCAGAAATTGTTCTGGCTTTTGTGGCCAGTGATTTGCTGTTGACTAGTGCCTTTATTAAAGAGAAGAAGGATCATGTCGCGAGTGATGTTTTTCACACTCCACGGGCAGCATCTTTTGTCTATTTCTGTTCCTGCTTACTTTTAATTGGTTTGGGTGTGGTGTTTTTGAGCAGAATGGTTGATTTGCCATACCTTGCCATGGCCGGTCTGTTCCAGTCCGATCCGATTGCCAATTTACTGAAAGCAGGGTGCTGCTTTGCGCTACTGGTTAGCCTGATTTACTCCAAGCAGTATTTGATTGATCGGGGCCTCTTCCGGCCTGATTTCTTGGTCCTCACCTTATTTGCTTTATTGGGACAATTAGTCTTAATCTCGGCATCCAACCTCATCACCTTGTACCTTGGTCTTGAGTTGATGGCTCTGTCAACCTACGGCTTGGTGGCAATGCGCCATTCCAGCGGCCTTTCCTCTGAAGCGGCGATCAAGTACTTTGTACTGGGCGCCTTAGCATCGGGATTTTTGCTCTACGGTATGTCGATGATCTACGGTGTGACCGGATCCTTAGATCTTCTAGAGATCTTGCGCTCCCTCCTCGATCCCCGCATTAATCACCTCATCATGGCGTTTGGCCTAGTCTTTATTGTGGCTGGCGTTGCCTTTAAGTTTGGCGTGGTGCCATTTCACATGTGGGTACCGGATGTTTATCAGGGCGCGCCAACCGCGGTCACCTTATTGATTGCAGCAGCTCCTAAGCTTGCTGCCTTTGCTCTCCTGTTCCGTCTGCTGATCAATACCTTATTACCCCTGATCTCCGATTGGCAGCCGATGCTGATGATTCTTGCGGTTCTATCCTTAGTGATTGGTAATATCACGGCGATCGCCCAAACCAATATCAAGCGGATGTTGGCCTACTCAGCAATTGCGCAGATGGGCTTTGTGTTGCTTGGCATGCTCTCGATTTTTGATGATCACGCCTTTAGTGCCTCGATGTTCTACGTGATTGCGTATGTGATCACTACTTTGGGCACCTTCGGTTTGCTGATGGTCTTATCACGCAAGGGCTACGATTGCGACACCTTGGATGGCTTAAAGGGTCTCAATCGCAAGCACCCATGGTATGCCTTCATTGGTCTCATCATGATGTTCTCCCTAGCTGGAGTGCCCCCCACTTTGGGTTTTGCCGCTAAGCTTTCTGTTTTGGAAGCATTGGTTGACGCTGATTACATCGCTTTGGCTGTGATTGCGGTGATCGCATCGCTGATTGGTGCTTTCTACTACTTGCGTGTAGTGAAGGTGATGTATTTTGATGAACCAAGCCATGAGCATTCGGTGACTGGTTCAGGAATTGCAAAAGGGGTGTTGGGTCTCAATGGCTTGATGGTTCTCCTGTTGGGTGTATTCCCAGCAGGTCTGATGGCCCTATGCCTCAATATCATGCGCAATACCCTCATCGGTTCTTAATTGTTTGGGTATGAGCGAGAAATCGTTTCAAGATCTCGCGCATACCGATGATCATTTAGTCGAGAAGCGCGTATCGGGTGAGGATGTCTACACTGGCATCTTTTTAAAGATGAAACGCGATACGGTGCTGCTGCCTGACGGGCAGCGAGCCTTGCGTGAGTATCTGGAACATCCGGGCGCGGTTGCCATTTTGCCGATCTTAGACGACGGGCGTGTTATTGTAGAGCGTCAATACCGTTACCCCATCGAGCAAGCCGTGATTGAGATTCCGGCGGGTAAGCTTAATGTAGGGGAGGACCCCTTACTCTGTGCGCAGCGGGAGTTACAAGAAGAGACCGGCTACCTTGCTAAGCGGTGGAGCAAGATTCGGCGGATTCATCCGGTGATTTCCTATTCCACCGAGTTCATCGATATTTACCTGGCAGAGGGTTTAACCGCTGGCCCAGCGCGTCTGGATGCCGAAGAGTTTTTGGATGTCTTTGCTGCGCCCCTTGAGGAGTTGATCGAGTGGGTGGAGAACGGCACGATTACGGACGTGAAGACCATCATTTCGCTGTATTGGCTCGATCGCCAACGGCGACTGCGTTAAGGCCTTAAAATAGTAATAACGACAAATATGTCAGATTGCTATTGATTATCCAACCACCATCCCCATCTGTTCTTCATGAAAGTCTATAACTTAGCGTGCGATCTGGAGCATCATTTTGAGGGGTGGTTTGCCTCAGAGGATGACTTTTTATCGCAACAAGCCAGTGGCACATTGTGCTGCCCAGTGTGCGACAGCGCGCATGTCAGCCGCTTGCCATCAGCCCCTCGTATTGGCGGTAAGGTCAGTTCAGAAGAGCTAGTGGCCGTTGAGCCGAGTCAAAGTATTGCCTTATCGAATGCCGATCACGGACAGCTCGAGCGTCAGATTCAAGCGACGTTCATGAAAGCCATGCGAGAGTTGGTTGGTAAGTCGGAGGATGTGGGCGCGGCTTTTGCCGAGGAGGCCAGGAAGATTCATTACAAAGAGTCGCCCGAGCGCAGCATCCGGGGACAGACCAGCGCCGATGAGGTGATGGCATTACGCGAAGAGGGAATTGATGTCCTTGCACTCCCTGAAATGCCGGTCCTCAAAAATACTTTGCAATAATTACTCCTTCTTCACAATCGATTAAAAGGGCTCCATGGAAGAGCTGGGTTTTTGGGTAGGCATTGTTGCTTCCGCAGCCTTTGCGGTAACCGGCGTTTTAGCTATTTCTGATCGAGGCGTGGATCTCTTTGGCGTTTTGGTGCTTGGCATCATCACTGCGATTGGTGGCGGCACGATTCGGGATGTGATTCTGGGAGTGCCCGTGTTTTGGGCGGATGCCCCCATCTATATTCTGGTGGCAGCGATAGCCAGCATCATTACCTTCTACGCAGAATCCACTTTATCTCAGCCTCAACTGTACAAGGCCATTCTTTACATCGACGGCTTAGGAGCGGCTCTGTTTGGTATCCAAGGCGCCGATAAGGCTTGGCATTATGACTTTGGTGGATCGGCAGCAGCGATCATTCTAGGCGTAGTCACCGCGATTGGTGGGGGACTCATTCGCGATGTATTAGCAGGACGCAAAACCTTATTGATGTCTTATGAGCTCTATGCGATCCCCGTATCACTCGGTTGCATGCTTTATGTCTTGCTCTTGAACTACTTTCCGGAGCATGCGATCGTCGGATCGATTGCCTGCATCGTACTGATCTTTGCCTTTCGCTCGGCTGCGATCTACTGGAACCTGAAGGTTCCAGTGATGTTCATCTCACGCAAGAAGTAAACGACTCGTTTTATTTGGAGGTGGGCATGACAAACTCTGCCCCCTTGGAGATACTCTCTGGCCAGCGTTGCATCACACTCTTTTGCTTGGTGTAAAAACGTACACCTTCTTTGCCATACGCATGGGTATCACCAAATAAGGAGCGCTTCCAACCGCCAAAACCATGCCAAGCCATCGGTACTGGAATAGGCACATTAATCCCCACCATGCCAACCTGAACGCGCCGTGCAAATTCTCGGGCGATGTTGCCGTCGCTAGTAAAGCAGGCTACGCCATTGCCATATTCATGGGCATTGACCAGCTCAAGAGCCTCACTAAAGTTGGCGACTCGGACGCATGATAGGACGGGACCAAAGATTTCTTCTTTGTAAATGGTCATGTCTGGGGTGACCTGATCAAAGAGGGTGCCGCCTAACCAGAACCCATTCTCAAAACCGGGAACTTTGAGCCCACGGCCATCGACTAATAGTTTTGCGCCACCACTGACGCCCTGATCGATATAGCCAGTAATGCGCTCGAGCGCAGCTTTGGTCACAATGGGACCCATTTCAGCATCGAGCTCAAGCCCATTTTTTACCTTGAGGGTCTTGGTGCGCTCAATCAGTTTGGGCATGATTTTCTCAGCCGCGTCTCCAACGAGCACGGCAACCGAGATCGCCATGCAGCGCTCACCCGCGGATCCGTATGCAGCGCCAACTAAGGCATCAACGGCTTTATCAATATCCGCATCGGGCATCACCACCATATGGTTCTTGGCGCCACCGAGGGCCTGAACGCGTTTACCAAAGTGTGCACCGCGCTCGTAAATGTAATTAGCAATCGGTGTGGAGCCCACAAAACTCACAGCACGGACATCGGGATTTTCTAAGAGAGCATCAACCGCTTCTTTGTCGCCTTGCACCACATTAAACACGCCATCGGGCAGACCTGCCTCTTTTAAGAGACGCGCTAAGAGCAATGAGGCCGATGGGTCGGTTGGACTCGGTTTGAGAATAAAGGTGTTACCGCAGGCAATTGCGACGGGGAACATCCACATTGGTACCATCACCGGAAAATTAAAGGGTGTAATGCCTGCGACTACGCCTAATGGTTGGCGCATCACCCAGTTATCAATGTCAGTTGAGACCTGCTCGGTGTAATCGCCTTTGAGGAGTTCGGGAATGGCGGTAGCAAATTCGAGAATCTCAATTCCACGGGTCACTTCACCTTGGGCATCGGTGAACACTTTGCCATGCTCAGAAGTAATGATGGCAGCCAGTTCATCGCGATGACGATTTAAGAGCTCTAAGTATTTAAACAAGATGCGCGCGCGCCGCAGTGGGGAGGTATTGGCCCAGGCTGGGAAGGCGGCTTGTGCAGAAGCCACCGCTTGATTGACATCGGCTTTGCTGGCCAATGCCACGCGACGCGAGATGCTCCCTGTGGCGGGGTTATAAACATCGGCAAAGCGACTGCCTTGGGGCAAGACCATTTGGCCACCAATGTAATGAGCAATATCTTCTTTAATTTCAAAGGCTTGGGGAGCGTTCATGGTATTGGTGTCTCGTAGGTTGGGTGCTTGGCAATCAAAGAAGTCGCCAATGCATTGGTTATCAAAGCTATTGGTATCATTTTAATCGTTTCAGGTAAGTCCGTTTGCGGACCATTCTTTCATCTCAATCTCACAATCACCAATCCATGAGCCTCCTTTTTTCTTCGTACTCCCTTCCAGCCCCCAAAGGATCTCTTACGCTAGCCAATCGGGTGGTGGTGGCACCAATGTGCCAATACTCCGCGCATGAGGGTCAGGCAACCGATTGGCATCTGATGCACTGGGGTAATTTACTCAATAGTGGTGCCGGACTTTTTATTATCGAGGCCACGGCAGTGAGTCCCGAAGGCAGAATCACCCCATATTGCCTGGGATTGTGGGATCAGGCAACCCAAAGCGCACTACACAGCACCTTAGAGCGCGCCAAACAATTAGCGCCGAAGTCCCCGGTTTTTATTCAATTGGCACATGCTGGGCGCAAGGCATCGAGTGCGCCACCATGGCAGGGCGGTCAACTATTACCGATCACTCAAGGTGGTTGGGAAACCCAAGGGCCCTCGGATATTCCTCAATTGGAGGGCGAGCGACCGCCGCATGCTTTGAGTGTGGAGGAGATTGAGCAAATCATTCATGAGTTTGTGATTGCTGCCAAACGTGCAGAAGAAATCGGTATCGATGGTATTGAGCTGCATGCTGCTCACGGATATTTACTCCATCAATTTCTATCGCCGATTGCCAATCAACGAAATGACCAATACGGCGGTTCGCTTGAGAACCGAATGCGTTTTGTCTTGGAATTATTTTCAGCAGTGCGCGCTCAGTGGCAGGGCGTATTGGGAGTGCGTCTTTCCGCGAGCGATTGGATCGAGGGTGGCTGGTCGCTTGATGAATCCATCGAGCTTACAAACCAACTGAAGGCATTGGGCTGCGATTACATTCACGTCTCATCCGGAGGAATTTCTCCGAAGCAGCAAATTAAGTTAGGCCCAAACTATCAAGTGCCCTTTGCGAAAGCAATTAAAGCAGCAACCGGAATGGCTACGATAGCCGTTGGGCTCATTACCGATCCAAAGCAAGCTGAGGCAATCCTTGAAAACCAAGAAGCTGATTTGATTGCATTAGCACGTGCATTTTTGTACAAGCCCCGTTGGGCATGGGAAGCAGCGGCGGTCTTAGGAGGGCAAGTGAGTGCGAGTCCACAGTACTGGCGCTGTTTACCGAGGGATGCGCAAAGCGTCTTTGTGGAAGCAAAGATGGGGCAGCGTTAGAATGAAATTCACCATAACCGCAAGAGGAGACCATGATGACCACAAAAAGAGTGCTTAAGACGCTCGTCACCATCACATTTAGTATTGTTCTGGGTTTTGTTGCACCCCATAAAGCGATTGCTCAAAATTTTCCTGATCGACCGATCACGATCGTCGTTCCAGTCCCTCCGGGTGGCTTGGTTGATGCATCGGCGCGTTTATTGAGCGAGCCGTTAGCACGTGTCATTGGCCAATCGATTGTGATTGATAATCGCCAGGGAGCGAGTGGCAATATTGCCTATCAATACGTTGCCCGCAGCAAACCAGATGGCTACACCTTGCTAGCCTCTTACTCCGGATACCACGCAGCCAATCCTCTTCTGATGGATAAGTTAAATTGGGATCCATTTAAAGACTTTACGCCAATTGCTTTATTAACGGTCGCCATGAACGTCATTGCGATTCATCCCTCGGTTCCTGTGAATAACCTAAAAGAATTCATTGCGTATGCCAAAGCAAATCCCGGTAAGTTGAACTACGCCTCTCAAGGGAATGGCTCGGTTTCGCATATTGGAACTGAGATTTTTGAGCAAGCAACGGATATCAAATTAACTCACGTTCCCTACAAGGGGTCTGGCCAAGCGATTCAGGATGTATTGGCTGGACAAGTGCAGGTCTTTATTACGACTCCGCCCTCGGTCATGGGCCATATTCAAAGCGGTCGGTTAAAGGCGCTAGCAGTTACTGGTAAAGCTCGGCACCCAATGATGCCCAATGTGCCAACGGTTGCTGAGGCAGGTTTGCCAGGATTTGAGCTGGAGTCATGGGTTGCGCTATACGCTCCCGCAGGAACCCCAACACCAATTGTGAACAAATTAACACAGGATGTAAAAAAAGCCTTAGAACTGCCAGAAGCTAAACAACGGGCAGATGCGGCGGGAATTGAGCTACGTTATCTAAATCCGCAGGCAACCGATACCTTGCTAAAAAGGGAAATTGCATTAACGCAAAAAGCAATTAAAGCAGCAAATATTAAGATTGATTGATTGAAATTGGATCGGAGAGTTGTTGAGCGAGGGCGCTTGCTGCACTGAGTAGCAGGCGATCTTGTCCAGGCCCCGCAACTAATGTCACCCCAACGGGCAAACCATTGGGCCCCGCGGTCACGGTTAAATTAATGCACGGTAAGCCCAGCAGGGTCCAGCCTCGACTAAAGACTGGATCGCCCGTTTCTTCTAATGTCTTAGGCGCCTCACCGGTTGCACTGGGCGCAATGATTAGATCAATGTCATTTGAAAAGAATTGGGTGATCGTAGTGCGAGCGCGACGGGCTTTGAGAAGGGCATCGCTGTAATGATGGTAATCAATGGCATCGCCACGTTCAATAATCGCTTTAAGGGTTGGACTGATTTGATCAAAGTGGTTGAGCTTTTCAAAGGTAAAACTTTTGGCCATCTCAAACAGCATAATCTTGGTTTGGGTCTCACTGAGCTTGGCGCAATCTGCAGGTAAGGTGATCTCCTCAACGCCCCCTTTAGCAAACACCTTCGCTGCAAAGCCGGCTAGCGAGAGGGCAGCTGCGGTTTCAGGTTGGGCAAGAGCAAAATCATCGGTCTTGCAAATTCCAACGCGGATTTTGGACTCTAGGGGAGCAATATTCATAAGATCATGATCTGCCGACATCGCAGCAACGCCCAAGGCTACATCCGATACGGTGCGACCAAACACACCCAGTGTATCGAGAGATACCGATAGGCTCTTGACCCCACCAATACTAATCTTGCCGTAACTGGGTTTATAGCCAACCACCCCACAGTAACTCGCCGGCCGAATAATCGAGGCAGCGGTTTGGCTGCCCGTTGCAAGAGGGACCATGTAATCCGCAACCGCCGCAGCAGAGCCGCTAGAAGATCCACCGGGAGTGTGATCAAGATTGCGTGGATTGCGGGTTGGTCCCGGTTTGAAGCTGGCAAACTCGGTGGTGACTGTTTTACCCAGCACAATCGCGCCAGCCTCACGCATCAGTGATACCGAAACCGCATCGCAAACCGGATGATTATTACCATAGATCGGTGAGCCGTAATTGGTTGGCAAATCGTGTGTATCAAATAGATCCTTCACACCAATGGGTAGGCCATGCAAGATTCCTTGGATTGGACCGCGATCGAGGGCGCGAGCTTGGGTTTGAGCATGCACCTTGGCAAAGCTGACCCAAGCATGCACCTCAGGCTCGCGCATGCCAATTTGATTTAAGCAATCATTGAGCAGATCCTCGGCCTTGATCTCGCGTTGAGCGAGCGCTTTCGCGGCTTGGGTGGCGCTAAGGTTAGCTAGATTTTTAAAGGATGTCATCGTTTTGGCTTAAATGCGTTTATGCTCGTGGTTTCGTTGCTTGACCCTTTTAGAATACCCCAATTTACCTCAAGATTTCCCACTATTTGTATGACTCAAAGTAATTCCTCTCACAGCACTCGCGAAGCCTGGCTACAAGATGGCGTGCGTCATTTGGAAGCAATTTTTGCGAAGGCTGGCTATGTGATTCCGCCGGTGCGGGTCTCCTGTGGCTTTCCGGCGTCGAGTAGCCCACGAACCACCCTAGGGCAGTGCTGGCCGCGCGAGCGCTCAGGCGGGGGTGTGAATGAGATCTTTATCTCACCAAAGTTGGATGATCCAGTTATGCTTCTCGATACGCTCTTGCATGAGCTCTGCCATGCAGTCGATGATTGTCATAGCGGTCATGGTGAGGATTTCAAGGGGATTTCCCAAGCCGTTGGTTTAGAGGGGCCCGCGCGCATGGCGCATGCATCCGAAGAACTGCAAGTACGCCTAATGACCATCAGTCAAAAGTTAGGCCCTTACCCTCATCAAGCGATTGTGTTTCCCCCGCCACGAGCGAGTAATCTCAGTCGCAATAAAGCGAAGTGTCCCCAATGTGGTTACGAGGTAACGCTCTTAAAGCGTTGGGCAAGTTATGGCGCACCCATTTGTCCAAAAGATAACTTGCGTATGGAAGAGCTCGCATTATCGATCCCCGCAGCCGAGACTGATGAGGAAGCCAAGGAAAAAGAGCGCCAGGCGGAGCGTAAAATCCGCCGCGCCATCAGCTAGTAAAATCGATCTTTTAATCCATGAGACATGATTTATGAACACCAAAAAGAAAATAACGAACCCTAAGATTGCTGTGATTCCTGGTGACGGGATTGGTAAAGAGGTGATGCCGGAGGGCGTACGCGCTCTAGAAGCGGCTGCAAAAAAGTTTGGTATTCAATTTCAGTTTGACCACTTTGATTTCGCCAGTTGCGATTACTACCAACAGCACGGCAAGATGATGCCGGACAACTGGTTTGACACCCTCATGAAGTACGATGCGATCTTCTTTGGTGCGGTTGGTATGCCCAATATCTTGCCGGACCATCTATCCCTGTGGGGTAGCTTGATCCAGTTCCGTCGTGGCTTTGATCAATACGTCAATCTGCGCCCAGTACGCTTATTGCCAGGTGTGCCTTGTCCACTAGCAAACCGCAAACCAGGTGATATTGATTTCTTTGTGGTGCGCGAGAACACCGAAGGAGAGTACTCAGCGGTTGGTGGCAAGATGTTTGCTGATACCGAGCGTGAAATTGTGGTTCAAGAGTCGGTATTCTCACGCCATGGCGTCGATCGAATTCTGAAGTTTGCCTTTGATCTCGCTCAAAGTCGCCCCAAGAAACATTTGACCTCGGCAACCAAATCCAATGGCATTGCGATCACGATGCCATATTGGGATGAGCGGGTCGAGGCAATGGCGAAGAACTATGCTGATGTGCGAACGGACAAGTATCACATCGATATCTTGACCGCTCAGTTCGTGATGAACCCGGATCGCTTCGATGTCGTGGTTGCCTCAAATTTATTTGGTGACATCCTCTCTGATTTGGGTCCGGCCTGCACCGGCACGATTGCGGTCGCACCGTCGGCCAGTATTAACCCAGAAGGGAAGTTCCCGTCGCTCTTTGAGCCCGTGCATGGTTCAGCCCCTGATATTTATGGCAAGAACATTGCCAATCCAATTGGTCAAATTTGGAGTGGAGCACTCATGCTCGATCACTTAGGCTATCCAGAAGCAGGGGCGCAAGTATTTGCAGCGATTGAGTCCGTGCTGTCAGCCGGACCTGCTCACGCACCACTCACACCAGATATTGGTGGCAAGGCGAGTACCCAAGATTTGGGTAAAGCGATTGCTGCAGCGATCTAGAGTGAACTTAGAGACCCCAAATCGGGGTCTTTTTACTGGCCTTCTCGATGGCCTGTAAAACTTTTTCATGTTCGGCGCAATCGAGTTCGCTCGCTTTGAAGTAGATTAAGTCGCTTGGTAGCGGGGCCTTTGACAAGCCATCTTTGCCAGTGACGCTGTAATCGATTAAATCAATGGTGAGATCATCCTGACCTCGGGTCATGGCTAGATAAACTTCAGCTAGGAGCTGAGCGTCGAGCAAGGCGCCATGTAGGGTGCGGTGTTCGTTACTGACTGCAAAACGTTCACACAAGGCATCCAAAGAATTGCGTTTACCTGGAAACATGCGGCGCGCATCGACTAGCGTATCGGTAATCTTGGCAGCAAGCTCTGAGAAGCTCGGGCGCTTGAGTAGAGCATATTCATTGTTGAGAAATGACAAATCAAAGGGCGCATTATGAATAATCACCTCAGCCCCAGCAATGAACTCAGTGAGCTCATCCACAATTTGCGCAAACACAGGTTTGTCCGATAAAAACTCGCGAGATAGGCCGTGTACCGCAAATGCACCCTCGGCAATGTCACGCTCGGGATTAATGTAATGATGGAGGGTCTTGCCAGTCTGGCGGCGATTGATTAACTCAATACATCCGACCTCAATAATGCGATCACCGGTAGCTGGATTTAAGCCTGTGGTTTCTGTATCGAGAATGATTTGACGCATACCTAATTGTAAAACGCTTAGGTATCCTCGAGATCTTCTGGGGGTATCTCAAGAGGGCCGCGACCAGCAAAGCGATCAAGATACAAATAAATGACCGGCGTAATGAACAAGGTCACAAACTGAGAAAGCACTAAACCACCCACTACGCTGACACCTAGGGGTTGACGTAACTCAGCGCCGGCACCAATACCAAGTGCTATTGGGAGGGCGCCCACGATCGCAGTGAGGGTGGTCATCATGATGGGCCGAAAGCGCAAAATACAGGCTGAACGGATTGCTTCAGTAGGACTCATTCCCTGTTTGCGTTGCGCCTCAAGGGCGAAGTCAATCATCAGGATGGCATTTTTCTTGACGATGCCGATGAGCATCAGAATACCAATCGTCGCAATAATGGTGAGCTCCATCCCAAACATCCATAAAGAGAGCAGGGCACCAATTGCCGCGGAGGGCAGGCCAGCCAAAATGGTGATTGGGTGAATGTAGCTTTCATACAGAACGCCGAGCAAGATATAGATCACTGCAAGGGCAGCAATAATTAGAATAAATTGCCCGCTCTGATTACCTTTGAAGACCTTTGCATCACCCCCATAGCTTGTGATGATGGAGGATGGAAGCTTGATCTCTTTGACGTATTTCTCAATCGCATCGGTGGCCTGCCCGAGAGCGACATCGGGCGCCAGATTAAACGAGAGAGTTACCGCCGGAATCTGCCCTTGATGGTTGACCGCGGTCGGACCAATAGTGCGCTTGAAGCTGGCAAGACTTGAGAGCGGAATCAATTGATTGGTTGAGCGCCCTCGTACAAAAACTTTACCGAGATCGGTTTCAAACTGGCGCTGATCTTCGGCGGTCTCCAAAATGACGTAATAAGTGTTCACGCTTGTGTAAATGGTAGAGACTTGACGCTGACCAAAGGCGTTGTACAGGGCCTGACGAATATCCGCAATCGTCACTCCTGCTTGCGCCGCCTTCTCACGATTGATATCAATCTGAACGTTCAGGCCCCGTAGTTGCGAATCCGAGGTCACATCCCGAAAGAGGGGATCGCTACGCAATTTCTCCAGCATCTTCTCAGACCATTCATTCACCCCCTCAAAACCAACACTTTGCAAGGTAAATTGATAGCGGCTTTTACTGGATCGTCCACCTAATTGAAGGTTTTGAATCGGCCGCATGAACACTTGTAGGCCGGGGACCTCTCTAAACTTTTTGCGAAGGCCCTCAAGCACTTCAGTCATAGACTCCCGCTCGCTGCGGGGCTTGAGCACAATAAAGAAGCGGCCGGTATTGCTACCCGCACTCAGACCCCCACCAAGAATTGAGACAAAGCTCGCTACATTCGGGTCATTCGCCACAATCTCAGCAGCACGATCTTGCAACTCTAGCATCGCCTTGTAGGAGATATCTTGATCAGCTTCGGTCGTTGCTGTGATCTGGCCAATATCCTCCTCCGGGAAAAATCCCTTCGGGGTATAGATGAACATCGCAATCGTAATGACAAACGTTGCGATGGCTAACCATAGCACTCGCTTGCGATTTGCGAGAGCCAGATCCAAGTAGTGCACATAAGTCTTTTGGGTCCAATTGAACCAGCGATCAAAGTGACGGTTAATCGGGTATTCGCGGGCATGCTGGCCAGGTTTCGGGAGGTAACGGCTGCATAGCATCGGTACTAAAGAGAGGGATACCACAGCAGAAACTAGGATGGCGAGTGAAACTACTACCGCAAACTCACGAAAGAGGAGTCCAATCGGACCTTCCATAAAGAAGAGGGGAATAAAGACCGCCACTAAGGATAAGGAGATTGAGACGATCGTAAAGCCAACCTCACGACTTCCTTTCAGGGCAGCCTTGAGGGGGCTCATACCCTGATCCACGTAACGCACGATGTTCTCAAGCACCACAATGGAGTCATCCACCACCAAACCTACGGCGAGTGTAATGCCCAATAGCGAGACGTTATCTAAGCTATAGCCCATGAAGTACAGCAGGAAAAAGGCGCCAATCAGTGAAATGGGCAGACTCAAGGATGGAATGATCGTGGCTGAGAGGTGCTTGAGGAACAGGAATATCACCAGTACTACCAGGGCTACGGTGAGCGCCAAGGTGAAGTTGACGTCAGCAATTGCCTCGCGGATTGATTTAGAGCGATCATTGATCAGCGTGAGCTTAATCGAGGCTGGTAGCTGCTTCTCAAACTGTGGGATCATCGCCTTGACCGCATCTACCACCTTAACCGTATTGGCATTTGGCTGGCGCTGAATGGCTAGCGCAATCGAGCGCTCACCATTGGTGGTGGAGAGGGTACGAACGTTCTCATAACTCTCAACCACATCAGCGACATCCCGCAGATAAATCGGTAAACCATTTTTCTGGGCAATGATGAGGTTGGCAAAGTCAGAGGCAGTGACTAATTGCTTATTGGCGTAAATAGTTAATAACTGTCGCGGACCCTCTAAAACACCCACGGGGGTATTGGAGTTTGCTTTATTAATGGCGATCGACAGATCCTCCATCGTGAGGTTATGGATTGCCAAGGAGTCAGGCCGCGCTTGCACGCGAATGGCATAGCGCTTAATGCCATACACAATAATTTGCGCAACCCCATTAATCGTGGATAGCGTTGGAGAAATCAGGTTCTCCGCATAATCATTGAGCTCGGATAAATCCATCGATGGCGAGGTCATGCCGATGATGAGGACCGGTGCATCGGCGGGATTGACCTTGCGATAGGAGGGCGGCACGGTCATCTCGATTGGTAAACGGCGCTGGGCGCGCAACAGTGCCGCTTGCACATCAACCGCGGCTTTATCAATGTCGCGATCGTTATTAAATTCGAGGGTGATGTTTGTCGTACCCAAGAAATTCGTCGAGCTAATCACTGAAATACCGTCGATGGTCGAGAACTCTTTCTCAAGCGGCAGGGCAACCGACGCTGCCATATTTTCCGGGGAAGCGCCCGGCAAGGAGGCTGATACAGAAATTACTGGCGTATTAAAACTAGGCAAGGCCGCAACCGGAATGCGGGTGTACGCCACTGCACCCGCAATCACCGTCACTACTGAGAGCAGGACGGTCATGACGGGCCGTCGGATACAAAGCTCAGAGAGCGTCATTTTTTATCAGCGGGTTTGGATTCAGGTTTGGGGGTGTCAGCGGGCTTTGCAGGCAAGGCTTTGTTTTCTCGGATCTTGGTGCCGGGGCGTAGATTCTGTTTGCCCTCAATGACCACGCGCTCGCCAGCCTCAACACCAGTAATTGCAGCTTTGCCCTGATACTCATAGCTCACTTTGATGGGTTTGAGGCTGACCTTATCTTCAGCGCCCACTACATAGATAAAGCGTCCGCGCGGATTAATGACCACCGCTTGGGATGGAACCAAAATGGCGTCCTTTAAGGTATTGGCTTCGAGTTTGACCCGAGCAAATTGTCCAGGTAATAGAGTGCGTTTGTCATTGGCAATTTGTGCCTTGACCCGAACTGCCCCAATTGCTGGATCAACCTGGTTATCGATGACTAAGACTTTGCCCTCGTAGACCTGGGTGCGGTTATCGCCTACGGTCACTGATACTTTTAAGTTAGCAGGATCGGTTTGCATCAATAGTGGAATGTTGTCTTCACCGACGATAAATTGGACGTTGATGGGATCTAACTGAGTGATCGTGACCATCGCACCCAAAGCAGTGGTTGCAGTGGAGCTGGAGGCGGTGGTTACGATATTTCCAGGCGCCACTAAGGAGCCAGGGAACACATTAATAATGCCTGCACGTCCATCGATTGGAGCGCGAATGTAATCAAAGGAGAGTTGCACCTCAGCAGCGCGAGCAGTAGCGGCAGCAGATTTGGCATTGGCTTCGGCAGTATCTAAACCTGCTTTGGAGATAAAGTTTTGAGCAACGAGCTCTTTGGCACGTTGTAACTGACGTTGCGCATCATCGGCTACGGCTTTGGCTTTATCGTAATTGGCGCGATCATTGCGATCGTCTAAGGTGAATAGTAGTTGCCCCTTCTTGACCTCTTGACCTTCTTTAATGTGGACTTCTTTGACCACATTGCTAACCTGCGGACGGATATCCACAATATTAGCTGCCACCACGGTACCGGTCGATTCAATGATGATGGGGATATCTTGTTTCTCGAGGACCAGGGTAACCACCGTTTGTGGCCCACCGCGTTTACTCTCGGGCGGGAAGAAATGATCGTAGGCTTTATCACCGGCATAAATTAATATGAGGATCGCCAGCACCCACCATTTGTGCTTGACCAGAAACGCCACAAATTGTTTGAAGTCGATTTTCTGGAGTTGGGTGACCAGTTGGCAACCCCAAGCCATGATGGTTTGTTTGACTCGAGCTAAAAAGGAAGGAGGTTTGGTCACAGCGCTAGTCTAAATTGCTTTGTTATTTAAAGAGTTAAAGCATTCTCTCATAAGCCCAAGCGGGGCGCAGATCAGTTATTGGATAAAAAGGCTTCCACACCTTGATTGGCGAGTTGATCGGCCAGCTCATTTCCAGGGTGGCCGTTATGGCCACGGACCCAGTGCCACTGAATTTCATGAAGGGGCAATAGGGCGTCGAGCTCTTGCCAAAGATCGACATTCTTGACCGGGGACTTGTCGGCTGTCTTCCACCCCCGAGCCTTCCAACCGGCAAGCCACTCACTCACTCCTTTTTGGACGTATTGGGAGTCGGTATAGAGATCCACCACGCTGGCTTGCTTAAGCGCCTTGAGTGCGTGGATCACCGCACTAATTTCCATCCGATTATTGGTGGTGTCATGGGCGCCGCCATGCAAGTGTTTCTCATGCGCGCCGGAGCGCAACACCACTCCCCAGCCACCAGGACCGGGATTGCCTTTGCAAGCACCATCGGTGTAGATCGTAATGTGGGGTTTG
Source organism: Polynucleobacter sp. HIN6 (assembly GCF_030297575.1). Lineage (NCBI taxonomy): Bacteria > Pseudomonadati > Pseudomonadota > Betaproteobacteria > Burkholderiales > Burkholderiaceae > Polynucleobacter > Polynucleobacter sp. HIN6. Next base: position 1,174,604 of record NZ_AP028137.1, on the reverse strand, counting down.
CTCATGCGCTCTTTATACCTCTTCAGTTACCCGATGGGAAGTTTGCTGAGCAGCGGGGTTGAGTTGGGGGAGTGCTTGCAAGGCTTGTTTGGGAACGCGGCCTACCAAACGGGTACCCGGATGGCGCTTAATTGCCGAGATTAAAAAGACCGAGCCAAAGATCGGCCACCAGCGATTACCCATTTTTTCTAGGAAAGCCATGCGAGCGATATTTTTCTCTTTGCGCAGTGGCAGGCGATAGCAGGCAAAGTGACCCCTATCAAGAGAGTAGTCGAGTAACTTCAACCAATCCTTCACGCGCAGCAAACTCAAGAACTGACCCTCACGTGGTAAATAGTTTTTACCGATTAATCGTCCTGCATATTGACGCAAGCCCCAGAGACTCGCTGGATTAAATCCGGAGATTACGACACGACCCTCGGGCATTAAGACACGATCGACCTCACGCAAAATCTGGTGCGGATCTTCGGCAAATTCCAAGACATGCGGCAACACCACTAAATCAATGGATTGATCGGCAAATGGCAGTTCCTCCGGAATTCCTTCAATCGGTTGATAGGGCAGATCGCCATCGGCTTTCGCAATCCCGTGGGGAAGCAACATCAATTTGAGTGAAATCCGATTTTCTGCGAGGGTATTGATTTGCGGTAAACCAATTTGCAAAGCGTAGTAGCCAAACACATCGACAACCGCTTGATTGAAGAGCTCTTGCTCGGATTTGAGGATGTATTGCCCTGGAGGCGATTGCAGCCACGTCTCCCACGAACTCTCTGGCGGAGCGTTGGTCTGCACGTTTGGCGGGGTCATTGGTATCATAGAAGGATTATCTTGTGTCCTAAGGTGTTGCCGTGGTTACAAATTCCTTATTGCAAGTGTGGCCCATACCCGCCTTTACTGACAACTACATCTGGTGCATACACGATCAACAGTCGGCTATTTTGGTTGACCCTGGTGAAGCAAAGCCAGCGATTGATTATTTAACTCAGCAGAACTTACGTCTTACCGGAATTCTAATCACTCATTACCACGCTGACCATATTGGAGGATTACCAGAGATCCTCGCGTGGGCAAGTCAAGGGGGTCTCTCAGTCCCAGTGTATGGCCCCGCGGCTGAGGATATTGCCTTGCGCAGTCACGCACTCTTTGAGGGTGATACCGTCCGCTTTGATGAGCCGCCCATTCAATTAAACGTCCTAGAAGTCCCTGGACATACCTTGGGTCACATTGCTTACGTGGCACGCAGCGAGGATAACGCTGGACAAACCTCAAAATTGTTTTGCGGCGACACCCTCTTTGCTACCGGTTGTGGACGGCTCTTTGAAGGCACGCCCACTCAAATGTCGAGCTCACTGGCCAAGTTCTTGGCCTTACCTCCCGATACGCTGGTGTTCTGTACTCACGAGTACACCTTATCCAATATTCGTTTTGCACTCGCGGTCGAGCCAGATAATTCAGATCTAATCGAGTGGTCGCAAACCGCCGATGCCTTACGTCAGCGCAATCAACCCACGGTACCCACGACGATTGCCCATGAGAAGCGGGTTAATCCATTCATGCGCTGCGATCAAGCCCCAGTCATTGCCGCTGCGCAGGCGCAAATTGGGCAAGACCTCAAAAGTTCCGCCGAGGTTTTGGCGGTCGTGCGGGCCTGGAAGGATCGCTTCTAAGATGATGCGCCGTTCACTTCTACTAATTGCCAGCGCAGCTGTTCTGGTGTTGAGTGGTTGCGCCAGTACTTCGCCCGAGTGGTCCTCAAGCACTGATTCAAGGCGTGACCCGCGGGCAGCCAAAGCGCCGCGTGTGGATCTTAGTAAGCAATCGGTGAGCAGCATCATGGCACCTTCGAATGATCTTTGGATCCAGATTCGGCAGGGCTTTCAATTACCCGAGCTCGATAGCCCCTTGGTCGAGCAGCAAACCCAATGGCTGGTTAAGCGTCCAGATTATGTCAATCGTTCGATGGCACGCTCGTCTCGCTATCTCTTCTACATTGTTGAAGAAGTTAATCGTCGCAATATGCCCACCGAGATCGCACTCTTGCCATTTGTTGAGAGCGCCTTCAATCCTGAAGCCAAGTCGACCGCCAAAGCCATGGGGATCTGGCAGTTCATGCCCAGAACCGGTCAGGACTTTAAGTTAACCCAGAATGTTTTCCGGGATGAGCGACGTGATGTCTTGCAATCCACGAACGCCGCTCTCGATTATCTTCAGCGCCTGTATAAACAATTTGGTGATTGGCAGCTCGCCCTCGCTGCCTATAACTGGGGTGAGGGGAATGTGGCCCGTGCGATTAAGCGCAATCAAGCCCAGCGTAAGCCCACGGATTACCAGAGTCTAACGATGCCACGCGAGACCCGTGAGTATGTGCCTAAGTTGATGGCCTACAAAAACATTGTGCAAAACCCAGCTGCATACAACATCGTGTTACCGGAGCTTGAGAACCACCCCTATTTTGTAGCGATTGATGTGACCCGCGATATTGATGTGGATGTTGCTGCCCAATTAGCCGAGATGTCTTTGGAGGATTTTCGTAATCTCAATCCGGCATTTAATAAGCCCGTGATCTTGGCCGCAACCGATCAGCAAATGCTTTTACCTTTTGCGCGTGCCGAGCTCTTTCAGATGAACCTGGCAAGCTACACCAAACCCTTATCGTCTTGGACTGCACTCAAGGTCACCAAGAGTGAGACCCCTGAGCAATTGGCAACTCGTCTGGCTTTAAATCCGGAAACGATTCGGGATGTCAATAACATCCCCCGTGGCATGCGGATCCGGGCGGGATCAACCGTTCTGATCCCCAAACCCCCAGGAAAACAGTCGGATATTTCTGAGTATTTGGCTGAGCATGGGCAGTTGAAGCTCGACAGGGCAGTCCCGCCTAAACCCAAGACCAGCAAGCCGGCTCAGGCAAGCACTGCAAGCAAATCGGCCCCCAAAAAGGCCGCCAACCCGAAGACCGCAAGTACTCAGCAAAAATCCCCATCGACAAACACCACAAAATCAGCGAAAACTGGTACTACCTCCGGCTCTGGAGTAAGTGCCAGTGTAAAAACGGCTCCTTAATTCCTGGCCATTGATTATTTTGCTGTGAAGGGAATGCAGGATGAGTGTCGGCTACAAATCGTTTCATGAGAACTCCATTCGGGATCCAAAAGCATTTTGGTCCGAGCAGGCTAAATTAGTTGATTGGCATCAGCCGTTTTCACAAGTCCTTGATTATTCCAATCCACCCTTTGCGAAGTGGTTTGTCGGTGGGCAAACCAATCTGTGCCATAACGCCGTTGATCGGCATTTGAAGGATCGCACCAACCAAATCGCACTGGTTGCAGTCTCGACCGAAACCAATCAGGAGCACGCCTATACATTTGCAGAGCTGCACGATGAGGTCAATCGTATGGCTGCGATCTTGCAAGCCAACGGCGTGAAGAAGGGCGATCGTGTTTTGATCTACATGCCAATGATTGCGCAGGCCTGTTTTGCCATGCTCGCCTGTACCCGCATCGGTGCGATTCATTCAGTCGTGTTCGGTGGATTTGCATCGCATAGTTTGGCTTCACGCATCGATGATGCAAAACCCAAAATGATTATTACCGCTGAGGCCGGAATGCGCGGTGGTAAGGCCGTTCCCTACAAGCCACTCCTCGATGAGGCGATCACGCTATCAACTGCTAAGCCTGAGAAGGTTCTGATTGTGAACCGTGGCCTCTCGGAGTTCACGACCGTGGCCAATCGTGATTTGGATTACGCCACTGAGCGTGAGAAGCACCTCAACACCAGGGTTCCCGTCGAGTGGGTCGATGCAACGCATCCATCCTATATTTTGTATACCTCGGGCACCACTGGCAAACCAAAGGGGGTACAGCGTGATACGGGCGGTTATGCCGTTGCACTCGCAAGCTCGATGCGCCTCATCTTTGGTGGCAATCCGGGTGAGACGATGTTTACCACCTCCGATATTGGTTGGGTGGTGGGGCATAGCTACATTATTTATGGCCCACTCATTAACGGCATGGCCACCATCATGTACGAGGGTACGCCCTTGCGCCCTGATGCGGGTATTTGGTGGAGCCTAGTTGAGAAATACAAGGTATCGGTGATGTTCTCTGCCCCCACGGCGGTGCGAGTACTCAAGAAACAGGACCCCGCCTTCCTCAGTAAATACAACTTATCGACGCTGCGGACATTGTTCTTGGCCGGTGAGCCACTCGATGAACCAACGGCATCATGGATACATGATGCACTCAAGAAGCCGGTGGTTGATAACTACTGGCAGACCGAGACCGGTTGGCCAATCTTGGCGATTCAACGAGGTGTGGAGGTCATGCCACATAAATTTGGCTCGCCCGGTGTACCGGTCTATGGCTACAACATGAAACTGCTCGATGAAGCAACCGGTGCTGAATTGGGTCCGGATCAAAAGGGCGTAGTTGCGATTGAAGGGCCATTGCCACCGGGATGTATGCAAACCGTCTGGGGTGATGACCAACGCTTTATCAAGACCTATTGGGAGACCGTGCCTGGCAAGATGGTGTATTCCACCTTTGATTGGGCAATTAAAGACAAGGATGGTTACTTCTTCATCTTGGGCCGTACCGATGATGTGATTAATGTCGCTGGACATCGATTAGGAACGCGCGAGATCGAAGAGAGTATCTCAAGTCATGCCAATGTCGCTGAAGTGGCAGTTGTTGGTGTAGAAGATCAACTCAAGGGTCAGGTAGCAATTGGCTTTGTGATTGCAAAAGATCCAAGCAAAACCGAGACCATGGAGGCGGAGGTCATGAAAACCGTCGACTCTCAATTAGGAGCGGTCGCGCGACCAGCACGGGTGTACTTGGTGAGTGCATTACCAAAGACGCGTTCGGGCAAGATTGTGCGCCGCGCATTGCAAGCCGTTGCGGAGGGGCGCGATCCTGGGGATATCAGCACGATGGAAGATCAATCGGTTCTAGCGCAGATCAAACAGGTGATTGGAAAGTAACGCTAAAAAGTAAACTGTTTTGTGGGAAGGCTGGGTGAGGGGCGGAGAACTGGTATCATTACGTTATCAGTAACTAATAATTTGCCCTAGCGCTTAAAGACACTTACCTCCCCGCAATTTCGCCTCGGGTTTGTCTTTTGGGGCAAAAAGTGTTGGACGGCAACAGGGTATTGGAGATTGTTTGTCGCCCTTGCTTCCTTCCTTTCCCCCCGCTGTTTTAGCACTTGCTGATGGATCCATTTTTTCTGGTCAAAGTATCGGCGCTCCTGGCGAGACCAGCGGTGAAGTTGTTTTTAATACCGCATTAACGGGTTATCAAGAAATCATCACCGATCCCAGTTACGCGCGTCAGCTTGTTACCTTAACCTATCCGCACATCGGCAATGTGGGCGTTAATGCCCAAGACGCTGAGTCAGCACAAATCTACGCTGCCGGCCTCATCATTAAAGATCTCTCTGCACGTGTCTCGAACTTTCGAGCCGAAGACAGTCTCGATCATTACTTGCGTGCCGCTAAAGTCCCTGGTATCGCCGGTATTGATACCCGCAAGCTCACGCGTTTATTGCGTGACCGCGGCGCTCAATCGGGCGCCATTGTCGCTGGGAAGATCGGCGATGATGTAGAGGCGCTTGCCAAGCGTGCTCTAAACCTAGCTAAGGCATTTCCTGGAATGGCAGGTCTCGATTTGGCGCAAGTGGTTAGCACCGATAAGGCCTATGAGTGGCAAGAAGGTGAGTGGCAGTTGCATGGCGAGCAGGGTAAGCCTGCATTCAGAATCATGAAGAACCCAACGAAGCGCGTTGTGGCCTATGACTTTGGTGTGAAACGCAATATTCTGCGTATGCTGGCCGAGCGCGGTTGTGCGCTCACAGTCGTGCCTGCCAAAACTCCGGTCGCTGAAGTGTTGGCCTTAAAGCCCGATGGCGTATTTTTATCCAACGGCCCTGGCGACCCCGAGCCCTGTGATTATGCGATTAGTGCGGCTCAAACCATCATTAGTAAAAATATCCCAACCTTTGGTATTTGCTTAGGTCATCAGATCATGGGCTTGGCTGCGGGTGCGAAGACCTTAAAGATGAAGTTTGGGCACCACGGTGCAAACCATCCTGTCAAAGATCTAGAAAGTGGTCGGGTGGCGATCACCTCACAAAACCATGGCTTTGCAGTTGACGCAAAGACCTTGCCAAATGATTTGCGGGTGACGCATATTTCCTTATTTGATGGATCCTTGCAGGGCCTAGCCTGGAAAGATAAGCCAGCATTTTGTTTTCAGGGGCACCCAGAGGCTTCCCCGGGCCCACATGACATTGCCTATTTATTTGACCGCTTCATGCACCTCATGAATGCCGCTGGCCAAGGAGCTCGCTAATGCCAAAGCGTACCGACATTCAGAGTATTTTGATCATTGGCGCCGGTCCAATTGTGATTGGACAGGCTTGCGAGTTTGATTACTCAGGTGCGCAAGCGTGCAAAGCTTTGCGTGAAGAGGGCTATCGCGTCATTCTGGTCAACAGCAATCCAGCAACGATCATGACCGATCCGGAGATGGCCGATGTCACCTACATCGAGCCGATTACCTGGGAAGTGGTGGAACGCATCATCGCCACCGAGAAGCCCGATGCGATATTGCCCACCATGGGTGGTCAGACCGCACTCAACTGCGCTCTCGATTTGCATCGTCATGGCGTTCTCAAAAAATACAACTGTGAGTTGATTGGTGCATCTCCTGAGGCAATTGATAAAGCCGAAGATCGTCAGAAGTTTAAAGACGCGATGACCAAAATTGGTTTGGGTTCAGCCAAGTCTGGGATTGCGCATTCGATGGACGAGGCGATCGCGGTTCAGCAACGTATTCAAGCAGAGACCGGTAGTTCAGGATTCCCGGTGGTCATTCGCCCCTCGTTCACCATGGGTGGATCGGGCGGTGGTATTGCTTATAACCGCGAAGAGTTTGAAGAGATTTGCAAACGCGGTCTTGATCTGTCGCCAACGCGGGAGCTTTTGATTGAAGAGTCTCTCTTAGGCTGGAAAGAGTTTGAGATGGAGGTGGTGCGCGATCGGGCTGATAACTGCATCATTGTTTGCTCGATTGAGAACTTAGACCCGATGGGCGTACATACCGGGGATTCGATCACGGTAGCTCCCGCACAAACGCTCACTGATAAAGAGTATCAAATCATGCGCAATGCCTCGATCGCAGTCTTGCGTGAGATTGGCGTAGATACCGGCGGCTCAAATGTGCAGTTCTCGATTAATCCAGTTGATGGCCGCATGATCGTGATTGAGATGAACCCGCGGGTCTCGCGCTCATCCGCTCTTGCATCGAAGGCCACTGGCTTCCCCATTGCCAAGGTCGCTGCCAAATTAGCCGTGGGCTATACCTTAGATGAGTTACAAAACGATATTACGGGTGGTGCCACGCCGGCATCGTTTGAGCCCAGCATTGACTATGTCGTCACCAAGATCCCACGCTTTGCCTTTGAGAAGTTCCGTGAAGCGGATCAACGCTTAACCACCCAAATGAAATCCGTGGGCGAGGTGATGGCGATTGGCCGCACCTTCCAAGAGTCTTTCCAAAAAGCCCTGCGCGGTCTTGAAGTGGGCGTTGATGGTCTCGATGAGAAATCCACTGACCTTGAAGACATCATTGCCGAGATCGGTGAGCCTGGCCCGGATCGGATTTGGTATGTGGCTGACGCCTTTCGTATGGGCATGGGAATTGACGAGGTTTACGAAGAGACCAAAATTGACCCATGGTTCTTGGAGCAAATTGAAGAGCTCGTTGAGATTGAGAATGCGGTTAAAGAGCATACCTTGGCAAGCCTGAGCGCTGCAGAAGTACGGTTCTTAAAGCAAAAAGGATTTTCGGATCGTCGTCTTGCCAAATTATTAAAGACCGATGCGACGGCGGTGCGTCAAGCGCGTCATCGCCATGGCGTATTCCCAGTCTATAAGCGGGTCGATACCTGTGCAGCTGAGTTTGCAACGAATACGGCTTATATGTATTCGACCTACGAGGCAGAGCACGGCGAGTGCGAGTCGCAACCCACGCAGCGCGAGAAGATTATGGTGCTCGGCGGTGGGCCCAACCGGATTGGCCAGGGTATCGAGTTTGATTACTGCTGCGTCCATGCGGCACTGGCAATGCGCGATGATGGTTACGAGACCATCATGGTGAACTGCAATCCCGAGACCGTATCAACCGACTATGACACCTCGGATCGTCTGTACTTTGAGCCTCTGACCTTAGAGGACGTACTAGAGATTGTCGCAAAGGAAAAGCCCAAGGGTGTGATTGTGCAATATGGTGGTCAGACCCCATTGAAGCTTGCCCTTGATCTTGAGGCCAATGGCGTGCCGATTATTGGCACATCGCCTGACATGATTGATGCTGCCGAGGATCGGGAGCGCTTCCAAAAACTCCTGCATGACCTCAAATTACGTCAGCCGCCCAATCGCACTGCACGTGCTGAGGATGAAGCATTAAAGCTGGCCGAAGAGATTGGTTATCCCTTAGTGGTTCGTCCTTCTTATGTGTTAGGTGGGCGAGCCATGGAGATCGTGCACGATGGTCGTGATCTTGAGCGATATATGCGCGAGGCCGTCAAGGTATCGAATGACTCACCGGTATTATTAGACCGCTTCTTAAACGATGCGATTGAGTGTGATGTGGACTGCATCTCCGATGGAGCTCGAGTGTTCATTGGTGGGGTCATGGAACACATTGAGCAAGCGGGTGTGCATTCGGGTGATTCGGCCTGCTCATTACCACCATACTCTTTATCGAAAGAGACTATTGCTGAGCTTAAGCGCCAAACTGCGGCGATGGCCAAGGGTCTGAATGTCGTTGGTTTAATGAACGTGCAATTTGCCATTCAGCAAAGCGATGGCAAAGACACGATCTTTGTATTAGAGGTCAATCCTCGTGCATCGCGTACAGTGCCCTATGTCTCCAAAGCAACTGGCTTACAGTTAGCAAAGATCGCAGCGCGTTGCATGGTGGGGCAGAGCCTCGATCAGCAGGGTATCGCAGAAGAGGTGATTCCTCCGTACTACTCGGTTAAAGAGGCGGTGTTCCCATTTAATAAGTTCCCAGGCATTGATCCGATCCTGGGTCCTGAGATGCGCTCCACCGGTGAGGTGATGGGCGTGGGTAAGACCTTTGGTGAAGCTTTATTCAAATCACAGTTGGCGGCGGGGATCAAATTACCTAAGAGCGGTAATGTGGTGTTGACCGTGAAAGATAGTGATAAGCCTCTCGCCGTTGCGGTTGCCAAGCTCTTGCATGAGATGGGCTTTCCGATGGTCGCCACCAAAGGGACTGCCGCAGTCATTGCCGCAGCGAATATTCCGGTATCGGTTGTGAACAAGGTCAAAGAGGGTCGTCCTCACATTGTCGACATGATCAAAAATGGTGAGATCACCTTGGTATTTACAACCGTGGATGAAACCCGTAATGCAATTGCGGACTCTCGTTCGATCCGAACTACCGCACAAGCCAATGGTGTGACCTACTACACCACAATTAGTGCGGCACGTGCGGTAATGGAAGGGATGCGGGCGAAGGATTCGCTCGAGGTGTATTCCTTACAGAATTTACACATTTCGCTTAGCTAGACTAAAATCGAGCTTCATCGATTTTAAGGTTGAGCAGTATGAGTACAAACACTATTCCCATTACCAAGCATGGCGCTGAGCTCTTGAAAGAAGAGCTCACGCGCTTAAAGCATGTCGATCGTCCCGCAGTGATTAATGCAATCTCTGAAGCGCGAGCCCAAGGCGATCTTTCTGAGAACGCGGAGTACGATGCTGCCAAAGAGAAGCAAGCGTTTATTGAGGGTCGCATCAAAGAGCTTGAGACCAAATTATCGGCTGCACAAATTATTGATCCTGCATTACTCGAAGCAGAAGGTCGGGTCGTCTTTGGGGCCACCGTTGAACTGGAAGATCTGGATGACGGTAAAAAAATGAGCTACCAAATCGTAGGCGATGATGAAGCCGACATCGCTGCCAATAAGATCTCGATTAGCTCCCCCATTGCTCGAGCCTTAATTGGCAAAGAGGAGGGCGATGTGGTGACCGTCCAAGCCCCCGCAGGCGCCCGAGAAGTCGAGATCCTCTCAGTTCGTTACATCTAGTTATATAAAAATATAATAACCTCCTGAATTTGTTATACTTCGGTATAACTTATTCGGAGGGCGTATGCATACCAATTTAAGAAAGGTTGGCGGTTCAGTGATGCTGGCAGTGTCCCCGGTTTTCCTGAAAGAACTTCAGATCACTTGCGGCTCGACCGTTGATGTCGCCCTAAAGGACGGGCAATTGGTCGTTCGACCCATCGCAAAGCGGAAGTACGAACTCGCTGATTTATTAGCGCAATGCGATCCCAAAGCAAAAATGCCAAGCGAGGATCGCCAGTGGTTGGATAGCGCCCCGATCGGCAATGAGATTCTGTAATGAAGCGAGGCGATATTTATTTGGTATCTCTTGATCCAACGGCTGGCCATGAGCAAAAAGGGTATCGACCCGTATTGGTAGTGTCACCAGCACCGTTTAATCAATTAACCAAGACCCCAATCGTTGTACCGATCTCCACTGGAGGTCAGTTTGCGCGGGTGGCAGGATTTGCAGTTGAGCTGGTTGGAGCTAAAACTGTTGGTATTGCACGCTGCGATCAACCTCGCACACTAGACCTCGCGGCTCGCAAAGCAAAACGCGTTGAGACCGTGTCGGAGACTGTGATTGATGAGGTCTTGGCTAAACTAGCAACCTTAGTTACCTAGTACGCATCATGGAAGCTCAATCTACTCAGCACCAAATTGCACAACGTCTATTTCTCTTTGTGAGTAGTCTTTGGGTTGGTAGCCTCATTACTGTTGGCTACTTGGTTGCACCGACGCTCTTTGCAACGCTCACCGATCGTCAGGTCGCCGGTATGGTGGCTGGTGCGATCTTTCAGGTGGAGGCATATGTGAGTCTGGTGCTCTGCGTAGCGCTACTGGTCTTGGCAAACCTCTTGGTAAGTCGTGGGTTGCAAGCCTATCGTGCGATTCGTTGGATTTTGCTTGCGATGCTTGTGTGTGCTGCGCTTGGTAGCTTTGTGCTCATGCCCTGGATGGAGAACTTACGCGAGGATGCCTTGTTGCAAGGCATGCCAGTGATGTATTCAGCTTCTGCGAGTTTATTTGCTACTTTGCACGGTATCTCAAGCAGTATTTTTTTGGTACAAAGCCTCTTGGGCATTTACTTGGTTTGGCGCTTAACCCAAAGCCGCTTTTTTGGGACTAGCTAAGCGAGTCTTGCGGCGCTTTGGTTTGCTGGTGCTAGCCACAGCTGCTTTTTTAAAGCCCACACGCGAGCCACTGCCACGTTGATTGCTGCGGGCGGTTTGATAGGCGCGTGCCACTTTTTTACTGGGAACTACTTTCTCAGGCTTGGATGCAACAGGGCGCCACACCACGAGCAGTTTGCCAATGTGCTGAATCGGGGCAGCATTCAGGTCATCGCAAATCGATTCATACATCGCAATGCGGGCATCGCGATCATCACCTAGCACGCGGATCTTAATCAGGCCATGGCTCGATAGGGCACGATCAATTTCTTTGCGAACGGCATCAGTGAGTCCTTCGTTACCGATCATGACGACGGGGTTAAGAGCATGGGCTTTAGCGCGGTGCGCCTTGCGTTGCGCTGGTGTTAGTGATAGAGCAGTCATCCCTGCATCATAGAGGATTTGCAGTGTGTAACCCAAAACAAGGACAATAGCGTTTGTGGCAAAGAATAAGTTCAACAAAAATTGGTTACACGATCATGTCAATGATCCCTACGTCAAGCTCGCGCAGAAAGAGGGTTATCGTGCGCGCGCGGCCTATAAGCTCTCGGAGATCGATGAACAAGATCACCTCATCAAGGCTGGGATGACTGTGGTTGATTTAGGAAGTGCCCCGGGCAGTTGGAGTCAGTACATTCGTAATCGCTTAGTAAAGCTTCGCAAACATCCCACACCCGAGACAGCTGGTAAGCCCGATGGTTGCATCATCGCTATTGATCTCTTGCCGATGGAGCCCGTGGCGGATGTCACCTTTATAGAGGGTGATTTTCGGGAGGAGGAGGGCTTGCGAGCGCTCGAGGCTGCTTTACCCCCAGAGGCGAATGGCAAAGTTGATTTAGTGCTATCCGATATGGCGCCTAACCTCTCTGGTGTTGGTGTGGCCGATGCAGCGCGGATGGCTAATCTTGCGGAGCTCGCTTTGGAGTTTGCCAAAGAGCATCTCAAGCCCGATGGGGCACTTCTGATCAAGTGCTTTCATGGGAGCGGCTATAGTCAAATAGTTGAGGCATTTAAGGGGGTATTTAAGACCGTTGCCCCTCGTAAACCCAAGGCCTCACGGGATAAATCCTCGGAAACCTTTCTGCTAGGGCGCTATTTGAAGTAGGGTAAATGGTAGAGATTGCCCAAAAACCATAGAAAACCCAGCATTTTTAGGATAAATTAGTCCTCCAACCCTTGAATTTCAACGGGAGTAGAATCAAATACATAGGGTGAGGTTTGGTTCTCAACCCCGATAACTCCCGGATTGATCCGGCAAAGGTGTATTTTGAATAACAATATGTTCCAAAAAGTGGGTGTATGGCTCATCGTGGGCTTGGTTTTGTTCACTGTGTTTAAACAGTTTGATAAACCACGGACTCAAGATCAGGTCACGTATTCCCAATTTATGGATGATGCCAAAGCTGGCAAGATCAAGCGCGTGGATGTGCAAGGCCGTACTTTGCAAATCACCCCAGTTGATGGCAATAAATACTCGATCATCTCCCCAGGCGATATCTGGATGGTGGGTGATCTCATGAAATACGGTGTTCAGGTTACCGGCAAGACCGAAGACGAACCCAATCTATTGGTCTCTGCGCTCTATTACTTAGGACCTACTTTATTAATCATCGGCTTTTGGTTCTTCATGATGCGTCAAATGCAAGGTGGCGGTAAGGGTGGCGCATTCTCCTTTGGTAAATCCAAAGCACGTCTCATTGATGAGAACAGTAACTCGGTGACTTTTGCCGATGTCGCAGGTTGCGATGAGGCTAAAGAAGAAGTATTTGAGATTGTTGACTTCCTCAAGGATCCCCAAAAGTTCCAAAAGCTGGGTGGTCGTATTCCACACGGCGTGCTCTTAGTTGGTCCTCCTGGAACCGGTAAGACCTTATTGGCTCGTGCCATCGCTGGCGAGGCCAAAGTACCATTTTTCTCAATCTCGGGCTCCGACTTCGTTGAGATGTTTGTGGGCGTGGGCGCTGCGCGTGTACGCGACATGTTTGAGAACGCTAAAAAGCATGCACCTTGCATCATCTTTATCGATGAGATTGACGCAGTAGGCCGTCATCGTGGTGCCGGCATGGGCGGCGGTAATGATGAGCGCGAGCAAACCTTAAACCAAATGCTCGTTGAGATGGACGGCTTTGAGACCAATAGCGGTGTAATCGTGATTGCTGCGACCAACCGTTCGGATGTTTTGGATCGTGCCTTACTACGCCCTGGCCGTTTTGACCGCCAAGTGCATGTTGGCTTACCTGATATTCGGGGTCGTGAGCAAATTCTGCGCGTGCACATGCGCAAAGTGCCGATTAATGCTGACGTTGATCCTGCGGTCTTGGCTCGTGGTACTCCAGGGTTCTCGGGTGCGGATCTTGCTAACTTAGTCAATGAAGCGGCTTTGTTTGCAGCTCGTCGTAGTAAGCGCGCAGTGGATATGCAAGACTTCGAGGATGCCAAAGACAAGATCTATATGGGTCCTGAGCGTAAGTCCGCTGTGATGCGCGAGGAAGAGCGTCGCAATACGGCTTATCACGAGTCGGGTCACGCGGTGGTTGCAAAGATGCTGCCAAAGGCCGATCCCGTTCACAAGGTCACGATCATGCCGCGCGGTATGGCGCTTGGTGTAACTTGGCAGCTGCCAGAGTTCGATCGTGTGAACTTATACAAAGATCGCATGCTCGAAGAGTTAGCCATCTTGTTTGGCGGTCGTGCTGCCGAAGAAGTATTCTTGGGCTCCATGAGCACGGGTGCATCGAACGACTTTGAGCGCGCCACCAAAATGGCTCGTGATATGGTTACCCGTTACGGCATGAGCGATAGTTTGGGTACCATGGTCTACGTGGATACCGAGCAAGACAGCATGTTCGGTCGCATGAACAGCAAGACTGTATCGGAGCTTACCCAACAAAAGGTTGATGCGGAGATCCGTACCTTGATTGATAGTCAATACGCACTCGCCAAAAAGATTTTGGAAGAGAACCGTGACAAGGTGGAAGCCATGGTTACTGCCCTCTTAGAGTGGGAGACGATTGACTCGGAGCAGATCAATGACATCATGGCGGGTCGCACACCGAAGCCACCTAAGCCAGTCACCGCGACTGCGTTTGGTAACTCTGCGGGTGGCGGTGGTACTCAGGGTCCTGCAGCAGGTAGCGCACCCGCAACAGCGTAAGCATGTCGTATTCATCATCGCCCGTGGCATGGCGCTGCGGGCGTTTTCTTTTTGAGTTCCCCGCCAATCAGCATCGACGCCCATTGGTAATGGGCATCCTCAATGCCACGCCGGATTCCTTCTCAGATGGCGGGCGGTTTTATCAGCGCGATGCAGGTCTCATTCAGGCCGAGAAAATGCTCGCTGCGGGCGTTGACATCATCGATATTGGTGGAGAGTCTACCCGGCCAGGAGCCGAGCCCGTTGGTTTGCAAGAGGAGCTCGATCGTGTTTTGCCAGTCATCGAATCACTCAAAGAGTGTGGTGTTGCTCTCTCGATTGATACTTACAAGCCCCAAACCATGCAAGCAGCACTCGCCATGGGTGTTGATTGCGTCAATGATATTTGGGCCTTGCGACAAGCGGGAGCAGTCGATGCCATCAAGTCAAGCCAATGTGGCATTGTGTTGATGCACATGCAGCGTGATCCTCAAACTATGCAATTTGATCCCAATTACGAGCATGTGGTTCAAGAGGTACAAGCATTCCTATTAGAACGTGCGGCAGTGATCGAAGAAGCAGGAGTTGACTCGCAACGGATTGCCATTGATCCTGGATTTGGCTTTGGTAAGAGCTTGGAGCATAACTATCAATTATTGGCACAAATGAACGTATTTACTGAACATGGTTACCCGGTCTTAGCGGGCCTATCGCGTAAGTCCATGCTTGGCAAGGTCACCAATCTTGAGGTGGGCGAGCGTTTGATCCCGAGTATTGCGGCAGCCATCTTGGCAGTGGAGCGTGGCGCGATGATTGTGCGTACGCACGATGTACCTGAGACCGTGAATGCACTGCAGGTCTGGCAGGCTATGCGAGAGCAAAGTACCTCAGTTTTATAATGAATCATGACTAAAAAATATTTTGGGACCGATGGCATTCGGGGTGAAGTTGGTATCCCACCCATCGTTCCGGAGTTTATGTTGCGCCTCGGTTACGCTACTGGCATGGTGTTTAAGCGCCATGGCAAACCCAATGAGCGTCAACGCATCCTAATTGGTAAAGACACGCGGGTCTCAGGTTATTTGCTCGAAGCTGCCTTGGAGTCTGGGTTCTCGGCTGCTGGGGTTGATGTGACTCTGTGTGGACCAATGCCCACTCCGGGGGTCGCTTATCTCACCAAAGCACTGCGCTTATCTGCCGGTGTAGTGATCTCTGCGTCGCATAATCTTTACCAAGATAACGGTATCAAGTTTTTTAATGGCAAGGGCGATAAGTTCTCTGATGCGATCGAGCTTGAGATTGAAGCAGAGCTCGAAAAGCCAATGGGCTGTGTTAGCTCCGACAAAATTGGTAAGGCATTTCGTTTGGATGATGCCGCAGGGCGCTACATTGAGTTCTGCAAATCCACTTTTCCACAAGACCTTAACCTCAAAGGATTAAAGATTGTGGTGGATTGTGCCAATGGTGCTGCCTATCACACTGCACCGCCAGTGTTTCATGAGCTGGGTGCCGAGGTGATTGCGATTGGAGCAGAGCCTAATGGCAAGAACATCAACGATCATTGTGGTGCCACCGCACCAGCTGCGCTCATTGCTAAAGTTAAGGAAGTGAATGCTGATATTGGGATTGCACTTGATGGCGATGCCGATCGTCTGCAAATGGTGGATCAAAGTGGGCGCCTCTTTAATGGCGATGAGCTCCTCTATATCTTGGCTAAAGATCGTTTAGAGCAAGGCAAGGCAATTGGCGGAGTAGTGGGTACTTTGATGACGAACTTGGCGATTGAAGTTGCTATCAAGAACCTAGGCCTTGGATTTGAGCGAGCCAAGGTCGGAGATCGCTACGTCCTCGAGCTCTTACAAGCCAAGCAGTGGGTGATTGGCGGTGAAGGTTCAGGGCATCTTTTATGTTTGGATCAACACAGTACCGGCGATGGCACGATTGCAGCCTTACAAGTACTTGCAGCGATGCAACAAAAGCAACAATCTCTCAACGAACTGTTAGATGGCATCACCATCTATCCGCAAGTACTCATCAATGTAAAGACTACTCCAAGCTATCAGTGGCAGGCCGATCAAAAGCTTAATGCCATGGTCAGTAAGGTGGAGCAAAGCCTAATTGGTAAGGGCAGGGTCTTAATCCGGCCATCAGGAACGGAGCCAGTCCTGCGCGTCATGGTTGAAGCCAATGAGAAAAGCCTAGCACAGGCGAGTGCCGAGGCAATCGCAAAGGAAGTCAGCGTTTCTTGAGGTTAAATTAAGCGACTTGTAACTTGTGCGGCGCATCAAGCGATTGTCATATTCGTTTGTTAGACTGAATAATCTTCATTTAACGCGAGGTGTTCCATGAAAAAGCCGTCAGCAGCTGCTAAGAAAGCCAAAGCACAAGAGTTATTTACCTTGTCCCACAAATTATTAGATGCTGCCAAACAGCTAAGTGAGCATCATGCAGCAGAGTTGCGCTACAACATGCAGCAAGCGATGGAGGCCGCTAAGACTGCTGCACAAAAGGACGTTACCAAGTTGCAAGCCCTACAGAAAAAGGCAGCAGAAGATGCGACTAAGCGTATGAGCGTCTACCAAAAGAAGGTTAAGGCAATCCTGAAAGATATCGGCAACGAAGCAGCCGATGGTGCTGAAAAGCATTTTGATCGTGCTCGTGATGCCATCAGTGACTGGATCAAAGAGGCTGACAAAAAAATACCAATGGGCGGAGAAAAACTTGCGAAGGTTGTGCGTGAGGTATCCGATGCGGGCGCCAAAGTATTTAAAGAGGGCCGTAAGGCAGTAGAGGGTGCAATTAATTCTGCTGAAAAGAATTTGCATACAGTTGCCAAAAAGGCTAGTAAAGTCATTGCACCCAAAGCGCCAACCAAACGAAAGACTGCGGTTAAAAAACTAGTACCCAGAAAAACCTCCCGAGCCGTCAAAAAGACCCAATCCAGCCCTTCAGAAAATAGTTCTTATTAGTAAGCTCATTCATTCATTAAAGAGCCAAAGGGCTAGCCTGTGTTGCTAGCCCATTGATTCATTTGATTTTTTTAAGAAACTTCATTTAGTTTCTTGTCATGAAAGCGTCATATTTCCTGTTTATTGTTCAACTATCGCGTTGTGCGAGAACCATTTAAAGGAAGATAAATGACGATTACCTTGAAAAAAGCCCTAGCAGTAGCGGCTCTTTCTCTATCCACTGCCAGTTTTGCTCCAGCAGCCTTTGCTGCAGACATTACTGGTGCTGGTGCAACATTTCCATACCCCATTTATGCCAAGTGGGCCGAAGCTTATAAAGCTCGCACTGGCAATGGTTTGAACTATCAATCAATCGGCTCTTCAGGCGGTGTCAAACAAATTAAAGCCAAGACTGTAGACTTTGGTGCAACCGACAACCCAGTGAAGTTTGAAGATCTACAGGCCGATGGATTGGTTCAGTTCCCTGCAATTATTGGTGGTGTTGTGCCAATCATTAATTTAGATGGCATCAAGCCTGGTCAAATTCGTTTGGACGGCCAAACCTTGGCTGATATTTTCCAAGGCAAGATCACGAACTTCAACGACAAGCGCATTGCTGATTTGAACCCTGGTGTGAAGATTCCTGCGGGAGAGATCACCGTGGTGCATCGTGCCGACGGTTCTGGTACTACCGCAATTTTCACTGACTACTTGGCCAAAGTAAGTGCCGATTGGAAATCCGCTGTTGGCGCTGGCGCTGCTGTGAAGTGGCCTGCCGCTTCATCGGTTGGTGGTAAGGGCAATGAAGGCGTGGCTGCAAACGTTGCACGTGTTAAGAACTCCATTGGTTATGTGGAGTATGCCTATGCTAAGAAGAACAACATGACCCACGTACAACTTCGTAATGCTGCTGGACAGTTTGTGCAGCCCGATGACGATACATTTGCTGCCGCCGCTGCCGGTACCGATTGGGCAAAGATTCCTGGAATGGGAACCTTTATCACTAATGCTGGCGGTGCCAAATCCTGGCCCATTACTGGTGCATCCTTTATCTTGATGTACAAAGAGCCTGCAAACAAAGCACGTTCAGCTGAAGTATTGAAGTTCTTTGACTTTGCGTTCAAAGAGGGTAAAAAGATGGCAGCTGAGTTGGACTATGTGCCAATGCCTGATGCCACGACCGACTTCATTCGCAAGAATGTTTGGAATCAAATTAATACAAAGTAATCTCTTTACCGACTGTTCTAAAATCAGCCCTAGTATCACTGGGGCTGATTTTGTCTAAAAAGGTCTATTTATGGAAGCCGCGTTAAGCAATCACGTAGTCAATCACGAAGTCTTAAGTATTGCTAAACGACAGCGTGCTCTCGATCGTGTCTTTAAATATTCCACGCAATTTTTTGCATTGACTGTATTGCTTGCATTACTCGGCATTATTGCCTCCTTAATTTTTAATGCTGCTCCAGCGCTTAGTAAATTTGGTTTCGGGTTCTTCACCACAGTAGAGTGGGACATTATTAATGGCGAGTTTGGTGGCTTGATTGCCATCTACGGAACCATCATGACCTCGCTGATCGCTCTGGTGATCGCAGTTCCATTGAGTTTTGGTATCGCAGTATTTTTAACTGAGATCTGTCCTACTATTTTAAGACGCCCACTTGGGACCGCAATTGAGATCTTGGCTGCAGTGCCGTCCATTATTTACGGTATGTTTGGATTATTCATTTTTGCACCTTTATTTGCCGACTATGTTCAACCAGCTCTTGCTGCAACATTGGGGCAAATCCCTGGGCTAGGTATTTTGTTCTCAGGCGCCTTTAATGGAATCGGTATTTTGTGTGCCGGTTTAATTTTGGCAATGATGGTTCTGCCGTTTATTGCTTCGGTGATGCGTGATGTATTTGAAATTGTTCCCCCGGTATTAAAAGAGTCTGCCTACGGCATTGGTTGCACCACCTGGGAAGTGGTCAAGAACGTTGTTTTACCCTACACCAAGACCGGTGTCATTGGGGGCATTATGTTAGGTCTAGGGCGCGCTCTTGGGGAGACCATGGCCGTCACCTTTGTAATTGGTAATGCCCACAAGATTTCAGCGTCGCTCTTTGCTCCAGGAAATTCAATTGCATCGACTTTGGCAAATGAGTTCGGTGAAGCAGAAGTGGGCCTGCATTATTCCTCATTATTTGCCTTAGGCTTGGCATTGTTTGTGATCACTTTCATCGTTTTATCGCTCGCAAAGGTCATGTTGATGCGCATGGAAGCTAATCAAGGAGTCAAAACCTAATGAGCACGCGCGATCCATCCTTATTTGCTAAAAGAAAGCGGGCTAATGCCCTGGGCCTGACTTTCTCCATGATTGCCATGTCGATCGGCATGCTATTCCTTTTCTGGATCTTGGCCATTCTTCTGTGGAAGGGTTTTGCCGCAATTAGCCCATCTTTATTCCTTGCCAGCACTCCAGCACCCGGATCAGAGGGGGGCGGTCTAGCCAATCCCATCGTCGGTAGTTTGATGATGGTGGCTTTCTGTGCCTTTATCAGCACACCCATCGGAATCTTGGCAGGAATCTATTTGTCCGAGTATGGCCAAAATAATAAATTTTCAGAAGTGACCCGTTTTGTCACCGATATTATGTTGTCGGCTCCATCTATTGTGATTGGTCTCTTTGTCTATGCCATCATCGTCTATCAAGTAAAGCACTTTTCAGGATGGGCTGGAACGGTTGCACTCTCCTTAATCGCAATCCCAGTCGTCGTACGTACCACTGAAAACATGCTGAAGTTGGTACCTACCACACTTCGTGAAGCGGCTTTTGCGCTTGGCGCCCCAAAGTGGAAGGTATCGCTGAGCGTGGTTTTGCGGGCCGCCAAGAGCGGTGTGATCACGGGTGTATTGTTGGCGATTGCACGGGTAAGTGGAGAAACAGCGCCTTTGCTATTTACTGCCCTAAATAATCAGTTCTTCTCAACCAATATGAATGCCCCGATGGCTAATTTACCCGTGGTGATCTTCCAGTTTGCTATGAGCCCATATGACAATTGGGTCAATTTGGCTTGGGGTGGGGCGCTCCTAATTACGTTTGCGGTTCTCGGTTTAAATATTTTGGCTCGCGTAGTATTACGTGAAAAGGTAAAAGTATGACAATGATGAAAACGATGTTTCATGCGGATATTAATCAGACTGTTGAACAGCAGTCCGCTGAGCAAGTGGCCGTTGCTCTCAAGATTAAGAACCTAAACTTTTTCTATGGCAGTTTTCAGGGTCTCAAGAATATCAACCTCGATATCTTGGAGCGTAAGGTTACTGCGTTTATTGGCCCATCAGGTTGTGGCAAGTCGACCTTATTACGAACCTTAAACCGCATGTATGACCTTTACCCAGGTCAGCGTGCTGAGGGTGAGATTACCTTTTATGGCGAGAATATTTTGGAAAAGGGTAAGGATGTTAATTTACTTCGCTCCCGAATTGGGATGGTCTTTCAAAAACCGACACCATTTCCGATGTCGATCTATGAGAACATTGCCTTTGGAGTTCGTCTTTATGAGCGCTTATCGAAAGCAGAGATGGATGAGCGGGTTGAGTGGGCGCTCAATAAAGCCGCCTTGTGGAATGAGGTGAAAGATAAGCTCAATCAAAGTGGTCTATCTCTTTCGGGCGGTCAGCAACAACGTCTTTGTATTGCTCGTGGTGTCGCAGTGAAGCCATCGGTTCTGTTGTTGGATGAGCCAACCTCAGCTCTAGACCCCATTTCAACGGCTAAGGTCGAAGAGCTAATCAATGAGCTCAAAAAGGATTACACGATTGCGATTGTGACTCATAATATGCAACAAGCTGCGCGTGTTTCTGATTTCACCGCCTATATGTATTTGGGTGAACTGATTGAATACGGCAAAACCGATGAAATTTTTATTAAGCCAAAGCGTAAAGAAACCGAGGATTACATCACTGGTCGCTTTGGTTAGTGAGGAGAAGCAATGAACGATCGCCATCTATCATCTCAATTTGACGAGGACTTAAATTCCTTATGTAGCAAGCTGCTTAAAATGGGTGGCCTAGTAGAGTCCCAGGTCGAGGTTGCCATGCGCGGATTCTCAGAAACTAATATTGATTTATGCAATCAAGTCATTGAACGAGAAAAATCAATTAATACCTTAGAGGTTGAAATTGATTCTGCATGCACTGAGTTAATTGCGCGTCGTCAACCAACAGCCCGTGACTTGCGATTGGTCATGGCGATTTCTAAGGCGATTACCAATCTTGAACGAGCCGGCGATGAAGCAGAAATTGTTGCGAAGCGTGCCAAGCGCGTGATTGAGCAGGCGCCGAACTATAAAATTAATGCTGCGGAGATTAAGCTCTCCGGGCAAATGGCCATTGAGCTATTGCGCCGTTCCCTTGACTGTTTTGCACGTCTTGATGCCGCCTCGGCTGCCAAAGTGGTTGAGGATGATAAACAAATCGATGAAGAGTTTAGGGGTTTTGTACGTAAACTCATTACTTACATGGCAGAAGATCCCAAGATGATCTCAACCGGACTGGATCTTTTATCGATTGCAAAAGCAATCGAGCGGATTGGTGATCACTCAAAAAATATTGCAGAGTTTGTGATCTATATTGTGAAAGGCGCCGACGTTCGTCATGTGCCACATGATGACCTAGTTCGCGAGGCGACTAAGTAGCCCCATGTCACACCGCATTCTGATTATTGAAGATGAACCTTCGATTGCAGAACTGATTGCGATTAATCTAACTCATTCAGGTTTCACGGTGGAGCGTGCCCTGCAATCGGAGGAGGGGCTGCAAAAGATTAAATCTCAAAAACCCGATTTATTGATCTTGGATTGGATGATGCCCGGTAAATCTGGGGTGCAATTCACCAAAGAACTGCGCGCTAGTCCTGAGTTACAAAATATACCCATTCTGATGCTGACCGCCAAAGGCGCAGAAGCCGATAAGATCCAGGGGCTGGATTCTGGGGCGGATGATTATGTCACCAAGCCATTTTCACCAAAAGAGCTCATTGCGCGGGTGAGGGCACTATTACGACGTAATACGGTCTTGGGGATGAGTGATGATGTATTAAAACTCGGGCCCATTCAACTGGATCCGGTCACCCATCGCATTACCGTAACCCATCCCGGAGAAAAAGAGCAATCGCTCAACTTGGGCCCAACCGAATTCCGCCTTCTGCAGTTCTTCATGGGCAATCCTGAGCGGGTTCATAGCCGCTCGCATCTTCTGGATCGGGTTTGGGGCGATCAGGTCTACATCGAGGAGCGGACCGTTGATGTCCATATTAAGCGCTTACGCGCGGCCCTATCGGAAGCCAATTGTGATCAATATATCGAGACCGTGCGCGGTAGCGGCTACCGGATCACTAAAACCCCAGCTTAGGCGTTATGCTTAATTTTTGAGCATCTCCGGAAGATGCTCTAAGATGTCGCCATGCTTTCTGGATTTCTCCGCCTTATCCCAATCCTTCTGCTTGCTGGTGTTGCTGGCTTGATTGGTGAGTCGTTTCTACGGGATGAGCTTGGTTGGCTTCTTGCGGTATTCATCATTGTATTTAGCCTATTCATTGCCTATGTCAATCAATCCCGCCTAGACGCCTTTGTAAAGGGTGCAGGAATCTCTCATTTATCGGGATTTGGCGGCGCTTGGGCTGAGATCTTCTTCAAACTCCAACGCATTATTACTGGCTTACGGAAAGACATTGAGCAGGCAGAGCGCCAGCATAAACGCTTTATTGAGGCATTTCAGGCATCCCCGAATGGTATTGTGATGCTTGATGATCAAGATCAAATCGAGTGGTGCAATGCGATTGCGGAACGCTTTTTGGGGATTGAGCTCAAACGTGATGTGTTACAACGGATTCATTACATCGTCCGCAAACCAGAGTTTGTGCAATACATCACTGAGCGGAATTATGAAGAGCCGATTGTGTTAGAGAAGATGAGTGGTTCAAGCCTGATACTTCGTCTGCAAGCATTCCCATTCTCTGAGAACCGCCGCTTGGTCTTGATTCAGGACATCACGGATTTGAGTAAGGCTGAGGCCATGCGGCGTGATTTCGTGGCTAATGTTTCGCATGAGATGCGCACACCGCTCACCGTCATGATGGGCTTTTTGGAGACCATGCAAACCTTGGATCTACCGCCCGAGCAAAAGGCCCAATACCTCGAGATGATGATGGATCAAGGTAAGCGCATGAAGAATTTAGTTGAGGACCTCTTAACTCTGGCAAACCTTGAGGCCAACACACAACCCGCACCTCTAAACAGTGTTTCGATGAGTTATTTGATGTCGCTCATCAAAAATGATGCTTACGCCTTATCGCAGGGTAAACATGCTCTGAATTTTAATCTCAATACACCCTGTAATTTATTAGGTGAAGAGCGCGAGGTGTTGTCCGCTTTTAGTAATTTGGTATCGAATGCGATTCGGTATACACCAGAAGAGGGATCGGTGACGGTCTCATGGGGCATTAATCCTGAGGGAGAGGGGGAGTTCTCGGTAACCGATACGGGACCTGGGATTTCAGCGGAACACATACCGCGCTTAACCGAGCGCTTCTATCGGGTCGATCGGAGTCGCTCGCGTGAGACCGGTGGTACCGGTCTTGGGCTAGCGATTGTGAAGCATGTGGCGAGCCGTCATCAAGCCCAGTTAGTGGTTGAGAGTACGCTTGGCAAGGGCAGTACCTTTACCCTGCGCTTTCCCCCCGAGCGAATTTCTTAAGCAGTTCGAGCTGACCCACGATCGGGGTTTGGTTGCTGCGTGGCTTACTCTTCACGTAACCACCATCGGGCTTCATTAGCCATGCTGAGGCATTGTCTTTGAGCAAAATCATTAAACCCTCGTTGATGACCCGTTGCTTTAGTTTGGGATCCTTTACCGGGAAAGCAACCTCCACGCGGCGCAGTAGATTACGCTCCATCCAATCTGCGCTCGACAGATAGACCTGTTCAGAGCCGCCATGATAGAAGTAATAAATCCGGTGATGCTCTAAAAAGCGACCCACAATCGAGCGTACCTTGATGTTCTCGGACAGACCTTTCACCCCAGGGCGCAGAGCGCAGACCCCGCGCACGATCAGATCAATCTTTACCCCAGCCTGAGAGGCTTTGTAGAGCTCTTCGATGATGGTCTTTTCTAAAAGAGCATTCATCTTGCCGATGATGCGCGCTTTCTTACCTTGTTTTGCGGCCTTGGTCTCGGCGCGGATGTGATGCACGAGTTGCTCGAGCATCGTGAAGGGCGCTTCCCACAGTTCGCGGGTCTCGAGCTGCATTCCAGTCCCCGTGAGTTGCTGAAAAACTTGATGCACATCCTTGGTGATGAGTGGATCGCAGGTCATCAAACCAAAGTCGGTGTAGAGCTTAGCGGTACGGGGGTGATAGTTGCCGGTTCCAAGGTGGGCGTAGCGCACTAGTGATGTCTTACCTGACTTATGGATTTTCTCTTTACGAACGATCAGCAATAGTTTGGCATGGCATTTATGACCGACCACCCCATAGACCACATGTGCTCCAACTTCCTCTAAGCGAGCCGCCCAATTAATATTGGTTTGCTCATCAAAACGGGCAAGAAGCTCAAGGACCACCGTAACCTCTTTACCATTTTGGGCAGCCTCAATCAGAGCCTCCATGACTGGCGATTTATCACCAGTCCGATACACCGTTTGCTTAATTGCCAATACATGAGGATCGCGACTTGCTTCGCGCAATAGATCTAAGACGGGCTCAAAGCTCTCATAGGGATGATGCAAAAGAATATCGGCCTGCTTAATGCGCTCAAAGAATGAGACAGCTCCATTACCTGAGCCGGTCTTAAATGGTATGGCAGGAGTGTATGGTTTAAAGACCAGCTTAGGCTCATCAACCAAGTCTGGGAGTTGAGCAAGGCGGACCAAATTGACTGGGCCATTGACACGGTAACAATCGCGCATATCAAGATTATTTTCCTTGCATAAGCGCTGTAAGAGAGCATCTGGAATATTGATATTCGCCTCTAGGCGCACTGCATCGCCCAAGTGACGGGTAGGTAGCTCGCCTTGCAAGGCTTGACGAAGATCGGTGATCTCATCATCGGAAACGAACAGATCAGAATTACGCGTCACCCGAAATGGATAGCAACCAAGTACTTTCATCCCCGGAAATAGCTGACCCACATACGCTTGAATAAAGGAAGATAAAAATACAAAGCTGCTTGTATTGCCTGATAAGCGGTGAGGCATTTTGACCAAACGAGGCAGTGCGCGCGGTGCTTGCACCACAGCAAGATTAGCCTTGCGTCCAAAAGCATCCTTCCCATCAAGTTGAACGATAAAGTTCAGGCTTTTATTGATGACGCGTGGGAAGGGGTGAACCGGATCGAGGGCGATGGGTGTGAGTAAGGGAAAGAGTTCTTCTTTAAAGAAGTCTTCAGCCCAAACTCGCTGTTCATCATTCCAGTAATCGGGTAGTAAAAATTCAATACCCGCTTTGCGCAACTGCGGGATCAGCACCTGTTGATAAAGATGATACTGGCGCTCAACCAAAGTGTGGGTGTGTTGCGAGACCAGTTCATAACTCTCTGCAATAGTACGCCCGTCAGAGCCTACCTTTAAGGAGTTATCGATGAGCTGTTCCTTGATGCCCGACATCCGAATCTCAAAAAACTCATCGAGATTACTCGAGACAATACTCAGAAAGCGAATGCGCTCCAGTAGGGGGATCTTCGGATCCTCGGCTTGCGCCAGAACCCGTGAATTAAACTCGAGAATACCGATTTCACGGTTGAGTAATAGAAGTGACATATCTCTTTATATTTCACAAATGTGTCACTTTTATTTCATACGATAATAGTCTTTGACTTTAATAAATCCTAAATACCGTGTCTAAGACCAGCACCCCTAATAAGCCCGGACTAGACCTAGTGGCCGCCGTTGACCTCGGCTCCAATAGCTTTCGATTGCTCATCTGTCAGGCCTACATTACTCCCTCCGGGATGCAGTTACGTACCATCGACACCTTGCGCGAGCCAGTTCGTTTGGCAGCCGGCCTAACCCCTGGCAAGGTCTTGGATGACGAGGCGATGGAGCGGGGCTTAGGGGCGATTCGACGCTTTGGGGAGCGCTTGCGGGGCTTTCGGCCTGAGCAGGTGAGAGCCGTTGCCACCAACACCTTACGAGTAGCGCGCAATGCGCAAAAGTTTGTGCAAGAGGCTCAGGTTGCTTTGGGATTTCCGATTGAGGTAATCGCTGGAGTGGAAGAAGCCCGTCTGATTTATATCGGCACCTCGCATGAGGCTCCAGCTGTTTCAGGCAATCGCTTGGTAATCGATGTGGGTGGTGGCTCGAGTGAGTTCATCATCGGTAAAGGCTATGAGCCAAAGCTCTTAGAGAGTCTTTACATCGGTTGCGTATCGCATAGCATTCGTTTTTTCCCAAACGGGACGATTGATCCCCACGCATTTAAAGAGGCAGAGCTAGCTGCGCGCCGCGAGGTGCAAGTGATTAAAGGACGGTTTAGTAAATCAGGCTGGAACCAAGTCATTGGCTCATCAGGCACGGCGCGTGCTTTGGCTGACTTGATAGCGGATAACAAATTGAATGGTTCTGGTGAGAAGTCAACCCTGGACCCCTTAGACAATAGTGGTGCGGGGGTGATTACCTTGCAGGGTCTCAAGGGCCTGAAGAAGCGCCTCCTGGATTTTGATCATATTGATCGCGTTAATCTCATCAACCTCAAGGATGATCGCCGCCCCGTCTTGCCGGGTGGGTTATCGATCATGCTCGCCATCTTCGATGAGTTAGGCATCGAGCGCATGGAAGTTAGTGATGCAGCCCTCCGAGTTGGCGTGCTATACGATTTATTAGGACGGACGCAGCACGACGACATGCGCTTTGTGACCGTTGAGCAGTTTATGCAACGCTATGCAGTTGATCGTGAGCAGGCGCATCGTTTAGGCACTTTGGCAGCGGAGTTCTTAGCCCAATTACCAAAGCCTAATCACGAGAGCCGCACTGATAACCTTGCCTTACTTGGCTGGTCAGCAAACCTGCATGAGGTCGGATTATCAATCTCGCATAACGGCTATCACAAACATTCAGCCTATATCGCCGCAAATGCGGATATGCCAGGGTTCTCCAAGAATGATCAAGCCCGACTGGCAGCGCTCTTATTAGGACATACAGGCAAACTGGGCAAACTCTCAAACAATGCTAACTTCAGCGATTGGCGCATGTTGTTCTGCATCCGTCTAGCACATGTCCTGTGCCGCTCACGCATGGATGAGCATTTGCCAAAGGTGAAGGTGAAGAACCCTAATAGCGAGACCTTTGAGGTTGCGATTGATCGGCAGTGGGCCAATGCCCACCCCTTAACCGAGTTCAGTCTACGTAAAGAAGCGGCGGAGTGGGAACGAATCGGATACCGCTACACCCTAAAGCTAACGGATTAGTCCGCCTTTTCCAGAAAATGCTTCGCGTAGCGCGGATTCATTTCTGAGAGCCGCAACATCGTGAGTAGATCGGCGGTGTTGAAGTCTGGATCCCAAGCGGGCGCACTACAAATCTTAGCCCCGAGTTTCAGGTAGCCCTTAATGAGCGGTGGTGCTTCCACATGCAGACCGCCATTTAAGCGATCTAAGGGGAGAGGTAGCTTCGGAAACGCATGGTTCTCAACGGGTGCCATTTGCTCTGGTCCGAGCGAGTTGTAGAGGCTGGCTGCATAGTGGCCGCCATCAGCCATTGGAATGCTGGCGCAACCAAGCATGATCTCGTATTGGTGCTGTTTCATGTATTGGCCAAGACCACTCCATAGGGCCATGATCACTGCACCCGAGCGATAGTCTTCATGCACACAGGAGCGACCCACCTCAACCATTTTGGGCCGTAAGTGATTAATACGGGAGAGATCAAACTCAGAATCCGAATAAAGGCGGCCAAGTTGACTGGCTTTATGGGGTGGCAAGACCCGGTAAGTACCAATGACGCGCAAGGTCTCGGGGTCACGAATGAGCAAGTGATCGCAATAGGCATCAAACTCGTCGATATCAAGACCGTCTTCATTGACTGGCAGATGCGCACCCATCTCTTCGGCAAATACCTTGTAACGCAGGCGCTGCGCTTCCTTGATCTCCTCGGCATTGATGGCCCACGAGATCTTAAAGGGAGCACGCTTGGCTTTACCTAAGAGCTGAGGAACGTTTTCTAATCCAGTCTTAGACGTGGGCGTGTCGGACTTGATATCGCCCTCAGGAGTCTCTGGCTTTTTGCCAAAGAGCTTTTTGAGAGGATTCAATTTATCCGCCCAGGGTTTAGTGGAAATTGATGCGTTCGCATGACGTTTCGTTGTAATAAATAGGTTGTCTAAAGGCGAAAAAGGATTTGGGATATCAGGCATTGTGATTCCTTGGTTGATAGCCTGATCCTATAGGGCATATATTACAGGAATAAGGCAGGGGTGACAAAATCATAAGTAATTGTTTTTATTGAATAAATTCTTGATAGAGGACGGCAGCCCAGATCACAAAGGCAATGAGTAGGGCTAGCATCACAGCGGCAGAGCCAAAATCCTTGGCCCGCTTCGAGAGGTCATGGTGCTCAAAGGAGATTCGGTCGATAGCGGCTTCTACGCTCGAGTTCAGCAGTTCAATCACCAGCACCATGATTAGCGAGCAGATCATGAGAGCTTTCTCAAGGTGGCCAACTGGCAGGAGAAGGGCAATCGGCCCCAAGACTACCAATAAGACCAGTTCCTGCCGGAAAGCACTTTCCTCTTTAAATGCAAAGACCAAACCATGCCAGGAGTTCTTGGCCGCATGAATCGCTCGGGTCAGACCGCGATTCCCCTTATGGGGATTTTGTTTAATGTCGTATGGTTGGCTCATCAAGCGGGAACCGTTTGCGTGCTCACATGCACACGCACTGGCTTTAGATGATTGGCAAACTGCTCACTCGCCGCTTTCCATGAGAACTTCTCGGCATGGGCGCGGGCCACCTCACGCGGAACCCGAAGGGCCTCCATGCAGGCAGTCTTTAAATCGGCATGCATGACTCCAGCCTTGGAGTCACCCAGTACATCAATTGGGCCGGTAACAGGGTAGGCTGCTACAGGCAAACCGCAAGCCATGGCTTCAAGTAAAACGAGACCAAAGGTGTCAGTCTTGCTTGGGAACACAAAGACATCGGCCGCTGCATAGACCTCAGCCAATTGATATTGATTTAAGACACCAAGATAGTTGACGAGCGGGTATTTCTCTTTAATTTCTTTTAAGGCCGGACCATCTCCGACCACCCACTTTGAGCCAGGAAGATCGAGCTCTAAGAAAGCATTGATATTTTTCTCAACCGCAACCCGACCCACATATAAAAAGATAGGATGAGCTGAATTTAATACCTTGGAGGGTTGAACTTTAAAGATCTCAAGGTCAACGCCGCGTGACCAGATCACGACGTTATCAAAACCGTATTTCTCGAGATCGTCTTTGACCACTTGGGTGGGTGCCATCACTGCCATCGATGGCCCATGAAACCATTTCAGGAAGCGATAGGTCCATGCTAGTGGAATGCGGGTGCGTGCGAAGACGTATTCCGGAAAACGGGTGTGGTAAGCGGTTGAGAATGGTAGGTTGTGGCGCAGTGCGTACGAGCGTGCAGCCAAGCCAAGCGGCCCCTCGGTCGCAATATGAATTGCATCGGGCGAGAAGGCCTTCATGCGTTTAGTGACACCTTTGCCAGGCAAGATCGATAAAGAAATGTCTGGATAGGTGGGGCAGGGAATGGTCTTAAATTCGGTGGGCGTAATCATCTCGACCTGATGCCCCATCTTTTGGAGTTCATAGGTGGTTTGCTTGAGGGTTCTGACAACGCCATTGACTTGGGGTTCCCAAGCGTCAGTTACGATCATGATTCTCATGAAATAGTCTCCATTGAATGAGTAGTAGTGGATTGCGCCATCAACGCAGGCGATGCGGCTCGGCTCGGAAAAGAAATCGATAGGTTCATTTGCTCAACCATCACCTCTTCGATGGCCGGTTTGTCATCCAAGATGCGCGGCCAATGCACAATCTTGAGCTCACCCTCGTGGGTCTCAACTAAGGCGGTCAAACTCTCGACCCAATCGCCATCATTGCAATAGAGGAGGTTATCGATCATACGGATCTCAGCTTTATGAATATGCCCACAGACCACGCCTTGGCAGCCCCGTAAACGGGCCTCGCGCGCCATGATCATTTCAAAGTCGGCAATGTAGCTCACGGCATTCTTGACCTGGTGCTTTAAGTATTGTGAGAGCGACCAATACTGCATGCCCATGCGAATACGCAGTAGATTGAGATAGCGATTCAAGTACAAAATTAGGGAATACAGGTTGTCGCCTACATAAGCAAGCCACTTGGCGTATTGCATCACGCCATCAAATAAATCACCATGGGTAATCCAGAGCTTGCGACCATCGGCCGTCGTATGAATAGCCTCCGGAACGACTTTGATTTCACCAAAGGAGAGGCCCAAGAACTGACGCACAGACTCATCATGATTACCGGGCACATAGACGACCTCAGTACCTTTGCGAGCCTTGCGTAAGATCTTTTGCACGACATCGTTATGCGACTGAGGCCAGTAAATACTCTTCTTTAAGCGCCAGCCATCAATGATGTCGCCAACCAAATAAAGAGTATCGGATTCGTTATGCTTTAAGAAATCGAGGAGGAACTTAGCCTGGCATCCAGGTGTCCCGAGATGCACGTCTGAGATCCAAATGGCTCGATAGTGCTTCATGGACCTCTACAATGCCACCGCATCATGAAATCATCATGACACTTTGGTGTCAGTTTGATGACAAGCTCCGGGGCAACCCCCTTTATTATCTGAACTATGGCAGATTCATCTCGATCCTTACTCTGGCCCGCCTTGCAAATCATTTTCCATGTGATCAAAGGCGCGTTGATCCTGATTACGATCTTTCCCTTTGCGCAAGAAGCCACTAAGAGACGCCATATTCAAGCGTGGTCAAGACAACTTCTTAAGATCTTTAAGCTCAAACTCAAGGTCATTAATGCCGAGTATTTGCCCAAGAGCGGGGGCTATCTGATTGCGGCTAACCATATTTCTTGGATTGATATTGCCAGTATTCATTCCTTCTTGCCTTGCCGCTTTGTCGCCAAATCCGAGGTAGCAAGCTGGCCCATCTTTGGCTGGATGGCAAGGCAAACTGGTACGCTCTTTATTCGTCGAGATAACAAACGACACGGCAAAGAGATTGCCAAACAACTGGAAGATCTACTCCCTAAAGAGCCGATTTGCATCTTCCCAGAAGGCACCTCAACGGCAGGAGATCGGGTTTTACCCTTCAAGACGAATCTCTTTGAGTCGGCCGCCCAAACCCAGGTGCAAAGCTTCCCAATGGCCATTCGATATCGCAATGCGCATCAGGAATATAGCGATGCCACTGCCTTCATTGGCGACATGACCTTGATTGATTCCATTGCCAAGATGCTGAGAGCCAAAGCCATTACCGTCGAGCTGATCTTTGCACCAAGCCCTGCAGTCGAACTGGATCGCAAGGATCTCGCGCTGTATTGCGAGAACCAAGTGCGATCCATGATTGAGACGTCTAGAAGTTAGCTCGAACACCCACCATCAAACTGCGACCCGGTTGGGGTGCGTATAAACGAACCGCCATCGGCGTGGTGGCATAGCGAATATCATCGTTCAGAATGTTTCTGAGCATCATATAGCCCGTCCAACTCACCTTATTGATCTTCTCGGTATAGGACAAACCGGCATTTAAGAGGTTATAGCTTGGAGTTGGGCCAACCTCCCAGTCAGCAAGACGATTTTGCTGAAAGCTATAGGTATAACTGGCGTTCGCCAACCAACCATTCTTCTGATGCGCCACCTGCACACCAACGCGAGGAGCAGGTTGCAAGGGCAAGTTACCACCCGCATCAAAGCTACCTTGAGACGCATCGGCAAACAAGCGTGCACCACTACCCACATTGCCCCAGTTGTAGGTCAGCTCACCCTCAGCCCCCTTAATGGTGGCAGCGGCTTGTTGATATTGGACTACGTTGAATAGCTCATCATCTTCTGCCCCAGCATACTCATTCGGAAGGTAGTAACCATAAATGTAGTTATTAAATTTGTTGAGATATACATTCACCTTACCTTTGACTTTGCCTAATGTTTTTTGGATATTCAACTCGAGG
This sequence comes from Polynucleobacter sp. HIN6, assembly GCF_030297575.1. Lineage (NCBI taxonomy): Bacteria > Pseudomonadati > Pseudomonadota > Betaproteobacteria > Burkholderiales > Burkholderiaceae > Polynucleobacter > Polynucleobacter sp. HIN6. The sequence continues at coordinate 1,142,016 of NZ_AP028137.1, read as the reverse complement.
TTATGAGAGGTTTCTTTATTGAGGTTTGAGTTTCCAACAACAAAAGTCGCTGTAGCTTCATGAACCCCATAGGAGTAAAGTTCAGGAGCCGAAGGAGCTCTTTGTGAAACGGTGTAAGACAACCCAGTTCCATAACCGTTTGCAAAGTTCCAGAGACCTCCTGCTGAATACGATAGAAGATTGAAATTACGGTTTTGTAAGCCTGGCGCTAGAGGGGCGGCACCTGGACCTGCATAATAAGGAGCCTCAAACTCTGTTGCAAGATTCGGTTTTTGCCCAACGTTGTCGTAACGCAAGCCTAGATTTCCTTGCAATGCCCCCCATCTTCCTTCCTCAATCCAGAAGAGCGCATTCGAGTTTGTTTTGGTGGATGGCAAGATGGCATAACTTCCGCTTTCAACCTCTGTGGCCTCCATCGAACTGTTAGTTACTTGTGCGCCAAACGTTCCTTTCCAGCCCATGAACTGTTTATGCGCAAGCTCTAAACGAAATTCATTAGCTATGTTTTTCCAAACCGCAGCTGCTTCGCCAGAAGTTTTAAATTCAGTATGGTTGTAGTTGCCATTGGCTGCACTGAATTTAATGGATGAGAACCCTGCAAACGGATCGCGGGTTTGGTGCTGGAAGTCGTATCGATTTTGAGATTGATTAATAAATCCACCCTCAGGCGTTGGAATACCGTAGTTATTGTTCAAACGCTCAACTGAGATTCCTGTGTACCCTGATTTACCTATATACGACGCACCTACACCTAAGTTATTTTGGTTGTTAAAAGAGTTGGGAAGCTTCCCAGTGTAATTGGGAGCAGTCTCACCTTCATAGGGGCCAATCGGCCACCCCCCAGGGGCTAAAGTTGAATTCCCCGGAATCCGATAGTTCTGGTTGTTGTTGATGGCGGTATCCACATGAACTGCCACAGATCCCACAGAGCCTTCAATGACACCCGATGCGGCACGACCATTACTCACCGTGTCATAGCTAGTGTTCACAGCACCCGTAGCTTTACCAGGTAGCGTTGTCAGAATCCGATCGTTGACGATATTCACCAACCCGCCGCTGGATCCTGAGCCATAGAGCAGGGCAGCAGCTCCTCTCAAAATCTCAATCTGTCTGGCGTTCGCTACTGGACTGGCTACCGCATGATCGGCAGAGATTGCTGAGACATCGCCAACCGATAGACCGTTTTGTAAGATCTGTACGCGTGCGCCTTCGAGACCACGCATCACAGGGCGCGAGGCACCAAGACCGTAACCCGTTTGCGATACACCAAGTTCATTGCCAATGGTGGCACCTAAGGTGGTGCCTAATTTATCTTGCAGCTCATTACCTTGCAAGATCTTGGTGGGAGTCAAAATACTGCTTGCAGATTCGCGGGAGCCCGTGACATCAATTTGCATGGGATTTTGTTGTGCCATGGCTGCGCTACTAAATGCAGCTGTTGCCACAAGCCAAAGGGCTGATCGCCGTGTTGCGATCACTGAATATGTCAGGTTCATGATTGATTCATCCAAATGGGGGGATGACCCGGCCATGCCAGGTCAAACCGTTTAATCATCCAAATCAGTCTTCAAGCGAAGACCGATTTACAAAGGGAGATTAGAGGATGAGGAGTGGAGGTGCCCGCGATTGGTAGGGCTCGTGAGTGCGTGATGCACTCACGGGAGTAATAAAGCTAACTAGGGATTGGCTAAAACCATTTGGAACAACCAACTGAGTTGGACTACTAGTAATAAGACCTGTGAGTGTGATTGCATCAAAGAGTTGGCACTCGACCGAATGTTCTTCATGACCCAGGAATGCAAAAATTGAGTGATCATGGCTCTCGCAACTGGCATGGGACTCATGGGTCTGTAGAGTTACTGAGGGTTTAAGTTCTTGGTGTTCTATCTGGTGAACCAACCCAAGCCATTGAGTACTTAAGAGGCTCATCAGCACCAAGCCAAGCATGACCCAGCGCTTGATGGGCGCGGTATCTTGGGTAAAGAGGCGAGGGTGCGATATGGAGGACATATCGTCAATACTACCTGAGCTGTCAAGCCCCCCTATTGTGGGAGGGCGCTCAGAGCCCAGTCAGGCTATAATAGAGGTCTGTCGGAGTGTAGCGCAGCCTGGTAGCGCACCTGCTTTGGGAGCAGGGGGTCCAAGGTTCGAATCCTTGTACTCCGACCACTTTTCTCTTGTTACGCTCGTAACCCCCTCAAAAACGCCACGTTACGCCAACCTCGGTGCGGTCGGATGTAATGCCTTTGCTAGTCCAAGCATTGTTGGGTGTGGTGCTGCTCTGTAGATAGGACAGGCCAATATCCACATTCTTGCTCACCGAGAATATTGCTGCCACCATTCCGTAGTCATTGACTGCGGCTGCATTTGGGGACGTATCAATCGAGCTACCAATATCTAAAGCAAGCTTAAGCCATGAGTTCACAATCCAAACAGGCGCAATAGAACCCGATACCAAATTGATTTGATACGGACTATAGGTCCCGCTAATCGGATAGTTGGTGTTGTAGGGATTACGGGCATAACTAATATTGGTGTGTACCTGAATGCGCTCCCAATAGTAGGAGATGATGTAATTGATCTCATAGTTGGTTTTTGCCAGACCCAAACCTTGTACTTGTTGCGAAGTACTAGCTGGCAGAGTAATCGCAGGCTTAATTGCCATTCCAAGACCCTTTTGGCCATCGCCCCAGAAGCGCCATTTCAAGGAAACCGTATTGTTTGAGAACGGCGAGTATGATCCACGTGGGGTTGCGTAATACGTTGTTGAGAACGCAATCTCGGTCGTATCGGAGATGCCATGGGTGTACGTAAATGGGAATGCCTTGGCATTACCAAGTCCCCGGAACTCCTCGCCAGGAGTGGCGACGCTACCTGGATTACCTGGCGTGTTGTTGTGCAGAACATAAAAGTACTGCTCGATCTGATTGACCCTCTTGCCAATCGTGCCTGCATCGTCGGTGTTCAAGGGCTCAAATGCATGACCAAGTCTTGGCAATCCAGCAAAGACCAGTATTAGCAAAACGCATTGAATGAACCAGGACAAACGCATGAACCACATCCACAAAAGCTCTAGTTTACAGAGCAAGATGTCAGTTCAATGACCTAAGAGATCTTCCGTAACCGCAGAATAAGAAGAGCAACTAAGCCTGCTAGCATCACATAGAAGGAGATCTCGACTGCTCCTTTGCTGTGGGCATACATAATGCTCGAATACGCTAAGTAGGCACATGAGGCACAGAAGATCAGTGGTGTGATGGGGTAGAGAGGTACGCTAAAGGGGCGCGGAGAACGGTCTTTAAACCGCAATACAAATAAGCCAAGACCAACCAGTAACAAGAAGGTCCAAAACACTGGGGCAGTAAATTCCACCATGGCTTCAAAGCCATCACTTTGCAAAGCACCAAAGCCAACTAATGCCAGGCTGATGACACCCTGAACTAGATATGCAAAGGTTGGGGTGCCGCGGGCGGATTCCCATTTGCCCATTTTGCTTAACCCATCCCAGTCTTCACCCATTGCGTAGTTGGTGCGGGCTCCCACAATCATGGTGGCATTAATACTAGTTAGCGCTGCAACTGCCACAAACAAACCGAGTAATTTTTCACCGACGGGGCCAAAGACCAAACCTAATAAGTCAGCAGGAGCCGCCTTACTACTGGCTAACGCTTTCAGGCCTAGTCCATTAATAAGAGCAATATTGACCAGTAAGTAGATGATGGTAATCACCACCAGGCTAATCACAATCACGCTCACGATCGTTTTGCTTGTGCCTTTGAGTTCAGCTGAGATGTAGGCGGATTCGTTCCAGCCGCCAAAGGTGAGTAAGACAAAGACCATCCCCAGGCCAAGCATGCCGAGTTGCGGGGTATTGCTAAATAAGGGTGGGTTATCAACGGGGGGTGGAGTATTACCAAATAAACCAAAGCCAGCGATGATGATGGCGACTAAACCAGTCACCTCTAAAACAGTCAGTACTGTTTGCACATTAGCTGACGCATGAATACCAATCAAATTAATGAGCGTAAGTGCAATCACAATCAAGAATGCCCAATAGAGGGAGGAGTGAGCTCCCAAAGGCAACACTTTGGTCATGTAGTCGCCAAACACAAAAGCCAGTAATGCAATCGAGCCAGTATTAATGACCATTGCTTTGGCCCAGCCATATAAGAACGACACGTTCTTGCCATACGCACGGGTCAAGAAATGATAATCACCGCCCGCATGGGGATAGAGGGTGGCAAGCTCAGCGTAGCAAAGGGCGCCCATCAATGAGATGAGTGCGCCAGCGATCCAAATCGTAATTGCCCAACCAACATCACCGGTGATACCGGCAACCATCGATGGGGTTTTGAAGATGCCGGCACCAATGACGATGCCCACAATAATGGCAACAGCCCCAAGGGGGCTGAGCAAACGTTGAGGAGAGGCGCTAGCGTTAGCGCCCAAAGAGCTTCCCATCTATAAAGATTTAGCGACGCTTACCAGTTACTTCAGCAAATGTCGTGCCACCTTTGTCTTCGCCTTTTAGCTGAGAGCCATTGACTGTCACTTTGACTGTATGTAGATTGTTCTTACGATCGAGATAGCCAAAACTCAGTTTGTCACCCTCAAGAGTTGGATTCAGAATCGGTTGTGATTTGCCATTGATGGTGAGATTGCCACCAATGCGTTGGTAACGTTGCGACAAACTCAGGGTGCCTTTGCCGTTTACATCAACACCGTCGAGTTGCCATTCGCCAGCCACATTGGCAGGAACCACCCAGAAGTAACCCTTGGAGCCCACATCAATTTCTTTATCCGCTTCCCAATCACCCATCGTGAATGCGTGCGAGACCACGCGAGTACCGGGCTTCATAGCTAAGATGGTGGGGCGCAGACGCAAATTGAGGTCAGGCAACAAATAAAGAGTCACTACAGTTGCTTTACTGAAGTCTTCTTTGAAGATATCGCCATTAATGATCTTCACACGATCACCCACACCTGCACGATTGGCATTGCGTTGGGCAAAGGCTGCCATATCGGGATTGAATTCAATACCCACAGCACGGGCACCAAACTCTTTGGCTGCAGCAATTGCGATCTTGCCGTCACCAGCACCGAGGTCGTAGACCAAATCATTGGGACCTACTTTGGCGGTCTTGAGCATTTGAGTAACGAGTTCGTTGCCAGTTGGCATCCAGATGACATCCTTGCCTTCTTGACCCAGGCGGGGCTGATACTTGTCGTCGCCCACATCAGCGGGGAACTGAGCAAATGAGGAAACGGACAGGCTTAAACCAACCAATAAAAGCCAGGATTTGAGGAATTTCATGAAATCTCCAACACAGTTTTTGTTATGAAAACACTATTTATAACAGGAGTTTAATAAATTGCCCAAAAGAGCCCAAGGCAGGGGATAGTCCATTAAAATCAGCTATCCCAACTGCCCATAGCTCAGCTGGATAGAGCAACGGCCTTCTAAGCCGTAGGTCGCAGGTTCGACTCCTGCTGGGCAGGCCAATTGATATAGGTGTAAACCGGTCACATGGTTTACACAATATACCGAGCACATGGTTTACACTTTTTACCGCTCATACGCCAAGTAAGATTAGCCTCAAGGTCAATTTATTGGGCGATTGCACATTTAAATTCACTATATTATAATGTACATAATTATGTACAAAATAATGGTGAAAAAATGAATATACTTACACCGATTCATGCAGGGACAACAATCAGCGTGACTGATTTAAGAAAGTTAACGCCGAGTAAAATCATTGAGCAAGCAGGGGGTAATCCTGTTGCCATCCTCAGTCACAACAAGCCTGAGGCATATTTGTTATCCGCGAAAGTATACGAAACCATTTTAGATGCTTTGGATGACCTTGAATTAATTAAAACGGTTGAAAAAAGACGTGGTGGTAAAACTATTAGGGTAAATCTTGAGGATCTATAAGTTAGAGTTCCATGTTTTAGCCAAAAAAGAGTGGGATAAGTTGGATGGTTCTTTAAAAGAACAGTTCAAGAAGCAATTAGAAAAACGTCTAGTGACACCTCATATTCCATCGGCACTGTTAAGCCGGGAGTTAGAAGGTTGCTACAAAATTAAATTACGAACTAGTGGCTATCGTCTTGTCTATGAAGTAGTAGATAAGCGAGTAACAGTGATTGTGATAGCGGTTGGTAAGCGAGATAAAGATGAGGCTTACCAAAAAGCAGTAAAACGATATATCCATAAAGTGTCGGGTAAATAACTTGGTTAGTAAGTATTTGAGGTCGGTTTTCTCGATAACCTCCTGCAGACATCTTGTACTTAAAATTTGACCCCACCGAATGCCATGACAACGGGTGTTTTGACCAACACCTCAAACCTACCCACTGCAAGCGATTGTTGAGCATTGTTATTCGTAGATTAGTCAGCCCTTCTAGGCCGTAGGTCGCAGGTTCCACTCCTGCTGGGCAGGCCAATTCATCTGTAGTAGATTTTTTGTTAATCTAATGTATTGAACAGTTATATGAATACTCTCACTCTATTTCTAATCCCAGTTTTGCTGCCCGTGAGCGTACTAGCTCAATCTTCGACCATGCCGATACCCAATCTCACAACAGGCAGATTAACTCCAATTTGTAATCAATTATTAGATGATAAACAACAGGCCGTTGGCTTTAACCAAGGCCTGTGTGTCGGCATTATTCTGGGAGTTGAAGATAATGCCCATTACGATAAAAAAATTTGTGTTCCTAGGGATATAGATATTAAAGAACGCATTCGAGTAGTAAATAACTATATTGCCACTCAATCAAATAGGGCAGGCGAGGCTTTTGCTTCATTAACTTTTGATGCGATGGCTCAAAAATGGCCTTGTCGTAGCAAGTAGGGTATTCATTTAATTCATTCTGTTTAATTAGAGATCCAAATGAATTCAAATTCAACCGATGGTTTTTTAATCAGACCTGCAGAACCAAGTGATGCAAAAGCAATTATCGAGGCACTAACTCGTTGCTACGGTAATAGTTATCCTAATCCGCAGATGTATCAGGTCGATGAGGTAAAAAATTTGATCCAATCTCAGCTAATGCACTCAGTCATAGCAATCTCTCCCCAGGGGTCGGTTGCCGGACATTGCGCCCTTAGTTATGAACATCCCTTAGATCAAGTTCCGGAGGCTGGAAAGCTATTTGTTGATCCTGATTATCGAGGAAAACATCTTTCTGATATGTTGGCAAAGGAGCGAAAAAAACATGCCCAATCAATTGGTTTACAGGGCTTTTGGGCGGCCTGCGTTACCAATCACCCCTATAGTCAATTAGAAATTATCGCCCTGGGCGGTATAGAAACTGGATTATTAATAAACGGACAACCTAAGTCTGTTCATATGGATGGATTGCAAAATGTTGATGATGCACGACATTCCCTTATTCCATGCTACGTAAATATTCAAGATAAAGGTAATTTTTTGGCATATGTTTCCCCACATCACATATCCTTTTTTGAGGACTTGCTGAGGCATACAGGAATTAAAAGAAAACTGATTAGTCAAGCCACCTTGAATAAATCCGTTGATCTATCAAACTTAAGTATCCATCACTCCCCAGAAGGAAAGCCATCATTTATCAAAGTAAGGGAAATTGGCCAGGATTTTTTGAGAAGAATTGAAAGCCTTATGGATGCACTGCGAAGTGAAAATCATCCAGTAATTTACATCGATATTCCATTGAGTGATCCCTTAGCGAGCCAATCAATAAGTGATGTAGAGTCTCTAGGATTCTTTTGGGGTGCTTGGTTACCAAATTATGATCAAAATGGTGATGTACTTAGACTTCAGTGCTTGTTAGATCCGTCTGTAAGTGAAAGAAGTATTGTTTGCGCAAGAAAAGAAAGTGAATTTATTCGAGATTACGTTTTATCAGAATGGCGTAGAACACGGTAATTTGGTTGAAATTATTCGAAAGTATTGGCTTTCCGACACAAGACGTCAGTCAAAGGTGCGTCTCTCGTTGTTTTGGTGAACGGTTAAATCAGGGCGCTGTAGGCTAGCAGGATTGGGTAGTTTCACCGGATGAAATCAAAATAACTATTTGCATCAGTTGGAACTTGGTCGAATTTGTCGCGAAATCCAAGTATAAATAACACCCCTTATGTATTGGCTAATTTATAGGAAAGATTTGCTTTTACTGCAGGGAATTCACTGGCAATAATGCTGTACACACAAGTATCTCTGACGCTGTTCATGGCATCGGGATGGCGATTTAGTTGATGACTTCTCAGGACGCCATCTAATTTTGCGCCTAGTCTTTCAATGCCACTTCGACTTTGGTGGTTAAACCAATGGGTCCGAAATTCAACGGCAATACAGTTCAACGTCTCAAAAGCATGCGTCAACAAAATTAATTTACATTCGGTATTAATTGCAGTTCTTTGGACAGATTTGCGATACCAAGTAGAACCGATTTCCAATCTTCGATTATGTTCGTCAATATTCATGTACGTTGTCATACCAATAGGACTGCCTGTGGAATCCAAAACGCAGAATGGATTCATCGAACCTATTTTTTGTAACCCTAAGCGTCTTTCTATTTCATTTGCCATACCCTCAGGCGATGGAATAGTCGTGTACCAAAGTTTCCAAAGCTCCCCATCCCTGACGGCATCACACAGAGCATCGTGATGAGCCATCTCTAGCGGAACTAAGGATGCATGGTTACCTTTTAGGGATATGGGAGATGAGATTTTCATATTGGCACATTCTGATTAGTAAATGAAAAATAAAAGAGAAATAAAAAGGGCTTATCAAGTAATAATCTTAACAATCTATGCAATCAAGTGCCCCATAAAAGGACGCTTGAATTTGTCGGTTTTCCCGACAAACTCCTGCAGACACTATGAACCTAGTATCTGAGCCCACCTGAGGCCATAAAAAGAGTGTTTTGACGAATACCTCAAACCAAATCCACTGTATGTCAGTGCCTGATATTGTCTGAAGCAGATTAGCCAGCCCCCCTAAATCGTAGGTCGCAGGTTCGACCTGCTGGGTAGGCCAATTACAAAAGTTTGGACTGGCCCAACCCAGCTTCATAAAATCAATTCTTTTTTACGGCAATACAGCCAACGTACAATAAGTTAAGTTAAGCACTTTTAATCAACTTGGTTCCAAGCCTTTATTTCTCCTTCCATGAAAAAAATCATCTATCTTGCAATCACATTCTTTTCAACCATTGCAATGGCTCAAAACTCAACGGTTTACTTCAATGGTGACATTCTGACGATGAAAGGAGATGCTCCTCAATACGTTGAAGCAGTCGTGGTGCAAGGTAATGAAATTACCTATGTGGGAAATAAAGCCAAGGCAATGACAGTCGCGGGTAAGGGTCCAAAACTAGTTGATTTAAATGGGCGCACGATGTTGCCTGCCTTTATTGACTCCTGGGGGCACTTTACCTTGATCGCTCAAAATACCTTGGGTGTTAACTTGGCCTACTTTTCAGATAAGCCTCCCAAGACCAAAGCTCAACTAATTGAACGATTAAAGAATGAGGGCAAGCCATTGAACGGCTGGCTCATTGGAACTGGTTATGCTGACCCACTCCTAAGTGATGGTCCATTGACGCTAGCAGATTTGGACCGGGCATTTCCGAGTCAACCAGTACTAATTGCGAACATCTCGACTCTAACGGGGATTGCGAACTCAGCGGGGCTTAAAAAACTTGGAATAACTAAAGCTACCAAAGCAGTCTCAGGCTTTATTCCAATTAATCCCAAAACTGGTGAATTAACCGGCGAATTGATTGGTATGCCCTACCTAAGTGCTATTGCCCAAGCCGTAGGCAAGTACTCGCAGGATTTGACCTTCCAAACTTACCAAAAGGCAGAGAAGATCTATCTAGAGAATGGTTTTACGACCGCCCAGAGCTATCAAGCTGAGGTGAGTGATATTCAGTCAATGCAGACAGCCATTGAAAAGGGAGTCGTATCAATTGATCTGATTGCCTTGCCAACCTACGATGTGGTGGATCAACTACTCAAAGCAAATCCACAATATCCTTTTGGCAGGTATAACAAAGGAAAGCAAGGATTTAAGGTGGCTGGCATGATGGTGCCTACCGATGGCGCACCACAACTCCGTTTGGCATACATGACTAAGCCGTACCTGGTAACCACCGGCTTTGATAAAGATTGGCGTGGTTTTCCATACAACCCACAAAGCCTCATCGACCATTACGCAAAGCTTGCTTACGAGAAAAATATTCAATATTTTGCCTACAGTAATGGGGACGCCGGTATCGATATGACCCTTGCTGCCTTAGATAAGGCAATCAAGGAGACTGGTATTACTGAAAATCGCAGAACCGTGGTTTCTCATGCCATGTTTGCCCGTCAAGATCAGCTCAAGCAATTTAAAGAAAAACAGATATTGCCCATCATGCTGATTAATCATTTATGGCTGTATGGCGATGTTTATCAACAAATTGTTGGGCCTGAGCGAGCCGCCAATCATAACCCTCTCAAGTGGGTTCAAAACGCTGGTTTGCGGATTGGTATCCATAATGACACGCCATCCTCAGGACCTAGCGCTCTTTTTTCCATGTGGACGGCAGTCAATCGTAAGACAGTGAAGGGCACGCTTCTTGGCCCCGATCAGAGAATCACGCCGTACCAAGCGTTGCAGGGTTTTACAACGAATGCTGCCTATCAATACAAAGAAGAGGGGACTAAGGGAATGATTGCTCAGGGAATGTTTGCCGATTTAGTCATTCTCAATAAAAACCCATTAAAGGTTAATCCCGATGAAATTAAAGACATTCAGGTTCTAGAAACAATTAAGCAGGGTAAATCTCTCTTTAAAAGACCGATTTAATTAGTCTGAGCAGGCCTTGTTTATTTGCTCTAAGTAGGGGTCATATCAAACGTAAATCAGTTAAGACAAAACTCTCTGAGAAGTTTTGCGTATTCATTATCACAACATCTGTGTGAAAATAAGTTGTGAACATCCTTTATTTTATTGCTGGCTTAATCCTTTTGGTTGTGGGGGCGAATCTATTGATTCGGGGCTCTAGTCAAATTGCGTCGTTTTTTGGTATTCCACCACTCATCATCGGCTTAACGGTAGTAGCATTTGGTACTAGCGCTCCTGAGCTCGCAGTTTCAGCAAAGGCTGCACTTTCTGGATCAACTGATTTAGCAGTCGGCAATGTCGTTGGAAGCAATATATTCAATATCTTATTTATTCTAGGAATATCAGCATTAATTTCACCATTAGTTGTTCACTACCAGATCATCCGCCAAGAAATACCTATCTTAATTGGTTTGAATGCTTTGCTATTTGCTCTTTTGCTGGATCAAAAACTAGGGATGCATGAGTCCCTTTTATTAATTAGCCTATTAATCACTTACACGATTTTTTTGATCATCCAATCTAAGAAAGAACCCAGTCAAACTCAAGACTCGTACGCCAAAGAGTTTGATATGCAAGATAAGGTCAAACCCAGACCAAATATTTGGATCAATCTACTTTTTGTATTGATCGGATTATTCCTATTAGTTTTGGGATCCGATTGGTTTGTAGGTGCTGCAATCTCTATTGCCAAGACCATTGGCGTTAGTGACGCCGTAATTGGTCTAACGATTGTGGCTGCAGGAACCTCGATGCCAGAAGTAGCAACTTCGGTAATCGCCGCTTTGAAAGGGGAGCGAGATATTGCGGTTGGTAATGTGATCGGTAGCAATATTTTTAATATTATTGGTTGCCTAGGAATTACTGGCATTCTTGCCCCTTCTGGAATTCTGGTTCCACCCTCGGTTGTCCACTTTGATTTATGGGTTATGTTTGCAGTCTCCTTGGCCTGCATTCCCATCTTTTTATCTGGACGTGAAATTGCTCGATGGGAGGGCGGTCTTTTTGTCTTTTACTATCTTGCCTATGTCACTTATTTAATCCTAGCTTCTAAGGATCATGAGGCCTTGCCCATCTACTCGGCGACGATGTTAAGTTTTGTACTGCCACTGACTATCGTGACCTTAATGGTCATGATGTTAGGTCGATCCACAAAGAATGGAGCTTAGCGTTCTTGGCAAGTGTCGGAGGAATGGATTCATCATCATGCCTGAATTAATGTTTGTGCCATCCAGGCGTATAGCGGTATTCCAACTAAGATATTGATAGGGAAGGTGATACCGATTGAGAGACCAAAGTAAATGGATGGATTTGCCTCCGGAATAGCGTACCGTAATACCGCAGGCACCACAATGTAGGAGGCACTTGCGGATAACACCATGAGCAGTATGGTGTCAGCGAGTGAGATATTAAATAGCAAGCAAAGCCCCAATGCTAAGCTCGCATGAAATAGTGGGCTCACCGATGCGTAAGCGATTAATGTCAATGAGTTATTTTTGGCTTCCTTAAAGTTTTTGGCAACCATGAGTCCCATATCAAGTAAGAAGAAGGCCAGCATCCCCTTGAACAAATCTCCAGAGAAGGGTTGCATGACTGTTTTGCCCGCTTCACCACTGAAGTACCCAACGGCCATCGCTCCGAGCAGGAGCAAATGGGCGCCATCGGTAAAGGATTCATGCAAGATGTTCTTTAGCGATGGCCCTTTGCTGTTTACTGCATTATTGTTTTCATGCCGCAACATATTAGCCAATAACACTGCCATGATGATGGCCGGAGACTCCATGATGACTAAAGCAATTGCCATATAGCCATTTGGGCTCAGTTGGCTCTGCTCCATGAACTGAATGGCGGTAACAAAGGTCACGGCGCTAACCGAACCGTAGGATGCGGCCACTGCAGCAGCATCAAACTTGGCAATCCGGTCCTTTAAGAACCAGTAGCCAATCGTCGGCACAATGAAGGCCATGGCTAGGGCAATCGCAAGGCTCAATGCGATCTCTGGGTTTAGTCCAGTTTTAGCCAGAGCGAAGCCCCCCTTAAGTCCTAGGGCCATTAATAAATAGAGTGATAAGAACTTGGCGATCGAGCGGGGGATTTCAAGATTTGAACGAATTAGTCCGGCAAAGCAGCCAAAGACAAAGAACAAGATTGCTGGGTCGAGTAGGTTTTGCATGAAATCTCCTGTAGTTGAGAAATCATAGGCAGACCTATTTATAAAGTAAAATTGATAATTAAATACTTATATATAGATAAATATCTATGCATGCAAGCTTTCGTCAACTGCGTTTGTTTCTTGCCCTTGTCGAGACTGGAAGTGTCAGCGGGGCGGCTAGACGGATGCATGTCACCCAGCCCACTGCCTCGATGCAACTCAAAGAGCTCGGTGAGAACATTGGAGAACCGCTATTCGAAGTGATCTCTAGAAAAGTTCATTTGACATACGCTGGCGAGCAATTGGCTAAATCAGCTCGTGCCATGTTTGATGAATGGCAAAGTTTTGAGCAAGAGATTGCGCTCATGAAGGGTCTCACTAAGGGGCGCTTAAAGGTAGCTGCCGTCAGTACCGCGAAATACTTTATTCCCCAGATATTGGGCGATTTTTGTAAAACTCATCCGGATATTGAGATTGCTTTTGAGGTTCTTAATCGCGATGGCGTAGTTCAGCGCCTTGAAAATAATCAAGACGATCTTTACATCATGTCCATGCCGCCATCGCACCTAGACATTGAAGATGAAATCTTCATGTCAAATCCAATTGCCATCATTGCTGCCAAAAACCACCCATTAAGCAAGAAAAAAAATGTAGAGCTTAAGGATCTAAGGCAAGAAAAATTTATCATGCGAGAACGTGGCTCTGGAACGCGTATGGCGGTTGATGCGTATTTTCGCAAGAAACACTTCAGTCCTAACATTCGTCTTGAACTTGGAACGAATGAGGCAGTACGAAATTCGGTTGCGGCGAATCTTGGCATTGCTGCGCTGTCGATGCATTCCTTGGGCGATAGCCTAAGTCGGGATATTAAGGTCTTAAACGTTCAAGATTTTCCATTGTCATCGAACTGGCATATTGTGAGTCTTCAGGGAAAAAAGTTATCGCCGCTGGCAGTCAGCTTTAAGGCTCATTTACTTGAACGTCTAACCACCAATGTAGACAATGGAAAATCTTAGTATTCATCGTTCAAGGATGTTTATTATCTAAGCTACCTATATTTCAACAGGTGAAACAAAAGCCTAGTTTTTATCCAAAGCCACCTCTGGGCAAAGTCGCTGTTACTTAATTAACTTATCAAAATCCCCGTCAATTGAATGGCGGGGTTTAGAAAGAACACGATCAATGCCAACTTATCTTAATGGGTAAGGGGCATATTAAGAGTCTGCTTACAATAGCCAAATTCAGATTAAGCACTGGGAGTGGTTATGGCTTCAAATGCACCAACTGTCGCAGAGTATGTAGTTAATCGCTTAGCCGATTTAGGAATTGACCGAGTCTTTGGCGTGCCAGGCGACTATTCCTTTCCATTCGATGATGCGATTGAATCTTGCGATCGGGTTGAGTGGATCGTCTGTGCCAATGAGCTAAATGCCGCCTATGCCGCTGATGGCTATGCCCGAATTCAGGGGGCTGCCATCTTATCAACCACCTATGGAGTAGGAGAGTTGAGTGCAATCAATGGTGTGATGGGAGCTAAGGCTCAGCGTTTACCAATCTTTCATATTGTTGGGGCACCTAGTACGCAAATCCAGCGTCAAGGATTGATTACCCACCACACCTTGGGGGATGGGGTGTATAACAACTTTCGCTATCTTTCAGAGGCAGCCTGTTGTGTATCCGCTTATCTCACGCCAGATAATGCGATTGCCGAGATGGAGCGCGTGATTCGGGAAGCATTGCGTCTGAGTGCACCTGCATACATCACAGTGCCGATGGATCTCGCCAAGATGCCGGTGATTGGTAAGCCTATCAAGGGAGCACTATTAGCCAATATTGAGCGGGCCAGTAGCGACCCTGCCTCGCTAGAAGCGGCAATTGATTTCATCATCACCAAGATCGCGGCCAGCAAGACCATTGTGGCATTACCCACTCAACTACTGGCACGTTATGGAACCATCTCAAGTGCAGTCGAGTTTTTAAATAAAAGCAAGATACCGTTTGCCACCTCACCTATGGATAAGGGCACTCTTTCAGAGGCGCATCCCAGCTATTTGGGTATCTACAATGGCGCGGGGTCCAGCCCCAGCCAAGTGAAAGAGATGGTGGAGGGGGCTGATCTGGTGCTCGATATCGGCGGGATCATTTTTGAAGACTTCAATACCACCTTCTGGTCCGATACCATCGCATCAGCCAAGCAACTTACCATTGGCGATCAGTTTGTGCGTATGGGTAGCACTATTTTTACAGGCGTTGCCATGGAGGATGTCTTACAAGGCGTGACCCAGAAGATCCAAGCCCGTGCCCAATCTAATCCCTTAAATCCTGCTATAACACCTGCCATTACCAAACCATCCGATCCAACGACGTCTGCTAATTTTTATCCCCGTCTGCACGCTTTGCTAAAGAGCGGTGATGTCTTAGTAGTTGAAACCGGAACCTGCGTTCTTTACACCACGCCGATGCGCTTACCTGACGGAGTTGGTTTCCAGACCCAGACCTTGTGGGGCTCGATTGGATGGGCTACCCCCGCCGCCGAAGGGATTTGCATGGCCAATACCAAAGGCCGAACCATCTTGGTAACGGGCGATGGCTCCCATCAACTCACTGCCAATGAAATCGGGGTGATGGGACGCTATGGCATCAAGCCCATCATTTTTGTATTGAACAATGGCATCTATGGGGTTGAGAACGTATTAAGTGAGATGGGCCCATCATATGACAATCTGGCCCAATGGAACTACGCACAAATTCCCGGGGCGATGGGATGCAACACTTGGTTCACCGCCCGCGTGAGCACCGTGGCAGAGCTCGATGCCGCGATTGAGAAAGCCAATACCAGCGATTGCGCTTCGTATATCGAGGTCATGATTCCCGCTGCTGAGAGTCAGCCACTCCCAGAGGCAGTTCAAAACCAAATCTACAAAACTAATATTCCAGGAAGATCAGCATGACATCATCGAACCGTCGCCAATTTCTACAAAGCTCTGCACTCGGGATAGCCGTATCTGTTACTGGGACATCTGCGTTAGCGCAGACCAGTAATGCATGTAGCAAAGCTGTAGCGGAGGCGAAGGCGCAGGATACTAAAAATATTCAGACATCGACCGCGAACTGGAATGATGGACTAGCACATCCCATTCCATACAAAAACCCCCCAGGCAAAGGTAAAGATCGAGCACTCGTATTGGGTGGTGGCTCGGAGTACATGAGCTCATTCTTAGTAGGATACTTCCACGCCATGCTAACGAATGGTGTCAACTTGCGCTTAGCCGATATTGTGGTGGGCTCTTCAGCAGGCGCATTGCTGGGTAGTGCCTTATTAGGAGGGCGTCTTGATCTATTCTCCGCTGAATTTAATCTCTTGGCCGATTACCCCAAAATCATGGCCAAGTTTGTGCCAACGAATAAGTTCTCACCCAGTCAAGAGCGCGTCATGAAGATGGGTATTGAGGCCAAAGATGGTAATCCCGCCACCATCCAGGCGATTGGACATGCGGCGATGGCAGCTAAATCAATTCCCCAGGATAAGTTCGAGACCAATATCAAAGTATTTTTGGGCGATCTCAAAAAGATTCCGCCTAAGATGTACATCACCACGATTGATTGCTACACCGCCGAGCGTTTAGTGATTGCTCCGGATTCTGGTGTACCAGTTGCAACCGCGGTTGCTGCTAGCGCATCTGCCCCTGGGGTGACCGGCCCGACTTGGGTAAAAGATCGCGTCTGCATGGATGGCACGATTGGCCCCACTGAAACCCATTGCGATATCGTCGCTGGTTCGAAGCGCGCCTTGGTATTTGCCTTGGCCGATACGATTGCGCAAGAGAAGGCTGGTTTGCGCCTCAATCACCTACCCAATACCATTTTGCAAGAGGTGAAAGACTTGGAAGCTGGTGGTACCAAGACTAAATTGGTTGTGGTTGGCATGTTGCCTGGTCGTAAGACATTAAGCGTAGTGGATCCTGGCATCATGGCACCCGCGATTAAGTACGGCTACGATCGTGGCATGCAAGATCTCCCAGAAATGAAAAAGTTCTGGGCGTAATTAAGGATTATTAGTATTAAAGGAGTGCGCCCCGCGCTGCTACCGGCCAGATGGCTTCGACCCGATCTCCACGAATCGCAATTAACTCATCATAGAGATTGACGGTCGGGTCGCAATGCCCGGGAACCAAAAGTAGATAGTCGCCAAGCTTGAGGGTACTATCGGGCGTGAGTTCCAGAACTCCATGTTCATCGGAGGCCTTCAAATATTTGGCGTCGGAGCGTTGCCATACCACTGGCATACCAGAGTCCACACTCGATGCTTTCAGACCGGCATCGACCACTGCGCGATTATTTGAGGGATGGCTCAGCACAGCAGTTTTCACAAATAAGGCATGCTCAAAGGGTAGATCGCCAGGATCGCGTTGATTGGTCGCATAATCACGATCCATCAAGATGTAAGAACCCGCTTGTACTTCATTAAACAGTTTGGAGTGACTCTCGAGCATGACAGAGCCAGTACCTGCGCCCGAGATACGTTCCACCCGAATCCCCACTCCTTCAATCGCTGCTTTGGCAGCGGCTGCTTTGGCACAGACCGCCGCAATCGCTTGTTGGCGCTCCTCAGGTAGCCGGTAGTGCTGGGCGCTACCGTGATAACACTGCAGACCCATAAAGTTTAAGAAGGGCGCAGCATCGATTTGTTGAGCCATTGCGACCGCACGCTCAATCGATGCCACACCGCAGCGACCCATACCCACATCAATCTCAAGATAGACATCAATCAATACTTGACGCTCTGCGCTAGCACGTACAAAAGCACTGATTTGATCTTCATGATCAACCAGCACACCAATGCGTACCCGTGCAGCTAAGTCAAGGGTATGTGCTATTTTTTTCTCACCCACCACTTGATTGGTAATCAAGATATCCGATATACCCGCATCCACAAAGACCGCCGCCTCACTGACTTTCTGGCAACAGATGCCCACTGCACCCATCTGAATCTGACGTAATGCAATTTCCGGGCATTTATGGCTCTTGGCGTGAGGGCGTAAGCGCACCCCAGCACTCGAGACTGCATCTTGCAAGCGCTTCATATTGCGCTCAAAGGCATCAAGATCTAGAACTAAAGCAGGGGTATCAATTTGATCAATGTGATCACCGACGCGTGCCGCTTTCCAGGGTGCCATGTCTCTCTATTCCGTATCGAATCGTATTTATTTAATCTTGTAACGCGCTACGAAAGTATTCTAGAGTAGATCATAAGCGCCAACCGATTACATCCTTATCTGTTCATATCAACCGCTGGGCAAACTTCTTTGTTAGTCGAATTTGTTTGCCACTCTTTGAAACACGCGCTATTCATATCTAGCGTTAATGGAACCGCTTGATCCCAGCGACGACTAGCAATCAAGCGCTCTTGGTCCATAAAGACTGTTTTGTTCACATGGGTTGTAAAGTTCACAAGATGGGCCATCTCTTGGTCTGGAGCAATATTGGGTGGGTAATATCCAACTTCCGGAGCAGATGAGTAGACCGCACTTTGACCAACTGCTCGTTGATCGCCGCGAATGAAGTTAGAAACTAAGGTATACGCTTGCGCATACTTGGCAATGTTGTACCACATGGACATTCCGCGATTACTCGCATCCTGAACAACGCCCTTAGGGATATCAACCACTGAGCCATATTCCTTTTGGTTATAACTGGTAGGTACCAAAATTAAGTCAGCACGATAAATACCGTACATTTGGGTGATCTCTGGAATGCGAACTTCATCATTAAGCATCACAGCGACATTACCAAAATTAGGAGTAGAGAAAACTGGTAGTTCATTTCCAGCACTTGCCCATACTTTTTCTGAATCGTTTAGATGAGACTTGCGGTAGATGCCAACTTGTTTACCGCTCCCATTAAATAAAATAGCAGTCTGAAAGTACTGATTACCCCTTTTTTCGGGCATTGAGAATAGGACATAGGTTTGATACTTCTTGGCTAAGCCAGCGGCGAGTTGATAGCTCTTACCATTGAGCTCCTCCGCATATTGAGCGACCGTATTTTTGTTAAGGGTAACAGGCCCTAAAAATGAATTAAAAGGGAGAACGGTGAGATTAAATACCCCAGTGCGTTGTTTTAAAAGTTGCTCAACCTTTTTAAAGTTAGCATCGACATCACCTGTTTTTGGTTCATACTGAACGAGGACAGCTGCAACTTGGCGTGATTGATGGGTCGCGTTGCCATCATCGGGATAGCGGTAATTATTGAGATCTTGATAAAGTTCTGGACGACGATGCTTTAGCCAATAGTTTTTTTGTTCACTTTGCTTGCTGAGGCTCAGCGTTGCATATACGGTTTGAGGCTTGGTCGGATTGGCTACTGTCGATAATGGCGCTGAAATCAAGCGTTTTCCTGTGTTATCCCAAATGGATGAGGATCCATCAAAGGTTACAAAAGCCATACCTGGAAGACCCTCTGAGCGCGTAGAATTTGTGGAAATTACATTGGTACCCATCCAGCTCACTGCTGTTGATATATTAGCCATGGTTGAGTGATTGGTGTAGCTCGCTGTGAAGATGCTGGGTATTTTGTTTGAGCCAATCGGTTGCGCCACGATATCAGCACCGCGCAATACTGGTAATAAAAGATTTTGAATATTAGTATCGTCAAAGCAAATCACTAGACCAATCTTGCCAATATCCGTTTTAAATACTGGAAAGCCGAGATTACCCGGTGAGGCAACCATACCCTCGCCAGTCGCTAAATTATTCTTATGGTACTTACCAATATAGCCATTCGGTCCAATGAGAACCGCGGCGTTGTAGATCTTATTAGTAATGGGGTTCTTTTCATACATACCGACTACAACATAGGCATTAAATTGTTTGGTAACTTTTGAGATGGCTTCTGTTGTTTTGCCTGGAACGGTATCAGCGTATGGCATTAGTGCCTTAGTATCTTGATACAAAAAGCCAGTTGTAGCACCTTCAGGTAGAACCATCAACTTGGCACCATTTTTAGCGGCCACAGTTAATGCATCCACAATACCAGGTAAATTTGCTTCAAAGCCAGGCGACTTAGCTGCAAACTCTACAGCGGCTACTTTAATTTCCTTCGCACAAATAGTGAGGGGCATTAGAAGTGAAATAGCGAGGAGGGATTTAATGGATTTCATGATGGATTCAATAAAGTTGATATCAAAATAAATATTAATGGTGACAGCGGGTCAAAGCTTTTTTACCCATACATCTTCTTGCCAGCCACCCAGGTTTGTGAGGCTTTAATGGCACCGACTTTATCTGGGCTAGTGGTGAATGGGTCACCATCTAGGAGTGTGAGGTCAGCATCTTTGCCTACCTCTAGTGTGCCTAAGGAATCACCTAAACCAATTTGCCTTGCGGCATGCATGCTAATCGCACGCATTGCATGATGGATATCGACTCGTTGATCAGCGCCAATGATGGAGTTATCGACAATACAACGGCGCATCAGCTGAATCTCCACATGTCGCATGGGATTAAGTGGCATACCGGCCGCTGGATTATCCGAGTGCACGGTGTAATTCAGCTTTGCCTTGGCAGCCGCACCAAACGGAACCATAAAACTAGCTCTGGGATTACCAAAAATCTGATCACGGTAGGCATTGCCGTACAGGTAAATGAAGTCGGTCATAAAACTGGGTTCATAACCGAGGTGCTTCATCCGATCGATCTGATCTTGCCTTGCCATTGTGGCGTGCTCGACGCGGATGAGGCCAGTAGATGGGTTAGCGCCGTATACGGCCTCTAATGCATTGAGGTATTGCTCAATGGCCGCATCACCTTGACAGTGAGCAAGCATGGTCCAACCAGCTGCTTTGGCATTCTTGCAGATCTCGACCATTTGCTCGGATTTATATCCTCCCGTCCCACGTCGGTTGGTATTGAGATAAGGCTTGCTCTGCCATGCGGTCTCAGCTTGATTCGATCCATCGGACCAGACTTTCATGCCATAGAGCGAGAACCGACTATTCGGAATCACGCGGGCTTTGTGAGAGGGGCCTAAGCTCGCAAACGCCTTGCTATGTTCAACATCGACGCTGCTAAAGCTAGCACTTAGGCGAATCGGTAAGACATTAGATAGTTTGGCAAGACCCTCAATCCACTCCGGCTTCACAGTACCTGGCTCATGCAAGGCTGTAAAGCCGGCCGCTGCAGCCTTATTGGCATATGCGATTACTGCCTTTTCTAAAACTTCAGGGGTTGGTTTGGCAATCGCATGATCTAAAACCTTCATAAGGGCAGGTTGGTTATAAATCATGCCATTGAGCTTACCGTTACTACCTCGACCAAAAAATCCACCGCCTGGCAGGGGGCCGATATTTTCTGTTACCCCAGCTTTGGAAAAAGCTAAGCTATTGGCTGCACCTACGTGCCCGTTGACGTAGATGATGTAGATGGGATGAGTTTTAGAGATAGCATCCAGTTCTGTGAGCGACCAGTCGCCACCTTGGAGCAAGTTATCGTAGAAGCCAAACACCAGCCATTGACCAGCGGGTGTATTGGCTACTCTCGATTTGATCATGGCAGCGACATCGGCCTTGGTCTTGTATTGGGCAAAGCCGGCATTGATGAGGAGTAGATCAAAGAGACTACTAAGAACCGTGTGATTATGCGGATCAATTAATCCCGGCACTAGGGTGCGGCCCTGAAGATCGACAACCGTAGTGGATGCACTTGCAGTGCGCATCACATCGGAAACCGATCCTAGGCTCCGAATTTTGCCGCCACTAATGGCCAGCGCCTCAACCCGTTTGTTATCACCAGCGATTGGATAAATGGGACCATTACGAAAAATGACCTCAATGGGTTGATTACTTTGAGCTACTGAGGACGCAGCATAAGTTGCAGCGCCTGAGGCGAGTAGGGCGCTAGAGTACTTTAAGAATTGGCGTCGGTCACCTGAAATGCCTGAGGTGAGATGTTCGGAGATGACTGTGGAAATACACCATTGGCACATACATATAACCTTTGCTAATAGAGTGTGTTCGATAAAACTTGAAAAAAATTTTGACTATTTTTTTGTCTAATATAATTTACAAATTTAATCCATCATTAAAAAACATGATCTTTATGAAATCAACCTCTTTCAATCTTTTTCGTCACCCCTTACATGCAATGTTGGCAACCATCTGCCTCCTGGGGTTCGGTACAGCATCCGCCAATACCGACAATCCGATTCCTGCCGTCGCTGACCAATGGCGCTTTGAGGTAACCCCTTACCTCTGGGCCCCTGGAATTAAAGGAACTATAGGCCTTGATAATGGTTTTGCAAAGTCCGCTGACTATAGTTCGAGCAACGTTCTGAGCAATCTGAAGTCTGGCGGCATGATTGCTGCAGAAGCGCACTATGGCAGGTGGGGAATCATGGGTGATTTGGTATCTGCGACGCTTCAAAACTCGGGATCAGTTCCTGTGATGACCCCAGAGGGCGCTGCTAGGGTGGCAGACAAAATTACTCTGCAGCAAACCATTTTGACCGGTGCAGCAACATATACCTTTGCCAACACCAAAAATGCCTACGTGGATGGATTGTTGGGTGTTCGTGCGATTGATGTGACCGCAACATTAAATGGCGATCTCGAGGGCACCCCACTGAAGGAAACTATTTCAAAGACAACCTCAACGGTTGATCCAATTATTGGTGCCAAAGGGCGCTATCGCATCGCTGACTCGAGCTGGTATGTCCCGTTCTATGGTGATATCGGTAGCGGCGGAGGTACGACGAATATTACCTGGCAAGCGATGGTGGGGGTGGGTAAGTCATTTGGCAAATTGATTGATGCCTCATTGACCTATCGTGCTTTGTACTACGACATGAAAGCCGGTGGTGTATTGCAAAAGACCACCATGCAGGGCCCTCAAATTGCTGTCACGTTTAAATTCTGATTCCTAAGAGCTTTGCTATGAACACCACCAAAATCATTAGTGCCACGTTTCTGGCAATCGGCTTAACCGGCACGGCAATTGCCCAGCAAGCTGCACCGAGCGCCCCTGCTGCTCCAAGCGGAGGGATTGATAAGGTTGAGATTGCTAAAAAACTAGCCAATCCAATTGCCAATATGATTTCTGTGCCATTTCAATATGAGTACAGTCGGGGAGTGGGCGCGAACCAAGCGGGCTCTGAGCAAACTTTACTATTTCAGCCGGTCATGCCTTTTGATCTAGGCGGAGGCGATACGTTTATTGTGCGACCCATCGTCGCTGGTGTACGTGAGGTGAGTGTGCAAGGTCCCACGGGGTCACCATTTTCTGGATACGGTATCGCCAGCGTGACCGTGGAATCCTTTTATGCACCCAACACAAACTCTTCATGGATTTGGGGAGTTGGTCCCTATTTACAGTCCCCCTCGGGCAATAGCGGTAAGTTTGGCTCTCAGCAAACGGGTGCGGGTGTTACTGGGGTAGTACTTAACCGTAAAGGCCCATGGACCTACGGCTTACTTGGCTACCAATCTTGGGAGGTGGGCGGTAACCCCGCTTTTGGTACACAAAATAACCTCTATGGGCAACCCTTTGTAGCCTACACCACCAAAGACGCGTGGACCTTCACAACCAATATGGAAGCACTTTATAACTACGATACCCGTCGTACCTCCAATCCGCTCTATGCTGGGGTCTCGAAGGTAACTGTGATTGGAGGTCTACCGTTCTCGTTTAGTGCTGGCCCCATGTATTACGTCAGCAATACCCCAGGTGGCCCATCCGGTTGGGGTGCTAGAGCAACGGTGACCCTGATTGTTTTGAAGTAATTCTTCTCATTTACACCTAGCGCAATTATTTCTTAGGGTTTTGTATGAATAAACTATTTTCAGTTTTGGCAGTCAGTGCTTTATTGAGTATTTCTGTTTCGGTAGCGCACGCCAATCCACCGATGCCATCGTTTTATGCCGATGTCATCAAAATGAAACCCGAAGGTAAGTTGGGCCAGGTCATCAAACAAGAAAAGATTGAGACTTCAGTTAAGGGTGCACAGGCCTGGAAGATTGCGTATATTTCATCGGACGTGGGTGGACGTACTACTATCTCCACCGGTTTGGTGGTAGCTCCGGTCGCTGCTGCGCCCAAAGAAGGTCGTCCCGTATTAGCCTGGGCCCATGGTACGACTGGTACTGCGCAAAATTGTGGGCCCTCACAGGTAATCAACCCCGCAGCCCCGCTGAATCAGTATTTTTTGGTTGGCGGTAATTCATGGACGGACTATGGCATTCCCAACCTTGAAGAATTTATTAAAGAGGGTTATGTGGTTGTAGCGACTGATTATCAGGGTCTTGGCGGAGGTGGTAAACATCAATACGCAGTGGCTGGCACCAATGGTCGTGATTTAATTAACTCAGCGCGCGCCGCCATTTCCATGAAAGATACTGGCGCAAGTAAGCGCACTATTTTCTACGGCTGGTCTCAAGGGGGAGGCGCTACGATTGCAGCCGCAAGCTTGGGGAATTATTTAAGCCAGAAGGGTAGTGTTGCCGATGATTTGCAAGTGCTTGGTTTTGTTGCGATGGCACCCGAGGATGCTGGGGTGATGATCCAAAATGCAAACAAAGATCAAGCAACCGCTGATAA
The DNA here is from genome assembly GCF_030297575.1 of Polynucleobacter sp. HIN6. Classification (NCBI taxonomy): domain Bacteria; kingdom Pseudomonadati; phylum Pseudomonadota; class Betaproteobacteria; order Burkholderiales; family Burkholderiaceae; genus Polynucleobacter; species Polynucleobacter sp. HIN6. Next base: position 1,117,402 of record NZ_AP028137.1, on the reverse strand, counting down.
AGCTTTAAACGGACTAATTAAGCTCTTCTCTGACAATGTATTCAATTTCTCACACTTTGCAATGACGATGTGGGGCACCCAAGCGGCATACCCCAATCTCAAGCTGACCGACTTGTTTACCGATCAGGGTGCAAAAGTAATTGATCAAGTTTTGTCAAATAAGTGCATGCATGTGGTTGCGGATACGTTTAATTACGCCTACGGCGCCGATTTCAAATCGCTTCTTCGAGATAAGCCTATTAATTCGATCGCATGGGTAAAAGCCTTGATCGACGGTAGCGTTCCCCCGGTAAAGCCGATTGCACCAGTTGTCATTTACTGGGGAACAAAAGATACCGCGGTGCCACCGATCATGCATGAGCTCTATCAGAAACAAATGTGTGCCATGGGTGCCAATATCGAGCGGATTCAATTACCAGGGCAACAAACCCATTTCTCAACTCCCGGAGTATCTGCTCCTATGTATTTGCAATGGGTGAAGGACCGGGTCGCAGGCAAGTCTTTGGGAAATGGCTGTCCCAAAAGTTAACTAATTGCGAGGATTGCAACCAAACCCTCATCAGTAATGATCGGGGTTTTTCTTTTTATTGCGCCTGTAGTTTTTATAGGGTGCGGTCTCTTGGGTTGCTATCATTCTATTGACTAATTCAATTCTTAAACTCACCGTTCAATTAACCACACTATGCAACGTCGAACCTTCCTAAAAATTTCTTCCCTAGCGGCCCCTGCACTTGCGAGTGCTTCCTATTTATCTACTACTCATGCACAGGGCTTAGCAAAAAGAACTGAACAGATTTCAGAGAAGATCTTTGGCAATGACGGCCTATCGATTCCAATTGCAACGACACCTAAGGTCTCACCACTTGCCAAAGGCTTAGATCGTACGATGGTATTGGGTGGCGGTGGGGAGTATTACATTGCCTGGTATTGCGGATTCTTTCACGGCTTAATGGAAGCTGGCCTTGATATGGCAGGTCTGCCGCAGATGGTGGTGGGAACCTCAGCAGGATCGTATATGGGTTCATCTCTCCTATCGGGGCACTTTGGTCGCCTACGAGGGGAAATGGATTTCTTTGGCGAGTTTCCCAAGATCTTTGCCAAACTTGCACCAACGACTAACCCCAATGCGAGCCAACTCAGAGCGATGGAAATCAATATGAGTGCAACCGATGGCAGCATTGAAACAAGGCAAGTGATTGGCCGAGCTGCACTGGCAGCCGATAACCGTTTGAATGGATCCCGAGTTGAAGCCCTAGCGGCATTACTCACGGGGGATAGTAAAACAGATTGGCCAACACTCAAAATGTTCACATCATCGATTGATTGCTATACCGGTGAACGGCTAATTGTTGGTCAAGCTAGTGCTCGAAAGAATAAGATTGCATTGGCTCATGCTGTTGCAGCGAGTAGCTCGCTCCCCGGAATCGTGGGACCCACTTTACTTGGCCAGCGTTACGGTATGGACGGTGGAATGTGCTCCAATCCAGCCCATGTTGATGTAGTGGCCGGATCAAAACGTGCTCTAGTAATTACTCTCACCGATGGAGTAACTGGCCCCATTCTGACAAAGATTCCGCATCCGATGGCACAAAACATCAAAGAGATTGAGAGTGTTGGCACTAAAGTGAAATGGATTGTGGCGGGAGCGCCAGATGGGATAAACCTAACGGATCCTCGTCAAATTCAACCCGCTTTGCGAGCAGGGTATGAGCGTGCGAAGAAGGAAGCGGCTCAAATTAAGGCGTTTTGGGCGTAAGAAGTTAAATCCGATCTTGCTTGGCTGAGTAGCTAGCGTCTGTTGTGTTGTTACCCCATGCAATTGGCTCGCCTCGCACCCATTTCCACCAAGCATCGATACGCCAGTAGGATTCTCGTTGACGGTAACCAAGGGGCTCGATGAGCCCAATTAGTCCCAAGCGAATCACTTGCTTTAGATTTGGGAAGGTATTAATAAATGCATCGTTCATGGCGAGTGCAAACCAGGAATAAAACCCGGTAATGGAAAAGACCAGAAGTCCATAAATAAGAAAAGCTGGAATCGATAGCAGGCCAAATACTAGGGCACTGACAAAACACAGAAGACCGAGAAGTTCAAAAATTGGTGCAAAAGATTCAATAAAGACTAAATGCGGGAACGCCATCCAGCCAATCAATGGATTTTTCTGATTAAATGCCAATGCGCGGTGATACTTCAAGCTTTGGAGGGCTCCATACATCCAGCGCTCCCGTTGTATCTTGAGGTGTTTCGCATCAGTGGGAACTCGCGTCCAGCAAATGACATCTGGAATAGTCCAGACGTGATACGGAATTTGCCGATTCAAGAAGTGCCGATGCAATGAGAGAATCATATCCAAATCTTCGCAAGCAATACCTTTGCGGTATCCGCCAACCGCGATGACTGCCTCACGCTTAAATACTGTTAAGGCACCACCAATAATCAATAAGCCATCGAGATAGGACCAGCCGGTGCGCCATGAGGTGAAGGATCGCAAATACTCAATGATCTGAACCGCGACAAAAATAGGCTGGTTCGATTTGCGGCGACTGACCTTTCCGTCGCGCACCATAATTTCATTACTGGGGGAGATTGCGCCACCTAATGCAATCAAGCTTGGCTCATCAATGAATTTAACCACCATCTTACGTAATGAGTCGGGTGTAATAATGGAATCGGCATCAATGCAGCAAATGAGTTCAGTATTGCAATAATCAATCCCGACGTTGAGACTATCCGCCTTCCCAGAATGTTCTTTTTGGATCACAAACAGATTAGGATGACTCGAAGATCGGTAGCAATGTAATAGCCTAGCGGTGCCAAGCTTAGAATATTGCCTAATAGCATGTGCTTCGAGGTGATAGTTATTTCTTAATAAGGAAATCGTCTCATCAGTTGAGCCATCATCAACCACAATGACCTGGAAGGCTGGGTAATCGGCAGAGAGGGCGGCGGCAACACTATCTAGAATATTTTGCCCCTCATTGAACGCGGGGATGACAAAACTCACGAGCGGGGCTTGGAAGCGTTCAAACGGGATCTTCTCATGATTAATGGCCCGAAACCGAATATGCCGAATGTGCTTACGAAATAAAGTAGCGACAACTCCGTACGTTAGTAAAGCCAGTAATAAATGGAGATGAAAAAAATACTCCATGAAACGGATCACCAAACTCATGAAAGATGTTGGGTTCATGGCGCCCTCAAGTAGCGGGTAAATTCTGCTGGAAGTAGGATTGCACTCCTACCAGCGATTAGGTCCTGAAGATCCTTGGGATCTAATTGCAGTAAGCCTGTTAGTGTCTGACTAATGCTGAGCGATTTCTGTTGATAGTAGGCAAGGATGGTTGAAACAGCACCCATACCATCTAGGCGAACGAGAGCCTCGGCTGCGAAGCTGCAGCAGGATGGGTCATCCAGATAGCGAAGCAGGGTGGCACGGTAATCATCTTGCTTAAGTAATCCAATCGCTTCAATCGCAATGGCATGGTTTTTATGAAAAAAGCTTGCAAGTGAACGATCAATTGTCTCTTTGACCTGCATGTCTTTAAAGAGTCTGAGATCAATCAACGGCGAGGCGTTTTCTAGAACTCGTACTATGGCGTAGCAGGCATCAATTGGATGCTTTTGAATGAACTGATTCAGGGCATCGATTTGCAATGAATCGGGCTTGCCCGCCTTGAGAAGCTCCTGAATCAACTCTGTGGCATGGGCTTGTTTGACTTGGTGGCTATGATGTGACTGAAACTTATGGGCAATTAGAACCATACAACCCACAATCCCCAGAATAAAGAAGCCGGTGAGGTAAAGGGCGTATTGCAGCAGGGGATCAGAAAGCCACTCGAAATCCAACTTGCACTCCATTGCGTTGGTAAAAATTTCCCTGTTTTGCGTGCCACAGAGCGCCCGTTAGACCATATTGCTTAGAGAGCCAATAGATCCCATCCACTTGATATTGCTGAGTATCAATGGTGGTGAGATTGCCAATATTGACGACGGTTGGTTCATGGCCGCTGGCATAAGTGAGACCCAAGCGATTGCCATTGTTACCAAACCATTGAACTTGGTATTTGCTCAGCCAGCCACTTCGTTGATGATTCAGGGTGGAGTAGGTGGCAAGGTAAGCAATACGAAAGTCGCCAATGTATTTATCCAACCCTATATTTTGATTTACCGTATCACCATCCGTGTAATTACTTTGCCGTGCAGAGAGAAAGTAATTAAATTGTTGGGGTAGTTTGCCAACCCATCCTGCGCCATATAGCTCTTTGGCTAAGAAAAACGGATTGTGCGTGTAACCACCCTCAACATTGATGACTCCATAGTGGGTTGGGTAGGCGTAGTTTGCATAAACAGATTGATCCGATTGATCGAAGCGATTGGCGTTCTGAACTTGGGTGTATAGCAAACCATACTGCTTCATCGGTAACATGACATCCAGATACTGGGCATCCCAAGGTTTGTAATTGTTGGTGAGATTCTCATAGGAGCCGCCCAACTCCAAATACGGTTTGGAATCAAAAAAAGCGGGGCGATCAATTACCGGCCTGGTGGGATCCTCTAATTGAGCATGTACTACACCCGGCGCAAGCATGAGCCCAATCATGAATCGAAGGGGGAGGCAGTATCTGCCGATTTGCTTATTCAATAGCATCCATCCGATTACTTATCAACCCCAGTGTAAGACAGTTATATGGCCTGGGTCTATTGCTAAGGGAAATGCCCTACCTAGGCGATCAACCTATTGATTTATTGCAGTAATTCATGAAAATAAGGACTGTTATTTCAACCATCAATTCATCGACTGATTCCCATGAAAACACGTATGACCTTCCTTCAAAAACTACTCGCAATTACTCTTACATTGCAGGCTTCTTTTGTATTCGCCAAAGGTAATGCCGACACCATTTTTTATGGTGGCCCGATTGTGACCGTCAATCAGAAAAATGAAGAAGTTCAAGCCTTGGCAGTTCAGGGTGGCAAGATTGTGGCGGTGGGCAACAAAGATGCAGTTACAAAGGACTGGCAATCGAAGACAACTCGGATGGTTGATCTCAAGGGTCAGACCTTGATGCCAGGGTTTGTGGAGCCTCATGTGCACATCATTGTGACCTCGGTCTTTGAGGGCTTGGGACTAAATCTCAGTAATTTCAACTTACCATATGACACCAAAGAGACCTTAATCGCCAAAATGAAGGCGCATCTGAAAAATGTGCCCAAGGGTGGTTGGCTATTTGGTTTTGGTGTCGATCCATCGCGAACTTCTCCATTCATGGCCGAGCTCACCGCAGATGATCTCGACAAGGTCTCCAAAGATGTACCCATCTTTATCGTCAATCAATCAGGTCATATTGGCTACGTAAACCGCAAGGCCTTTGAACTTGCTGGCATTACGGATAAAACCCCAAACCCGAAGGGTGGCGGTATTTATGTGAAAGATGCTAATGGCAAGCTGACTGGTAAGTTAGTTGAGCCACCATCGTACTTGCCATTCATGGCCAAAATGCCTAACCCTTCGGAGGCCGAGTTGACAGCGGCAATCTTGGCAACGATGCGCAAGATGGCTTCGGTTGGCGTGACCACCGCCTCGGAGATGAGCGTGGGCGGTAATTTTGGGGTTGATCAAGAAATCGCCATTTATAAAGGTCTTTTTGCTAAGAATCTGTCACCGATTCGAGTCCGGGGTTATTTGTTTAGTGAGGCAATGCCACCTGGATACAAAACCATTAAGCCGAATGATGGTGATGATCGTTTGCGCTTTATCGGTATCAAATACATCTCGGATGGCTCAACCCAAGGTTTAACCGCCGCGCTGCGCGAGCCCTATACCTATCCGAAGGGAAGTTCTTGGAGTGGGGCACTGAACTTTAAGGATGACGAAATCTACCAATCGATGAAGTCTTACTTTGATCAAGGTTGGCAAATCTCAACCCATTCCAATGGTGATAAAGCAATCGATCAAACGCTCAAAAGCTATACCAAACTGCTCTCTGGTAACTCTAAGCCACAAGATCGACGCTTACGCATCGAGCACTTTACGGTGAACCATCCTGAACAGGTCAAGCAAACCGTGAAACTTGGGGTGATTCCAAGCTTCACCATTGGTCATGTGGATTATTGGGGTTCGGCTTTTTACAACCAGCTTATTGGTGCAGATCGAGCCAAACGCATTGACCCGGCCGGTGAGATCAAGCGGTCTGGCGGCAAGTTCACCTTGCATAGTGATACCCCAGTCTCTAATGTGGGACCACTGAACTACATTACTGAATCGGTTACCCGTATGTGGCAATTACCACCGAGTAAAGCATTGGGTCCTGATCAAGCTATTTCAGTTGATGATGCAATTCGAGCAATCACCATTGACGCTGCCTATCAGATCTTTGCTGATCAATTGGTTGGTAGCCTAGAAGTTGGTAAGCAAGCCGATTTGGTAATTCTGGAAAAGAACCCACGCAAAACCAAGCCTGAAGAGATTCGTAATATTAAGGTCATGTCGACCTGGATCGATGGCAAGCAGGTCAGTTTGAAGTAATTACTTAAGGATCGAGTTCATGAAGAAAGCCGCATTCTCTTTAATCATGCTTGCAGCCGTTGGTACGGCATACGCTCAAGAATCAAGAACTGATCGTGAGATTGATGAACGTTTTGCAGCTGCCGATAAAAATAAGGATGGCAAGCTCACCTTAGAGGAAGCAAAAGCCGGCATGCCAAGAGTGGCAGCCAACTTCCAGCGCATTGATACCCAGAAGAAGGGCTATGTAACCGCCGCAGAAATTAAGGCAATGGCTGATCGTTAATTTTTTGGGTGAGTAGCCAACATCTTTTTTGATTCTTCAGTACAATTAGCCAGCTAACTGAGGCACCCTGGTGGGTAGCTCTACAATATTGGCTTTTCATTAAGCCTTGAAAGTTGAGCATGTCTGTACCCGATGAACTATCTAAAAATACCCTAGGTAGTTCTGAATCCATCATTATGGGTATTGCAGGAACTGCCCCCGCATTTAGTGTGGCGGTAACCACTGCAGCGATTGTTTCTTCGGTAGGGGAGCTTTCGGTTGGTAGCGTGCTATTTTGCGGGCTCATTATGTTTGGCATTGTCTTAGCCTTCATGAACCTAAGCAAAATTACTGCTAATGCGGGTGCTGCTTATGCATGGGTGGGCCACGTATTTGGACCCAATTGGGGATTTTTTACTGGTTGGGGTCTTTTGGTGGCTTCGGTATGCTTTATGGTATCGGCAACGATTCCAGCCGCTAGCTCCACACTGTTATTAATTGCGCCAAGCTATGTTGAGAATACCCATGCCATTGCAGCTGTTGCAGCGATTTGGCTGACACTAATTACACTTCTGGTGGCTAGGGGAATCAAGCACTCCAGCTATGTACAAATTAGCTTCACAATCATTGAGGCAACTATTTTGATTGCCATTATTGTTGGCGCATTTATTCAATACTGGGATGCCCCGGTGCGCATACCAACGTTGCAGTGGATTTCGCCATTGTCATTCTCTCCAGGACTATTCGCGACAGGCGCTTTAATCGCAATTTTCTTCTTCTGGGGATGGGATGTCACGATGAACCTAAGTGAGGAGAGTAAATCGAGTCAGGGTCATGCATCTGGTGCGGCAAGTACCGGTGCTTTTTGGTCTGTGATCAACATGATTCTCTTTTTCTCGATCATGATGGTAGTGGTCTTGATTGTATTGACGGATGATGAGATTTCAAGTGCCAATACTAATGTCTTATTCGCAGTTGCAAGCAAGCTATTTCCGGAACCATGGAACTATCTTGCTGTCTTTTGTACGATTTTGAGTACAGTTGGAACAATCGAAACCCAAATTCTGCAATTTAGTCGGAGTTTATTCTCGATGTCGCGGGATGGCATGATGCATCCGTCCTATTCAAAAATTCATCCAGAGTGGCAAACGCCATGGATTGCAACCCTGGCAATCTGGGTTTTAGGACTTTTGCTGTTATTTACTTCATCGTATATGCCGACCGTGAAATCGATTCTCTCAAGCTCCATCATGGCGATTGGATTTCAAATTTGTTTCTATATGAGTCTTGCGGGTTTTGCATGTGCTTGGTACTACCGCTCTCAATTATCCAATGGGCCAAGTCATGCAATTGGCTATGTCATTTGGCCATTTCTATCAGCATTATTCATGGTCTTTATTGCGATCTACAGTACCCAAACTTTTGATTTTCTCACTAATCTCATTGGCTTAGGTGGTCTTGCTCTTGGTTTTATTCCTCTGTATCTCAATCGAATCCGCAATCGTCAACGCAGTTTATCTAACTAATAATCCATTGAGATAATTTAAGGATCAACCCCAGTATCGATGGTTTGGTAACCAACACAATTTTTACTTCAATGCTATTGTTATCACTCTGTCTACAAGAGTGATTTGTCATGAGTTATCAGCTCGTTTGGTTTAAGCGTGATCTGCGTTGGGAGGATCATGCCGCCTTAGCGCATGCTGCAAAGCGCGGACCGATACGCTGTATTTATGTGATTGAGCCGAGCCTCTGGCAGCAGCCCGATATGGCTTTAGGGCATTTTGGGTTTATTACCGAGTCGCTAAGGGATCTCGATGCAGAACTCCGTAAACATGGTGGTGGCTTGGAGGTGTTTACGGGAGAGATGCTTGAGGTTTTGGAGCGTTTGTGGCAATCCCAGCCGTTTGCTGCAATCCATTCGCATGAGGAGACCGGTAATCAATGGACGTATGATCGAGATCGATCCGTGTCGCATTGGTGCGCAGATCATCAGATTGCGTGGCATGAGTATCCGCAGTTTGGAGTGGTGCGACGCCTAAAGAGTCGTAATGCCTGGCAGTCGGCTTGGGAGCGTCATATGGCTAGCCCGCCAGAAAAAGCTCCAACACTTTCATTCTGGAATCCCGCGATACAATCTTTGTCAGCAATCAATCCCCCATCACATCTTCGGCACGACCCACCACGGCGTCAGCGAGGAGGGCGTAGTCTTGCACTCAAGACCTTAGATGATTTTTTGACCATTCGCAGTCAAGGCTATCGAGGTGGAATCTCATCGCCTTTAACGTCCCCGCAAGCATGCTCTCGTATCTCGACCTATCTTACCTATGGTTGTCTGAGTATGCGTGAGGTGGTGAGTCGCACCCGCGCCAGAATCACGGAAGAGGGGATTGCAGCAAGGCAAAAGGCGGGCTTACGAGCGTTTCTGAGTCGACTGTATTGGCACTGCCATTTCATTCAAAAGCTCGAGAGTGAGCCCGAGATTGAGTGGCGCAATATGCACCGCGGCTACGATGGTTTGCGTGAGAATGACTTTCATCACGAGCACTTTGAGGCATTGAAGGCGGCACAAACCGGTTGGCCGATGGTCGATGCTTGTGTAGTGATGCTGCGCGAGACCGGTTGGCTCAACTTTCGGATGCGCGCGATGTTAGTCTCGGTCGCGGCTTACCCGCTATGGCTGCATTGGCGCCCCGTAGGCGAATGGTTGGCTACCCAGTTTTTGGATTACGAACCTGGGATTCATTGGAGTCAACTGCAAATGCAATCCGGCACCACTGGAATCAATACCACGCGGGTCTATAACCCGATTAAGCAAGCGATGGATCATGATCCCACTGGGGAGTTTGTGCGCACTTGGTTACCAGCGATGCGCAAAGTGCCCAATACCTATCTCTATGAGCCCTGGAATATGCCCCAAGCTCTGCAAGAGCAACTTGGCATTCGGGTGGGGGTTGAGATTCCGCTACCGATTGTGGATTTGGCGATTGCTACCAAAGAAGCCAAGTCACGCCTGTATGGGCGCCGCCAGCAGGCTGAAGTCAGAATTGCCAAGCAGGCAGTACTAGAAAAGCACGGCTCTCGCAAAACGATGCATCGGACCAAGGCAAAGACCGCTCCCGCAAAGGCACAACTGGGCTTTGACTTTTAATGATCGGCTCTAAATAGTATGGTTGAAAGTGAGGGCGATGAACCCTCTGCATAAAAAAGTGGATTTTGGTATGCTGGATTCATCTTTTTGAAAGCCATCCATGAAATTGATCCCAATCCTCGCCACTGCCTTGAGTAGCTTGTTGCTTGTCACGTCTAGCCCGGCAATAGCAACGCTGAGTAGTGACCCAATCGCTAAAAACTGTATTAATCAGCAATTGCGTAATCATCAAAACGTCAAGAACAGAAGCCTCGAGGCCAGTGACTTTAGTAATTACTGTACCTGTGTGGCGCGGGTTGTGCGTAATTTAGCCAATGATCAACAATTGAGTGAGCTTAATTCATTGACTAATCAAACCAAGCCCGAGTGGCTCAAAGCGATCGAGCGTAACGCTCAAAAACAGTGCATGGTAGATCCCAGCGCTAAGCTACAGTCAACTTAAAGCATTTCATCGTGGGTTGTTCAATCTATTGGTTTAGAGCAGACCTGCGTCTTCTTGATAACCCCCAGTTTGTAAACGCCTGCCAGAACTCTCAAAACCTTTTACCGATTTTTATACTCCCCCCGCAAGAGCAAACACCTTGGGGGTTTGAACGAATCAGTAAAGAACGCCTTGCATGGCTGCACCAGAACCTTCGTGACTTAAGAAACTCACTAGAAGAGAAGGGCTCAACCCTATTCGTTCTGGAGGGTGACCCAAAGAATGTCTTGCCAGCGCTTTACAAGGAGATTGGTGCTGATGCGCTTTATTGCGAAGTGATTGCCGCCCCTGAAGAAGAGCACGATGTTTTGGAATTGCAAAGAGCAGGAATAAATATACGCACCCAATGGCAATCGACGATGCTCGATCCTCAAACCCTGGGTATGGATATTGGTGAGCTACCGGATGTCTTCACTAACTTTCGACAGTGGGTTGAAAAGCGTCGCCTCAAGTTTGCCGAGCCAGTAGCGATCCCTCAAACGATTCCACCACTGCCATCCAGGTTGCCACCCCAGGATCAAATTCAAGAGAGTGCCGTCACGCTCTTTGTGAATGGTGGTGAGTCCCATGCTCTAAGACATCTCGAACAATATTGCGAGCGACGCTTACCTGATACCTATAAAGAGACCCGTAATGCCTTAAGTCAATTTGATGCATCGAGTAAGTTCTCACCTTGGTTGGCGGTCGGATCGATCTCTGCGCGCACGATTGCTGGGCGGATTCATCAATATGAAGAACAATACGGGGCTAATGATGGCACTTATTGGCTTTGGTTTGAGCTGCTCTGGCGTGATTACTTTCGCTTTCTGATGCTTAAATACGGTAAACGCTTGTTTAGGCCTATGGGATTGAGTCAACGTGCACCCAACACCTTTGACCCCGAATGCTTTCATCAGTGGTCTACCGGTACTACCAGTGTTGATCTCATTGATGCGGGTATGCGGGAGCTGGCTGAGACGGGTTTTCTATCGAATCGCATGCGCCAAATTGTGGCGAGTCACTGGATCTATGCCATGAGCGGTAATTGGCAGGCGGGGGCAGCCTGGTTTGAGTCCTGCTTGATTGACTATGATGTCTATAGCAATCAAGGCAACTGGTTGTATATCGCGGGTCATGGTACCGACCCAAGGGGTGGTCGAGCGTTTAATGTCGCCAAACAGATTGCGCAATATGATGCAGATGGTTCTTATCGAAAACGCTGGTTGAATTAAATGACTACTATTAAAAAACGGGTTGCCATCATCGGTGCGGGGATTGCTGGTCTATCCTGTGCCCAAGAATTGCAAGCTCATGGCTTTGCTGTGACCCTCTTTGACAAGAGCAAAGGGGTAGGCGGTCGTATGAGCCATCGCTACTTTGGTGATTGGGAAGCCGATCATGGTGCTCAGTACTTCACGGCGCGCGATCCTCTATTCCAGAGAGAAGTTGCTCAGTGGGTGCAGGCCGAAGTTGCCAAACCGTGGTCAGGTCGGATCGTGACCCTCAATCATGGCAATGCCATCGATAAACCCTCGGATGCGACGCGCTATGTAGGTATTCCGGCGATGACCTCGCCAGCCAAACACTTAGCACAGAATTTGAATGTGCTGACCCAACATACGGTAGTGGATCTGCATCGGATTAATGATCTCTGGAAAATCACCACCAAAGAGCATGGCCAACTCGCTGGGGCATTTGAGTATCTCGTACTAGCGATTCCGTCGGTGCAGGCTGAACGCCTGATTGGTCAATACTCAGCATCCTTAAAAGCGATTTGCCAGGAAGTGGTGATGCTGCCCTGTTGGACTCTCTTGGCCTATTTAAAAGAGCCGCTCAATCTTTCTTTTGATGGTGCGTTTGTGGAGGGTAGTTTGTTTTCCTGGTTGGCGCGTGATAACTCCAAGCCCGATCGTCCCATATATGAGACCTGGGTTGCACAAGCGAGTCATGCTTGGTCATCAGAGCATGTAGATCGCACTCAGTTTGAGATCGAGCCCATTTTGATTAAAGCATTTCAGGAGCTGACTGGGGTGGAGCCCGATTTGCACCAAAGCCATTTATGGCGCTATGCCAAACTTGAGGCAGCCAATAAACGAGAGTTTGCCCTTGATCCATCGATTGCAGTGGGCCTCTGTGGCGACTGGTTAAAGAACTCCACCGTGGAAGGAGCTTGGTTGAGTGGCTATCGCCTGGCGGAGCAACTGAAGCAGATTCTCTAATTACCAGGGAATCACTTCGCCACTGTAGGACACAAAGCTTCCAGAGTTCTCGGCACTCACTTTTAATAGAACGGTTAGGATTTCATTGGCGGCTTGTTGAGGGTCGCGACCAATTTCTTCACCCCGAAACGGTTTGGATAAATTGGAGTTCACGGTACCTGGATGGATTGCAATCAAGGCAACCTTGGGCATGGTGCGTTTGAGCTCAATCGCCGCGGTCTTAATCAACATATTGAGAGCCGCCTTCGAGGAGCGATAGCTATACCAACCTCCCAAACGGTTATCGCTGATGCTACCCACCTTGGCTGATAGGGTGGCATAAATAGCGCCCGCTGGATTTAAGAGCTTCGTGAATTGGCTGATGGTGAGTGCCGGCCCAATCGCATTCACTAAAAACTGCTCTTGGAGTTGTGCGGCTCGTAGATCTGCCAAGCGCTTTTCGGGGGAGATGTTCTGATTATGCAAAACCCCAATGGTGTTAATGATCAAATCAAAGGGCGCATGAATTACTAATTGCTCTGCTGCCGAGGCGATCGTGCTTGGGTCAGCGTAATCGATGGATGGCTCAGATATGCGATGGATCCCGACCACCTCGGCACAGTTGGAATGCATTTGGAGGGCCGATACCAAGGCAGAGCCGATGGTTCCGGAGGAGCCAATTACAAGGGCCCGAAATGGTTTTTGGAGCAAGGACATGCGGCGACTGTACCTGATTTTGTAAATTCGTGTTTAATCCAATGCATGCACACACTGAATCCATCTGAGCTATCGCGTATCGTCGAAATGGCCTGGGAAGACCGCACTCCCTTTGAGGCAATCCATGCGCAATTTCAGTTGAGTGAACCCGAGGTCAAGGCACTTATGCGCAGTGTCCTAAAGCCGAGCTCCTATCGTCTATGGCGCGCGCGAGTCACCGGACGACAAACTAAGCATCGGCAATTGCGCGACCCTGATGTGCAGCGTGCTTATTGTCCAACCCAATACAAACACAAATAAAGCCATGAATCCTAATCTCACTCTTTATCTCGTTTCTGCCATGATCGGCATCATGGTGTTCTTCACCATCGCCGTGGCACCGACGGTATTTAAGGTGCTGCCTCAGGAGTGGGCGAGTAAATATGTGCGCAATTTCTTTCCTAAGTACTACGCCTTCCTAGGAGCGGTCTCGATCATTGCCTCCTTCTTGGCGAACGACACGCTTAGCATGGGATTGTTAGTGGGATGCGCAGCCTTATTCTTCATCTCCTTATGGGTTCTCACACCCGCCATTAACCGCGCGTCGGATCAAGGGCACAAGAAAAAATTTGGGATCTTGCACGGCTTGAGCATAGTGATCAACTTTATCCAGCTCGGGAGCTTTGTTTATCTAGTTTGGTGATACAACCGATAATTCCCCTAAAAATAGTCAACCAATTTGTTTTCAGCACATTTAAGAAATTCCTGATAGCGTAGCCCTATTGTCATAAGGAGTATTACGCATGAAACGTATTTTTCTGTTCCTAATCACCAACATTGCCATCATGTTGGTGATCACGATCATCATCAATATCTTTGGCTTAGGCCAGATCTTGGATGAGCAGGGTGTTGGGCTCGATCTGACCTCCTTGCTGATGCTCTCGGGAGTGGTGGGCTTTACGGGATCATTTATTTCCTTAGCTCTATCTAAAACGATGGCCAAGCACTCCACCGGTGCCTATGTGATTGAGCAACCCCGTAACGAGCAGGAGCAGTGGCTCGTAAATACAGTAGCTCGGCAAGCCAAGGAAGCAGGTATTGGCATGCCCGAGGTGGCAATCTACGACTCACCAGATATCAATGCCTTTGCAACCGGGATGATGCGTGACAGTTCCTTGGTGGCGGTGAGTACTGGCTTATTGCGTGGCATGACCCGCGATGAGGCGGAGGCGGTATTGGCTCACGAGGTCAGCCATGTGGCCAATGGCGATATGGTGACCTTGGCGCTGATTCAAGGAGTCATCAATACCTTTGTTTTCTTCCTCTCGCGCGTGATTGGTCACATTATTGATCGGGCGGTCTTTAAGACCGAGCGTGGGCATGGTCCTGCTTACTGGATCACTACCATCATTGCGCAGTTGGTCTTGGGTATCTTGGCCAGTGCGATTGTGATGTGGTTTAGCCGTCAGCGGGAGTACCGTGCCGATGCCGGCGCAGCCTATCTAGAAGGTAAGCAGAAGATGATTCGGGCATTGGAACGCCTGCAGAAGTCGATTAACGAGCCTCATTTGCCTGAGCAGTTAGAAGCCTTTGGAATTTCAGGTGGTATGGGCACTGGCCTTAAGCGTCTTTTCATGAGCCATCCGCCATTGGATGAGCGTATTGCTGCCTTGCGCAATATGGCCGATTAATCCTGGATGGTTGGCGCTTTACCGCCAACCATCACATCCCAACAGAAGTACCAATTTCCCCAGAAAAACTGGTGGTATTCAAATAGTCCGTACTCGTACTAAAATAGTACGCATATAGACTAATTGGAAATACCATGAGTTATCTCCGTTTCATCCGCAGCCTCGCGAGTACCTACCAAGCCTTTGAGGCTTACTCGACCAAGCACATTAAGGGAATGGGTCTTACCATGACCCAGTTTGATGTGATTGCTACTTTGGGCAATCAACCGCCGATGACCTGTAAGGAGTTGGGCGAGAAGACTTTGATCTTGAAGGGTACGATGACGGGCGTGCTGGAGCGCTTAGAGCAAAAGGGCTTGATTACAAAAATACCCAATGCGGAGGATGGCCGCAGTTACCGAATTGGATTGACCAAAGCGGGCGAGCGCCTCTTTAAGAAAGCCTTCCCTGAACATGTGCAGTATTTAGAGCAGGGCTTTGCCAAGTGCAGCACGAAAGAGCTCAATCAAACCATTGAAGCCTTAGACCGAATTCGTAGTCAGTTTATTTAATCCCAATTAACCCAAATTATCAGGAGAGAACATGTCAAATATTGCAGTGGTATTTCATAGTGGCTATGGCCATACTCAAAAGCAAGCTGAGGCCGTTGCCAAAGGCGCAAACGCAACATTGATCGCTATTGATGCCGACGGCAATATTACCGAAGCCCAATGGGAAGTATTAAAGAATGCCAAAGCGATTATCTTTGGCTCACCAACCTATATGGGCAGTGTGAGTTGGCAGTTCAAGAAATTTGCTGATGCCAGCTCAAAATCATGGTTTGGTCAGCAGTGGAAAGACAAGATCTTTGGCGGCTTTACAAACTCAGCCACCATGAATGGTGACAAACACTCTACCTTGCATTATTTCTTTACTTTGGCGATGCAACACTCAGGTATCTGGGTTGGCACTGGCCTCATGCCATCGAATGCCAAGTCCGCAAAGCGCGATGATGTGAACTATGTCGGCTCTTTTGCTGGCGCGATGATGCAAACCCCATCGGATGCCAGCGCCGATGAAGTTAATCCCGGGGACCTCGAGACCGCCCGTTTGTATGGTGAGCGGATTGCCAGAATTGCTAGCCAGTTTCACGCTTAAGCCATGATGCAGATTCGTAAATCGCAGGAGCGGGGCTATGCCAATCATGGTTGGCTTAAGAGCTTTCACTCATTCTCCTTTGCTAATTACTACGACCCTAAGTTTATGGGCTGGGGTAATTTGCGGGTGATTAATGAGGATCGGATTGATCCTGGCACGGGCTTTGGTGAGCACAGCCATCGGGATATGGAAATCATTAGCTATGTTCTCTCAGGCGAGTTGGCACACAAAGACAGTATGGGTAACGTCAAATCCATCCCGCCTGGAGACATCCAACGCATGAGTGCCGGTACGGGCGTCACCCATAGCGAGTTCAACTATGCCAAGGATCAAACCACCCATTTTCTGCAAATTTGGATCCAGCCCAAATTTACGGGAGTCAAGCCAGGCTATGAGCAAAAAACGTTTCCAGCCCAAGATAAAGATGGCAAATTACGCCTCTTAGCCTCCATCGATGGAGCAGAGGACTCGATCACCATGAACGCGGATGCGAAGCTCTATGCCGGTACCTTTAATGGTGATCAATCAGCGATCCTCAAACTGGACCCAAGTCGCAAAGGATATGTGCATCTCATCAAAGGCACCCTGACGGTGAATGGTCAGCGCTTAAGTGGTGGCGACGCTGCCATGATTGCAGATGAGTCAAGGATTGAGATCAGCCAAGGTGAAGAGGCGGAGGTGTTGGTCTTTGATCTTGTGTGAATTACACTCAAGCATTAATAGAACTTATTTGATCTTATGTCACCAAGCTCATCCAAACTTGTTCGCCTATTCCTAGCCGGACTCTTAGCGGCGTTTCCTCTGATAGCAACGGCTCTGCTGATTGCCTTTGTAGTGGGGATCGTGATTCGTTGGCTTGGACCATCGAGCGCAGTCGGCAGTGTGATGGCAAAGATGGGCTTAGGCATTGCAGGTTTTGAGTGGGTTGGTTATGTCATTGGCTTGGCGATTGTGATCCTAGCCTTGCTCATTCTTGGTCTGTTGGTTGAGAAGGGTTTGCAGAAGGGATTTACGGCCATCATTAATGGCTTGGTTCGGAAGATACCAGTAGTACGAACGGTCTATGACACCATTCATAGCTTTGTGAGTCTGGTTGCCAAGCGGGATGATGAGGAGTTGAAAACGATGCGCCCGGTATGGGTGCATTTTGGTGGAGCGGGTGGAGTGTCAGCGCTGGCTTTGCTCTCATCCCCCCAAGCGGTAATGGTCAAAGATCAGGCCTGCTATGCAGTAATCGTGCCAACCGCACCAGTACCGATTGGAGGGGGCTTGCTCTATGTGCCAGTTGACTGGGTAAGCCCTGCCGAGATTGGTATGGAAGAACTAACCAGCATCTATGTGTCGATGGGGGTTACATCACCTCAGTTTATGAAGACCCATCTAGATTCCACAAAAGTAATTCCGAAGTAAGCATTTAATCTTTCAGCCTATGTCACAAAGCTGTCATATATTTCTATATAATTGGAAATATGAAAAATATTGATGCCATCCAAGTCCTTTTAGCCTTAGGGCAGGAGACTCGACTCAATATCTTCCGTCTAATCGTGCAACGCGGAGATATTGGCTTGACCCCGAGTCAATTGATTGAGAAGTTAGGCATTCCCAATGCAACCTTGAGCTTTCATCTGAAAGAGCTAGTCAATGCCAAGCTGTTATTGGTAGAGCGCCAAAGCCGCAACTTGATCTATCGCCCTAATCCCAATGTGATTGAGGATCTCAGTGAATTTTTATTGGATAACTGCTGCCAGGGTCAGTCCTGTAGTACTCCTAAATCGAAGAAAAAAGTCGCATGCCCATGAAAAAATACAACGTACTCTTCTTGTGTACCCATAACTCTGCCAGGTCTGTTCTGGGGGAGGCGCTAGCCTCCACCCATCCCAGCGGTCTCTTCGTGGGCTATTCTGCAGGCTCAACCCCAGGCACCCAAGTCAATCCCTTTGCCAAGGAGTTGGCCTTGGAGATGGGCTATGACGAATCCAAATTACGCAGTAAGAGCTGGGATGAGTTTGGTTTACCCAATGCCCCTAAGATGGATTTCATTATTACGGTCTGCGATAACGCGGCGGGTGAGGTATGCCCCGTCTGGCCAGGCAATCCTGCTACGGCACACTGGGGATTTCCCGATCCATCGCAAGTCACTGGAACCGATATCGAGAAGCGTCTTGCATTTATCGAAGTGATGAACGGTCTCAAAAAACGCATTGATTTGTTAGCCAGCATGCCGCTCGATAAACTCGACTCGATGGCTCTGAAAGATATTCACCACAAAGCCTCATGAAGTCCTACGCGGCCGAGTTCTTCGGCACCGCATTACTGCTTACGATTGTGGCGGGTAGCGGCATCATGGGTGAGACCCTCTCGAATGGTAATGCAGCCGTGGCCTTGCTCGGTAATAGCATCGCCACCGGAGCAGGGCTCTATGTCTTAATCGTGCTCTTAGGCCCGATCTCCGGCGCACACTTTAATCCAGTGGTGAGCCTGATGTTTTGGAAGCTGGGGCATCTCAATCTCAACAAGCTACTTGCCTATTGGGCATGTCAGTTCAGTGGCGCCATTGCTGGGATTTGGGTAACGCATCTGATGTTTGGTCTAGCAATCTTGCAAGAGTCAATCAAGGTGCGCACTGGTGTTGGTATTTGGGTTAGTGAGTTGATCTCAACACTCGTGCTTCTCTCGGTGATTCGGATTGGGGATCAGGCGGCAAAAGATAAGGTGCCAATGTTGGTAGCGCTTACTGTCACTGCGGGTTACTGGTTTACCTCATCCACTTTTTTTGCCAATCCTGCGGTCGCTGTGGCTAGAAGCCTCACCAATACCTTTGTGGGCATTGCGCCTGCCGATGTGTTGGGCTTTGTCAGCGCTGAACTGATTGCTGCCCTCGTGATGGTAATGTTGTTTTGTAAGGCGAGTAAGTCGATCCATCAACGATAGGGCGTAATCTTGTCGGCGTTGAGAACGTAGGCGCTACTGCCAATCTCAGAATAAGTTCGACCCTCGCTCAGAATGCCTTCCACCCAGATGGCATCCATGGTGCGCACCTTCGAGCCCTTTGGGGGCTTGACCAAAATAATTTGATTGGCCGGAGGTGGTGGCGAATGAATGCAGGCACCAAAGTAGGGGACTAATAAAAACTCACTACTTTGCATGCGTTCCGCGTCAAGTAGCACCACATAACCAGGAATACGAATGGCTTTACCGATATAAACCTTGGATGGCGGCGCGGTGTCCCAAGCTTTCTTTAGTCGAGCATAGGCCTCATCGGCCTTGGGGTCGCCATCCATTAAGCTGCCATAGCGGCGCATGCGAGTGACCTCCAAGATCATTTTCTTGCGCCAACCCTCAGGCATCAGATCATCCCACTCGATCTCTTTATAGGTAGTAGCCTCACTGCGAAGTGGATGCGCCCCAAGCATGAGGCCCAGTAAGCTGACACTCGATAAGCGTAAAAAGGATCGTCTCATGTGGATGGGGGATTTAACTCTTCGTTGAGTGCCATTCTATAGGCTTTGATGGCCGGAATGCAGGCACAGAGGAGCACCACAATCACCAAGGCGAGTAAGGAGAGTAGATCATGGGTAGTCGGAAGCCCAATGCTGGTGACCACGCCCCAGGAGGTGCGGAAGTAATCGGCTGATAAGAGGATCGCGATCTGTAACATCAGCCAGCCTAGTGCAATACCAATTAGACTAATCAAGAGCGCTTCAAAAAGTACAAGGCGTAACAGTTGATAGGGCTTGGCTCCAATCGCCCGAAAGATGGCCAACTCACGACGTCGGTTCTCCAGTGAGACCAATAGGGTGGCCGTGATTCCTAGGATGGTCGTGATCAACACCCCTAAAGAAATAATTAAGAGCGCGTTCTCAGCCACCTCCATGGTGGACCATAAGTCATCTAAGGCAACCCCGGGCATCACACCCATAAGCCCTGCATTGGGCAGGGCGTCGATTTGGCGCCGTGCTGAGAACACGCTGCCGCGATCCTTGAGCCCGACATAGAACGCACTCACCTGAGAATCCGGATTGAGCTTGGCAAACTGAATTCCGCCTTCCTCAATGTCATGGAGCGCATCAAAGGCATTGGTGGAAATGAACACCGCGTTATTGATGGGGGTGCCATTAGGCTTTAGGATACCTACCACCCGAAAGGGCGAGTTACTGTGGTCTTGCTTGGGGCCGGTACCTGAGCCATGGGTAATGGCAATTTGTTCACCTAGTTTCAGTTGGGTGTTCTTAGCCACGTTAGAACCCAGCACGACCTCAAAGAGTGTGGGATCGGTCAGTGCCTTACCTTCGGATAACTCGAGATGGCGACCTTGAGCCTTAATGCGAGTAAAGAACTCAATACTCGTTCCCACGACTGGATAGCCCCGAAAGCTATCGCCTAATTGCACAGGCACTACCCAGGCCACAGGCTTCATACTCATGAGGGACTTTTCATAAGAAGCGGCAATCGTGTTGGTCGCTCGACCAATATGAAACACGCTATACAAAATGAGTTCGGTGGGACTTCCTTTGGCACCCACTACTAAATCGACACCGCTAATGGCATTCGAGAAACTGGTCTTGGTGTCATCGCGGATCTTAAAGACCCCAAGCAGTATCGCCACTGAGATAGCGGTCGATAAGACCATAATCAATAAGCCGCCTTTGCGAGCTAAGGCGCTCAAAAGTGTAATGCGTAACCAAATCATTAGGCAGCCACTTTCTGGGCAAAGCCGATGCGCTCATCAAATTGCTCGCTCAAGCGCTCATCGTGACTGACCATCACCAAGGCAGTGCGTTGCTCTTGCGCAAGACTCAAAAATAAATCCATGAGTTGGGTCTGATTCTGCCAATCCAAGGCTGAAGTGGGCTCATCTGCGATCACAATCGATGGGCGACCGATAAAGGCCCGTGCCGCTGCAACGCGTTGCTGTTGACCAATCGAGAGCCGATGTGCAGCTTGGGTGAGGAGAGCCGGAGCGAGACCTAGGCGTTCTATTAAATGCGACAGTGCGGAGTCTAGGGAGCCAAACTCCGCAATGGCAGCTTGACGCCGCTTGGGATACAGATGGGTAGGCAACAGGATGTTATCGGCAACATTAAGGTAAGAGATCAAGTTAAATTGTTGAAAGATAAAACCCATTTCCTCGCCGCGTAAGCGATCTATCGCACTCCGACTTAAGTCCTGTAAACGTTCGCCATGGATCCAAATCTCACCACGCTTGGGTGGCATCACCCCGGCGAGCAGATTTAATAAAGTACTTTTGCCACACCCCGATGGCCCTGAGATGAAGAGACTCTTCCCAGGGGCCACCGAGAACGATAGATTGGTAAAGAGTGGCACCTGAGCTGGCCAAGCAAACTCCAAATGCTTAACCTCAATCGCGAGGGAGTGGGGCGAGCGTCTCACTTAAAAGTTAACCGTACTGGAATCGCGTTTGGCGGTCGCTGATTTTTGACCCCAAGGACCAACTGACTCTACCCGAATCTCTTTGAGACGTTTGTATTCCGAAAAGAGGCCAATGCGAAGTTGTTTGAGTGAACCGAGTTTGGCACAGTTCAGGTCAAACTGATAGTCCAGATCGGCATGCTTACCTGCTTGATCGCGCACGATGGTACTGCTAATTAATTTGGGGGAGCACTCTGCGTCATTATTTGCCACAAAGAATGCGCCAGGATTCTGCAGTTTCTGGTTCATAGTATTAATGGCATTGGTCTCCGCCTCTGTCTTGGGGGCGCGCTCAAACCCAACGAGCGCCTCCAGTGGAAGCTTCATGTTGCCAATTGCCCTACCAGACTCAATTGTGAGCTCAAGTTTGCCCTTACCATGCTCATGCGCATGGCCATGTTTGGCTTGAGCCAGAGCATGTCCGCTTGTGAGGGATAAAGCCCCAATTAATAAAAAAGGAATAATGATCATCGCTGGCTCTTTAAAGGAAATAACTGTTGATCAACCCAACATACTACCTAGAAATTAATCCCATTTCATGAATGGTCTATAAAATATGTGGGCTTAGTCATTTATGACGTTTTTGTAATCGATCTTTATCCACAGGACCCATCAATGCGTGTTCCCAATCGCTGGACTGCCATCTTTTTAACTCTTCTTTGTCCATTGCTTTTGATCGCATGTCAATCGACTGGTAAAGATGGCAAACCATTGACCCCAGCCGAGATTACGCAAAAGCGCGAAGCAATGATCAAAATGGCAGAAAATGGCCTTAATCTTTTGTTAAAACAAGACCCTAAGGTGCGTAAAGATATTGAGAGTGCGGCAGGCTATGCCGTATTTAATACTACTAATGTGAACGTCATCTTGGTGGTGGTGGCGCGCGGCGAGGGGGTTTTATTCGATAAGCGCTATAAAGACCAACCGGTCTTCATGCGTGATATGAAAACCGGCGAGGGTCTCGGCGCTGGGTACCAAGAGCAATATCAAATTATTATCTTTAAGACCCAAGATGCCATCGAACAATTTATTCTGACTACCGTTGATGGTCAGCAGTTAGGCCTTGATGTCGAGGCGAACTTCTCGGCCGGCTCAAGCAGTACGATCCGCTCGTTTAATCCGAATGTGACCTTCTACACCGTGGGCATCTCGGGCTACGATTTGCAAGCCAATTATGGCGGCGCTTTATACATGGTTGATCAGCAGCTCAATACCCCAGCGGTCTTAAAAGCCATTCAAGAGCGCCGTCAGAAGAAATAATTTCTAGTTTGGTGAGACACAGAAGTGAGCACCCCAGCAGCGCTTGAGTTTGACACCATTATTGTGGGCGCTGGTAGTGCGGGTTGCCTCTTAGCAAACCGTCTCTCCGCAGACCCAAACCATCGAGTCTTATTACTCGAAGCCGGAGGAGAAGACGATTGGTTTTGGATCAAGATTCCTGTCGGCTACCTCTATACGATTGCTAATCCAAGAACCGATTGGTGCTTTAAAACTGAGTCCGATCCTGGCCTCAATCAGCGCTCGATTCATTATGCGCGAGGGCGTGTGATTGGCGGATCCTCATCGATTAATGCCATGATCTATATGCGTGGTCAGGCGAGTGACTATGCCCGTTGGGCCGAGTTAACCGGTGATCCCATCTGGAGGTGGGATCACTCCCTAGAGACATATAAATCCCTCGAAAACTATTTTGCTGGAGCCAATGCCTGGCACGGAGATCAAGGGGAGATGCGAGTCGAGCAGCCTCGGGTGCAGTGGGAGATCTTAGATGCTTGGCGCAAAGCTGCACAGGAGCGGGGCATTCCCTCGATCGAGGAGTTCAACCGAGGCGATAACGAGGGTTGTGCATATTTTCAGATGACCCAAAAGAAGGGAGTGCGTTGGTCGATGGCTGATGCGTATCTCCACCCAATTCGTCATCGAAAGAACTTAACGATTCTGACTAAAGCACAGGTATTGCAACTCAATTTAATACCGACGCAACCCCAAACCCAAAATAATCCAAAACAACAGAAGAATGCCTGGTATGGCGCGGCCTGGGAAGTGAGTGGTCTAGATCTATTACACGCCGGATCACGCGTCACTGCCCATGCCAAGGACCAAGTGATTCTGTCAGCCGGTTCGATTGGATCCCCCCAACTATTGCAAGTCTCAGGAATCGGTGCGCACCATCACCTCAATTCCATCGGGGTCGAAACTAGGGTAGACCTTCCGGGCGTAGGCGAGAACTTGCAAGATCACTTACAGATCCGCACGGTGTATCAGGTTGAGAACTGCAAGACCGTCAATACACTCTATAAAAACTGGTTGACCCGAATGGGAATGGGCCTTGAATATCTCATCAAACGTACTGGACCACTAACGATGCCACCATCGACCTTGGGTGCATTTACCAAAAGCGATCCATCGCAGCCCACAGCGAATATTGAATGGCATGTACAGCCACTCTCCTTACCTAAATTTGGGGAACCGCTACATCCCTTTAATGCGATTACACCCAGTGTATGCAATTTGCGACCCAGCTCACGCGGCTGGGTGAGGGCTAAATCAGCCGATACCCAGATGCATCCAGAAATCCGGTGCAATTATTTATCCACCCCAGACGATCTAAAGGTGGCAGTCGATAGCCTCCGAATCACACGCCAAATTATGGGAAGCGATGCCCTAAAGCCTTACGCCCCCAAAGAGGTATTACCTGGTACTCAATTACAAAGCGAGCAAGACCTTGAGCACGCGGCACGTGATTTAGGAACCACGATCTTTCATCCAGTGAGTACCTGCGCTATGGGGAAGGTCGACGCCCAAGGTCAAACTGATAATCCAAATACCGTATTGGATTCTGAGTGTCGGGTACGCGGAGTAGCACGCTTACGAGTCATCGATGCCTCAGCGATGCCCTGTATTACCTCCGGTAACACCAATGCGCCAGTCATGCTCATCGCAGAAACTATTGCCAGGCAAATCCTGGCGCAGCGCTAGGTCGAGCCGCCGTATTTTTTCTGGCAGGCCTCGGCGGATAGCTCGGGATGATTGCGCTTACAACGCTCAACTCGTTGTTCAGGGGTCATGTTCTTCATGTTTTGATACATCGAGCGACACTGGTCAACACTCATCTCAGGATGGCGTTGGCGGCAATGGTCAATCATGCGTTGTTCATTGCTGGTATCTTGAGCCATTCCAGGGCTCACCCAGATCATTAGAACAGTACTAATTGTTAATATAGGTTGACTCATGCGTAATCGAATCATTTCATTCTCCGTAGATAAGTTGGAAGGATGCTGTACATTAAGCCAATTGATTGATCGTACTACGAATGACATGCTACTGTTGATTAATTTAATTAAATTCATTTGCTTGACCATTCCCTTGCTTTCAGGGGTGACACTGGCCCAATCCCCAACGAGTACTATGAGCCATACTGCCAAATCAGGGCAGCAAATGCAAAATCCACTGTACCCTAAATCGCATGTCTTAGTCACCTATAACGCTAATCAAAAGTTAGGTGCCAACAGTAATATTAAGCAAGATGAGTATATGGTTGCTCCAGTCATTCCACTGCATCTTGGATCAAACATTCATTTGATTCTGAACCCGACATTAACCTACAACCGCAATATCAGCAATCAGCAGGTCACTAATCAGCAACAACCAATTCAGTTCCCAAGTTATTTCACTGTCATTCTCGATAAGCGATGGTTTGCCGGAATCGGTCCCTACGTTCAGACCCCAGCCAGTAATGCCAATAATGGGTCAAGGCAAACGGGTGTTGGTATATCGGCTGGGGCTCTATATGCACCAGATAATTGGACCATTGGCGCGACCATGTTTAATTCTTGGGGGATTGGCAATGACCTATCAGGTGGCTCAGCCAACATTCTGAATGTGCAACCAACACTGTCCTATACGAGCGATCATGCGTGGACTTACAACTTATCGAGTCAAATGAACTTCAATTACACCGCGCGCAATGCTACTAATCAGCTCACCTTGAGTGGTGGCAAAACGGTCAAATTGCTGGACTATCACGTCTCATTTCAGTTGGGACCAACCTATATGGTGACCACAACACCAACCAGCGCTAAAGGCTTTGGAGCCTACCTTGGGGTTAGTATTAAATCAGCCCAATAAGGTCAAGTATGATGAAGCTTCTAAACGAAAGGCTCTTGATGATGCGCCGTTATTTACTAACAATCCTAATTACTTTATCCCTAATTCATATCGCTCAAGCGCAGCAATGTAAGGCATTGGTTATCACTGGCCATCCAGCATATCCGCCAGTTGCTTGGGCAGCCGACGGAAAACTGCAAGGGTCATCGGTTACTTTAGTCAGCAATATTGCCAAAGGTCTTGGGGTTGAGAAAGTTAACTCGATGGATTTTGGTTCATGGGAGAAGGCGCAACAAGCCATACGTGATGGTCGCGCAGACATCATCTTTGGCATCTATAAGAACCCAGCTCGGGCCGAATATATGCATTACATAGAGCCACCTTACATGCTCGATCCAGTATCGATCGTGATCCGTAAGGGCGACAACTTTAGGTTCACTCAATGGTCTGACCTAAAAGGGCATCGTGGTGTCACCAACCAAGGAGAGAGTTACGGCAGTCAATTTGATGCCTATATCAAAACTGATTTGAATGTTGTTCGATCCAATGGCGTTGATCAGGCGTTTGCTCAGTTACTCAATAAACAGGCTGACTATTTAATTATTGGAAGCTACCCAGGCAAATTAGAGGCCAAGAAGTTAAATCTGGACTCAAAGGTGGTTTTCTTGCCCAAGAGCGTGTTAACAGCAGATATGTATATTGCCTTCTCTAAAAAATCGAAGTGTTACTCCCAATTAGAAAAGGGCTTTACTGAGGGGATCAAAAAAGCAGTTGCCAGTGGCACGGTCGATCAACTGATTGAGAGTGCTAACCAACAGTTTTATAAGTAGTCAGAGTAAAGAAAAAGGCTTACAAGCCAATTAAGCTGTAAGCCTTACTGAATCTGGCTCCCCGACCTGGACTCGAACCAGGGACCTGCGGATTAACAGTCCGTCGCTCTACCGACTGAGCTATCAGGGAATAATCCGTCATTTTACAGCATTTTTACTAGCAGTTTGATTGTTTAGAGAAGTTTGGTTTAGTAGAGATACGCATGCCATTTTTAATCAGCAATCTTTACAAAGCATTATGGCTTCCGTCACAGAACATTCCATTCTTAGAGTTTTTGCAGCCACAGAAGTAAATAGTCTTGGATTCAGTCGCAACCAATTGCTTAGGGGTAAATTTAGAGCCCTGGTGACTGCCATCGCAAAAGGGTTGATTTTTGCTTTTGCCACAGGAGCACCAGTAATACGTTTTGCCAGCCTCAACCGTGATCGGGTAGGGTGCTTTTTGAGCAATAGTTGCTTTCATGACTTCTCCTTCATAAAAATTAATTTTAGATTCTGTAAATTCGTTTCAATAGCTTTGAGTTCTTTCGTGCTTAAACGCTTAAATGCTTGCTCCAAATAATTCATATGGGCTGGAAATACTTTAGAAAAGATCTTTTGCCCTTTAGCGGTTAAATGAATCCGTTGGCTTCGACCATCGTTTTCGTGCGCCTCTAGTCCTAGTAGCCCTTTTTGAACCATTCGATCGATTACTCCTGTAAGCGAGGTCTTGGAGATAAGGGTTTTTTCACTCAACTCTTTATAGGTCATGGGTTCTTGGTTGGCGAGCGTAGCGATCACATCAAATTGAACGGAGCTTAACCCTAACGAACGAATATGCGTTGAGGAGTAACTCTCAAACGCCTGGTGGGTTCGCACTAATTCTCGTAGGGTTGGTAAGAAGTTCATATATGGACAATATAGTCCATATGTGGAATAATGTCAAGGATCCTTTCAATTTAACCAAAATATCAATGAATATCACTGCGCCCAATTCTTCAACCTTACCAACTTGGTTTATTCCCCATGGCGCTGGGCCATGTTTTTTCATGGACTGGAACCCACCCAATACTTGGGATGCCATGGCTCAATACTTAAGACAGCTCCCCGTGAGTTTGCCAAGGATGCCAAAAGCGATTGTGATGGTATCTGCCCATTGGCTAGAACCTGTAATTCGGATTACCAGTCATCCAAGACCGCATTTGATTTATGACTACTCGGGGTTTCCAAAACATACCTACGATCTGCAATATCCGGCCCCCGGCGACCCCATTCTCGCAAAACAGATTGTGGATTTACTTGCCCAGCAGGGAATCGCCGCAGGGGAAGATCCTCAGCGCGGATTTGATCACGGGATGTTCATTCCGATGATGCTAATGTTTCCTAAGGTCGATATACCGGTAGTGCAGCTATCCTTAAATAGCAACCTAGATCCACAGACGCATCTGGAAATAGGAAAAGCATTGGCTTCGCTACGCGATGAAGGGATCTTAATGATTGGCAGCGGTATGAGCTTTCACAACATGCGCGGCTATGGCAAGCCAAGTTTTACCCAAATATCACTTGAGTTTGATAAGTGGCTTACCCAAACGATTGAAAGTGACCCAGATATACGAAATAAGAAATTAATTAACTGGAGGACAGGCCCATTTGCAAACCAGTGCCATCCTCCGCATGAAGAAGAGCATTTATTACCACTCATGGTGGTTGCTGGAGCAGCAATGCATGACCGGGGTGCAAAAGTTTTTACAGATTGCGTGTTGGAGACCTGGATCTCTGGATTTACCTTTGGCGGAGGGAGCGATTGAAATGGATCTATTTCAATAGGTGAAATGAAGTTGAAATTAAGGAGTTGACAGCCTTCTTACTGCCCACCTAGAATCCAACATGTAATTGTAGGATTGGTATCGGGAGAGACTGTGTTTACAGCGCCGAAGGAGCAACCACCCCGGAAACTCTCAGGCAAAAGAACCGATATCACTGCAAACTCTGAAGAGCCTTTAGTTGCGTCAACTAAAGCACCGCAGGAGCAAGCAAGTCACGTACTTGCGAATCTCTCAGGTCCAAAACAGAGGGGGTGTTCATTGCGCATGGTGCCGATGAGCTTTAACTCCCGACGTATTGATTGGACCAACCATGAAATCCTATGTCATTATTGGTGGCGGCATCACGGGCGTCACTACGGCTTACGCACTTGTTAAACGCGGCTATCGCGTCACCTTGATTGAGCGGCATCGCTATGCTGCCATGGAAACCTCTTTTGCCAACGGCGGTCAACTCTCTGCCTCAAATGCTGAGGTCTGGAACCATTGGGGTACGGTATTTAAAGGCCTCAAATGGATCTTCAAAAAAGATGCGCCGCTGCTCATCAATATGAAACCCAGTTGGCATAAAGCTTCGTGGTTTGCTGAATTTATGGCGGCGATCCCCAATTACAAAGCCAATACGATTCAAACGGCCAAGATGGCGATTGATGCCAGAAAGCATCTCTTTAGTTGGGCAGAACAAGAGGGCGTTGATTTTGATCTCAAAAAAGAGGGCATCTTACACATCTACCGTGATCAAATTGGATTTAGGCATGCTGGTGAGGTATCGAAACTTTTAGCCGCGGGAGGATTGCATCGCGAAGCTGTTACACCATCTGAGATGAAGCTGATTGAGCCCACACTCTCAGGAGAGTATTACGGGGGCTATTACACGGAAAGTGATTCCACAGGGGATATTCATAAGTTCACCGTGGGGCTCGCCAAAGCCTGCGAACGACTCGGTGTGAAATTCATTCATGATCACGAAGTGGTGCAGGTGCAATCGAATGGTGAGCGGGTTCAAGTTCAGATAAAGAGTGGTTCGCAGCTTGATCAATTGTCCTTTGACAACATCGTGGTATGTGCTGGCATAGCTAGTCGTGATTTGGCTGCACAACTGGGCGATCGATTAAACGTCTACCCAGTCAAGGGTTATTCGATTACGGTTAATCTCAATGATGAACAAAGTCAGCAATGTGCACCAACAGTGAGCCTTTTGGATGATGAGACCAAATTAGTGACAAGTCGTTTGGGTCTTCTTCGCTTTCGAGTTGCTGGAACTGCGGAGTTCAATGGCGAGAATCGTGATATTCGGATGGATCGGATTAAGCCGCTGGTTAGCTGGGTGGAGCAATGTTTTCCGAAGGTCAATACCCGCTCGGTCGTTCCATGGGCAGGTTTGCGTC
The DNA here is from genome assembly GCF_030297575.1 of Polynucleobacter sp. HIN6. Classification (NCBI taxonomy): domain Bacteria; kingdom Pseudomonadati; phylum Pseudomonadota; class Betaproteobacteria; order Burkholderiales; family Burkholderiaceae; genus Polynucleobacter; species Polynucleobacter sp. HIN6. The sequence goes on along the minus strand of NZ_AP028137.1, from coordinate 1,087,741 downwards.
CGATGATGCCCAATATGCTTCCAAGAGTTGGCAGGGGCAAGCTAGGGAACGTGTTTTACAACACTGGCCATGGCCATTTGGGATGGACACTATCGGCGTGCACTGCTGAGATGATTGCAGACATTATTCATGGGTCGGCACATCAGCCCCGTTTTTTTCCCAGGCCATCACTTGGGAAGGTCGCTGCAGCTTGATTTATTAATTTAATTACAACTCCCGCAAATTAAATGTGGGGGTTGTGGTCTAAATGGGAGGCATCTTGAAGATACCTTTAACAAAAACATGTTATTTTTCGTTGAGTGACCGATATAGTAATTGTGCAATAACTGTGCAAACAACAAAGCACGTTAAGAATCGCCCGAAAAGGCATATAAAATTGGGATTTTTAGAGATTTGCTTTTGGAGAAAAACTGTTTGCTGAAAGTTAACAGTCCGTCGCTCTACCGACTGAGCTATCAGGGAATAGCCTGTCATTTTACAGCATTTTTTCTGGCAGATTGTTTGTAATAACTTAGAGGTTTTGATGCCGGCTTCAGAGGAGTTTGCTTTACTCTTAACAGACTGTATTTCCCAAAAATCAGCCCTAAATGAACCAAAACAATCGAAAGATAAAGTTCACCAATAAATTCGTGGCTATTTTCAGAGAATTTAATAAACCATTTCCCCCCGAATTCCTCATAAGTCACGATTCCAAATAAAACGAGTGGGATGGATAAAAAGTACATAAGAAATACCAAAATTCCCATACCAGAGCCATACCAAATTTGCCATTTGCAAAGACGCTCAAGTTTTAGATCCTTCAGATCCTGCACAATCGTTTTAAATAGATTGGCACGCGTCCAAATTGTTTGAAATGCCATCGATGTTCTTGGAACCAAGCCAATCAAGAGTCGAAGGGAAAAGATAATCCCAAAACCATATCCTAAATACACATGAATCAATCGCCAAGACTCACTATCGGCGGTAAGGTATGACCCAATAAAAGTAATGGCGCCTGCCAGGTGAAGGATTTGTTTGAGTGTCTTCATCGATTGGCTTTAGTCTGGGATCCGAACATCATCATCGTCAAATAGACCTTGCTCAGCCCGCTGATGGCAGGCGGCACAATTGGCAGGACTTTTCACGGAAGGCTTCATAAAGTCACTCGTTTTCACTTTGCGGTGCTTACGTTCAAACCATGCCGATTTAGTAATGCGATTCTCAGTTGGTGATTCTTTAACCCGTTTATAGCTGCCCCCATATTGGGTTAGCCACTGATTGATTTGATGGTTGGATTTGGCATCGATTGAGGCATCCGTTCCATAGTGTTTGGAAAGAGTGGACATCAATTGCTCCCATGAGGTTTTTGGTAAGAATCCGGGAGGGTAGGCTAAGTGGCACGAGCCACATTCGGTTTGATATACAGGAAGCGGTTGTGTTGGCTGCATATCTTTGCTTCCGGCATTGGCATGCTTGCTAGCCAAAGCAATGGCGGCCAAGAGAACCAAGGTCAATAAAATTAGTCCAAAAAACTCTTTCATGTTGATCTCCTGATGGTGTTTATTTTTTTGAGCCATCTCACTTATCCATTTATTTGGTTAATGAAATCAAATAAGCCAGCACATTGGCTTTCTCTAAAGGGGTGCATTCCCTAGCAACAACATCATTGCAGTTGCGTCGAAACCACTTTTCAATCTTGGCTGTTTCTGTAAATGCATCCGCATTACTGCCCGGGGCTAATGCCGGAATGACTTTGTTCGTGCTTGCATGTTTACCGGTGTTAAGAGGTGGATTGCCGTGACATGAGGCACAAGACCATTCTTTGCCATGCGTTTGGGTAAAAAAAAGCTTTCCAGCAACCGGGTTTGCTGCCGCACCTGCTTTATCTGTCCAGTATTTCAGCTGTGCAGAGGGGCTGGTATCACCGGCAACGGCGGCATTTACCATGCCTATGCCGATAATCAAGATGAGGCTGAAGGAGTATTTCATTGGAGTCCTTTATTGTTCGGACCCCAGTATTGAATAATGTTCCTAGACCTAAGCTGAAGGCGTTGTTCAGATTCCGTTCATCTTGCCGATCTACAATTTCGATATGTTAAAAGTTCAACAATTTATTCTGGTATCAACACTTATTTTGATGCCAATGGCAAGCATTGCCGAATCAGATCATGAGCGAGCTAGAAAAGCCGTCCAATCCGGTCAGATCCTTCCCCTACAAGAAATCTTGCAAAAGGTTTCCAAAGACCATCCCGGTCAAGTACTCGAAGTGGAGCTTGATCAAGAGAAGGGTGGCTGGGTTTATGAAATTAAGCAGCTTACTTCGTCAGGTTCAATCGTGAAGTTAGAGGTAGACGCTAAAACTGGTCAGGTTTTAAAGCAAAAGACCAAGAAAAACTAAAAGGCCAATTGATGCGTTTACTTGTGGTTGAGGATGAGCCAACTCTTCTTGAGCAATTAAAACTAGCGCTCCAAGAGCAAGGCTATGTGGTCGATACAGCCAGTAATGGTGAGGATGCGCTTCATTTCGGAAAAGAAGAGGCGATTGATGCGGCCATTTTGGATTTGGGCCTTCCCAAGCTTGATGGGATTTCGGTCCTAAAGGGATGGCGAGCTGCCGAGAAAACATTTCCAGTCATTATTCTGACCGCACGGGATAACTGGGGCGAGAAAGTAGCTGGGATTGATGCCGGAGCCGATGATTACCTCACAAAGCCATTTCATATGGAGGAGCTTTTAGCAAGGGTGCGAAGCGTCATTCGTCGCTCAACCGGTCACTCTTCTTCAGTAATTAGTATCGAAGGATTAACCTTAGATCTTGCCAGTAATCGAGTGAGTCTTGACGGCAATACCATCAATTTAACGAGTTATGAGTTGCGTTTACTGAGTTATCTCATGCATCACCCTAACAAAGTGATTGATAAAACTACCCTGAGTGAGCATCTTTATGCCTATGATGAAGACAAGGACTCCAATACGATTGAGGTCTTTATTGCTCGCTTGCGAAAAAAACTACCCGAAGGTTTGATCGAGACCGTCCGCGGCCTTGGGTATCGACTCAACGATGATGCTTAAGTCCCTGCGATTTCGGATCGCAGTCACCTCAACCTTAGCAATCCTTATCGCATTATTTGTTGCTAATCGGGTCATTACGGACTTGTTTGCCCAATATGCCACCAAGCAGTTTGAGCTTAACTTACAAACTCAATTTAATCAGTTGGCGAGTCTTGTAGCGATTAATCCGAGGTCTCAGCAGCCCCAGTTAGTATCGCCGGTAGGAGAGCCCAGATGGGCTGCGCCCTTATCTGGGCTCTATTGGCAGATCAATACATCAGATGGGACCGTGTTACGCTCGCGCTCCCTTTGGGACCAAACACTCGCCATCCGTGGCCCTAAAAATCAGTCTTATCAACCTCTTTTTTACGAAATCACTGGCGTTGGTCAGAATTCATTACTGGCGTACTCCAAAACCGTTTCATTGGAGGATGGTCAGTCAAATCCATTTACGCTAACAGTAGCTTCAGATCGCTCAACACTAGACTCTGAAATTACATTATTTTCAAGTGAAATCAGACGTTACTTATTCATTCTTGCGCTTGCACTTCTCACGATTTTGATTATGCAAATCACGATTGGATTAAGACCGCTTAGTGTATTAAAAGGGGCGATGATTCGATTAAAGAGTGGCAAAAGCTCAATGATTGAAGGTGAGTATCCTGCTGAGTTCAATATTTTGGTAAAAGACTTCAATACGGTTTTGGAGCAAAACCAACAGATCATTGCCCGAGCAAGAGCGCAAGCTGGTAATTTGGCGCATGCTATTAAAACGCCGCTAGCTGTGATTCAAAACGCTGTCCATGACAACAATCTATCCAAAGAGGCTTTTAAGGAATTGGTTCTTCAGCAGTCACAATCGGCTAAAGAGCAGGTTGACTGGAGTCTAGCAAAGGCAAAATCTATAGCGTTTAATCGGATAGTAACAACTCGAACACCAGTTTTGGAGGTTATTCAATCGGTTGTTCGGGTGATGGATAAACTGCATAGTGATAAGAGCTTACAAATAAAGATTGAGTGTAATGAGTCAGCCCCAATCTTTAATGGAGAAGCCCATGATTTACAGGAAATGGTTGGCAATGTATTGGATAACGCTTGTAAATGGGCTAAATCAATTGTCAATATCCGGATTTCAAAGAAAGAAAATTTTGTTGAAATTTGTATTGAGGACGATGGGGTTGGCTTAGATCCGTCCAAATATGATTCAGCACTTAAAAGGGGAATAAAACTCGATGAGATTACCCCGGGTTCCGGATTAGGTCTCTCTATTGTAAGTGAGCTTGTAGAGCTTTATGGCGGGAAAGTATGTTTGAATCAATCTGCTTTTGGGGGTTTACTAATTGTGATGAGGCTACCAAGTTTGACTTAAATAGGTATATCAATAACTTTCTATTGAAAAATGAATTACTCTAGTAAATCCGTATTAAGACTAAGCCGCAACACACCCCTAGGGCACCAATCATTCGCTGAGGGTATGGCGACTCTTTTAAATAGAGAGTTCCAAATAGAAATGCAAATAAAACGGATGTTTCCCGAACTGCTGCAACTAAGGAGATGGGGGCTTGGGTCATTGCCCAAAGTGCAATCGAATAGGAACCAATAATACAAGTCCCACCGATTAAGGGGTACATGAGACGGGATTTGATATAGCTAAAGCTCTCCGGTAGCGATTGCTGACGATGACGTTGCCAAAGGACTAATGACAGAAAAACACAGCCATGCGAAAACATTAATAGGCTCACATAAGACCACGCATTATTACTAAGCCGCACCCCATGCCCATCAACAATGGTGTAGAGGGCAATGACTAAGGCATTGCCAAGAGCAAAGAGCAGGGCTTTTAAATGATGGGCTGAGGAGGTAGTTTTACGCAAACCCAAGAGGATGACTCCGGCTGAGACCAGAAAAATACCAGCAATTACTCCATCGGATACCTGTTCACGTAAAAACACATACCCAAATAAGAGAGTCAGAAGTGGGGCCGCACCGCGCATGATGGGGTAAGCGAGATTCAAGTCCCCGAACCGATATGCGGATGCGACCAAGTAGAAATAAATTAAATGAAGGGCGATTGATAAAGCGATGTATGGAAAGGTTTGGGGATCAGGAAGTCCATATATCACTAGCAAGGGAAGGGCTAGGATTGCAGTGGCAAAGTTTGCTACCGCGGTTTCTAGGTTTTTATCCGCTGCCGACTTAAGCAATATATTCCAAAGGGCGTGCATGAGCGCAGCGCCTAAGATGCAGGAAAAGACAAAACCACTCATTGGTGAATCATACTCATCATCAAAATTGCAATCCCCGAAATGGCAATCACCCATTCCATCATCTGGATAAATTGCTCCTCACGCATTTTTAGAACAATTCGTTTGGATAGTAGTGACCCTATAAAGACACAGACCCCAAGAAAGAGTCCCTCCAGGATAGCCACCCGATCAATTACTCCCAGTTCATGAAACACCACGCCTTTGGTAATGAAGATGGAAAGCGAGCTGGCTGCCTCGGTACCCAGATACGCGCCTTTGGTTAATCCATAAGCCAAAAAGAAGGGGGTATTAATCGCCCCTGTTGTTGCAACGATGCCTGTTAAATAGCCAATCCCAGCACCAACTAAGGCCATGTGCCACAGGCTAACTACGATCTCTTGGCGGCGCATCCAACGACGGATTGGAATGAGGAATAGTAAAAATAGACCCAACACAATCTCAATCGCCCGGGGATTGAGCAAGATCAACGTATTGGCTCCCAAAATAACGGCAGGAATGGCGCTAGCAGCATAGACGGCGCATACTTTCCAATCAATACTGCGCCACCAAATGAAAACCCTAGCAAGATTAGCAATGGTCGCCGTAATTGCAATGATGGGAATGGTTAGTAGCGATCCATGCAAATAGACTAAGGGTGGCATGAGAATAATGGTGGTGCCAAAGCCAATCACACCCCCTAACAAACCAGCACCAATTCCTAAAAGACCAAGGATTAGATGGATTGCGCTAAGTTCCATCTCACGATCTTAGTCGATGCGTGCCTGCCGACACCACGATCACCCCTGTTTTGACGAACACCCAAATCAGGGCACTGCGAGTTATTGTTGAGCATTGTGTTCCGTAGATTTGTTAGCCCTTCTAAGCTGTGGGTCGCAGCTTTCAGTTTCAGCATTACTTAAGTATTGGGCTTTGGCCAAAAAAAGCCACCCCGAAGGGCGGCAATTAAAAGGAGACCGCTTTATGCCATGAATCTTCATAGCAATTTCATCTTAGCGAAGAAAAGCTCCCAAAAGGGGAGAACCTAGGGCTAATACGGATGCTTTTGGGCTTGGGCAAACAAATGCGCAACTTGGATGAGTCCCGCTGGGCGGCTAACTCCCAATTTTTCCATAACGCTGGCTCGGTGAGCTTCTACAGTTTTAATTGAGATTCCTAAAAACTCGGCAATTGCTTTATTGATTTTTCCGCCCACAATGCAATCGAGCACTTGTTTTTCGCGTGGGGTTAATTTTTTGAAATTATCAACAACTGCTTTTAATTCATCAACTTCTTTGATCTTGGCAAAGGCTTGATTGAGCATTTTGTTAACAAGCTCAATCAGTTTCTTTTCATCAAAGGGCTTTTCAATGAAATCGACTGCGCCTTGCTGGAGGGCTTTCACGGCCGTTGCGATTTGACCAAAACCGGTAATGAATGCCACAGGAATCGCTGGATATTTGCGCGCCAATTTGGCTTGTACTTCCAGTCCCGACATCCCTGGTAGATTGAGATCCAAGAGGACACAAATTGGGGTGGAGCGGTCAGCCCCTTCGAGGGCTTTGAGAAAACGCTCACCGTTTTCGTGGACGCTTACCTTAAAGCCATTACCCTCCAAAAGCCATGCGAGAGATCCTCTGACAGCGTCATCGTCGTCGACTATATAAACTACATCGGATTTCATGGAAATTGAATAATTTAGCCGGAAACTCCTATTTTAATAGATGCCTTTTGACCTATAGCTATTAGCTAATAGTTGCCCGAATTCCTGAGAATTCTGATCTCTTAATCTAGAAACTTGAATTTGTCGGTTTTCCCGACAAACACCTGCCGACACCAAGAACCTGATTCAAGACCCCATCCAACACCACGATGACCCATGTTTTGATCTACACCTCAAACCAGCCCACTGCGAGTCATTGTTGAGCATTGTGTTCTGCAGATTCGCCAGCCTTTCTAAGCCGTAGGTCGCAGGTTCGAATCCTTTTCCCGCCACTAACCTCTTGAAATCCTAATGGGTATCTTTTGGATACCATCTAGCGTGGTAGACCATACCCTTTGACTGGGTATATGCTTTTTATTGCTGTTGCTGTCATTGGTGATTTAAGCGCCACTATTTTTTTCGATTTCCTACACCTGATTAATTATTAATATGGAGGAAATGATGAAACAAGAATTAGCGCTTAATACCAGCCATCACCTAGCTCTTGAGAAAGTAGAGCGGATGGTAGACATCAATGGCGTGAAGTTTGATGAGAGTTTTTTAGCAAGTCTAGTCCGTGATCACTTCGCCAAGCAAGTGAACGGTCGACTTCCCACGATCACGGATGCCTTTGAAATCTATATCCGTGAAAATGCCTCGGCTCATCGACCGCGCTTTGTGAAAACCGCAAGCCGTCACTTTGCCTTTTTCAAACAACTGCATGGCGATTTGACCTTGGATGAGTTGCGCCATTGGCACATTACCCAGTACCGCGATTACCAATTGGGCCGGGGCTTAAATCCAACCAGTATTCGCAAGCACAATAACACCCTCAATGCCATGTTGAACGTGGCTTTTAAGCATTTGGATATTGATCGCTTGAGCCCTTTTCGAGCCCTACGAATTAAAGGCGAGGGAGAGATCGTGCGCCCTATGCCGGTAATTACACCGGAACTCATTCATGCTGTTAAAGAATACCTCTTGCATCGTCCTAGACCCCATTGTTTAGTGGCTTTAGTGCAACTCAATACGGGCTTGCGTCTATCCGAGCCGGTCTTTGCTCGTTTGGAGGATTGCGTGCTCGATCACGAGATTCCGCACCTATGGGTTCGAAAGAATTGTCTGAGTGATCGCAAGACCAAATCCAGTATTCGGGCCGTACCATTGTGCGGAGTTTCGTTATGGGCTGCCCAAGAGCTCGTCAAAATTGCCAAGCGCAAACGCAGCGAGTGGTTGGTTCCACATTACGCACGGGATAATGGCAACACTAGCTGCTCCGCGATCATTAACAAGACGCTTCGACCATTTGCGTTTCGTAGCCATATGTTTCGTCATGGTTTTATTGATCGGCTTAAAGCCTGTAATGATGTTCCTACGCGGATTGCTGAGAGCATTACTGGACATTCCAGCGGTAAATCGGAGTTTCATATCTATGGCACAGTAGGGTATACCTTGGAGCAAAAGTTAGCCGTGGTTGAGCGAGTAGTGGTGTAAGCAATCAGCATTAATCAAATGCTTTTTGAGTACGGGCATTATTGTGTACGGGTAGCAATAATGCCCATTTTGGAAGGTATCTTGAAGATACCCTTAACAAAAAAACACGGTATTTTTAGGTTGAGCGACCGATATAGTAATTGTGCAATAACTGTGCAATTGACAAAGCACATTAAGAATCGCCCGCAAAGGCATATAAAATAAGGATTTTTTGGGATTTGATTTTGGAGAAAAACTGTTTACTGGAAGTTAACAGTCCGTCGCTCTACCGACTGAGCTATCAGGGAATAGACGCTATTATAACGAATAGATTCCGAGGACTTCTTTTTCATGAAACTCACTAAACCCAACCCCATCCTGATCCCCAAGGTATTAAGCATTGCGGGATCTGATAGTGGTGGTGGCGCAGGCATTCAGGCCGATCTGAAGGTGATTACTGCTTTGGGTGGCTTTGGAATGACCGCCATTACGGCAATTACTGCACAAAACACGATGGGTGTGACCCGTATCCAAGATATTGACCTTGATGTGATTGAGGCGCAAATTGATGCGGTGGTTACTGATATTGGTGTGGACGTGGTCAAGATCGGCATGCTGGCGAGCCCCGCCATTGTAAAAACGGTGGCCACTACACTCAAGAAGCACGGTATTCGTAAAATCGTATTGGATCCGGTCTTGCGGGCTACCTCTGGAGCCAGTTTGGGTGGTGACGACACAGCGCGCACCATGGTGACCGAGCTCTTTCCACTTGCCACCATCATTACCCCCAATTTACATGAAGCTTCGATCTTATTGGGACGTCCGATTGTGGCGGTTGATCAATTCAAGACAGCTGCTGAAGAACTATTAGCCCTTGGCCCACGCGCGGTCTTGATCAAAGGTGGACACCTGGAAGGTGAGCCCAATGAGCTAGTCGACTATTTAATCTGGCATGATCGCAAAGACGATGTACCAGTGGTGTTTCATAAAGAGTTTAAGCATCCACGCATACCGACGGTGAACACCCATGGCACAGGCTGCTCACTCTCAAGTGCTATTGCAACCTACTTGGCTGACAAGCATGATCTCAGTCACTCGGTAGCGAAAGCAATATCATTTGTGAGTGCAGCAATTGAAGCAGGGCAGCGTTTAGAAATTGGTAAGGGTCCCGGGCCGCTGTGGCATATGCACGACTTCTATCCCACCCAACTACCTGACCAACAATAGCTTGCTTAGTTGGTTTTCATGAGCTCTTGTAAGCGCTTGACCGCCGCTTTGGGATCATCGCTGGCCACAATCGCGCGTACTACTGCGACCGATCCCACACCACTTTGTGCCACCGCATGAATACTTACCTCATCAATGCCACCAATCGCGACGAGTGGATAGTGCTGCATCAGCTTGGCATAGGCGTATAAGCGTCCTAAGCCTTGAGGTGCGGTGGGCATCTTCTTTAGATTGGTCGGGAACACCGCACCCATGGCAATGTAGCTTGGGCAATAGCGATCCGCAATCACCAACTCAGCGTAGCCATGGGTACTCAGCCCCAAACGCAGGCCTGCCTCACGAATCGCATCCAAATTGGCGCTTACTAAATCTTCCTGACCCAAGTGCACTCCATAGGCGCCAGCTGCAATCGCTTCTTCCCAATGGTCATTGATAAATAAGAGGGTCTTGCTACCTTTAACTGCCGCAACCGCCTCACGGATTTGTGAACGTATTTGGGTTACATCATCGGATTTAAATCGCAACTGTGCGGTAGGTAGCTCAGCATCGACCATGCGCTTAATCCAATCCGCATCCGGGAACACCCCATAAAGACCCAAACGCTTGGGACACTCTTTAAAGGCTTTTGGATTCGAATTGCGCGAGTAGGGCAACATCTCAAAATACTCTGGGCGTGAGGGCCAGAGTTTGGGATTAAAGTCACCTACATCTTTGATCATACGTGACCATGCTTTGCCTAAAACGCGTGCATCACTCTCAATAAAACCCATCTCAATCGCCGCAATCGTACCAGCAAGTTCGTATTGATCTTGGCTGGTCTCGGTCTTAATGGTTGGCGGTGGTTGATCGGGACTAAAGCTTGGCAAGGGTAAGCACAACTCATGATGGCAATGCGCTGCCACAATTTGCTTCGCCATCTCCCGAATATGACTCACACTAGATTCCTATTCGTGATGCCAAAACGGAGTGCCTACCAATGGGGTACTCGCCTGCGCTGAATCCTGGGGTTGCATCGCCCCCGATAAAAATGCCTGACGACCTGCATGAACGGCGCTGGCAAAGGCTTGAGCCATCGCAACAGGATCTTGGGCAAGTGCTACGGCCGTATTCAGTAGCACACCATCAAAGCCCCATTCCATCACCGTACAGGCATGGGACGGTAGACCTAAGCCCGCATCGACAAGCAAGGGAACCGACAAACGCTCGCGTAGTAAGCGCATCGCATAAGGATTAAGCGGCCCTTGACCGGTACCAATCGGTGCAGCCCAGGGCATGACCGCTTGGCAACCAACATCGACTAAGCGCTGACACAAAATGAGATCCTCGGTGCAATAGGGCAGAACCTTAAACCCATCTTTGATGAGATGCTCGGCGGTTTGCACTAGGCGCAAGGTATCCGGTTGCAGGGTGTAATCATCTCCAATCAGTTCTAACTTAATCCAGTTGGTCTCAAACACCTCACGCGCCATCTGCGCGGTGGTAATCACCTCTTGTGGGCTATGGCACCCAGCAGTATTGGGTAATACCGGTACCGCCATTTTCTTGAGGAGCTCCCAAAAACCGCTATGCGCATCGGTTGCAGCGGAGCCCTGACGACGCAAGCTCGCTGTAATCATGGCGGGACGTGCACGTTGCACCGCGGTCTCTAGTACCTGAGGCGAGGGATAGCGTGAGGTACCTAGTAGCAAACGACTCGCAAATGACTCCCCATACAGAATGAGGGGATCGTTGAGGTGGGTAGGCAAAGGAGCGGTCATGAGGTGTAAATAAATAGTTTAACCACCGGTCACCGGTGAAATAATTTCAATGGAGTCGTTGTCATGCAATACATACTCCGCATGCTGTGATTTGGGAACGAACTGCAAATTAACCGCCACGGCATACGGTGGCTTGGCATCGAGCACTGTTAAGAGATCGCTAACCTTGCTCGCAGGGGGAAGCTCACGGACCTGTTGGTTGACGAGCACGCGCATCATACGAGGGATCCACTCAAGCTAGCTTGCTGGATTTTCAAATCAAAGCGCTTGGCAAGCGTTTGGTTCTCACCACGTAGAAGTTGTATTGCTGCATCCATCATTGCTGGCGCAATTAAATAACCATGGCGATAGAGCCCATTGATTTGCATGAGCCCAGGTTCAGGGATGCATATCTCCGGCAAATTATTTTTAAGCGTTGGACGACATTGCGTAGCCGCTTCCACAATCCGTGCCTCGGCAAAGCCGGAGTGCACCGAGTAGGCCGCTGAGAGTAATTCCATGGAAGAGCGCACGCTCACGGGCGATAGGTCATCGGATTCAATTTCAGTAGCGCCAATCACATACAGATCATTTTCTTTGGGTGCAATGTAGATGGGATAGCGGGGATGGATCAAGCGTGTAGGACGCTTGAGCTTGACCTCTGGGGCATGCACCCGAATTACTTCCCCTCGAACTCCACGCAGGGGATTACGAGTATCGGCCCAGCTGGCTTTGGCACCTAAGCCCCGGCAGTCAATCACCCAGTCAAAGCCACGGCCTCGTAGCTCATGGGGCTCCATCGCACGATGCCAATGCATGGGCACTTGTGCTTTTATTAAGAACTCAAGTAAGCCAGTTAAGAGTTGACGATTATCGAGCTGGCCCTCGCGAGGCAAAAAGAGACCTTGGGTAAAGCGCTCCGCTACGGCAGGCTCAAGCTCGGTGAGTGCCTTGCTATCAAGATGCCAGGGTGTCGCCAGAGCTGGGTTCATGCGCACATTACGCTCAAGATGTTCAGCAAAGCGTTGCGCCTCCGGGGCATCAAGGCGATGCCACAGAACAAGGGTGCCGTCTTGCTGAAAGTAGGTCTGTTGCGATACTTGGGTATTTAGTTCAGTAATGAGTTGCTTCCAGCGATCAAGCCCATACAGCCCCATGCGCACCACCGGTGCTTCGGTAATCGCTGATTCGGCAAGAGGGGCCAACATCGAAGCGGCAACCCGTGCAGCGGAGTGTTCCGCATCGGGGCCACTGCGCTCAAACAATTCAACGCGTGCACCCGATTTGGTGAGGGCATACGCCATCATCCGACCCATGAGGCCGGCACCGACGATGGCGTACGACATACTCATTGCAAGACCTACTGATAGATCTCACTGCCGCGTTTGCGGAACTCGATCGATTTCTCTTCCATACCCTTGGCAGGATCAACACCTTCTTTGAGGCTCGCGGCGTAATCACGCACGTCTTGGGTGATCTTCATCGAGCAGAACTTGGGACCGCACATTGAACAGAAGTGCGCAATCTTGGCACCCTCGGCTGGTAGGGTGGCATCGTGGTACTCACGCGCACGCTCGGGATCCAAGCCTAGATTGAACTGATCTTCCCAGCGGAACTCAAAACGTGCTTTGGAGAGAGCGTTATCGCGCAATTGCGCACCCGGAAAGCCCTTCGCAAGGTCAGCGCCATGGGCAGCGATCTTGTAGGTAATGATGCCCTCGCGCACGTCCTCTTTATCGGGAAGACCCAAATGTTCTTTGGGAGTTACATAGCAGAGCATCGCCGTGCCGTACCAACCAATCTGCGCAGCGCCCACACCACTGGTGATGTGATCGTAGCCAGGAGCAATATCAGTAATCAAGGGTCCTAGGGTGTAGAAGGGGGCCTCAAGGCAATGCTTGAGTTCTTCGGTCATGTTCTCTTCAATGCGTTGCATTGGAACGTGACCAGGACCCTCAATCATTACTTGCACATCGTGCTTCCAGGCCTTAGCGGTAAGTTCACCTAAAGTATGCAACTCACCAAACTGAGCGGCGTCATTGGAGTCTGCGATGCAACCTGGACGCAAACCATCGCCAAGACTAAATGACACGTCATAGGCTTTCATGATCTCGCAGATCTCATCAAAGTGGGTGTAGAGGAAGTTCTCTTTGTGATGCGCTAAGCACCACTTGGCCATGATCGAGCCACCGCGGGAGACAATGCCGGTAATGCGATCGGCAGTGAGTGGTACATAACGCAGCAATACGCCTGCATGGATCGTAAAGTAATCCACGCCTTGCTCGGCTTGCTCCACCAAGGTGTCACGGAACATTTCCCAGGTAAGGTCTTCGGCAATTCCACCGGTCTTATCGAGTGCTTGATAAATCGGTACCGTACCAATTGGCACTGGCGAGTTCCGAATAATCCACTCGCGCGTTTCATGAATATGCTTACCGGTAGAGAGATCCATGATGGTGTCGGCACCCCAACGGATTGCCCAGACCATTTTCTCGACCTCTTCATTAATCGAGGAGGTCACGGCGGAGTTACCCAAATTGCCATTGATCTTCACACGGAAGTTACGGCCAATGATCATGGGCTCGAGCTCTGGATGGTTGATGTTGGCGGGGATGATGGCGCGACCTGCAGCAATCTCCGAGCGTACAAACTCTGGAGTAATCACATCCGGAATATTCGCACCAAAGGATTTGCCAGGGTGCTGCTTGAGGATCTGTTGATAGCGTGGATCTTGGCGAAGTTTCTCAAGACCCATGGACTCGCGCAGAGCGACGTATTCCATTTCAGGGGTGATGATGCCTTTGCGGGCGTAATGCATTTGACTGACGTTCGCACCGGACTTGGCAACCCGAGGCGCAGCAATGTGTGAGAAGCGCAAATGCGCGGTGGCTGGATCGTGTGCGCGGGCCACACCGTATTCGGAGGAGGGGCCAGCGAGTTGCTCGGTATCACCGCGCTCACCAATCCATTGACTACGTAATTTGGGTAGACCTTTTTCTAAATTGATGACGATATCGGGATCGCTGTAGGGACCTGAGGTGTCATACACCGGAATCGGCGGATTAGGAGTCTCGGTCTCACCGGTTTTGGTCGGTAACTGCTCAATCACCCGAATCGGTGCCTTCACGTCGGGGCGCGATCCTTGCAAATAGGTTTTGGTGGAAGCCGGATAGGCAAACTTTTGCCCAAAGTCACGCTCCAAACTCTTCAGACTGGGGATCTCAGGTTTGGCCTTCTTTTGATTCTCGGTGCTAACGCTCATGTCCATCTCCTCGCAATATTCATAGAGTGGACGAAACCGGGTGCCGGTTTGATGGAACTCCCCACGCCAGCATTACCTGGATCGGGTTCGAGGGTCTTTCTCAGCACCACCGCAGTGGGGGCACCCCTGTTTCATCCTTGTGACCCTATTTAACCACGAATCCCCCAAGCCCATCCTTGAGCTTCATCAAGCCATCCGGTTGCGGCGCAATATCAAGTCGGCAGTGACCAGGGCCGCATCGGTCGTGAACTCATCGGCCAGGATGCGGGCGGCAGCCTCCGCGAGATCCAGTTGGATAAAGCCACTGACCTCGCCATCGTGGTTGACGGGGATTAGATGATTAGGGAGCTCAAGATCAAAGATGAAGAGGCTTTCATGGTGGATCCCATGCGGTGGGTGAGGGCGGCTAATGAGTAGCCAGCCTGCTGGAGTAATGGCACTGGCGATCGGCTCGGGAATGCCTGCTTCTTCCCAAAGCTCCCGAATCGCGCAATGCACCACGGTCTCGGAGGCGCTAATGCCCCCAGCGGCGAGGTTATCGAGTTTGCCGGGATCAATTTGCTTACTCTCGCTGCGCCGTCCTACCCAGAGTTGGCCATTGGCGCTTACGCCATTGATGTGCGCTGCCTGACTTTGTACCCCAAGACTACGAAACGCCGCGCGCTCAACCCGAAAGTACTCATGACCATCAGCGCCATAGAATGCAAACTCTTCATTGCGCCACGCAGGGATCAAGCCAGCGTCACGCATCCTCATCGCCAAGACGCGCAAACTGGCACTGAGGTGGGCAGGAGGAACTGCTGCCAAAGACAAACCACGCGCACTGACATTCAGATGGGCAATTGGCTCGCGTTGCAAACTCTCGATCACGAAGGGGGTGAATTCAGGGACGAGGTGACCAACAGTGCGCTCACCCAACAGAATCGGCAGGCACGCGTGTGGTAGATGACAACTCGCGTTTTGCAACATTTCTTCGAGAGCGGCGAGTGTGCTTACAGGAATTGTTGACATGAATCAAGTGTAAGCGAACTATGTCGACCATGCTCAATTTTTGAGCATGCCAGCTCACTCGTTTAAAAATCAGCACTTAGGAAAATTTTTATCGATTTGTCCACATACGCTGTGGATAACTTCATCACCAATCGATCGCTCATGAATTTAAAGACGTAACAATTGCGTGACACATTGAGATTGAATCAGCTCAGTAGTTTTCCTAATTCAACAATCAATGCGTTATGAATAAATTTGGTCCCCCTGCCAGGAGTCGAACCTGGATCTATCGCTTAGGAGGCGATTGCACTATCCATTGTGCTACAGCGGGAGAAGATTACCAGCCACACAGGGCCCATGCTTGCTCAGCTAAACCAATCACAACTTCTGGAATGAAGTAGAGCGCAAAGACCAGCATTAGAAGAATCACAACAACTGCATAGAGAGCAATCTTCTTTCTGGTCAGAGTTGAAGTCATTGATGCGGATTGGCTCATGAATGCATTCTACCGAAAGCAAGTGGCCATCGCTACAGAAACTCTACCGCCTCACGCGCTTGCTGGGCGCTGTAAGGGTTCCTCGCGGATCGGTAAATTAATCAGACCGGCAAAGACCCCGAGGGCCATGGCAATGCCCCATACGATCTGATAAGAGCCGGTGAGATCGTAGAGGTAGCCACCAAAGTAGGCACCACAAAAGCTCCCTAATTGATGGGAGAAGAACACCACCCCCGAGAGCATGGTGAGGTACTTGACCCCAAAAATCTGAGCGACGATCGCATTCGTGAGCGGAATGGTCGAGAGCCAAAGTACCCCCATCACGGCAGCAAATACATAGGTGCTCATCGAGGAGAGGGGTAACAATAAAAAGAGGGCAATCGCTAGCGAGCGTGTGAAGTAAATACCCGAGAGTAAAAATCGTTTAGGAAAGCGTTCACCCAAGACCCCAGCGTAGTAGGTGCCAATCACATTAAATAAACCAATCAAGGCCAAGGCGGTGGTTGCCACAGTCGCACCGTTGATGCCCGGATAAATCGCTGACATGTCCTTGAGATAGGGCGCGAGGTGAACCGTAATAAAGATCACCTGAAAGCCGCACACAAAGTAACCCATCATCAAGAAACGAAAGTTGCGATTACCAATCGCTTCGTTAAGAGCCTGTCGGATGGTTTGATCACCCGCTTGATTGGGCTCAAAACCGGTCTCGCGTAAGAAAAATGCAATGGGGATCATGAGTGAGGCCATGAGCCCTAAATAGATGAGTGCTTCGTTGGCTCCAAAGTTGCTAATCAAGCCTTGCTCAAGCGGCATCATCAAAAACTGACCGAAGGAGCCTGCCGCTGCCGTAACACCCATCGCCCAGACGCGTTTTTGAGGCGATACATTGCGACCAATAATGCCGTACACCACACTGTAGGTTGTCGCCGCTAGACCAATACCAATCGATAGACCGCCCGCCAAATGAAATAACAAGGGATCATTAGTGAGCGCCATCCCAATCAGACCCACGGCATATAAGAATCCACCCAGAATCATGATCTTGAATGGTCCATAGCGATCGGCAAGCGCACCAGCGACGGGTTGTGCAAATCCCCAAATGAGGTTCTGGAGTGCAATCGCTAATGCAAAGGTCTCACGGCCCCAACCGTTGGCGGAGGTAATGGGCATATTAAAGAGACCAAAGCCATGACGAATGCCCATGGAGAGGGTGACCATTAGGCTGCCAAAGATCAGCACTTGAAGCATCGATAGGCTGGGCGCGCGTTGGGTCACACAATGCCTTTCTGATATAACTCGCTAATTTGCTCTTCACTCATACCCAGTTCGCGTAAGACCTCATCGGTGTGTTGTCCCAACAGCGGCGGTGGCATGCGCACCTCCACCGGGGTTTTGGAGAGACGCATCGGACTCGCAACCAATTTCATGGTGCCGGCGGTTGGGTGGGGCACGCGCATCTCAATGCCACGCGAGATGACTTGCTCGTTCTCAAACACCTCTTGCAAATTATTAATGGGCCCGCAAGGCACACCTGCCGTCTCCAATAAAGAAATCCACTGCGCCTTGGTCTTCTCCTTCACCATCTCGGCTAACAGTGGGATTAATGCAGTGCGGTGCTCAATGCGCGCTGGGTTTGTTGCAAAGCGCACGTCGTCAGCAAGAGCCTCGCGATTGCCGACCTTCACGAAGTTACGAAACTGGCTATCGTTACCAACTGCCACAATGATCCAGCTATCCGATGTCTGAAAGGTTTGATAAGGCACCACATTAGGGTGAGCATTGCCCCAGCGATGCGGCGAGATCCCGCTGCATAAATAATTACTAGAAATATTTGCAAGCATTGCTACCTGAGTATCGAGGAGAGCCATATCAATGTATTGACCTTCACCGCTGCGATCGCGATGAATCACCGCCGCAAGGATGGCGGAGCTGGCATACATCCCTGTAAATAAATCCACGATCGCAACCCCAGCCTTTTGAGGACCACCACCGGGTAAATGATCCGCTTCACCGGTAATGCTCATAAAGCCACCCATGCCTTGCAAGATAAAGTCATAGCCAGGGCGATGTTGATAGGGACCGGTTTGACCAAAGCCAGTGATCGAGCAATAAATGAGATTGGGCTTGATCGCACATAAGGATTGATAGTCAAGACCGTACTTCGCTAGCTGACCCACCTTGTAGTTCTCGATCACCACATCGGAGGTCTTGACCAAATCACGCACAATCGCTTGACCCTCAGAGGTACTGATATCGAGCGTGATGGATTTCTTATTACGATTAATCGAGATGTAATACGCTGACTCGGTGGTGTCCTGACCATTTGGGTCTTTAGCAAAGGGAGGGCCCCAATGGCGGGTATCGTCACCTGCGCCCGGGCGCTCCACTTTAATCACCTGAGCACCCAAATCAGCTAAGTTTTGAGCACACCACGGACCCGCTAATACCCGGCTCAGATCTAATACGCGAATATGACTTAAAGCTCCCATAGGCTTATTTTCCCATGCTTTTGTCACACGCCTTTGGGATATGACTACAATTTCTGCGCATGGCAACCCGTAAACCATCCCAATACAGCGAATCCTCCATCAAAGTCTTAAAGGGCTTGGAGCCAGTGCGTCAGCGCCCGGGTATGTACACCCGCACCGATAATCCCCTGCATATCATTCAGGAGGTCTTGGATAACGCCTCAGACGAAGCACTCGGTGGTTACGGCAAAGAAGTGGTGGTGACCTTACATACCGACGGTAGTGTGAGTGTTGAAGACGATGGCCGCGGTATTCCAGTTGGGATGCACCCGCAAGAGAAAAAACCCGTCGTTGAAATCGTCTTTACCCAATTGCATGCCGGTGGCAAGTTTGAGAAGGGTAGTGGCGGTGCTTATGCATTCTCAGGTGGCTTGCATGGTGTGGGTGTGTCGGTTACGAACGCGCTCGCTAAACGCTTAGAGGTGACCGTGTGGCGTGAGCAACAGGTCTCCAACATCACCTTTGCTGATGGTGATGTGATCGAGAAACTTAAATCCAAAGCAGCAACCAAAGGCGATAAAGCGCATGGCACCAAAGTGCGCGTTTGGCCGAATCCAAAATACTTTGATAGTGCCACCATTCCCATGGCTGATCTCGAGCGCCTCTTGCGCTCTAAGGCAGTGCTCTTGCCGGGCGTCAAGGTCACGCTCGTGCACGAGAAAAACGGTCAAAGCCAATCCTGGCTCTACACCCAAGGACTAAAAGGTTACCTCGATGAAGCCTTGGCACAAGGTGGTCATAGTGCCCCAGTGATTCCTGCATTTGAGGGTGAGCATTACGCCAGTGGCGCAGGCGATGAAGAAGCCTTTGCCGAAGGTGAGGGTGCCGCTTGGGTCGTGAGTTGGACCGAAGAGGGAGCACCGGTGCGCGAGAGTTATGTGAACCTCATCCCAACCCCAGCGGGTGGTACGCATGAGAGTGGTTTGCGCGAAGGACTCTTTAATGCGGTCAAAAGTTTTGTTGAGATCCATGCCTTGCAACCCAAGGGAGTGAAGCTCATGCCTGAGGACGTATTTGCTAGGGCCTCATTTATTTTGTCTGCCAAAGTGTTGGATCCCCAGTTCCAAGGACAGATTAAAGAGCGCCTGAACTCCCGTGATGCCGTGCGCTTGGTCTCTGGCTTTGTGAAATCCGCTCTTGAGCTGTGGCTTAACCAGCACGTTGATTACGGCAAAGCACTTGCAGAGCTCGTCATTAAACAAGCACAAGCGCGCACCCGCGCTGGGCAAAAGGTGGAAAAGAAAAAATCCTCGGGTGTCGCGGTACTGCCTGGCAAGCTCACCGATTGCGAGAGTGAAGATATTCTTTTAAATGAGATCTTCTTAGTGGAGGGCGACTCCGCCGGTGGTTCGGCCAAGATGGGGCGCAATAAAGAATATCAAGCGATTTTGCCTTTGCGAGGGAAGGTCCTCAATACTTGGGAGACCGAGCGCGATCGGCTCTTTGCCAATAACGAAGTACACGATATCGCAGTAGCCATTGGGGTTGATCCCCATGGGCCTAATGATGAGCCCAACTTAGGGAACTTACGCTACGGCAAGATTTGTATCTTGTCAGACGCCGATGTGGATGGCTCGCATATTCAGGTACTGCTGCTCACACTCTTTTATAAACATTTCCCACGCTTGGTCGAGAACGGTCATGTGTATATTGCGCGACCACCACTGTATCGCGTTGATGCACCTGCGCGTGGCAAGAAGCCCGCACAGAAGATCTACGCACTCGATGAGGGCGAACTAACTGCCATTGAAGATAAGCTGCGCAAAGACGGTGTGCGCGAGGGCGCCTGGCAAATCTCGCGCTTTAAGGGCTTAGGTGAGATGAGTGCTGAGCAACTGTGGGATACCACCTTGAATCCTGATACCCGACGTCTCTTGCCGGTGACCTTGGGCGAGATGAGCGAGAGCGAGACCATTAAGACCATGGATATGTTGATGGGCAAAGCAGAATCTGGCGCGCGCCGCGATTGGTTAGAAGAGCGCGGTAATGAAGTAGAAGCCGACATTTAGGACACAGCATGGCGACTAAAAATAAGAAAGCAACTCCTGAGCAGGGGGATCTCTTTACTCAAGAGCGGCCCAAAGCAAATACGGCTAACCCAGAGGAGTTCTTATCCTTAGGCATCTACGCTGAGCGTGCGTACCTTGATTACGCGATTAGTGTGGTCAAAGGGCGGGCATTACCCGAAGTCGCCGATGGGCAAAAGCCAGTACAACGTCGTATTTTGTTTGCGATGAACGAGATGGGCTTGCGTGCCGATGCGAAGCCAGTTAAGAGTGCGCGCGTGGTCGGCGATGTCTTGGGTAAGTTCCATCCCCATGGTGATCAATCGGCCTACGATGCCCTGGTGCGCTTGGCACAGGATTTCTCCTTACGCTACCCATTAATTGATGGCCAAGGTAACTTTGGCTCGCGCGATGGTGATGGGGCTGCGGCGATGCGCTACACCGAAGCACGCTTGACTAAGATTGCGAGCCTGCTGCTCTCTGAGATTGATGAGGGTACGATTGATTTTGTTCCCAACTACGATGGTTCGTTTAAAGAACCTAAATTACTCCCAGCACGTCTGCCATTTGTCTTGCTCAATGGCGCCTCTGGCATTGCCGTGGGTATGGCGACCGAGATTCCATCGCATAACTTACGGGAGGTGGCAAGTGCTGCAGTAGCGCTCATGAAGTCTCCCAAAACCAGTTTGGACGATTTACTCAAACACATTCCAGGCCCGGATTTTCCAGGAGGTGGACAAATCATCTCGCCGGCTAGTGAGATCGCCCAGATCTATGAGGGTGGGCGTGGCTCGGTCAAGGTGCGCGCACGCTGGACCATTGAAGAACTCGCACGTGGGCAATGGCAAGTGGTGGTTAATGAGTTACCACCCGCGACCTCAGCGCAACGCGTCTTGCAAGAGATCGAGGAGCTCACCAATCCCAAGGTGAAGCTGGGCAAGAAATCACTGACCACCGAGCAAAACAATCTCAAGCAAACCATTTTGAATGTCTTAGATAGCGTGCGCGATGAATCGAGCCGTGAGTCCCCGGTACGTTTGGTGTTCGAGCCAAAGAGTAAGAATGTTGAACCGAATGAGTTCATCACCTTACTACTTGCGCATACCTCACTCGAGTCCAATGCCTCAATTAATTTGGTGATGATTGGGAATGACGGCCGACCCCGTCAAAAGGGATTAAAAGAGATCCTCACCGAGTGGATTGAGTTTCGCGTGCAGACCGTCACTCGCCGTACCCAGCATCGCTTGGGGAAGGTCAAAGACCGGATGCATATCTTGGAAGGGCGCAAGATTGTCTTTCTAAACATTGATAAGGTCATTAAGCTGATTCGCAATAGCGATGAGCCAAAACCCGATTTGATGAAGGCCTTTAAGCTCACCGAGCGTCAGGCCGAAGATATATTAGAGATTCGTTTGCGCCAGCTGGCACGCTTGGAGGGGATCAAGATTGAGCAGGAGCTTAAAGAGCTCAAAGGGCAAAAGGCAGAGCTTGATGAGTTACTCAGTAACGAGTCGGCATTGCGCAAACACATCATCAAAGAAATTGAGAGTGATGCTAAAGAGTTTGGTGATGCGCGTCGCACCCTCATGAAAGAAGATGAACGGGCGGTGGCCGAGGTCAAGGTGATTGATGAGCCAGTAACCGTGATCGTATCCCAAAAGGGTTGGGTGCGAGTCCGCCAGGGTCACGAGCATGATCCCCAACAGTTCACCTTCAAAGCGGGTGATGCACTCTACGATACCTTTGAGTGCCGCACTGTCGATCAAATGCTTGGCTTTGGTAGTGACGGTCGAGTCTATACGGTTGCCGTGAGTGAGTTGCCCGGCGCACGAGGCGATGGTTCACCACTTACGAGCTATGTCAATCTCGCGCCAGGCTCACAAATGGTTGCTTACTACGCAGGTCACGCCGATGATCTGGTGTTGATCTCCACCAAAGGCGGTAATGGATTCTTGGCGAATGTGGCAGACATGATCACTCGCAATAAAGCGGGTAAATCCTTTGTGGGTCTGGATAAGAAAACCCCTGGTGATGCACCTCTTGGTGCTGCAAGGGTGAGCGAGGGTATGCGTCAAGTGGCATGTTTATCGGAGAACGGCCGACTCTTAGTGTTCCCACTCGATGAGCTCAAACGCTTGCCGACTGGTGGTAAGGGTGTGATCTTGATGGGACTGGATGTTAAGGAGCATTTGCGTTGCGCAATTACCTTTGGTTCAGCAGGGATAAGTTACAGCGGGTTAGGACGCGCTGGTAAACCCACTGATACACTGCTGGACGCTAAAACACTAAAGGGCTTCGCAGGCAATCGTGCCCGCAAAGGTCATTTAGTGGATCCGCGACTCAAAGAAGCACGATTAAAAGCAATCAACAATTAAAACCATGCCTTACAAAATCTTATTACTAGGAGCCTCTTATGGCTCCCTCCTAGCATCTAAATTACTCTATGGCGGTCATCACATTCACTTGGTGTGTTTGCCCGAAGAGGCAAAGCTCATCAATGCCGAAGGGTTCAAAGTCCGTTTACCCATTCGGGGGCGTGCTGAGCCCATTCTTCTCAACTCACAACAATTGCCTGGCTCGGTGAGTGCTGGACCTGCAGAAACAGTCGACGTGAGCCAATATGATTTGGTGGGGCTGTGTATGCAAGAGCCTCAATATCGCTCACCCGGTGTACGTGAGTTGATGGCAGCGATCGGTCGTTCTGGAATACCGTGTATGTCGATTATGAACATGCCGCCATTGCCCTACATGAAGCGTATTCCTGGACTGGATTATGAGGCGCTAGAGGCTGCTTACACCGATGCACGTGTATGGGATAGCTTTGATCCGAACAACGTTACATTAAATAGCCCCGACCCTCAGGCGATCCGTCCGCCAGGCGAACCAGCCAATGTTCTGCAGGTGACCTTGCCAACGAACTTCAAATGCGCCACCTTTAATAATGACGCATACAACCAAATCTTGCGTCAGCTGGAAACCGATGTGGCCAATGCCCGCTTTGCAACGCCAGAGGGACCCATTGAGCTACCCGTGAAATTGAAGGTTCATGACTCACTATTTGTGCCCTTAGCGAAGTGGGCGATGTTATTGGCTGGTAACTATCGATGTGTAACTGCTGATGGTATGCGCAATACTCAGGACGCCGTTCACGCCAACCTTGATGAATCACGCTCGGTCTATAACTTTGTGGTCGATTTGTGTATCAAATTAGGTTCCAACCCAGCCGACTTGGTTCCCTTCGAGAAGTATGCCGCTGCAGCCCAGTCACTCTCAAGGCCTGCATCTGCAGCGCGTGCTTTGCAGAATGGCGCCCCTTACATTGAGCGCGCTGATAAGTTAGTGCAACTCATTGCCAGATCAAAGGGCATGAGTCATCCGGCAATTGATGCTCAGGTAGCGCTTGTGGATCGCCGTCTCGAGGCGAATCGTCAGAAGCTCTCGACCTAGTAGGTTCTAGATATAAGCCAACCAACGTCCCATCCCAATCACACTCGCCCAACCGGCGAGTGAGAGAAGGGCTTGGGCTTTACTCACCCCATTGGTGATGGTGCGCATGCGCAGAATCATGGCATTGGCGAGCAACAAGAAGATGAGGCACATCTTCAGAATAAATAAGCGTGAACCAATGAGCTCAGAGGCTTGAGTAATAAACATCAGCGATCCGGTGAGAACCGCTAGGCCAAACCCGAGGAAGGCCACTAAGATCCCCAAGCGAGATAGATCCGATAGATTGAGTTTGTTACCAAAACCCAGGACCCGTAAATCCATGATGACCACACTTCCAAAGAGCATGCCAATGCCCCAGATGTGCATGGTCTCAACCGTGGGATAGAGCCAACTCGAGTGCTTCATGGCCTGGGCTAGCCATAAGCCCTCCAAGGCCATGATAGGACTACTCATTAACGCAGTTCAACCGTTTTTGTGCCAGCAGTGATGCGCTCAGCACGCAGTTCATCGGGTTGGCTGCGATTGATATAGCCCTCAACCGTGACTTGCGAACCGTTGGCAATATCACTCTTGCTCAAGCCCCGGTTTTCCATTCGAAAGGGTGGGGCAAGCACAATCGTCCACGACTTACCATCGGCACTTAATTTAATTACTCCATGCGGATGCTCATAAGCACTTTGAGTAATCGTGCCAGTGAGCTTCACGGTCTTGGTCTGATCATATTCAGACCAGCCGTGATGGGCATGAGCAAGACCAAGATTGAATAATAAGCAGCTCAGAATGATTCGTTTAATGATTGTGATCATATTCACCTCGTTCGGTTAATTGATTGTATGGTGAGATGGCGCGCATCACAATGACTGATAGCGCTTGGCAGCCTTTAGAAGCTCCTCGGCAACGCGTTTGCGCAAACTAGCAGGTGCCAGGACCTCAACACCATCCCCATGCTTCATGATCTCCATCACAAGCTCAGGATCTTGGTTGTAATCAAACTCAAGAAGGTAATTACCTTCTTTATCGAAGCTGCTCACCTGCTGACCGTGCCAGGTCTCTGCGGCAACCCAGCGGGCTTTCTCAGGAGTAAAGCGTAATTTGGCACGTTGCGTCGCTTTGCCAGAGAAGATGCCATAACTTTCAGCAAAGTTTTCTTGTAATTCTTTTTCAGAGACATCGATGGCTTTTTCATCCAAAACATGCGCTGTTTGAATGCCATCCATGGCAAAACTACGCAGGCCTTTGCGGAGATGGCAATACGCATCGAGGTACCAGTTATCTCGATAGAAAATTAAGCGCTGCGGTGATACATCACGCTCGGTTGATTCATCCTTACCCTTGGAGTAATAGGACAGGTGTAAGCGCTGGCGTTTTAGGAGTGAGATACCGACTTCTTCAAAGTTCTCGAGCACATTCTTGCGGGCTGAAACACCAAAAACCTTAATGCGTTTACGTAACTCTTTTGCAGAGATCTCAGACTGACCCAAGATACCATCAATGATGTTCATGAGGGGCGCAATATGAGGGCTTAGTAAGCCATTGGTATCTAGATTGGATAAGAGGTGTTGCATGAGAACGAGGGCAGTCGCCTCTTTTTCTGAGAACCACAAGCCGGGTAACTCAAACTTATCGCCGGCATTGGGCTTATCAAAGCGATAACCGCCCATGGCGCGGTCGTAGACAATTGGTGCGTTCATACGATCACGCAGATAGTCAAGATCGCGTTTGAAGGTTGCGCGCGAGATTTCTAAGCCGCTCAAAAAATCCTCAATCGGCACGCAGCTCCGACTCTGGATCATGTACTTAATCTTGTGCAAGCGCTCCATATCGCTCATAAGCAATCTCCCATAACAACATAGGCAACAGCATGGGCCATAAAAGGCTCACTATATGAGCCAGATCAAGGTAAGTCAATGACGCCACATACCGGCCCCAGATCCCAAGCACTTCAGTTAGGATTAGGGTATGAAAATCATTCGACTTCTATTCGTGTGCCTCATGCTCATTCCGGGCATGGCTCTGGCACTGACAGTTGGCCAAACCATTGAGTTGGGGCAACTGCAAACACTCAATAGCACTCCGTATGCCATACCGGCTAACAACACCAAGAACACCTTAATTCAGGTTTGGGCTACCTGGTGCCCATTTTGTAAGAAGCAAAATGCTTATTTAGAAAAACTCTACAAAGATCTGCCACCTAACTCACTCAATGTCATCACCATCTCCATTGATAAGAACCCATTGCTTGCCAAGCAATACATGGAAAACAATAAGTACACATTCCCGGCAGCCATGATGACCCCAGAACTGCAAAAATCAATGGGGAAGGTCAAAGGCATACCAATTCTTATCATTTTGGATAAGAACAACAAAGTGATCTACCGTGAAATCGGGGAGATATTTCCTGAAGAGTATGCAGACCTTAAGCGCTTTGCAAAAGTTCAATAATTAATCAAGTAATACATACGTACTACTTCCGTTGTGATTACAAACGTTTAGGCCCAACCTTCTTCACAAACCAAATGCATACAAATAATCTAGTGATTATTAAATCCCAAAGGTTAGGTATTCAAAATGGTGTTTTTAATCGAACTTACTCACAATCGAGCCAAAATATTCCGTATTGAGTTTGGCTCTCGCTTGCTCATGGCAATCACAATCCTAGGAATTGCCTATTTGACCTTCAAAAGTTTACTTGGGATATTTCTAGGATTATTTAGCAAATAGCTAAACGATCGATTCATTTGCATCACTAGGAAATAAGGACGAGCCCGACCCTCGGCACTGATAGTATTTGGGTATGGCTGCTTCGTTCCCGACCTGACCAGGTTGCCAAGCCACCATGCGAGGAGGCCCGTCCATTCTTATTGTAGCCTTGTTAGAATTGAGTCCATGACTGCACTTGCACTGGCTCGTAAATGGCGCCCTAAAACGTTCACTGAACTGGTGGGTCAGGATCACGTAGTGAAAGCCTTAACCCACGCCTTGGATCAAGGCCGCTTACACCATGCATGGTTATTCACGGGCACCCGTGGAGTCGGTAAGACCACCATCTCTCGCATTATGGCCAAAGCCCTTAATTGCACCGGAGTGGATGGCAAAGGGCAAATGACCTCAGAACCTTGTGGCCAATGCCAAGCCTGCACCGAGATTGATGCCGGACGTTTTGTTGATTACATCGAGATGGATGCGGCGAGTAATCGTGGTGTGGATGAGATGGTCTCTCTATTAGAGAAAGCTGCTTATGCACCCAGTAGTGCACGCTTTAAGGTCTACATGATCGACGAGGTGCATATGCTCTCCACGCATGCCTTTAATGCCATGCTCAAGACCCTGGAAGAGCCACCGCCGCATGTGAAGTTCATCTTGGCAACCACCGATCCCCAAAAGGTACCGGTCACCGTGCTCTCTCGCTGCTTGCAGTTCAATCTTAAGCAAATGCCAGTCCCTTTGATCGTAGAGCACTTGCAGCAGATTCTGGGTTCGGAGTCAGTGACTGCTGAACCGAATGCCTTGCGTGTGATTGCAAAAGCGGCCCAGGGATCCATGCGCGATGCACTATCGCTTACCGACCAAGCAATTGCCTATGCCGCAGGGCCGGTCACAGAGGCCGCAGTCCGCACCATGTTGGGCACGATTGATGAGACCTATCTCATCAAGATCTTAGATGCTCTACAGAATAAAGATGGCAAGACCTTAAACGATATTGCGGAAGAAATGGGTCTGCGCAGTATGTCCTTCTCCTTAGCATTGCAAGATCTAGCCAGTCTCTTACACAAAATAGCCACAGCCCAGATCGTGCCTGACTCCGTATTAGACGATTGGCCTGAGGCAAATGAGATTCGTAGGCTTGCGAAGGCGTTTACTCCCGAAGAGACCCAACTCTTTTATCAGATCGCCATTACCAGCCGGGCCGATTTGTCATTAGCTCCCGACGAGCAAGCTGGATTTGCGATGGCGCTTCTACGAATGTTAGCCTTCAAACCCGGTGGCAGTGGTAGTACTTCAGTAACAGCGAACAGCATACCAAAGCCTGCTACGCAAGCTACTCCTAAATCAACCGCTCCCGCAAACAAGTCAGTAGAAGCAAAGCCGGTTGCAAAGACTGTTGCGAGTACTGTTACAAATACTGCACCCGAAACCGCAACCCATACGCCGAACCTCAATAGTGAGATCAAACCCGATTGGCATGCGATGGTACGTAATTTGCCATTGCGAGGACTCTTGCAACAACTCGCTCACCAAACCGAACTGGTGGAGTGGCGCGACACCCCAACGACACTCTTTATTACTCTGACGACTGCGATGCCCCAACTGGCGACTGATGATGCGTTAGCCCGTTTTGGGGAGACCCTCCGGGCGCAGTACGGTAAACCTGTGAAGCTGCAATTGGGTGAGGGTAAGGCTAATCACACGATTGCTAAAGTAGATGCCCAAATTTACGAAGAGAAAAAACTCAATGCCGAAGAGCAAATTGCTGAAGACCCATTCCTAAAAGAGCTGGAGCGTGAGTTCGGAGCCAAAGTGGTCTCGGGCTCAGTTCGTCCTATTAATTAATTTCAATAGCGGAGAAGCACACCATGATGAAAGGTCAAATTGCGGGTTTAATGAAGCAAGCCCAGCAAATGCAAGAGAAGATGAAGCGCGCCCAAGAGGAGCTCAATGCCTTGGAGCTCACGGGCCAAGCCGCTGGCGGCATGGTGAAGGTCACGATTACTGGCAAGTATGAGATGAAGCGGGTGCAAATTGATCCGGCAGCAATGGATGATCGCGAGATGCTCGAAGATCTGGTGGTCACTGCGTATACCGATGCATTCAAGCAGGCTGAAGCAGCTAGCCAAGCGCTCATGTCGGGAGCGACCGCTGGTATGCCCATGCCTCCCGGATTTAAGTTACCGTTCTAAAGTCGGATGAGCCGGACCAAAGCGCCAAACGAGCCTCAAGACGCACTTAGTCGTTTGGTGGAGGCTCTGCGGGTCTTGCCTGGCGTTGGCCCCAAATCAGCGCAACGCATGGCGTATTATCTGCTGCAACATGATCGTAATGGCGCGGCTGTCTTAGCTCAGTCATTGGGTGAGGCAGTCGAGTCCATCGGCCATTGTCAGCGTTGCAATACCTTTACTGAACTCGAGCTTTGTACAACCTGCAGCGATTCACGTCGCGACCCCGCCTTATTGTGCGTGGTGGAGACCCCGGCAGACCAAGTGATGGTTGAGCAAACCATGAGCTTTAAGGGTCAGTACTTCGTTCTGATGGGGCGTATCTCACCACTGGATGGTATGGGCCCCAATGAGATTCATTTTGATCGCTTACTTGATCGGATTGAGAAACCAGAGTTTGGTGGACCCGTACGTGAAGTGGTGCTGGCTACCAACTTCACGAGCGAGGGTGAGGCCACCGCGCATTACATTGGCGAGGTCTTAAAGATCAAAGGCATCAAAGCAACCCGCATTGCCCGCGGCATTCCGGTGGGTGGCGAGTTGGAGTATGTGGATGCTGGCACCTTAGCACGCGCCTTACTCGATCGCCGCTCCATCAGCTAAAACAATCAACGAAAGTATCTATGAGTAAAGTCCCACACATCTTAGTGAGTAATGACGATGGCTATTTAGCTCCTGGCTTACTCGCTTTGGTTAATGCACTTCGCCCCTTAGGCAAGTTAACGATTGTGGCACCGGAGCAAAACCACAGTGGCGCATCGAACTCGCTCACGCTCTCACGACCCTTGAGTATTCATCGGGTCGCCGGTGGTGAGCGCGATGGATTTCTATTTGTAAATGGCACGCCCACCGACTGTGTGCACATGGCCATGACCGGATTTTTGGAGAGTAAACCTGATTTGGTGGTCTCAGGAATTAATCAAGGCGAGAACATGGGCGAGGATGTCCTGTACTCAGGTACCGTTGCCGCTGCGATTGAAGGTGTGATGTTTGGGGTGCCAGGCATTGCGTTCTCACAAGTGGACCGTGGTTGGGCTCAAATTGAGGATGCTGCAAAGGCAGCGCGTGACATCGTGACCCAGGCTCTGCAAGAGCCGATGGAGCGGGTCGATGGCATCGCCACCTTACTAAACGTCAATATTCCCAATGGCCATTATGAGCAGCTCAAACGCTGGCGGGTGACGCGCTTAGGAACACGCCATCACTCGCAACCCGTGATCGTGCAACAAAATCCTCGTGGTGAGAACATTTATTGGATTGGTCCCGCAGGCGAAGCGCGTGATATCTCCCCCGGGACGGATTTTCATGCGATCAATGAAGGATGTATCTCAATTACGCCGATGCAACTCGATCTCACGCACCATGCGCGCCAAGCGAGTATGCGTGCTTCTGGCTGGGACCGCGGATGAAAGCGGCCGAGCGCTTTGCCGGGCATCGCCAAGACCTCGCACGTAAGGTGCATGAGGCCGGGGTGAAGAACCCGCAGGTCTTACAAGCCATAGCCACCGTACCGCGCCACTCATTTGTGGATGCTGGATTGCACGCGCAAGCCTATGAAGACTCGGCATTACCGATTGGTCATCAGCAAACCATCTCGAAGCCCTCGGTGGTGGCACGCATGATTGAGCTCTTGCACAAGAACAAACAACCCTTGGGGAAGGTGCTAGAGATTGGTACGGGATGTGGCTACCAAGCAGCGGTGCTGAGTTTGTTAGCGCAAGAGGTCTACTCGATTGAGCGAGTTCGTGCTTTGCATG
This sequence comes from Polynucleobacter sp. HIN6, assembly GCF_030297575.1. Taxonomy (NCBI): domain Bacteria; kingdom Pseudomonadati; phylum Pseudomonadota; class Betaproteobacteria; order Burkholderiales; family Burkholderiaceae; genus Polynucleobacter; species Polynucleobacter sp. HIN6. The sequence goes on along the minus strand of NZ_AP028137.1, from coordinate 1,056,910 downwards.
ATCTGGCTCGCACCAAATTACGACCCTTTCGTATCGCCAATTTGCGCCTCATCTATGGCGACGGAATCCGCGGGCTAGCGCAAGCAGCACCTTTTGACGGAATCATCCTGGCAGCGGCGGGGTTGGGGGTGCCCGACCCTTTATTGGATCAACTGGCGATTGGGGGGCGCTTAATTGCGCCGGTCTCTAAAAGCGAGACCGAGCAACAGCTCTTACTCATTGAGCGGGTGAGTTCCCACCGCTATCAAAGGACCGCACTTGATGAGGTCTTTTTTGTGCCCTTACAATCAGGGGTGATATGAGCCCATTGCATGCCAGCCCACAATCCCGATACGCGATTCGCTTCGGCCAGACCGCTCTCGTAGCGGTTATCGCTTTTGGGCTTGCAGCATGCTCAACACCACCCAGAACCAAGCCAGCCACCATTACGGATCGCAGTGCACCAGTCAGCGCACCTGCTCAAGAGCCAGTTCCTCCGGGGTTCTATCGGGTCAAACGCGGCGATACCTTGATTCGGATTGCGCTCGATAACGGGCAGTCTTATCGCGATATTGCCGCTTGGAACAACATCACCGACCCTAATTTGATTGAGGTTGATCAGGTCTTGCGGGTGAAGCCACCGCCAAGCACGGCTCGGGTAACAAGCAAGCCGATTGAGCCGATCAAACCCGCTGATAGTAAAGCGCCTGCTGATAGCAAAGTGGCTGCTAAGAAAGCGGAAGAGAAAGAGGTAGTAGTTGCTGAGCCCAAAGCGAATGCAATTGATCCACCCATTAAGCTCTCATGGCCTGCAAAGGGCAAAGTGGTCGAGGAGTTCAATGAGGCCAAGAACAAGGGTATTGATATTGCCGGCAAGATGGGTGAGCCCATTCAAGCGGCAGCCGATGGCAAAGTCGTCTATGCCGGTAACAGTCTGCGAGGGTATGGCAACCTGGTCATCGTCAAGCATGACAACACCTATCTCACGGCCTATGCCCATAACCGCACTCTTTTAGTGAAAGAGGGTGAGAACGTGCGCAAAGGTCAACGGATTGCTGAGATGGGCGACTCCGATGCCAATATGGTGAAGTTGCACTTTGAGGTGCGTATGAACGGTAAGCCCGTTAACCCAATGCAATATTTGCAATAACTGTAATCACCCGTTTGGCTAAATCGATCCCCAGCGTACTGGTATTTGATATTGAGACCGTTCCGGATGTTGCGGGTCTTCGGGTACTCAATGCCTATCCAGACTCGATGAGCGATGCTGAGGTCGCAAAGGCCGCGATGGATGAGCGTGCTGCCCAAACTGGCCATGAATTTTTACCCCTTTACCTGCAAAAGATCATTGCGATCTCGTGCGTGATCCGCAGAACCACCAAAGAGGGCTTACCGCAATTTAAGGTTGGTAGTCTCGGAACCGCAGCCGATGATGAGAAAACTCTCGTACAAGCTTTTTATGAACTCATTGAAAAATACACCCCCCAGTTGGTGTCGTGGAATGGAAGCGGCTTTGATCTACCGGTCTTGCACTACCGGGCGCTGTTAAACCAAGTGGCCGCACCGCGCTATTGGGAGATGGGTGAGAGCATGGATAGCGATAGTAAAGACTTTAAGTGGAACAACTACATTAACCGCTATCACATGCGTCACATTGATCTCATGGATGTTCTAGCCAAACACAATGCCCGTGCCAACGCACCGCTCGATGCGCTAGCGAAGCTGTGTGGCTTTCCTGGAAAACTGGGGATGGATGGCTCGCAAGTATGGCCTGCCTATCAACGCGGAGAGATTGAACAAATCCGACAGTATTGCGAGACCGATGTGGTGAACACCTATTTGGTCTACTGCCGCTTTCAACAGATGCGTGGGGGCTTTACTGCCGATGAGTACGACGAAGAAATCGTCTACGTGAAGCAGCAACTCGAGCAGGATGCCAAGCAAGGCAAAGCCCCTTGGGCCGAGTACTTAGCCGGCTTTAGTTACTAGCACCCATCAAGGTCAGAATGAGTACGGAAGCACGGATGCCAAAAGCATCTCCCATCGTCACGATTGACTCTTTGGATCTCGATGCACAAGGCGTTGCGCGGCAATCGAATGAAGAGGGCGGTAAAGTACTCTTTATTCGGGGAGCATTGCCGACCGAGCGCGTGACCTACACCATCACGCGGGAGAAAGCGCGCTTTGCCAAAGCCAAACTTCATGAGCTGATTAAACCGGCGGTCTATCGCACCACACCTCGCTGCACCTATTTTGGGACCTGCGGAGGATGTAGCATGCAGCATCTGGATTTTGCTGCGCAGATTGCAATCAAGCAACGGGTCTTAGAGGATGATTTGTGGCACATCGGACGGATTAAGCCTCAAGAGATCCTACGACCCATCGCAGGACCCGCTTGGCACTATCGCCATCGAGGACGTTTAAGTGTGATCGATCGCTCGATCAAGAAGGGCACAATCTTGGTGGGTTTTCATGAGCACAACAGTAGTTATGTGGCGGATATGCTCACCTGCGAAGTTATCCCCAAACGCATCTCCGATCTCTTAGTGCCGATGCGGGAACTGGTGGGCTCACTGAGTATCCGGGATCGCGTACCGCAAATCGAGTTTGCTGTTGGAGAAGATATAAACCAACCGGGCGTCACTCAAATTGCCTTAGTGATTCGTCACTTGTTGCCGCTGACCCCCGCCGATCTCAAGAATCTGGAGTCATTTGCCAAACATCATCAAGTTGGTATTTGGTTACAGCCCCAAGGGCCTGAGAGCGCCAAACCGTTTTACCCCAGCGAGCAGTCGCTGAGTTACACCTTGCCAGAGTTTGGGGTGACATTGCCGTTTCTGCCGACGGACTTCACCCAAGTCAATCACGCAGTCAATCAAGTCCTCATCAGTAAGGCCATTTCTCTATTAGATATTCAAGTAAGTGATCGTGTGATCGATCTCTTCTGTGGCATTGGGAACTTCACACTGCCCATTGCAACCCTAGCCATGGAAGTGCTTGGCATTGAGGGTAGTAAGACCCTAACTCAGCGTGCCTTGCAAAATGCTCGGCATAACCAACTCGATCACAAAACCCAATTTAGTCAGAGCAATCTCTTTGAGATCACGGCCACTGATCTCAATGTCTGGGGCAGGGCCGATAAATGGCTGATTGACCCACCGCGAGAGGGTGCTATGGAGATTTGCAAGGCGATGCAGGATCTACCAACAACAGCGCTACCGAAACGCATTGTCTATGTGTCATGCAATCCCAAAACACTGGCACGTGATGCAGCGATTCTGACGCACGAACTAAATTACACCCTGAGTAAAGCAGGGATCATCAATATGTTCCCTCACACCTCGCACATTGAATCGATTGCGGTGTTTGATCGACTGGGATAAAAGTTAGGTATTCTGATGGGGTTCATCGATTAGATTCCCCATGACCAACCTCAACCAACTACCGACTGATTTACCCGTTCCCAAAGACGATGGGGCGTGCAATCATTTGGTCGGCATGGCTTTGCCGAATGTTGCTTTATTAGCAACCGATGGATCGATGGTGAACCTCTCACAACTACCCGGGCGCACAGTCATTTATTGCTACCCCATGACCGGGCAGCCTAATGTGTCATTGCCCGAAGGGTGGGATCAAATCCCAGGCGCGCGTGGCTGCACACCCCAAAGCTGTGCTTATCGTGATCACTATCAAGAACTCCAAGCCTTAAATGCCAATGTGTATGGCCTCAGTGTGCAGAGTACGGATTACCAACGCGAGATGGCTACCCGTTTGCATTTGCCATTTCAGGTGCTCAGTGATGAGCAGTATCAGTTCCAGCAGGCCCTCAACTTGCCAACCTTTGTAGCGGCAGGGATGACCTTACTCAAACGCGTGACCCTGATTACCAATGATGGGCATATTGAGGCAGTACATTACCCAATCTTCCCAAGTGACAGTGATCCTGGTTGGGTATTGGCTTATTTGCGCATTAATAAACCTTAATATTTGTAGTTATAATAATTGCAATCATGATTTATTGTAGTTACAATAAATCGGATGAAATTTATTTATGATCAGCAAAAAGATAAGACAAATTTACAAAAACATGGAGTTAGCTTGCAGGATGCGAGCAAGCTTGATTGGGATGATGGCTTATTTTGGACTGATGATAGAAAAGATTATGGCGAGGTGCGCTGTATTGGCCTCGTGCCAATGAAAAATAGGTTGTATTGCATTGTTTATATGAATATGGGAACTCAACGAAGAATTATTAGTCTGCGCAAAGCAAATAGACGGGAGTTTATGCATTATGAAGAAGAAATTAATTAAGCCAACTGTCAAAGAGGATCTTGCCATTACTAAGGCTGCAAGGTTAGATCCAGATAATCGTCCGTTAACTGAAAAAGAGTGGAAGCGTATTAAGCCAACCCTTGTTCGGGGTCGTGGAAGACCTCCTGGCAGTGGCAGTAAGGAGCAAATTACTCTTAGGATCGATAAAGAGACCTTAAATTTTTATCGATCTAAGGGTGAGGGTTGGCAAACATTTATTAATCTTGTTCTCGGTGAATTAAAGCGTGAATCAAAATCTATCAAAACAATCGAAAGACGGCTAAATCAAGGAAAATTAATGTACGCATGATTCTCTGACAAATGTGAGCAAATTTCGAATGCCCTAAATCCAAATAAAAAGGGCGCCGAAGCGCCCTAAATTACCGCGTGACGATGTTGCTATTAGTCGCGGTCTCCACCAAAGATGCCCAGAAGAGCCAAGAGGTTGGAGAAAATGTTGTAAATGCTTAGGTAGATGCCTAAAGTTGCAATGATGTAGTTGGTCTCACCACCATTAACCACGCGCTGCACATCCACTAAGATGAACGCGGAGAAGATGGCAATTGCTACAACCATCAAGGTGAGCATCAGGGCAGGGATCTGCAACCAGATGTTGGCCAAGGAAGCCAAGATCAACAGAATGACACCTACGAACAGGAACTTGCCCATGCCCGAGAAGTCTTTCTTGGAGACCGTGGCAATCGACGCCATCACGGTGAAGATTGCAGCTGTGCCACCAAAGGCACCCATGATAAGAGCAGCGCCATTGCTGTAGCTACCTAGGGTCATGCCGATCAAGCGAGAGAGCATCACGCCCATAAAGAAGGTAAACGCCAGCAAGAGCACGACGCCCATACCGGTATCTTTGTTCTTCTCGATTGCCCAGAAGAAACCAAAGGCAACGGCCAAGAACAAAATAGCGCCCATAAATGGACTACCTTCAAAGAAGGTAAAGCCCATGGCCACACCCAGCCACGCACCAATCACGGTAGGCACCATGGAGAGTGCCAAGAGGGCGTAGGTGTTTCTTAGGACACGGTTACGGGATTGGGCAGTTGCAACTGCAGCACCACGACCAAAACCATACGAATTCAGATCACTCATTGAGTAGCTCCTTAAAGTAAGTCCAACATGGACTTGATAGTCACTAAGTATAGACAAAACATATAAAAATCAAGACCTTTGTGACAGGAAGGTCGCTGGCATCAGGGTCTTTAGGTGATATACCTAAGAAATTCAATGGCTTAGGACTAAGAATAGGGGATAAAACCCTAAAAACAACGTATAATTTCGCATCGCAATACCGAGTATTGCTGACAAATGATTCAATAAAACCGAAAAACCGTTTCATACAACCTCACTGGAGTTTTTGCATGGCAATTCAGCGCACCTTATCCATCATCAAACCTGACGCAGTCGCGAAGAACGTGATTGGCCAAATCTATGCTCGTTTTGAGCAGGCTGGTTTGAAGATCGTCGCCGCCAAAATGGCGCACCTCTCAAAAAATGAAGCTGAGCAGTTCTATGCCGTGCATAAAGAGCGTCCTTTCTTCAAAGACCTCGTGAGCTTCATGATCTCGGGTCCGGTCATGATTCAGGTACTTGAGGGTGAGAACGCGATTGCCAAAAATCGTGAGCTGATGGGTGCGACCGATCCCAAGAAAGCCGACAAGGGCACAATCCGCGCTGACTTTGCAGATAGCATTGATGCTAATGCCGTGCATGGTTCGGATGCACCAGAGACCGCTGCAGTGGAAGTCGCCTTTTTCTTTCCCGGCATGAACATCTACGCACGTTAATTCACCATTGAATTCAAGCCGCACGAACTTACTCAATTTTGATGCTGCCAAGATGGCAGAGTACGTTGCGGGACTAAATGAGAAGCCCTTTCGGGCGAAGCAACTCTTGCAGTGGGTTCATCAGCGTGGCGTCAGTGACGTGGCGTTGATGACCGATCTGGCTAAATCCTTTCGTCATCAACTCGCAGAAGAAGCAGAAGTCATTAGCCTGCCAGTCATCCAGGATATGAAGGCCGGTGACGGTACCCGCAAGTGGTTATTGGATGTTGGGGCAGGTAATGCCGTTGAGATGGTGTACATCCCAGAGGATGATCGCGGCACATTGTGTATCTCCTCCCAAGCGGGTTGTGCAGTCAATTGCCGATTTTGTTCCACTGGTCACCAAGGCTTTGCTCGTAATCTGACCCCGGCCGAGATTATTGGGCAACTTTGGTTTGCCGAGCATCATTTGCGCGAGGATCCGCTTGCGATTCGCAGGCTGGATGAGGATTGTGCGGAGCAAGCACAGGGTCGTGTGATTACGAATGTGGTGATGATGGGCATGGGCGAGCCTTTGCTCAACTACGATGCGGTGCTCGTGGCATTGCGTTTGATGCTCGACGATCACGCCTATGGACTCTCGCGCCGTCGCGTGACTGTCTCAACCTCGGGTGTGGTGCCCATGATGGATCGCTTGGCCCAGGATTGCCCAGTGGCTCTCGCTGTATCCTTGCACGCACCGAACGACGCTCTGCGCGATGAGCTTGTGCCACTGAATCAAAAATACCCCTTAAAAGAACTGATTGCCGCGTGCGATCGCTACTTACCATTTGCACCGCGCGACTTCATTACCTTTGAGTACTGCATGCTCGATGGTGTAAACGATCAAGACCAGCATGCCAAAGAGTTAATCAAACTCTTAAAGGGCTTGCGTTGCAAATTAAATCTCATTCCCTTTAATCCATTTCCAGCCTCGGGCCTCAAGCGTTCACCCGCAGAGCGCATCAAACAGTTTGCCCAAATTTTGCAAGACGCTGATCTGGTGACCACGGTACGTAAGACCCGCGGTGACGATATTGCGGCTGCCTGCGGCCAGTTGGCAGGCGATGTGATTGATCGAACCCGCCGTGCTGAGCGTATGCAAGCACTCAATGAGCAGGTGATTCAGTTTCAGGGACGATAATGAACGCAATTGGATGCCATGATGAATAAGATCGAGCCAGGCTGTTTGCCACCATTACCCCTCGGACCATTACCGCGCCGTCTATCGCGCCAGTCGGTGGTGGCGTGGGGCGATAACCGCGTCACAGTTGGTGGAGATGCCCCGGTGCGGGTGCAATCGATGACCAATACCGACACCGAGGATGCGATTGCAACTGCGATTCAGGTCAAGGAGTTGGCGCGTGCCGGATCGGAACTGGTGCGCATTACCGTGAACACCCCAGAAGCCGCGGCACAAGTGCCCTATATTCGCGAGCAACTCGATAAGATGGATGTGAAGGTGCCTTTGATTGGCGACTTTCATTACAACGGCCACACCTTACTCAAAGACTATCCCGATTGCGCCAAGACCTTATCGAAGTACCGTATTAATCCCGGTAATGTGGGTAAGGGTGCTAAGCGGGACCCGCAATTCGCACAGATGATCGAAGCGGCTTGCCACTACGACAAGCCAATTCGGATTGGGGTGAACTGGGGCAGTCTTGATCAAGAGTTACTTGCACAGATCATGGATGAGAACGCTAAGCTGGCCACTCCCAAGACCTCTCAAGAGGTGATGATTGAAGCCTTGATTCAGTCGGCACTTCAATCGGCCAGTAAAGCGGTTGAGCTCGGCATGAACCCTGATCAGATTACGCTCTCGTGCAAAGTGAGTGGTGTACAAGATTTAATTGCGGTCTATCGCGATCTCGCTAGACGTTGCGATTACTCCTTGCATCTCGGGCTCACCGAAGCGGGCATGGGTAGCAAAGGTATCGTGGCATCAACTGCTGCACTTGCAGTGCTCTTACAAGAAGGAATTGGTGACACCATTCGTATCTCCTTAACACCTGATCCTGGTGCGCCGCGTGAGAATGAGGTGATTGTCGGGCAAGAGATCTTGCAAACCATGGGATTGCGCAATTTCACGCCGATGGTAATTGCTTGCCCTGGATGCGGTCGCACTACGAGCACCACCTTCCAAGAACTGGCTGCCAAGATTCAATCGTATCTGCGTCAACAAATGCCAGTGTGGAAGAAAACCCATCCCGGTGTTGAAAACATGAACGTGGCAGTGATGGGCTGTATCGTCAATGGTCCAGGCGAGAGTAAGCACGCCAATATCGGTATTTCTCTACCAGGTACTGGTGAGAGCCCTGCAGCCCCAGTCTTTGTCGATGGTGTGAAGGTTAAAACTTTACGCGGTGAGGGGATCGCCGAAGAATTTCAACTAATCGTCGACGAGTACGTTAAAGCCAATTACCATGCAAAAAATTAATGCCATCCGCGGCATGAACGATCTGCTGCCTAAGGATGCAGCAGCTTGGTCTTATCTCGAGCGCACCTTAGCGGATCTGACTCGAGCCTACGGCTATGAACAGATTCGGACACCGATTGTGGAGTCCACTGCACTCTTCCAACGCGGTATTGGTGAGGTGACCGACATTGTCGAAAAGGAGATGTACTCCTTTGAAGATCGACTCAATGGTGAACAACTCACATTGCGCCCCGAGGGAACGGCAGCGGTTGTGCGTGCCACGATTGAACACAATCTAATTTATGACGGCCCCAAACGGCTTTGGTACACGGGGCCGATGTTTCGGCATGAGCGCCCACAGCGTGGACGCTATCGCCAGTTTCATCAATTTGGGATTGAGGCACTGGGATTTGCAGGACCAGACATTGATGCCGAGATCATCTTGATGGGCCAACGCCTGTGGGATGAACTGGGTTTGCAAGGCGTGCGTTTGGAGCTCAATTCTCTAGGTGAGGCACCAGAGCGCGCTGCGCATCGCCAAGCGCTCGTTGATTACTTTACGCAACACCACGCACAATTGGACGAGGACTCACAGCGACGTTTGCAAACCAATCCACTGCGGATCTTGGATTCGAAGAATCCAGCAATGCAGGCTCTCATTGAGGGCGCCCCCAAACTCTTGGAGTTTTTGGGTTCGGAGTCCTTAGCTCACTTTGAAGCAGTGCAAATGCTTTTGAAAGCCAACAACATTCCATTTAAGATCAATCCACGTCTGGTGCGCGGCTTAGACTATTACAACCTGACCGTGTTTGAGTGGACCACTGAGGCATTGGGTGCCCAGGGTACGATCGCCGGCGGTGGTCGCTACGACCCCTTGATGGAACGCATGGGTGGCAAGAATGCGCCTGCCTGCGGTTGGGCGATGGGCATGGAGCGCGTACTCGATCTGATGGCGATCTCGGAAAGTACTCCCGCTAGTGAACCCGTATGCGATGTGTATGTCTTGCATCAAGGCGGCGATACTCTAGTACAGGCAATGATTGCGGCAGAGGCGCTGCGAAGCGCTGGAGTCGATGTGATTTTGCATTGCCCACCCGATGGGCAGAGTGCAAGCTTTAAATCTCAAATGAAGAAAGCGGATGCCAGCGGTGCTCAATTGGCTCTGATTATTGGCCCTGATGAGCTTGCCCGTGATGAGGCGCAGTTAAAAAATCTGCGTGGCACGGGTGCGCAACATGCCGTGCCACTCTCTGGTTTACTGGTGGCTGTGGTGGATGCTTTAGTAGATTCTTAGTCACACAGCATAAAATAAGCGTTTAATCAATCGAAGAAAGCAGTATTGGAATGGCACTTGACCTCGAAGAACAAGAGAACCTAGCGAACCTTAAATCGTTTTGGGCCCGCTATGGCAATTACATCATCGGTGTTATTACCGTGGCATTGCTCGCCTATGCCGCTTTCAATCTTTGGGGCTGGTATCAGCGCAACCAAGCAGCCGATGCGGGTAAGTTGTACGAGACCCTGATTAATGCAGTCACGAAGAACGAGAAAGATAAAACCTATCTCGCCGCCGATGATCTGCAAAAGAAATACGGCGGTACCACCTATGCTGCCATGGGCAACCTCGTGGCTGCCAAGATTGCGATGGATAGCAATGACGCTGCGAAAGCACAAGCGTATTTGAAGTGGACCGCCAATAAAGCGAGTGATGATTCGTTTCGGGCGCTGGCCCAATTGCGTCTCTTAGGACTTCTGATTGATCAAGGAACGGAAGCCAGCCTGAAAGAGGCCGATCAACTCCTCAAAGAAAAAGCCGTCAAAGGATTTGAGCCTTTATGGATTGAGCGCCGTGGCGATTGGTATTTGGTGCAAAAGAAGATTCCGGAGGCCCGCACCGAGTACCAGAAGGCGATGAAGGCGATGCAAAGTGATAAAGCCTTTCCAGAGGACGCACGTGGTTTGTTGAAAGTGAAGATTGATGCCGTAGGGGGTATGTAGTGCAAGTTTTGCGCTGGGGACTCATTGCATCACTTTCACTTGCATTGATTGCTTGTTCTGGCTCGTCTAAAGTTCGCAAACCCGCTGAGCTCGTCAATGTTAGTAATCAAGTCGAGCTTGCTGAGGTTTGGTCAACCAATGTAGGCAGTTCGATACCCGCGAACTTCCGCCCCGTAGTTGCTGGTGATCATGTATTTGCGGCATCTGCGCGTGGCACCCTTAGTAAATTAAATATTCAGAATGGACGCGCGGTGTGGGAAGTTAGTGTTCCTGAGAAACTCTCGATTGGTCCGGGATCGGATGGTAAGACCACGGTTGTGGTGAGCGCGGAAGGCAATGCCTACGGTTACGATGAGTCGGGCAAAAATATTTGGAAGACCCCAATTGGTAGCGAGGTGCTCTCCGATCCGATTGTGGGGGCGGGGGTGGTAGTGATCCGTACCCTGGACCATCGCTTTATTGGTCTGGATGCAACGACGGGTAAGCGGCGTTGGATCTATCAGCGACAACAGACTCCTTTGTCGTTGCGTGTCGGCTACGGCATGCTCCTGGTGGGTAATGATGCGGTGGTGACTGGATTTGGGGGCGGTCGCTTTGGAGCGCTTGCGCTCTCCAACGGTGGTCTCATCTGGGAATCGGCCGTCTCCTTCCCCAAGGGTTTCTCTGAGATTGAGCGCTTAAATGATGTTACCAGTCGACCCAGCTTAGAAGAAGGGCGTCTTTGCGTAGTCTCGTATCAGGGCAAGATCGGTTGCGCAGAACTGCGTAGCGGTAATTTAGTGTGGTCGAAGGACTTCTCAAGCTATACCGGTACCACCCAAAGTACCGAGTTTGTGTTTGCTGCCAATGAAAAATCCCATGTGTATGCCTACCGTGCAAGCGATGGTGTGCAAGTTTGGGAGAACACCCAGTTAACCTGGCGTGATGTTGGTGAGCCACTGGCGATTGGACGCGTGGTGATGATGGGTGATAAACAAGGCTATGTGCATCTTCTGAATCAAAATAGTGGTCAGATGGTCTCGCGTATTCGTCACGACAGCTCACCGGTCACAGCAGCACCGATTGCAGCCGGGGGCGTGATCATCATTGCTTCTCAAGGTGGCAAGATTGCGGCGTATCGCCCGCGTTAAGACCCATTACTCATGAAACCCGTTATTGCCATCGTGGGCCGACCCAATGTCGGCAAATCCACCTTATTCAATCGCTTAACCAAATCCCGTGATGCCTTGGTGGCGGATTTTCCTGGACTCACGCGCGATCGCCACTATGGTAACGGTCGAATGGGGGATCGTGAATTTATTTGTATTGATACGGGCGGCTTTGAGCCCGTTGCCAAGACCGGCATCATGGCCCAGATGGCCAAGCAAACCAAGCAAGCGGTCGCTGAATCAGATCTGGTGATCTTTTTAGTCGATGGCCGACTCGGACTTGCACCGCAGGATCGCGTGATTGCGGATTTCTTGCGCAAGACCGGACGCCCGGTGATCTTGGCAGTGAATAAGACCGAGGGTATGTCAGCTAGCGTGGTCACCGCAGATTTTCATGAACTGGGTCTCGGTCAACCCGAGCCCATTTCCTCTGCGCACGGCGATGGAGTGCGGGCTTTAATTGAAGAGGCTCTTGATCAGCTTCAGATCCCCGAACCTGAGCCCGATGATGCTGCCGTTGCCGATGGCACGCGACCCATGAAGATTGCGGTGGTCGGTCGACCCAATGTCGGTAAGTCCACCTTCATTAATACTTTGCTTGGCGAAGATCGGGTGATTGCTTTTGATCTTCCCGGTACCACGCGCGATGCCATTGAAGTCGAGTTTGAGCGTAATGGCAAATCCTATGTCTTAATTGACACCGCGGGGCTGCGCCGGCGTGGCAAGGTGTTTGAAGCGATCGAAAAGTTCTCGGTGGTCAAAACTCTGCAAGCAATTAACGATGCCAATGTGGTGATCTTGATGCTCGATGCCCAACAGGATATCTCGGAGCAAGACGCACACATTGCTGGCTATATTGTGGAAGCAGGGCGCGCATTAGTAGTAGCTGTGAATAAATGGGATGGCATTGATGCCTATGTGAAAGAACGTGCACGGGTTGAGATTGCCCAAAAGCTTCGCTTTCTAGACTTTGCCAATGTGCATCCCATCTCAGCTAAAAAAGGATTTGGGATCAAAGAGCTGTTTAAGGATGTGGATAAGGCCTACCAAGCTGCGATGGCGAAACTCTCCACGCCAAAACTGACCCGCGCCATGATCGATGCAGTAGCACACCAGCAGCCCAAGCGGGTGGCCAAGGGTCGACCCAAACTTCGCTATGCCCATCAGGGTGGTATGAACCCCCCAATCGTGATTATTCATGGGAGTGCACTGCATGGGATTACCGATAGCTACAAACGCTATCTCGAAGGGCGCTTTCGGGAAATCTTTGAGCTGCGCGGCACCCCCTTGCGGATTGAGTTTCGGACTGCGGCAAACCCTTATGTCAAGGATGAAAAACCACGCCGTAAGTAGGATTTGTCACACAAATACAGAAATCCATTAATTAGGGTTAATATCCTTATAGAAAACATCAGTGTTGTATACAAAAGCAAGACTCCCTAACTTAAATAACGATTAAGGAGCAGTATGAATACCAAACAAGTCCAGTTGCTGCAGGACCCTTTTCTCAATGCCTTGCGTAAAGAGCATATTCCGGTATCCATCTACTTGGTAAACGGAATTAAGTTGCAAGGTAACGTTGAGTCATTTGATCAATACGTGATTCTGTTGCGCAATACTGTCACGCAAATGGTCTACAAGCATGCGATATCGACCGTGGTACCCGCCCGAGCTGTGAGCTTTAGGGCAGACGATGAGGACGCTCCAGCTGCATAACACCGGAGTCGAGGAGGTCCGCGCGGTATTGGTTGGGATTGATACCGGCAAAGACGATTTCCCAGAAAGCATGGCTGAGCTTGCACTCTTGGCAGAGAGTGCGGGCTCCATTCCAAGTGCCTCGGTGATTGGTCGCCGCGGCAGTGTGGATCCATCCTTATTCATCCGTTCCGGTAAGGCCAATGAATTGCTGCGGGCCATGAAGGAGCACGATGCTGAACTCGCGATCGTCAATCACGCGATTTCCCCAACCCAACAACGTAATCTTGAGCGGCATCTCGGTAAACATGTGATCGATCGCACGGGGTTGATTCTGGACATCTTTGCACAGCGTGCGAAGAGTCATTTGGGTAAGACTCAGGTGGAGTTGGCCAATGTGCGCTATCGCATGTCAAGGCTAGTGCGCGCTTGGAGTCACTTGGAACGTCAAAAGGGTGGTATTGGTCTGCGTGGTGGCCCGGGTGAGACCCAGATGGAGTTGGATCGCCGCATGCTCGCCACCAAAGCAAAGCGCTTAGAAGCCGAGCTTGCAAAGTTGCAACGTCAGCAGCGCACTCAACGTCGGGCACGCGCTCGCAATGAGGTGTTCTCGGTGTCACTGGTGGGGTATACCAATGCCGGTAAGTCCACTTTATTTAATGCGCTCACCAAAGCCGGCACGTATGCTGCTGACCAACTCTTTGCAACCTTGGATACCACCTCTCGACGGGTTCATTTGGAAGAGGGGCGACAAATTGTCCTTTCTGATACTGTGGGATTTATTCGTGAGTTACCCCATCAATTGGTGGAAGCCTTTCGGGCCACGCTCGACGAAACAGTGCATGCGGATTTGATCTTGCATGTGATCGACGCCTGCAGCCCCGTTGCGAAGGAACAGCAGGCCCAAGTCGAGGCAGTTCTCAAGGAAATTGGGGCGGATGGTATTCCCCGCTTAGAGGTCATGAACAAAATTGATTTGATGCCACAGACCTTTACGAAGGGTCCCCTGATTGAGCGTGATATCCATGGAGTGCCCTATAGGGTCTTTATATCCGCTCAAGCCGGTATGGGTTTAGACCTCCTGCGTGAGTGTCTATGCGAGTTTGCGCGCAGGACTGATAAACTAAAGGTTGAGCACGCTGACGTCCAACATCGCAAGGCGCATGGCGATCTGCTTCAACCATTAACCGATAGACCAGAAACCGCTGATTTTGATTTCCATTCGACCCGAAACTATTCGCCAAACACTCCATAAAGTAGGTGACTACTTTAGAGGGTTTTTCTCCGTCAATGATCCTGGCTGGGGAAATAATTACCAAGCACCCAAAGGGGATAAAGACCCCAAAGAAGGTGGTGATCAGGCTCAGCCCAATGATCCAATCGGGCAGCCTCAAGGTAATCGCCGTCCTAATAGTGGGCCACCTGATTTAGATGACCTCTGGCGTGACTTTAATGATAAGTTGAACAATCTCTTTGGCGGTAAGAAGCGCCCATCGGGCGGTGGTCAGCCCCCAAGTGGTGGTGGTCGTAAGCCACCGCAATTTAATGTTGAAGGCTTTAATCCTAAGACGGCTAGTTTGGGCGCCTTGGTGATTGTGACCCTAGTATGGCTCTTTAGTGGCTTCTTCATGATTCAGGAAGGTCAGGCGGGCGTCGTTCTCACCTTTGGTAAGTATGATTACACCGCGCGCCCCGGTATTAACTGGCGGATGCCCTGGCCAATTCAATCAACCGAGACCGTGAACTTATCAGCCGTTCGTTCGGTTGAGATCGGTCGCTCGGTCATGATTAAGGGCACTAATCAAAAAGACTCCTCGATGTTGACCGAAGACGAAAACATCATTGATGTGCGTTTTGCAGTTCAGTACCGCTTAAAAGATCCGATGGAGTACCTCTTTAATAATCGCGATCCAGACATGGCCGTAGTTCAAGCCGCTGAGACCGCGGTGCGTGAGATTGTGGGACGCAGCAAGATGGATACGGTTCTGTATGAAGGTCGTGAGAAGATTGCGATTGATCTGGCGCTGGCTATCCAAACTATTTTGGATAGTTACAAGACCGGCATCTTTGTGACCAGCGTAACCGTGCAAAACGTACAACCGCCTGAGCAAGTTCAGGCTGCGTTTGATGATGCAGTGAAAGCCAGCCAAGACCGAGAGCGCCTCAAGAGCGAGGGTGAGGCGTATGCGAATGACATCCTGCCGCGCGCCAAAGGTACTGCAGCTCGTCTGATTCAAGAGGCTGAGGGTTACCGAGCCAGAGTCTCGGCGATGGCTGAAGGTGATGCCTTGCGCTTTAAACAAATTTACAGTGAGTACGCGAAGGCTCCACAGGTGACCCGCGATCGGATGTACATCGACACCATGAAGGAAATCTATAACAACGTCTCGAAGGTCTTGGTGGATACCACCAAGAGCAATAGCTTGTTGTATCTACCGCTCGACAAAATCATTAATCAGGTAACCACCGAGGCACAGCAAGCTGCCCAAGTGCAGGGCGCCACGCTGCCTGGCGTCGTATCACCGAATGCCATCTCCGCTCCTGCCCCCAATGCAACCCCTTCGCCCGCAGAGCGCGCTCCTGAGCGTCGTGAAGGCTTGCGTAGTCGTGAACGTTAAGAATCGAGGAAAAAGTTATCATGCCTAATCGTCTCCTTGGTCTTATTCTGGGTCTAATCGTTGCGTTTTATTTGATTAGTTCTTGCATCTTTGTAGTGGATCAACGCAAGTTTGCGGTGGTGTTTGCCTTCGGTCAGATCGTACGAGTAATTGAAGAGCCAGGTCTGCAGTTCAAACTTCCTGCGCCATTCCAAAACGTCATCTTTTTTGATCGTCGCATCATGACGATTGATAATCCCGATGCTGAGCGCTTCATTACTGCTGAGAAGAAAAACCTCTTGGTGGATTCGTATGTGAAATGGCGCATTATCGACCCGCTTAAGTTCTTCGTGAGCTTCCGTGGCGATGAGCGTTTAGCAACGGATCGTATGAATCAGCTCATTCGGTCGGCATTGAACGAAGAGTTCACTAAACGCACCATTCGCGAGATTATTTCTGAGCAGCGTGATCAGGTGATGCAGGGCATCCAGAAAAAAGTGGAGGACGATGCCAAAGCCATTGGTATTGAGATCGTGGACGTACGTCTCAAGCGGATTGACCTCCTGGCCGAGATTAGCGATTCGGTTTATCGCCGGATGGAAGCCGAGCGTAAGCGCGTTGCGAATGAGTTGCGATCCACTGGTGCGGCAGAGTCCGATAAGATTCGGGCGAGTGCGGAGCGTCAGCGCGATGTGATCTTGGCAGAGGCCTATCGTGATGCCCAGCGCATTAAGGGAGCAGGCGATGCACGTGCCACCGCCTTATACGCCGATGCGTTTAACCGTGACCCGCAGTTTGCTCAGTTCTATCGCAGCCTTGAGGCCTATCGCAATTCGTTCAAGGATAAGAAAGACGTGATGGTGATCGAGCCGAGTAACGACTTCTTCCGGTTCATGCAGAAGAAGAACTAATCGAGTTCACCATGAACCGTTGGTTATTGCCCGAGGATATTGCTGATGTATTGCCAGCCCGGGCTCGTAAGATCGAGGAGTTGCGGCGCCGCTCGCTCGATCTGTATCAATCCTATGGCTATGAGCTCGTTAGTCCGCCGTTATTGGAGTTCTTGGATTCGCTCTTGACTGGGACGGGATCCGATCTTAATTTGCAGACCTTCAAGCTAGTTGATCAGCTCTCGGGCCGCACCTTAGGCTTGCGTGCCGACATCACACCTCAAGTGGCGCGCATTGATGCACACCTTCTCAATCGTGAAGGCGTAACCCGTTTGTGCTACGCGGGGTCAGTGGCGCGCGTGCGCACACCGCCAGGCTCGACCTCGCGTGAAGAGATGCAATTGGGTGCCGAGATTTATGGGCATTCCGGATGGGAAGCTGATCTCGAGGCGATCCAACTCCTGCTTAAAACTCTTAGCCAAGCTGGCATTGGCAAGATCTATTTGGATCTCTCACATGCCGGCGTTCTCAAAGGAATCTTGGGGAATTTAGTATTGAGTCATGCTGATACCGAGACCCTCTACACCTTATTACAAACGAAAGACCGGCCGAGTCTCGCTCAATGGGTGAGCCAGTTTGCTCCCTCGATTAGCAAGCCTTTATTGGCATTATTGCAACTCAATGGAGCATGTGCCGAGGTCTTGGCCAATGCCCGTTCTGGCCCCTTGGCCTTGCCCAGTCAGTCTCTGATTGAGCAATCTCTCAAAGACCTAGAGCGTTTGATTGAGGCGATCAGTCGCTTATCCGATCAACTCGAGCTTTCACTTGATCTGGCGGACTTGCGTGGCTATCAGTACCACAGCGGCGTGATGTTTGCGGCCTATGTCGATGGTTTACCTCAGCCGATTGCGCGAGGTGGGCGCTATGACCATGTGGGTCAAGCCTTTGGTCGCTCACGTCCGGCTACGGGGTTCTCTCTTGACCTGCTCACGCTGGCCGACCTATCGACGATTTCCATCAAGCGCCAGGCTATTCTGGCGCCATGGTCGGACGACCCTGCTTTAAACCGTCGCATTGCAGAGTTACGCGCTGAGGGTGAGGTGGTGATCCAGGTTCACAAAGGGGATGACGCACATTCTGAGGAGTTTGAGTGCCAACGCGAGCTCGTTAAGCAGGGCACTGGCTGGGAACTAAAATCACGTGCCTAGTGGCTTGATCACTACAATTAGGCTAAATCAATAAAAAATGAAGTGGAATGGATATGAGTAAGTCTCGGGGTCGTAATGTTGTCGTGATTGGCACGCAGTGGGGCGATGAGGGGAAGGGCAAGGTGGTTGATTGGCTCACCGATCACGCACAAGCCGTCGTACGCTTTCAGGGTGGACATAACGCCGGACATACACTCATTATTGGTGGCAAGAAAACTATCTTACGCCTGATTCCTTCAGGGATCATGCATCCTCAAGTCATTTGCTATATCGGCAATGGTGTAGTGCTCTCACCGGAGGCTCTATTTAAAGAGATTGGTGAACTTGAAAGCGCAGGTCTTAATGTACAAGGACGCTTAAAGATCTCCGAAGCAGCCACGCTCATTCTTCCGTACCACGTGGCGATTGATCATGCGCGTGAGAAAAAACGTGGCAGCGATAAGATTGGTACGACCGGGCGTGGAATTGGTCCTGCGTATGAAGATAAAGTAGCTAGACGAGCACTCCGGGTACAAGACTTCTTTTATCCCGAACAATTTGCCTCTAAGTTGCGCGAGAACTTGGATTATCACAACTTCGCATTAACTCAGTATTACAAAGTGGATGCTCTAGACTTTAATCGTGTGCTTGATGAAGCCATGTCCTATGCGGAGCGCATTAAACCCATGGTGGTGGATGTCTCAAGCGCACTCTATGCGGCTGAGCAAGCGGGTCAGAACCTTCTCTTTGAAGGTGCACAGGGCACCTTACTTGATATTGACCACGGTACTTATCCCTTTGTGACCTCGAGTAATTGCGTTGCTGGTAATGCGGCTGCTGGCTCTGGTGTGGGACCCGGTTCATTGCATTACATCTTAGGGATTACCAAAGCCTATTGCACCCGGGTGGGCGCAGGACCATTCCCCAGTGAGCTGTATGACCATGAGAACCCCAATAAGCAAGATCCGGTAGGTATTCGCTTGGCTGAAGTTGGTAAAGAGTTTGGATCAGTGACCGGACGACCACGGCGTACGGGTTGGCTTGATGCCGCGGCACTAAAACGCTCCATCCAAATTAATGGTCTCTCTGGCTTGTGCATCACGAAGCTTGACGTGCTCGATGGCATTGAGACCATTCGTCTGTGCGTAGGCTACAAGCTGGATGGTAAGACCTTGGATGTTTTGCCACGAGGTGCTGAAGCGGTCGCGCGTTGTGAACCCATCTACGAAGACTTTAAGGGCTGGACTGAGAGTACCGTTGGGATTACAGATTGGAACAAGTTACCCAAGACCGCTCAAGACTATCTCAAACGCGTGCAAGAGATCTGTGGCAAACCGATTGCGATGGTCTCTACCGGACCAGAGCGGGATGAGACCATCCTCTTGCAGCATCCGTTTGAAGATTAAATGAGGATTGGTATTTAATCCTCTTGCATTTTGGTGCCCAAAAGAGGACTCGAACCTCCACAACCTTTCGATCGCCAGCACCTGAAGCTGGTGCGTCTACCAATTTCGCCATTTGGGCATATTTGCATTATAGGTTGCAGTCATCACATTGTGGTCAAATCACTCTAATGACCTTAATTGCGAAAGCCGTTCATGCGTAAATCGGATCAACCCATTACCCGCGATAGCGATCGCATGGGCACGGTTCAGGGTCACCGCGATGGCTTTGGCTTTGTGGTGCCCGATGACGGCGGTGAGGATATCTTCCTAGCCGAGCGTGAGATGGCTCGGGTCATGCATGGTGACCGGGTCTCGATTCGAGTATTGGGTACCGACCGGCGCGGCCGACCTGAGGGTCAAATTGTGGAAGTGCTGGTGCATGCCAATCGCTTGGTCATTGGACGTCTACTTAATGAGAACGGTGTTCTGATTGTGGCGCCTGAGGATAAGCGTATCGGTCACGACATCCTCATTCCACCGCGGGGGCAAGGCATGGCCAAATTGGGCCAGGTGGTGAGTGTTGAGATTATTGATTATCCCGATAGTTATCGCCAGGCTGTTGGCCGAGTTGTTGAGGTCCTGGGTGAGATTGATGACCCCGGTATGGAGATCGAGATTGCGGTTCGTAAGTATGGCGTGCCCCATACGTTCTCACCTGCTGCCCTAAAAGAAGCTGAAGCATTACCAAATGAAGTCACTCAGGAGGATCTCAAGGGCCGAGTTGATCTACGCGATATCCCGCTGATTACGATTGATGGCGCCGATGCCAGAGACTTCGATGATGCGGTCTATTGCGAGCCAGTGCAGTATGGCCAAACCAAAGCCTGGCGTTTAATTGTGGCGATTGCTGATGTAGCGCATTATGTGAAGCCCGGTCATCCACTTGATAAGGATGCCTTGCTGCGGGCCACCTCGGTGTATTTCCCTCGCAGAGTGATTCCGATGCTGCCCGAGAAAATCTCGAATGGCCTTTGCTCCCTTAATCCCGAAGTCGACCGCCTGTGCATGGTTTGTGATGCGGTGGTAGATCAAAAGGGTGAGATTCTGGCGTATCAGTTTTACCAAGGCGTGATGCACTCTGCGCAACGCTTCACCTACGATACCGTCTGGGAGATATTAAGTAATACTCGTGGACCCGAAGCAGTACGCTTTGCCCAGTTTAATGATCAACTAAATCACCTCTACCAACTCTACAAAATACTATTTGCCGCCCGTGAGAAGCGAGGCGCGATTGATTTTGAGACCGTTGAGACCCAGATCATTAGTAATGAGCTCGGCAAGATCTTGCGCATTGAGCCCCGATTGCGTAATGACGCCCATCGCTTGATTGAAGAGTGTATGTTGACCGCGAACGTCTGTGCTGCTAATTTTCTGCAAAAGCATCAGCACCTCAGCCTCTTTCGAGTACACGGTGAGCCCTCGGTCGAGAAAGTTCAGACCCTCAAGCAGGTATTGAGAACCACTGGCTTGCATCTGACCGGAAATGAGAAGCCTCATCCGAAAGATTTTGCCAAGCTCATGAAAGAGATCAAAGGCCGGCCTGATGCAAGTACTTTGCAGATGTTGATTTTGCGGTCGATGCAACAAGCGATTTACCAACCAGAAAATGAAGGTCACTTTGGCCTGTCATACCCTGCATACACCCACTTTACGAGCCCCATCCGACGCTACCCTGATCTATTGGTGCACCGCTCGATCAAAGCAATCTTGAGTAAGAAAGCCTATCATCCGCATTTGCCAGAAGATGTACCCATGAACCTCACCATGCCTCGTAAGGGGCAAGGTCGCGCCAATGCCGCTGCTGTGAAGCAGTCACAGCGGGATACTAAGGCAAAGAGTAAGCGCGCAGCGAATATCAAAGGATCCAAAGAGGGTGCAGCACTAGCCGTCTGGGCCCAGTTTGGGGTGCATTGCTCTGCCAATGAGCGTCGAGCCGATGAGGCCTCACGCGATGTCGAGGCCTGGCTGAAGTGCTATTACATGCGCGACCATTTGGGGCAGGAGTACGCCGGCACGATTACTGGAGTCGCTAACTTTGGTCTTTTTGTACAACTCGAGAGTTTGTTCGTGGAAGGCATGGTCCACGTTACTGAATTAGGGGGCGATTATTACCAATACGATGAGGCCCGCCAGGAGTTAAGGGGGGAGCGTACTGGGATTCGGTATCGAATTGGTGATCGCTTGCATGTCTTAGTGAGTCGAGTGGATCTCGATGCTCGCAAGATTGAGTTCAGTCTCGTGAAAGCCAATGGCAGCAATGAGCGCGATGGCGCACGATTTAAATCAGCGGTCTTGGCCAATGACTCAGGTCGCCCCTCTAAGAAAGCGGCCCACAAGAAAACCCGTCCTGCCGAGAAAGCGCCTAAGCGCGAAACCACAACCGCGAGTAAGAAATCAAAGGCAAAAACGGGTAAGACTGCACGTCAGCCATCGATGGGTCAGGGAACCGGTCGTAAAAGTCATAAAGGCAAACGCAAATGAAGCAGTTGCTCTTGGGATTTCATGCGGTGCAGACGCGTTTGCGGGTTGATCCCCAGAGTATTCAGTCGGTGTACTACGATCCTGCTAGACGCGATCGTCGGATGGCGGACTTCATTAAGCAAGCAGAACCCATTTTAGGGAAGCGTTTGTACACCGCTAATGCCGAGCGCTTACATAATCTTGCTGGCCACGATCGTCATCAGGGGATTGTGGCGATGGCAGAGGGCATCTCTGTAGCAAGAACCTTGCCAGAACTATTAGATAGCTTAGATGCTAAAAGTGATCCACCCTTACTCTTAGTGCTCGATGGCATTACCGATCCTCATAACTTAGGTGCCTGCCTGCGTGCAGCCGACGGTGCAGGAGTGCATGGCGTGATCGTTCCTAAAGATCGCTCGGCCAGCATCAATGCCACCGTGAGTAAGGTCGCCAGTGGCGCTGCCGAGGTAATCCCAATTATTACGGTGACCAATCTTGCAAGAACCATGCGCGAGATGCAAGAGCTTGGAATTTGGATTATTGGTACTGATGATGAGGCCCAGGAATCGATCTATGACGTTGATCTCAAGGGACCCACTGCGATTGTCATGGGTGCAGAAGGTGAGGGTATGCGGCGCTTAACCCGCGAGACCTGTGATCAATTGGTGCATATTCCGATGCAAGGGGCGGTCGAGAGTTTGAACGTCTCGGTAGCCACTGGTGTGACACTGTATGAGGCGCGCCGCCAACGCGCACAAGCTAAATCACCGAAGAAGTGATCAACGAATTAGCAAGGCCTCGAGTTTCTCAATATCGGCACAAAAGGCCTGAATACCTTCTTGGAGTTTCTCGAAGGCCATGGCGTTCTCTGCCAAGAGCTTCCCAAATCTAGCTTGATCCAAGTTCAAGCGCTCCACATTGGCTAATTTAGCATCGCTAACTAGTAATTTTGGGCTCACTGGTTCGGTACTGGCTTGCAATTCAGCTAAGAGTTCGGGGCTAATGGTCAGTAGATCGCAACCCGCAAGCTCTAAGATCTGACTGGTATTTCGAAAGCTTGCCCCCATGATCTCGGTTTCAATCTCAAAGTGTTTGTAATAGGTATAGATGCTGCGCACCGATTGCACCCCGGGGTCGTTGGCGCCCCCGAACTGCTCGAGAGACCATTGATCGCCCAAAGACTTCTTATACCAATCACTAATGCGTCCCACAAATGGAGAAATTAATCGAGCCTTAGCATCCGCACACGCAACTGCTTGCACCACCGAAAAAAGCAGAGTCATATTGCAATGAATACCTTCTTGCTCAAGCTCACGAGCCGCCATAATGCTCTCCCAGGTGCTAGCAAGTTTGATTAAAACCCGCTCGCGGGGGATGCCCATTGCCGCGTAGAGCGCCATGATCTCTTTGGCCTTCGCAATGGTGGCAGCGGTATCAAATGACAGACGTGCATCGACTTCGGTTGAGACCCGACCCGGCACAATGCGCAGTATCTCCACCCCAAACGCCACCAAGATCCGATCAATTAATTGGGCAGGGGAGGCGTTGGGATGATCACGCTGCACCGATGCAACCAAGGCTTGATACTCTGGCAGCAAGACCGCCTTGAGAATGAGCGATGGATTAGTGGTTGCATCTTGCGGAGCAAAGGCGCGCATGCGCTCAAAGTCGCCAGTATCAGCAACCACGGTGGTATAGCGTTTGAGTTGGGCTAATGTGTCCATAAGGTAATGGCATATGATAGCGAATATCCTTCTGTATCATTGCGTTTATGAACCAAGACGACCTCAAAAAACGCGTTGCCCAAGCTGCCAAAGACTATGTCATTGGGGCTATGCCCAAGGGTCAGTATTTGGGGATCGGGACTGGCTCAACCGCTAACTGGTTTATTGATCTACTTGCACCGTACCGCGATCATTTTGCGGGAGTGATCTCAAGTTCACTAGCAAGCACTGAGCGTTTGCTTAAATTGGGCTTTCATGTGGTCGACGCCAACCAATTACCTGATGCGATTGCAAAGCAATCCTACCCCATGCCAATTTATGTGGATGGTGCTGATGAAATTAATCCGCAGGGTCATATGATCAAAGGTGGTGGCGGCGCTTTAACCCGCGAGAAGATTATTGCTAGCATGGCTCAAGACTTTATCTGCATCTGCGATGAGACCAAACTCGTGCAGCAGCTGGGTCACTTTCCTCTCCCGGTAGAAATTATTCCTTTGGCACAAACGGCGGTTACGAAAGCGCTCACTCCATTTGGTGGGCAAGCTCAATTAAGAATGATCAAATCTGGCAAAGCCGAGGGTCAACCCTATCTTACCGATAACAAGGCTTGGATCTTAGATATCCATGGCTTATCCATTGAAGACCCAATCGCTCTTGAAGAAGCAATCAATCAGATCCCAGGCGTGATCAGCGTGGGACTCTTTGCCAAACGCAAGGCCAATGTCCTTTTGCTTGGCAAAGCCGATCAGGTGGAGAGAATTCGGTTTACCTAGTAACTACCAAATTGGTGCCAAGCGAATCTCTTTAGGTAACTTGTGGTGCTTGACTGGGATGAAGTACAGGCGCGCAAAGCTCAGAAAGCCTAGACTGGCGTACCAACCTTGTTGGATGAGTCCAGTGATTCCGCCTTTGGCCTTTGCCTCATAAAACCGATCTGCTACACGATGCAAATAATCCATTTCTTGTCGGAATTTTGGATGATCGGTATCGAGAGTAATGGGAAACACTTGTTTTGAGATCTCAGATGTAATCCGAAATACCTCGTAATCGTATTGGGTTGGATCTAGGCCCATCGCCATCTTTAAAGCAGGGCGGGTGTGATCACGGACATACATCGTGGCATAGACCGATAACAAGAAAAAACGGATCCAATAGATATTGCCTCCTTGCAATAGGCTTGGATTGGCGCGCATGATCAGTGCAAAGGATTCGCCATGCCGAAACTCATCATTGCACCAGCGCTGAAACCAGCGAAAGATTGGATGAAAGCGTTTATCGGGGTTTTTCTCTAACTGCCGAAAGATGGTGATGTACCTTGCATACCCAATCTTCTCTGAGAGGTAAGTGGCATACAAAATGAACTTTGGCTTGAAATAGGTATAAGGCTTATCACGCTTGAGATCACCTAGATTAACTCCTAGCCCAAAGTCTCTCAGGGAGGAATTAATAAAACCAGCATGACGCGATTCATCACGGGCCATATACGTCATCAGCTGCTTGATATCTGGATTGGTGATTTTTCCTCGGATCTCGTTATAGAGCACACAGCCCGAGAACTCAGAGGTCAGTGAGGTGACCAAGAAGTCCAAAAACTCCTTGCGTAATTCTGGGTCGAGTTTGGGCAATAACTCGTCCACTTCTTTAGCAAAATCGGCATCCCGAATAAAGTGATCCTGGTTGTTATCACCCTCATACTCTTTCATCATGATGTCCCACTCGGCACGTACCGGCTCGATATTAATTTGGTTCATATAGTCATGATCGGTGGTGTAAAAGCGGGGACTAATCATGGTGCTTGAGACCGCTTTACGAGCGGCATCTTCAAGAGTATTTATTTCGGTGATGGTGGTCATGAGGCTTTCTCTATGTGAGATTTATGGGTTGATATAGGGATGTTAATTTCCTCAGAAGTGAGGCTTTTGATCTAGATCAAAAACACAGGCGGTCTTTCAAAAAAAGTGTCAACTTTTATGGATTCGCACCGCATAATGCGACCAAGGAATGAAGCAATGAGTTTTGTACTTGATACCATACCGCCAAGCGCTTGTTTAGCTCAACATGAGCAGGAGATCCTCTTTGAGCCAGAACTGCTCAAACGGTTTGATGTGAATGGACCTCGCTACACCTCGTATCCTAGCGCCGATCGATTTCATGAGGGCTATACCGCCAGCAATTACGATCACGCTCTGAAAGCGCTTGCAACAAAAACCGACCCGGTATCGCTTTACTTTCACATCCCGTTTTGCCCCAATATTTGCTATTACTGCGCATGCAACAAGATCATCACGAAGGATCACTCCAAAAGTCGGCGATACATTGAGTACCTCGCGAAAGAAATGGATTTGGTCTTAGCGGCTCTTGGGGGACGCAAGCTCAGCGTCAGTCAGATGCATTGGGGTGGTGGGACACCTACTTTTTTGTCCCATCAGGAAACGCGCGAACTGATGGGCTTCATTCATAATCATTTTGAGCTCTTGCCCGATGGCGAGTATTCGATTGAGATTGATCCGCGACGTGTGAAGGAGGCGGATATCGCCTTATTGGCTGCCTTGGGATTTAACCGTATTAGTCTGGGTGTACAAGATATTGATCCCACGGTCCAGGCGGCCATTCATCGGATTCAAAGCGTGGAAGAGACCCAAGCGGTATTGGATTGGTCGCATCTGTATGGATTTAAATCGCGCAGCATTGATTTGATCTATGGTCTTCCGAAACAAAGTCAGAGTACTTTTGAGAAAACAGTTTCAGCGGTTTTGGCCATGCAACCTGATCGGATCTCTGTCTATAACTATGCCCACCTACCGCATGCATTTAAGCCTCAACGACGGATTTCGGAAGCTGAATTACCGAGCGCCAACGAGAAATTAGCAATTCTGGCCAATACCATTTCTCAGCTCCAAAATGCGGGATATGTGTTCATCGGGATGGACCACTTTGCTAAGCCGAGTGATGAGCTTGCAATTGCTCAGCGCGAAGGGCGATTGCACCGTAATTTTCAGGGCTACTCCACCCAAGCTGAGTGTGATCTGATTGCCCTTGGGGTGTCATCAATCGGCAAAGTAGCCGGTACCTATACCCAGAATCACAAAACCCTTCCTGAGTACTATGCGCAACTGGATCATGGTGTGTTACCAACCTTAAGAGGCATTACCCTGAACGATGATGATCGGATCCGTCGCGATCTCATTGGCGAGTTGATGTGCCAGTTTGAGCTGGACACGAAGGCCTTTGCCAAAAAACATGCAATCGACTTTGCGGATTACTTTGTAGTGGAGCTTGCCGAGCTCGCAAATCTAGAAGGCACCGGTTTAATCGAGAATCAGGGTGGGTACTTAAGAGTGCCGATGCGGGGCCGTCTGTTGGCCCGACGCGTTGCCATGGTATTTGATCGTCACCTACGAGAGTCGCGCTCGCAGGCGAAGTACTCCAAAGTACTTTAAGAACCGTTCGCTGGCGGCACGTAGCCGCTAGCCATATCGGCGCCACCTTCAAAGAAATACTTCTCGACCTGCTTAAGAAGGTATTGACGAGCTCGGGGATCGGCCATATTGAGGCGGTTCTCATTAATGAGCATGGTCTGGTGCTTTAGCCAGCCAGCCCAAGCCTCTTTAGATACCTGATTCCAGATCTTTTTACCAAGATCGCCAGGTAGGGGAGCAAAATCTAAGCCCTCGGCTTCTTTATTGAGCTTAATGCATTGAACCATTCGTGCCATATCAACCTCGATTGAACTAATTGCTTTGATTATAGGCACTCATACCTGAGTTGGTATTGCACCTCTAAATGCGGGGGATTAAATCTTCTTGGTGAGCACCATGGATTTGCGATCCCAGTTGTAGATCTGCTTACGCTCTTCTGGAAGATCGTCAACGGTGGCACGCACAAAGCCGCGCTTGAGGAACCAGTGCTCCGTTCGGGTTGTCAAAACAAATAATTTGTTAATGCCTTCTTGCTTGGCACGTGCTTCAATGCGTTTTAATAGTCGCTCACCATCACCCGAACCCTGGGAGTTGGGGTCGACCACAAGGCAAGCAAGCTCACCCACACCATTCGGAAACGGAAAGAGGGCGGCGCAACCAAATAAGACCTTATCGTGCTCGATGACCGAGAACCTGGCGATATCGCGCTCGATCACGTCCTGACCACGCGCAGCCAAAATGCCCTCTGCTTCGAGTGGCAGCGTGAGTTGCAAAATACCACCCACATCATCTTGCGTTGCCTCACGCAGGTTCTCAATATCGGAGGCGGCCAGCATCATGCCTACTCCATCGTGTGTGAACAATTCTTCGAGTAAAACGCCATCCCGATCGCAGGGTAAGAAATGCGCACGGCTCACACCAGAGCGCACCGCGCGCATGGCCGTGTTCAAGAAGTTGCGCATATTGCTTGGTAGATCAGGGTAGAGCTGGAGGTAGTGCTGAAGTTGGGCAATCGAGAGCTCAGTAACTAGTTGACCTTCCTCATCTTGCAATCCTGGGAATGGCGTTAAGAACATCAGCTTATCGGCTTTCAGAGCTGCAGCAGTAGCGGCAGCCACATCTTCAAACGACAAGTTAAATGCCTGACCGGTGGGTGAGAACCCAAGTGGTGAGAGTAATACCAACTTACCGCTATTGAGGGACATCCGAATCGATTCGGAGTCGACTTTACGGACAAGCCCAGTGAGAAGGTAATCGATCCCATCAACCACACCAATCGGCATGGCCGTAATAAAGTTGCCCGAGATTACTGAGATGCGTGAGCCCGCCATGGGGGTATTGGGTAAACCGCGACTGAACGCAGCCTCAATATCCAGACGCAGTTCACCAGCCGCCTCTTTGACACACTCGAGGGCGGGGGCATCGGTAATCCGATAACTACTCATATGGCCCTTACCAAACTTGCTCTTGATCTTCCGCAGGGACAACTGCTCATCGATTTGGGGGCGAATGCCATGAACCAGGACGATGCGCATGCCCATAGCGTGCAACATGGCGATGTCCTCAATTAAGTTCTCGAGTTGATCGAAGTCCTGGGCTAGCTCACCGGCAAAGGCAATAACAAAGGTTTTCTCACGAAAGGCGTGGATATAGGGCGCTACCTCGCGTAGCCAGCCAACGAAGGGAAAGTGAGCGGAATGGGAGGAGGATGGAAGCGCGGACATAATGCGAAAATTATAGGGTGCAAGCGCGTAGATACCAAATAAATCATGGATGCCAATCCTTACAACTCATGCTTCGGCCTAGACTATGAGCGAGTCAAGCGCGATCGTTTGGCATCCATTGCGGGATAAGCCCATTACCTTCCCAGAGAGTTTGCCGGTCTCCTCGCAGCGCGAGGTGATCGCCAAAGCCTTACTGGCAAGCCCTGTGATCATTGTGTGCGGAGAAACGGGTTCAGGCAAAACCACCCAGCTCCCCAAAATATGCCTGGCCTTGGGTCGAGGCAAAATCCATCAGGGTGGACTAATCGGTCATACGCAGCCGCGTCGTATTGCCGCCACAAGTACCGCCAAACGAATTGCCCAAGAGCTGGGTACACCTTTGGGTGAAGACGTGGGCTATCAGGTGCGCTTTGCCGATCACACCAGTAGCCAAGCATCGATCAAATTAATGACCGATGGGATTTTGTTGGCGGAGACCCAGGCTGATCCTCTCCTTAAAAAGTACGACACCATCATCATTGATGAGGCCCATGAGCGCAGTCTCAATATTGATTTCTTACTTGGGTATCTTAAGCAACTGATCGCCAAGCGACCCGATCTCAAGCTCATCATCACCTCAGCGACGATCGATGCCCAACGGTTTGCCAACCACTTTGCAATCCATGGTCAAGCTGCTCCGGTGATTGAGGTGAGTGGTCGACTCTTTCCGGTGGAGCAACGTTATGCACCATTGCAAGTTGATGGTCAAAGGGAGGCTCTTGAGATCCCCGAAGCAGTTTGCAAAGCAATTGGCGATGTGTGGCGTGAGGGTGCCGCAGGGGCTGGCGATGTCCTGGTATTTTTGCCGGGTGAGCGGGAGATTCGGGAGTGTGCTGAAGCCTTACGCAAAGACCCATTTTTACAACAACGTTTCCATCCAGAGATCCTGAGCCTATTCGCACGGCAAGCAGTGAGTGAACAAGAGCGCGTATTCCAAACCGGCAATGGCCGCCGGATTGTGTTGGCAACTAATGTGGCCGAGACCTCCTTGACCGTGCCGAACATTCGGTATGTGATTGACTCAGGATTAGCGCGCGTGAAGCGTTACTCCTATCGGAATAAGGTTGAACAGCTTCAAGTGGAGCCGATCTCTCAGGCTGCAGCGAACCAACGTGCGGGTCGTTGTGGCCGTGTAGCCGACGGTATCTGCATTCGCCTCTATAGTGAAGTGGATTACCAAGCGCGCGCCGCGTATACCGACCCAGAGATCTTGCGCAGCTCACTCGCCGCCGTGATCCTACGAATGGCCGCGTTGCGCCTACCTAATATTGCGCAATTTCCCTTCATTGATAAACCCTTAGGCCGGGCGATTGTGGATGGTATGCAGCTCTTAGAGGAGCTGGGTGCGATTGAGAACGCAGCCGAGCCAGATGTACAGGGTCAACACCGTGTTCAACTCAGCGCGATTGGCAAGGCTCTCGCTGAGCTACCCTTAGATCCTCGTATCGGGCGGATCTTGCTCGCTGCGCGTGAGCAGCAGGCACTCAAAGAACTCACCATCATTGCTGCAGCCATGGCCTGTCAAGATCCGCGGGAGCGGCCGCTGGAGTTTGCCAGTACAGCTGATCAAGCCCATTTGCAATTTGCTGATGAGCGTTCTGAGTTCCTATCGTTTGTGAAACTGTGGAACTGGTATCAAGAGGCTCTGAAACACAAGCAAAGTAATCGCCAGCTGGAGAATCAATGCCGCAGCCTCTTTCTCTCACCTAGGCGTCTTCGAGAATGGCGCGATGTGCATGGGCAATTGCATGTCTTGCTGGCGGAGAAGGGTTGGAAAGAGAATCAAACCCCAGCAACCTATGAGCAAATCCATACAGCTCTTCTTACTGGGCTTCTTGGCTATATTGGCAAGCGCGACGAAGATGCAAGTGATCAACGGGGCAATAAAGCCGGTGACTATCTCGGGGCTCGGGGTATTCGTTTATTCATTTGGCCGGGATCGAGCCTGGGTAAAAAAGTGGGCGCATGGTTTGTGGCGGGTGAGATTCAAGAGACCACTCGCTTATACGCGAGAACCTTGGCCAAGATCGAGCCTCAATGGATTGAGCGAGTTGCCAAACATCGTCTAGTGAAATCATTGAGCGATCCCTTTTGGGATAAGGAACGCGGCGAGGTCTTAGCTTTTGAGCGAGCCACACTGTATGGCTTACCCGTCTACCATGGTCGACGAGTGGCTTATGCGCCGCACGATGCAAGGGAGGCGCACGCCTTGTTTATTCAGAAAGCCTTAGTCGAAGGGGAGATGTTTGGTAAGGTCGACACCCCAGCTTTGGAGCGTGAGACCCAAGCGGAAGCAAAACGTCGTTACGGTAAATTATTTGCCTTCTTTTGGCACAACCGTCAAATGATTCGGGAAGTGGAGGCGCTAGAACATCGCTCACGCCGCCCTGATGTATTAGTGGACGATGAGTTGCTATGCGCTTTTTATCGCGAACGAATTCCAGAAACGGTCTATAGTCGCAGCGGTCTCCAAGCCTGGCTTGAGGAGGATCGTGCCAAACTGGAGCAAAAAGACCAGAGTCTGCGTCTCCAGAAATCAGACCTGATGCGCCATGAAGCTGCAGGTATTAGCGCTGACCGCTACCCCAAAACAATCGTTATGAATGGTGTGAGCTTGCAAACTAGCTATCACTTTGAACCGGGTAGTCCCAAAGATGGCATTACCTTGATCGTACCCATCACCGTTCTGAATCAGGTCGATGCGATTCAAGCGGAGTGGCTCGTGCCAGGCCTCTGTGTTGAGAAAGTCCAGCTACTTCTGAAGTCCTTGCCACAAAAGATTCGTCGTCATTGCATCCCATTGCCAGAGAGTGCTAAACAATTTGTTCAAGAACACTTAGACAGCAACAGTTTTGGGAAGGGGGATTTGATTGATCGGCTGATGCGCTATATCCGTGACCAGAATCCAATTGAGGTCAAGCGCACCGACTTTCGACCTGAGACCCTACCGGTCCATTGCTTCATGAACTTCCGTTTAATCGATGAGCATGGTCGACAGCTAGAGTTAGAGCGTAACTTAAATCGCTTACGTAGCGAGTATGGTGCGATAGCGCGTGACGCCTTCCAGAGCCTTGCTGATGCCAATATAAGAACGGTACAAACGGATCAAGCACAGGCATTACCCATTCAGAAGGGCAGTTATCAGGCTTGGGATTTTGGTGAGCTAGCGCAGACCGTCACCATGACACGTGGAAACCAAACCATCCAGGGCTATCCGGCATTAGTGGATCGTAAGACAGCGGTAGAGCTGGAGGTATTTGATGACCCAGCGGAGGCGAAACGAATCCACCGCCAGGGTTTATGCCGACTATATAGCCTGGTCTTAAAAGAGCATACCAAGGCTTTGCATAAACAATTACAGCATGCGCGTGACATCGGTTTACTCTTTATTCAATTAGGATCAGTCGAGGAGCTCATTGAGAACATTGGCATGATGGCGATTGAGCGTGCCATGTTGCAAAACCAATATCCCACCAACAAAGCGCAGTTTGAAGAATCACTAAAACAAGGCAAACCCCGCCTCATGCTCATTGCTGGTGAGATCGCGAAACACGTGTTAACCAGCCTGCAAGAGTATGCCGAGTTGCATAAGAAATTAATTGCTGCCAAAGCCTTATCAAGTAGCGCCTATGAAGACATGCGCTCGCAATTGCAGGGATTGATTCATGCGCAGTTTGTGAAGCAAATACCTTATGAGCATTTGGTGCACATACCACGCTACCTGAAGGCCATTGGGCTAAGGATTGAAAAACTGCGTAGTAATGCTAGCCGCGACGCTCAAAACCAGCGCGATTGGGAGTCCGTTGCCAGGCCTTGGCAGAGGATGATGCAAGAGAGTAAAAGCATGGCTGGAATGAATGATGAGCACGATGCGCGCTTGCGTGAGTTCCGGTGGCAGCTTGAGGAGTTACGGGTTGCCTTATTTGCCCAAGAACTCAAGACCCCTATGCCAATGTCGGTCAAGCGCCTCGAAAAGGTCTTAGCCAGTCTGCGCTAATAAGCCCAGAGTTCTTAGGCCTTTGGGCACTTTGGATGCGGCAAGTAGGGCCTTACAATCACGCTATGCAAATTATTCAACGAATCTCAACCATTGCAGCAGCCTCGCTGCTATGGATTTCAGTCGCACTTGCCGCCCCCACTGAACCCAAACTCGCAATTGTGTTGAACTCTGGTGAGGCAACCGTGAGCCTCATCGATATGCAAACCCGCAAGGTGACCAAAACCTTTTATGTTGGCAAAGAGCCGCATCATTTGATGATGACCCCGGATGAGAAAACTCTCTTGGTCGCCAATGCGGTGGGCGATGACATTGCCTTGCTGAATCCATTAACCGGTGAGATTACTGGACGGATCCCCAAAATTATCGATCCTTATCAGATTGGCTATTCGCCTAACAATAAATGGTTTGTGGCCGCTGCCAATCGTTTAGACCGTGTTGATGTCTACGCTGCCAATGGTGCCGACTTTAAGTTGGCTAAATCAATTCCTGCAGCCAAGACCCCTAGTCACATCGCGTTTACTGCCGATAGCAAACTGGCATTTGTGACCTTGCAAGATTCGGCTGAGGTAGTGGCGATTGATTTGGATAAGCAGGTGATCGTCTGGCGGATGCGCACCGGACCGGTTCCTGCCGGCTTGTGGATGACGCCCAATGATCAGTACTTATTAGTCGGCATTACTGGGGCAGATTATGTGCAGGTGATTGATTGGCGCAACCAAAAAGAGATTAAACGTATCAAGACAGGCAACGGAGCGCATAACTTTCGGCCAATGGGTGACAAGAAGCATGTGTTTGTCACCAATCGTGTAGCGAACTCGATTAGCCTATTGAATATGCAAACCCTTGAGAAGGTCGGTGATATCACAGGACTTCCCGCAGGACCGGACGATATGGAATTAACCCCGGATGGTAAAACCTTGTGGGTCACCCTGCGCTTCTCAAAACGAGTGGGCGTGATCGATGTGCCCTCCATGAAGCTGATTGATGTGATTCCGGTGGGGCGCTCTCCACACGGTGTCTTTTTCTATCCCCGCGCTAAGTGGGAGTAGGGTGTCTCGCATGCGCATGATTCGGTATCCACTCATCATCGCATGCATTCTCTTGAGCCAAGTCGTGTCTGCACAATCCAGTGCTTGTAAAAATACGGCTTACCTCACGTTTGATACTGGCAATATGGCGGTTGCCGAGTACATTGCCAAAGTACTCAAGCAACAGAACATTAAAGCCACTTTCTTCTTAGCCAATGAGAAAACCAAACAGGGCGGCTATTCATTGGATGATTCATGGAAGGGCTATTGGCAAGCCAGACTTCAAGAGGGTCATCGCTTTGGTAGCCACACCTACGATCACAGCTATTGGGTCCAAGATGTTGGTGAGAGTGATGTGATGTTAAGACCCCAGTTTGGCAAAAATGCTGGCAAAGCGATTCGTTTTGATCAAGCGCAACTTTGCCAAGAAATTTCCAGAGTGAGCACCCGTTTTCAGGAGCTTACAGGTAAGCCGATTGATCTGATCTGGCGTGCGCCGGGCGGTAAGACCTCACCTCGACTAATTGCCATGGGTGAGCGGTGTGGCTATCGCCATATTGGTTGGTCCCCCAGCGGCTTTCTGGGTGATGAGTTGGACTCTAAGCGTTTTCCAAACACAAAGTTACTGGAGCAGGCCAGTCGGGGGCTTAAGAATGGCGATATTGCCATTGCTCATCTGGGGATTTGGTCCCGCGAGGATCCATGGGCGCCTGCGGTTCTGGAGCCGCTCATTGAGAACTGGAAGAAACGCGGCTTCTGCTTCGCCTTAATCCCGAATTGACGATAATAGGGGCATGAGCCTGATTCAATCGATTCAAGACGCTTACGCCGATTTGCATACCTGGTTGTATACGCAGATGGTCGAACCTATTTTGTTCCGAGCCGGTGCGATGGCATGGGCGGAAGATCTGTTTGACGGTACCGAATGGTTTATGTTGGGTGTGATTCAGATTCTGATCATTGCCATTGTGTTTCGGACCTGGGAGCGTATCAACCCTGCTGAATCTCAGAACAATGCAAGACCGTATGTGCGGACGGATATTCTCTATACCCTGATTCACCGCCTTGGTTTATTCCATGGGGCATTCTTTATCTTGTTCTCAAGCCTGTTTTTCTACCTCTCGGGTGTCTTGCACGATTGGCGCTTTGAGCGTTTTAATGTCGAGGGCTGGATCCCCGGTGTAACCACGATCCCCATCATCAGTTTTCTGATCTATCTGATCATTCTCGATTTCATTGATTATTGGTATCACCGCGCTTCGCATCGCTTTCATTGGTGGTGGCAGTTACACGCCTTACACCATAGCCAAACACGCATGACTGCATGGTCTGATGATCGCAATCACATCATCGATGATGTGATGCGTGCCATGGTCTTTGCTTTCTTTGCCCTGATCTTTGGTGTACCGCCTGGGCAATTTATCTTTTTGGTAGTGGTCGGACAGTTGGTGCAAAGCTGGCAACATGCCAATCTGAAGATTGATCTTGGCCCCGCAAAGTATCTATTGGTATCACCCATGTTTCATCGCTATCACCACGCGGTCGGTTATGGCCATGATGCGCCGGGTAAGCCTGGCGTATTGGGAGGTTGTAATTTTGGGGTGTTATTTCCGTGGTGGGATATGTTGTTTGGTACTGCGGTGTTTGAGAAGCGCGTTTTTCCAACGGGTGTTCGTAATCTTGAAGTATCAAATAATCTTTTGGTACAGCAATGGCAGGGCTTCACACACTCCTTGCGATACCTGTTGAATCTACCCCGGTCAACAGAGACCAAATCCAAATCGATCAGCTAAGTAGATGAAGGAGCACGATTGTCTGAGTTAATTCGTTCACTGGGCCTCGCATTGGTTGGGACCATGCACCCAAAAATGCTGTGGTTGAGCTTTCGGCCATTTCTAATTGTGTCGATCTTCTGGGGGGTCGTGATTTGGTTGATCTGGTCGCCTGCGCTGGAGATGTTGCGTACCTTCTTAACCGCATCGATCTTTACCAGCTGGATTCAATCGGGACTTGAGTACGTTGGCTTTGATGAGGCACGCGCTTGGATTGCACCTCTATTTTTAGTGATCCTATTGATCCCGCTGATTGCAATTAGTCTCTTGGTTTTTATTGCCTTCTCGACCGTTCCTGCTGTAGTGGATTCGGTCGCGAAACAAAAAGCCTACGAAGGAATCATGCGAATCAAGGGCGGTAGCTTGGTTGGCAGCTTCTTTTATACCCTGTGGTCCGCACTGATTTGCTTGGCTTTGGTGATGCTGACCCTACCGGTATGGTGGATCCCCCCATTGTTTGCGATTTTGCCACCGCTCTTGTGGGGCTGGTTAACGATGCGTTTGATGGCCTATGATGTTTTACTAGATCACGCAACATCAGAAGAGCGCAATCAATTACTGGAGGAGCATCGCTGGACTCTCTTGGGAATGGGAGTAGTGGCTGGGATGATTGGCGCAGTTCCTACATTCTTTTGGGCCACCTCGGTATTGGCTTTAGTCCTCTTTCCATTTGTATCCTTTGTGGCACTGTGGATCTACTCACTCATCTTTATCTTCTCCGCTCTTTGGTTTAGCCATTTCTTATTGCATGCGCTCAAGCAATTACGTCAGAAGGAGCAATTGAACACGATTGATACCTCGGCAACCTTGATCGCTAATCCATCGAATCCAGGAGTAATTGATGGCTAAGGAGCGTCGTTTTGGCTTAATCGTCATTGGAGATGAGATTCTGTCGGGGCGTCGCAGTGATAAGCATCTGAGCAAGATGATTGAGTTACTCAGTGAGCGGGGTATGCATTTGTCATGGGCTCGTTATGTGGCGGACGACCCCAATCACATTACCCAAACCCTTAAAGAAACCTTTGCAAGTGGCGATGTGGTCTTTAGTACTGGTGGTATTGGCGCAACACCGGATGACCATACGCGTCTAGCCGCTGCTCGCGCTTTAGGGGTTGAACTTGCTTTGCATCCGCAGGCCAAAGAGCTGATTACCGCGCGCATTATTGCCAGCGCCGAGGGCGATCCCATCAAAGCTGATCTCAATCGCCCTGAGAACCAGCATCGCTTTAAGATGGGTGAGTTTCCAGTGGGCAGCGAGATTATTCCTAATCCGTACAACCAGATTCCGGGATTTCGGATCCGTGAGCACCATTTCTTTCCAGGATTTCCAGTAATGGCTGCGCCGATGATGGCCTGGTGTTTGGATGAACATTACCGTGATCATTTTCATCAAACGAACTGGTTAGAGCAAAGTTTCATTGTTCCTAGTGGTATCGAATCGACCTTAACCCCACTCATGGAATCCATTGAGTCTGAATTTCAAGGGATTAAAGTGTTTAGCTTGCCTTCGGTGGGTGATCCGATTCGGGGTGGCGTGTTTGCCAAGCGCCATATTGAGTTGGGGGTGAAGGGTGATGCAGATATCGTGCCAATGGCCCTTGAAAAGCTCAAATCAGGCACAACTGACCTTGGTTTTGAGGTCTTTATTCACCAATAAATCCACTTTATTGCACCCAAATAGTGCAATATTGGCTTAAATCGAAATTTATTCACCAAAGTAGTGCAAAATGTCAAAATCGTGCAATCCTGCACGAGTACAGTTCATCCTATGTATTAAATCGGAATTGGCATGGTTAAAACCATGTTGTTGAAAAACGCATTATCTATTCATTGAGGAGAGTTGCATGACCAAAACTGTCGCAGACGTAATGAAATTAGTCAAAGAAAAGGAATGTACTTTTGTGGACTTCCGCTTTGTGGATACCAAGGGAAAAGAGCAGCATGTATCGGTTCCTATCTCCGCATTCAATGAAGATAAATTTGAGAGTGGTCATGCGTTCGATGGTTCATCGATTGCTGGATGGAAGGGTATTGAGGCGTCGGACATGTTGCTCATGCCAGACCCAACCGCAGCGTATGTCGATCCCTTCTATGAAGAGCCAACCTTGGTTCTCACCTGTGATGTGATCGAGCCATCCGATGGTAAGGGCTATGATCGCGACCCACGTTCGATTGCTAAGCGCGCTGAAGCGTATTTGAAGAGCTCCGGTTTAGGAGATACGGCTTACTTTGGTCCAGAGCCAGAGTTCTTTGTATTTGATGGCGTGCAATGGAATGTCGACATGCAAGGTTGCTTCGTAAAGATCAATTCTGAAGAGGCACCATGGTCATCGGGTGCTGATATTGAAGGTGGTAACACGGGTCATCGTCCTGGTAAGAAGGGTGGTTATTTCCCCGTTGCACCTGTTGATACTTTCCAAGACATGCGCTCCGAGATGTGCTTGATTCTTGAGTCCTTGGGCATTCCCGTGGAAGTGCATCACCATGAAGTTGCGGGTCAAGGCCAAAATGAATTGGGTACCAAGTTCAGCACGCTCGTACAACGCGCCGATTGGACCATTTGGCAAAAGTATGTCGTCCAGAACGTAGCGCACGCCTATGGCAAGACCGCAACCTTTATGCCAAAGCCAGTGGTTGGTGATAACGGCTCAGGCATGCACGTGCATCAGTCGGTCTGGAAAAACGGTGAGAACCTTTTTGCAGGTAATGGCTACTCGGGATTGTCTGAGTTCGCGCTTTATTACATTGGCGGCATCATCAAGCACGCTCGTGCACTCAATGCGATTACCAACCCAGGTACAAACTCCTATAAGCGTTTAGTTCCAGGCTTTGAGGCCCCTGTGAAGTTGGCATACTCAGCACGTAACCGCTCGGCATCGATTCGTATTCCATACGTTGCTAATCCAAAAGGTCGCCGGATTGAGACCCGTTTCCCTGATCCATTAGCAAATCCATACTTGGCATTCTCTGCCTTGTTGATGGCAGGCCTGGACGGTGTACAGAACAAGATTCATCCAGGTGAAGCAGCTGATAAGAACCTCTATGATTTGCCACCTGAAGAAGATGCCAAGATCCCAACCGTGTGCCATAGCTTGGATCAAGCTCTGGAGTGCTTGGATAAGGATCGCGAGTTCTTGACTCGTGGTGGCGTGTTCACAAATTCGATGCTCGATGCTTACATTGATCTGAAGATGGAAGAGGTCACCCGCTTCAGAATGACCACGCATCCGATCGAGTTTGATATGTATTACTCGCTGTAATTATTTGATTGGTTGCGCGCGCTATGTTGCGTAATCCATTAAGTAAAGGGGCGGTTACTGGTTCGCCAGTCGCTGCCCCTTTTGTTTCCAGCATGCTCGACCAAATGCCAAACTCGGTATTGGTGTTTGTGGGCGCCACAAAAGATTTAGCCTATGCCAACGCTGCTGCCGAAGCATCCTTGGATTTATCCCGCAAGAGCTTACAAGGCTTAACCCTGTATGACCTCTTTGGCGATAACCAATCCTTAAATCACATGATTGATGAGGTCTTTGCAGGCCGCGCTGCGGCTCAGCGCCAAGAGTTAGTGTTGTACTCGGTTCCTGGAAAAATCTATCGTGAGCCACTTGCAGTGCATGTGGTGATTGCAATGTTAGAAGATCCAACGCTCATGATGATGGAGTGGTTCCCGATCGATCAACAATTACGTAGTGAGCGTGACGAGCGCGTCTCGCATCAAGTTGAAGCCAATAAACAACTCATGCGTAACCTTGCGCACGAGATCAAAAATCCCCTCGGTGGCATTCGAGGGGCTGCTCAACTTTTAGAGTTTGAGTTACCCGAGAAGGGCCTGCGCGAGTACACCCAGGTCATTATTAAAGAGTCAGATCGCCTACAAACCCTCGTGGATCGTTTACTAGCGCCGCATCGCAAAGCCCATGCGATGGAGCCGCTTAATATTCATGAGGTTTTGGAGCGCATTCGTAGCCTGGTATTAGCTGAGTTCCCCCAAGGCTTGAAGATTATTCGGAACTACGACACCAGCTTGCCCGATATATTAGGCGATCAGGAGCAGCTGATTCAAGCGGTCCTCAATATTGTGCACAACGCTGCGCAAGCCTTGGCTGATGAAATTCGCCGTGGGACCGCCCAGATTGAATTACGAACCCGCGTCGCACGCTCGGTCACGATTGCGAAGCAACGTCATAAATTAGCCTTGGATCTGCATGTGATTGATAACGGTCCTGGTATCCCCGATGAGATTCGGGAGCGGATCTTTTTTCCCTTAGTCTCGGGACGCGAGGGCGGTAGTGGCCTAGGTCTAACTCTTGCACAAACTTTTGTACAGCAGCATCAGGGTTTTATTGCCTGCGAGAGTCGTCCAGGTTATACAGATTTTCATATACAGATTCCTTATCGGAAGCAGGAGATAGCGGTATGAACAAACCAATCTGGATCGTGGATGACGATCAATCCATTCGCTGGGTCCTCGAGAAGGCACTAAGTCGCGAGAAGATACCGCATCGTAGCTTCAGCAATCCCAATGACGTGCTCAATGCCCTTGAAAAAGAATCCCCAGAGGTATTGATCTCCGATATCCGTATGCCTCGTGGCAATGGCATTGATTTGTTACAGCATGTGAAGGCGAGCCACCCGCATTTGCCAGTCATCATTATGACCGCCTATTCAGACCTCGAGTCAGCGGTTTCATCGTTTCAGAGTGGGGCGTTTGAGTATCTCACCAAACCATTTGATATCGATAAGGCTGTGGAGTTGATTCATCGTGCGGTTAGTGAAGGCAAGCGCTCACCAGGACCCAATAAAGAATCCAATGCATGGCTTCAAGAGGCCCCAGAGATCATTGGTCAAGCGCCAGCTATGCAAGAGGTCTTTCGAGCCATCGGACGTTTATCCCAATCGCAAGTCACGGTGCTGATTACAGGTGAGTCTGGAACGGGTAAAGAGTTGGTGGCGCACGCACTGCATAAACACAGCCCACGGGCCAAGGGACCATTTATCGCCTTGAACACCGCAGCTATTCCCAAAGACCTTCTTGAGTCCGAGTTATTTGGCCATGAGCGCGGCGCATTTACCGGTGCGCAAGCACTGCGGCGTGGACGTTTTGAGCAGGCTGAGGGCGGCACACTCTTCTTAGATGAGATCGGTGATATGCCATTTGATTTGCAAACTCGGCTCTTAAGGGTGTTATCCGATGGTCATTACTACCGCGTGGGTGGGCATGATCCGATTCGGGCGAACGTGCGCATTATTGCTGCGACCCATCAGAACCTAGAGGCAAGAGTGGCGCAAGGACTATTCCGGGAAGATCTATTGCATCGCTTAAATGTGATTCGGATCCGTTTGCCCGCTTTACGCGAGCGCTCGGAGGATATTCCTGCACTCGCACGTCACTTCATGATCTCCAGTGCGAAGTCTTTAGGGGTTGAGGCAAAGCGCCTATCAGACGAGGCCATTAAAGCGATTAGCCAAATGTCTTTTCCCGGAAACGTCCGCCAACTCGAGAACCTTTGCCACTGGATGACCGTGATGTCACCCTCCACCATTGTTGGGGTTCATGATCTCCCCGAGGATTTGCTGCAATCGGCCAATCCACCTGCTGCAAGCGCAAGTTCATCAGTAGCTACTTCCATACCAAGCCTAGAGTCGAGCATTGGTCAGAGGGGCGGGGATTGGGAGAGTAACTTACATCGCTTGGCGGTCAAGATGCTGCAAGAAAACCAAGACGAGGTATTTGATTCTCTCTTAGCTAGGTTTGAGCGCTCGGTCTTAAGTGCGGCGCTTGAGGTCACGCGCGGCCGTAAGGTAGAGGCAGCAA
The DNA here is from genome assembly GCF_030297575.1 of Polynucleobacter sp. HIN6. Lineage (NCBI taxonomy): Bacteria > Pseudomonadati > Pseudomonadota > Betaproteobacteria > Burkholderiales > Burkholderiaceae > Polynucleobacter > Polynucleobacter sp. HIN6. The sequence continues at coordinate 1,015,383 of NZ_AP028137.1, read as the reverse complement.
CCCGCTTGGGGATTGGACGCAATACGATCACTCGCAAACTGCAAGAGTTGCAGATCGAAGCCTAAGTCAACATCGCTGGCCTTTACAATCCAGTGATGTCTACCCATTCAAGTATTCGTTTAGCCGCTTGGAACGTGAATTCCATCAAGGTTCGTTTGCCGCATGTGATTCAGTGGTTAGAGGGCCAGGAAAAAGCGCAACGTCCAATCGATGCCCTGTGCCTCCAAGAACTCAAACTCACTGATGATAAGTATCCTCATCAAGAGTTAGAACAGGCCGGCTACTTGAGTCTCACCAATGGCCAAAAAACCTATAACGGTGTCGCGATTGTGGTGCGCAAGGCCGCGCTCAGTGCAATCAGTTCTGATCCCCAAACTACCTTTCTAAAGGTCACCAAGAACATCCCAAACTTCGCTGATGAGCAGCAAAGGATTGTTGCCGCCACGATTTCATTTAAAGAAGCACAACCCATCCGCATCATCAGTGCCTATATGCCCAATGGGCAAGACCCGGCGAGCGATAAATTTCAGTACAAATTGGCTTGGTTACAAGCCTTGCAAATCTGGCTGCGTGATGAACTAGCAACCTATCCCCGCTTAGCTCTGCTGGGCGACTTCAACATTGCGCCGGAGGACCAGGATGTGCATGACCCCAAAGCTTGGGAAGGGCAAAACCTAGTTTCTCCGCAAGAGCGGGAGCAATTTCAGAGACTCATTCAGTTAGGATTGTGCGACTCGTTCCGACTGTTTGAGCAAGCCCCAAAATCCTATAGCTGGTGGGACTATCGCATGATGGCATTTCGTCGTAACGCGGGATTGCGTATTGATCACATACTACTTAGCAACGCTCTTCAAGAAAAATGCATGGCCAGTACGATTGATAAAACCCCCAGGGGCTGGGAGCAGCCTTCGGATCACGCTCCGGTGATTGTGGAGATTGCTAAATAAGTTAATGTGCAGTCACCAAGCCACCATGACGCAATAGCGCATCAATTTGTGGGGGACGCCCCCGAAACGCCGCAAATGACTCAGCAGCCGGGCGACTACCGCCTACCTCCAAAATCTCTTGGCGATACCGAATACCAGTCTCTGGATCCAAGACCGTGCCCTTAATCTTGGCCGCTTCCTCAAATGCAGCATACACATCTGCCGATAAAACCTCAGCCCATTTATAGCTGTAATAGCCTGCGGCATAACCGCCCGCAAAGATATGACTAAAGGTATTGGGCCAGCGCGAGATCGATGCTTGGGGGATTACATGATATTCATTATTGATCGATCGGGCCAGGTCTAAGACCGCCTGACCTTGTGCGGTATTTGCATCAAAGCGCGAATGCAAACGCCAATCGGTTAAGGAGAACACCAGCTGACGCATGGTGGTTAAGCCATTTTGGAAGTTCTTGGCAGCCAGCATTTTGTCAAATAAGGATCGGGGTAAAGGCTCGCCCGTATCAATATGAGCGGTCATGCCTTGTAACACTTCCCACTCCCAGCAGAAGTTCTCCATAAACTGGCTGGGTAACTCAACTGCATCCCATTCAACTCCATTAATACCAGAGACACCCAATGCGCCCACTTGCGTGAGAAGGTGGTGAAGACCATGACCGCTTTCATGAAAGAGGGTAATGACATCATCGTGAGTAATTGTTGGTTGGCGCAATTGACCATCAACCTCAACGGGTGCAGCAAAATTACAAACCAGATACGCAACTGGTGCCTGCACCTCGCCATTACTAAAAACACGACGGCCACGCGCATCATCCATCCATGCACCACCGCGTTTGCCTGGACGCGCATAGGGATCTAGGTAAAAGTAAGCAATGGGTTGCTGCTGACCATTTAGGATCTCAAACGATTGAACGCTAGGATGCCATGTGGGCAGCGATGCAGGGCGGATACTCACTGAGAATAGGGTCTGGATTACCTTAAACAATCCCTCTAAAACCTTTGGAAGAGGGAAGTACTGTTTGAGTTCATTCTCAGAGAACGCATAACGAGCTTGCTTGAGCCTCTCGGATACAAATGCCATATCCCATGGCTCAATTTCTTGAAGGCCTAGGGACTTCATTCCAAACTCTTGCAGCTCTAACCAATCCTTTTGTGCAAATGGCTTGGCGCGTTGGGCAAAGTCACTTAAAAAGGTATCGACCTCAGCCACATCTCGTGCCATCTTGGGAGCTAAGCTGAGTGCCGCATAGTTTGCAAACCCAAGCATTCTTGCTTCTTCATCCCGCAGACGTAATTGATCAATCATGTTTTGGGTGTTATCCCATTCCTGTTGACCACGACCATATTGCGCAGCTAGCTCGGAGGCGCGTGTGACGTATGCCTCATACATGAGACGCCGCAGTGAGCGATTCTCAGCATACTGTTGCACAGGATAATAGGATGGAAAGTGCAGAGTAAATGCCCAACCTTCCAAGCCCTTTTGTTTGGCAGTATCAGCCGCTGCCGCAATCACATCCTCAGGCAATCCAGCCAGATCGTCAATCGAGGTCACCACATGCACAAAGGCGTCGGTGGCATCGAGCACGTGATCTGAAAAAGCTTTAGCCAAAACCGCCTGCTCATCCTGGATCTGGGCAAAGCGGGGCTTATCAGTAGCGGGTAGCTCCGCACCTCCCAAACGAAAGTCACGCAAGGAGTTCTCAATCACTTTCTTTTGATCAACACTTAGAGCTTCAAATGAAGAGCTATTCCTTAACTCTTTATAGCGCTGGTAGAGGGCTAAGTTTTGCCCAAGACTGGCAAAGAAGGCGGTAACTTTGGGTAACATCGCACCATAAGCTGCACGAAGTTCTGGAGTATCAGCGACTGCATTGAGGTGCGATACCACTCCCCATGAACGACCCAATTGCTCGGTGGCATCCTCAAGTGGTTCGACTAAATCAAGCCACGTTGCTGGTGTTTTTGGATCGACCGCCCGAGTAACCGCACTCTCGCAAATACCTAGCAAGTGCTCAATGGCTGGAGCAATTTGCTCAGGACGCACGGCATCGTACTGCGCAATGCCGCGACCAAAGGATAAAAGGGGATTTTGGGAATCGAGGGAGGGGGTATTGATTGGAGCATTCATAGGGATAGCTTAATGGAATTTTCTTCAAAAGGTTTTATCAACATTAGATGACTGCATCTTTATTAAGAGTCATAAAATATGGAATTTATGAATAGGATTTCGTGGTGGAGAACTTAAAAAAGCAAAGTCGAATTATTCAAGACATGAATAAAACTTTTTCTACCTAAAAAAGGCCGGAGTGATTAACGCTCAGCAAATAGCCGAATATCAATCTATTTCAACTAGAAAACCAAAACAAATGAATCAAAGCTTAGGGGAAGTAAAAACTAGCTAAGCTTACTCACTGGCTTCATACTACGCTCAACCGCCTCTAAGGTATTCATGAGGAGCATGGTGATGGTCATGGGACCAACGCCGCCTGGTACGGGGGTAATCCAACCTGCCACATACTTGGCCGTATCAAAATCCACATCTCCACAGAGCTTGCCATCTGGTAGGCGATTAATACCCACGTCAATGACAACCGACCCTGGCTTGATCATATTGCCGGTAATCATCTTGGGTTTGCCAGTTGCAACCACGAGGATATCGGCCTCTTTGGTGTGCGCACTGAGATCTTTGGTTTTACTGTTGCAAATTGTGACCGTGGCGCCCGCTTGAAGTAAAAGCATTGCCATGGGCTTGCCCACAATATTGGATGCCCCAATCACAACCGCACGCGCACCACGCAGTGGGTACTCAATGCTCTCGAGCATCTTCATGCAGCCATAAGGTGTGCAGGGCTTAAAGAGTGGGGCGCCGACCATGAGGGCGCCAGCATTAGCTACATGAAATCCATCAACATCCTTCTCGGAAGCAATCGCCTCCAAGACGCGATCAGCAGCGATATGCTTAGGCAAGGGTAATTGCACCAAGATCCCATGAATACTTGGATCTGCATTAAGAGTCGCAATGCGCGCTAGCAGTTGGGCTTCATCAAGCTCCGCAGGGTAGCGCTCCAAGACCGAATGAAATCCCACATCCTCACAGGCTTTCACTTTATTGCGAACATACACTTGGCTCGCAGGATCATCTCCGACCACAATCACAGCCAATCCGGGACGCACACCTTTGGCGGTCAGAATGGCCGAGCGGGTTGCAATCTCAGCCCGAAGTTTTTTCGAGAGAAGATTACCGTCAATCAGTTGGGCTGGCATCGCGCTTACTCAAATGATTAAGAGAGTGCCAGACGCAGCAGGTCAGCAACAGTGTTGACGTTGAGCTTCTCCATGATGTTGGCACGATGTGCTTCAACGGTCTTAATAGAGATGCTCAGATCATCGGCAATTTGTTTGTTCAGACGACCTGCCACAATGCGCTCCAAAACCTGGCGCTCACGACCGGTGAGTTTGCTCAAGAGGCTCTGTGTGTTCTTACGTTGATCTGCCTGTGCAAAATCCACGCGTGCCTTGGTGAGCATCCGCTCAACCAGCGCGCATAATTCATTCTCTTTAAAGGGCTTCTCAATAAAGTCGACCGCGCCACGTTTCATGGTGGATACCGCCATCGAAACATCCCCGTGACCAGTGATGAACGAAATGGGCATCGGTAAGTTCTCGCTGATGAGACGCTCTTGGAGCTCAAGACCAGACATACCAGGCATGCGCACATCCAAGATTAAGCACGAGATTGTCGACTTATCAGTGTTTTGGAGTGACTGCAAGAAGCGCTCGGCACTGGCATGGCAACGGACGGTGTAGCCATTGCTTTCAAGTAACCAGGTCAGAGAGTCGCGCACTGCCTCATCGTCGTCAACCACATAAACGACTTCAGCCTGGGTTGTTTTCGGTGGATTGCTCATGTTCATTGCTATTTCCTATTGACGCCTTTGTTATTTGATTAGATTCCAACGGTAACAGAATTGTAAAGGTGCAGCCGACTAAGCGTGTGTGCTCGGTATCCATGTGATTTTTGGCCCACAGCCTACCATGGTGGGACTCGATGATGGAGCGGCAGATATTTAGGCCCATGCCCATTCCATCGGATTTGGTGCTAAAAAAGGGTTCAAACATTCGGTTGAGAACCGACTCGGCGATGCCGGCCCCAGCATCGGTCACCCGAATCCGCAGCATGCTGGGGAAGGTACTGGTTTCAAGGTCAGCACTGATCTTCACTGGTGGGGCTGACCAGCGTGAGGAGAGGGGGTAAACCTCGCGCAGGCTATCTAAGGAGTTTTTCAGGAGGTTGACCAAGACCTGCTGAATCAGAACAGGGTCAAGCTCAACCTGAGGAATATCAGGGGCTATCTCGGAAATAATCTTGAGGCGGTGGCGATTTGCTTCAATCTCCACCAGACCAACAGAGTCAGCGATGATGTCACCAATGCTGCATAACTTACTTTGCGGCTCACTCCGTTTTACAAAGCTACGAATGCGCGAAATGATCGTCCCTGCCCGATGTGCTTGGTCGCTGGCTTTTTCTAATGCGGGGACTAGTTCGTTGGAGAGCGGATTTTGGGTGCTCGATAGCCGCTTAGCAATTCCCATGCAATAGTTCGAGATCGCAGAGAGAGGTTGGTTGAGCTCGTGTGCAAGTGAGGATGCCATCTCACCCATGGTGGTAAGACGGCTAGTAAATTGCATCCGCTCTTCCTGTTGTCTGGCGAGCTCCTCGGTATTCTTGCGCAGCGTGATATCCGTAGCAATCAGTAACTGTGCCAGGTGACCATCCACCCAGGAAATATAACGGCGCCGTACCTCGTACCAATGCGTCGTATCGCCTCGTAACTGAATCTCCTCAGATTCAATTTCATTGGATTGTTTTAAGGCAGAGGCAGGCAAGCCTGCTAAGGCATCGACGTTATCACCTTCAAAATGGAAGATGGAAGATGGATCCATCTCATGGCCGGTTAGATCAATATGCCCCTTGGCGGTATCACCAAAGCGCTCACGGTAATAGCGATTAGCAAATAGCAGTTCGCCAGTTTCAATCGAGACCACCGATACGGCCGCATCTAAGCCCTCAAGCACTGTGACAAAGCGTTCTTGAGTAGCCGATAATTCTTCTCGGATCTTTTTGGGTTCTGAGATATCAATCACCGATGTCACCCAACCGGTTTGCTGGCCCTTATCATTGATTAATGGGGCGATAAAGGTACGTGTTGCAATCCGGGTTCCATTCTTACGCTGAATCGTGCCCTCGATCCCATTCTTCGCATTACCCTCAAGCGCCCCAGCCATCTTTTGCATTAATTCTTCGTGAAGCTCGGCTGGCCAGAATGGAAAAGGCGGTTTTAATCCAAGCAACTCCTCTTGGGCCCAGCCCGTCATTTCAGAAAACGATCGATTGACATAGGTAATGCGTTTTTCCATATCATGCGCCCGAATTCCGACTGGCATGGAGTCTTCTAGCACCCTACGGAAGCTACTCTCAGTTCGTAAGTTTGCTTCAGTGAGTTGACGCACTTGCATCTGTTTTAGAACTGACCACAAGCTCCAGACCACAAAAGCGGATAAGCCAATCACAACACCCAGCAGCATCCGAAAGGTGAGGTCAGTTGGAGGTGGATAGGTATCCACGCGTAACATAATGTTGGGGCCCAGCGCACCAAAGTCCAGACTCGTTTCATTACTGAGTGAGCGCGTGGGTGTATCGCGATCGGATGAGATGGCGAGCACTCGATTATCTTTACCAATTAAGGAGTAGCGGTGCTGGCTCTTTAGCTCGGGTGGAATAATGTATTGCAAGATCCCTTGGCTCGAGTACATCACAGCTAATGCACCTGTCGCTTCCCCATCTTTGAAGATTGAAATAACCTCCCAAAAAACCGATTGACGCTCACTCATGATTGGATCGTCTTTCGGAACGGTAATACTAATTACCTGACTATAGGCGGGTCGATTAGTCTCACGACTTAAGAACAGAGCTTTCTTTAGTTCTCGATCAATATCGGTTGCTTGGGGCACGATATCAAACCATTCATGATTACGAGCAGGGGGAGGGACCATCCATTGCCGCCACTCGTTATCGTTTAACCAGATGAGCTGCAATATCTCGGGGTTGCCTAAGACAAAGGACTCGATTTGAGCTAAGACCTTGTCACGTCCGGCGCGATCATTTTGGGTTTGGGCGAGATCACGACTAAAGGATTGCAAGGCTTCGCTGTTATTGATAAAGCGCAGCTGAATCCGCTGCTTCACCAAACTTAGTTCACGAAAGAGGGAACCCTCTTGTTGTTGTCGCTCTTGAACTTGCAGTGTTCCAAGAATGATGGCCATCACCACCAAAAAGATCACAATCGCCATTAGTGGCGTGTAAACCAAGCGCGAACCAATAAAGCGCCGGATCGAAGGCATTCGTTTAAACGCTTCGTAGAGCTTTACCTGCAAGGAGTTCCCAGTAGCCAATCCAAGGGTCTTTCTAATTAGTGGAAGTTCCTAATATAAAGGGCTTTGCACTGCAATATTATTCCATATAGTGATAAATATTACCGGAATGTGGAAAATTAATTGTCACAATCGTCACCTATTCTTAGAATATTAGCCATAGAGGGACACAATCCCTCGTCACAGATTAAAACGGAGGCAAACCATGGCAGCTGTACCCGAGCAAGTGGCAGGTCAAATGAATCCAATGGATGTTGATCCAGTTGAAACCAAAGAGTGGTTAGAAGCACTCGATGGCGTGATCAAGCATGAGGGCACCGATCGTGCTGCGTATCTGATTGATCAGCAAATCGCGCATGCGCGTGTGAATGGAGTTGATCAACCCTTTCATGCAGAAACACCCTATATCAATACGATTCCAGTAGAGATCCAAGCGCGGATTCCAGGGGATCAAAATATTGAACATCGGATTCGATCCTTTACTCGGTGGAATGCCATGGCGATGGTATTGCGCGCCAACAAGAACACAAACGTTGGCGGGCATATTTCTTCCTTCCAATCGGCTGCTACCTTATATGACGTTGGATACAACCACTTCTGGCATGCGCCGTCCGAACAACATGGCGGCGATTTAATCTTCGTCCAAGGACACTCGGCGCCCGGTGTATACGCTCGTGCCTATATGTTGGGACGCCTAAGCGATGAGCAGCTTAATAATTTCCGCCAAGAGGTGGATGGCAAAGGCATTTCAAGCTACCCCCATCCTTGGCTAATGCCTGATTTCTGGCAGTTCCCCACGGTATCGATGGGCCTTGGTCCCATCATGGCTATTTATCAAGCACGCTTTATGCGTTACCTCGAGGATCGCGGTTTTGCGAAGACCGAAGGTCGCAAAGTGTGGGCCTTCTTGGGCGATGGTGAAACCGATGAACCCGAGTCGCTCGGCGCTATTGGTATGGCGGGCCGTGAGAAACTCGACAACCTCATTTTTGTGGTGAACTGCAACCTGCAGCGCCTTGATGGACCGGTTCGAGGCAACGGCAAGATTATTCAGGAGCTTGAGAGCGAGTTCCGAGGCGCTGGTTGGAATGTCATCAAAGTGGTTTGGGGCGGTCATTGGGACGCACTTTTTGCCCGCGATAAGAATGGCATCTTGATGCAGCGCTTGGGTGAGATTGTGGATGGTGAGTACCAAACCATGAAAGCCAAAAATGGTGCCTATGTCCGTGAGAAGGTATTTAATACCCCAGAACTAAAAGCCTTAGTGGCTGACTGGAGTGATGAGGATATTTGGAACCTCAATCGCGGTGGCCATGATCCCCATAAAGTCTACGCCGCGTTTCATTCGGCTGTGAACCATCGTGGTCAACCAACAGTAATTTTGGCAAAAACCATTAAAGGTTATGGCATGGGTGGCTCGGGTGAGGGCATGAATATTGCTCACCAAGCGAAGAAGATGAGTCATGACGATGTGGTGCGCTTTAGGGATCGCTTTGAGATTCCGGTAAGCGATGAACAATTGGCTGATATGCCCTTTGTGAAGTTCCCAGAGGGCAGCCCCGAACTGGAATATATGCGCTCACGTCGCATGGAGTTAGGTGGTTATCTGCCACAGCGCCGCACAAAAGCTGAGAGCTTACCAGTGCCTGCTTTGGATGCCTTCGCACCTCTTTTAGAAGCAACGACTGAAGGCCGTGAGATCTCAACCACCATGGCCTTTGTGCGTTTACTCAATACGGTGGTGCGCGACAAGACCATTGGTCGCCGAGTTGTACCGATCGTGCCTGACGAGTCACGTACCTTTGGTATGGAAGGTATGTTCCGCCAACTTGGTATCTGGAATCAGTTAGGACAGCTTTACACCCCAGAAGATCACGATCAGTTGATGTTCTACAAAGAAGATAAGGCCGGACAAATTCTGCAAGAGGGTATTAACGAGGCCGGTGGCATGTGTGACTGGATTGCAGCCGCGACATCATATTCCACCCACGGCGTGCCGATGTTACCGTTCTACATCTTCTATTCGATGTTCGGCTTCCAACGTATTGGTGATTTAGCATGGGCTGCTGGAGATATGCGCAGTCGCGGTTTCCTTCTTGGTGGTACTGCCGGTCGCACGACTCTGAACGGTGAAGGCTTGCAACACGAGGATGGCCATAGTCAGATCTGGGCGGCAGCCGTTCCAAACTGCGTGAGCTATGACCCCACCTTTGCGTTTGAGTTAGCAGTTGTGATTCAGGATGGTATGCGTCGCATGCTGACCGAGCAAGAAGATGTCTATTACTACATCACCTTAATGAATGAGAACTATGCTCACCCAGCGATGCCTCAGGGTGCTGAGCAAGACATTATTAAGGGAATGTACAAGTTGCAATCGATCGGCGATGCAAAAAATTCATTGCGCGTTCAACTGCTTGGCAGTGGCACGATCTTCCGCGAAGTGATTGCTGCTGCAGAACTGTTAAACCAGGATTGGGGAATTGCTTCGGATCTATGGGGTTGCCCCAGTATGAACGAACTTGGGCGGGATTGGAATCAAACCAACCGCAGCAATCTACTCAACCCAACTGCCACACCGAAGTTATCGCATGTCGAGCGCTTACTGAAAGATCATCAGGGTCCAGTCATTGCTGCCACCGACTACATGCGCATGTTTGCAGAGCAAATACGTCCAGCGATTCAGAACCTGGGTCGTCGTTATGAGGTGTTGGGAACCGATGGCTTTGGTCGCTCCGATACACGCGAGCAACTGCGTCACTTCTTTGAGGTGGATCGTCACTGGATTACGGTCGCTGCACTGAAGTCCTTGGCCGATGATGGGAAGATTGATCGCAGTAAGGTTGCACAAGCGATTACGAAGTACCAAATTGATCCCAATAAACCCAACCCCATGAAGATGTAAGGCCATCATGAGTCAATTACTTGAAATCAAGGTCCCCGATATTGGAGACTATCAGGATGTGCCGGTCATTGAGGTGCATATCAAAGCAGGTGATCGCGTTGAGAAAGAGCAATCCCTCATCACCCTCGAGTCCGATAAGGCAACCATGGATGTGCCATCCTCCCACGCAGGAGTGGTGAAAGAGGTGAAGGTCAAAGTGGGCGACAACATCTCGGAAGGTGGTGTCGTGCTCTTATTGGAAGCAAGTGATGCGAGTGCATCTGCGCCCGCTGCCTCTGCAGCTCCGCCAGCCCAAGTTGCACCGGTTGCCCCAGCACCCACACCAACACCCTCGCCAGCAGCGATCCCTGCTGCAACTCCGGTACGAGCTGAGCCAGTAAGCTCAATTGATGGCGCAAGCCATGCCAGCCCATCGGTTCGTAAGTTTGCCCGTGAGTTGGGCGTAACGATTGCGCAGGTTAAAGGCACAGGCCCCAAAGGGCGGATTTCACAAGAGGATGTGCAGGCTTTCGTTAAATCTGTAATGACTGGTGCGAGTGCGCCTGCAAGTCAAAGCACAGGCGGTAGTTTAGGAGGCCTCAATCTCTTGCCATGGCCTAAGGTTGACTTCAGTAAATTTGGTGAGACTGAGCGTCAACCGCTCTCCCGAATCAAGAAACTCTCAGCTGCTAATTTGGCACGTAACTGGGTGATGATTCCGGCGGTTACTTATCATGAGGATGCCGATATTACCGACCTTGAAGCGTTTAGAGTACAGACCAATAAAGAGAATGAGAAGCAGGGTAGCAAAATTACGATGCTCGCATTCTTGATTAAGGCTTCGGTTGCCGCATTGAAGAAGTACCCCGAGTTCAATGCTTCACTTGACGGCGATGATCTCGTTCTCAAAAAGTATTTCCATATTGCCTTCGCAGCCGATACCCCCAATGGTCTGGTTGTGCCAGTGATTCGCAATGCGGATCAAAAAGGGATCTTCGAGATTGCCAGAGAGACTGCAGAACTCGCAGCGCTTGCACGTGAGGGCAAGTTAAAGCCCGAGCAAATGCAAGGAGCCAGTTTCACGATTTCATCCTTGGGTGGCATCGGCGGTACGTACTTTGCGCCCATCATTAATGCTCCTGAGGTAGCGATTCTGGGCGTTAGTAAAGCTGCCATGAAACCCGTTTGGGATGGCAAAGCCTTTGTGCCGCGATTAATCTGCCCACTATCACTCACAGCGGATCACCGAGTAATTGATGGTGCGTTAGCGACGCGCTTTAATGTTTACATTTCGCAGTTACTCGCCGACTTCCGTCGCGCTGTTTTGTAGGAGAAGGTGATGAGTCAACATGCGATCGTAGTGCCTGATATTGGCGATTACTCTGATGTACCGGTCATTGAGGTTTTGGTGAAAGTTGGTGATGCAATTGAGAAAGAGCAGCCACTGATTGTTCTGGAGTCCGACAAGGCCACGATGGAGGTCCCCGCGGATCAGGCAGGTGTCGTCACTAGTCTTGCGGTGAAAGTGGGTGACAAGGTAAGTAAAGGTTCGGTGATTGGGCAGCTTGAAGTATCGGGTACAGCATCATCAGTTACTCCAGCGACTACAAAATCATCTGCACCACCAGTACCACCAGCGCCACCCGCAGCCATTCCAGTTCCCGCTGGTGCGTATCAGGGTAAGGTACAGCATGAATGCGAAGTACTTGTCTTAGGTGCCGGCCCCGGTGGCTATAGTGCCGCCTTTCGGAGTGCAGATCTTGGTGCGAATGTCATTTTGGTCGAGCGCTACCCAACCCTCGGTGGCGTTTGCCTCAATGTGGGCTGCATTCCATCCAAAGCACTCTTGCATACCGCAGCGGTGATGGATGAAGTGAAGCACATGGCTAAGCATGGCATTGAATTTGCTCCCCCCAAAATTAATCTCGATCAATTACGCCAACATAAAGAGGGCGTGATTGCTAAATTAACTGGTGGTCTAGCGGGTATGGCGAAGATGCGCAAGGTCAATGTCGTCAGAGGTCTGGGACGTTTTCTGGATGCTCATCACGTTGAAGTGGATCTATGCACAGGTAGTGGGCAAGCTCTATCGGGTCAGAAAGAGGTGATCCGTTTTCAGAAAGCCATTATTGCCGCTGGTAGTCAACCCATTGCCTTGCCCTTTATGCCTAAAGACCCCCGGGTGGTGGATAGTACGGGCGCATTGCTATTAAAGAGTATTCCAAAGCGGATGCTGGTCATTGGTGGTGGCATTATTGGTTTAGAGATGGCCACCGTCTATAGCGCACTCGGCTCTCGCATCGATATTGTGGAGATGATGGATGGTTTGATGGCTGGGGCTGATCGTGATCTCGAGCGCGTTTGGGAAAAGATGAATGCGCATCGCTTTGATCACATCATGCTCAAAACCCGTGCGGTTCGTGCAGAAGCCAAGCCGGATGGCATCGAAGTTTATTTTGAGGGTGAGAAGTCACCAGGCAGTCCACAACGCTACGACCTCGTGTTGGTAGCAGTAGGGCGTACCCCCAATGGTAAGAAGATTGATGCAGGCGCTGCTGGTGTGCAGGTTGATGAGCGCGGATTTATTCCCGTAGATTCACAAATGCGAACAAATGTAGCCAATATCTTTGCGATTGGCGACATCGTTGGGCAACCCATGTTGGCGCACAAGGCCGTTCATGAAGGCCATGTAGCAGCTGAAGCAGCAGCTGGTCAGAAATCCTACTTTGATGCGAAGCAAATTCCGTCGGTAGCCTATACCGATCCCGAGGTTGCTTGGGCAGGGCTAACTGAAGAGCAATGCAAGGCACAAGGCATTGCCTATGAGAAAGGTTTATTCCCATGGGCGGCCAGTGGACGAGCAATTGCCAATGGTCGTGACGAAGGCTTTACTAAATTGCTCTTCGATGCCAACACCCATCGCATTATTGGTGGAGGCATTGTGGGAACCAATGCGGGTGACCTCATTGGTGAGGTTTGCCTAGCGATTGAGATGGGAGCCGATTCGGTCGATATTGGTAAGACTATTCATCCGCATCCAACCCTAGGGGAGTCCCTGGGATTGGCAGCAGAAGCACATCATGGATCGTGTACCGATTTGCCACCCGTCAAGAAGAAGTAGCGTACAAAAAAGATTTACTAATCTTGAGTCCCAAGAAAAAACCCCGCCGTAGCGGGGTTTTGACTATCTACATTCAGTTAATTACTCAGACGATTTCTTGGCAGCCTTTGCTGCTTTGCTGGCTGCTTTGGTCACGGTATCAGCTGCATTTTGCATATTGGCTTGCGCCACTTCCATCGCGTGCTTGATAGCCTTTTGGCTGGTCTCATAGCTGTTGTTTGCTGCCGCGATTGCTTGCTTCATCATTTGCACGGCAGCATCTGACCCGGCCGGAGCGTTTTTGGTCCACTCATCAACCATGGATTGCAATTTTTTCTGGTTAGCAGCGAACTCTGCTTCTGCCGTTTTGGTAAACGCATGGGAGCTATCTTGTGCAATCTCATAGAGATCACGACCGTAGTTCATCATGCGCTCAGCCATTGGCTGAATCATTTCAGCTTGCTGGGTAATGAGTTGTTGAACATCGCGTACTTCTAGTGCTTTCTTGGCATTGCTCATGCTCTCGCTCAAACTATTCTTGGCGATTTGCATATTGAGTTCAACGAGTTTCTCAACGCTTTTGAGGGCTTGATTGGTAAGACCGGCAAGGGTCTCCAGATTAGCCTTTTGGGCGGCCGCAATTTGTTCTGGGGTTAGGTTCATGATGGACTCCTTTAATTAAATGGGGGAGACTGGTTATAGTCATCTTACCTTTGATTATAGGAGAAGATTTGTTGCGTTGCAACAAAAAATATTAGCCGTAAGGTTAATATTAATAATTCAATATAATCAGTAACTTATACAATAAACCTTAGATTCCTTGAAAGCCTACTACAGCGATCACTTTGTATTACCCTTGCCCGCGGGGCATCGGTTTCCGATGGCGAAGTACAGGATGCTGCGAGATTTGGTTGTTGATCTTCCAGACGCTCAATTACTTGAGGCACCCAGGGCAAGTGATACAGAACTGCTCTTAGCCCATGACGCTTCCTACCTGCAACGGGTGATTAGTGGAACCCTGAGTGAGGCAGAGCAGAAAGAAATCGGATTTCCTTGGTCAGAGAAAATGGTGGAGCGTTCCCGCCGCTCGGTGGGTGCCACGATTGCCGCATGTCAATCTGCTATCGAGGAGGGTGTCGCAGTCAATCTAGCGGGTGGTACCCATCACGCCTACCGTAACAAGGGCTCGGGCTTTTGCGTTTTCAATGATGCCGCGATTGCGGCGCGGGTACTGATGAAGTACCCAATCAGTCCTCGAAGAATCGGCATTCTGGACCTCGATGTTCATCAAGGCGATGGCACGGCAGCGATTTTGCAACATGATCCTGCGATTTGCACGGTCTCGATCCACGGTGAGAAAAACTATCCATTCGCAAAAACGAACAGTGATCTGGATATTGCCTTAGCCGACGGTAGTGGCGACACCATCTATCTAGAGGCTCTCGAACAGGCCCTCGAGTTTCTTGCAAAACATGACATTGAATTTCTGATTTACTTGGCCGGTGCCGATCCTTTTGAGGGTGATCGCTTGGGACGCCTAAGACTCACAAAAGAGGGGCTAGCGCTACGTGATCAACAGGTCATGGCATTTGTGGGAGAGCGGGGTATCCCTATCGCCATTGCGATGGCAGGAGGGTACGCTAATCCAATTGAGGATACCGTGCAGATTCATTATCAAACGATCCAAATTGCAAGTGCGCATCAGCATAAAATGAGAACCTCCAAATCTCGACCCTCTTCATGAAGTCAGCCACTCCAATCGAGGCATTTGCCGCGCCATTATTTGTATTTATCTGGAGTACGGGCTTCATCATTGCGCGCTTTGGTATGCCATACATGGAGCCCGCCACATTTTTATTCTTACGCTTTACTGGCGTATTGCTCGTGATGGGTCTCATCATTTTGTTCTGGAAACCCATCTGGCCCAACCGCAGCCAGACCATCCATATTGCAGTCGCTGGAGTGCTATTGCAATTTGGCTATGTCATGGGGGTATGGAGTGCGGTGCGTTTGGGGATGACCGCTGGACTGATCGCATTGATTGTGGGATTGCAACCCATCTTAACGGCGTGGAGTGCGTCATGGGTTGCCGAGCGGGTTAACTATCGCCAATGGCTTGGTTTGGTTTTGGGCATTGGTGGTGTGGCTTTGGTGGTGGCTGATAAAACCAGCTTTTTGGATATTCCCATGAGTGCCTATGGTTTTGCGATTGCTGCTTTATTTGCCATTACCTTTGGTACGCTCTACCAGAAAAAATACTGTCCAGATTTTGATCTTCGGGCTGGATCGATGATTCAGTTTTCGATCTCAGCTCTCTTATGCTTGATTGTTGCCTTGCTCTTTGAGACCCGTGAGATTATCTGGAATACGCCAGTGATTGGGGCCTTGCTCTGGGGCATTTTGCCCACCTCGATTGGTGCAATTAGTTTATTGTTTATTTTGATTCGTAAGGGTGCTGCCACCAAGGTTACGAGTCTTTTATATCTAACACCACCCACCACAGCGTTGATGGCCTGGATACTATTTGACGAACCCCTGACTCTCATGATGCTAGCGGGGCTATTGCTAACGATGACCGCGGTGATCTTGGTCAACTACCAAGGAAAAATACCAGCCAAGCGCTAATCCAGTTATTATTGTGGTGTTGTACTGAATTCTGGGATTTATATTGAGATTGATTCAAGCGTTTATTAATTCAGTTACTCGTCATTTGTCTGAACAGCAGACAAGGGCCCGACGCCCCCTCCAGATTCTTCTCCTTGGTATTCTTAGTATCACTCTTGGTGTTACTGAGCCAGCCTTGGCGCAGTCTTCAAATAGTTCTCAAGCGAACAAACCGAAACAGAGCGCCCAGGGAAACAAGTCGACGGCGGCTCAAAAGCCCAAGTCTGCTAATTCGAAGCAGGTTCGAACCACGGTCAATCGCCCCAAGAATCCCCCCCAGGCCGCTGGTCGTCCATCATTTGCAACTGCCATGGGGTTACGAAACCAACCGGATGATCTCAATCTCAAGTCGAGTGTGGCGATGGTGGTGGATCAGCATTCTAAAGAAATCCTCTTTGAGAAAAATCCCGATGTCAGCTTGCCTATCGCATCCATCACCAAACTAATGACCGCGATGGTGGTGCTCGATTCCAATGCGCCACTCAATGAAGTACTCACGATCACTCAAGAAGATGTGAAGATTTATGGAAAATCTCGGCTGGCTTTGGGGACCAAGTTAACCCGTGAGGAAGCGCTCCTCCTAGCGTTGATGTCCTCTGAGAACCGCGCCTCGTATTTATTGGCTCGTAATTATCCAGGCGGTGCGAAGGCCTTCGTCGAGGCCATGAATCACAAGGCCTACTCTTTAGGAATGACCCATTCCAACTTTACCGATCCAACCGGTTTATTGGCGACCAATGTATCGACTGCTGAGGACTTGGCCAGAATGCTGGTTGCTTCTTATAACTACAAATTGATTCGGGAGTTCTCAGTGTGGCCCGATACGACCTTGGTCATTAATAAACGCCCACAGGTATTCCTAAATACCAACCGACTGGTGCGCGCGGGTGATATGGAAATCGGTCTGCAAAAAACAGGATTCATTAGTGCGGCCGGTAAGTGCTTAGTGATGCAAGCCAAAGTAAACGGCCTACCCATACTGCTCGTGTTCTTGGATTCGGTTGGAACCCAATCGCGCTTTGCGGATGCCGTTCGGGTACGAGACTGGATTGAAAGTTATCAGCCTGGTGAGCCCAAGCCAATTCGCCGCCTCACAATGTAGAGACTAGTCGGTTTTAGAGCTGGTTTGGGGTTTATATCCCAGACCCTTAGAAATCTGTAGCGCAGTTTCTTGTAAGGCCTTGAGCCAATCGGGTTGCATGCGATCGGTTGGTGAGCTCAGTGATAGACCTGCCACTAACTTACCCGTGTCATCCAAAATGCCAGCCGCGAGGCAACTCACTCCGAGCTCAAGCTCTTCGTTATCCCGTGAGTGGCCCACGTGACGAACACTCCCCAGCTCACTCTCAAGCTTCGCTAACTGTGTGATGCTGTTGCGCGTATGGCCGGCAAGACCCGTTCGGGTAGCATAGGCGCGTACTTGATTGGGGTCATCGACTGCCAAGAATAATTTACCAACCGAGGTGAGATGTAATGGGGCACGACCACCAATGGCGCGCACCACTTGCATTCCAGAGCGTTCACTATAGGCGCGGTCGACATAGACAATTTCATCACCCTGACGAACCGAGAGGTTGACGGTTTCCCCGGTCAGCTTATGAAGGGCTCGCATGGGCAGTTGAGCAGCTTCTCGAACGGATAGACGCTCTTTGACCAAATTACCAAGCTCTAAGAGCCGTAAGCCTAATTTATACGTTCCACCATCACCACGCTCGACTAAGCGACAGGCAACCATGTCGTTGAGAATGCGGTGCGCCGTAGAAGGATGTAATCCGGTTTTTTGAGAGAGCAGTTTGAGGCTACTCGCTTCTTCCTGATCGGCCAAACAATCAAGCAGGTTCATCATGCGCTCAACGACCTGAATTGCCGTCTTGCCAACATCACCGGAGTTTTTGGTTGCCTTGCTATCCATTTTGATGATTGTAATGAGTTTTTACAGCGTTGCGTATTGTGAAATCTAATAGTAAATCAACCGGAGCAATTCAACAACTAAGGGACGGATGAAGTGTTTATGGAAAGGCCCGCACACAATCAGTAATGAGTTTAGGGCCTTGATAGATCAGCCCCGTATAGATTTGCACCAAACTAGCGCCTGCATCCAGTTTCTGTTTGACGTTCTCACCAGACAGGATGCCGCCAACGCCAATAATGGGAATACGGTTATGAAGTACCTGAAATAAATCATAGATCGTTTGATTAGAACGAGCCAAGACAGGCAAACCTGAGAGACCACCCGTTTCATGACTATGCTCGAGCCCCTCTACACCGGTGCGTGCAATAGTGGTGTTGGTGGCAATCACTGCATCGATCTCAAACTCAATTAAAAGGTCGGCTATTAACTTGAGGTCCGCCGCCTCGAGATCGGGTGCAATCTTTAAAAAGAGTGGCTTGCGCACGCCCAACTGATTGCTTAAATCCTCACGGGTTTGATGAAGCGCTTGTAATAATTGGCGCAACATCGTTTCACCCTGAAGATCGCGCAAGTTTTTGGTATTTGGTGATGAGATGTTAGCTGTGATGTAGCTTGCCACTGGATACACCTTGCGCATGCAGGTCACGTAGTCATTAGCAGCATCTTCGATCGGAGTGCTGGCGTTCTTACCAATATTGAGACCAATCACGCCACCCTCTTGGTAAAACCGAGAGCGTTTGACACGTTCAATACAGGCATCAACCCCATCATTATTAAAGCCCATGCGATTAATTAAGGCGTTTGCACTTGGCAGACGAAACATGCGCGGCTTGGGATTACCTGGTTGTGGTAAGGGGGTCACGGTGCCAATTTCTAAGAACCCAAATCCAAGGCTTGCAAGTGCGTCAATATGTTTGCCATCTTTATCTAAACCGGCAGCCAAACCCACTGGATTACGAAATCGTAAACCGCAGAGCTCAACCGGCTTGATGATGGGTTTGCCAATTAAGGCTTTCAGAAGTCCGCAGCGTTCTAAGCGATCTAGTTGTGCGAAGGAGAAGTCATGAGCCTCTTCGGGGTCCATTGAGAACAGCAGGGGACGAACAAGCGGGTAGGTATTAATCATCAGTAAGCTGATGCGGCAACAAGGGTTGCCACTGATCGTTGATCAATCCTTCCAGTGGTTGAAATTTAATCTTGTATGACATTTTAGGGCTTTGTGCAATGTAGTAGCCCAAATATAAATAGGGTAGACCGAGTTTTTGAACCTGATCAATCTGCCACAAGACACTATAGGTGCCATAGCTCGTGCCTGCTTGACTGGAATCATAAAAGGTGTAGACCGATGAGATGCCTTGCTCCAAGACATCAATCATGCTCACCATCCGCAAACGCCCAGGATGTGAATCATTCGAACCATCCCGAAACTCCACCATGCGCGAGTTAACTCGGCTTTGCAATAAGAACTGTGTGTATTGCTCTTGATTGTCGTGCTCCATCAAACTGGAGTGATGACGGGTTGATTGATACTGCTGATAGAGTTGGTAGTGCTCATCAGTAAACGCAAGGCTTAAGACCTGAGCCTGTAATCCGGCGTGTTTTTGCCAAGCGCGGCGTTGACTGCGATTAGGAGTAAAGGAGGCTACTGGAATACGTGTTGCGATACAGGCCTTGCAATGATCGCAATAGGGTCGATAGGTATAAGAGCCGCTGCGACGAAAACCTGCATTTACTAAATTGCTATAAACATCGGCACCGATGGAGTGCGTAGGGGTGGCAACTTGCGAGCGGGCAATTTGGTTGGGAATGTAGCTACACGGATAAGGTGCTGTGGCATAAAACTGAATTGCCGTAATCGGTAGTTCGTGGACGCGGCTCATCGCAGGTATCTCTCTAGAATGAACTTATCCATTACCCATTTTTCTTGGATTGGGGTGGATACCGCACGCTCGATATGCCCTAAAAACTCAGAGCGGCTAATCGGCAAGGCACCCAAAGAGCGAAGATGGGCGGTTTCTTGTTGGCAATCAATGAAAGTCACTCCATGATCGTAGCACCATGCGCACAAGGCTGCTAAAGCCAGCTTGGAAGAGTCGCGAACCCTAGAAAACATCGACTCTCCAAACACCATCGCCCCAAAAGAGACGCAATATAGGCCACCAATGGCGCGCTGATTCTGCTCCAGGGTGATGCAATGAGCATGACCTTGCTCATGCAATGCCGCGTATGCATCCATGATCTCATGCGTAATCCAGGTACCATCTTGGCCTTGGCGCTCGGTGGTGGCGCAGGCGCGCATTACCCCCGGAAAATCATGATCAACCTGCAATGTCATACTTGGATCATCCAAGCATGCGCGGATTGTTTTGCGTAATGACTGACTAATTTTGAGATTCGCGGGCCTGAGAGTCATGCGCGGGTCAGGCGACCACCACAAGACGGGCTGATGATCGGAGTACCAGGGGAAAATACCGCTGCGGTAAGCACGCTCTAACTGTCCAGGATAGATTCGTTCACTCACTGCGAGCAATCCCGGCACCTCTGGGTCAGGATCAGGCTGGGTGAGTGGGTTAGGGAATGGATCGCTTGGGCCAAGCCACGGGATGGTACTCATGATCAGTGATGCAATTTACTCAATGCACTCACCAGGCAAAATATCACGCGAGCGCGTGCGGCCGTGCAAGATCCCACCGCTACGGAGATCCTCAAAATACCATTGCAAGGTCTGCTTCACGGTCGGAAAGGCAAGCTCCGACCAGGGGATTTGTGCTTCGGTAAATAAGCCGACCTCTAAACTCTCGATACCCGCTTCAAAGTTGGGTGTGCGCATCTTAGCCAAATAAAACAAGTGAACTTGCTCAACGTGTGCGACATTCAGAAGCGAGAAGAGGGGGCCAATATCAACCTGCGCACCTGCCTCCTCCAGGGTTTCGCGGGCAGCGCCGTGCTCAGTGCTTTCACCAACCTCGAGGAAGCCCGCTGGCAAAGTCCAGTAACCATGCCGAGGCGCAATCGCGCGTCGACAGAGCAGAACTTGGTTCTCCCAAATGGGTATGGTGCCAACTACATTGCGCGGGTTACGATAATGGATCTCACCGCATTGCGCGCAGACATGGCGCATACGCGTATCGTCAGGCGGTATTTGCAGGCGGACATTGGAGCCGCAGGAGGAGCAGTAGTTCATAGATAGGCCGGAATCATTCCGCGCAAAGCATTGCACACCATTATTTCATTAGCGTTTACTACTTGGGTAATAGTCAGGTTGGCCTCGCGGGCATTTATGCTTGGATCGGCCAAGATGACTGATCGCATCACACCCGGCAGCACACCTGCAGATAAAGGTGGCGTGAGCCACGGACCATTGACATCTTCGCGGATCAATACGCTAGTACGACCA
Source organism: Polynucleobacter sp. HIN6 (assembly GCF_030297575.1). NCBI lineage: Bacteria > Pseudomonadati > Pseudomonadota > Betaproteobacteria > Burkholderiales > Burkholderiaceae > Polynucleobacter > Polynucleobacter sp. HIN6. The sequence continues at coordinate 994,050 of NZ_AP028137.1, read as the reverse complement.
CCTTCCGTGACGTGTCCATGCTGATTGATAAATAGGGCATCAAAGCCACCCAGCTCAACTGCCTTGTGCCAGGCGGCATCATAGATTTCACGTACGCTAATCTTGTGACGCAATAAGGGGTTATGCGACTGCATGGTGAGTTGCTGTGGTGTGTATTGATCTTGCAAAATCTCATGGGCCCAAAATAATTGAACAGGACCGGGGAGCTTCTCAATGATGGAATGCGATAGTGATAGTTGGCCGGCTGCACTTAAATCAATCCGCACGCGATGAATAGAATCGTGCGCCAAATCCGCTGCAGCTGCTTGCACCATATTCTGCAAGACTTCGTCATCAAATTGAATTCCTAAATCACGGGCTGAGTTCGACAGACGTTCGAGATGCTGTGACCAGTTTGTAATTCGGGTAAGGTCGCTACCCCGATCAAAGCGGATGGTTTCAAAGATCCCTACACCGCTTGGCAGGCTCGTTAAGAATGCCGCCTTCAGTTGGCACTCTTGATATTCAGTATCAGCATCAGAGTCGATGGTAATTCCGGCGCCAACACCTAAGACAAACGATGATGAGTCGGACTTCGGATCATGATCCATCTGCAGCGTGCGGATTGGCACACTCATCGCAAAGTCGCCATTGGGATCAAACCAGCCCAATGCCCCGCAATACCAGCCGCGTGATTGATCCTCTAGCGCTTGAATAATCTCCATACTGCGTTTTTTGGGAGCGCCCGTTACTGAACCGCATGGAAATACTGCTCGCAATACATCCTCAATTCGAAGATTGGCTCGCGGCTTTGCTTGCACAGTTGAGGTCATTTGTAAGACCTGACCGTGTTGCTTGACCTCAAAGAGTGCGGGAACATGAACCGATCCAGTTAGTGCGATGCGTCCCAGATCATTACGCAGGAGATCCACAATCATGACATTCTCAGCTTGATTTTTGGGATCATTGGCTAGCTCACTGGCCTGCGCCAAAGTCGCATCGGCCGTGCCCTTCATCGGTTCTGCTATTAGGGTATCGCCAGAGCGCCGAATAAATAGTTCCGGGGATTGGGATAAGACTGCCTGATGACCATCCTCAATAAATGCACCATAACGCCCCGGTTGCCGCTCTCGTAAGCGTGCATAGAGAGCAAGGGGTGAGCCATAGGCGTCACCATACACCCGATAGGAGTGATTAATTTGATAGGTATCGCCCGCTGTAATCCATGCTTGAATGCGTTTAATATCCTCGGTAAAACGTGCGTGATCGATTGAGTCGTGCCGATTGAGGATGCCACTGGGAGTTGACTCAATCGCTAGGCGATCGTGTAAAAACGCATCGACCGCCTCTTTGGAAAGTTTGCTGACCTCAGCAAAGGACCACGCTCTGAGTAAAGGCAGTGGTTCAGGGTGCTTACACGCAATGCCTTGCCAATAATAACCAAGTTCATAAGCAAAGAGTGCAACCACATATTGACCCTGGCCTAGAGCGGTCTCGATACCATCAAAGCAAGTATCTAACTCATTAAATCGATTAGCACACCATTCTTGTTGGACGTGTTGATAGAGTCGACTGGTGGGTTGCTCCCGACTACTCTCAACATCGTCTAGCAATAGCATTGGCTTATTTGAGGATGGTGACCGACTCAATCACGACAGGCGTATTGGGCACATCGGCCATGCGACCACGCGGGGTTGAAGCAATGCCTGTTGGTACTTGCTTGATCTTATCGATAGTTTGTGTCCCTGAAATCACTTTTCCAAAGACGGTATAACCGCTTCCCATCGCATTCGGAAAATCCAAGCCTGGATTGTCTTTAACATTGATGTAAAACTGCGCAGTTGCTGAATCGGGATCCGAGGTTCTTGCCATGGCAATGGTGTAGATCTGATTCTTTAAACCATTTTGTGCTTCAGAGACCACGGGTGGCTGCGTTGGTTTTTGTACCAGCTCGGTGGTAAAGCCGCCACCTTGCACCATAAAACCATTAATTACGCGATGGAACACGGTGCCGTTATAGAAACCGCTCTTTACATAGGTCAAAAAATTATTGACGGTCTTGGGGGCTTTATCGGAGTCAAGATCGACAACGAAGTTACCGAGATTAGTCTTAAATTCTACTTTGGGTCCTGCGTATGAGAACCCAGAGAGGGTAGCGATACCAATCGCGAGACCAAGCGAGAGCCAAAATTTGCGCATCGTATTTCCTTTAATTGCAATGGTTATGGATGCTTCATTGTATTAGCGATTTGCGCATGCCTGCGCAAGTTCATGCCAGGCCGTGGTGTAGTTGGGGCTGCGCTGCGAAGAGCGCATGGTCCACTGCGGACGCAAACCAGCGGCTGCTAGGCGCAGGGTGTTGGAGCCGTACTCTTGATTGAGTTGATCCATCACTTGCATGAGTTGCGATGAGCGCTCACGTTGTGGCAGATTGCAAAAAAGATCGCCAAGATCCTGACCCGCTGGGTGCAGACCTAACAACATCACACCTGCTTTCTTATATGCAAAGCCAGGACGATAAATACGCTCAATACCTGCGCTAGCGTATTTGGCCAAGACGCGTGTGTCATCCGTACCCACCAATAGGGGGATGGTCATGCTCTTGGCGTATTGAGGATCATGGGGTGCAAATGGATTCGTGCGCAGATAAACCAGAAGATGGGAGCACCACGAACCTTGTTGGCGCAATTTCTCGGCGGCGCGCGTGACATAACTCACTACTGCTTGGCGTAGCTCATCGAGTTGATGCACGGGCTTACCAAAACTTTTGCTCGAGATAATTTGGTGCTTGCGCACTGCCTGATGGTCTTCGGTATCCTCCAAATCAAGGCAACTAATCCCATTGAGCTCATGCACGGTGCGCTCAAGCACTACACCAAAGCGTTTACGAATCAAACTAGTTGGGGCATATTTCAGGTCGCATACGCTCCGTATACCGCATTGCTCGAGTTTGATCTTTAGGCGTCGACCCACCCCCCATACTTCACCAATCTCAATATCGGCCATTAAGGCATCGGCCTCCAGGCGATTGCAATGCGACCAACTAAATACGCCTTGATAGCGCAAGCGTTTCTTGGCAATGTGGTTTGCTAATTTAGCTAAGGTCTTGCTCTGCCCAATCCCAACGCAGGTTGGTAGTCCTAGGTACTGCTTAATGCGCTTACGTATTTGGTGGGCATGGGCTACCAAGTCATTTGGGATACCAGTTAGATCTAAAAAGCATTCATCGATGGAGTAGATTTCTTGGTGAGGTGCAAACTCGCCTAACAGGGCCATCAGGCGAGCGCTCATGTCGCCATAGAGGGTGTAGTTGGAGCTGAGCCAAATGAGGCCGTGTGAGCGAATCAGATGTTTGGCTTCAAAGAAGGGGGCTCCCATCCGAATGCCGAGTGCGCGTGCTTCTTGGCTGCGGGCAACGATGCAGCCATCATTATTGGATAACACCACAACGGGTTTGCCTTCGAGACGAGGGTTAAAGACCCGCTCACACGAGACATAAAAATTATTGCCATCCACCAGAGCAAAGACAGGGCGCATGAATAACTACACCTTATGGATCACGTGCGCGACCACCCCCCAAATTTGTAACTCTTGCCCCTGACGAATCTCAATCGCAGGGTAATCGGGGTTATCAGCACAGAGCAAAATCTTGCCGCGTTGTTGATGTAAGCGTTTCACGGTGAGCTCCCCATCGAGCGCAGCAATCACGACGCGACCGTGACTGGGTTCAAGTGAGCGATCCACCACCAATAAGTCCCCATCATGAATCCCTGCCCCAATCATTGAGTTGCCTTTCACTCGCAAGAAGAAGGTAGCCTCCGGATGCAAGACCAAGTGTTCGTTGAGATCAAGGCGCTTGTCGTAATGATCAGCGGCGGGTGATGGAAACCCGGCAGGTGCGCGCCCAGCAATCAGGGGTCGATAGCAAGATCCACGCCGGATGGGGGCGAAGCACGAAGATAGCAGAGGGTTTAAATCAGGGGATTTCATATACTGTATATTTATACAGTATATAGTAATTTTGTTAGTTCAGAAACGGGCCATACCTTACGTTTTATTGGCCTGCTCATCCAAGCTACGCAAGAAGGCCATCCGCTCCGCAATCTTAATTTCAAGACCACGCTCAACCGGCTCATACCAGCGCGGCTCTGCCATCCCTTCGGGTAAATACGATTCTCCCGCGGCGTAGGCATGGGGTTCATCATGCGCATAGCGATAGGCATGACCATGCCCAAGGTCTTTCATGAGTTGGGTTGGGGCATTACGCAAATGCACCGGTACCTCGCGACTGCGATCGCTTGTAACAAAAGCGCGAGCCGCATTAAATGCGTGATAGCTCGCATTACTCTTGGGCGCCACTGCTAAATAAACCACAGCTTGCCCTAAGGCTAGCTCGCCCTCGGGCGATCCCAAACGTTCATAAGTCTGCGCAGCATCATTGGCAAGTTGCATCGCCCGTGGATCGGCTAGACCAATGTCTTCCCACGCCATCCGAATAATCCGACGTGCGAGGTAACGCGGATCAGCACCGCCATCGAGCATGCGGCATAACCAATAGAGCGCGGCATCGGGGTGTGAGCCGCGCACCGATTTATGTAAGGCTGAGATCTGGTCATAAAACTGATCACCGCCTTTATCAAAGCGTCGTGCATTGAGATTGAGGGTGTTCTCAATGAGAACCCGATCTACCGCAGTAATACCTTGAGTGCGGACGGTTTGTTGCAATTGCTCGACCAAGTTTATTAAGCGCCGTGCATCTCCATCGGCATAGGCCACGATGGTTGTTCTCGCATCATCACTAAGCGTAACGCTTGGCAAAGCATGATCGCAGGCACGCACTAAGAGTTGTCTTAACTCATCCCCAGTGAGCGATTTGAGAACATAGACCTGAGCGCGCGAGAGAAGGGCGGCGTTGACCTCAAAGGAAGGATTTTCGGTAGTTGCGCCAATCACGGTGAAGAGACCCGATTCCATATGCGGTAGCAATGCATCTTGCTGACTCTTATTAAACCGATGGATCTCATCAACAAATAAAATTGTTTGTCGACCAAACTGAGCCATGTCATGGTGCGCCTGTTCAATCGCTTCTCGGATTTCTTTAACACCTGCTAGCACAGCTGAGATCGCAATGAAGGAATGACGAAAGGCTTGCGCGGATAATCGAGCAATCGTAGTTTTACCGACTCCAGGCGGCCCCCACAAAATCATCGAATGCGGTTGACCACTTTCAAAGGCTAAGCGTAATGGTTTACCGGGCCCCAATAAGTGCGCTTGACCAATCACTTCATCGATCGTCTTGGGGCGCAAGGCCTCAGCCAATGGCGCAATCGGTTTGGAGTCAAATAGGCTAGGCATGGCCTTGATATTCTCACACTTTTAAGGAAGCCCCTGGCGTCATGGCCATGACACAAACTTCGTTAAAATCCTCGCCATGAGTGAAAACAAAGAATTTGTGTTCGAGAAAAAATTGCGCCCCTTGCCGCGCTGGATCTTTATGTCCCGCTGGTTGCAGGCCCCGCTTTATATTGGTCTAATCATTGCCCAAGGCGTCTACGTTTGGCAGTTCTGGTTAGAGTTGATTCATCTCATCACGATGATGGGTGCCAATGAGATGACCGAGACCGCACTGATGCTAATCGTCTTGGGACTGATTGATGTCGTGATGATCTCCAATCTCTTGGTGATGGTGATCGTGGGCGGTTGGGAGACCTTTGTGTCGCGTCTTGATTTGCAAGATCACCCCGATCAGCCCGAGTGGCTCTCACATGTCAATGCTGGGGTATTAAAGGTCAAGCTGGCTACCGCGATTATTGGTATCTCTTCGATTCATTTGCTAAAGACATTTATCAATGCCGCATCCTATGATGAGAAGACCTTGCTCTGGCAGACCCTAATTCATGTGACGTTTGTGTTGTCGGCATTAGCAATTGCGTATACCGAGAAAATTATTTCTGCTGCCCACCAGAAGCACTAGCATCAGAAAAACTCGATTAGTAATTACGAATCAAGCTAGCTAGACCCGCCCAGATCAAGCACACTGAAGCCACCACTGTTAAGTGAGTGCGCATGCGTAAGAACGCATTGGCCATTTGAGTGTTCTCAAAATAGTACGCGTAAGTGCGTTGATCAATCGCACGTTGTACGATCAAAGTGGCTGCGAGTAAGAGTAGTGCCAATGGTATAAAGATATGAATCGCCAACCACGCAATCAGTGCTGGCATGATGCCCCAAATCCAAACGCTATGATCAAGCCAGCGATTTTGGGTTGACTCGCCGATGGTCTTAAAGCAAGCGCCCCAGTGCAAGGCGCCCAAAAACGAGACAATCACTGCACCATAGGCAACCAATGACTCAAGAGCGATGAGGTCGTTGGGGCTATCCGCTAACTGGACCATGAACGCCAGCCCAATAAATGGGATGAGCCCCGCGTAACCGAGGATCCGCACAATCGTTGGAAACTCACTTTTTGTCGTAGACATACACTCCGCGTCCAGTCTTGCGTCCTAGATGACCCTTGGCAACTAAATCAATCAGTAAGGGTGATGGACGATATTTATCGTCCTTAAATTCTTGGTGATACACCTCCATGATTGCAAGGCAAGTATCAAGACCAATCAGGTCGGCCAATGCTAAGGGGCCAATGGGGTGGTTGCAACCAAGTTTCATACCGGTATCAATGTCTTCGGGGCTAGCAATTCCTTCATGTAAGACAAAGAAGGCTTCATTAATCATTGGCAAAAGGATGCGATTGACGACAAAGCCAGGTGAGCTTTGTACAGTGATAGGCTCTTTGCCCATACGAGCGGCCATCGCCAGGACTGCCTTTAGGGTCTCAGGACTGGTTTGCTTACCCATGATGACCTCGATGAGAGCCATGAGGGGTGGAGGATTGAAAAAATGAATCCCAATAAAACGCTCGGGCCTTGAGTTGAGTGAACCCAGATGCGTAATCGAGATGGACGAGGTATTGCTCGCAATAATCGTATCTTGACTAACCACCCGATCCACTTGCTGCAAGATCGATTCTTTAATGGTTTGGTTCTCAGTAGCTGCTTCAATCACCAAAGAAACTGATGCAAGCTCAGCGTATTGCGTAGTAGTTTTAATCCGCGCCAAGGTTTGAGACTTTTGCTCAGCACTGATGACCTCTTTTTTGATGAGGCGATCAAGGCTATTATTTAGTGCTGCTAAGCCTTTCTCGAGTGCTGCATCGCTAACATCCAGTAATACAACATCGTATCCAGCACTTGCGGCCACTTGCGCAATCCCATTGCCCATCGTGCCAGCGCCAATGATTCCAATCGAAGTGATGGTCATTTTGTTTGCTTCCTGCGTTGATATTGAGTTGCACCAAACAACTGTTCCTTTTCCTTTGGATCCATCTCGGGCTTACGCAGATTTGTTAGTACTTCAACACCGCGTTGCACTGCTGGTCTTGCACTAATCATTTCAAACCAGCGTTTGAAGTTTGGGTAGTCCTTGAGATCCATCCCTTGTTTATCCCAACGTCGTGTCCATGGATAGATTGCAATATCAGCAATCGTGTATTCATTACCAACGATGAACTGATGTTTCTTTAGGCGTTCATCCAACACACCATATAAGCGTTTTGCTTCATTGGTATAGCGCTCAATCGCGTAATCAATTTTTTGAGGTGCGTATAAGCGGAAATGATGATTCTGACCCAGCATCGGTCCTAAGCCACCCATCTGAAACATGAGCCATTCCATGGTCTCGTATTTACCCCGAATCGATTTCGGTAGGAAGCGCCCCGTTTTATTAGCGAGATAGAGCAAGATGGCGCCAGATTCAAATAGATGAATCGGTTTGCCATCAGGTCCATTGGGGTCTACGATCGCTGGGATCTTATTGTTAGGACTGATTTTCAGAAAAGCGGGTTTAAATTGATCCCCTTTGCCAATATCAATCGGAATGGCACGCCAATCGCGATCTAAGCGATAGCCGCATTCTTCCATCATGATATGGATCTTATGGCCATTGGGAGTAGCCCAGCTATATACATCGATCATAGATTTTTTCATCATGGTTCTCTTGTCGGTATTGATAAGGGTACTAAGGCTTGTAAACGAAGCAGTGCGGTTTTAAGTGTTGACTCTTGTTTGGCAAAACAAAAACGGATGACACCTGATTCCGTTTGCTTGGCATAGAAGGCGGAGTTTGGAATGGCTGCAACGCCCAACTCCGTGGTTAACCAACGACAGAACTCTGCCTCTGGAAGACTGGCCTCTTTGCGTGGCAGAGCGGTGTAATCAACGCATTGAAAATAACTACCCGCACACGGTAATAACTTCAGTGGAGTACTTGCAAGCCCCGCCCGGAAATAATCGCGCTTGGCTTGATAAAACGCAGGAAGCGCAAGATAAGGTTCGGGGTTTTGCATATATTGAGCAATGGCGTATTGCATGGGTGTATTCACTGAGAACACGTTAAATTGGTGTACCTTGCGATATTCATGCATGAGTGCAGCAGGGGCAGCAATGAAGGCCAGTTTCCAGCCCGTGACATGAAAGGTCTTGCCAAAACTAGAAACCAAGAAGCTGCGTTCTGCGAGTGCCGCATGGCGCGCGATACTCTCGTGAGGTTTGCCATCAAACACCATGTGTTCATAGACCTCATCGCTAAGGATCAAGATCGAGGTATCTTTGACCAAGCTATATAAGCGTTCCAAATCGGCGGCTTCCCAAATGCTGGCCGTAGGATTATGTGGCGTATTGGTAATAATTAAACGGGTCTTTGAAGTAATGGCATTCGCTAGTGCTTCCCATGGCAAGGCATAGGCATCGACGAGTCCATTGTGATCGCGCACAATCTCCATCGCCACAGGAACCGCTTTGCCGCCAGCCAATTGAATGGCTGGTAAGTAACTATCAAAGGCGGGTTCAATCACAATCACTTCATCATTGGGGCCAACGCAAGCGGCAATTGCAGTAAAGATTGCTTGGGTTGCCCCAGCGGTCACCGTAATTTCAGAGTACGGATCGTAGTGATGGCCATACAAGCTTGCAATCTTCTGCGTAAGTGCCTCACGCAGTTCAAGAATGCCCGGCATGGGGGCATATTGGTTATGACCTAATCGCATGGCGTGATTGACGGCATCGAGTAGGGCCGGATCACAAGGAAAGTCCGGAAATCCTTGCCCTAAGTTGATGGCTTGGTGCTCAGCGGCCAAAGCCGACATGGTGGTGAAAATCGTGGTGCCAACTTGCGGTAGTTTGGAGGTAAACCAGCCCTCGGGCGCAAGACTATCGCTAGAATGTGGAGTTTGGAGAAGCGGTGATGGCATAACTAAATTGTGCCACGCTAACTCTAAGTACTTAGGATCATTCATAAATTGCGGTTCTCTTTGCCCTTTGCCCGTTGGTTACCCGAATATCAGAAGCCGGGAGTGGTGCGCGCAGATCTTCTTGCTGGATTAACGGGTGCCATCGTGGTGTTGCCTCAAGGGATTGCATTTGCTCTATTAGCAGGCATGCCCCCGCACTATGGTTTGTATGCTGCGATGGTCCCGTGCATCATTGCTGCACTCTTTGGGTCAAGCCGTTTGATGGTGACCGGACCGGCCAATGCGATCTCGCTAACCACCATGGCATTGATTGCGCCGCTCGCGATTCCGGAGAGCGAGCATTACGTAGTACTAGTCCTCACGCTCAGTTTTTTGATTGGCGTGATTCAGATTGCATTGGGCTTGGGTGGGGCGGGGAAGTGGGTTGAGAAAGTACCGCATTCGGTGATCGTGGGATTTACCGCTGGCGCCGCTGTACTCATTATCAATAGTCAGGTCGGAACCTTATTAGGTATTGAGATCGCGCGTGGCACGAGTGTGCTCGATACCATCTTCCAAACCATGACTGCGATTTACGAAGGTCAGTGGCGACCACAAGTATTGGCCCTGGTACTCGTTACCTTGGTGACCATGCGTTTGTGGAAACCACTCAATCGTTGGATTCCCGCGATGCTGATTGCGGTGATTACGGGTAGTGTTGCCCTGCTGGTTCTGGAACAGTACTTCACCGAATTTTCTGGGATCCGCAAGGTGAGCGCGATTCCTGGGGCATTGCCACCACTCTCGTATCCAGCCCTCACGTTAGAGCATCTGCAACTCCTATTTGGGCCCGTCTTAGTAATGACTCTGTTGGCATCGACCGAGGCAATGGCAATTGCACGTGCTCTAGCCCTGAAACGCAATGACTCGTTTGATGCAAACCAAGAGTTCATTGGTCAGGGACTTGCGAATGTGGGCGGATCCTTCTTCTCTGCCTATCCTTCGAGCGGCTCTTTTAATCGCTCTGGCGTAAACCTAGCAGCTAATGCGCAAACGCCGCTGGCCGCGATTTGTGCCGCGGTCTTCTTATTAGTGATCTTGATCTTTGTTTCGCCTTTGGCAGAACATCTACCGTATGCCGTAATTGCTGCCCTACTCTTGGCGGTGGCTTGGAACCTGATTGATCTTAGGCAGATTCGCCATGAATTTCGCTCGGGGGCACAAGAATGGATTCCGATGGTCATTACTGGCGTTGGTACCGTAACCATCTCTTTGGAATGGGCCGTTCTGGCTGGTATTTGCAGCGCCGCGATTGCCAAGCGGATTAGCGCGTCTGCAAAATAATTGAAGGTGACTAGAATAGGGTACTAAGCACTATTAAACGAGCCATCATTTATGTTAATTGTTTTATCGCCCGCCAAATCCCTCGATTACGAATCACCGCTGAAAGTTAAAAAACACACCCTGCCTGATTTTGTGGGGGAGTCCGCTAAGCTGATAGCGGATCTCAAAAAACTTTCCCCCCAGCAAGTTGGAAAACTAATGGGAATCTCAGACCCATTAGCAGCACTGAATGTGGGACGTTATCGCGATTGGTCCAAAACATTCACGACCGAGAACAGTCGGCCAGCACTCCTCGCTTTTAATGGGGATGTGTACGAGGGCTTTGATGCAAAATCCTTGGATGCGAAGGCCCTAGACTTTGCGCAAGAGCATGTGCGGATTTTGTCTGGTCTGTACGGTGTGTTACGACCCTTGGACTTAATGCAACCCTATCGCCTGGAAATGGGTACTGCTTTGAAAAATGCCCGTGGTAAAGATTTGTATGCCTTTTGGGGTGATCGCATTACTAAAGCTCTTGAGAAAACACTGTCTCAACAGAAAAAACCATTCTTACTGAACTTAGCATCGGAAGAATATTTCAAAGTATTGCAAGCCGATGCTTTGGGGTGTCCAGTGATTTCACCGGTTTTTCAGGATGAGAAGGATGGCAAGTACAAAATCATCTCTTTTTATGCCAAGCGAGCACGAGGACTCATGGCGCGCTTTGTGGTGGAGAATCGTATTACCGATCCTGCAGAGCTCAAGCACTTTAAATCCGAAGGCTATCGCTACAGTGCTGCCGAATCGAAGCCGGATAAACCCGTATTTCGTCGTGCGGAACAAGCGAAGTAAATTCTGAAGTAAATTCATTTAGCAGGAGTGCTCATTCATTATGGCGGTTCATCGTTCCAAAACATCTCAACGGACCTCGCCCGAGACCGAGCGCTTAGTAGCCGATTCCATCTCGTTGGCGGCATCGGGTAGTCAGGTTGAAGATCGATTTTGGGAAGAGCGGTTACGAGCCCGTCTTCTCAAGCTTTTGAAAAGTCATCATCAATCGGTGATTGATGCGGCGCTTGATCAAACCTTTCGGATCAATACGGTTGCCTTTGAGGTATTGGCCGATACCGCCGAGACCTTGGCCGAGTCCATGAGTTTTGAGCATGAGGGAACGCATTGGGATGCATTATTGATTGCCATGCCCATTGTGGCTCATACTCGTTATCAAATTCCTTCAGGACCCTTGCCCGTTTCCTTAATTGAAGCATCGGCGGGCGCATTACAACGAGCTGTAGCTGCCGAGGGCACCCAGTTTGCCATCGTGCCCTGGCTCTATAGCATTGATCAAATGCCCCATTCGCATACCCAAACTCGTACCTTACTTGAAACCCTAGCGAATGCCGCCGTATCCGGTGGCGAAATGAAACTCGAGCTGCGTGATATGTCAGAGACCATTGCTGTTCTGGCCGATCCTCGTTTCATTTTGGCGGTCATCATTGCGCCACATCAGCAACCGATCTTTCGGTGGCAAATGGATGGTCCTCAACGCCAAGAGCGCGGCGTGGCTTTAGCAGAATGGCAAAGCGCCATGTACGATCCCTTATGTCAGCTCTTGCCCGGTTGTGAGTTTGAACTCCTCTTGCCGGAGGCGTATTTCACGAACTGCCGCTTAGCAGATAAGCATGTGAGACCCTTGAGTATTCGTGCGGCAGTCAATTTCCTTGAATCTACCTTGGGCGTGCTACCTGCTGGCTTGTCATGTGTGGTTGGAGCCTTTGGTGAAGACCAGGCTGATGAGTACCGCATCTCATTTAGTCTCAAGGGTTCTTCAGAGATTATCTATGGCGTGATTTGGCCCCTATACGATCGTGAGAGTGTGGCAAGTGATGCACTCAATGATGTCTCGGACGAGGAAAGTCCGATAAAACGGATCTGCGATGCTTTGCATGACGCTGGTGTGGAAGACGTATTTCGACACGCCGTCTTATTTACACCCGAGTTATGTGATGATTGTGGAGTGCCGCTATTTCCAGATCGGCAGGGTGAGGTGGTTCACGCCGAGATGCCCGAAGACAGTCCTTCGCAGCAACCCTTATTTCATTGATAGGTATTGAATCAATTACTTCTCGAAGGCGAGAAGGTGGGCCTCTCGACCCTCTTTCATCGCCACGGTCTTGCACTCGTCTGCCAACCGAATTCCCGATTTGATATTAAATAGCATTGCTTTAGGACCAATCACCACTAAATCAAGACCACTGTCGTAGTTCTTAAATCGCATGCTACCTGGCAAGGACTGCTCTTTCTGCATAGCATAGGACTTAGAGCGCCATTGAACTTCAAGCTTCTCAACTGGACCGCTTGTAATGAAGCGTTCATTGTTACTACAGGTCCAGACATGGGGCACAGTCAATGCACTTTCTTGCGCACGAACTTCATGCGCAACACCAAGCGCCATACTCACGAGCAGTGCTGCAAGTAATGAGCTTGGTAATTTACGCATGCTATCTCCAAGAGTGAACTTCTTCAATAAATCAATCTTAACCCAAAAGATGCTTGACGCCTGCTTGTTCCTCGAGCAACTCATTTAAGGTTGCGGTCATGCGCTCGCGGGAGAACGCATCAATTTCTAAGCCCTTAACGAGGGTGTATTCACCGTTGGTGCAGGTCACGGGGAAGCCATAAATGATCTCAGCGGGGATCTCGTAATCACCAGCGGAGGGAATGCCCATCGTGACCCATTTACCATTGGTACCCAAGACCCAATCGCGCACATGATCAATCGCCGCATTCGCTGCAGAGGCGGCTGACGATAAGCCACGCGCTTCAATGATGGCAGCACCGCGCTTACCCACCGTTGGAATAAAGACATCTTTGTTCCAAGCAGGATCATTAATTAGATCTTTAACCGACTGACCATTGACCGTTGCAAAGCGATAGTCGGGGTACATGGTTGGGCTGTGATTGCCCCACACAATGAGCTTCTCAATATCAGCTACTGCCTTGTTGGTCTTGCTTGCCAATTGGGAGAGGGCGCGGTTGTGATCAAGGCGCAACATGGCAGTGAAGTTCTTGGCCGGTAGGCTAGGTGCAGACTTCATCGCAATGTAGGCATTGGTATTGGCAGGGTTGCCAACCACCAATACCTTGACGGTACGCTTGGCCACTTGATCGAGTGCTTTGCCTTGTGCTGTAAAAATTTGCGCGTTAGCGGAGAGCAAATCTTTGCGCTCCATACCTGGGCCACGTGGACGAGCGCCAACGAGCAGGGCTACATCAATGTCTTTAAAGGCGGTCATTGGATCGCTATGCGCACTCATCCCGGCTAATAGTGGGAATGCGCAGTCTTCCAGTTCCATCATGACCCCTTTGAGGGCCTTTTGTGCCTTTTCATCCGGGATTTCGAGTAACTGCAAAATGACGGGCTGATCTTTGCCCAACATATCGCCATTGGCAATACGAAACAGTAGGGAATAACCAATTTGACCTGCTGCACCAGTGACAGCGACACGCATAGGGGCTTTTGCCATTACAAACTCCGGATAAAGGGTTAATGATGAACTTGCTTACAAACCACTAGTTTACATTTACACTAGAGCCAAGTCTTTTATAAGATAAAAGAATCACGATTAGTCACGATGCGATCCGTAGAGCAATCTGCCAACTTTAGCCCTCTGTATCAACAGATTAAAGAGCTCTTATTGAAGAGCTTACAAGCCGGTGAATGGCAACCTGGACAACCAATCCCCAGTGAAATGGACCTCGCCGAGCGTTACAAGGTCAGTCAAGGAACCGTGCGCAAGGCCATCGACGCGCTTGCAGCCGAGAATGTGGTGGTGCGACATCAGGGGAAGGGTACTTTTGTCGCCAGTCATCGCGAAGATGCCGTGCAATTTCGGTTCTTGCGCCTCGTTCCAGATGATGGCAAAGAACTGATTCTGAAGAGTAGTTTTCTGAGCTGCGCGTCACGCCAGGCCGACGCACATATCGCTTCGCTTTTGGAGCTCAGGCCAAGCGACTCAGTGATCGAAGTCAAACGAATTCAGCGCTTTGGTGGGCAACCAACCGTATTTGAGACCATTTACCTTTTGCCAAAGCGTTTTGAGGGAATCAGCCTTGAGCGCTTGAGTACTTGGCATGGACCCTTATACGGCTTTTATGAAAGCGAATTCAATACTCACATGGTCTGGGCCGAGGAGCAAATCAAGGCTGTGAATGCGAGTGCCGAGTTAGCCAAATATCTCAATCTTGACCCTGGTGCTGCGCTTTTATCGGTTGAACGCCGCAGCTTCACGTACGGCAATAAGCCGGTTGAGGTCCGTATGGCGTATTACGAGACCACGAAGTTGCACTATGTGAACGAATTAAGCTAACCCATTAAGGATAAACACCTAAAGATAAATTAATAAAACTGCTTAAAATCAATAAGTTAGACCGGTTGATGTAAAAAAGTGTCCACTAAGTCTGACGTTTCTAATAGAATATGTTGCAATACAACAATTTAACAATTTGGCCCTTCATTACTCAGGATTACAACCAGCTATGAGTGACTCACACCAGGACTCAAATCCAGCCCAGCAGCGGCCAGTGTTCCGGAACATCGGGATTGCGCAACTTGCTCAATATCGACTTCCTTGGCCCGGTAAAGTTTCTATCCTCCACCGTATTTCTGGCGCCGCCTTATTTCTGTTTCTTCCCTTTATTCTCTTTTTGTTTGATAAAAGCCTAGCGTCTGAGGTCAGCTTTGCTTACTTCTCGAACTTGCTGGGTAACCCGCTCGTCAAATTAATTTGCCTGGGCTTAATTTGGGGCTATTTGCACCATTTCTGCGCCGGAATTCGTTATTTATTTCTTGATCTCGAGATCGGGGTCGACAAGGCGGCCGCAAATCGTTCGGCAGTATCGGTCATGGTGATTAGTCTCACGCTGACAGCGATTTTGGGTCTGCGTTTATTTGGTCTCTTCTAGGTCACGCGCTATGTCAAAAAATAATATTGGTCCTAAGCGTCTGGTGGTTGGCGCCCATTATGGGCTTAAAGAATGGATTATTCAGCGCGTCACCGCGATTGTGATGGTCGCATTCACCATTGTTCTATTGATTGTTTATCTTCTGAATGGCAATCCCAGCTATGACGGTTGGGCAGGATTGTTTGCCAACCCTTTGATGAAGGTGCTGACTCTTCTAGCATTGTTAAGCCTTTTCTATCACGCCTGGATTGGTGTGCGTGATATTTGGATGGATTACGTCAAGCCCGTTGGCATTCGCTTGGGTTTACAAGTTATTACCGTTTTATGGCTCGTCGGCTGTGCTGCGTATGCCATTCAGATCTTATGGAAAGTCTAAGAAATGACAGCCATTAAAAAATCACTTCCCCGCAGGCGTTTTGATGCTGTGATCGTGGGGGCCGGCGGCTCTGGGATGCGTGCAGCCTTGCAGCTCTCAGAAGCAGGACTTAGCGTTGCAGTCTTATCAAAAGTATTCCCAACCCGCTCACATACCGTTGCTGCGCAGGGTGGCATTGGCGCATCGCTTGGCAATATGAGCGAGGATAACTGGCACTATCACTTCTACGATACGGTGAAGGGTTCTGATTGGTTGGGTGACCAAGACGCGATTGAGTTCATGTGCCGCGAGGCACCCAAGGTGGTCTATGAGCTTGAGCATTTCGGTATGCCGTTTGATCGCAATGCCGATGGCACGATTTACCAACGCCCCTTTGGTGGCCACACCGCAAACTATGGCGAGAAGCCTGTGCAACGCGCTTGTGCAGCAGCTGACCGCACCGGACATGCCATGTTGCATACTTTGTATCAACGCAACGTCAGAGCAAAGACCCATTTCTTTGTTGAGTGGCTTGCGCTTGATTTAATTCGGGACGCAGAGGGTGATGTAGTTGGTGTTACCGCACTAGAAATGGAAACGGGCGAGGTTTATATCCTCGAAGCCAAGATTACTTTGATGGCTACAGGTGGAGCAGGGCGCATTTGGGCCGCCTCAACCAACGCATACATCAATACTGGTGACGGTATGGGTATGGCGGCGCGTGCCGGCTTGCCTCTAGAGGATATGGAGTTCTGGCAGTTCCATCCAACCGGTGTGGCAGGCGCAGGTGTTTTGCTGACCGAGGGCTGTCGTGGTGAAGGCGGGATTCTGCGTAACAAAAATGGTGAGCGTTTTATGGAACGCTATGCACCCACACTGAAAGATTTGGCCCCACGTGATTTTGTATCACGTTCGATGGATCAAGAAATCAAAGAAGGCCGCGGTTGTGGTCCAGATGGTGATTACGTGGTGTTGGATCTCACGCACATTGGTGCAGAGACCATCATGAAGCGCTTACCATCGGTCTACGAAATTGGTATGAACTTTGCGAACGTGGATGTGACCAAAGAACCCATTCCTGTGGTGCCAACGATTCATTATCAGATGGGCGGTATTCCCACGAATATTCATGGTCAAGTGGTGGTTCCCAAGAATGGCAATCCCAACACGATTGTGAACGGTCTCTACGCGATTGGTGAGTGCTCGTGTGTATCAGTACACGGCGCAAATCGTCTGGGTACCAACTCGCTCTTAGATCTACTGGTCTTTGGTCGCGCCGCAGGTAATCATGTCGTGCAGGCCAATCTGAAAGCGCGTGAGCACAAACCATTGCCTGCAGACGCAGGTGAGTTCACGCTTGAGCGCATTGCTAAGCTTGATAACAGCAGTTCGGGTGAATATGCGCAAGATCTTGCCAACGATATTCGTAAGACCATGCAAACCTACGCCGGCGTGTTCCGCAATCAAGAGTTGCTCGATGAGGGTGTGCGCAAAATGGCAGAGCTCACTGAGCGTGCTAAACACCTGTGGGTGAAAGATAAATCAAAGATCTTCAATACTGCGCGGATTGAGGCGCTAGAAATTGATAACTTAATTCAGACGGCAAACTCCACGATGATCTCGGCAGCCGCTCGCAAGGAGAGTCGTGGTGCTCATGCCCATGATGACTTCCCTAAACGGGATGATGCCAACTGGATGAAACATACCCTGTGGTACGAAGGCAATCAATTGGATTACAAGCCGGTGCAACTTAAACCCCTGACGGTGGAATCAGTTCCACCCAAAGAGCGTACGTTCTAATACTTGGATAAAGACTATGAGTGATACCCGTATCTTTGAAATTTATCGCTACGATCCAGACGTTGATAAAGCTCCTCGGATGCAACGCTATGAGTTAGAGCTCAAGGGTGAGCGTATGCTCTTAGATGCCCTGATCTCGCTGAAGAAACAAGATGAAAGTATTTCTTATCGTCGTTCCTGTCGTGAGGGCGTGTGTGGCTCCGATGCGATGAACATCAATGGTAAGAATGGCCTTGCATGTCTGACCAATATGCGTTCCTTACCGCAGAAGATTACTTTGCGTCCATTACCAGGACTACCGGTGGTTCGCGATCTGATCGTCGACATGACTTTGTTCTTTAAGCAATACCTCTCGATCAAGCCTTACTTGATTAACGACATGCCGCCACCCGAGAAAGAGCGTTTGCAAAGTCCAGCAGAGCGTGAGGAGCTCGATGGTTTGTATGAGTGTATTCTGTGTGCGTCGTGCTCAACCTCATGCCCATCGTTTTGGTGGAATCCCGATAAGTTTGTTGGTCCGGCAGGCCTGCTTCAAGCCTATCGATTTATTGCCGATAGCCGTGATCAAGCAACCGCTGAGCGCTTAGATAATTTGGAAGATCCGTATCGCTTGTTCCGTTGCCATACCATCATGAACTGCGTTGAAGTTTGTCCAAAGCATCTCAACCCAACTAAAGCGATTGGCAAGATTAAAGAATTGATGGTGCGTCGGGCAGTATGAGCCTTGACGCTAAGAAGATTTATCAGCTTCGCAGTGCAGCGCGACGCGGATTGTTGGAAAACGATTTAATTCTGGAGCGTTTCTTTCATCGATACGCTCATGAACTAAATGATGAGCAGGGCAGGGCGTTATCCACGCTCTTGGAATTGGATGACAATGATTTGCTGGATTTGTTGTTGGCTCGCAAAGAGTTAAATCCAGCGATGGATTCTGAGCCTGCTCGAGCGGTATTGGGTATGTTGCGTCAACGATAATGAATTGCATTGACTGATTGGGAATAAACCATGATTGAATCGAACATCAAAGCCAAACTTTCTTTCTCAGACGGTACGCCCGACATCGAGCTGCCAATCTATAAGGGTACCCAAGGTCCCGATGTGATTGATATTCGTAAGCTCTATGGTCAAACTGGAAAGTTCACTTACGACCCTGGTTTTTTATCGACCGCCTCATGTAGCTCAAAGATCACCTTCATTGATGGGGATAAAGGCGAATTACTCTATCGCGGTTATCCGATTGAAGATCTAGCCAAGAATTGTGACTTCCTAGAAGTTTGCCAACTCTTGATTAATGGTGAGTTACCGAATCAGAAGCAAAATCGTGAGTTTCAGGACATGGTGATGCATCACACTATGGTGCACGAGCAAATGCAGTTCTTCTTGCGAGGATTCCGGCGCGATGCGCATCCGATGGCCGTATTAACTGGCTTGGTCGGTGCCATGGCGGCCTTCTACCATGATGAGATTGATTATGGTGATGCGAAGGCGCGGGAGATTGCCCAAATTCGCTTGATTGCCAAGATGCCGACCCTAGTGGCTATGTCGTACAAGTATTCGATTGGCCAGCCGTTCATGTACCCAGATAACAGCCTGTCGTACACGGCAAATTTCATGCGCATGATGTTTGCAACGCCATGCGAGCCTTATAAAGTCAATCCGGTCTTAGTTCGTGCGCTCGATCGCATCTTCATCTTGCACGCAGATCATGAGCAAAATGCATCGACCTCCACCGTTCGCTTGGCTGGATCCTCAGGGACTAATCCATTTGCCGCCATCTCTGCCGGTATTGCATGCCTTTGGGGCCCAGCCCACGGCGGTGCTAATGAAGCTTGCCTTGAAATGTTGAATGATATTCAAGCAAGTGGTGGTGTCGAGAAAATTGGTGAGTTTATTGCCCAAGTGAAAGATAAAAACTCCAATGTTCGCTTGATGGGCTTTGGCCATCGCGTCTACAAGAACTTTGATCCGCGCGCTAAGCTCATGCGTGAGACCTGTCATGAGGTTCTCAAAGAGCTTGGATTGGAGAACGATCCGCTCTTTAAGCTCGCGATGACCCTTGAGAAGATTGCGCTTGAGGACGATTACTTTGTAGGTCGCAAACTCTATCCAAACGTGGATTTCTACTCCGGCATCGTTCAACGAGCACTCGGCATCCCAACCGAGATGTTCACCTGCATCTTTGCGCTGGCCCGAACCGTTGGTTGGATTGCCCAGTGGGAAGAAATGATTACCGATCCTGAATACAAGATTGGTCGTCCACGTCAGTTGTTCATCGGCGCAACCCCACGAGCCGTACCTCCCATTTCTGGGCGAAAATAAGCGTTATATTGCTTCTTTTGCTTTAAAGGGAATTATGCGTACGCTTTATGACAAGTTGTGGGATGAACACGTCGTTCATTCGGAGGAAGATGGCACAGCAACCATCTATATCGATCGACAGTTACTTCATGAGGTGACCAGCCCGCAAGCTTTTGAGGGCCTAAGTCTCGCTGCACGCCCAGTCTGGCGTGTGTCAGCCAACCTCGCGGTCTCGGATCACAATGTCCCAACTACGGATCGTTCCGAAGGAATTGCCGATCCGGTATCGAAGTTGCAAGTGGATACCTTAGATCAAAATTGCGATCGCTTTGGTATTACCCAATACAAGATGAATGACCAACGGCAAGGCATCGTACACGTGATTGGCCCTGAGCAGGGCGCTACCTTGCCTGGGATGACCGTAGTGTGCGGGGATTCGCATACGAGCACGCATGGTGCATTTGGAGCATTGGCCTTTGGGATTGGTACATCCGAGGTTGAGCATGTGCTTGCAACCCAAACCTTGCTCATGAAAAAGAGCAAAAACATGTTGGTGCGGGTTGAGGGTCGCCTGCAACCAGGAAGCACTGCAAAAGACATTATCTTGGCTGTGATTGGCAAGATTGGTACCGCAGGTGGTACCGGTTACACCATTGAGTTTGCAGGTGAAGCCATTCGTCAGCTATCGATGGAAGGGCGCATGACCATTTGCAATATGGCCATTGAAGCCGGTGCGCGTGCTGGCCTAGTGGCGGTCGATGAAACTACCATTGAGTACATTCAAGGTCGACCCTACGCTCCCAAGGGCGAGACTTTGCGTCAAGCCTTGCAATATTGGCGCACCTTGCATTCAGATCCTGGCGCCCATTTTGATCGCGTGGTTGAGTTGCGGGCTGAAGAGATCGCCCCCCAAGTCAGTTGGGGCACCTCCCCAGAAATGGTTCTGCCGATTGGTAGTCGCGTGCCTGATCCAGAGCGCGAGCGTGACCCTGTCAAGCGTCAAGCGATGGAGCGTGCCCTGCAATACATGGGGCTTGAACCCAATTTGCCGCTTGATACGATCTATGTCGATAAAGTATTCATTGGCTCATGCACTAATAGCCGTATTGAGGACTTGCGGGCTGCCGCAAAAGTAGTTGAGCGTTTAGGTAAGAAGGTAGCGGTCAATGTCAAGCAAGCCTTGGTCGTTCCCGGCTCTGGCTTGGTGAAAGCACAAGCAGAGCGCGAAGGTCTTGATCGCGTCTTTAAGGCCGCGGGCTTTGAGTGGCGCGAGCCTGGTTGCTCGATGTGTCTGGCCATGAATGCTGATCGTCTGGAACCTGAGGAGCGCTGTGCCTCAACCTCCAACCGTAATTTTGAGGGGCGTCAGGGGGCGGGTGGCCGAACCCATTTGGTGAGTCCTGCCATGGCAGCCGCAGCAGCAATTGAGGGGCATTTTGTGGATGTGCGCAAGATTGCCTGATCTTTTCTAGAATATGAATATGAACTCTTTGATGCGCTCTGGATTAATGTTTCTATCAGTGATCACGCTAGTGGCCTGCTCCAACACTTGGACAGGCGTTGGTAAGGATTTGCAGGAGATGGGCAAGAAAATGGATCCTCAGGCGAAGCCCGCTGAGACCGCACCTAATCCAGCAAGTACTCCAAGCACAAGTACCAATAACAAAGACGTTACAGTCACACCGGTCAAATAATCATGGATGCATTTACGGTTTACCAGGGACTAGTTGCCCCATTGGATCGCGAGAACGTCGATACCGACGCGATTATTCCTAAGCAGTTTCTGAAGTCAATTAAGAAGACCGGTTTTGGTCAGAACCTCTTTGATGAGTGGCGCTATTTGGATCAGGGTGAGCCTGGTCAAGACTGTTCGAAGCGCCCCCTAAATCCTGACTTTGTCCTAAATCAACCGCGCTACCAAGGGGCTGGTATTTTGCTGGCTCGTAAGAACTTTGGTTGCGGAAGCTCCCGTGAGCATGCGCCATGGGCCTTAGCGCAATACGGATTTCGGGCGATTATTGCCCCAAGTTTTGCCGATATCTTCTTCAATAACTGCTTTAAGAATGGCCTCTTACCCGTCGTTTTATCGGAGCAAGAGGTCGATCATCTATTTAATGAGACCAAGGCGTTCTCAGGCTATCAGCTCACCATTGACCTTGAGAGCCAAGAAGTGATTGCCCCAGATGGGCGTCGCTATCGCTTTGAGGTCACTCCATTTCGGAAGTATTGTTTGCTCAACGGTCTAGACGATATTGGTCTGACCTTACGGCATGCCGATAAAATAAAAGCTTTTGAGGCAGAACGCATATTGCGCATGCCATGGCTTGCGACCCAGCTCCCGTAGACTGACGCATTCCTGGCGCTCAATGGGCTAGCGCCATTACATAAAGGTTCATCATGAAAATTGCTGTTCTCCCGGGCGATGGCATTGGTCCGGAAATTGTTGCGCAAGCCGTAAAAGTTCTAGAAGCGCTCAAGTTGCCTCTCGAGATGGAAACTGCTCCAGTTGGCGGGGCCGCCTATGACGTGGCGGGACATCCCTTACCCCCAGCCACTCTCGATTTAGCCAAAGCAGCCGACGCCATCTTATTTGGAGCGGTGGGCGACTGGAAATACGATACTCTAGCGCGCGAGTTAAGACCCGAGCAAGCGATCTTGGGTTTGCGTAAGCATTTAAGCCTCTTTGCAAACTTCCGTCCAGCGATTTGCTACAAGGAGTTAACCGCCGCCTCGAGCCTAAAACCTGAAATTGTGGGTGGCCTCGATATCTTGATCGTGCGCGAACTCAACGGCGATATCTATTTTGGTTCCCCCAAGGGTATTCGTAATTCCCCTGATGGCCTCTTTACTGGGGCGCGCGAAGGTTTTGACACCATGCGCTATAGCGAACCCGAAATTGAGCGTATTGCACATGTAGCATTTGCAGCGGCACGCAAACGTAATCGCAAAGTGTGTAGTGTGGATAAATCGAATGTGTTGGAGACCTCGCAATTATGGCGCGAGGTCATGACCCGCATTGCCAAGGAATATAGCGATGTAGAGTTAAGTCACATGTATGTGGATAACGCTGCCATGCAATTAGTGCGAGCCCCCAAATCCTTCGACGTGATCGTGACTGGTAACTTGTTTGGAGACATTCTCTCCGATGAAGCTGCCATGCTCACGGGTTCGATTGGGATGCTGCCCTCGGCATCGCTCGATAAGAACAATAAAGGTTTGTATGAGCCCAGCCATGGTTCAGCCCCTGACATTGCTGGAAAGAATATTGCCAATCCCTTGGCAACCATTTTGTCAGCAGCGATGATGTTGCGTTTTTCTCTTAACTTAGCAAATGAAGCAGAGCGGATTGAGAAGGCTGTACAAACCGTTCTGGCTCAAGGCTATCGTACAGCTGATATTGATACCGCTGGAATGAAACGTGTATCTACCTCAGAGATGGGTGATGCCGTGGTTGCAGCTCTTAGTTAATAAATTCTTTAAAAGAACTTGAATATGGCATATACCCCTTTAATTAATCCTGTAGTTGGTTTGGTCGGCTGGCGCGGCATGGTTGGCAGTGTGCTGATGCAACGCATGCAAGACGAGAACGACTTTACTCATATCGAACCTGTCTTCTTTAGCACTAGTAATGCCGGTGGCGAGGTGCCATTGATCAATGGTCAACGCGTTACTAAAAGTGAGACTCGTTTGCAAGATGCCAATGATGTAAAGGCCTTAGCTCGCTGCGATGTGATTTTGACCTGTCAGGGCGGTGATTACACCAAAGCGATCTACCCCCAACTGCGCGCAGCGGGTTGGCAGGGGCATTGGATTGATGCAGCGAGTGCATTGCGGATGGAAAACGACGCAGTGATTGTGTTGGATCCCATTAATCGGCCGGTGATTAATAAGGCGCTGGACTCGGGCGGTAAGAACTGGATTGGTGGTAATTGCACGGTTAGCTTGATGATGCTGGCGATGGGCGGACTTCTCAAAAGCGGTCATGTGGAATGGATCAGTGCCATGACCTATCAAGCAGCATCTGGTGCTGGAGCTGCCAATATGCGCGAGCTTCTCGAACAAATGGGCACTTTGCATCATAGCGTTGCCAGCGAACTCGCTAATCCAGCCTCATGGATCTTGGATATTGATCGCAAGGTAGCGCAGACCATTCGTTCGGCAGAGTTCCCCAAAACCAACTTTCGTAACACTGCATTAGCTGGGAGCCTGATTCCTTGGATTGATGTGCCGGTTGAACACGGTCAGACCAAAGAAGAATGGAAAGCGGGAGCCGAGTGCAACAAGATTATGGGCAATCCGCCATTTCGGTCACCAGGCAGCATTCCCATTGATGGCATTTGTGTGCGTGTTGGCGCGATGCGTTGCCACTCACAGGGCTTAACCGTCAAGTTAAAGAAAGATATTCCGCTCGCTGAGATCGAGAAGATGTTGGCGGCCGATAATCAGTGGGTGAAAGTCGTTCCTAATGAGCGGGAGATCACCGAGCGTGAGCTATCGCCAGCAGCAGTCAGTGGCACCATGACGATTCCAATTGGGCGCTTGCATAAATTAGCCATGGGTCCCGAGTATCTCGGTGCATTCACGGTCGGCGATCAGTTGCTATGGGGTGCCGCTGAACCTCTGCGTCGCATGCTACGCATTCTGCTTAATACCTAAGACAAGATCTATGATGCCTTGGCGTTGCGTTCTGCAAACCCTTTTTAACTGGCTCGTACTGGCCATCGTGATCTTTTTCATGTGGCCGACCGCGCAGGCGGTGACCTTGGGATCGCCCATTATTTTGTCCAAACCTAAGGAGCCATTGCGTGCGGAGATTCCAGTGCGAACCGGTATTGAGGATCGACCCTATCTCGAGTCGCTAGCGATTGATCCGGTTACCAAGGCTGACTATGAGCGCTTGGGGATCTCTACACGCGTTTTGGATTACAAGCCATCCATTACCCTCAAGCGCAATCAGCCCGAGCAATTTCTGATCGTGGTGCAAACCGAAAACCCCATTGAAACCGGGAAGGATCCATTTGTTGACATCATTTTGGGGCTTAAATGGACGAACGGTGGTATTGCCAAGACCTATAGCTTGATGGTCGGCGACGTTAGCCAGGTCACGGTGCGACCGGGCCAAAGTTTGAGTGAGATCGCTTCGCAGATCAGACCGCAATTGGGTAGCGCCGATATGGACGAAGCCTTGCTTGCTTTATACAAAGCCAATCCCGATGCATTTATTGGGGGTAGTATTCATCGCCTAAAAGCTGGCGCACAACTCAATAAGCCCGATGCCACCTTGTTGGGTTCCATTACTCCCGCACAAGCAAAAGAGTTTGCACAAGAGGCAAACCGCGCATGGCTGGAACAGGAGGGCGGATCAGGTCAAAGCGCTGCCTCAAGTCGTGTAGCGAATCAGGCCTTGAACCCGACACCGGGTGTTGGCGAAGATCGCTTGCGCATTGGCCCAGGCGCAGGTAGCGAGGCTGATACGCGGCGTTATGTGGAGGAGATGGTTGCCCAAGAAAAGGCCTTGGCACAAAGCAAGGCACGCGTGGCAGAGCTTGAGAAAAATATTGCTGACCTCCAAAAGCTCTTAGAGGCTCGCAAAGAGGGCGTGAGCCCGAGTGATTCTGCTACACCGAAGTCAGGTATGGATCAATGGGGACCAGCCGTAGTAGGGGTTGGGTTCATTGGTATCACAGCTTTGCTGCTTTGGTCTCTAGCCCGCTACACCCGCCGTGCTGAATCGCATTCTCATGAATCATCCGTTGATGCCAAAGAGACCAAGCTAGCTTCGAGCCCCACAGCGATTCCGCCCAAAGCGGCCGCTATTTTGTCGAGTCTTGACCTCAATTTAGACTCACCTAAGCAGCATGAGGCTGATGCCTTGCGGGTAAAGCTCAATTTGGTGAAGGCTTACATCACGATTGAAGACTTTGTCGCAGCGCGCAAAGCCTTGGAGGAGATTTTGCTGGTGAGTAGTCAGGTTGATCCGCAGATTACCATCGCCGCTCGTGGCATGATGGCACAGATTAATCAACGCAACGATCGTTAAATGATGCGGATTGCTCTAGGCGTGCAATATGACGGCCGCGCCTACTGCGGATGGCAAGTTCAGCCCAATCAACCGACCGTTCAAGCCACCCTTGAATCAGCGATTTGTCAGTTCGTTGGGGACGGACAAGCAGTGCGAGTCACCGCGGCAGGGCGAACCGATACGGGGGTGCATGCCCTTGGGCAAGTGGTGCACTTTGATGCGAAGGTGGAGCGTGAGGATTGGTCATGGGTGAGAGGCATCAATACTTTCTTGCCGCCCGATGTGGTGGTGAACTGGGCAAAGCCTGTCGCCGATGATTTCGATGCACGTTTTAGTGCAAAAGAGCGCACCTATATTTATGCCTTACTGGCTGGGCCAACACGCTCGCCCGTCTTGCATCAGCGCTACGGCTACCAGATGCTGCCAGCCGGTCAATGGTTTGATATTAAGCAAATGCGAACTGCTTCACAGCACTTAGTGGGTGAACATGATTTCTCATCATTTCGGGCGTCGGAGTGTCAGAGTAAAACCCCTGTGAAGCATCTCTATGAATGCGCTATCTTGGATCAACAACCCTTTGTGTATTTCAAGATTAGGGCCAATGCCTTTTTACATCACATGGTGCGCAATATTGTTGGTAGTCTTTTGCATATTGGCCAAGGGCGGCAACCCAGTCACTGGATGAAAACCATCCTTGATGGCAGAAATCGGGACTTAGCAGCGCCAACCTTTGCTCCGGATGGGCTGTACTTGGTAAGGGTGGCCTATCCAGACGAATTTGCCATCCCAGCACCGCATCTGCAAAATGCCAGTTTTCCAAAAGAGCTTATGCTCCAATCTTAACGATGGGCTTACTCACTTTTACCCCTAACCGAACCCGGATCAAGATCTGTGGCTTGCGCACACCCACCGATATTGAGGCGGCGGTGGCGGCTCAGGTCGATGCGGTGGGTTTTGTCTTTTATCCCCAAAGCCCAAGAGCGGTTAGCCCAGAAGATGCTGGCACCCTCATTACCCAATTACCTGCCTCCATGGATGCTGTAGGGTTGGTGGTTAATCCCACCCCCAATCAGATGGAGGAGATTCGGGCGAATGCTGCTATTACTCTATGGCAATTTCATGGGGACGAGACCCCTGAGCAGTGTCGGCGGCTTTCAGGGGGTCTACCCTGGATCAAAGCCGCCCGAATTGGCCAGTCCTTCAATTTCCCAGAATTTTCCCTACAATATGGGGATGCCGCCGGCTTTTTGCTAGATGCACTCGTCGATGGCTACGGCGGTAGTGGTACCGCCTTCAATTGGAACCTAATACCGGACACATGGGCAAACGTAAACGCGCATCGGGTCGTTTTGAGTGGTGGATTGAACTCGCACAACGTTGGCGAGGCGATCGCTCGTCTGCGCCCCTGCGCGGTTGATATCTCGAGCGGAGTCGAGGTTCGTAAAGGGGTAAAAGACCCGGTATTAATCAGGCAGTTTGCGGATGCAGTACGAAGCGCCGATCAAACAAATCCAAGCAGTTATTCCTAACGCTCAGGCGTTAAACCAAGTCGAGGTACCTATGTACGACAAACCAGATGAACGTGGTCACTTTGGCCCCTATGGTGGCATCTTTGTCTCTGAGACATTGATGTATGCCTTAAACGAGCTCAAAGAAGCCTACGCAAAATACCAACATGACCCAGCATTTATTGAGGAGTTTCATTACGAACTCAAACACTTTGTGGGTCGTCCGTCCCCGGTCTACCACGCTAAACGCCTAAGTGAGCAATTGGGTGGGGCGCAGATTTATCTCAAGCGCGAAGATCTGAACCATACCGGAGCTCATAAGATTAACAATGTGATTGGCCAAGCGATGTTGGCTAAGCGCATGGGTAAGCCTCGCATCATTGCCGAAACTGGTGCGGGTCAACACGGCGTGGCAACCGCTACCATTTGTGCTCGCTTTGGTCTGGACTGCACGGTTTATCAAGGCTCTGTCGATGTTGCGCGCCAAGCCCAAAATGTATATCGCATGAAGTTGCTCGGCGCCAAAGTGGTGCCAGTCGAGTCAGGTAGTAAAACGCTCAAAGATGCGCTCAATGAAGCCATGCGCGATTGGGTTACCAATGTGGAAAACACCTTCTACATCATTGGTACAGTCGCCGGCCCTCATCCTTATCCTATGATGGTGCGGGATTTTCAGAGTGTGATTGGAGAAGAGTGCAAAGTCCAAATGCCAGAGATGATTGGTCGCCAGCCCGACTATGTATTAGCGTGCGTGGGTGGTGGATCAAATGCCATGGGCATCTTCTATCCGTATATTGATGTGCCTAACGTACGTTTGGTCGGCGTTGAGGCTGCAGGTCGCGGCATGAGTACCGGTGATCACTCCGCGGCACTATGCGCCGGCAAACCGGGTGTACTCCATGGCAATCGCACCTATCTCTTGCAAGATGAGAACGGTCAGATTGCCGAGACCCATTCAGTGTCCGCTGGTATGGACTACCCCGGTGTTGGACCAGAGCATGCGTGGTTAAAAGATTCGGGTCGAGCAGAGTATGTGGCGATTTCGGATGAGGATGCGTTAAAGGCCTTCCATGACTGCTGCCGCATTGAGGGCATTATTCCTGCACTTGAGTCTTCTCATGCAGTGGCGTATGCCTGCAAATTGGCACCGACCTTAAGTAAAGATAAAGTGATCTTGATTAATCTCTCGGGTCGGGGCGATAAAGACATGCATACCGTTGCTCAAGCAACCGGTTCGGAAGGCTAATTCATGTCAAAGATTGCTGGCGTATTTGCAGATCTCAAGGCCAAAAATAAAAAAGGGCTGATCCCCTTTGTTACAGCGGGCGACCCGCATCCTGATTTAACCGTGGACGTCATGCATGCCTTGGTGAAGGGCGGGGCTGATGTCATTGAGTTGGGCGTTCCTTTCTCAGACCCAATGGCTGATGGCCCTGTGATTCAGCGTTCGTCCGAGCGCGCCCTTGCACAAGGCGTAACACTCAAGCAATGCTTAGCCAATGTGCAGCAGTTTCGACAAAAGAATCAAAACACTCCCGTGGTGTTGATGGGTTACGCCAATCCAGTTGAGCAGATGGGTCACGCGGTATTTGCAAAAGCTGCTAAAGCAGCTGGCGTTGATGGTGTATTGATTGTGGATTATCCACCTGAAGAATGCGAAGAGTTTGCTAAACAAATGCGCAGTGAGAGTATTGATCCAATCTTCTTGTTGGCACCCACCTCAAGTCAAGAACGTATTCATCATGCCGCACAAATTGCAGCGGGTTACATCTATTACGTATCGCTGCGTGGCGTCACCGGTGCAAGTAACTTAAATACGCAAGATGTAGCGAGTGTATTGCCCCTGATTCGGCAAGCGACCTCGATTCCGGTTGCCGTTGGGTTTGGGATTCGGGATGCGGCGAGTGCCAAAGCGGTTTCTAAAACAGCTGATGCAGTCGTGATTGGTAGTCGGATTGTTCAATTACTTGAAGAGGCAAAAAAGGGTGAAGAGTTGGTGGTGCTTGAGCGCTTTATCTACGAAATCCGCCAGGCTTTAGACCACGATTGAAGGTCGTTACAATACCGCTATGAGCTGGATTGACAAAATACTTCCGCCCCAGATCCAACAAAGCGATCCGGCCAGTCGGAAGACCGTCCCCGAGGGTTTATGGGTCAAATGTGGCGGGTGCGATGCGGTTCTTTACAGCAGCGATATTGAAGCCAATCTTTCGGTTTGCCCAAAGTGCTCCCACCATATGCGCATCAATGCGCGCAAACGCCTTGATCATTTATTGGATCCTAAGCCTCGCGTTGAAATTGGTGAATCGGTGTATCCGGTTGATGCTCTCAAGTTCAAAGACAGCAAAAAATACCCAGATCGTTTAAAGCAAGCCAGTGATGCATCGGGTGAGTCCGAAGCCCTAGTAGTAATTGCTGGCAAGATTGAATCCATTCCTGCAGTGGTGGCGTGTTTTGAGTTTGAGTACATGGGTGGCTCGATGGGCTCGGTAGTGGGTGAGCGCTTTGTGCGGGGTGTTCAAGAGGCCATCCAGAAAAAATGCGCCTTCATTTGCATTACTGCAACTGGCGGAGCGCGCATGCAGGAGAGCTTGTTATCACTCCTGCAAATGGCCAAAACAAACTCGATGCTAACTAAGCTCTCGCAAGCGGGCTTGCCCTACATTAGCGTTTTAACCGATCCTACGATGGGCGGCATCTCAGCCAGTTTTGCATTCATGGGCGATGTGGTGATGGCTGAACCTAAGGCCTTGATTGGCTTTGCCGGTCCGCGCGTGATTGAGCAAACCGTGCGTGAGAAATTACCCGAAGGATTTCAGCGTTCCGAGTTTCTGATGCAAAAGGGCGGTATCGACATGATTGTGGACCGTCGTCAGATGCGTGCCGAACTCGCAAAATTACTCGCCTTATTGCAAAAGATCCCGGCTGAGAAGCTACCAAAGCAATTGCTGCAAACTAATAGTTCGAGCTAAGTCGTGCTTGAACCCCAGCAGAGCCAACCAATTCTATTTTCAAACCTAGACGAGTGGTTATCCCACTTGGAGACTGCACATCCAGTAGGAATCGATATGGGACTTGGCCGTATTACCCGGGTCAAGGAATCGCTGGGACTGAAGTTTCCATGCCCCGTGATTACGGTGGGCGGAACGAATGGCAAAGGATCCACTTGTGCATTTCTAGAAAGCATTTTGTTAGCCGCCGGATATAAAGTGGCGTGTCATACATCACCCCATCTCTTGCGATTTAACGAGCGCGCCAGAATTAATGGGGCTGATGTCGGTGATGCTGATTTACTAAACGCCTTTGAGCGAGTTGAACAGGCGCGTTGTCGATTGAGTGATCCACCAACCCTCACATATTTTGAGTTCACCACTTTAGCAATCATGGATCTATTTGCCAATGCGAAGGTTGATGCTGCGATCTTAGAGGTCGGGATGGGCGGGCGACTCGATGCGGTCAATATTGTCGATGCGGATTGCGCGATTGTGACCAGTATTGATTTGGATCACATGGCTTATTTAGGTAATACCCGTGAGGCGATCGCTTTTGAGAAAGCAGGTATCTTCCGACCCAAGGCGATTGCAATCTGCGGTGATCCGATGCCTCCCACGTCTTTGATCAATCATGCTAAGGAGATTGGTGCTGACCTCTACCTGATGGGCAAGGATTATTCATTTACGGGCGATCAACAGCAATGGGGTTGGTCGGGACGGGGTAAGCGCTTTAGTGGTCTTGGCTATCCTGCATTACGGGGTGTTAATCAACTTCTCAATGCTTCAGCAGTAATTGCTGCATTGATGGCCTTGCATGATCGATTACCGGTTAGCGCTCAGGATATTCGGAATGGCTTAGCGCTGGTGGAGTTACCTGGACGCTTTCAGGTTCTGCCAGGCAGGCCCACCGTGGTATTGGATGTTGCCCATAATCCGCATGCGGCAGCGACCTTGGCTCAAAGTATTGAAGCTATGGCATATCACCCATACACCTATGCCGTGTTCGGGGCAATGGCCGATAAAGACATTGAAGGTGTACTCAAACCAATGTTAGATATCGTTGATTATTGGTATTGCACCGATTTACCAACGCCAAGAGCTGCCTCAGCGCACGATCTTGTAAAACGCTTGCAGGCTTTCAACAAAGAAGCCTTAGTGTTCCCAAATCCAGGAGCTGCCTATCAAGCGGCATTGGATAAAGCAGGTGAGGGTGATAGAATTACAGTCTTCGGATCCTTCTATACCGTTGCAGGCGTAATGGCTTATCGAAATAACCAGGCACATTGATCCATGACCTTCTTATCGAATCTGTTTCGACGCAAGCCTGCCCCCCAAAAAATTGAGCCCCTGGCTCGCCGCACCCTTCCAAAGCGCGCAAAGTCTGCTGAAGATAATGGAGAAGACCTTGCGCTGACCGAGGACCCTGAAAAGCAACGTGCCCGCCATCGCCTGATTGGTGCAGCCACACTGGTATTGATTGCAGTGATTGCCTTGCCGCAGATTTTGGATCAACAACCCAAACCAGTCGCTAATGACATCACGGTGCAAATTGTGAGTAACTTGCCTAATCCTGCAGCTGGTGTGCTCAATGCCGAACCTGATAAAAAACCACCGGTGGAAGTGAAAGCAGAACCAAAACCTGAGCTTGCGCCAGCAGCCCCTGCGAGCCCTCCGGTGGCAGCGCAAAAACCAGCTAGCCCAGCCCCAGCAACTTCGAATCCCCCAAATAAAAGTTTAGGTTTAGCACCGGGTGAAGAGTTGGTGAGCACCAGTAAAGAGCCTGCTGGCGCAGCTGATGCCAAGGTAGCAGCCAACGGCAAGTTTGTGATTCAGATTGGGGCCTTTGCTTCTGAGGAGCGTGCCAATGGTTGGGTTGCTAAGTTAAAAGAGAACAAGATTCCGTATTACGTTCTGACTCGCAATAACGCGGAGGGCGTCAAGCTCTATTTGCTAAGAGCTGGCCCGTTTACTGAGCGCGAGGCGGCAGAGTCGGCCGAGAAACGAATCCGCTCCCTTGGCTTAAGCCCTCGCATCGTTGAGCTGAACAAGAGTTAATCATGCAGTCACTCGGCGCCATCCAACTAACAACCTTAGATTACTTTGCGATTGGCATCTTGATAGTTTCAGCAGTGATTGGCTTGTGGCGCGGTTTTTTTCGGGAAATCATTGCGCTCGCATCTTGGTTTGCTGCTGCGTGGCTCGCTTATCATTTCTGTAATTATTTGGCGACCGAATGGCTCTCGGCATTTATCCCCAATGAGACCGCGCGCTTAGCCGCTGCTTTCCTACTCATCTTTGTTGCCGTCCTCATTGCCGCTGGGTTATTGGCTCGCGCCTTTCAGTCCTTACTCTCGAGCGCTGGGCTTACCTTGGTTGATCGTTTCTTTGGATTATTGTTTGGTTTTGTACGGGGCGCCTTAGTACTGGTTGTATTAAGTACGCTGGGGGCGCTCACTGGTGCGCAGGAGACGCAGGCATGGCAAGCTTCTGCAATTCGGCCAGTGCTTGAACAGGGAACGGGCCTAATCCGTTCATGGTTGCCTGAAAACTGGGCAAAGCAGTTAAATGCAATTTCAATGACCGATCGTTCCCGATCGGCAGGGGGCTAACTATGTGTGGTGTTGTCGGAACGATTTCGCATCGACCTGTAAATCAACTCTTATATGACGCCTTGCTCCTGCTGCAACATCGCGGCCAGGACGCAGCCGGGATTGCCACCATGAACGGTAATTCATTTGCGATGCATAAGGCCAATGGCTTGGTGCGCGATGTATTTCGCACTCGCAATATGCGCAGTCTCGTTGGCAATGCAGGCATCGGCCAAGTGCGCTATCCCACTGCTGGTTCGGCGAGCAGTGAAGAGGAGGCGCAACCGTTTTATGTCAGCGCACCCTTTGGCATTATCTTGGCGCACAACGGCAACCTAACCAATGCCCCGATGCTACGCAGTGAAATGGCTTATCGTGATCGCCGCCATATTAATACTAGCTCCGATACCGAGGTCTTACTCAATGTCCTCGCTGATGAGTTACAAAAAGAGACCAACAGTGCTGCCTTGGATGATGACTCGATCTTTAAAGCCGTCGCAGGCCTTAACAAACGGGTGAAGGGATCCTACGCAGTGGTGTCTCTCATTGCTGGATTTGGTTTGTTAGCATTTCGGGATCCTTTTGGGATTCGTCCTTTATGCATCGGTAAGGTCGATACACCCGATGGGCCGGAATGGATGTTGGCTTCCGAGTCGGTTGCGCTGGAAGGATTGGGCTACACCTTCGTGCGGGATGTGGCGCCGGGTGAGGCGATCTACATTGATCTCGATGGAAACTTTCATACGCGGCAGTGCGCACCCAATGCTAGTCTTAATCCATGTATTTTTGAGTATGTCTACTTGGCTCGTCCCGATTCAACCATTGATGGCGTGACCGTGTACAACGTTCGCATGCGCATGGGTGACTACTTGGCCGAGAAGATTCGGGCGGAGACCGACGTTAGCAAGATTGATGTGGTGATGCCAATCCCAGACTCCAGTCGACCTGCAGCACTTCAAGTGGCAAAACGCTTAGGCATCTCCTATCGTGAAGGATTTTTTAAGAATCGCTACATCGGTCGTACCTTCATCATGCCTGGTCAAGCGGTACGCAAAAAGTCTGTGCGTCAGAAGTTAAATGCGATGCGGATTGAGTTTAAGGATAAGACCGTCTTAATTGTCGATGATTCGATTGTGCGCGGCACCACCTCGTATGAGATCGTGCAGATGGCGCGTGAGTCAGGAGCCAAGAAGGTGATCTTTGCATCTGCTGCACCGCCAGTGCGCTTTCCCAATGTCTACGGCATTGATATGCCAACCCGCAGTGAGCTGGTCGCGTATGGCCGCACCCATGACGAAATCAATGATCTCATCGGAGCCGATCAGCTGATTTATCAAAGCGTTGAGGATATGAAAAAAGCGGTTCAAGACATTAATCCCAATATCAAAAATTTTGAGGCATCGTGCTTTGATGGCCATTACATTACGGGCGATATCACCGAGGCTTATTTGGATGCACTCGAGGCAGCACGCAATATTGCAAATAAGGAAGAGGATCGCAAGAGCGACCCCAGTGACTTTACGCGCTCACAACTGCATTTGCATCTAGCTAACGGAGACTAAACAACAGTCGTGGCATTTGCAGCATGCTCTGCGTGACAGCCCGTCATTTACCTGTCAAACTTGATCTGTTATGAAAAAATCCATACGGCCTAAACCTAATCTCAAAACCTTGGCACCTGAGACCCTAGCGGTTCGAGCTGGTACTCGTCGTTCAAGCGATTATCAGGAGCACTCGGAGGCGATGTTCTTGACCTCCAGCTTTTGTTTTAACTCAGCCGAAGAGGCAGAGCATGGCTTTGCCCATGCCGATCAAGGATTTATCTATTCACGGTTTACCAATCCAACGGTCAGCATGTTTCAGGACCGTCTCGCGGCACTCGAAGGTGGCGAGGCATGCATTGCCACATCCTCTGGAATGGCCGCCATTTTGACCACGGCGATGGCGCATCTGCAAGCAGGTGATCATGTGGTGTGCTCAAAATCCGTGTTTGGTGCAACCACCCAGCTGTTCTCATCAATTCTGAGTCGCTTTGGCATTACGACAAGCTATGTGGCTATTAATGATCTAAAGGCATGGCAAGCAGCGGTGCAAAGTAATACCAAGCTCTTTTATCTAGAGACTCCGTCCAATCCCTTAACCGAGATTGCGGATATTGCGGGAATTGCGAAGATTGCTAAGAAAGCCAAAGCGCTATTGGTAGTGGATAACTGTTTTTGTACCCCGGCCTTACAAAAGCCTTTGGCGCTCGGTGCAGATGTGGTGATTCATTCAGCGACCAAGTATCTTGATGGGCAAGGGCGGGTCGTCGGCGGGGCAATTGTGGGTAGTCGTGATTTCGTCATGGGTAAAGTATTTCCTTTTGTTCGTACCGCGGGCCCCACACTCTCCGCGTTTAATGCTTGGGTGTTTCTAAAAGGGCTGGAGACCTTAGAGCTGAGAATGCAAGCGCAAAGTGCGAATGCTCTAGCATTGGCGCAGTGGTTAGAGAAACAAATTGGAGTCGAGCGCGTGTATCACCCGGGCCTAAAGAGTCATCCGCAGCATGCCTTGGCAAAGCGCCAGCAAAAAGCAGGTGGCCCGATTGTGTCATTTGTTCTGAAGGGTGGCAAGAAAGCGGCGTATAAGCTCATTAATCAAACACGTTTATGCTCCATCACAGCAAACCTTGGCGATACGCGTACTACGATTACGCATCCAGCCAGTACGACCCATGCTCGTATTACACCGCAAGCACGTAAAGACGCCGGCATTGTTGATGGTCTAGTCCGGATTGCCGTTGGCCTTGAGAACATTGACGATCTCAAGCGCGACCTATCGGCTGGATTAAAGAAGTAATTAAGTAACACCAACAAAACGTCGCGGGTCGTTAATTGGGCGCAGCGGCATGATATGAATCAGCTTGCAATCGAGCTCGAGATACACCTGCGCATCTCGTCCCAAACCTAAACGCTTCACTTCTGCAGCAGAAGCTTCCCATGTTAAGAGTTCATTCAAACCATCGATCGAGAACTCAATGAGCGCAATCTGACCCAAAGCACTGATGGCGTTAACGCGACACGGAATGCGATGGCTGTCTGGGCTGATGTGCACACTGAGCCCCTCTTGAGGAATCACCCATGCTACTTGAGCATTGGGTGGAATGCGACCTTTATCAATCACTTGAAAGGTCCAGGGGCTTGAACCCCACGACAGAGTGCCACCATTAAACACCCCATGAAAGAGATTGGGGATGCCAACGAGCTGGGCAACACGTGCATTGCGGGGCTTAGTAAATAAGGATTGTGGGTTTGCGGTTTGTAAACCCACGCCGTGATCGAGCACGGTGATGCGGTCGGCTAATAAATGGGCCTCACGCAGATCGTGCGTGACCAAGATGATGGGGATGTTGAGTTGCTTGCGAAGCTCAGCCAGCGTTTGATACAGTTTCTGGCGAGTCGGTATATCGATTGCTGAGAAAGGCTCATCGAGCAAAAGCATCTTGGGTGAACGTGCTAAGGCGCGCGCCAGAGCAACACGTTGTTGCTGCCCACCCGATAACTGTTTGGGTAAGCGCTCTCCAAGTTCGCCAATATTGAGTTCATCGAGCCAACGCTGAGCTTCAGCCCTACGCTTTTGTGGATCGCTGATGGCGTTGTAAAGCGCCATACATACGTTATCGAGGGCGCTGAGATGGGGAAAAAGAGCGTATTGTTGGAATAAGAATCCGCATGAGCGTTGATTGGGTGGCAAGATGATCATAGGCCCACGGGCCGGATCACGATTGAGCCAGACCTGATGATCGCATTCAATGTAAGCAAACTCCGGATGGTGAAGGCCGGCAATGGAGCGCAAGATACTGGTCTTGCCGCTGCCCGAGGGGCCCACTAAGGCATGAACTTCACCGGCATCAATCTCTAGCTGAATCGACAGGGGGTTGGGAAGCGTTTGCTGAAGATGAACCTTAAGCACGGCGCGCCCCAGCAGTATTGCGACCAAAGACTCCATAGGAAATAGCAATGGCAACAAGCGAGATCAACAACAGGATCACAGAAAGAGCACCGGCTCCTGCGCTATCAAACGTCTGCACCTTGTCGTAAATTGCGATCGATGCAGTTTTGGTTTCTCCAGGAATGGCGCCCCCCACCATAAGGACCACTCCAAACTCACCCAAGGTATGGGCAAAGGTCATCGCCGCACCACTAAGGATGCCTGGCCAGGCCAAGGGCAGCTCAATGAAGCGAAAGCGCTGCCAAGTACTAAGTCCACTGACCTTGGCTGCTTCCTTAATCTCTGTGGGGATCGCTTCGTAGGCCCGTTGGATGGGTTGGATTGCAAACGGTAGATTGACGATGATGGAGGCAATTAAGAGACCAGTGAATGAGAACACCAGGGGTTCCCCAAAGAGACTTTTGCCAGCAAACGCCACGATAAAGTAGTAACCCAAGACCGTGGGCGGCAAGACCAAGGGTAGGGCGAGTGCGGCTTCGGCCCAGGATTTCCAGGGGCCAGCTTGGGCTAACTGATAGCCAAGCCAGATCCCAATGGGGATTAAGACCACCAAGGTCCAAAAGGCTAACTGTAAGGACAGGAAAATTGCTTGGGTATCTAACAATTAATTATTTAAATCAGTTGCTTATAAAATGTTTCTAGAATGAATCTGGGTATTGATTTTTACCAAGTCTCTATTCTAGTCGGATCGAATCAGGGTAACTCTGTATATTTATTTAGACAAATATTCGGTGTAATATGCGCAATTACGCATATTTATGTCAAGTCCATTACCTCAAACTAAAAACTCTGTAGCCCAGGGCTTTGCGGATGGCTTGTCTAAAAAACATTTATCCCCGGAACAAATGGAAACCCTTTTTAAAGAGGTCTCTGCGTTCTTTGCGGTTCTTGCTGAGCCATCCCGTCTGCGCATCATGTATGCATTATGCGAGGGTGAAAAATCCGTTAGTGAGGTGATTGAGTTCTCGAAATCGAGTCAAGCGAATGTATCGCGACATTTAGGCACCCTCCATCAGGCTGGAATATTGGCGCGTCGTAAGGTTGGCACCACGGTTTATTACTCGATCTGCGACGACGCCACGCTTGAAATCTGTCAACGCGTTTGTGGCCGCGTTATGAATGAATTGTCTTGATTAAGTCTGATGAATTTTTGTTTAACCATCTAATCCTTAATGAATATGAGTGAACGAACCAAAACCACGCAATCTCTGGGTAATCCGAATCTCATTCGGAAGGCACCCGAGAACTTTCTGTCGCAAGAGACAATCGCTGAAATCAACCAACATGGCGCTGATGAGACCCGCCGCGGATTTCTGCGCAAGAGTTTCATGGCGGCCCTTGGTGGTGTAGGCGCTGCAGGAAGCGGCTTGGCCCTTGCTAATCCCCAGGGCGACCCAGCGATTCTGGAGAAGCAAATTTGGCAAACGACTCTCGGTAAGAATGTGGCTACCGAGCCCTATGGCACCCCATCCATTTATGAAAAGAACTTAATCCGTCGCGAGTCACCGGGATTAACCCGCGTATCGGCGGCATCCGTGGCGTTTACACCACTGCAAGGACTGTTTGGCATCATTACGCCCAACGGCTTGCACTTCGAGCGCCACCATCAGGGTTGGTACAACATTGATCCCAATAAGCATCGCTTGATGATTAATGGCCTCGTGAAGAATGAAAAAGTGTTCACGATGAACGACCTCTTACGATTGCCATCGGTATCACGCATTCACTTTATCGAGTGCGGTGCCAACACCGGTTTAGAGTGGGGCAATGTGGCTGTACCAACCGTGCAATATACCCATGGCATGCTCTCATGCTGCGAGTTCACGGGCGTACCACTATCAACGCTTCTCGATATCTGTGGCGCCGATCTAAAGAAGGGCAAGTACATTTTGGCCGAAGGTGGCGATGGTTCAGGTATGACCCGCACCATCTCCATGGAAATGGCGTTGGACGATGTCATCGTTGCTTGGGGCATGAATGGTGAGATGTTGCGCCCAGAAAATGGCTTCCCACTCCGCTTGGTCGTGCCAGGTGTGCAGGGCGTCAGTTGGGTGAAGTGGTTACGACGTCTTGAGGTGGGTGATATGAAATACGCCACCAAGGATGAGGCAATTCACTATATTGATTTGATGCCAGATGGCTTGCATCGTCAATACACTTCAATTCAGGAATGCAAATCCGTCATCACTACACCATCAGGTGGTCAGCAACTCTTTGATAAGGGTTACTACAACGTAAGTGGTTTGGCGTGGTCTGGTCGTGGCAAGATCAAGCGCGTGGATGTCTCGTTTGATGGTGGCAATAATTGGCGCACTGCACGACTTGAGACCCCTATCTTAACGAAGGCTCTTACGCGCTTTAACATCGATTGGGTTTGGGATGGCTCGCCCACCATCATGCAATCGCGTGCGATCGATGACACGGGTTATGTGCAACCCACCATTCGTCAATTACGAGCCGTGCGTGGTACGCGCTCCATCTATCACAACAATGCAATTCAATCGTGGAAGGTTGATACCAATGGCGAGGTCAGCAATGTTCAAGTCGGCTAATGTTTTGATGAAACCTATTCTTGCGAGCGCGGTAGTTGCTACTGTTATTTTCTCAAGCGGTGCTGTGCATGCGCAATCTGCTCAAGCGACTCCAGCAGTAAGCAAACCAAAACCCTATATGAATATGGGACGTAATGCGACCCCTGCAGAAGTAGCAGCCTGGGACATTGATGTGCGCCCTGACTTTAAGGGCTTACCACCTGGATCTGGCTCAGTATCCAAGGGGCAGGGTATTTGGGAGCAAAAATGTGCGAGCTGCCATGGCACATTCGGCGAATCCAACGAGGTCTTTACGCCAATTGCCGGTGGAACCACAAAGGATGATGTTAAAACCGGCCGTGTTGCTTCATTAACGAGTGAGAAGCAACCGCAGCGAACCACGATTATGAAGGTGGCCACGATTTCAACTTTGTGGGATTATGTTTATCGTGCCATGCCATGGAATGCGCCGCGCACACTGACGGTTGACGAGACCTATGCGCTAGTTGCTTTCATGCTCAACTTGAGTGAAGTGGTTCCGGATGACTTTGTACTATCGAACAAAAATATTGCGCAAGTGCAAGGCATGATGCCTAATCGCAATGGCATGACCCAGAAACACGGTTTATGGACCGTGAAGGGTACACCCGATGTGAAGAATACAGCTTGTATGAGCAATTGCGCCCAACACGTTGCGATTGGATCGGTCTTACCTGACTATGCTCGCAATGCGCACAATAACCTGGCAGAGCAAAACCGAGAGTATGGTCCGTATCGCGGAGTTGATACCACCAAACCACCTTTATCTGCTTTGCCAGCGGCCGGCATGATGATGGTATCGACTGCAAGTGCTGCGGCACCGAAAGCGGCGGGTCCTGCGGATTTATTCAAGAAAGAAAATTGCTCGGCTTGCCACGCACCTGCAGCGAAATTAGTAGGCCCATCGATTGCGGATGTTGCCAATAAGTACAAAGGCGTTGCGAATGCGCAAGCGATACTTGAGAAGAAGGTGAAGGCGGGTGGTGCGGGAGTCTGGGGTGCAATTCCAATGCCCGCTCAACCACAACTCTCGGATGCCGACAATAAGACTTTGGTGCAGTGGATGTTAAACGGCGGCAAATAAGATTAGTTAACACTTGAAATAAAGGAACAATATGAAAGTTCGTAATTTAGTTGGAAAAATGGCAGTGCTTAGTTCGGCGGCTCTATTCGCAGGTGCGGTCTATGCCTCCCCAGGAGAGCTCTTTAAAAAGAATGGCTGCGCCGCATGCCATGCTCCAGCTGCCAAAATGGTTGGCCCCTCATTGGCAGATATTGCTAATAAATACAAAGGTCAAGCCGACGCCCAAGCGAAGTTAGAGAAGAAGGTCAAGGCCGGAGGATCAGGTGTTTGGGGTCCAATTCCAATGCCTGCTCAAGCGCAGTTATCGGATGCTGATAACAAAGCGATCGTGCAGTGGATCTTGAGTGGAGCAAAATAAGCATTTCGTCAGAAATTAGGGGTTATTACTAACGAAGGTAACACCCCATCGGCTTTATAGTTTTAGGTAAGCAACAACGAATGAGTAGCAGTTGATAACAAGGAGTTTTTATGGATATGCAACGACGTGATGTACTGAAATACTCAGCCATCTTTGGTTTGATGGCTTCAGCCGGTTTGATTACTCCCGCACAGGCGCAAGAGTGGAACAAAGCCGCCTTTGAAGGTAAAACTTTGGATGATGTGTTCAAAGTGCTAGGTGCTGGTAAGCCAGAGACCTCGGCAGCAATTACCATGATCGCACCCGATATTGCCGAGAACGGCGCCGTGGTTCCTGTTGGCATTAACACCACCCTCAAGGCCCAGCAAATGGCAATTTTGGTGGATAAGAACCCCAGCGCGCTTGCTGCTCAGTTCTTCATTCCAGCCGGTACCGAGCCATTTGTTACAACTCGTATCAAGATGGGTCAAACCTCCAATGTCTACGCTTTAGTAAAAGCCGATAACAAGTGGAGTGTGGCCGTGAAAGAAGTGAAAGTAACCCTCGGTGGTTGCGGCGGTTAATGATTAAGCCGAATAGTCGATTACTTATTTAACGAATTAGAGAGGAAGCA
The DNA here is from genome assembly GCF_030297575.1 of Polynucleobacter sp. HIN6. NCBI lineage: Bacteria > Pseudomonadati > Pseudomonadota > Betaproteobacteria > Burkholderiales > Burkholderiaceae > Polynucleobacter > Polynucleobacter sp. HIN6. The sequence goes on along the minus strand of NZ_AP028137.1, from coordinate 952,321 downwards.
AAATGTCAGATCCGATGCGCGTACGAGCAACTGAGAGCGGCGGTGTGGTGGATGTCAAAATCCTAATGAAACATGATATGGAAACTGGTCAGCGCAAAGATGCGTCTGGCAAGGCGATTCCAGCATGGTTTATTAGCACCGTAACTGCCAAAGCCAATGGTAAAGATGTCTTTGTGGGCGAATTTGGCCCAGCAGTATCCAAAGACCCATTCTTGAATTTCAAGTACAAAGGCGCCAAAGGCGACAAAGTCACCGTTAGCTGGGTTGATAACAAAGGTGGTAAGCGCACCGATGAGGCAACCGTTTCGTAATTGATCGTTTGTAGTTCACTGATTAATAACAAGAAGAGGGATATCATGAGACAACACTGGACTCGCGGGGCGCTTATTGTGTCATCGCTATTTGTTCTGCAAGCATGTACTACACCTGAGCCACCTAAGAAAGCGGCGGCTCCTGCTCCGGCGCCTCAAGCAGCCGCACCGGCTGGCGCACCAACGGCTGAGATTGAGAAGTACCGTGCAATGATTGCTGATGGTAATCCCTCTGATTTGTATGAAATGGCTGGCGAAGAGCTTTGGAAGAAAGCCATGGGCCCCAAGAATGCCACTCTAGAAAAGTGTGATCTTGGTTTGGGACCTGGTGTGGTGAAAGGCGTTTATGCCGTGTTACCCAAGTACTTCAAAGATACCAATAAAGTCCAAGACCTTGAGTCACGCATTGTGACCTGCATGGAACGCCTACAAGGTTTTGATGCAAAAGAAATCATTGCCGGTAGTTTTGGAAAAGGTAAGCGCAAAGACGTTGAGGCGATTGTGGCTTATGTGGTTGCTAACTCCAAAGGTGCAACCATTAATGTTTCCATGAAGCACCCCAAAGAGAAAGAAATGTACGAGCTTGGTAAGAAGTCATTCTTCTATCAAGCCGGTCCGATGGATTTCTCATGCGCTTCCTGCCATGCTGATCCTGGTAAGCGGATTCGCTTGCAAGATTTGCCTGATTTAACCCAACAAAAGGGCGCCGCGCTCGGTTGGGGTGCTTGGCCAGCGTATCGCGTATCAAGCGGTACCTTCTGGACCATGCAATACCGTTTGAACGATTGTTATCGTCAGCAACGTTTCCCAGAGCCGATCTATATATCCGATGACACGATTGCGGTATCGATGTATATGGCCGTCACGGCAAATGGCGGCAAGATGGCCGCTCCTGGTTTGAAACGCTAATCGCTGGAGAACAACATGAAGAATAAATATCTAATTACAGCAGCAACATTATTGGCGTTACCCATGGGGTCTGCCTTCGCCGATGCAAAGTTTGACAAGATGATGAAGGATAGTTTTCAAACGAAAGGCATTGCCTCGATTGATCGTCTCAAGCAAGACGCAGCACAAAAGTATTGCTCTGATCCTGCAGTATTGGCAGGCAAGGGCAACCCTAAGCAGGCTGAGTCGATTCAGAAGGCCAATATGGCAAGTATTAAGCAACCCGCTGATGGCAAATACATCGGCGACTGGAAGGCCGGTGAGCGAGTTGCGCAGAGTGGTCGCGGCGCGACCTGGAGTGATAAAGCGGATGCGGTGAATGGTGGTGGTTGCTATAACTGTCATCAAATTAATAAAGCAGAACTTTCCTACGGAAACATCGGCCCAAGCCTCTGGAACTACGGCAAGCTACGCGGTTACAGCAAAGAAGTTGTGACCTATACCTGGAATCGAATCTATAACTCCAAGGCTTATAACGTGTGCAGCAATATGCCGCGCTTTGGTCACTTCAATTTGTTGACCGAGAAACAAATGCAAGACGTGATGGCCTTGTTATTAGATCCGAACTCCCCCGTTAATCAGTAAACCAATTTCAAAGGAGTTGTATGTCTTTTAGTAGACGGGAGTTTCTGCAAGCCCTTGCAGTGGCATCGGCTGGTGGAATGAGCTTGCAGTCCAATTTTTCTCATGCTCAAAGTGCTGCACAGAAGTTTTATGACCTGCCAAAGTTTGGCAATGTGCACTTCTTGCATTTCACGGATTGCCATGCGCAATTGCTCCCAATCTACTTTCGTGAACCCAATGTCAATTTAGGCATTGGCGCACAAGAGGGCAAGCCACCCCATTTGGTGGGTGAGTATCTATTGAAGTTCTATGGAGTGAAGCCTGGCACGCGTGATGCCCATGCCTTTACCTATTTAGACTTCGCTTCTGCAGCGAAGACTTATGGCAAGGTCGGCGGCTTTGCTCATCTTGCTACTTTGGTAAAACAAATTAAGGCGAGCCGACCTGGCGCTTTATTGCTTGATGGGGGCGATACCTGGCAAGGCTCAGGAACGGCATTATGGACCAATGGTCAGGATATGGTAGATGCCTGTCTAGCGATGGGTGTCGATGTGATGACCCCCCATTGGGAAATGACCTTGGGTGAGAAACGCGTCATGGAGATTGTGGAGAAGGATTTCCGGGGCAAGGTCTCGTTTGTGGCTCAAAACATTAAGACTGCCGACTTTGGTGACGCAGTCTTTGCACCGTATGCGATGAAGACCATGAATGGTGTTCAGGTTGCCGTAGTTGGCCAGGCATTCCCCTACACACCGATTGCGAACCCGCGTTATTTCACGCCCAACTGGACCTTTGGTATTCAAGAAGAGAATATGCAAAAGGTAGTGGATGAAGCCCGTGCGAAGGGCGCAAAAGTAGTTGTGGTGCTCTCACACAATGGTATGGATGTGGATTTAAAGATGGCCTCCCGCGTACGGGGCATTGATGCCATCATGGGTGGACACACGCACGATGGCGTGCCAGCCCCCGTGAAAGTGAAAAATCCAGGTGGCGTCACCTTAGTTACGAATGCTGGATCGAACGGTAAGTTCTTGGGCGTTTTGGATTTTGATGTGAAGGGGGGCAAAGTAAGCGACTTCCGCTACAAACTTCTACCGGTATTCTCCAACTTATTGCCCGCAGACGCAGGGATGAGTGCTTTGATTAAGAAGATTCGGGCACCGTATGAGTCTAAGCTTGCTGAGAAGCTCGCAGTGACCGATGGCCTCTTGTATCGCCGTGGTAACTTCAATGGTAGTTTTGATCAAGTGATCTTAGATGGTCTCTTAAAGCAAAAGAATGCGGAGATCTCATTCTCGCCCGGCTTCCGTTGGGGCACCTCCTTATTGCCTGGTGAGTCGATCACGATGGAGCATCTACTCGATCAGACCGCGATTACTTATCCCTACACCACGGTCACCAATATGAGTGGTGAGATGATCAAAACCGTATTGGAAGACGTCGCTGATAATTTATTCAACCCCGATCCCTACTACCAACAGGGTGGTGATATGGTGCGGGTCGGTGGCTTGCAATATACGATTGATCCAGCGGGTGGTGCTGGCAAACGCATTTCTGAGATGCGCTTAAATGGCAATCTGATTGAGGCAGGTAAGACCTATAAAGTAGCTGGCTGGGCGCCGGTTTCGGAAGAGGCAAAGAATGCCGGCGGCGAAGCCATTTGGGATCTAATGGCACGTCACTTACGGGAGGTGAAGACCATTAAGGCCGTGAAGCTTAATGAGCCTGTCATTAAAGGTGTCAAGGGTAATCCGGGGATGGCCCCTATTTAGTCGTTCCTTTTTTAACTGGAGGATGGTATGAAAGCATTCGTTCGTGCAGTATTGATGGGCTTTCTAGCCATCGCTTTAACAATTGGCTCTAATTTAGCAAAAGCCGAATCAACCCGGGTGGTTTATCACATCGATGATGCGGCTACCCAAGGCTTAAAAGGCTTACGCAATATACGCAATCACCTCGATGTCTCACCACAGACCAAAATTATTGTGGTGACCCATGCCAACGGGGTCGATATTCTGATGGAGGGTGGCAAAGACAAGAATGGAACCGAATACGCTCCACTGGTTGCCGCCTTAAAGTCTCGTGGGGTACGTTTTGAAGTCTGCGAGATTACCCTGCGCAACCGCAACCTCAAGCGCGATCAATTTATCCTAGATGCCGAGTTCACCCCCTCTGGCGTGGTTCGGATTGCTGACCTGCAATTTAAGGATAAATACGCCTATATCCGGCCCTGATTACTCATTGCTTTATAACTTTTGCTTATATTAGCATTACGGAATAATCTTGATTTTGGCTTCTAAAACACTGATTTTGCTGTAGTTTTTTAATTCAGTCCGATAGAATCACATCTTCAGAAATTGATACATACAAATACTATGAAGACTTTATCGACCTTAGCAATTTTCATCGGTGTTATAGGTGGATTAGCCGCGCAGCCTGTCGTGGCTGCGCCCAACCTTGCCAATGGCAAGAAGATTGAAGATACCAAGTGCTATCAATGCCATGCTGAGAAGTCTGGCTTGGGTGATGGCACTTTGATTTACACCCGCAAGGATCGTCGGGTGAAGGGCTTAGATCGCTTGAAAGTGATGGTCGCACGCTGTAATACCGAATTGCGCCTAGATTTATTCCCAGAGGATGAAGCCGATGTGGTGGCTTACCTCAACCAGCAATACTACAAATTTAAACCTTAGGGATCATCATGACTGATTTATCACCAGAGCAGATTCGCTCTCTGGGTAGTCAGGCTTTGCTGATTACCTTTGCCATCACTGCAGTGTTGGGTGCCATCATGCAGCGCACGAACTTTTGCACACTGGGTGCCGTATCCGATGGCCTCCTAATGGAAGATTGGTCTCGTATGCGCCAATGGTGCTTAGCGATTGGCATCGCAATACTGGGGGTTGCTACGATGTCCCACCTTGGATGGATTGATGTCACCAAATCCCTCTATACCGGTAACCGCGTGCTTTATCTATCGACCCTAATCGGTAGCGTTCTATTTGGGATCGGGATGGTTCTGGCATCCGGATGCGGTAGCAAAACCCTAGTTCGGATCGGCAGCGGCAATCTGAAATCCATCGTGGTATTTATTGTGTTGGGACTCGTTGCCTATATGACCATGCGTGGATTTTTAGGAGTTTTACGAACCAATTCGATTGACCAAGTGGCATTCAATCTCAAAACTTCACAAGATTTGCCAAGCGTTCTCTCAGCGAGTGTTGGTATGGGTAAAGAGCAATTGCGTTGGATTCTGTCCATTGTGATTGGTGGCGCCTTCATTGCCTACGCGCTCCTAAAGAAATCCTTTTGGACTATTGATAATCTCTTAGCAGGAGTCGGGGTTGGCTTGGCGATCACCGCTATTTGGTGGGTATCCGGGCACTTTGCGCATCTTGAAGAGGACCCCAATACTTTGCAAGAAGCATTCTTGGTGACAAACTCGGGTCGGATGGAAAGCCTTTCATTTGTGGCGCCGTATGCCTATTCCTTGGATTGGTTAATGTTCACGAGTGATAAGTCTAAAGTGCTCACCATTGGCATTGTAGCGGTCTTGGGCATGATTGTTGGCTCGGCGATTAGCGCCATCATCAGTAAGCGTTTTCGTTGGGAAGCATTTCGGGGGGTGGAGGATACCGCCAATCATCTCGTGGGTGCCGCGCTGATGGGATTTGGTGGAGTCACTGCGATGGGGTGTACGGTCGGGCAGGGCTTGAGTGGAATATCAACTTTAGCACTCAATGCATTTATTGCACTCCCTGGATTTTTCATGGGAGGCTATTTGGGGCTTCAATACTTACAGTGGCGCATGAGTCCAAAACCCTGTTAAGTATTAAAATGATGTCATGACAGTCGATTGGACATCCTTTACCCCGGGGCCCGCTCTAGTAGGCGGTATTTTGCTGGGAATTGCGGCTGCGCTATACGTTCTTATCAACGGCCGCATTCTCGGAATCAGTGGCATTTTGGGTGGCTTGATTGGCCCCAAGAAAAGCGATTGGTTATGGCGCGCCAGTTTCATATTGGGATTGTTAACCGCCCCTTTGTGGGGAAAGTATGTGTTTCAGATGAGTACAACCGCAGTCATTGATGCGGATTACATCACGCTCATCGTAGCTGGTTTATTAGTAGGCTTTGGTGCTCGCTATGGATCGGGCTGCACCAGTGGTCACGGCATTTGTGGTTTATCGCGCCTGTCACCACGTTCCTTGCTGGCGACCCTCACATTTATGGGTTGTGGATTTTTAGTGGTATATCTCGTGCGGCATTGGATCTAAGTCGATGAATCAAAATCAATCCTTCTTTTCAAACGGTAGCGAGTATCTCATCGGAGTTTTATTTGGCCTCGGTTTAATGATTTCAGGCATGACCAATCCTGCCAAAATCTTGGCCTTCCTTGATCTGGCTGGCAACTGGGATCCATCTCTCATTTTTGTGATGGGCGGTGCTGTGCTTGTAGGGCTCATTGCTTTCTACTTAGCCAAGAAACGCACCCAGAGTTTTTTGGGTGGCGCAATGCATATCCCAACTCGGCGCGACATTGATCGTCCCTTAATTATTGGTAGTGCAATGTTTGGTGTGGGTTGGGGACTTGCTGGTTTTTGTCCGGGGCCTGCGCTGGTCTCTCTTGGTTCCGGTGAAACCAAAGCCTTAGTTTTTGTCGTCGCCATGGTTGCGGGTATGTGGTTGTTCGAGCGAACCCAGAAAAAGTCTGTTTAAATTCTTGATGAGATATTTGTAAGGATCCTATGAGCGTTCATATTTCATGTCACAACCCCAATTTTGGAACCGCTGGTCAAATTGAGCCGACCGATGTGGCTCAAATTGCACAGCAGGGTTACAAGAGCATTATTAATAATCGCCCAGATGGTGAAGAGGGCCCAGAGCAACCTAGCAATGCTTCCATCGCTGCCATGGCCAAAGAGCATGGCCTTGAATATGCCTACTTACCCGTGGTGAGCGGTGCAATTACTCCCGAGCAAGTGGTGGAGATGGCCAAGCTCCTTAAGGCAATGCCGCAACCGATCTTAGCCTTTTGCCGCTCGGGCGCGCGCTCAACCTTTTTGTATCAACTGGCCTTACAAAACTCTTAAGTATTGCCATGGCAAGCCTTCTCAGTGCAGACGAGCGCTTGGCCATTGCTACTGATCTAGCGCATTGGGCAATGGTTGCTAATCGCGATGCCATTACCCGTTCGTACCAGTTTAAGGATTTCAAGGAAGCTTTTGCATTCATGACACAGTGCGCACTCATGGCTGAGCAAATGAATCATCATCCCGAGTGGTTTAATGTCTGGAATCGGGTTGAGGTTACGCTCTCGACCCATGATGCTGGCGGTCTCACAAAACTTGATCTGGATTTGGCGCGATCCATGGATCGATACGCCAGTGCTCTCTTAGCAAAATAATCCCCATGCGTACGTGGCACACGAAACGAAATTGTTCGTTCACGCCACGCCAGGTTGGCTATTTCTATTTATCGATGTTTCTGTTTTCATCGTTTATTGCCACCTACTTCTTGCTTCATGGCGTTTGGATGATTTTGATCTTCACCCTGATTGAGTTAACCGTATTAGGTATTGCGCTGATCGTCTACGCACGTCATGCGCTCGACTACGAATCAATTGCCATCGATGGCACGGCCCTAAAGATTGAGAAGAATATTGGCGGAAAGATTGAACGTCACGTATTTAATACCCGTTGGCTAACGCTCACACAAGAGGAGAGCGGTAAGCGTTTAATTCGGGTGGAGGAGAGAAGCAAGGAAATGCCGATCGGTATCTTCGTGCCTCTTGATGCAAGGCCTCAGTTCTACCGGGATCTGCGCGCCCAAATACGGATGGAAGCATAAGCCTAGAGGTAAACTAGCGCTTTGCTTTGTCATTTAGAACTCCTCAATCATGCGCATTGAAATTCCTGCCGATAAGAAATTTGTTCATGAAACGATCATCCCATTACGTTGGGGTGATATGGATGCATTTGGTCACGTGAACAATACACTTTACTTTCGGTACATGGAGCAAGGCCGTATTCATTGGATTGAGTCTTTTGGATTCGGTGCGCATCACGATGAAGGTGGTGCCTTAATTGCAAACGCATTTTGTAATTTCTATGCCCAAGTAAGTTACCCTGCTGATATTGTGGTGCGTACCTATATTGGTAAAGTGGGGCGTACCAGCGTGGATACCTATAACCTCATGTCGCTTGCGAGCAATCCAGAAGAACTATGTGCAGCCGGTGGCGCAACCTTGGTGTGGGTTAATCTCAAGACTAATCGTCCTGCACCGTGGCCAGAACCAATTAAGCAAAATTTAGGGCTGCGTTGAGTTCCGCTTTACTCTCCCCCGAGACCTTGGGTCAGAGCTTAGGTCAGTTTGATTGCATTATTGATGCGCGCTCACCTGCTGAGTATGCCTTAGATCATATTCCAGGCGCGATCAATTGCCCGGTATTAAACAATGAAGAGCGTGCTACTGTTGGCACACTGTATAAGCAAGAGTCTCCCTTTGCAGCCAAGAAATTAGGTGCTGCTCTGGTTGCTAAAAATATTGCCAGTCATTTGCAAGAACACTTTATTCAAAAGCCGCGTGAGTGGCGACCTTTGGTGTATTGCTGGCGGGGCGGGGAGCGAAGTGGTGCCTTTGCTCATATTCTGCAACGAATTGGTTGGAAGGCCCAGCAGCTGCAAGGTGGCTATCAAGGGTATCGGCGTCAGGTGGTTGCTGATCTTGAGCGATGGGCGCCACATGCAAAGTTCACCGTTATTTGTGGCATGACTGGCACCGGCAAAACTCGTTTATTACTAGCCTTAAATAGTCACGCTCAAGTTTTGGATCTCGAGGGTCTCGCGGCCCATCGTGGCTCAGTGCTGGGTGGCTTGCCTAATGAAGTGCAGCCCAGTCAGAAAATGTTTGAGAGTCGCCTATGGAATGCGTTACGGCAATTTACATTTGATCAAACCATTTATGTCGAGTCGGAGAGCAAGAAGGTGGGTTGCTTGCATATTCCAGATGCTCTGATGGATCAAATTCGGCAGGGGGATTGTGTTGAAATCAAAGCGGATCGCTCGGTGCGGGTCGATGTACTGATGGAAGAGTACGTCCATCTCTTAAGTGATCATGATGGGCTGCGGCATTTGCTGAGTCTGTTGACGCAACGTTATGGTAAGGAACAAATTACCAAATGGCAGCAACTGGCCGCTGAGGGGCGCTACCCAGTATTGGTTGAAGAATTACTGATTAAGCACTACGATCCAGCGTATCAAGATTCAATTGCTCGTAACTTCAGCCAATTTCAAAATGCTCGCACTCTCACGGTTCAAAGTGCGCAGCAGGCAAGCTATCTTGAATTAGCGCAGCAACTTTTGTAATCTAGCTAAACGCCTGAATTCCCGTTTGGGCTCGACCCAGAATGAGGGCATGAATATCGTGCGTGCCTTCATAGGTATTAACCACCTCAAGATTGAGCATGTGACGGATCACACCGTACTCATCCGAGATACCATTCCCGCCCAACATATCGCGTGCCATGCGGGCAATATCAAGCGATTTGCCACAAGAGTTGCGCTTCATGATGGAGGTGATCTCAGGGGCAGCGGTTCCTTCATCCTTCATGCGCCCCAATCGCAGAACGCCTTGCAGTGCTAAGGTAATCTCAGTTTGCATATCGGCTAATTTTTTCTGGATGAGTTGATTGGCTGCTAAAGGTCTGCCAAATTGTTTGCGATCCAAGGTGTATTGGCGCGCTGCGTGCCAGCAAAACTCCGCGGCACCGAGTACTCCCCACGAGATGCCATAACGCGCCGAGTTCAGGCAAGTGAAGGGGCCTTTCAGACCCGTAATTTCTGGGAACTCATTTTCGGCAGGTACAAATACTTCATCCATCACGATTTCACCAGTGATCGAGGCGCGCAAACCTTGCTTACCAGTGATTTTGGGGGCGCTTAAACCCTTCATGCCCTTTTCAAGGATGAAGCCCCGAATCTGATCATCATCGTTCTTTGCCCATACCACAAATACATCAGCAATCGGGGAGTTAGAGATCCACATCTTGGAGCCTGTGAGCGAGTATCCACCAGGAACTTTCTTGGCGCGTGTGATCATGCCACCAGCATCAGAGCCGTAATTGGGTTCTGTTAGACCAAAACATCCAATCCATTCACCAGTGGCTAATTTAGGAAGGTACTTTTGCTTTTGAGCCTCGCTACCGAATTCGTAAATGGGTACCATCACTAAGGAGGATTGCACACTCATCATGGAGCGGTAGCCAGAGTCAACTCGTTCAATTTCACGGGCAATGAGGCCATAGGAGACGTAATTGAGGTTAGCGCCACCGTATTCCTCGGGAATGGTAATGCCAAGTAGGCCCAATTCACCCATTTCTCGAAAGATAGTGGGATCGGTTGTTTCAGAGCGGTAGGCCTCATGCACCCGCGGGCCCAGCTTCCCCTGAGCATACTCACGGGCCGCATCGGCAATCATGCGCTCCTCGGTGGTCAATTGGTCTTGCAAGAGGAGGGGGTCTTCCCAATGAAACTGCGGCTTACTCATTATTTACCTATTCTGTGAATTCATGCCAATACCGCTATTCTATGAAATATTTCCCCTTTTAACCGCCTCACCGAACCTATAAGGCCCTAACACCCCATGCGTCGCCAGTATCGCTATTACGACCTAATCCTGGGGGCATTCGTCGCGGTGCTGCTTTGCTCAAACTTCATTGGAGCCGGTAAGGCGGCGACGGTTGAGCTGCCATATTTTGGTTACGTCATCTTTGGCGCCGGGATTCTATTTTTCCCCATCTCATACTTCTTTAGCGACATTCTGACCGAGGTCTATGGCTATGCCTATGATCGTCGCGCGGTGTGGGCTGGATTTACGGCCCTTGGCTTTGCTGCCATCATGGCCTTGATCGTGATCGCGCTACCAGTGGCACCGGGATCCTATATGGCGAACTATCAGCATGGTCTAGAAACGGTCTTTGGTAATTCTTGGCGGATCGCATTGGCTTCCATGCTGGCATTTTGGTGCGGCAGTTTTACGAATAGTTATGTGCTGGCCAAGATGAAGATCTGGACCCAAGGGAAGTATTTATGGACCCGCACAATCGGCTCAACGGCGGTTGGTGAGCTGGTGGATTCTTCATTATTCTATTTCTTGGCCTTTTATGCGATTTGGCCCACGAATGAGATTATTCAGGTAGCGATTGCACAATATATCCTCAAAACCTCGTGGGAGATTTTGGCAACCCCGCTGACCTATGCGGTGGTGGGATACTTGAAGCGTAAAGAGAACGAGGATTATTACGACACCAATACTAATTTCACACCATTTCAATTAAAGGTAGATCGATGATATTTAAAGACCCAAGAATTCATCCCAGTCAAATCACTCCTCGTGCGATTGTTGAGAACCGTCGTCAATGGTTAAAAGCCATTGCCCTGGGAAGTGCAGCAGTGGGCATGGGATCCTGGCTTGAGCGCGATGCCTTTGCTAAAACAGCAGCGCCCCGCGAGAAGCTTCCGGCAAAGTTTAATGAACAGTACTCCACCCGCGAGACCCAAACCTCGTATGAGGAAGCAACCACCTACAATAATTTCTATGAGTTTGGAATGGATAAGGATGATCCTGCCAAGTTTGCCGATCGTTTACAAACTAGACCCTGGACCGTATCAATCGAGGGGATGGTAAAAAAACCGGTCACACTCGATATTGATGCACTACTGAAGTTGGCACCCATGGAAGAGCGCGTTTATCGACTGCGCTGCGTGGAAGGTTGGTCGATGGTGATTCCATGGAATGGCTATGCCTTATCGCACCTTCTCAATCGAGTTGAGCCCCTGGGCTCTGCCAAGTATATCGAGTTTATTAGTCTGGCTGACCCTAAACAGATGCCTGGATTAAAGCGACCCGTACTCGATTGGCCTTATCGTGAGGGTCTGCGGATGGATGAGGCCATGAACCCATTAACTCTGCTCACATTTGGGATGTACGGTGAGTTATTACCCAAACAAAATGGCGCTCCCATTCGTTTGATCGTACCCTGGAAGTATGGCTTTAAGAGCTCCAAATCCTTAGTAACGATTCGCTTGACCGAGAAACAACCGCTCACGAGCTGGAGCGCATCCGCACCACGCGAATATGGTTTTTATTCAAACGTCAATCCAGCAGTGAGTCATCCACGTTGGAGTCAAGCCACGGAGCGTCGCATTGATGGTCGGGGGATCTTTGCGCCCAAGATTAAAACCGAGCCCTTTAATGGCTATGGCGAGTATGTTGCCAAGCTCTATGCAGGGATGGATTTGCGTAAGTTTTACTAAAGCATGCTTGCAATTACGCAGATCAAGCGCTGGCTCTTTGTTGTAGCGCTGATTCCGCTTGCCCGTTTATTTGTTCTTGCCTATGCTGGACAGCTGGGTGCTAATCCTGTCGAGTTCATTACTCGTTCAACTGGTACCTGGACCATTACCTTTTTGTGCATCACCTTGGCCATGAGTCCAATGCATTGGATAACGGCATGGTCTGGCTGGATCCAAATGCGTCGGATGCTGGGGCTATTTACATTTTTCTATGCATTCTTACACTTCACGATTTGGTATTGGCTGGATCACAATCTTGATTTCCAAGAGATGTTTGCAGACGTGATTGAACGCCCATTCATTACAGTAGGGTTTGTTGCCTTTGTTTGTATGAGTCTATTAGCAATCACTTCGAACCGAGCAGCAATGCACTGGTTGGGGCGAAGCTGGAGGAGTCTGCATCGTCTCATTTATTTGATTGCCATTCTTGGAGTGCTGCATTACTTTTGGCATAAGGCCGGCAAAAACGATTTTCAGACCGTTTACATCTATGCTGGGATAATCTTGATATTGTTAGTAGTACGGATTCCTTTCATCCGTGAACAACTTCGAAGAATAAAGACACGATCATGAGCTCACCGTTTAATTGGCACAACCCATATCCCACTGTACGGATGCCCGTTTTTGGCCGCAATATTTGCTCAACCTCCCATCCCTATGCCGCTCAAGCAGGATTGAAGATGATGCAGCAGGGGGGTAACGCAATTGACGCTGCCATTGCTGCCGCAGCGGCCTTAATGATCGTTGAGCCAGTTTCTAATGGCTTGGGCAGCGATTGTTTTGCCATCGTTTGGGATGGGCATGAACTACATGGTTTAAATGCCTCAGGGGTCTCACCAGCCGACTGGAGTCTTGACTACTTTGCCAAGAAGTATGGTCGTGATACACACGGCATGACCAATCGCCCCATGCGAGGGTGGGATAGTGTGACCGTGCCAGGCGCCATTGCTGGCTGGGAGGCGCTTCATCAGCGCTTTGGATCCTTGCCCTTGGCTGATATCCTGCAGCCCGCCATTGAGATTGCAGAGCGCGGGCATGCGGTTGCACCAATCGTGGCGCATAAGTGGGCTGCCGCTTTGAAGGAGCTTAGCCCCCAGCCAGGTTTTGCTAAGGCATTCATGCCAAATGGTCGAGCACCACTCACGGGTGAGATCTTTCATTTTCCAGCAGCTGCACGAGCGTTAAGGCAAATTGCTAACAAGGGTATCCGGGATTTTTATGAAGGTGAGATTGCCAAATCAATCGTTGAATTTGCTCAGGAGCACCAAGCGGCATTGAAGGCTAGTGATTTAGCCAACTATCAGCCAGACTGGGTTGGCACCATCTCCACTCGGGTGCAGGGCTATGACGTCCATGAGATACCCCCAAATGGCCAGGGGATTGGCGCCTTAATGGCGATGGGGATCTTAGAGAACCATGATCTATCAAAGTATCCAGTAGACGGTGTCGATAGTCAGCATTTGCAAATCGAGGCCATGAAATTAGCCTTTGCAGATATTTATCGCTATGTAGCGGATCCACGCTCGATGGAAGTCAGCTCCCAACAAATGCTTAATCCCAAATACCTTGCCAAGCGAGCAGGGGAAATTAATTTACAACGCGCCACCCAATTTACCTTTGGCATGCCCAATACGGGGGGTACTATCTATTTAAGTGCGGCTGATGAAAAGGGGCGCATGATCTCGTTTATTCAGAGTAATTACATGGGTTTTGGCTCTGGTGTAGTGGAACCGAATTGGGGAATTAGTTTTCAGAATCGGGGATATGGATTTTCATCAGACCCTCAATCACCCAATGTGGTGGCAGGCAATAAGCGACCATTTCATACGATCATTCCGGCATTCTTAACTAAAGAAGTGAATGGCAAAACCGTTCCCCAAATGAGTTTTGGAGTGATGGGAGGTGATATGCAACCGCAAGGGCATTTACAAACCCTCTTGCGCATGTTGGTCTATCAACAGCAGCCCCAAGCTGCGTGTGATGCACCGCGTTGGAAGATCAATCGAGATTTCAGTCTCGATGTCGAGGCCAATATGGATCCTCAAACGGTTAAGGGCCTCATCGAACGGGGGCATGTTCTGAAAAAGGTGGATGATCCCTATATGGATTTTGGTTCTGGCCAATTTATCTGGCGCCTATCTGATCAAATTGACGATGGCTATGTTGCAGCAAGCGATAGCCGCCGAGATGGGCTTGCTGCTGCGTATTAAGCATCACTGGCATGGAAGACCGTTAAAATAACGAGCTTTGCCAGCACGGCATCATTATTGAGAAAGTTCTTGTGTTAAACGCGTCTAATATCACCATGCAGTTTGGGGCAAAACCCCTGTTTGAAAACATCTCAGTCAAGTTTGGTGGCGGCAATCGCTACGGCTTAATTGGCGCCAATGGTTGTGGCAAATCAACCTTTATGAAAATCCTTGGCGGAGAGTTGGAGCCATCGGCTGGCAATGTCAGCCTTGAACCCAATATTCGTTTAGGAAAGTTGCGTCAAGATCAATTTGCCTATGAAGATATTCGAGTGCTCGATGTAGTGATGATGGGCCATGCCGAAATGTGGCAAGCGGCGGCAGAACGCGATGCGATTTATGCCAACCCCGATGCCACTGACGAAGACTATATGCGTGCGGCTGAGCTCGAAGCTAAGTATGCAGAGTTTGGTGGCTATACCGCTGAAGCACGCGCTGGCGAGTTGCTGCTTGGGATTGGCATTCCACTAGAGCAACACAATGGCCCGATGAGCAATATTGCACCGGGCTGGAAATTGCGTGTCTTACTTGCTCAGGCTTTATTCTCGGATCCAGATGTCTTGCTGCTTGATGAGCCAACCAATAACTTAGATATTCATTCGATTCATTGGCTCGAAGAAATCCTGAATCAACGCAATAGCACCATGATCATCATCTCGCATGATCGCCACTTCCTAAATGAAGTGTGCACGCATATGGCCGATATGGATTACGGTACGCTGAAGGTCTATCCTGGCAACTACGATTCCTATATGTTGGCATCCACCCAGGCACGGGCCCAGCAAATGGCGGCTAATGCCAAGGCCAAAGAGAAGATGGCTGAACTTCAGGCATTCGTGAGTCGCTTCTCGGCCAATGCTTCCAAGGCCAGACAGGCAACCTCACGCCAGCGCCAACTCGAGAAGATTGAGCTGATTGATATTAAGCCCTCATCGCGCCAGAACCCATTTATACGGTTTGAAACTGAGAAGAAGTTACACAATATGGCAGTGGAGTGTAATGCGCTCACCAAACAGTTTGATCGGGTGATCTTTAAGAACTTCAAGATTGCGATTCGTCCGGGTGAGAAGATCGCGATTATTGGTCAGAATGGCGCAGGGAAGACCACCTTACTGAAAACCATTCTGAGTAAACGCTTTGATGGCATTGCTGCTGATACTGGGGATGTGAAGTGGGCTGAGAATGCCAATGTGGGTGTCATGCCGCAAGATACTAGCGAATGCTTTCCTAAAGATGAGAACCTCATTGAGTGGATGACCCAATGGCGCAAACCAGGTGATGACGATCAGGTCGTGCGCGGGATTCTGGGGCGCCTCTTATTCTCAGGCGATGAGATCAGTAAATCGGTGAAGGTGGTTTCGGGTGGCGAGAAGGGGCGCATGATTTGGGGTAAGTTGATGCTTCAAAAGCATAACGTGCTCGCAATGGATGAGCCAACCAATCATATGGATATGGAGTCAATTGAGAGTTTACAAATCGCCCTTGAGAAATTCGATGGCACTCTGATTTTTGTCTCCCATGACCGCGAGTTTGTTTCAGCCTTAGCAAATCGGATTCTGGAGATCAAACCTGATGGCACGATTAATGACTACTCCGGCACCTATGAGGAGTATTTGCGAAGCCAGGAACTTGCGGGTTAAGATTTTTGCTCGCGGGTAAAGCGCATGGCAGTACCTTCTGCCTGAATACGAACCCAGACCGATTGCTTCTCTTCGGGGCTCATGAAGACCCAGTTGCTGACTTCTAGGGCGGTGCGACCACAGCCCTTGCAGATCTCGTCAAAGAGGGTGGAGCAGATCCCAATGCATGGGGAATCAGAATCGCTATCGCCGATTCCCAAAGAATTAGCACCGTTATTGATTGAGCTCATGCCTTACTTTAATGCATCAAGTTCAATCCTGCCGAGGCTGCTTGAATTAGGGTCTTGGCGCAAGGGGCTATGTTCAGCTAATTCATCAAGATATAGGCCAATCCCTTGACGTTCACGCTCCAGAAATCGTGCCACTGCAGCAGCAAAGCGTGGATCACTCAGATGGTGGTATGAGAAGACGCTGGTTGGCATAAACCCTCGCGCCATCTTATGCTCACCTTGCGCACCACCTTCCAGGGTTTGGATTCCCTCGCGGATGCAATACTCAACTGCTTGATAGAAGGCGGTCTCAAAATGTAGACAGGGATGTTGCTCCACGCACCCCCAATACCGCCCATAGGCTTTACTTTGTTCACGATCAACGACCAATAGAGCGCTGGCAATTGCGCGGCCTTCACGCTTGGCCACGATCAAATGAAGATTACGGGGCATCTGCTGCGCCCACTCCTGAAAAAAGAGTTGATTTAGATAGGGAGTGGAGTAGTGGTCCTGATAGGTATTGCGATAACAGCGATAGAAGAACAGCACATCCTCCTCGGTGACTAACTCTCCGGGAAGGTGTTCAAAGGTAATCCCTGCACTTTGTACCTGCTTACGTTCACGCTTGATATTCTTGCGACGCTTCATGGTGAGGGTAGATAAAAAGGACTCAAAATCATGATAGCCATGGTTATGCCAATGAAACTGCACCGACTCCCGCTTTAAGAATCCCGCCTCACTAAGAAGCTTTGCCTCCTCTTCGACAGGAAAAAGAAGGTGGGCAGATGATAGATTTAGCTCGCCAACCAATTGTTTTAAACCGGTAATTAGGGCTTCTTGATGCTCAGTTGATCGGGCTAATAATCTCGAAGAGGTAACCGGAGTAAATGGGATGGCGCTCAGTGCTTTTGGAAAGTAGGGAAGCCCTGCTTGGGTATAGGCCTCTGCCCAGGACCAATCAAAGACATATTCTCCATAGGAGTGAGTTTTGAGATAGAGAGGCAATACGCCAAGAAGCGCGTCACTATCAGCTTCATAGAGCGCCAGATGCGATGGCTGCCATCCCGTTTCTGCACTCACACATCCAGTTTTCTCCAAAAGACTCAGAAATGAATACTGCATGAAGGGTCCGGCTGAGGGCGGCAAGATTGAGTCCCATGCCTGCTGCGGGACATCCGAAATTTGATTTAGAACCCGAACCTCATACTTAGCTTGCATATAAATCAGCCAAGTGCATCCAATCAGCGTTGAATCAGTTCGATCTTGTATCCATCGGGGTCGGTGATGAAGGCAATTAAGGTTTTGCCACCCTGAACTGGGCCGGCAGGACGAGTAATCGTGCCTCCAGCAGCAGCAATATCCTCACATGCCTTGTAAACATCGGGGACTGCGATTGCGATATGACCGTATGCGCTACCGTGGTCATACGTACTCACGCCGTAGTTGTAGGTGAGCTCAATTTCTGCCTGCCCATCCTCATTACCACGCCCAAATCCCACAAAGGCTAGGGAGTACTTTTGCTCCTCGCGATTGGTCGTGCGCAATAAGTTCATACCTAATACCCGGGTGTAGAAATCAACCGAGCGGGCAATGTCCCCCACGCGCAGCATGGTGTGCAAAATCATCTTACTCAATCCGGGCTCTCTCGCGAATCTTCTTCATCATTTCAGAGAACTTAGCCTTTTGCCAGGCCTGATCTTGCATCAGCATTGTCTTTAACTGTTCCTTGATTTCAGCCATTGGGGGTATCTTCACATCACGTACGTCTTCGAGCTGAATAATATGCCAGCCAAATTGGGACTTCACTGGCTTATCGGTCATCTGACCTTTTTGTAAAGAGGTCATTGCCTTAGAAAACTCAGGAACGAGTGCCTTATCGCTTACCCAACCAAGCTCTCCACCCTCAGGAGCAGAGCCGGGATCTTTGGAGTTAGCCTTGGCTAGATCGCCAAACTTTGCACCGGCCTTGATCTTGGCAATAAGAGCTTTGGCATCCGCTTCTTTTTCTACCAAGATGTGTCGTACTTTGTATTCTTTGCCGCCAAATTGACTCTTAATGGAATCATATGCCGTTTTGTAATCTTCTTCGGTAATGCCGCCTTTATCAATGTAATCATCAAACAGGGCTGCTACTAATACTCCCAAACGAGCCTGCTCAATTTGATCTTTGACATCGTCCTTTTGACTCACGCCGCGCTTATCCGATTCTTGAATAATCAGTTCACGGGTAATGAGAAGTTCACGGCCTTGCTCACGAATTTTTGGATCGCTTGCAGATTGCCCTGAATTTTTAATGAGGCGATCAAGCTGCGCCTTGGGAATGGGCTTGCCGTTCACAATCGCTGCATTTTGAGCCATTACAGCGGTACTCATGAAGCCGATAGAGCAGACGAAGATGATTTTTTTGGTCAGACGCATATAGAGAATAAAGAGGCTAAAAGAGGAATTATGACTCATTTGGTGCAAGTGCATGGATGGCCAGTGCGTGGATCTCGTGCGGCATGAACCCTTTCAATGCACTATATACTAAGCGGTGACGTGCCACGCTGTTAAGACCCGTAAATGCCTGCGCAGTAATCCTGATCCGAAAGTGACCTGCGCCTCCAGCAGCACCCGCATGACCAGCATGCAAATGACTCTCGTCTTCAATGACTAGATGAGATGGCTGGAGTTGCTTTTGCAAGCTAGACTGAAATGCGGCAATACGCTCTTGATTGGTCATCATGCTTCGTCCGTCTCCATATGACGACTTAACCACAGTCCTTGGGAAATGATGAAGAGAATAAGCAAACCAATGCCACCAAAGAGTTTGAAGTTCACCCACACATCCTCAGAAAAGGTATAGGCCACATAAAGGTTCAGAACACCCATGAAGAAGAAAAATGCCGCCCAGGCATGATTGAGCTTAATCCAGACTGAGCGTGGACTACCGGGTTTCAAGGTCACTTGCTTTCCCATGATGCTCTCAATCCAATTTTTCTTAAAGAACTGGGCGCTAAAGAAGAGCACTGCTGCAAATAACCAATATAAGACGGTGGGCTTCCACTGGATAAAGGTTTTATCTTTTAAGAGTATGGTGAGACCACCAAAGACAACAATGAGCACTAAGCTCGCCCACTGCATGCCCTCAATTTTTTGCCGACGCAGATAAAGCCACACAATTTGGGCAATAGTTGCAATGATTGCCACGATGGTTGCTACATAGATATCGGCGAGCTTGAATGCAGCAAAAAAGAGAATGACCGGGAATAGGTCAAAGAGAAATTTTTTCATGAGGATTGCTTGAGGGTGGCGTTTTGACTTGGCTCAAAGCGCAATGACGCAGAATTAATGCAATAGCGCAGTCCAGTAGGCTCTGGACCGTCTTCAAAGACATGTCCAAGATGGGCATCGCAGTTTGAGCAACGGACCTCGGTTCGGATCATGCCATGTGTCAAATCCTGGTGCTCACTAATGACTTGGGGATTGGCGGGGCTGTGATAACTTGGCCAACCGCATCCGGCATCAAATTTGGTGCTTGATACAAATAATGGCGTGCCACAGCAGACGCAACGGTAGAGGCCATTTTCCCAATGATCCCAGTACCGACCTGAGAAGGGCGGTTCGGTTGCCGCTTGGCGCGTCACGCGATACTCAATCTCAGAGAGTTCTTGACGGTATTGCTCATCACTTTTAGTCATAGATTAGATTGTAAAGAAGGATTAAGAGGAGCAGCTAAGGACAATATCTTCGAGCTCTTTAGAGGGAGGAGCCGAGTAAGTCTCATGCTCTGGCTGTTCTGCAAACGGATTTTCAAGGATCTGTAAGAGCTTTTGGACTTCCGAAAAATCATCCTGCTGGGCGAGTTCGATAGCGCGCTGTGCCAAGTAATTGCGTAAAATAAATTTTGGATTGGTATTGAGAATGGCACTCTGTCGATCAAAATCAGACAGCCGTTCAAGTTTTAGTCGATCCAAGTAGGATTGCATCCATTGATCGAACCCTTGGCGGTCAATGAAGTGATCGCGTAATGGATTGGTTTGATCATCGGCATGCGATTGAACCTGAGCAAAAAGACGGAATGTGTTTGTGAAATCCACTCGATTCTGATGCATTAATTCAAGTAAGTTCTCAATTAATGCGAAATCATTGGCGAGCTCATTCATTAAACCCAGCTTTGCACGAAAGCGCCGTAACCAAGCCTCACGATATTGGTTTGGAAATTGCTCGAGGGCGGTTTGTAATTTCTGCTGAGCCTCTTCGTTTGAACACCTCTTCTCCAATAAAGGCAATATGCCGCCTGCCAAACACGCCATATTCCAATGCATGATTTGTGGTTGGCGATGATAGGCATACCTTCCTTGCGAATCACTGTGGTTGCAGATGTGATCCATTTGAAAGCGATCCATCATTCCAAAGGGACCGTAATCGATCGTAAGCCCCAAAACACTGATGTTGTCACTATTGAGAACCCCATGGCAAAAGCCCAAGGATTGCCAATGTGCCACAAGCTCAGCAGTACGACGACTAATCGCTGAGAATAATGAAAGATAAGGATCATCACCATCTCTGCACTCTTGGTAATGGCTATCGAGAAGATACTCGGCCAATTGCTGGAGATGCTCGGTTTGGCGCGCAGCCGCATAGTGCTCAAAATGACCTACGCGCAGAAAGCTGGGGGCTAAGCGCGTACAGACCGCTGCAGTTTCAAGGGTCTCACGCATGACTGGTTTTTTGGATCCCGTCACCGCTAAAGCTCGACTAGTTGGTACGCCAAGAGCATGCATGGCCTCACTAGCCAAAAACTCACGGATGGATGAACGCAATACGGCTCGGCCGTCCCCCATGCGCGAATAGCAGGTGATGCCCGAACCTTTTAATTGAATCTCATAAGGACCAATATCGCCCAAAAGGATAGCGCGACCATCGCCCAGTTGCCCAGCCCAGATACCAAATTGGTGACCGCTGTACGCTGTGGCGATTGGGTTAGAAAAAGCATGTTCTTTGGTAGCTAATGTATTACCACTTAAGACATCCAACCAAAGTGGGTCGGCAGGAAGACCAGATTCATTAAGGGCAATACCGAGCTCTTGTCCGAGTAAAGATGAGAATCCGACCCAATAGGGCTCTGGTAGGGGAGTGGGTGCAATTGATTGACAGGTATCGTCACCCTGAAGGGGAAAGGCCATTGCTACACCGAGTAATTAGCCCAAGCAGAGCCAATTAAATTTCCGGTAATTACATCGTGCGCAATCACGCCCTTGGCATCAAAGCGCCGCTCCACCATCTCATAGTTACCGTCGTTACGAACTCGCAATACTGTGCTTGAACGCGTGCCGTAATGTTCGGTCCGAATAAAAGCCGAAGAAAGCGCTTTCTCCCATTCCAAACTAACACCGGTACTTGGAAGTTCACGTTCAGGTGCCTGATGGTCATCGGCTAATACGTGGAGATAGGCATCGGCATTTTTTAAGCCGCCAGCATCCATGGCTAGAGTTTGAGCAAACGCAGCAATCCGGTGATTCACTTTGGGCCATGGAGTATCGAGCATGGCATTCGATAGCCCATAGACGCCTGGAGTTAGTGGCTGACTTGGAAATGTTTTGCGGGGGCGCACGGATTTACCCATCACCACGCGATTGCTCACCCAGTGCATTTGAGCATCGCTCGGATCACTCAGATCAGCCATCAATAGATTAAAACCGTTGTACTGATCAAAGCGCTTGCTGTGCTTCTCAATAAAGTGGCTGGGTTTATCTGGGTTCGTAAGATATAAAAAGGGTAGCTCACCTCGGGTTCTCGCATCGGGTTTTTTCTCACTGGGTGAGCGCACGTTCGTAAGTGCAGAAAAACGCCCCTGCCGATTGAGCCCTAACCAGGTGCCTGGACTACCAATCACATCAGCATGATCTCGACCGGCCAATACATCTGGATGCTCAGGCCACCAAGCAATGCCAGTGGTATTGCGCTCGTAGAACTCATCCCGATTGGCAGCTACCACCAATGGGTATTTTGGGTGCGATTTCCAGGCAAATAAAATGAGGCACATATCAATACTATGCCTGATTAAATCTCGATTAGAGAATAGGGTAGTTTTCCAAGCTCCAGACTGGGGCCGCTAGCGTCACCAAGATGAAGTTTGCCGCTTTGCGCAAGTTCTGATTTGCATTCAATTTGAAGATCCACCCAATCAGGGTTATTCGAATTAGGTGCTGAGAGCACGATCATTCCGGCCGGCTGGCCTGGATCCTCTTCATGAAAAATCTCGGTCGCTGGCGGGCAGGACTCAGAAGGAATTTGTGCTTTAGCCAAATAGAGGCGACGCTTAATCGCCCCTCGATATTGGCTGCGAGCAACGACTTCTTGGCCTGGGTAGCACCCTTTCTTGAAATCGACCCCACCCACGGATTCCAGGTTCACCATTTGAGGAACGAATTGGTCCTGCGTAGCCGCCACAATTCGGGGAATGCCACTGGCTACTTCAGTTGTATTCCATTCGCGTGAATTGAGTTGGGCGTCGACTGTCATTTGGGAGGCAAACACAATCCGCTTTGTAGGATTTGTGTCACTGGGGGATTGCATCGCTAAGGCAATTGCATCGGCCGGAAGGCGAGGGAGAAGCCCCTCAATAGTCTCAAGAGAGCCATATACGAGCCAATCATCACTGACGTCACGAATCACGACCTTGGAACGCAAAACGAACATGCTCAGTCGTTTTGCAAATGCCGCAGCAAGATCGCGTGAGACAAATAAAGCATATTGCGTTACTGCTTGGGATGAATGCAAACTAATCCATGCAGAGGCGAGTAAGCGACCCTTTGCCGTGCAATATCCAGTCAATCGGGCGGCTGAACTTCCATGAGCAATTGCTCCGGTGGGGGTGGTGGTTAACCCGAGCACTGAATTCGTTAACTGACCTTGTAAAAATGAACTTGCATCAGATCCCTCAACCAGAATCAAGCCCCAGTCTGGTAAGCGGCAAATAGCAAGTGAGTTCATAGTGTTGCTTGATCGATGATGGTCATGTCAGTTCCTTAGCCTTTTATCATAGTGCTATGTGCAAAAACTTTCTAAATCATCGAATTCCTTATTTCTTGCCATGGCTCTAAGTAAACGGTTACTGGGCATTGGTCTTGTATCGCTCATGGGCATTATTTGCCTGTATTACCTTGCTTTATTCACATGGGGCGTGGTGCCACCCAAATCTGCTTTGTCCAGCCAGGCCAAGGTAGAAGATGCTGCCGTGCGGTTTAAGGTGTTACCGAAATCCGGGGTCTCAAAGATCGCAAGCCAGCTGCAAGACCAGGGAATTAGGGTTCCTGCCTTGGTTTTCCAAATCGGCGCTCGATCCCTTGGAGTCGCTTCATCATTAAAGCCCGGCACTTATGAGTTTCCGGCCAATGCAAGCTTGGGCAGCATACTGCTGCAAATGGCTCGGGGCGATCGAGTTCGGGAGGTTGTGAAGCTTATTCCTGGCATGACCATATGGCAGGTTCGGGCAGCAATTGATGCGCACCCAGCACTAACTCATCAAACGAATTCGCTCAGTGATGCTCAGCTCGCTAAGCTCTTAGGGCTAACGCAGCCGAGTGCAGAAGGGTGGTTATTTCCAGACACCTATGTATTTGATCCCGATGATTTGGATTCGAGTATTTATCAACGTGCGTATGTGGGTATGCAAAAGCAATTAGCGAATGCATGGGATCTTTATCTGCAGGGCCAGCCGAATGATCGGGTCTTAAAGAGTCCGTATCAATTACTGATCCTCGCCTCGATTATTGAGAAGGAAACTGGCCAAGCGTCTGAGCGTGGATTAATTTCTGGGGTATTTCATAATCGGCTCAGAAAGGGCATGATGTTGCAAACTGATCCAACGGTCATCTATGGAATCGGCCCACGATTTGATGGCAATATCCGAAAAACCGATTTACGCCGCGATACTCCCTACAATACTTATATGCGCTATGGCTTACCTCCAACCCCGATTGCAATACCCTCCAAAGAATCGCTAATTGCCGCTGCGCAACCCGCTCCCACCAATGCACTGTATTTTGTTGCCAAGGGCAATGGCAGTAGTCATTTTTCTCCATCCTTGAAAGAGCATGAGGCTGCGGTTGATCGCTATCAGCGCTTGCCTGCCCAATCGTCTACCAAGTCGGTAAAGTAACCAATGGATATCAATCGTCCCGGTTTTTTTATTAGCTTCGAGGGCATCGATGGTGCTGGGAAGAGTACTCACCTTGAAGCCTTTGCCAAGCATTTAGGGCAGTGCTATCCCAATCATGAGGTTGTGATTACTCGTGAGCCAGGCGGCACCCCTTTGGGTGAAAAACTCAGGCAACTTTTATTGCAAGAGCCGATGCATATTGAGACTGAAGCCTTGCTCATGTTTGCCGCTAGACGTGAGCACCTAGCTCAGGTTATTGAGCCCGCCTTACAGGCTGGCAAGATTGTGATCTCGGACCGGTTTACCGATGCCAGCTTTGCGTATCAGGGGGGTGGAAGGGGTTTAAGTCTCGATACCTTAAATACACTTGAGACTCTGGTGCAGGGGAGGGGGGCTGAATTGATACAGCCGGACCTCACGCTCTTATTTGACCTACCTGGCGAGACTGCGGAGCAGCGTCGCTCGAAGGCGAGAACCCCCGATAAGTTTGAACGCTTGGATCTGCATTTTTTTGAGAACGTTCGCAATGAGTACTTGCGACGTGCTAAGGCCGATCCCGGCCGCTTTATGGTGATTGATGCACGGCAATCGCAAGAGCTGATCTGGAAGCAATTATCAGAAATTCAGTTGAATTACTGATGCAAATTACTGATTTATATGAATAATTTCATGATAGGTTTTTTCTAAAATCCATGCCAATAGAAAATATTCATCATGAATCAGTGAAGCTATTGCCATGGTTTGATGCGCTTGGTAAAGCATTCAATTTGGAGGCAACCCCCCAGGCAATTTTGTTTCATGGGCAGCCGGGCATAGGTAAATTTGATTTTGCCCGCTGGCTTTCTAAGGCACTGCTGTGTGAGGCTGATTTGTTCTCAACAGGGCATAAGCCTTGCAATTCTTGCGAGGCATGCCGTTGGTTTGATACTGGAAATCATCCAGACTTTATTGCTTTAATACCGCAAAGCTTAAAAGGGCGCTTGGTCCAAGCTGAACTGGAAGGAAGCCCAAAAATCGACCCTGCGGCCTCTGAGAACCAAGACGATAGCGATGGAAAGAAAGAGAGTGCTTTCATCAAAATTGACGAGGTGAGAGGGGCGCTTGGGGGCATCAATATTGGTTCGCACCGGGGTGGCAAACGCATCATTTTAATTTATCCCTTAGAAAGTTTGCGAGAGGATGCATCCAACACCTTGCTCAAATCATTGGAGGAGCCCAATCCCGACACAATTTTTATTCTGGTGAGCGACCGCATTGATCGAGTGCTACCAACCATACGGTCACGTTGCCAACTGATTGCCTTACCAAAACCAAGTCGGGATGTGGCGCTTGATTGGTTGCAATCTGAGCTGAAATTATTGTTGACTGATACGGTTCGAACCGAGGAACTGGAAGCTACGATCGATGAGCATGCGGGTGCACCGCTAAGCGCAAAGGATCAGATTTTGGTAAGGCATCTCGGCGATGATAAGGATGGCATTGGTCTTGCCATCCATGCCACGAGAGTGTTGTTAGAGGCTTTAAGCAAAGGGCCTCAGATTGCTTACTTGGAATGCGCAGAGAAGGTTCAAAAAGCCCCGTATTCCGCTTTATTAATGTGTATGCAACGCTGGCTGTTTGATTTGCAATTATCTCGCCAGTTAGGGGAGGTGCGCTACTACCGCCGGCACGCCCAACTCATCGGGCAACTAGCGTCCCAACTGCAATTGGCAAAAGCTCAGCGATTGTGGTCAACCCTAACGCTCGCTCGTCGTCACGAGAATCACCCCTTGTCCACACGGGTTCAAATGGAATCGATGCTCTTGCAATATCAACAGCTCTTTGCAGACTAAAATTAGTTGTTATGTTTATTGATTCGCACTGCCATCTCGACTTCCCAGAATACCAAGATCGCCTTCCCGAGGTTTTGGGGAATATGATGCGCGCCAATGTGAGTCATGCGCTTTGCATCTCCGTAGACATTCCAGATTTTCCCAAGGTGAAGCAACTCGCCCACACTTATCCAAATTTATTTGCTTCGGTTGGCGTTCACCCGGATTATGAGGAAACCCCCGAGCCAACGCTTGAGTTTTTAGTTGAGGAAGCCAAAGACGATAAAGTCATTGCGATTGGTGAGACCGGGCTTGATTACTACCGAATGGGTGATCGATCCTATGAATCATTGGAGTGGCAGCGCGAACGCTTTCGGACTCATATTCGCGCTGCCTTATTTGCCAAAAAGCCTTTGATTATTCATACGCGTTCGGCCTCAGAAGATACCTTGCGAATCATGCGAGAGGAGGGCGCTGATGCGATTGGTGGTGTGATGCATTGCTTCACAGAGTCTTATGAAGTGGCCAAGGCAGCAATTGAACTTGGTTTTTATATCTCGTTTTCTGGAATCGTGACCTTCAAGAATGCCAAGGATCTTCAGGCAACCTGTAAGGCCTTGCCTTTAGACCGATTGCTCATTGAGACCGATTCACCCTATTTGGCTCCCGTACCGCACCGCGGCCAAACCAATGAACCTGCCTGGGTAGCGCATGTGGCGAGCTATATTGCTCAATTGCGTGGTGAATCAGTTGAGCGCATTGCCAAGCAAACTACAGATAATTTTTTTCAATGTTTTCAATTAAATAGAAGTTATTCATGATGCTACGTCGCAGTTTTATTGCTCTTACCGCCCTAAGCTTTATCTCAGGTTTTGCTATTGCCCAATCTCAAGAGCAGGCCGATCGAATGGCGCGCGCTGTCCAATTTGACGACCTTGCGCAAGTGAAAAGGCTCCTACAAGACGGCGTAAGCCCCAATTTGCTCGTTCGCGGCGGCAATCCGATCTCGGTTTACGCAGTGCGAGAGAACTCGCGTACCACCCTCGATTACCTTCTTACTCTTAAGAATTTGGATGTCGACCAACCGAACCTCTCGGGTGAAAACGTTCTAATGATGGCTTCGCTTTATGGGCTGCTACCTGAGGTTAAGACCCTGGTTGATAAGCGGGCCGCTACGATTAATAAAACGGGTTGGACGCCACTGCATTACGCCTGTACTAATGGTCATTTGCAAGTTGCGGAGTTTCTGTTGGATAAAGGTGCTCAGGTAAACGCCTTGTCTGATAGTGATACATCGCCACTGATGATGGCTGTGCGATCTGGGAATATTCAGCTAGTAAGACTATTGCTTGATCGTGGCGCTGATTTGCAAATTCGCAATCACCAAGGCTTTAGTGCCATAGATGTTGCAGATTTATTCAATCAAGAAGAGATATCGAGAGGTCTGCGTTCGCGTTGGGAAAAGCTCTATAAAACCAAATATGAGGGGGGTCCAAAGCCTGTAGCCGTGGAATCCCAGCCTAAGGGCTAGATATCATATTTGCGTATAATCATTATTATGTCAAATAACATATAACATTCAATGGCGATGTCATCCCTTCCAAACTTCTTTACTCTGGCGCGGCAAGTTGGTGAAAGCTTCCCAGACCAGCTAACCGTAGTCTTTATGACCGCGATCGGTATGCTAGTTGCTCATGCACTACTGATTCTATTAATTGGCAAGATTTACCAAGTGCTGATTGATTGGGCGGATAAGCGCAATATCTTTTGGCTGTCGATCCCGTTCTATATGATTGCTGTTGGCCTGGTGTTGACGACCCATTTAGTTGATATTGTGGTGTGGTCCTACGCACTAATTGCACTGAAGATTTTTGAGATCGATACGAACGCTTTTTACTTTGCTGGCGAGATGTACACCACGGTTGGGTATGGAAGCTTTCCATTACCGGATAACTGGAAAATTCTACCGATCGTTGTTGCCTTTAGCGGAATATTTGCTGCCTCGATGTCTGGGGCGGTGCTCTTTAATATGATTGGTCAGATTATTCGTAAGAAAACGGTCAAATAAGTTTTACTTGGGCAAATCTGCAATTGGGTCGACTTGCTTTAGAAATAGTTCAAAGGTTCGACCCTTTTCATTTTCCAGGCGCACCCTACCCGGTATCCAGCCAAAATCTTTCACTAACCATATGTCATTTCTGCGCTTGTGGTCCATCTCCTTGACAGGTAAGCGCTTGTAGTGCCGCAGGACCGTGGGTCCTAGAGTCGATACTGCATCCGATAATTCTTCACCTTGGCTTTGAAAGCGCCAGGTCTCCACTGTATCCAAATTAGCAATTGGAACTTCTCGCACGGTACCTTTTTCATCAATCTGATCATTGCCCGCCAGCAGTGATGCAAGCTGCATCATGAGACTGAAACGATCTTGGGTGCCAGGTGGAATATCTTTTAATTGATCTGGCTTTTGAGAGAAGAATAACTTCCCTCCCCCCTTATCATCGCGATCAAATCGGGTAAATCGTGCTGGCCGGCTCCCAAGGTGCTCCACATAAAAATCAGGGGCCAATCCGTAGGCATCAATCTTTCCTCGGGATTCAAAGATAAATGGCCCAACAAATGCATAGGGAATATTGATGAATAATCGATAGCCAAGTTTTGGATCAAATTGCCACTCGATTGAAGCCGTTTGCAAGTATTGGCCATCGAGATAGGCATCGTAGTAATAAATACCAGGATCGGGAACTCGAAAAGCCTGACCTTCTTGCTCCACTTGCCCTGCACCGTTCCCGCCATCGGACTCAATGATCGCGCCATCGCCCACTGCGTTTGAGCTTTGATCCCGCACGGTTGGCTCAGGTGCGGCCGGTTTACTTAACTGAACTTTTTTAACAGGCTCGACACGCAGCTCGGCGACGGTCACATCTTCTAATGGAGCCGCCTTAGAGAATAAAAAACTGGGAAACCCAACAAATATGTAAAGATGGACCAATACCGATATGGTGATTGCAAACAGCACAATCGTACGCGGTTTGAGTAAGCGCAAACCATTCATAAAAAGACTCAGCGAACGATTGCTACTGCAATCAATTAGACCCAAAATGGGTCTTGCAAGATGCGGCTATCCTTCGGCAGATTGGCAGCCAGAAAATCCATCTGATCTGCCAAAATATTTCTGCCCTTCAAAATCATATCTTCGTACAAACTAGGCGTATAAGGGGCGTAGAGAAGGCTCATCCCCGCTCTCTCGGGCGTACGATTACCTTTGCGTTGATTGCAAGGACGGCATGAGACAACTAGGTTCATCCAGGTGTAGCTACCGCCTTTACTGTTGGGAACAATATGCTCTGCTTCAGCATCGTGCTCTGAGATTCGGCAGCCACAATAGGCGCATAGGCCGCGGTCACGTCGATAGAGCTTGCGTTTCGTGATGGCTGGAACCACATCAAACAAATTTATTTTTGCAGAGCCCTTAACAGCAATGATGGAGTGCAGCTCAATGATCGATTGTTGGCCGGTTAAACGAGAGATGCCACCACGCATGATGGCGACAGGTTCACCCAGCGTCCATGAAACGCTGTCATCCGCATAATGTCGGGTTGCATCCTCAGCATCTATCCAGCACTGGGGGATACCGCCCGCATCCAACTTCAAAATGCTGAGCACCACTCCTCCTCTCTGTCATGGTCTTAGCGCCATGGCACGCCTGATAACTCTTAATATAGTCTAAGTTTCCTATAAAAAGATGACGTTTTTCAAGCCCCCAGAGGATTTATGAGTAATTGCTGGAAAGAGCTTGGTTTCTACTCAAATCGTTTACAAACCCATTCTTTACGACCCCACTCCCCAGGACGCTCTGCGAATACCAACCAAACGATCCATTCCGATAGTTTTTTCATGACACTCTCCTTGTTTTGAGAGATCATTGTGGTTCATTAAAGGCTCATAAAATGAGCTTTACGGTAACTATCCAAGAATATCTTCAAATCATTGATTTCAATCATGAATTTATAAAACAAATGGTGCTGTAATACCTGTGAATTCACTGAAATGTCGCTACAATTCAGAGATAACTATAAGTCGCTGCATGTTCAAATTCCTATCCTCCCAACCAGTTCACGATCCGATTCATTCGCAAAACCCGGCGACTGAGGTCAAAACCACGACCTGCTATATGTGCGCTTGCCGCTGTGGCATCCGAGCGCATTTGCGGGATGGCGAACTGGTCTATATTGATGGCAATCCAAATCATCCGCTGAATCAGGGGGTCATTTGTGCCAAGGGTGCATCGGGCATCATGAAGCAGAAGTCCCCTGCGCGGATCACGAAGCCACTCTTACGTAAGCCAGGTTCAGAGCGCGGCCAATCGGAGTTTGAAGAAATCACTTGGGAACGAGCCTTTAGTATTTTGGAAGATCGTTTACGAGGTATCCGAGAAACCGATCCCAAAAAATTTGCGCTATTTACTGGACGCGATCAAATGCAAGCTCTTACAGGCTTATTTGCTCGTCAATTTGGCACTCCTAACTACGCAGCCCACGGAGGTTTTTGTTCGGTCAATATGGCCGCGGGCATGATTTACACCATTGGGGGTAGCTTTTGGGAGTTTGGCGGTCCTGATTTAGAGCGGGCCAAATTATTTGTGATGATTGGCACTGCGGAGGATCATCATAGCAATCCAATGAAGATTGCGTTGTCGAAGTTCAAGCGCAATGGTGGGCGATTCATTTCAATTAATCCCGTACGAACTGGTTATTCAGCGATCGCTGATGAATGGATTCCAATTAAACCGGGTACTGATGGCGCGCTATTCATGGCTTTGATGCATGAGTTAATTGCATCCAATCAAGTCGATCATCCATTCTTAAAGCGGTATACCAACTCATCGCAGTTGGTTTGTCTTGATGCGGGTCCTGAAGAAGGATTATTTTTATTTGATCCTGAGTCGGATCCAATTAATACCGACATTCCTCATAACAAATACATTTGGGACATCAAAAGCAATGCTGCAAAAGCCTGTTTTGCAAATGATGTCGACCCTGCCCTATCAGGCGAGTATGTCATGGGTCCCGGCCCCCATCAGGGCAAGCGGGTTGCGCCTGCATTTGAATTATTGCGTCGTCAAGTTAAGACTTGCACGCCCGAGTGGGCCGAGAAAATTACCTCGATTCCAGCGGCACGCATTCGCTTACTGGCCAAGGAAATGGCGCACACCGCATTTAAGCAATCATTTGAATTACCAATTGCTTGGACCGATTCCTTTGGTCAGCAGCATACATCGGTAACCGGACGGCCTGTGGCATTTCATGCGATGCGTGGCTTATCTGCACACTCCAACGGCTTTCAAACCACGCGTGCCTTAGCTGTATTAATGACTCTACTCGGCACCATTGATCGTCCAGGTGGGTTTCGTCATAAAGCCCCCTACCCTCGCCAGATTCCTCCGAACATCAAACCGCCCTCTTCTGAAAACGATATTCAAGCCAATACGCCATTAGCAAAAGCACCGCTTGGTTGGCCAACTCGCCCAGAAGATCTGGCACTTGATCAGGATGGTAAGCCTTTACGTATTGACAAGGCTTATACCTGGGAGCACCCTTTAGCCGCTCATGGATTGATGCATAACGTTATTACTAATGCTGTCAAAGGCGATCCCTATTCGATTGATACCTTAATGATTTTCATGGCCAATATGTCATGGAACTCCACGATGAACACCATGGAAGTTAGACAGCATCTCAATGCTAAAGATGAAAATGGACAGTTCAAGATTCCATTTCTTGTGATTTGTGATGCATTTCAATCGGAGATGGTGGCCTTTGCTGATCTCGTGCTTCCTGACACGACCTATCTTGAGCGCCACGATGCAATGAGTATGTTGGATCGCCCTATCTCTGAATTTGACGGGCCATGCGATTCAGTACGTATCCCAGTTTTGCCGCCGACCGGACAATGCAAACCTTTTCAAGATGTCTTAATTGAGCTTGCCTCCCGCTTAAAGTTCCCTGCGTTCACAACCGCGGATGGACAAAGAAAGTTCAAGGATTATCCCGACTTCATTACCAACTTCCAGACGGCACCCGATTCAGGTATTGGGTTCTTAATGGGTTGGCGCGGCAAGGATGGTGATAAAAGTATTCGTGGTGAACCGAATCCCAACCAATGGGAGCGCTACCAAGAAAATAATTGTGTTTTTCACTACAGCATGCCCCCCGAACATCAATACATGCGTAACTGGAACCAAGGCTATTTAGACTTTGCCAAAGCCAACGCCTTACGCCAAAAGAACGATCCGATTGTTTTGGCGGTGTATTCAGATATTGTTCAACAGTTTCGACTGGCTGCCAAAGGCCAACGCCCCGGTCGCGTACCGCCGGATCACCTCAAAGAACGGATCATCCAATTTTTTGATCCGCTGCCCTTTTGGTATCCACCTTTAGAGGATGCGGTTACTAATTTAGACGAGTACTCCATCAACGCCATTACACAACGGCCGATGGCGATGTATCACTCGTGGGACTCACAAAATGCCTGGTTACGACAAATCCACAGTCATAACTTCCTGTTTATTAATGCAGCTACGGCCATTGATCATGGTATTGAGGACGGCGCTTGGATTTGGGTGGAATCCCAATGGGGCAAAGTACGCTGCATGGCCCGTCATACCCAGGCTGTTGAAATGGGGACTGTTTGGACTTGGAATGCCATTGGTAAAGCAGAATCCGCATGGCATCTTGATCCCAATGCGGATGAGTCTAAGAAGGGCTTCCTGCTTAATCATTTAATTACCGAAGAGCTGCCCATGGGCACACGCGAGAGCAGCTTCCGTGTCAGCAATTCAGATCCGATTACTGGTCAAGCGGGATGGTACGATGTGCGCGTCAAGATATCCCCTGCTGGATCAAGTGAAAATCTAGATACTTGGCCAGCGGCACAAGCCAAAGAAGTTCCTGGCATGCTCAAACTATCATCGTACGAAATTAAGAAGCCGAATGAGTAAACAGTTAGCACTCGTAATTGATTTAAATGTGTGCGTGGGCTGCCATGCATGCGTTACCTCATGCAAAGAATGGAATACGCAGGGATCAGCTGGCCCGATGACCGATCAAGATCCTTACGGCGCTCATCCCAGCGGCACCTTTTTTAATCGGGTCCAAACGTTTGAGGCTGGTGTATTTCCAAAAATGGAGACCGTGCATTTCCCGAAATCCTGTTTACATTGTGAGGATCCACCATGCGTGCCCGTTTGCCCAACCGGAGCTAGCTATAAGCGCAAAGAAGATGGCATTGTGCTGGTTGATTATGACAAGTGCATCGGTTGTAAGTATTGTGCTTGGGCTTGCCCGTATGGAGCTCGTGAGCTCGATGAGGACCGGCAGGTGATGACCAAATGCACCTTATGTGTCGATCGCATCTATAGCGAGACCCTACCAGAGTCAGAGCGTAAGCCAGCTTGCGTTTTAGCTTGTCCAACCAGCGCTCGGATCTTTGGTGATGTACATGATCCAGAGTCAGATGCCAGTAAGGCGATTGCCCAACGAGGTGGATACGGTTTAATGCCTGAATGGCAGACCCAACCAGCCAATCACTACTTGCCCCGTTCGATTACTGAAACCATTGCAGCTGTAAAGGCAGAAAACTAATGCATCCCGCTTTCTCACTCATCTTCTTTACCGGTATGGCCGGTATGGCTCAGGGTATGGTGATGAGTCTTCTCGTTTTGCATCTAGCAGGTGATCCATTACCCAGTCACTTCATGAACTACCTGGCTTTTCCAATCGTGCTATTGCTATTGGCTGGTGGATTGCTCGCCTCATTTTTTCATCTGGGGCACCCAGAGCGTGCATGGCGCGCCATTTTGATGTGGAGAACTTCCTGGCTCTCGCGTGAGGTGTTAGTTTTGCCAAGTTTCATCGCCCTCACAGTTCTAGCCTATATTTACTCCTGGCAAATGGGTGCGATTCCCAATTGGCTGTGGTTGTTACTCGGTATTTTTGCAGTTCTTCTATGGGTGTGCACTGCCATGATTTACCAATGCATTCGGTTTATTCAAGAGTGGGCCCATCCGATGACCATGGTTAATTTCATTGCACTTGGGTTTGCTTCAGGATGGTTTTTGCTAATGACCCTATTTACCATTTGGTCAGCATGGCTCCCTGAACAAGCTATCGTCACCTCTCAAAACATTGCTGGTGTGACTGGTTTTACCGGATTCTTATTGTTGCTATCGCTCA
Organism: Polynucleobacter sp. HIN6; assembly: GCF_030297575.1. Taxonomy (NCBI): domain Bacteria; kingdom Pseudomonadati; phylum Pseudomonadota; class Betaproteobacteria; order Burkholderiales; family Burkholderiaceae; genus Polynucleobacter; species Polynucleobacter sp. HIN6. The sequence goes on along the minus strand of NZ_AP028137.1, from coordinate 917,856 downwards.
CTCTGAAACTTTGGATCTGGAAACGAAATCGCAGCCTTAAGCCAAAATCAACCTTGCAGTCGGCGACTGGAATCCAGCAAGGCCCCGTTCGACAAATTTCGATGGGGATGATGGGTGGTAGTTTTAATACGCGTGAGTTCTTTCATCAGCAATCCAATTTCTTTGTTGCCAATGTTCGCAAGCTGGCATTTTTTGGGGCTTATCTGCTTCCTGTCACCCTACTGGTATTTGCGGCAAGCCAAGCTAGCTTAAATTTAATTATCGTAGCGTTTTTAGTGCATCTGCTTGGTCTAATTGCAGAGCGCTGGCTATTTTTTGCTGAATCCAACCACCCACAAAATCTGTATTACCAGCGTATTGCTTAAGTCCCTAGTTCGCTGAAGTACTCGTAATGCTGGGTATTTAGGGTTGAGACTCGCCACTCAATCGGCTCGTCTTGCATTCCAATCGCTAGACGACGAATCACAATTACGGGGTCACCAACCTTTAAGTGAAGCCATTCAGCATCTTGTTTACTTGCTGCACCGGCTCGTAATCGCTCACTGGTTCGCGCAACCACTTGTCCATATTGGGCCTGATACAACTGATAAATACTGCCCTCACGATGCTGAAAAGCACTTCGAGTCAAGGTTGGAAATCGCTCTTTGCTGAGCGTAAGTCGATCGACGATGACACATTGGCCATCAAGTGAGAGGCGATTGACAATCCGCCATACTGGCGAACCCTCATTTAGTTGAAGCTTTTTTGCTTCTTCGCTATTTGCGCTTGCACTTTGGAACGAGACTAATTCAACCGTTGGATATTTTTTGTGGTCAGCGTCATGCTTAATTACATGAAAGAAGTAATACAACAAGCGCTGTTCGTCATGCTCGGCAATAAAGGTGCCCTTCCCTTGCCGTCGAATCACAATACCTTCTGAGACAAGTTCATCCACTGCTTTGCGGAGCGTGCCAATCGATACCTTCAGCTCCTTTGCCAACTCTTTTTCAGCAGGCAGGGCCTCGCCCATAAAGTAACGACCACGGACGATATCGCCCGTGATCTTCTGTTTCACTTCTTGATATGCAGTAATTGCTTTCATACGAATCTGGGCCACTCAGGAGTCTGAATGACCCATGGGACAAATTAGGCCGATTCGTATAAGCGAGTGAGAACAAACTCGCGATGACCCAAAATCTCAGCAGCGGTTAGCTCGCCATTCGCAGTTCGCAAGAGGCAATCTAATAATTTCTCACCGGCGGTATCCATGTTTTCCTCGCGGCGCAAGATTCCAGAAACATCGACGTCAATGTGCTCAGACATCGTACGCACTGTTTTTGGATTCGCGCATAGCTTAATCACTGGAAGAATGGGGTTACCAATCACATTGCCCTGTCCGGTTGGGAAAAAATGGGCTGCATACCCGGCGGCTGCACATAGGGTCACCATCTCAGCAGCCGCTGATGAGGAGTCCATAAAGTACAGACCTTTACCAGTTGGGGTTTCGGCTTTATCCAATACGCCATCAATCATGCACTTTTTACCAATCTTTTGAATATTACCTAGTGCTTTTTCTTCAATAGTTGTTAGGCCACCGGCAATATTTCCTTTGGTTGGTTGTGAGTCAGAAAGATCACTGGTTTTGTGACGCTCAATCACATCTTGGTAACGATCAAAGACTTGTTTGAATTTCGCTTTGATTTCAGGGGTACGGCAACGCGCTTCTACTAGATGCTCACCGCCGGTTAACTCAGTGGTTTCACCAAACACCAAAGTAGAGCCAATGTCATAGAGCTTATCGAAGGCATTGCCAACGGTCGGGTTGGCACCGCAACCTGAGGTGGTGTCGGATTCACCGCATTTGGTAGAGACCCAGAGCTCAGACAAGGGTGCAGAGACACGCTGTAACTTCGATGCGTGCTTCATCATCTTGTAGGCAGCTTTGCTTGCAGCAGCAATGGTCGCTGTATCACCGTTGCCTTCAATCCAGAATCCTTCAACAGGCTTACCTGATTTCTTGATCCCCTCAACTACGGTATTGGTCCACTGTGGCTCAATTCCAATCACCACAACTGCAGCCACATTGGGATTGCAGCCAGTGCCGATCAGGGTACGGAAATGGAGTTCCAGATCAGCACCAAACTGCAAACGCCCATAAGGATGTGGGATTGCCATGGTGCCTTTGATATTGTTTGCTACCGCCTCACAGGCTGCATTCGACAAATCATCAAGGGGCAAAATAATTACGTGATTACGAATACCCATCCGTCCATTTTCACGACGATATCCCATAAAGGTCGCTTTTTTCAAATCAATCATTTGTTCTTTCTCTCAATCAAAAAATTAGTTAATCAGTTGGCTAATCGATTACCAGCGCTTTGTCTTAACGTTTTGAACGTGCAAATGTTCGCCCTTTTTAATTGGGGCGACTACTTTGCCAATGTCAATTCCGTACTTGATCACGGTATCTCCGACCTTTAAATCTTTTAATGAGATCTTGTGACCAATCGGAATATCGCTCTCGGATTTAATGTTCAGGGTGGTATCGCCGTCCATCACCCAACCTGTTAGGTCATTACCAGCTTTCACGCCCTCCACTACTACGACACCCACCACATCTCCGGGTTCATGTACGACAAAGTGAATCATGCTTTCTCTCCTTTAAAGATTGACTTATTAACTATTCCAACGGCTTTGAATGCCATTCTGAATCTCTTGCAATACTGCTTCATTGACCATAACCCCAGCCTTCATTGCCTTTTGGCGTACGGCAAAGCGACGTTGTCCAGGTAATCGCACACCCATATCACTTGCGAACGTCTTGAGCAAATCGAGCACGCGGTTTCGGTAGATGCCTTTTCCAGGAAGACCAGGATCAATCGTGATGATGAGCTGACCTAATCGTGGCTTATTACCCCTCATTGAAAAGAAGCTATCAGCTTCATAGGAGTACTGACTTCCCGACAAACCAACTGCAAGTAGTTCGATGATGAGTGCCAATAACGCACCTTTATCACCACCGAGCGGAACCATTAAACCCTTAAGACCTTCATTCGGATCGGTGGTGGGCTGGCCGTGAGCAGTTAGAGCCCAACCCAATGGAATTGACTCCCCTTTTTTGGATGCCACTAATAATTTGCCTCGCGCCACTGCAGAGAGTGACATATCAATGACCAAAGGATCCTTGCCCTGAACTGGAAAGGCAGCAGCCAGTGGATTGGTTCCGAAGACCGCTTTGGTGCCGCCAGCCATCGGCATTGCCGCAGGGGTGTTACCGAGCAAAATCGAGATGTATCCAGCTCTAGCTGCGGCTTCTGTATAGTGACCCGCGACACCAAAATGATGGGTGTTCTTAATTGCCACCAAGCCAACGCCATTGCGATGTGCAAGATTGACTGAAAGATCTGTTGCGTACTTCAGCGCAGGAAATGCAAGACCATCTTGACCGTCAACTAATGCTGCCGCAGATTTATAGGGATGCGTCTTAATGACTGCTTGAGTATTAATTCGCTGATGTTTAGCATGTCCCGAATACTGCGCAACCCGTGCTAGGCCATGAGAGGCTAATCCATCAATCTCTGCTAAGGCTAAAAATAAGGCAGTATCTGCTGCTGCATCATGTTTAACTCCAGCGGCACACAAACCCTGATAGGCAAGTTGCACTAGCTCCTGAAATGAATGACTCACGTATTCTTCTCCAAAAATAGATTTACTTCTTGGGCAATCATGGTGCTCACCCGATCATTACTCTCTTCAGTGACGCCCGCTACATGTGGCGTCAGAATTAAATTCGGCACACCAATAAAATGACTAAGGTCCTTTGCTGGCTCAAGCGCAAACACATCTAGCGCTGCTCCACCGAGCTTGCCGGATTTCAAAGACTGTGCGAGCGCAAGCTCATCCACAATGCCGCCACGAGCTGTATTAATTAGATAAGCGCCTTCTTGAATCTGGTTGAGCAAACCCTGATTGAATAGACCCTTAGTCTCAGGGAGTAATGGCAGATGCAGGCTAACAATTTGGCTGTTTGCAAGTACTTCCGATAGCGAGCGCATTACGACATCCCCACCCTTTATGGCAATAGAGGATTGTTTAATGAAAGGATCGTAGGCAATGCAGCGCATTCCCAGCGCGAGTGCTTTTTCAGCAACGACACGACCAATACTCCCAAATCCGACGATGCCAATTGTTTTACCAGCAATTTCGTGGCATTTGGAGTAAGTCGGTCTGGGCCATTTTCCTGCGAGAGTTTCTAACGTGGCCTCGCGATACGAGCGCATGAGTGCCATCGCAGTACCAAGCACATACTCGGCTACCGACTCAGCATTCGCACCGGTGGCCGGGATCACCCGAATGCCTCGCTCAGCACAGGCATGTAAATCAATATTCTCAAGACCAACGCCCAAGCGACCAACCACCCTCAACTGCTTGGCCCCATCGACCAAGTCCTTGGATACTTTGCTTAGATTTCGCACAATCCAGGCATCGGCGCTGACCAAGGAATCAGCCATTTGCTTTGGGTCTTGATAGGCATCTGGCTGATAAATAACTGTATGCCGAGCCTTAAGGGTTTCTAGGGCTTGACTCGTAATGAATTCCGAGATGAAAATATTAGACATATCCATATCATATAGATGACTTAGATCTCTTGCAAGAGGCGGCCGATCGAATATGTGATTAAATGGATCAGAAGATAGATAACCAAGGAGATCAGTATGTATAAAACCGTACTTAGTCGTATGAAGTTTGCCTTGGGTCTTGTGGCGGCCAGTTCGATCGCGTTCACAAGCCCTTCGATTCAGGCGCAAAGCTGGCCTGATAAGCCTGTAAAGCTTGTGATTCCCTTTGCTGCTGGTGGTACCACCGATATTTTGGGTCGTTTGTTGGCCCAGCAATTAAGCACCGAGTGGAAACAAAACGTGATTGTGGAGAACAAAGGCGGTGCGGGAGGCAATATCGCTGCGGATTTAGTAGCTAAGTCCCCTGCCGATGGATACACCATCATGCTGGCTTCAGGCAGTATGTTGACCGTAAATCCCTACCTTTATAAGAAGTTGCCAATCGATTACGACAAGGATTTCAAGGTTGTAACCAATGTCGCAAGCGGCCCAATGCTTCTATCGGTGAACCCAAAGGTACCTGCGAAGAACGTTAAGGAATTAATTGCATTGGCTAAAACCAAGAACCTCAACTTTGGTTCTGCAGGTATTGGTAGCCAAGTGCATATGGCGGGTGAAAACTTTACCTATGCTGCTGGCATCAATGCCACCCACGTTCCTTACAAGGGTGAATCTGCAGCATTAAACGACTTGGTTGCTGGTCAAATTGATTTTATGGTGGGTAACTTAACTGCTGCGACTGGCTTTGCAAAATCGGGGCAGATTCGTCCTCTGGGCGTTACCAGTGCGAAACGCGTTCCACAATTACCAGACGTACCTACCATTGCAGAGACAATTCCTGGTTTTGAAAACACGGGTTGGTTTGGTTTGGTGGTCCCTTCTGGCACACCCAACGCGATTGTCGACAAAATTTATCGATCAACTCTAGAAGCTTTTAAGAACCCTGAGTTCAAGGCACGCGTTGAAGGTGCTGGCTTAACCCCGGTTCTTAATACACCACAAGAATTCGCAGCTCAGATTAAAAAAGAAGGTGCAAACTGGGAAAAGATTGTGAAGGCTCGCAATTTAAGTCAATAACAATAAAACCCTTCATATCTCTTAAGCCCAGTTGATCTGGGCTTTTTTTATGCCTCCACCAAAATGGTTTCACCTGGTTTGACCATGCTAAATATCACGGGTTTTTTATCGATCGTTAATTGATCGCCAACCATTTGCACAGCCGTATAGTAGGAAGTCTCCAGGTCGCCTTCTTCAGGGTAGTCCTCACGATAATGCGCCCCCCGAGAGTTCTCGCGAGCGATGGCAGCCCCTACAACAGTTTTGCTAACTAGCAATAGATTACGTAAATTCATCCAATCCTGCCATGTAAGATTAAATGCAGGGTTGGTATCACCCACTCCCATGGTTTGCAACATTTGATCTAAGCGATCTAAGCGTTCCCGGGCCGCTTCTAAATCCTTGCGATTACGTAAGATACCCACCTGATCCCACATGCAATCAGCCAACTCATCGCGAATGAACTCAATATCCCCTTGGGCTTGTGTTAGTGGTTTGCGATGCATCGCAATACTTTGTTCGATCATTACGGGATCAAATTCCAAGAACTCTCGATCGGATACATAGCGCGCCATCGTATCGCCGGCAATCCCACCAAATACTGTAGAGTTTGCAACACCATTGCCGCCCAATCGGTTCGCACCATGTACGCCACCGGTATCTTCACCAGCAGCAAATAGGCCAGGCAGATCCGTACTAGTGTCCGCGTGGAACACCACCCCACCCATCATGTAATGGGCGGTGGGAACAACTTCAACCAATCCTCCTGCCAAATCAAATCCCGAGTCGGCACAACGCTCGACCATTCCTTTGAACAATTTACGAACATTGTCGGGCCCCAGATGATGCATCTGAATATAAACCCCACCATTTGGGCTAACCCGCCCAGCGCGCATTTCGGAGTAAATCGAGCGCGAGACAATATCACGTGTGGCGCGCTCATTGCGTGGATCGTAGTTACCCATAAAGCGCTCTTGATTACCGTTTAGTAGGTAACCACCCGCTCCTCGTAAGCCCTCCTCCAAAACCGTTCCGGTCATACGCGTATTGGGGCCAGCCAACATTCCAGTTGGATGAAACTGCACCATTTCCATATCGCGCAGCGTCAATCCTGCTCGAAGGGCCATGGCCAATCCATCACAGCTTTTATCACCCGATGGGGTATGGTATTTATACATCGTGGGGCCGCCACCGGTTCCCAATAAGACTGCCTTTGCACGCACCATCACAAATTGACCAGTGCGCATATTGAGCATTAATACTCCAGCAATTGCTTTACCGTCGGTGCTTTTAATTAATTCGATCGCACGATGTTCCTCTAAGCGATGAATTCCACGAGCCCAAACTTGCTCTGCTAGGCGATTAATGATTTCAATTCCAGTGAGATCGCCCTTATGAACCGTACGATCGAAGGTTTGTCCAGCAAATGCTTTTTGATGAATCGTGCCATCAGGGTTGCGATCAAAGAAGCAGCCTAACTCATTCTCGAGCTCATGAATTCGTTCAACCGATTTAGTCACCAAGGTCCAAGCGAGCTCTTGATCAGATAGCCATTTGCCACCCTCGATGGTGTCCATAAAGTGGCGTTCAACCGAATCACCCTCGGCCAGCGCAACGTTATAGCCACCTTGAACCATGCGGGTGCAACCGCATTTGCCCAAAAGACCTTTTACTGCAATCGTAATATGCAAATTTGGGTTGGCTTGATGCGCATGCAAAGCTGCAAAGAGACCTGCCCCGCCGGAGCCTAGGACCAAGATATCAGTTTGAATGGTTTCAATCGATGGCATACCAACCTTCTCTTTCTTTAGACAATGCCTAAGCTTTTAAGTACCGCTTCTTTGTTACTTGCAACATCGGATTTCACCTCTTGATAGATGCTGCCCCCGTGGCTGTCCATCGCCACTAACAAAGGACCAAATTGATTAATTTTGAACTTCCAGAGTGATTCAGGGTTTAGGTCATCGAGATCCACGTCCTCAATTTGGTCAATCCAGGTAGTCTCAAGAGCCGCAGTACCACCAATAATGGCAAGATAGACGCCACCGAACTGCTCAAACGCTTTTGCGGATGATTCTCGTAAGCCACCTTTACCTACAATCATGCGAACCCCGTATTCCCGCATGAGAGGTTCTGTAAACCGCTCCATTCGATCCGATGTGGTTGTGCCAATGCAAATCGGCTCATAACCCGCTGGGAACTCAGAACTAATAGGCACTTTACGAACATTGGGTGCTGTATGAATCACAGCATGCCCCTGAAGATCAAATTTAGTTTTTCGTCCCCGATCAAATAAATGAATTTGCGTTGCATCGCGGATACCAAATAAGGTCTGTTGTAAGGTAACGGTGTCATTAATCCTCAACTTGCGGATATCACCCTCACTGACTGGTGTTGCTAGGTTGTAGTGCGCCATGATCTTCCTTAAAAGCCGTATTCAATACCGTGTGATCCAATCGATGCCCGCGCGCGTCGCGCCGAGTGGCATTGCATATTGACTGCAACAGGGTTCATGGTGATATGCGTAGCCGCCAATTCCACATGCACTGCAAACGCTGTACCATCACCACCAAGTCCCTGGGGACCAATTCCGAGTTGATTGACTGCGGTACTTAGCTCCTTCTCCAACTTGGCGCCTTCCGCATCACTGCAAATAGTGCCAAGCGGCCGAGTAGCAGCGCGCTTTGCAAGTGCCATGCATTGGTCGGATGTGCCGCCCACCCCAACACCAACAATGGTCGGTGGACAGGTCTTACCGCCAGCGTTGACAACGCTCTCAATGACAAATGCTTTAACTCCTAAGATTCCTTCAGCTGGAATGGCCATCTTCAGAAACGAATTATTCTCCGAGCCACTGCCCTTGGGAATCATTTCAATCTCAATCACGCCGGGCTTATCCATAAAATCAATATGAATTGCTGGCATGTCAATACCAGTGGAGGTATGATTATTTTTTCGGGTGATGGGGTGCACAACGGATGAGCGTAAGGGGTATTCCGTTGTGGCCCGCTCACAGCCCTTTCGAATCGCCTGCTTCAGCTGGACTCCATCAAATTGAACATCTCGACCAATCCAAACGTTATAGATTGGCAATCCCGTATCTTGACAAAGCAGATTATCTTCACGTTCTGCCACGGCAATATTCGTGACCATCGTCCCCAGCACCACTTGCGCGCGAGCATCGCGCTCTTTCTGTTTGAGATCGTTAATTCCCTCTTTAATATCGTCAGGTAATAATTTCAGGGCCCGGATGTAAAGCTCTTTGCATGCATCTTCAACGTGTTGCAGGTTCAGTTCCATAAATGATTCGCCTTAGCGAGAAAGAATTAAAAACAAGGCTCCACTAATTAAGGAGCCAATTAAGGTCACCTGCACCCAGGCCTTACGAAGGCCTTTCCAGATTCCAAACTCGATCACCAATAAACGGGTGCCGCCAATTAGATGAAGGGCTAACAAAGTCACCAGTCCCCATTCACCAAACTTGACCATGGGATGGTCGGTAAACTGCAGATACCGTCCCAGTTCCGCTTCTCCGTACAGGGAGCGCGAGAGGAAAAAAAAGTGCAGTGGCAAAAAGCACGCTAGCAAGAGTCCAGAGACGCGATGCAGGTAATAGGCAAAGTAAGACCAATGCGCCTTGGTTCGAAAGTCGAGTCGACGCCCCGCCTTGCTCATGGCGCACCCCACACTACGCCAATAACAGCAGCCGTTCCCAAGATCAGGATGAATGCCGCAAGCAATATTGGGAGCGCTCTAATCAGAAATGCGCTTTGGATGTTCTCACGCAGAATATTCGCTAAGCCAATGGGCGCATGAACAAAGCAAGCCAGAACAAAGATCTCATAGAAAAGAGCAAAGGCAAGATTACCTCGCGTACGCGCCAAGATTTCTCCAGCAGTCAGGCCATCCTGTATTGCGTAGTAGATGATCACCAGATGAATTGCAACGCATAGTGTAAGTACCATGGCGCTGATCCGTTGGTAGTACCAAAGTTTGGCCTGAAGAATCGCGCCGCTGGTCATTACAGTTTGCCCCATTTGCTACCCCTAACTGCTGCACGACCAACCATCTTTTTCAATCCTGCAATACCAGCGGTTGGCTCAATCTGTTTAGGGCAGCGCTCTGAGCAGGTACCTTGCGTATGGCATGAATGACATCCTGCATCCCCAGCGACCGCACGCAAGCGATCCAGTTGCTGGGTATCGCGTTCATCGTTCACTAGGGTCCAGGCACGATTGAGGGCGGCTGGACCTAAATAACTATCACGTGATGAGACCACCTCACACGAGGCGTAGCAAACCCCACAACCAATGCACTCAATACCAGCATTCGCCAATTGACGCTCCTCTGAATCTGGTTTGACTTGTGCAAAATCATCAAATCGGGTTTTATCACCTTTAAAGTAACCCACCGCCTTACTCATCTTGTCAAAGAACTCGCGCATATCGGTGGCCAGGTCTTTGATGATGGGTAGATTATCGAGAGGCGCAATCTCAAGCGTATTTTGATCTGCAATTTTGGCAACATGAGTACGGCAGGTCCAACGTGCTTTACCGTTGACGGTCATCGCACAGGAGCCGCACATTCCTACACGACATGCAAATCGATAGCTTAGAGTTGGGTCAATTTTGCGTTGGATGTAGGTAACTACGTCCAATACTGTTTGATTGGCGGCACGTGGCACGTCGTACTCTACGAACTCACCGTCATCGGTGCCCCGCCAGACTTTTACTTTGAGGATGCTTGGATTCATGTAAGCATTATAGGGATAGACAATAAAAAATAAATCGAATAGTATTTTAATTGAGATAAAAAAATTATTTACTATTGAATCAATGACCAGCATCCGGGTACTTAAAAATTTCATCGCCATCACGCGTCACAACAGCGTGGCTGCTGCGGCCCGTGAAATTGGCTTGACCCCCGCTGCTGCAGGACAACAGCTTGCACAGCTCGAGGCCGAATTAGGTGTGACGCTATTTGATCGCAATAAACGCTCACTAATCCTCAATAATCAAGGCCGCGCTCTGATTGAGCCCATCCAAGATATTCTCTCCCGCTATGAATCCCTCGGAAGTCAATTTCGGACGGGACTTTCTGGCTCTCTTACCGTGGGCGCTTTGGTCTCAAGCCTAATGGGTCAGTTTGGTAAAACATTGGACCATTTGAAAGATGAGTATCCAGGTCTGGAATTAAAAATTAGTACCGGCCTATCGAGCGATTTTTTGCAACAAGTGATTGATGGCATGCTCGATGCAGCCATCGTTACTGAATCCCCTTACGCATTACCCAAAAGTGTTCGCTGGACCTTGCTGTATGAAGAGCCCATGATCTTGATATACCCCAAAGGCAAGGACCCTGCCAATCTCCCCTTCATTCGGTTTGAACCCAAAACCTGGACTGGGGAGCTAGTCGATCGCTTTATTCGGGTCAATGGTTTAGAGATACGCAACAGCATGGTGGTTAACTCGGTTGAGGCCATTATTGAATTAGTTCGCCAAGGCTTCGGCTATGCCGTAGTACCAAAATTAGCCAATGTTGAGTGGGATAAAGACAAACGAATTGTGATTGCAAATCCGCCCCGTAAAACGATTTATCGTCGGGTGGGCCTACTTGAACGAAAAAATCATGCCCGCACCAAAATCACCAAAGCGATTGAAGAACAATTTAGAACTGGGATTAATTCTAGTTCTTAGTCGAGATAACTGGCAAAGTGAACCACTCGATCTAAATACAGAGGATACTCTGTGATGCCATGATCGCTCCCCTCAATTACGACATGGTTCGCATTGGGGTAAAAGTCAACCATCTCATGCCAGTCGAGTAACTCATCGCCTGTTGCTGCAACCAGTAAATAGCGCTCGGGATGGGTGATCGCTTCGACTTGCTGGGCACGCAACTGTTCGACATACTCTGCGCGCCAATCAAAAGGCTCATCGCTGTCATAGGCAGTCAGTTGCCCAACATAAGGTGCCAACTCTCGAGCAGCTCGCACTGCTGGATTCAGTAACACAGCACGCGCATTAGGAAATTGCTCGGCTAAATGAGTTGCATAGAAGCCACCAAGCGATGAGCCAATAAAACTAATCCGTTTGGGATTTACTGTTTCAATTTTTGCCTTGATCATCGCGATCGCCTCTGCGGGTGATGGGGGCAATTGAGGGCAATACCAGTCAATGGATTTGCCTTTTTCAACGAGGGATGCAATTGCATCCCTGGTCAGTTGTGCTTTGGAGGAGTTCGGTGAGGACCGAAATCCGTGCAAATAGACAATTAGCAGATCAGGATGATCGGGCATAGTGTCTTAGTTTGCTTTTTGTCCAATCTCAAAGTTAGCTAAGGTCTCGAGCGCCTTTACCATGGCTGAATGGTCCCAGGCCTTGCCACCGTGAGCTGCGCAGGAGTTAAATAACTCTTGGGCAGTTGCCGTATTGGGTAATGAAACGCCGAGTGCTTTGGCACTGCTAAGCGCCAAGTTCAAATCCTTTTGATGCAACTCAATCCGAAAGCCTGGATTAAAGGTGCGATTGACCATGCGCTCACCATGCACTTCCAAAATTTTCGAGCTTGCAAAGCCGCCCATCAAGGCTTGACGAACCTTAGCTGGATCAGCACCTGCTTTAGCAGCAAATAAGAGAGCCTCACCAACCGCCTCAATATTGAGAGCCACAATGATTTGATTAGCCACTTTTGCGGTTTGCCCTGCTCCATTACCGCCCACTAGGTTAATGTTTTTACCCATGAGCTCAAAGAGCGGCTTGACTTGATTAAATACCGCTTCGTCTCCTCCAACCATAATCGAGAGCGTGGCGTTTTGTGCGCCTACTTGACCACCCGATACCGGGGCGTCGACATAGTTACACCCAAGATCGTTGAGCTTTTTAGCAAACTCTTTGGTCGCAATCGGTGAGATGGAACTCATGTCCACCACAATCTTGCCTTTACTAATTCCGGACGCGATACCGTTCTCCCCAAACAGAACTTTTTCAACATCGGGTGTATCAGGAACCATTGTGAAGATGATGTCGGCATGTTGGGCCACTTCGGCAGGGGTCTTACAGGCAATCCCGCCGGCCTTGATGAGCTCCTCGGGTACTTTGCTACGGGTTGCTAAATAGACCGAATGACCACCCTTAATCAAATGACCAGCCATTGGTGAACCCATAATGCCTAATCCAACAAAACCCAATTTCTTTGCACTCATAGCAATCCCTTTGAAGAAAAATAACGAAATAAATTGATTTTAGGAGATCGACTTCAACCAACCCAAGCCGGCTTCCGTGGTGGTGGCTGGCTTATATTCGCAGCCGATCCAACCTTGATATCCCAATTGATCAATGAACTTGAACAAATAGGCGTAGTTAATTTCACCAGTCCCGGGCTCATTACGACCAGGGTTGTCTGCTAACTGCAGATGCGCAATACGACTGAGGTACTTCTTCATGGAATTGGCTAACTCCCCTTCCATGCGTTGGGCATGATAGATGTCGTATTGCAAGAAAGCGTTATCGGCACCCACCTCATCCAAGATTGCAATTCCTTGGGCGGTGGTAGACAAGAAGAAACCAGGGATATCAAATGTATTGATAGGTTCAATCAGCAATTTGAGCTGATGTTTTTTCAGTTCAGCCGCTGCGTACCGCAAATTACTAACAAATGTTGCGTGCAAGGTCTTGTGATCAACGCCGTCTGGAACTTTGCCGGCCAAGCAATTGAGCTGACCAACCCCGAGAGCCTTGGCATATTCAATCGCCTTAGCAACGCCAGACTTAAACTCCTCGACTCGATCGGGCAGGCACGCAATGCCACGTTCACCCGCCTCCCAATTACCAGCAGGCAAATTATGCAACACCAGTTTGAGTTGATTACGATCTAACGCTGCTTTAATCTCGCTCGCTGCAAACGGATATGGAAAGAGGAACTCGACTGCCTGAAAACCACAAGCGGCTGCACGATCAAAGCGCTCCATAAAGGGCACTTCATTAAACAACATGGTTAGATTTGCAGCAAACTTTGGCATTCCAGTTCCTCTATGTGAGTTTAAAAAAGATTTATTCTAAAAGACCGGCCGTTACCAAACCTTCAGTACCGGCTGGGTGACGGCAATCAATGTCCTCAAACTCGTTGACATTATTGATCTCGGTACCCATGGCGATATTGGTGACCTTCTCCAAAATGATTTCAACAACTACGGGGACTCGATACTCTTTGGCCATCTTCTGGGCCTCAATCAAAGCCTCCTGAATCTTGCCTGGATGGGTAACGCGCAAGGTTTTACAACCTAAGCCTTCAACCACCTTACCGTGATCAACGCCATAGCCCTTCAGGTTGTCATCGTGTACGTTGATATTGTCAAACGCGAGCTGTACACAGTAATCCATATCGAAGCCACGCTGCGCCTGACGGATGAGGCCTAAGTAACTGTTGTTCACGAGAACCATGACGAGTGGTAATTTAAACTGAGCGCCAACGGCCAATTCCTCAATCAAGAACTGGAAGTCATAATCACCTGCAAGACCAACGACGGTGCGAGTTGGGTCAGCAGCCAACACACCAAGTGCAGCTGGCACAGTCCAACCTAAGGGGCCTGCTTGACCGCAATTAATCCATTGACGTGCACCATAGACATGCAAGAACTGGCCGCCAGCGATTTGTGAAAGACCAATGGTTGATACATAAACGGTATCGCGTTTAAACGCTTGGTTCATCTCTTGATAAACACGCTGAGGCTTGATGGGTACATTATCAAAGTTTGTTTTGCGAAGCATGAGGCGCTTACGCTCTTGGCAACGCGAGACCCAATCGCTGTAATTTTTGAGCTTGCCTTTCGCCTTCCACTCTTTGGCTACTTCAACGAAGAGTTCGAGGGCAGCCTTCGCATCAGACACAATGCCGTAGTCAGGATTAAATACGCGACCAATCTGAGTTGGCTCAATATCGACGTGTACAAACTTACGGCCTTTGGTGTAGACCTCTAACGAACCAGTATGGCGATTGGCCCAACGATTACCGATTCCTAATACAAAGTCGCTGGCCAACATCGTGGCATTGCCATAACGATGCGAGGTTTGTAAACCCACCATGCCAGCCATCAAGGGATGATCATCTGGAATTGCACCCCAACCCATTAATGTTGGGATCACAGGAACACCAGTAATCTCGGCAAACTCCACTAAAAGATCTGCGGCATCTGCATTAATGATTCCGCCGCCCGCCACGATCAATGGCTTCTCGGCTGACATCAACATCTCCATGGCCTTCTCAATTTGCTTCTTATTGGCAAATGGTTTGTAAACCGGCAATGGCTCGTAGGTATCGATATCAAACTCGATCTCGGCTAACTGCACATCGATCGGCAAATCAATCAGTACAGGGCCAGGACGTCCTGAGCGCATTACATGAAAGGCTTGCTGAAATACGCGAGGTACCAAACCAGGCTCGCGCACGGTTACGGCCATTTTGGTCACTGGCTTGGCAATACTCTCGATATCAACCGCCTGGAAATCTTCTTTATAGAGACGGGCACGTGGTGCTTGGCCTGTAATACAAAGGATTGGAATTGAATCTGCGCTTGCTGAATACAAGCCAGTAATCATGTCCGTTCCAGCGGGGCCGGAGGTACCGATACAAACACCGATATTGCCAGCCTTGGCACGGGTGTAGCCCTCAGCCATGTGAGATGCGCCCTCGACGTGACGTGCCAGAATATGGGTGATGGATTGACGCTCGCGTAATTGTGCGTACAGGGGATTAATCGCGGCACCAGGAACGCCAAACGCGGTGGTGATGCCCTCTTTTTCCATTACCAAAACAGCTGCCATTGCGGCTTTCATGAGTGCCATTGTTGCCTCCTTTTGAATAAGATGAATGAATCATCCTTAAATTGAGGTATTCTGAGAAGTGTGATACCTTAATATCATCTATTCTATTTTGGAATATATTAGTTTTAATTCATTTAAATCAATAATTTATGGATCGAATTCAAGGCATTTCCTTATTCATACGAGTGGTCGAAACGGGATCATTTAGCAAAGCTGCGAGCAGTTTGGGAATAACTCAACCCACCGCCACCAAGCATGTCGCCGCCCTTGAAAAGCGCCTGGGATCCCTTCTGCTCCATCGCAGTACCCGCGGGGTAACGCCCACCGAAATCGGCAAGATTTATTATGAGAAGTGCAAAACAATTATTCATGAAGTTGAGGATGCCGAGAATCTAGCCGGCCTCTTACAAACCGAAGTACAAGGCAAACTCAATATCAGTAGCTCGGTCGCCTTCGGTCGTCGTGTACTGACTCCGCTGGTCCTAGAGTTCATGAGGGATCATCCACAGTTACAGGTAAGCCTCAACTTAGATGACCGCTACATTAATTTGGTTGAGGAAGGTGTTGATCTAGCGATTCGGATGGGGCGTCTATCCGATTCCAGTTTGGGTGCACGCTTTTTGGGTCTCAATCCCTGGGTCCTAGTCGCTACCCCTGAATACCTCATGCAAGCTGGCACGCCCTCCATACCCAGTGATTTAAGTCGTCATACCGCACTGATCTACAGCTCCGTTCAAGGAGACCATCGTTGGCAATTTACTGGTCGTGACGGCTCCAACAAATCAATTCAGGTGCAAGGACCCCTCTACTCCAATAATCTCTCAGCACTTCTATCTGCAACCAGGCAACATCTCGGAATTGCTGCCCTTCCCTGGTATGTAGCCTATACCTCCGTTCAAAGCCGACACCTTAAGCCCTTGTTAGAAGATTGGACCATGCCCGCTCAAGAGATCCATGCGGTCTATAGCTCACCACGACTGCTAACGAGTAAAGTTAGTAAATTAATCGATTGGCTCGCAGGTCAATTTAAGGGAAACTGGTGGGCCAGAGAAATCGGGTCATAATCATTTGGTGTTAAATCAACTATTGCTCAAAATCATGAACTCATCGTTATACATCTCAAAAAATCTTGCAATCCTCGCTATAGGCATTGGCCTCTCTTCTACTGGCTTTGCCCAAAACAAGCCGGCAATGGTTGACCCCAATAAGGCTCCGATCGCGGCTGCTGGGATTGATGAGGTCTATCAATTAGTCGATGCAGTAGTAACAAAGGTCGATAGCAAAACGCGCACGGTTACCCTAAAAGATAAAGACGGCACAGTGACCAATTTTGTTGCAGGGCCTGAGATCAAGAACTTCCCCCAAATTAAAGTGGGCGATCGTCTTACCGTCACGCATGAGTTAGCAGTTGTAATTGAATTGGCTAAGGTCAACAACCAGGGTATTCGCAGCGAAGTACAAACCACCAGCCAAACCTCTGCTCCACTTGGCAGCAAGCCCGCTTCAGTCATTTCTAATACCACCACAATTATTGCCACCGTGATTGGTATTGATCGCCAGAAGATGACCATCTCGGTTAAGGGTCCCAAAGGTAAGCCCGATACCTACCGCATCAAGAATGCGGCCCTACTTAAGGATATTGCCGTCAACGACGAGGTCAAGATTGTTTTATACGATGCAATGGCTGCATCCTTTACGGCTCCTACTGCTGCTACCCAGAAAAAATAAGAACGTCTAATTAAAATAAAGCAATTATTAAGGAGCAATCATGGCAGAACGGCTTGGTGCGCATTTATTGGTGGATGCCTTTAAGGCACAGGGTGTGAATTCAATATTTACCCTTTCTGGTAATCACATCATGCCCATTTTTGATGCTGTGATTGATCACCCGATTAAATTAATTCATACGCGTCATGAAGCGGCAACCGTTCATATGGCCGATGCATATGCTCGCTTGAGTGGCAAAGTGGGCATTGCAATGGTCACAGGTGGGCCAGGCCATGCCAATGCGGTATCCGCTTTATATACCGCGGCAATGGCCGAAGCTCCGGTGGTGCTGTTATCTGGTCATGCCCCCCTCAACCAATTAGGCAAAGGCGCCTTCCAAGAAATGTCCCAAGCTGATATTGCCGCGCCTTTATGCAAAGCATCCTGGACCTGTGCAGGCCCCCAATATTTAGCAGCCGATTTTGAGTTAGCCTGTGCAATTGCTCAATCGGGTCGACCGGGCCCCGTTCATTTGAGCCTGCCATCCGATGCGCTTGAGAATCCATTAACAGCTGCATCTGCAACACCGAGTCCTAGTGCGCCCAAACTTGCATCAAACCCTCCCTTAAGTTCGGAGAATGCACAGTTGATCGTAAAGCAGTTACGTGCTGCGCAAAAGCCGGTGGTTTTAGTGGGTCCGCGTGGTTGCTACCAATACGCTAAGGAACTTCACCAATTAAGCGAAGCGCTTGGCGTGCCAGTGATTGCCACAGAAAGTCCTCGTGGCGTAGGCGATCCCAGTTTAGGCGCCTTTGCTGAGGTGCTAGCACAAAGTGATTGTGTCTTATTGCTTGAGAAACGACTGGACTTCACGCTCAAGTTTGGTAACTCGCCAACTTTCAAAGCCGATGCGCGCTTTATGCAAATTGACTCAGAGGCGGATGAACTGCAGCGCTCTCAGAATGCACTCGGCTCGCGGTTGGAGTTGGCAGTACAAGCTGATTTACTTCCATCTATTGAGACCTTATTGCAAACTGCTAAGAGTGATCAAGCTAAATCTCAAGATACTAGTTGGTTGCCATGGGTCAAGGAGGCAATCGCTTATCGCCCCAATACTTGGTCAACCGCTACATCTAAGACACCCAAGCATGCGCACCCAGGCAGAGCAATGCTTGCCTTACAAGCCATCCTCGACTCCCATCCAGATTCAGTACTGGTAGCAGATGGTGGTGAAATTGGCCAATGGGCACAGGCTTGCCTGCATGCACCCAACCGAGTGATTAATGGTGTTGCTGGTTCGATAGGTGCAGCACTGCCCTTTGCGACTGCAGCTGCGTACACTAAGCCAGGCGTGCCAGTTGTTGCTGTGATGGGAGATGGCACCTTTGGCTTTCATTCGTCCGAGCTCGATACTGCCGTTCGCTATCAACTGCCATTCATTGGGGTCGTGGGCAATGATGCCTGCTGGAATGCCGAGTATCAGATTCAGATACGGGAATATGGTCAAGAAAGGGCTAAGGGATGTGAGCTTTTACCTTCCCGCTATGATCAGGTTGCAGAGGCGTTTGGTGGTGCTGGAGAGTTAGTGACTGATGCGGTTGATGTCTTACCTGCTGCGCAGCGCTTACAGGCCAAAGGCTTACCAGCGATCTTGAACATCTTGATCGAGGGCTTACCTGCCCCCAATCTCAAGCGCAGTTAGTTAGGGTCATCCGCTGTTACGTATCAGGCGTTTAACGACCATGCACCTGATGTATCGCCCGCGTTTTATTCAAGCAGTTGTTGGTATTTTGGTAGCAAGCTGCCTCTTGGTGGCGTGCGCCAATACTAGCCGTCCTGGGGTTGTAGGCGTGCAACGCTCGCAGTTCATGATGATCTCCGCAGCGCAAATTGATCGGATGTCGGCGATTAGTTTTGAGCAACAGGCGAAGGCGGCGCAGAAGAAAAAAATCCTCATTACCAGTGGCCCAGAATATGAGCGCCTCAAGACCATCGCCAATCGACTGATTCCACAGACCGCGGTATTTCGGGACGATACCCGCAATTGGAACTGGGGTCTACAGTTGATTGATTCCCCTATTGTGAATGCCACCTGCGCACCTGGTGGTCGGATTACTTTTTATACCGGGATCATTAATAAACTTAACCTCAATGATGATGAAATTGCAGCCATCATGGGTCATGAGATTGCTCATGCCGTACGAGAACATGGACGGGAGCAAGTTTCCCAGGCATTAGCCCAAAACATTATTAGTAATGTTGCGCTTGCTGCTGCTGGAGCGGGCTCGGCACAATCGATTGATGCAGCCAATCAAATCATGCAATACGTGATGGTACTTCCTAACTCTCGCCAGAATGAGCGCGAAGCTGATGCGATTGGCGTAGAGCTTGCGGCGCGTGGTGGCTATGATCCTCGCGCTGCGATAACGCTGTGGCAAAAGATGAGTAAAGAAAGTCAGGGCAAGAACCCACCTGAGTTTTTATCGACCCACCCCTCCAATGAGAATCGTATTAAAGAGCTTTCTGCATTGATACCGAAGGTCATGCCCTTATACGAGGCGGCAAAGCGAGAGAATGTGACCAAATAAAAACGGCCCCAGATTTTGGGGCCGTGGTTTTTAAGATGTTTTGGTTATTTCTTAAGGTTAAGTTGTGTTCCAAGTTTGCTATAGAGCTCAAATTGCTCTCGGGCAAATTTCTCGGTATCTTGGGGTGACCGAATCGCTGGGATTGCACCAACGGTATCGTTTCCACGTAACCAAGCTGGGTCTTTGGCGACTTCCTTCAAAACAGCTTGCCATTTGTTCACAACCTCAGCAGGTAATCCTGGGGGCCCATACAAACCACTCCATCCCATGACTTGCTCTAGGTTGCCGATGCCCATTTCTTTGGCGGTTGGCACATCTGGGAAGTCCTTTAGGCGATTAGGGGTTGATGTAACCAGTGCGCGCATGGCACCGCCCTTAATTTGACCAACCATGGTGGTGAGATTGTTGCAGATGAATTGCACTTGACCACCTAATAATGCGGTAGTTGCCTCGCCACCTCCTTTATACGGGATCATCATGGCAGCAGTAGATGGCAATCCAAGCTGACTGAGCATGACTTCCACTGCTAAATGTTGTGTTGTTCCAGGGCCAGCAGTTGCGTAATTGAGCTTACCGGGATTAGCGCGGATTGCATCAATAAGATCCTTCATGGTCTTATAGGGTGCGTCATTTTTGACCACACACACCACTGGATTGAAATCCAACAAGGAAATCATCGTGAAATCATTCCATTTATATGGTGTTTTACTATCAAGCGCCGGCACAATTGCTTGGGATCCGCCGCGTGATACTAATAAGGTATATCCATCGGGTGGCGCAGCGCTTACCTTTTGAGACCCAATCGTGCCAGAGGCGCCAACTACGTTCTGAACTACAACTGGCTGCCCAATTAATTTGCTTGCAACAGCAGCTAAATTGCGGCCTGAGAAATCACTATCACCCCCAGCTGCGTATGGGGCAATTAAGGTAATGGGCTTATTGGGATAGTTTTGCGCGATTGCTGGGCTGATACCAAGCGCACTTGCAACCAATCCCGCAAGAATCGATTTGCCGATTAGGCGTTTACTAGACTTCAACATAGTAGGTCTCCTCCACAATGGGATGTTTTTATAGGCACAACAACCCATACTACAAGTCGATTTTTGGGAAACCAATCAGGGTTAAAACTAGGTTTTTACTCTTTTAGGGGCTAAATACTCAATTCCACTGAGAGTTTGGTGCCCGGCACAATAATGCCGCCCCGATCCCCGGGGGTCGTATTGCCCCAACGAGATGCAAAGTAATCGGGCAAAGGTCGTCCAGATGGCGGGGCAATCCAGAGTCTTAGCAAATGACGATGACGCTCAGGTTCAGGCCAGTTCTCAAAATCATTTCTGGAATGCAGAATTTGATGATTATGCAAAAGCTGAATATCGCCAGGTTCAAATGCCATCTGCAGAGCAAATCCGGGCTCTTGCAAGATTGCATCGATCAAGTCCATGACCTCCACCTGTTCTTTGGTGATGCGTGGCGCATTGGGAAAGCGTCGTTGCGCCTCTTCAATGTAATGGCGTAGATAAACGCACGATAGTTCACCGTGATACCAGTTAAAGATGGGGATCTCAAACCAGGGGTCACGTCCTTCGGGAACTTCGCCACGGCGATCGGTGGGATACGGAGTAAACATCGCAGGAATGAGATCGGGGCGGCGCCTCACAAGTTCGTTGTAAACAGCCATTGAGCTGGCGATGAAGGACTCACCACCCTGCTTTGCCTTTTGTAGACACAAGAGGCCCACAATGTCCGCGGAGTCAGTGTGGTAGTCCAGCTTCTTGTTGGTTTGGTAAAAACGCGCACCCGCCTCCACTTTGGCGCCTTGATCGCGCACATGACCCAAGAGATGTCCTTTGCCATTGGAGCTGCGCAAACTCCCCATGTGACGACCGATCCCCATGTAAATGGTGGCGGCTTTCTCAATCGACCAGTTTGCGATTGGCAACCCTCGCAGCATCACAAAGCCACGGCCATGCAAGAGCTCTTGCAATTGTCCCTGAATAAATGGTTCTAGATTGTGAAGAGGAAAACTCGCGGGTGTGATGTTCTCAAGAGCAAGTCCGGTGCTAGCAAAGTGCTCCGCAGCGCGCTCGAGTTCGGCGACTTGTTCCGGAGTCCAGTGCACGATCCAATCCGATTTTTGAGCAAGGTCGGCGCCTCGCCATGTGCACGGTCCATCAATCGATTTGGGGATACTACCCACGGCATTAACTGCTTGACTTGTTCTCATCGTACGCCCCCGTTCGGATCTTTGCTTGGTAATCACTTCCTGATGAACTGAAATTAGTCTATTACAAAAATAGCCCAAATTTAAGCAAAAATAGAGGAAATCAGATCAATTAGTTTGGATGTGAATACTCTTTATATCTAAATTGGGTAGATGACTCTAAATGACTTCGGGCTAATACTAATTTAGCGCTTGGGGTCGTCTTGTTTGGATTTGCGCAAAATTGACTGCAATAGAGGTGCAGGTTTGGCGTTTGATTTTGACTTTGTTTGCTTGTTTTGCAAATCAGCCTTGCTGGCATTTTTCAGGCGCAGCGCGATCTGAAGACCTTGGCGTTTTGCTAAATCGGTTTTCTTGAGGGTCATGATGAAAAAACCCGCCTAGTTCACACTAGACGGGTTTTCAATACGGTATAAATTACTTCTTGGGAGCAGTTACTTCAATCGCAATGATTTCGGTAACAGTTGCTTCAACTTGTGTACCCACTTTAACGCCCTTGAGTACTTTTGGATCCTTCACTTTTAGATCCAATGTACGGGTAGCACCACGCAGAGTGATAGTACCTTTCTTTTCATCTACAGCGGTTACGTCAGCAACTACAGTGACTTGACGCTCGATCGCAGCAGCAGGCTTATCACCCAACTTTGCACGCGCTGCCTTTTCGGTTTCAACACGCTCACGGATTTCAACTTTGCTTGGCTTTTTAATGTCAGCCACGAGGATCTCAACATGAGTGAGCGTAACAATATCGCCCACTTTTATTTGATTAAAGTTTCTGACCTCATCACCCAACACGGTTTTGTACTCATTACCATTTGGGCCAACAATCACCACTTCACGGGTTTTTGGATCTACTGATTTGAATTTGCCTTGGAACTGAACACCTTCAGCTACTTTTAAGACGCCTGGAGCAGTTTCAACAGCAACCACTGCCTGTGGTTTATTTTGGGCCATGACAGCGGATGTGCCCATCATTAATACGGCTGCGCTTACAAGTGCAATTTTCTTCATGAAATTCCTCTATGGTTAATTAACAAAAATACCTCAAACGAGAATATTGTTGTAATGATAGTGGTTTTCATGACCAGGAAATGAAAAAACCACCCGAAGGTGGCTTTTGGAAATTGGCGGAGCGGACGGGACTCGAACCCGCGACCCTCGGCGTGACAGGCCGATATTCTAACCAACTGAACTACCGCTCCAGATACTGCATCATGCGCGTCACTGCATGACTGGCGTCCCCAGGGGGATTCGAACCCCCGTACTCACCGTGAAAGGGTGATGTCCTAGGCCTCTAGACGATGGGGACCTTGGACTACTTGTTTTGTTGGTGGAGATAAGCGGGATCGAACCGCTGACCTCTTGCATGCCATGCAAGCGCTCTCCCAGCTGAGCTATACCCCCTTATATTGGTGCACTTTCAAAACAATCCAAGATTTTAGCCTATTTTTGAGAGACGCTCGACAACTTCGTCCTTACCCATCACCGCAATCACCGCATCAAGCGCTGGCGTTTGGGTGGTGGCAAATAGCGCATACCGGATTGGCATTGCCAAGGCGGGCATCTTGAGTTGAAACTGGGTGAGCGTCGCTTTCAGCTGAGTAGCGATCTCTTCCTTAGTTTTGGGATTTGATGCTAACAGTCGCTCTCTAAAATCAGTAATGGCTGGGATCACAGCATTTGGAATATTTTGTGAGATTTGCTCATTATTGATATTGGGTCGGCCCTGATAGAAAAGCTTGGCACCTTCGACGATCTCTAACAAAGTGTTCGCACGATCTTTAAGTAAGTTAACCACGGACTCAAAATCAGGGCCTTGCGAGAGATCAATTCCCTGCTGATGGATAAACGGCATGCACAACTGCGCAAGTCGTTTTGCATCGCCCTGCTGAATATAGTGGTGATTGAGCCAGAGTAGTTTCTCGGGATTATGTTGTGCGGGTGAGCGACCCAAGTGCTCCAAATCAAACCATTTCACAAACTGCTCTTGCGTAAAGATTTCAGCGTCGCCGTGCGACCAGCCTAAGCGCGCGAGATAGTTTAGGACCGCTTCAGGTAGATAGCCCATTTTTTGATAGTCGCGCACACTCAAAGCACCATTGCGCTTACTCATCTTCTCGCCACTCTCATCCAAGACCGTTGGTAGGTGCGCGTAGACCGGCGGCGTACCACCAAGCGCTTTCATAATATTGATTTGCCGTGGGGTATTGTTCACATGATCATCGCCCCGAATCACATGGGTAATTTGCATGTCGAGATCATCCACTACCACACAGAAGTTATAGGTAGGAGTGCCATCGGGACGGGCGATGATGAGATCATCTAACTCATCGTTACTAATTTCAATCATCCCCTTAACGGCATCTTTCCAAATGACTGAGCCGCCAATTGGGTTTTTAAAACGAATTACGGGTAAAGCATCTTTGGGAGGTTCTGGTAATGTCTTGCCAGGTTCGGGGCGCCAAAAGCCGTTGTAGCGAGGCTTCTCTTTATTAGCCATTTGCTGGTCACGCAGACGATTGAGCTCATCTTCGCTCATATAACAATAGTATGCCGAGCCATCCGCTAGCATTTGCTTGAGAACTTCACGATAGCGGTCCATGCGTTGCATTTGATAAATCGGGCCTTCATCGGGATCTAAGCCCAGCCAATGCATTCCCTCTAAGATCACCTCAACTGCCTCGAGGGAGGAGCGCTCTTGATCAGTATCTTCAATCCGCAAGATGAAGTCCCCACCCTTACTTCTCGCAAAGGCCCAGGGGTACAAGGCACTACGCAGATTACCTAAATGAATAAAGCCGGTTGGGCTTGGGGCAAAACGAGTTCGAATACGCATGGGCAGTATTATCTCAGGTCAGAACTGCTTAGGATATTTTTCGGATGAATCAGCTTTTGGTCTTTGTGTGTGACGGCGCCCCCGTGCGGGGTGAGTTTGTCTCGATTGGTAGTGCGTGGCAGAACATTTTGGCCCTGCGCAATGACCCACCGGCGGTGCAAAAGGTGATGGGCGAGTTTATTGCAGCAGCCACGCTCTTAACGGCTAGCATCAAGCTCGATGGCACTTTAATTATTCAAGCCCAGAGTAAGGGGCCAATTCAGCTCTTGGTGGTTGAATGCACATCCCAACTTGAGATTCGGGCGAGTGTCACCCTCAATCCGGATTTTGGTCAAATTCCTGATAATGCCACTCTCGCTGAATTACTTGATGCAGAGGGCTCAGGGCGCTTAGCCATCACCCTCGATCCGATCGATCGCAAGCCATCCCAAACACCCTATCAAGGAATCGTGGCATTAAAACGACCATCCTCCACCCACCCCGGTTTGGACGAGCCGATTGAAACGGTCGCAGAGGCCATCATGCAATATATGCAACGCTCCGAACAAATTGATACCCGTATCTGGCTCGCCTCAAGTTCAAAATCCTTGGGCGGTTTTTTATTGCAACGCATGCCCGATGCCGGTGGCGCCTCTCAATATGACCCCAAGATGATGGCCGAGGGTTGGGAGCGCATTCAGATGCTAGGAAGCACCATTACCAATGAAGAGCTCTTAGACGTTGCGCCTGAAACCTTATTGCGTCGCTTATTTCTTGAAGAATCTGAGCGCTTTGGTGTGCGTAGCTTTCCAATACGCCTCGTTCGGTTTGCCTGCCGTTGCTCGCGTGAGCGAGTCGCAGATGTCATTCGAATGTTAGGTCAAGAAGAGGTCGATAGCATATTGGCCGAACTCGGTGCCGTAGAGACTCGCTGCGACTTTTGTGGAATGCAATATCGTTTTGATACCGTTGATTGCAAACAAGCCTTCGCTAGCACGACGCTCAGCGATGCTGTGCGACCACCTTCCAAAGGACACTAATTATTGTTTGGGTACGGGTACCTGAGTAGTATTTGGGCTCTGAGGCGCGCCTTCTTTTGGCACGATCTGCACAAAATATTCGCCCTCTTTGAGCATCCCATGCTCTGATCGGGCCCGTTCTTCAATTGCACGTGTGCCCTCTTTTAAATCCTTTACATCGCCAGCCAGTTTATTGTTCCGAATTTCTAAGGCTTTATTTTTCTGGATTTGCGCATCGAGCTGACGCTCTAGCTCATAGGCCTTGAGCCATCCGCCCTGACCAAACCAGAGCGGATACTGAATCACGATCAGCAACCCCAACATCGAGTAGATAATCAGGCGCATTACGCAAGCAGACTTACTTTAAATTGTGCAGGTTGTAGAACGCAGCCTTACCGGGATAGCTCGCCACATCACCCAGATCCTCTTCAATGCGCAGGAGCTGGTTGTACTTCGCGATCCGATCGGAGCGAGACAGGGAACCGGTTTTAATTTGACCAGCATTGGTACCCACTGCAATATCGGCAATCGTACTGTCTTCGGTCTCACCAGAGCGATGTGAGATCACCGCGGTGTAATTAGCGCGTTTAGCCATCTCGATCGCCGCAAAGGTCTCAGTGAGCGTGCCAATTTGGTTGATCTTGATCAGAATCGAGTTCGCAATCCCTTTGTCGATCCCCTCTTTGAGAATGCGAGTATTGGTGACAAATAGATCGTCCCCAACCAACTGGATAGTTTGACCAAGCTTTTGAGTTAAGGTCGCCCAGCCATCCCAATCACTCTCATGCATCCCGTCTTCAATTGATACGATCGGGAATTGATTGGCTAAATTGCCGAGGTAATCCGCAAACTCGGCGGAGCTCAGTTGCAAACCCTCGCCTGATAAATGGTACTTGCCATCTTTATAGAACTCACTCGCCGCACAATCTAAGGCCAGCAACACATCATCACCGGCGTGATAGCCCGCTTTCTCAATCGCACTCAGAATGGTTTCTAGGCACTCTTGATTGCTCTTGAAGTTGGGCGCAAAGCCACCTTCATCACCCACCGAGGTTGGCATATTTTTATCGTGCAATATTTTTTTGAGGGCATGAAAGACCTCGGCACCACAGCGCAACGCCTCCCGAAAACTATCCACACCCACTGGCATGATCATGAACTCTTGAATATCCAAGCTATTGTTAGCGTGGGCACCGCCATTGACGATGTTCATCATGGGGACCGGCAATTGCATGGCGCCTGAGCCACCAAAATAGCGATAGAGTGGCAAGCCGGCCTCTTCTGCAGCGGCGCGTGCTACGGCCATCGATACGGCTAAGGTGGCGTTTGCACCAAGACCGGCTTTATTGTGGGTGCCATCAAGATCATTGAGGGTGCGATCCAGAAACGCTTGTTCACTCGCATCTAGACCCAACACCGTTTCAGCAATTTTGGTATTGATGTTCTCAACGGCTTTTAGTACACCTTTGCCCAGATAACGACTTGCATCACCATCACGCAACTCGATCGCCTCGCGCGAGCCAGTCGAGGCTCCAGATGGAACCGCAGCGCGTGCCATGACACCCGATTCCAACAGAACGTCGCACTCGACGGTGGGATTACCACGCGAGTCCAGGATCTCACGACCAATAATGTCAACAATTGCGCTCATGCTCTCTCCTAAATATCTGTTCGGTGATGAAGGTCGATGATTGACTAAGGGTCAACCCACAAATCGGTCTTCTAAATACATATTGGCTTGTTTCACAACACGATCCAACTGTTGCAGCGTTGCTAATAGCTCTTTTAAGTGATTGAGCGGCACTGCATTGGGGCCATCCGATAAAGCCTTAGCTGGATCCGGATGGGTTTCCATGAAGAGACCGCTGATGCCGACTGCTACCGCTGCGCGCGCTAGCACCGGCACAAACTCACGCTGCCCACCACTACTGCTGCCTTGACCACCGGGCAATTGCACAGAATGGGTTGCATCAAACACAACGGGGGCTTGCGTCGCGCGCATGATGGCGAGGCTACGCATATCCGAGACTAAGTTGTTATAGCCAAAGCTGGCGCCACGTTCACACACCATAAACTGATCGGGTAGGTTTTTCTCACGCGCAGCAGCCCGCGCTT
The DNA here is from genome assembly GCF_030297575.1 of Polynucleobacter sp. HIN6. Lineage (NCBI taxonomy): Bacteria > Pseudomonadati > Pseudomonadota > Betaproteobacteria > Burkholderiales > Burkholderiaceae > Polynucleobacter > Polynucleobacter sp. HIN6. The sequence goes on along the minus strand of NZ_AP028137.1, from coordinate 889,916 downwards.
TATCGACCACATTACCCATCTCATACGGGGATAAAAATTGCCCCTTCTTGATATTGACTGGTTTGCCACTTTGAGCAACAGCAGCAATGAAGTCTGTCTGACGACAGAGAAACGCCGGGGTTTGCAAAACATCAACTACGGAGGCTACCGCTGCCACATCACTGATTTCATGTACGTCGGTGAGAACGGGAACGCCAACTTGCTTCTTGACCTTTTCTAAGATTGCCAAGCCCTTTTCCATTCCCAGTCCCCGAAAGGAGGATCCTGAGGAGCGATTGGCTTTATCAAAGGAGGACTTGTAAATGAAGGGGATGTTGAGATCGGCACAAATTGCTTTGATCTGACCAGCCGTGTCAATGGAAAACTGTTCCGACTCAATCACGCACGGGCCCGCAATCAAGAAGAATGGTTTGTTTAAACCAATCTCGAAGCCACACAAATGATTAAACATAAAGATCCAATTACGCAGCGACTGCTGTTTTAGCAGTTTGACGCGCGAGTGCTGCGCGGATATATGCCAAGAACAAGGGGTGGCCAGCTCTTGGGGTTGAGGTGAACTCGGGGTGGAACTGCACACCAAAGAACCATGGATGCATCGATTTAGGCAACTCCATCATCTCCGGCAAATCTTCATTGGGGGTACGCGCAGAAATAATCATGCCGGCTTTCTCAAGCTTTGGAGCGTAGATATTATTCACCTCATAGCGATGGCGGTGACGCTCATTTACTTCGGCACCATAAATGCTGTGAGCAAGTGTATTGGGCTTCACTGGGCATTTTTGTGAACCCAAGCGCATTGTTCCGCCCATATCGGAGTCGGCTGCACGTTTTTCAATCTTGCCCTCTCGGTTGAGCCACTCAGTAATGAGTGCCACAACTGGATTAGGGGTCTCTGGATCAAACTCGGTGCTGTTGGCCGCCTCAATCTTCGCAACATGCCTAGCAAACTCGATCACAGCAAGTTGCATTCCCAAACAGATGCCTAAATACGGCACGTCGTTCTCGCGCGCATACTGAATGGCTTTGATTTTCCCCTCGGTCCCACGCTTACCAAATCCACCCGGTACCAAGATGGCATCGAGATCATAGAGACACTCTAGATTGCCCTGCTCTAGGCGTTCGGAGTCGATGTAGCGAATATTAATTTTGGTGTGATTATGAATGCCAGCATGGCGTAGTGCTTCAATCAATGATTTATACGATTCGGTGAGGTCCACATATTTACCCACCATACCAATCGTGACCTCGTATTGAGGATGTTCAAGCTCGTATACCAAGGAATCCCACATCGAGAGATCGGCAGGCTTAGCTTGAATATTGAGCTCCTTGCATAAGAGCTCATCCATCCCCTGCTCATGCAGCATCTTCGGAATCTTATAAATCGTATCGACATCCCAAACGGAGATCACTGCTTCTTCGCGTACATTCGAGAACAAGGAGATCTTCGCGCGCTCGTCATCGGGGATCTCACGATCGGCGCGGCACAATAGGACGGTAGGCAATATCCCAATCTCGCGCAGTTTTTGCACAGAGTGTTGGGTGGGTTTGGTCTTCAACTCACCCGCACTCTGAATCCAGGGTACCAAGGTGAGATGCACAAATGCACAATCACCTTTAGGAAGTCGCAAGCTCATTTGGCGGGCTGCTTCCAAGAACGGGAGTGATTCAATATCACCGACGGTACCGCCAATCTCGCAAATGGCAATATCGGCATGGCCATCATGACTGGCTTTAGCACCCTTCTCCACAAAGGCCTGAATCTCATTGGTAATGTGGGGAATCACTTGAACTGTCTTGCCGAGATACTCACCACGGCGCTCTTTGCGAATCACCGACTCATAAATTTGACCGGTGGTGAAATTATTGCTCTTGCGCATCTTGGCGCTCACAAAGCGTTCGTAATGACCCAAATCGAGATCGGTCTCAGCCCCGTCTTCGGTCACGAATACTTCTCCGTGCTGAAACGGACTCATCGTTCCAGGGTCAACGTTGATGTAGGGGTCTAATTTTAGGAGGGTGACTTTCAGGCCGCGTGATTCAAGAATCGCGGCAAGCGAGGCGGCTGCAATTCCTTTTCCGAGAGAAGAAACTACACCACCAGTGACAAAAACGTATTTGGTCATCGCTTAACGTCTATTGGTAATACGCAATTATAACGATAGCTGGAGCGGATTGAAAAAAAGAGACTTCGGACTTGCCCTAAGTAAAATTAGGGATGCGTTTATTTTTCGCCATCCTCATCACCCTTCTATCCCTGTTTTATTTCCTGCCGGTGGCGATTGCGTTTTACCGTAAACGCGCCAATACCGGGGCTATTTTTGCCCTGAACCTCTTTTTAGGGTGGTCCTTAATTGGCTGGGTAATTGCTCTGGTTTGGGCGCTGAAGGACGAAGAGATCCTGTAAATATCAGGCTGATTAGGGGTATTTTCACTAGATCCGCTGTCAGTAAAGTTTTACAATATAGCCTGTTCTTTTGGCCCACTTCTGATCAGGAATCTTATGTTAGACGCATACCAATCCCATGTAGCCGAACGTGCCGCGCAAGGCATCCCCGCCCTCCCATTAACCAAGGATCAAACCGCTGAATTGGTCAAAATGCTTCAGAACCCCCCTAAGGGTCTAGAGGCACAACTCCTTGATTTAATTACCTATCGTGTGCCTGCAGGGGTGGATGAAGCCGCCAAGGTCAAGGCCGAGTTTTTAGATGCGCTTGCTAAAGGTAAGCTGCAGTCCCCCGTTATCTCCCGAGTCAAAGCGACCGAACTCTTGGGCACCATGCTTGGGGGCTACAACATCAAGCCATTGGTTGAATTGCTTGAGGATAAGGAGTGTGGCGCTGCTGCGACCGAAGCCCTCAAGAAAACCTTACTCATGTTTGATTACTTTAATGACGTCAATGACTTAGCAGAGAAAGGTAATGCAAATGCTAAGGCTGTTATTCAGAGCTGGGCGAATGCCGAGTGGTTTACCAGCCGCCCCGCCGTCCCTGAGTCCATGACCCTCACGGTTTTCAAGGTAACTGGTGAGACCAATACTGATGACCTCTCCCCGGCCCCCGATGCTTGGAGCCGTCCAGATATTCCGCTCCATGCGACCGTCATGCTCAAGAACCCCCGTCCGGGTATTGAGCCTGATGAGGCTGGAGTGCGTGGCCCCATGAAACAAATTGAGGCTCTTAAACAAAAGGGTCATCAAATTGCCTATGTGGGCGATGTCGTAGGTACCGGATCGTCTCGTAAATCGGCTACCAACTCTGTGCTTTGGTGGACTGGCCAAGACATTCCCTTCGTTCCCAATAAACGTTTTGGCGGCGTTTGCTTAGGTGGCAAGATTGCACCGATCTTCTTTAACACCATGGAAGATGCGGGTGCCCTGCCAATTGAGCTCGATGTCAATCAAATGAATATGGGCGATGTCATTGAACTTCGCCCCTATGAAGGCAAAGTGCTCAAAGATGGCAAAGTGATTGCGGAGTTCACCCTGAAGTCACCGGTGATTCTCGATGAGGTCCGCGCCGGCGGTCGTATTCCACTCATCATTGGTCGCGGCTTAACCGCCAAGGCGCGTGCCTCACTGGGCTTACCTGCATCGACCGAGTTCCGAGTACCGATTAGCCCACCTGATAACAAGAAGGGCTTTAGCTTGGCGCAGAAGATGGTCGGTCGTGCCTGTGGCTTGCCAGAAGGTCAAGGCGTTCGTCCCGGTACCTACTGCGAGCCCCATATGACCACCGTTGGTTCGCAAGATACAACCGGCCCCATGACCCGCGATGAACTCAAAGATCTCGCCTGCCTTGGGTTCTCGGCAGACTTAGTGATGCAGTCGTTCTGCCACACCTCGGCCTATCCAAAGCCAGTGGATATTCGTACCCATCATGAACTGCCATCGTTTATGACCAATCGCGGCGGCGTCTCACTGCGCCCAGGCGATGGCGTGATCCACAGTTGGTTAAATCGCTTGCTATTACCTGATACCTGTGGCACGGGTGGTGATAGCCATACTCGTTTCCCAATTGGCATCTCCTTCCCCGCTGGCTCGGGTCTGGTCGCATTCGCGGCTGCCACCGGTGTCATGCCTCTGGATATGCCCGAGTCTGTCTTAGTTCGCTTTAAAGGTCAAATGCAACCTGGCATTACATTGCGCGACTTAGTGAATGCCATTCCCCTCTTTGCGATTAAGCGTGGCTTACTCACCGTCGAGAAAAAAGGCAAGAAGAATGTGTTCTCGGGTCGCATCCTCGAGATTGAGGGCCTGCCTGATCTCAAGGTTGAGCAAGCCTTTGAACTTTCCGATGCATCGGCCGAGCGCTCAGCCGGTGGTTGCACTGTGCATCTCAACAAAGAGCCCATCATTGAGTACATGCGCTCCAACATTACGCTCATGAAGTGGATGATCGCGAATGGCTATGAAGATAAACGTACGCTCGCGCGTCGCATTAAGGCGATGGAGAACTGGATTGCAAATCCACAATTGCTCAAGGCCGATGAGAATGCAGATTACGCTGAGATTATTGAGATCGATATGAACGAGATCAAGGAACCCATCTTGGCCTGCCCCAACGATCCCGATGATGTCAAATATCTCTCGGAGGTTCAAGGTGACAAGATCGATGAGGTATTTATTGGTTCGTGCATGACCAATATCGGTCACTTCCGTGCGGCTGGCAAGATCCTCGAAGGTAAAACTGATATTCCAACGCGCTTATGGATCGCGCCACCCACCAAGATGGATGCCATGATCCTTACCGAGGAAGGTTATTACGGCATTTTGGGTCGCACGGGTGCACGCATGGAGTCGCCAGGTTGTTCGTTGTGCATGGGCAATCAAGCGCAGATGCGCAAGGGTGCCTCAGCGGTTTCTACATCGACACGTAACTTCCCTAATCGCTTAGGAATTGATACACGGGTGTATTTAGCCTCTGCGGAGCTGGCTGCGGTTGCCGCCCTCTTGGGTCGCATACCCACCATGGCGGAGTACTTGGAACAGTTCCAAGCGGTCAATGCCAAAGCCAATGATGTGTATCGCTATATGAATTTTGACAAGATCAAAGACTTTAGTGAAGTTGCGGATACCGTCAGCGTTTAAGTCTTCCCTTAAACGATTAAGCCCAAGGTTTTAGCCTTGGGCTTTTTTGTTTCAGTTTTCACTCTTCGGTGATGATTTAAATCTCAATGTAAGGCGACTGGCTTCGCTTGTTTTCTGCGTTTATGCATGATCCAAGCGCTGTGGACTCTGGTAACGACCATAATTGGCCAGAGTAATGCGCATAGCAGGACCCAAAAGGTGCGGGTCTCAAATGGGCTGTCATCGGAGCCCTTTGCCTTGTGAGGACCCTCACTAAACAGGTGACGTTGTTCATAGGTGATAAACCCAAAACACGCGCCAAAGAGGATGAAAAGGCTAATAAAAGTAGTGTCGGTCATCGCTAATACCCCACAAAGGTTGTGTAAAGCGAATATTACACCTAAACATGTAAAAGAAAAGGGTTATTTAAATAACCAGTCGTTCTTCTTGGTGGGCATTCACAGCCCGTAAGCCATTTGCCCAAGACTTGGTTGGCAATCCCGTCGTTTTCTCAATGATTTTGGCGCGCTGCACAATACGCTCCCAATCAATTTTGATCATTGGTCCTTTGAAAGCGATCGCGACGGCATTGCAATCGTGCGATTCCGGGAATATCAGCACCCTACCCTGAAAGGCTTTACAGATATGGTTGAGATTAATGTCAAAGCTTTTGTGTTGTGAGAACAAATTAACGGTCATCACCCCAACTGTCTTTAAGGTTCGGTAACAGGCTTGATAAAACTCGAGCGAACTTAAGACGGGACCTTTGGCATCCGCATCATATAAATCCACTTGCAAGACGTCGAACTGCTGCTGATGCCGTTTGTTATTCACAAAGGCTAAGGCATCCTCCTGTAGAACTCGTAGCTTCGTATGGTCGTCGGGTAAAGCAAACATCGTTCTCGCCGCCAGGATGACTGCGGGGTTTAGCTCGACAACCGTATTCACAACATCGGGACAATGCTCTAGGGTGAACTTCGCGAGTGAGCCAGTACCCAAGCCCAATTGGGCGACCTGCATCTTGGGCTTACTCTGCAAAAAGAGTAACCATGCCATCATTTGCTGCGAGTACTCGAGATAGATCTCATTTGGATCGCGAATGCGCATCGCGCCTTGGATCCATGGAGTACCAAGATGGAGATAACGAATTCCGCCTGACTCCGAGAATGTCACAGGGGGAAATTTAGTTTTATTACTGGCCACCTAGTTCACCCAAACACGGGCATTACGGAACATGCGCAACCAGGGGCTTGCCCCATCGGCGTTTTGGTTCCATTGCTTGGGATACCAACTCATTTGCACATTTCTGAAAACGCGCTCGGGGTGCGGCATCATCACGGTAAAGCGGCCATCAGCAGTCGTTACGCTGGTGAGTCCATGGGGTGAGCCATTGGGATTAAAGGGATAGCATTCAGTTGGATTACCGTAGTGATCAATAAAACGCATGGCTGCTAAGTGATTGGATTCAATCTGCTGATAATTACCTTGGTGTTTAAAGTTGGCATACCCTTCACCATGCGCTACTGCGATGGGTAAATGACTGCCTTCCATCCCTTGAAAGAATAATGATGGTGAATCCAATACTTCCACCATCACCAAACGCGCTTCGTATTGCTCCGATTGATTACGCGTGAACTTCGGCCACGCATCCGCCCCCGGAATGAGTTTCGATAAATTACTCATCATCTGACAGCCATTGCAAACACCCAAGGCAAAGCTGTCCGAGCGATTGAAAAATGCCTTGAACTGATCACTGAGCATCTGGTTAAACAAAATGGTCTTTGCCCAACCCTCACCCGCTCCCAATACATCGCCGTAGCTAAATCCACCGCAGGCTACTAAGCCTTGAAAGTCCTTCAGATGGGCTCTGCCAGCCAGTAAATCGCTCATATGTACATCATGCGTGGCGAAGCCGGCAAGATCCATCGCATACGCCATCTCCAGATGCGAGTTCACGCCTTGCTCGCGCAAGATTGCGATCTTTGGACGACTTACTTGTTGGAGATATGGCGCACTGATATTTTTATTGGGATCAAACGTGAGTTTCGGGCTCATACCCGGGTCCTTGGCGTCATCTAAGGCATTGAACTCACTATCGACGCATTCGGGGTTATCGCGCAGGCGAGCAATTTGATAGCTGGTGTTTTGCCAAAGTTTTTGCAAGGTGATGCGGCTCTCTGTATAGATACATTTGGCATCGCGCCAGATCTCTAGGGTGTCGTTTTGATTGGCTTTGCCAATCACATGGCTATAGGCACTGATGCCCTGCTCTCGCAAGATAGCAAATACCTGATCACGCTGGGACCGTTCAATCTGAATGACCACTCCAAGCTCTTCATTAAAGAGTGCCCGTATGGTTTGCTCGTGGCGTCGACCACTCACTTGGCTAGCCCAGTTCTTCGCATCACCATAATCTTGTTCGGTCCGCGCATCAATGCAAAGTAGATCAACATTGATCGAAATACCGCGGTGAGTAGCAAAGGCCATTTCGGCAATACAGGCGAGGAGTCCTCCGTCCGAACGGTCGTGATAGGCCAAGACCATTTGTTTGGCACGCAGTTGTGTAATCGCGTTGGCAAATCCTTCGAGGACCTCAGGTCTGTCAACGGAGGGTGCCTCAGAATCGGTTTGATCAAACACTTGGGTAAGAATGCTACCTGCCATGCGATTTTGATTGCACCCTAGATCAATCAGAATCAGCTCGGTATCTGCGATCTCGGTGTTGAGCTGCGGTGTGAGTGTTTTACGAACATCTTGCACTGGGGCAAACGCTGAGATGATTAGTGAGACCGGTGCAATCACTTGTTTGGTTTGATTCTGATCCTGCCAGGTCGTGGCCATTGATAAAGAATCTTTCCCCACTGGGATCGAGATTCCTAAGGCCGGACAAAGTTCCATGCCGACCGCCTCGACTGAGGCAAAGAGTTTGGCATCCTCGCCCGCTTGACCACAGGCGGCCATCCAGTTCGCTGAGAGCTTAATGTCTTCAATTCCTCGGACATCTGCTGCCAGAATATTCGTGATGGCTTCACCTACTGCCATCTTGGCTGCTGCTGGCGCATTAAAGAGAGCCACGGGGGTGCGCTCACCCATACTCATCGCTTCTCCACGATAGCCCTGATAGTCCATGGTGGTGACCGCGCAATCAGCCACCGGTACTTGCCATGGACCCACAAATGGGTCCCGCGAGTTCAAGCCTCCTACGGTGCGATCCCCGATCGTGATTAAGAATGATTTACTGGCTACCGTTGGTTGTTGTAATACCGCCTCAATCGCAGTTTTTAGATCAATCTCATTGCAATTGATGGGTGCAAACTGCTCATGCGTACTTTCTACATCACGGTGCATTTTGGGAGGCTTACCTAAGAGCACCTCCATGGGCATATCAATTGGATACTGTTGATCTGGGTTAGCGCTTTGCTGCTGATCGTGCAATTGCAGTTGACGCTCTTGCGTGGTGTGACCCACGACGGCATAGGGGCAACGCTCCCGCTCGCAAAGAGCGGCAAAGCGCTCAAGGTCTTTAGCGTGGATCGCAATCACATAGCGCTCTTGCGATTCATTGCACCAGATCTCGGCAGGACTCATACCGCTCTCTTCCAGCGGAATCTTGCGTAGCTCAAATTGCGCACCGAGCTTGGCGCTATCGGCGAGCTCAGGAAATGCATTTGATAAGCCACCCGCCCCCACATCATGAATGGAAACAATGGGGTTGTTCTCCCCTAACGCTCGGCACTGATTAATCACCTCTTGCGCACGACGCTCAATCTCCGGGTTACCACGCTGCACGGAGTCAAAGTCAAGATCGGCGGTATTAGTACCGGTTGCCATGGAGCTTGCTGTCCCACCACCCATACCAATGCGCATCCCTGGGCCGCCCAACTGAATTAGTAGATCGCCATCTAGAATGGTTTTCTTATGGGTGTGAATGTCTTCAATCGCACCAATCCCGCCCGCGATCATGATGGGCTTGTGATAACCGCGGCGCTTGCCTGCAATCGTTTGCTCAAAGACCCTGAAATACCCTCCCAGATTAGGACGACCAAACTCGTTATTAAAGGCGGCGCCACCCAATGGGCCATCGATCATGATTTGTAAGGGGGTCGCAATCCGCTCTGGTTTGCCATAGGGCTTTTGCTCCCAGGGCAAGTTCGTTCCAGGAATATGTAAGTTCGATACCGAAAACCCAGTAATACCTGCTTTGGGTTTGCCACCAATACCGGTTGCGCCCTCATCACGGATCTCCCCACCCGATCCTGTAGCCGCCCCTTGAAACGGAGCAATCGCAGTGGGATGATTGTGGGTCTCAACCTTCATTAAGGTGTGTACTAAGGCTCGCTTTGTGCGGTATTGCCCTGCGGGGCCCGAGGAGCTCCATACATCCGCTTCGCACCCTTCCATAATGGCCGAGTTATCCGAGTAAGCCACTACTGTCCCTTTGGGTTGTAAGCGGTGCGTGTTCCGAATCATGGCAAAGAGTGAGTGTTCTTGCGCCTTTCCATCGATTGTCCAACTCGCATTAAAGATTTTGTGGCGGCAGTGTTCACTATTTGCCTGGGCAAACATGATCAACTCAACATCGCTAGGATTGCGACCTAAGCGCTTGAAGTTCTCTTCGAGATAAGCGATCTCATCGGTAGAGAGTGCTAAGCCGAGCGATTGGTTTGCATCATCCAGTGCCTTTTGACCCAAACCAATGACATCAATACGGGTGAATGGGCGATCGGGTAAGGTTTGATAGAGGGCGTTCGCCTCATCTGGGGAAGCAATGATGACCTCGGTCATGCGATCAAACAGGCTGGCGTGGAGAATACGTTCTTGTTCTGGGTTGAGCGTGCGTTTTGCGCTCCATTGGTAACGAATACCGCGTTCAATTCGAAGGACTTTTAATCCGCACTGATGGGCGATATCCGTCGCCTTACTTGCCCACGGAGAAACCGTGCCAAAACGTGGAATCACGATCGCACGATTAGGCGCTGCTTTTGCTTCAAATGGTTCACCATACTGCAGTAGTGCCTCGAGGGTCGCGAGCTCATCGCTTGTTAACTCATTGGTGGACCAAACAAAGTGGAGATACTGAGCCTGAATCGACTGAAGTTCAATCCCTTCCTGATGGAGGTGACTCAGAAGCCGTTGTTGACGGAATACAGAGAGGGCATCGGCCCCGGGCAGACAACGGAAAAAGGACATCATGTAATTATAAGATCCCAGCGACCCCAGTCCTTGTTTTAGACCAGACGACCACCTTGCAGGGTTAACTGACGGCTGCAGCGCCTTGCGAGTTGAGGGTCATGGGTTACTAGGATTAAGGTGGAGCCGTTCTCACGGTTGAGCTCAAAAAGGAGTTCAATGACTTTGGAACCGCTAGTCTCATCCAAACTACCAGTGGGCTCATCGGCAAACAGAATGGATGGCTGGCTCACAAATGCACGGGCTAAGGCTACGCGTTGTTGTTCACCACCGGATAAGGTTTTTGGGTAATGCATCAAGCGTTGCGATAAACCGACGCGTGCGAGGCAATCGGCTGCGAGCTCACGTGCTTGAGAGAGGGGCGTACCGCGGATCTCCAAAGGCAGCATGACGTTTTCGAGGGCATTGAGATGCGGTACTAGCTGAAAGGACTGAAACACAAAGCCCACGAACTGACCCCTGAGCCTTGCCCGACCGTCTTCATCCAATCGACCAAGATCCTGTTGCATAAGCTCAATCGAGCCGCTCGTGGGTAGATCTAGGCCAGCCATCAATCCCAACAGTGTGCTCTTACCAGATCCCGATGCTCCCACGATGGCAACCGACTCTCCTGATCGAATCGTGAAATTAATGTCTTGCAAAATGGCAAGCAGCCCATCACTGGTCTGAACCGTTTTACCCACACCTTTGGCCTGCAAGACTGGGGCAGATTCATGCACAATAGTCAATGTGAATCCTTTGTTTAAACAATTTATTGTTGGATTGGCCTCCATCTTACTCGTCAGTGCTGCACCCGTGCAGGCACAAACTGCTAAGACCCCAAGCGCGACTCCACAACTCCTCGTTCTGGGCGATAGCCTTTCTGCAGAGTACGGACTGCCACGCGGCACCGGTTGGGTGGGATTGCTCCAAAATCAATTACGTAAGGATGGCAGTATTTGGCAAGTTGCCAATGCCAGCATTAGCGGTGAGACCACCGCAGGTGGCTTAAGTCGTCTGCCAGATCTCTTAAAACGCATCAAACCTCGTTTAGTGATTATTGAGCTGGGCGCCAACGATGCCTTGCGAGGACTCTCGCTCGCGGCTACCCAGAAAAACCTCAAAGAGATGATCGTCATGAGTAAGAAAAGTGGTGCTGAGGTCTTGCTCGTGGGGATGCAAATCCCTCCCAACTATGGTCAGGAATACACCAAACAGTTTGCGCGGCTGTTTGTGACCCTATCGCAGTCGGAGCAAGTTCCCCTGCTGCCATTTTTTCTGGAGGGTGTCGCTACCCGGCCTGAGTTATTTCAGGCGGATCGGATTCATCCAAATGAACAGGCACAACCAATCTTATTTAACAACGTTTGGAAGGCTCTCGAACCATACCGAGAACTTCTCAAAACCAATTGATTATTACTTCAGAGGATTGATAACCTTCACATCCGCCAAGATGCGCATGTGATTGAGGAAGGCTGCAAACTCAGCTTGGGCTGCAAGAGCTTCCATTTGCTGTGCTTGTGCAGCTCTCATTTTAGGGTCTGCAGCTGGTGGTTGGCGCACTTGATCAATGCGATACAAAGTGATTCCGCCATCCGAGCCTTGAGCAGATACCACGACAGGTAGTTTGGCTGGATCAACCGCCATGACCGCATCGAGTTGTGGGCCAATCAGATCGATTGGCTTATTACGCGAGACCCATACTGGCTTACCAAAACCATTGGTGTCATTCGGGTTCTTTTGTAGGGCCTCAAAGCGCGTGCCCGCTGCTTCGGCTGCTAGTTTTTGGGCAGCCTTCAGACTGTATTGGCGGCGCACTTCAGCACTCACCTCTTTGTAGGGTAAAACTTTAGAGGGGTTGAACGTTACTACGCGCGCCGATACAAAGGTGCCAGGGGCAATTTGTACTGCTTCGATATTACGTTTGTTCTTGAGTGCTTCATCATTAAATAGCGCTTGCACCACGCGTCGGTCATTCATGGGATGATCTTTGGAAAGACTCGCTTGACCATTACGCCCCACCCCTTTGGCCGACTGAATGGAGAGCTTTAATTTATCCGCTGCTGGTTTAAGACTGTCTGCTTGATCATAGGTGATATTGGCGAACTGATCAGCCTTGTCATTAAATACCTTAGCGTCTTCTTTAGGATCGGCTTTGAGAACCAAGAACTCCACATCAATGGTCTCAGGAGACTCAAAGAGTTTGGTATTAGCTTGGTAATACTCCTGCAGTTGAGCATCGGTTGGGTTCACTTTGTTTACAAACTCATTGGCTGTAAATCGTAAAGATTGAACCTGACGTTCGGTCTCATACATGGTTGAGATCATGCTTGCTAATTTTGGATTTGGTAGCTCGGTACGCGCCACTGCGGTAACCAGTTGCTGAATCATGAGATCAAAGCGTTGAGCGTTCTCAAATTGATCAACGGTCATGCCCACATTGGCTAATAGTTGACGATAGCGGGCAGAGTCAAAACTACCATCGGGTTTGTACATGGCTTTGATCTCTGGGATCTGCGCTAAGCTTTGACTGAGGTAGGCATTGCTAATACTGAGTTTGAGGTCGCGTACGGCAAATGCCAAGAGACGCTGCTGAATCAACTCATCTAATACGGCTTGTCGGAATGGCAGACTCTGCGCAATTTGACTAGTTCCACCAAATCGCTCGGCTTGACGCTTAGCATTGTTATCCACCTCTTGGGTGGTAATGGGTTTGCCATCGATCTTGACAAGATCTGTATCTTTGTCAAAGAAATCTGTATAGCTCGAGATACCAAAGAGCGCAAATGATGGGACGATAAAGATCAACAGAATGATCTGCGCTAGTTTTTGGTGTTTACGAACGGAGTCGAGCATGGATTAAAAAGAATGGTGGGTGCTAACGGGATCGAACCGCTGACATTCTGCGTGTAAGGCAGACGCTCTACCAGCTGAGCTAAGCACCCTTAAAACTGACAACCGAGATTGTAACTTAATGTTTGATGACGTCTCCACTCGCAGGGCTGCTGGTTTGCTTAGCAGCCTCGGCGGCCTTTTTAGCTAACTCCTCAGGGCTGGGATCGGGTAGAGGCTCGGCCTTGCGCTCTAAGGCAAGTTCCAAGACCTTATCAATCCAGCGAACTGGGACAATCTCGATCGCATTCTTCACATTATCCGGAATATCAATTAAATCTTTGACGTTCTCTTCCGGAATCAGGACCAACTTAATCCCGCCACGGTGTGCTGCCAAGAGTTTTTCTTTCAGGCCGCCAATTGGAAGGACCTCGCCTCGTAAGGTGATCTCACCAGTCATGGCAATGTCTGAACGTACAGGGATTCCGGTAAATACCGAGACCAGTGCGGTGGTGATTGCAATACCTGCCGATGGACCATCTTTGGGGGTGGCACCCTCCGGGAAGTGAATATGAATGTCCTTCTTCTCAAAGGCCTCATCCACAATACCGAGTCCCTTGGCGCGCGAGCGCACCACCGTTCTGGCAGCCTCGACGGATTCTTTCATCACATCACCAATGGAGCCAGTACGAGTGATCGTGCCTTTACCTGGCATCAGAGCTGCTTCAATCGTGAGCAAATCACCACCAACCTCTGTCCATGCCAGACCCGTAACCTGCCCAACTTGGTTCTCCTTTGCGGCGGAGCCAAAGTCAAACATGCGTACCGATAGGAATTTCTCGAGATTATCGGCATCGACTTTGATGGGCGCACTCTCTTTTTTGAGGAGCAGCATCTTCACGGTCTTGCGGCAGATTTTGCTAATTTCACGCTCGAGTGCACGAACACCTGCCTCGCGCGTGTAATAACGAATGATGTTCCGAATTGCGCTCTCATCAATGGTGAGTTCACCGTTTTTCAAGCCATTGTTCTTATTTTGTTTTGGAATGAGGTAGTTCTTCGCAATACTGAGTTTCTCATCCTCGGTATAACCGGCTAGGCGGATTACTTCCATGCGATCGAGCAGGGGACCCGGGATGTTAAGTGAATTGGCAGTTGCCACAAACATCACATCCGAGAGATCAAAGTCCACTTCAACATAGTGATCTTGGAAGGTATGGTTTTGCTCTGGGTCCAGAACCTCAAGCAGAGCGCTAGCGGGATCGCCACGGAAATCCATACCCATCTTATCCACTTCATCAAGTAGGAACAATGGATTACGAACACCAACCTTAGTGAGACTACTCAGAATCTTGCCTGGCATTGAACCAATATAGGTACGACGATGCCCCCGAATCTCCGACTCATCCCGGACGCCACCCAAGGCCATGCGCACAAACTTACGGTTCGTTGCGCGTGCAACCGATTGTCCAAGTGAGGTCTTACCGACTCCGGGCGGTCCAACCAAACATAGAATGGGTGCTTTCACGCGATCTACCCGTTGCTGAACCGCAAGGTACTCCAGAATGCGCTCTTTGACTTTGTCGAGCCCATAATGGTCCTCGTTCAATACCTTTTCAGCATTACTCAAGTCGTTATTAATTTTGCTCTTCTTGCGCCATGGCAAGTTCACCAAGGTATCGATGAAGTTACGGATCACCGTTGCCTCTGCCGACATCGGTGACATGAGTTTTAATTTCTTGAGCTCAGACTCGGCCTTCTTCAAAGCCTCTTTGGGCATGCGTGCCGCTTTAATGCGCTTCTCCAGCTCTTCAAGGTCTGCGCCTTCTTCGCCCTCACCCAGTTCTTTCTGAATGGCTTTCACCTGCTCGTTGAGGTAGTACTCGCGCTGACTCTTTTCCATCTGGCGCTTCACGCGACCACGAATCCGCTTCTCAACTTGCAAGATATCGATTTCGCTCTCAAGATCTGTTAAGAGACTTTCTAAGCGTTGCATCACACCGTTCATTTCCAATAGGCGCTGCTTTTGCTCAAGTTTTACTGGCAGGTGTGCGCAAATGGTGTCGGCCAAGCGGCTGGGATCATCAATTCCTGCAAGCGATGCCAAGATCTCTTGGGGGATTTTTTTATTAAGTTTGACGTATTGATCAAACTGAGCCATGATCGCACGGCGCAGTGCTTCAGTCTCGTGCGCGTCGACCACTTCAATCTCTTTAGGAGTGGCTTCGCAACTGAAGTAGCCCAAGCTATCTTCAATCTGACTGACTTCAGCCCGTTGCGAGCCTTCAACGAGAACCTTCACGGTACCGTCCGGGAGTTTGAGCATTTGCAGGATGCTGGCAATGCAGCCCACCTCATACAGGTCCTCAACCGAGGGCTCATCTTTGGCGGCGGCTTTTTGTGCCACCAGCAAGACACTCTTACCGGTCTCCATCGCGGCCTCAAGGGCCTTAATCGATTTGGGGCGACCCACAAACAATGGGATCACCATATGGGGAAAGACCACCACGTCCCTTAAGGGCAACAAAGGTAACTGGATGGGTTCAGAAGGAAGTAATAATTGTCCTGGCATTGCGTTGTTCTCCAGTTAGTTCTATGACTAGCATACTACCTATGTGGGGAGTTCATCGAAAAACTCAATACCAATCATACAAAAAAGATCAAAAATACCCCAAATTAGGGTTAATTTTGCAAAAACGGCTTAATTTCAGAGAGTTTTATGACAAAGGCCTAAGCCTTTTTGCTTAGGGATGACTCCGCGTCATCGCCACCCTGCTTGTACACAATCAAAGGCTTAGCCCCAGATTGCACGGTACTGTCGTCAATCACAACTTTTTGGACATTCTTCATCGATGGAAGTTCGTACATCACATCCATCAGCACGCCTTCGAGCAGAGATCGCAGGCCTCGGGCACCAGTTTTACGAGCAATCGCCTTCTTCGCAATCGCACTTAAGGCCTCGGGGCGAACCTCTAACTCCACACCCTCCATCCCAAGCAAGGCTTGGTATTGCTTTACCAGTGCGTTTTTAGGTTCGGTCAAAATGGCGACCAGGGCGGTTTCATCAAGCTCCGCTAAGGTTGCAAGTACTGGTAAACGTCCAATTAACTCCGGAATCAAACCAAACTTGATGAGATCTTCGGGTTCTACTTCTGCCAAGAGCTGGCCAATACCTCGACTGTCTTTGGCAGCAACTTCTGCTCCAAAACCAATACCCGTCTTTTGGGTGCGCTGTTGAATCACTTTCTCTAAGCCATCAAAGGCGCCGCCACAAATAAAGAGGATGTTGGTGGTATCGACCTGTAAGAAATCTTGATTGGGATGTTTGCGTCCGCCTTGGGGGGGTACTGAGGCCATCGTGCCTTCAATCAACTTGAGTAGAGCCTGTTGCACACCCTCACCCGAGACATCACGGGTAATCGATGGGTTATCCGATTTACGAGAGATCTTATCGATCTCATCGATATACACAATGCCACGCTCGGCCTTCTCAATGTTGTAGTCGCAGTTTTGCAAGAGCTTCTGGATGATGTTCTCAACATCCTCGCCCACGTATCCAGCTTCGGTCAATGTAGTTGCGTCGGCCATCACAAAGGGCACATCCAGCATGCGGGCCAAGGTCTGTGCCAACAAGGTTTTGCCGGAACCAGTAGGGCCAATTAATAGAATATTGCTCTTGGCTAACTCCACACCATCGACCAGTGGCTTGTTGTTGCCTGCTTGGGCGGCCGTTTTCTTATTATCTTTAGGTGCCTCCGCTTTGTCGCCTTCCGCCTTCTTCACTTTCGGTGGGGGCAGATGCAATAAGCGCTTGTAATGGTTGTAAACAGCGACTGCTAAGGTTTTCTTGGCGAGATCTTGACCGATTACATATTGATCAAGATTTAAGCGAATCTCTTGAGGGGATGGTAAGGTATCTCCTTTGTTAGCCAGCGGCTCTTTCGCAATTTCTTCTTGAATAATATCGGTGCATAGATCGATGCACTCGTCACAAATAAACACCGATGGGCCAGCAATTAGTTTTTTGACCTCATGCTGGCTTTTGCCACAGAAGGAACAGTACAGCGTTTTATCCGTGGTGGTAGTTTCGCTCATCGCTTAATCTAGGTATTAGCTACCGCGCTGATCGATCACTTTATCAACCAGGCCATAATCACGTGCTTGCTCAGCTGACATGAAATTATCGCGATCGGTATCTTTAGCGATGGTCTCGATGGTTTGGCCTGTGCGTTGCGACAAGATCGTATTCAAGCGTTCGCGCAAGTACAAGATCTCGCGGGCTTGGATCTCAATATCAGAAGCCTGACCGCGTGCACCACCTAATGGCTGATGAATCATCACGCGCGCATTGGGCAAGGCGTAGCGCTTCCCTTTTTCACCAGCGGCCAGCAAGAAAGCACCCATACTGGCAGCCATTCCCATGCACAAGGTACTTACATGGGGCTTAATGAATTGCATGGTATCGTAGATCGCTAAACCAGCAGAGACCGATCCACCAGGAGAATTGATATAAAGCGAGATCTCTTTGTCGGGGTTCTCACTCTCCAGAAATAGTAATTGCGCAATCACTAAGTTGGCGGTTTGATCATTGACCTCACCCACCAGAAACACCACCCGCTCTTTTAATAGACGTGAGTAGATGTCGTAGGCGCGCTCTCCTCGTCCGGAGGTTTCTACCACCATCGGAACTAAACCAAGGGCTTGGGTTTCAAGTGCGCTCATGCTCATTAACTTTCCAGATTAATCATTGGCTACTAGATTAACTCATTTTGCTGAGCTCTTCGAAACTAACCGATTTGTCGGTTACCTTCGCGAGGCTGCAAATGTGCTTCACCACGTTCTCCTCGAGCACCACTGCTTCGACCTCCTTGAGGCGGCTCGGATCACTGTAATACCAGCGCACCACCTCTTTGGGGTCCTCGTAGGTCGCCGCGGTCTCTTCAATTGACGCTTTAATTTGATCAGGAGTCGCAGTTAGGTTATGAAGCTTCACCAGATCCGACAGAATCAATCCAAGACGCACGCGCTTGTCAGCCTGCTCAGCAAACATCTCGGCAGGAATCGGTGCATCCTTTGCATTGGGGATGCCGCGTTGCATCAGGTCCTGACGCGCGCCTTCTACTAAGCGCTCTTGCTCGCTGGTAATTAGTGATTTGGGCACATCGAGTTGGCATTGCTTAATTAACTCTTCCATGACCTGATTCTTAAGGAGAGCCTCGCTGCGCCGCTTCACCTCACGCTCCATATTGGCCTTAATTTCGCTCCGCATCTTCTCGACGCCACCTTCGGTAATCCCAAGGGATTTGGCGAACTCATCGTCAACAGGAGGTAAATGAGGCCAGGCGACATCCTTGATGGTGATTGTGAACTGAGCGGTTTTACCTGCCACTTCTTTACCGTGGTATTCCGCTGGGAAGCTTAAAGGGAAGGTTTTGCTCTCACCCTTTTTAAGACCTAAGGCTGCGGCCTCAAACTCGGGCAACATCTGACCGGCACCGATTACGAATTTGAAGTCGTCAGCTTTGCCGCCTGCAAACTCCACACCATCAATCGTGCCCACAAAATCAAGGGTGACTTGATCATCTTTTTGGACACTCGTGTCAGCACCGCCGTCACCATGCTCGCCTGCCTCACCACGCGAGTGGTAATGCACGCGCTGTTTACGCAACACATCCAATGCGCGATCGATTTCTGGATCGTTCACATCGGTGGTGTAGCGGGTTAATTCGGAGCCACTGAAGTCCCCAATCTTCACTTCGGGCAAGACCTCAAAGAAAGCGTCGAAGACCACTTCGTCTGCACCAATCTCACTTTTGGGTTCTAAGCGGGGCTGGCTAGCTAATTTGATTCCTTCTTTTTTGCTGACCTCATAAAAGAGTTGCGAGGCTTTGTCGTACTGAACCTCAAAATCTACTTGCAGGCCATACTGCTGCTCCACAATTTTCTTGGGCACCTTACCTGGACGAAAGCCAGGCATCTTCATGGATTTACCAATCTTATTTAAACGTGCTTCGCGTGCTTGGTTCACATCAGCACGATTAAATTGGAGAGTAATTTTGCGGTCTAAGCTACCTAAGTTTTCGATTTGCACTGCAGCCTCTTTAATGAAGGTTAGATGTGAAGACTAAGCCAAGCAGCCGTGTGGTGCGAGGAGGGGGACTCGAACCCCCACACCATTTCTGGCGTCAGGACCTAAACCTGGTGCGTCTACCAATTTCGCCATCCTCGCTATTTCAGCGATGCAGACACGAACCGGCTCAGAATTCACGTAAAAGGTAGATTCTACAATGCCTTATAGAGGAGAGCCACGGCGTGGACTGCGATTCCCTCACCCCGACCCAGATGGCCTAGGGATTCATTGGTTTTGGCTTTCAAATTAATGTGGCTGTCAGTCACCTTCAGGTCACTCGCAATGTGGCGCACCATCTCCGGAATATACGGAGCTAATTTTGGTTTTTGACAGATGACAGTAGCATCGACATTGCCAACCTGATACCCCACAGCTTGGACCTTTTGTAAGGCTGCTCGCAGTAGCACTCGGCTATCCATGTCTTTGAAGCGCGCATCGTCATCGGGGAACATTTGCCCAATGTCATGCAGACCAGCGGCACCCAAGAGTGCATCGGTAATGGCGTGCAGGAGTGCGTCAGCATCCGAGTGGCCAAGTAGACCCTTTTCATAGGGAATGGTTACTCCCCCCAGAATCAATTTGCGATCGGGTACCAGAGCATGAATGTCATACCCCTGCCCGATCCGAAATGGAATGCTGCTTGTCATGGCACTATTTTACCGACGCTCACTGAGTACTAGCTCCATCAACTCCCAATCTGCAGGATGGGTTACCTTGAAGTTCCGGGTAGCACCCTCGACCAAAAGAGGTTGCCCACCTAAGCGCTCAATCGCGCTCGCTTCATCGGTAATATTGGCCCCCGCTTCAATGGCCTGACTTAATGCGTCATGGAGCACTTTGAGAGGAAACATCTGTGGGGTTTGTGCTTGCCACAGATGCGAGCGATCAATCGTCGTCTTGGCACGCATCGCATCGTGCGTGGTCTCTTTCATCGTATCGGCAACCGGCATTGCTAAGAGACCACCGGATTGCAATGTCTGATGGTGACTCTCAGTTTGCTCTTGAGCTTTGACTAAAGTGATGAGCCTGGCAATCAATTCAGGGGTGATTCCTGGGCGGGCTGCATCGTGCACTAATACCCAATCCTGCGGATCAACTCCTAGATCAAGCATTGCCGCAAGTGTATTTAAGACCGTTTGCTGCCGAGTGGGGCCACCTGTTTCCAGGAATTCAAAGCGTTTAACCGGATGAGGGTAACGTGATTTAAGGTCATGAATCAAAGAGTTTGAGCCAGGACTCATGCCGATCCAGACCGAGTTCACCTTAGGGCAGGCAAAGAAAGCATCCAAGGCATAAAGCAACATGGGCTTACCTGCCATATGCCGAAACTGTTTAGGCTGATCGCCACCCAAGCGTACGCCCATGCCCGCAGAGGGCAATACGGCATGGCAAGGTTTAGTTAGTGTTGCCATGGCAGGTTCAGAATGGGATACATACCTGATTCTATAATGCTTCTAGATGTCGGATGCTGTCAATCCAGCGGCAGCGCCAAGGCCTGCTGCTTTACTTACACCCCCTATTCCCGTGCTACGGGCGGGGCAGCGCTTTACCTTCGATTCCATTGTTGGCTCAGCCGATGCCGCGCTTCTCGCACAAATGGCAGGCGCCTATCGCAGCAATTACAGCCAGTTTGTGGTGCTCTGCGCCAATGCGACCGATGCCCAGCGCTTACTGGAGGAGATTCCGAGCTTTGCTCCGCAATTGCGCATTCGCTTACTGCCAGATTGGGAGATCCTGCCCTACGATCATTTCTCACCGCATCAAGATTTAATCTCCGAACGCTTGGCCACTCTCTATGAAATGCAAAACGGCACGTGCGATCTGATCCTAATGCCAGTGACCACCGCATTGCAGCGGCTTGCCCCACCCGCATTTTTATCCGCTCATACTTTTTTCTTTTGCCAAGGCGAGCGCTTAAATGAAGAGGCTCTACGTTTGCAATTGCAACAGGCAGGTTACGATCCCGTTAGTGCAGTGATGCGCCCTGGCGAGTACAGCATTCGGGGTGGCTTAATTGATCTGTTCCCAATGGGGTCTTCCCTACCCTATCGCCTCGATCTCTTTGGCGATGAGATTGAACATATCCGTGCTTTCGATCCAGATACGCAACGCAGCTTGTATCCAGTGAAAGAAATCCGTTTATTGCCTGGTCATGAGTTTCCATTTGATGAGGCCTCACGCACTGCCTTTCGGGGGCGCTGGCGGGAGTATTTTGAGGGAGACCCAACGCGGTGTTCGATCTACAAGGATGTGAGCACCGGGATTCCGACGGCAGGAATTGAATCTTACCTGCCGCTGTTTTTTGATGAGACCGCCACCGTCTTTGATTACTTTGTGCGCAGCGATCAAGAGGATAGTCGCAGCGACATTTGTCTTGGCTATGTGGGTGATATTGAAACCAGTATCACGCAGTTCTGGAAAGATACCGAGCAACGCTATGCTTTTCTAAAGCACGATCTCGAGCGTCCTGTTCTAAAGCCTCAGGATTTGTTCTTGAGCTTAGAGCAGTTTTATACGATTGCGAAGTCCTATCCGCGCTTTGTGCTCCAAACGCAAGCCGAATTGGAATCAACGACGGAACCTGTCTTTACCCAATTACCAGATGTCGCCATTCATCGACGCGATGCCGATCCCCTCAAGCGCTTGCGGCAATTAGTTTCTCAAAATGAATGGCGCATCCTAATTTGTGCAGAGAGTGCAGGACGACTCGAGTCAATTCGGCAACTCATTGAAGAGAGTAATTTAGGGTCTTCTAAAGATGCAGCGTTTGCTTTACACCCACAGGGTGTAAACACCATCGCTGATTTTGTAAAAGGTGATGAGCGCTTTGGGTGTTGCGTATCTCCCCTCTTTAATGGCTTTGTATGGCAACCCCAGCAATTACTCATCATTACGGAGGCTGAGCTCTTCACGCAAACGGCGCGTCAGCGTCGGGGTAAGGAAACCAGCAATACCGATCCCGATACCCTCTTTAGGGATTTATCCGAGCTCAAGGTCGGCGACCCTGTGGTTCATGTCGAACATGGCATTGGTCGTTACCAGGGCTTGGTATTACTCAATATGGCGGGTCCTAAAGAAGCACCCGCCTTCGAGGAATTTTTGCATCTCATCTACGCGCACGATGCAACCTTGTATGTGCCAGTCCAACAACTGCATCAGGTCACGCGCTATGCGGGGGCCGATCCGGATTCAGCGCCCTTGCATCAATTGGGCTCTGGTCAGTGGGATAAAGCCAAGCGCAAGGCTGCTCAGCAAATACGAGATACGGCAGCAGAGCTTCTCAATCTCTATGCCGCACGAGCAATCCGCAAAGGTCATGCCTTCGAGTTCTCGGCACATGACTATGCCGCGTTTGCAGAGAGCTTTGGCTTTGAAGAAACGCCGGACCAAGCGAATGCGATTGCTGCAGTGATTGGCGATATGACTAGCGGCAAGCCGATGGATCGCTTGGTTTGTGGCGATGTGGGTTTTGGTAAAACCGAGGTGGCACTTCGCGCTAGCTTTGTGGCGGTGATGGGTGGTAAACAAGTGGCGATTCTGGCACCCACTACCCTACTGGCTGAGCAACACGCTGCCACCTGGAAAGATCGTTTTGCCGCCTGGCCAGTTCGGATTGTGGAGCTCTCACGTTTTAAGACTGCTAAAGAGATCAGTGCGGCATTAGCTGCGATTGCTGCCGGTGAGGCTGATATTGTGATTGGTACCCATAAGCTGCTCTCCAAAGAGACGCAATTTGCGCGCCTTGGTTTGGTAATTGTTGATGAAGAACATCGCTTTGGTGTGCGTCAGAAGGATGCCTTGAAGGCATTGCGTGCAGAGGTGGATATCCTCACACTCACTGCCACTCCAATACCGCGCACTTTAGGTATGGCGCTCGAGGGCTTGCGAGAGTTCTCGGTGATTGCCACTGCTCCTCAGAAACGTCTAGCCATTAAGACCTTTGTGCGACGTGAGAGTGATGGTGTGATTCGGGAAGCGGTCTTACGCGAGATCAAACGTGGTGGTCAGGTGTACTTCTTACACAACGAGGTGGAGACCATCCAGAATCGCAAGCAAGCCTTACAGATGCTGTTACCCGAAGCCCGAATTACCGTGGCGCATGGCCAAATGCACGAACGCGAGCTTGAAGCCGTGATGCGAGATTTTGTCACGCAGCGCAGTAATGTCTTACTGTGCACCACCATCATTGAAACCGGGATTGACGTACCAACCGCCAATACCATCATCATGCATCGCGCTGATAAGTTTGGTTTGGCGCAGCTCCACCAATTGCGCGGTCGCGTAGGTCGCTCGCATCACCAAGCCTATGCCTATCTTTTAGTGCCTGACCCAGATGCCCTAACGAAGCAAGCGCGTTTACGCCTAGACGCGATCGTGGCGATGGAAGAACTCGGTTCTGGTTTTTATCTTGCTATGCACGATTTAGAGATCCGTGGGGCTGGTGAGGTGTTGGGTGATAAGCAATCGGGTGAGATTCATGAAATTGGCTTTCAGCTGTATACCGAGATGCTCAATCGCGCAGTCAAGTCCTTACGCAGTGGTAAGGAGCCCGACCTACTCTCACCCATGCAAGCGGTGACCGATGTTAATTTAGGGGCACCCGCTCTCCTGCCTGCGGATTATTGTCCCGATGTGCATGAACGCCTATCGCTCTACAAACGCTTTGCCAGCTGTGAAGCCTTTGATGAGTTGAGCCAGTTGCGTGAAGAACTCGTCGATCGCTTTGGTAACTTACCTGATCCTGCCAAAGCCTTTTACGAGACCCATCGGCTACGCCTTGAAATGGTTCTCTACGGCATTCAGAAAATGGATGCGAGTTCAAATGGCATTCAGGTAAGTTTTATTGCACACCCCCCATTGGATCCCGTGAAATTGATTCGTTTGGTGCAATCCAACCCTCAGGTGCAACTCAATGGCCAAGATCGCATTAAATACTTACCTACTAAGGGGTCCTCGTTTGATCAGCTTGAGCAGCGCATCGAAGCGATTCGCCATCTTATGAAACTCTTAAGCACCGCTTTGGTAGCTTCAGCACATCCTCTACCGACTCCCGCGCTCTCATCAATCGCTTAGGCATAATTGATTTATGGTGTCTTCATCATCTCACCCCTTCCCCAGTTTGCAGATCTTAGGATCAAAGGCGACTGATCCCCAACTCGTTTCAGGCGTAGAGCGCGCTCTGCAAACCCTGGGGATTGGTTTTCAGCATACTGCGGGGAGATTTTTATTAATGCGCGAGATTGAAGCATTCGAACGCAATGGTCTGCGCCAGTATTGTGCAGAGCGTGGTTGTGATTTGGCCATTCTACCTACTGGCTTTAATCCAAGCACACTGAAAGTCTTGGCCATGGATATGGACTCGACCTTAATCAATATTGAGTGCATTGATGAAATTGCTGACTTTACTGGCAAGAAAGCAGCGGTCGCAGAAATTACTGCAGCCACGATGCGTGGCGAGATCCCAAACTTTGCCGAGAGCTTGCGTCGCCGTGTTGCCCTATTAGAGGGTGCGTCCATCTCGGCTTTGCATTCGGTCTATGAGGAACGCTTACAACTCAATCCCGGAGCCGAGCTCTTGATCAGCGGTGCGCATGAACGTGATATGCACACCCTACTGGTTTCGGGTGGATTCACATTCTTTACCGATCGCATGCAAGAACGCCTTGCCTTGTGCGAGACGCACTCCAATCAGCTAGAGATTGTGAATGATCGACTCACCGGTAAGGTCTTAGGTGAGATTGTGGATGGAGCGGCCAAGAATCGGTTTGTGGAAGCGGCGTGTGCACACTTTGATCTCGATAAGCGCGCTGCAATTGTGATTGGTGATGGCGCCAATGATCTATTGATGATGGCCGACTGCGGTTTGAGCGTCGCCTATCGCGCCAAGGCGATTGTTAAAGAAAAAGCCGACGTCGCTTTAGACAACGTCGGCTTGGATGCAGTCCTCGAACTGCTCTAAGGCTTAGAGTCGCTCAAATACCGCGGCAATGCCTTGACCGCCACCAATACACATGGTGACTAAGCAGTATTTACCGTTGGTGCGATGCAATTCATAAATGGCTTTAGTGGCGATCGCAGCACCGGTGCAACCTACCGGATGACCAAGGGCAACTGCACCACCGTTCACATTGGTCTTTGCTGGGTCCAAACCTAATCCCTTGGTGACAGCAATTGCCTGAGCAGCAAAGGCTTCATTGGACTCAATCACATCCATCTTGTCTAGAGTCAATCCAGCGCGTTGCAAAGCAATCTTGGTTGCGGGAATGGGGCCCTCACCCATGATGTGATTGGGTACACCAGCGACTGCATAAGAGACCAAACGTGCGATTGGCTTTTGTCCAGCTTTGGCAGCCACATCAGCCGCAGCCAAGACCATGAAGGCAGCACCATCGTTAACACCCGATGCATTTCCTGCGGTGACTGTGCCACCCTCTTTTTTGAAGGCAGGCTTCATCTTCGCTAAGGTCTCCATGGTGGTATCCGGTTTGCAATGCTCATCGGTATCAAACACCACATCACCCTTTCGGGTCTTTAATGTAATCGGTACGATTTGGGATTTAAAGCGACCCTCTTTAATCGCTATTGCTGCACGGCGATGGGATTCAACAGCAAAGGCATCTTGATCCTCGCGTGTAATCTTCCATTTCTCAGCCAAGTTCTCGGCAGTGATGCCCATATGACCCACACCAAAAGGATCTGTGAGAACGGCGACCATGAGGTCAATCATCTTGGTATCGCCCATGCGTGCGCCATTGCGCATTGCTGTCGCGCCGTACATCGCGCGTGACATTACTTCAACACCACCGCCCACACCATAGTCATAGTCGTTAAGCATGATGCCCTGCGCAGTGGTCACAATCGCTTGTAATCCTGAACTGCACAAACGATTCACTGCCATCGCGACCGAATCCATCGGGAGTCCCGCTTGAATTGCAGCCACGCGTGAGACATAGGCATAGCGTGAATCAGTTGGCATGGTATTGCCGACCGTCACATAATTAATCTTGGCAGGATCCGCGCCAGAGCGGGCAACGGCTTCTTTCATCACCACGCCAGCCAACTCCGATGGCTCCATACCACTGAGACTGCCACCATAACTACCGATTGCAGAACGCGCTGCACTTAAAACCACGACTTCACGACTCATCATTATTCCTCTCTTTACACATTAGCCGAATAGCTAGTTTTAGCTCATTATCTACACTTGCACAATCAGATCATGCCCTTGCGTATCAAGGACGGTTGCTTTCACAAACTCTCCAACCCGGTAGCGCTTGGAAGGCTTACTGGGCGGGAGGATCCGCACAATCCCATCAATTTCTGGGGCATCTGCCGCACTCCGACCGATCCCGCCCTCTGGGGTCACATGATCAACCAATACCCGAATGCGTTGGTCGACTAATCGCCGTAAGCGCCGGCTCGATTGCTCCTCGGCAAGCGCCATAAAGCGGGAGCGCCGCTCTTCGCGAAGGGGCTCTGGGACTGGGTTGTCGAGCACATTGGCAGTAGCGCCCTCCACCGGTGAATAGGCAAAGCATCCAGCTCGATCGATTTGCGCCTCTTCCATGAATTGCAATAAGGCTGAAAACTCCTCTTCGGTCTCGCCTGGGAATCCAGCAATAAAGGTGCTACGTATCACGAGATCAGGACAAATCGCACGCCATGACTGGATTCGGTCCAGATTTTTTTCACCACTGGCGGGTCGCTTCATGCGCTTGAGGACATCTGGGTGTGCATGCTGAAATGGAATATCAAGATACGGTAAGAGTCCAAATCCCGTGTCCTTGAATTGAGCCATGATCGGCAAAATCTGATCAACATGCGGATAGGGGTACACGTAATGCATCCGCACCCAGGCTTGATGCGATATGGCGAGCTCATGAAGTGCAAGTGCCAAATCGTAAAGACGGGTCTTAATGGGTTTGCCATCCCAAAAGCCGGTGCGGTACTGAATATCCACACCATAGGCACTCGTGTCTTGCGAAACCACCAAGAGCTCTTTAACTCCCGACTCAAAAAGTTTTTGTGCTTCTTGCAACACATCGCCGATGGGACGCGATACCAAATCGCCTCGCATGTTTGGAATGATGCAAAAGCTACAACGATGATTACAACCCTCTGAAATTTTTAGGTAAGCGTAATGCTTTGGCGTTAGTTTGATCCCAGCCGGAGGCACAAGATCCAAAAATGGGTCATGCGGTTTGGGTAAATGGGTATGTACGGCTTGCAAGACTTCAGCAGTTGCATGTGGTCCAGTTACCGCTAATACTTTGGGATGGATGCTAGTAATTAGATCGCTACCATCGGCATTTTTCTTGGCGCCTAGGCAACCGGTCACGATCACCTTGCCGTTCTCGGTGAGGGCTTCACCAATCGCAGACAGACTTTCCTCCACTGCAGAGTCAATAAAGCCGCAGGTGTTGACGATCACCAGATCGGCCCCAGCATAATCTTTTGCGGTCTCATAACCTTCGGCACTTAACTGCGTCAAGATGAGCTCAGAATCCACCAATGCTTTGGGACACCCCAATGAAACAAATCCTACTTTTGCAACCACGAATAATGCCCGATCTTAATGATGTAATGAAAGTCTCTAAGCCCCGTGCTTAGGAGTTGGAATCCGATGTGTCAGATTTGCCTTTGAATGGGAAGCCAGTAAAGAGTTGGTTCGAGCCTTGCATTTGTTCCTGCATTTTTAAGAATAAGTCCTTGCTCTGATCCATATAATTGGTCATTAAATTTTGCATAAAAGGATTTTGCAAGTTCATCATTTGGGTCCAGGCTTCTGTACCACCACCGGTCATCGACTTGGATTGCTCCGCTAATTTTTGCTGCATATCCATAAAGGATTGCATGGTGCGCTCCAAGTGGCTCCCCATCAACCCTTGCATCGAGTGACCATAAAAACGGATCATTTGCTGCAGCATCTGGGTCGTGAAGAGCGGCACCCCGCAGGCCTCTTCTTCAAGAATGATCTGCAAGAGAATGCTGCGGGTCAGATCTTCATCGGTTTTGGCATCGAGAACCTTAAAGCTCTCGGACGCCATGACCAACTGCTTAATGTCAGCAAGAGTTACATAGGTACTCGTCTGGGTATCGTAGAGACGCCGATTGGGGTACTTTTTGATTAGGCGCTCATCGCCAGCCCGTTTTGTTCGTGTAGCCATGGTGATTCCCTTGCTCGCTGTTGCAATGCAGAATTTACCTTAGTTTAGCCTGTATGGATCCCCCCATTGACCGAGAAGTCGGCGCCGGTTGAGAAGGCGCCGTCGTCTGAGGCAATCCAAGCGCAGATTGAGGCAATCTCGTCGGGGGTTCCCAGGCGCTTCACTGGGATTGTGCCAACAATCTTCTCAAGCACATCCTCCCGAATTGCCTTAACCATATCCGTCGCAATATAGCCTGGTGAAACGGTATTCACGGTCACCCCTTTGCTAGCAACCTCTTGGGCTAGCGCCATGGTGAAGCCATGCAAGCCTGCCTTGGCAGTGGAATAGTTGGTTTGACCAAACTGACCCTTCTGACCGTTGACCGAGGAGATATTAATGATCCGGCCCCAGCCGTTATCGATCATGCCATCAATCACTTGCTTGGTTACATTAAAGAGCGAGTTCAGATTGGTATCAATCACCGCCTTCCAATCCTCAGGGGTCATCTTCCGAAACACGCTATCCCGAGTGATGCCGGCATTGTTCACCAAGACATCAACCCGACCTACCTCGGCTTTGACCTTCTCAAAGGCTGCTTTGGTGCTCTCCCAATCGGATACATTGCCCTCAGACGCAATGAACTCATACCCCAAGGCCTTTTGCTCACCAATCCAACGATCCTTGCGGGGCGAGTTCGGGCCGCAACCAGCAATCACCTTAAAGCCGCCTTTGGATAAACGCTGACAGATCGCCGTGCCGATTCCGCCCATCCCACCTGTTACGTATGCAATCCGTTGTGCCATCATCTTCTCCTTGTATTCAGATCAATCGATTAAACCTTTTGCGCCTTTTCTTTGACGTAGGTGCCAGGTGCTGCAACTAATTTTTTGTACTTGCCATGCCCATAATTTTTCGGTGCAGGAATCTGTTTACCACCATATTGAGCGAGCCACTCGGTAAAGTCGGGCCACCAACTACCCGGCACTTCTTTGGCACCTTTGAGCCATGCATCCGCGGTTTTTGGTAAATCAGAATTAGTCCAATAATTGCGTTTCTTCTTATGCGGAGGATTAATTACACCCGCAATATGACCCGAGGCCCCCATCACAAACCGAATCGGCCCCTTCAAAATTTGAGTACTCTGATAACCCGAGTGCCATGGCACGATGTGATCATCACGTGATGCGTAGATGTAAGCAGGGACCTTGATCTTACTTAAATCAATCTTCTCCCCACAGACCTTGAGCTTGCCGGGTTTGGCTAGATCATTTTGCAAGTAAGTATGGCGTAGATACCAGCAATACATCGGGCCAGGCAAATTGGTGGAGTCCCCATTCCAGTAGAGCAAATCAAATGGCGGTGGCGAGTTACCTTTGAGGTAGTTATCCACCACATAGTTCCACACCAACTCGTTGGGTCGCAAGAAGGAGAAGGTATTGGCTAACTCTAAACCAGATAAGAGGCCATAACGCCCTTCAGCACCACCGATGGATTTCTCACGCAGATTGACCAAGGACTCATCAATAAAGACATCGAGGATGCCTGTGTCCGTGAAATCCAATAAGGTGGTGAGCAGCGTTAGGCTTTCGACGGGATCCTGTTTGCGTGCTGCGAGCACTGCCAGTGCGGTGCTCACTAAGGTGCCGCCAACACAGAAACCTAAGATATTGATCTTGTCTTGTTGACTAATTTCCTGTGTAACCCGAATCGCTTCGAGCACTCCAGTGCCCACATAGTCTTCCCAGGTGATGCGATTCATGCTGGCATCGGGATTTTTCCAGGAGACCAAGAACACCGTATGCCCTTGGCTCACCATATAACGCACCACGGAGTTGTCGGGTTGCAAATCCAGAATGTAGTATTTATTAATACATGGGGGAACCATTAAGAATGGTCGCTCATAAACCTGATCAGTGAGAGGCTTGTACTGAATCAATTCAAAGAGCGAGTTCCGAAATACCACCGCACCTTCGGTCTGTGCCAAATTTTTACCCACCTCAAAGCCACTCTCATCGGTTTGGCTCACCTTTCCTTTGCCAAGATCACCCAATAAGTTCAAGATCCCCTTTTGAATCGATTGACCTTGGGTCTTGAGGATAGTCTCCAATGCCTCTGGGTTGGTGGCCAAGAAGTTTGAGGGCGATAAAGCATCAATCATTTGATTGGTCGCAAACTCAATGCGCTGTCGGGTTTTGGTATCGGTCTGCACAGCTTGCACGAGCTCATTGAGATAACGTGCATTCAATAAATAGGTGGAGACTAGTGCTTTGCTCCAAGGGTTTTGCCAAGCCTCGCCCATAAAGCGTCGGTCTTTGAATTCCAATGCGCTGGGATCTTTACCCAATTTACCAAGGTCTTCGAGATATTTGGTTTGAATTTCGGAGAGCTTGTCTGGGGGAATCATGGCCATGTATTGCGGGGCCAAGCTTGGTGAATTACCCAAATTCATGATGATGGTGATCTTCTTAAAAGTGTCAATCAAACTAAACAGTACGTCTCTATTCTCAGGTGATTATGACGCAAGGGTTATAAGCACTAACCCTAGCATTTATCAGGATCGCTGGGCTGAGATGCGGCAATTACCTTGATTGCTAGGGCTTCGGATTGAACCAAATCAAGCTAGCAAAGCGTCCCGTGGGGGTTTCACGGCGATAGGAGTAAAAACGTTCAGGATCACTGAAGGTACATAAATCGCCGCCATAGACCGCACCAATACCCAAGGCTTGAAGTCGGGATTTGGCAATTCGTGGCAGATCGGCCCAATACTTCTCATGGCTTGAGGTCTGATTAGGAATAAAACATGCATCGTCGAGTAGATAATCAAATTGCACTGCTGACTCCATAAACGCAGCACGCACTTCACCGCCCACCTCGTAATGTGCCACCGAGATGCTCGGACCAATCCATGCGAGCACATCGGATGCGGTGCTTGAGGACTCTTTGAGAACTTTGGCTACCGTATTTTCCAGAATACCGGCACATAACCCACGCCAACCCGCATGTGCAGCAGCAACTGCTGTTCCTGATCGATTCGTGAAGAGCACTGGCATGCAATCAGCCGCCAAGATGCTCAACACGGTTTGCGGAGTCGTCGTCACACTCGCGTCCGCCTCAATGATGCAATCGCCGATACCCTCGTGCACACCTTTTGCTAAGACCACATCGGTACCATGCACTTGCTTAATCCAAAATGGTGCTTGCGGTAATAAGGCGTTGAGCAAGGCCCGATTTTGTTGCACGGTTGGCAAATCCTCGCCAGCAAATGCCCCTAGATTGAATTGATCGTATGGTGCTTGACTAAAGCCACCTTGCCGGGTGGTTGTAAAGGCATGCACATTAGTAGGTGCCGGCCAATCGGGTCTCAGAATACGAAGCGGGCTCATGAGGAAGAATCATCAAATGGTTTGGGAAGATCTGCGGCATCCATATGCACTTGCGCATGCAGTTCTAAGAGATCATTTGGAATGGGAGCAAACCATCGCATCGGTTCGTGTGTGCTTGGATGCACAAACTCCAACGCAAACGCATGGAGGGCTTGGCGCTTTAGGAACAATTGACTCGCAGCCGCTGGGATTCGTTTGCGATACACCGGGTCACCTAATAATGGATAAGACAAAGACTCAAGATGAACGCGAATTTGATGGGTTCGACCGGTCTCCAAGCGACACTCCAATAATGAGACCTTACTTTGTTGGTAGGCGCCCAGCGCTAAGCGTTTGTAATGGGTGCGTGCGGCTTTGGCATTGGCTACTCTAGAATCGGCAGGCACCACGGCAATCTTGAGTCGATCGCGTGGGTCACGTGCTAAGGCAGCGTTAATTGTGCCGTGTAATGGAGTATCGCCCCACACCCAGGCCAGATAGCGCCGCTCCACTAAATGATCTTGCAATAGTCGTACTAAGGCAGTTTGGGCCAATGCCGTTCGAGCCACCACAAAGAGTCCTGAGGTGTCTTTATCGAGTCGATGCACAATCCCAGCACGAGGCAACTGGGCGAGCTCCGGGTAATGAAACAGAAGACCATTGAGTACCGTTCCAGTCCAATTGCCAGCCGCGGGATGCATTACCATCCCAGCCGCTTTATTAAAGACCAAGAGATGATCATCCTCATAGATGCAATTGAGTGGAATATCTTCTGGCTCAAATGCATGTTGCTCCGGCATCTCTTGTGGAAAGACACGAATCGCCTCACCGCCTCGCAAAATCTGGCGAGATTTAACGACCTTGCCGTCAACTAGGACCGCTCCTTGATTGGCCCATGCCTGTATCCGATTGCGGGAGTAGTCGGTTAAAAAATGGGCTAAGACTTTATCTAAACGCTCTCCCGCCCATGCATCCGGGATCTCAAGCGCAATGAAATCCTCATCATCGATATAATCAGAGGGATTCGGATCAGGAGTTTGCGGCAATGCCACGCTGGAAGGACCTTATTGTGTTATCTATTCCCCCTATGGGGCACCATCGTGCTAGTTTAAGGCTTGTTGCTCTTGCTTCACTAGTTTCTTCTGTAATGCTTCTCACTTCATGCGCCAATACTAGTACCGATGAAACCTTGGGCTGGTCCGAAGCTAGGCTATATACCGAGGCGCGCGACAAGATGAATGAGAATGATTTTGATAAGTGCGGTCAGTACTTTGAGAAACTGGAGGCGCGCTTTCCATTTGGCCCCTACTCCCAGCAAGCTCAGATTAATTCCGCGTATTGCTTTTGGAAAGCCCAGGAGCCTGCCCAAGCAATGGTGCAAATCGATCGCTTCATTAAGTTGCACCAAGGTAGCCCCAATTTAGATTACGCGTATTACCTCAAGGGTCTGATCACCTTTAATGACGATTTAGGGTTTATGGGAAAGTTCACGGGACAAGATCTGAGTGAACGTGATCCCAAAGCAGCCAAAGAGGCCTTTGAATCCTTCAAGGTCGTGGTGGAACGCTTCCCCAACAGTAAATACGCCCCCGACTCACTTGATCGCATGCGCTACATCGTCAACTCTTTAGCAGAGGCTGATGTGATTGTGGCGCGCTACTATTACGATCGAGGCGCATACTTAGCTGCTGCCAACCGTGCTCAACTCGTGATTCGGGATTACGATCGTGCGCCAGCGGTTGAGGAAGCACTCTTCATTTTGGTTCAGTCCTATCAAGCCTTGGGGATGTATGACTTAAGCTCTGATGCCATGCGGGTCTTTAAGCTCAATTTCCCTGATAGTCAGATCTTTAAAACGGGCAAGCGCGTTCAGAAAGAGCGCAAGTGGTGGCAGTTCTGGATCACTAAATAATTTCGAGCGGTACCCGAGGCGCAATCGCGCATACCAGTTCGTAGCCAATCGTTTGGGCGTGTGTTGCCACATCATCGACATGCAAGTTTTTACCCCACAACTCTACTTTGGTGCCGACGGTTGCCCAGGGCGCATGGGTGAGATCAATGGTTAGCATATCCATCGAGACCTGGCCCGCAATCGGGCAAAGCCGTGATTGGCTTGGATCATCCGCATAAACCCAGACGGGGGCGCCGTCTTTTGCATGACGGGGATAACCATCCGCATAGCCACAAGCAACCACACCAATTCGCATCCGCCCGGTTGCTCGGAATCGTGATCCATAACCCACTGCGTCGCCCGGCTCTAGATCTTGAATCGCAATGATGGAGCTTGATAGGGTCATCACCGCTTGCAAATTGGCATGGGCAATATCCGCAAACTGACCCGATGGAGAAATCCCATGCAACATAATCCCGGGACGGACCCAATCACCTAAGGCGTTACGATGCCATAAGACCGCTGCCGAGTTAGCCAGCGAGGTCTCACCCGCTAATCCATCGATCGTCTTGGTAAAGCACTCCATTTGAGCACCGACTGAGGGCTCGCGATCAACGTAGTCGGCATTTGCAAAGTGAGTCATATGGTTCATGCGGTGCCCGGCGGCATGAAGCCGATGGTAGGCTAATCGATACGCTTCTGGTCGAAATCCAAGACGATTCATTCCTGAGTTGAGTTTGAGAAAGATGGTGACGGGATGGGCTTGCTTTTCAAGCCAAGTCACTTGATTGGGGTTGTGGACCACCACATCGCAGTCCAGCTCAATCACTGACGGAATATCACCCTCTTGGAAAAGACCCTCTAACAGCAAAATGCGCTTGGTCCAGCCCTGCGACCGCAACCAGCGGGCATCATCGAGATCTAAGACCGCAAATCCATCGGTCTGCGAAAGTCCTGCCAACGCCGCCCTTAGGCTATGGCCATAGGCGCGAGCTTTAACCACAGACCATATGCGAGAATTACCCGCGAGTTCTCTGACCCGCCTTAAATTGTGGCCTAATGCAGCAGTGTCAATCGTTGCCAGAATCGGGCGTTCCAGAAATCTCCCCTTTCATGCTCTAATCTAGTAAATGAAGCAATTGTACGAATGAAACCAGGTTTTTACACCATTATGGCGGCGCAATTTTTTTCGTCGCTCGCCGATAACGCCCTGCTAATTGCGGCCATTGCCCTCTTAGCCCAACTCGCTGCCCCGGCGTGGATGACCCCGCTTCTCAAACTGTTCTTTGTGCTCTCCTATGTATTATTGGCTGCCTTTGTTGCAGCCTTTGCTGATTCCAGGCCCAAAGGTCAGGTGATGTTCATCACCAATACGATCAAAATTATTGGTTGTGCCGCGATGCTTTTTGGCGCTCACCCGTTAGCTTCATATGCGATTGTGGGTCTTGGAGCAGCTGCGTATTCACCAGCAAAATATGGCATTTTGACCGAGCTGCTCCCCCCTGAAAAACTCGTGGCCGCCAATGGCTGGATCGAGGGTTTGACCGTGGGCTCGATTATTGCGGGCACCGTCTTGGGTGGTGTGTTGATTAGCACCAAAGTTTCAGCTTCCCTTATGAGTTTTGATTTGCCTTTGTTTAACACAGGTGTTGATAGCCCTGCTGAATCCGCGATCTCGATCATTATGTTTATTTACCTGATCGCCGCACTCTTTAACTTAAAGATTCCGGATACGGGAGCACGCTACCCAGAGCAGCGCTTAGACCCTATTCAGTTGACCAAAGATTTTTTTGTCGGTTTTCATATTTTGTGGCGCGATCGCTTGGGCCAAATCTCTCTGGCAGTTACCACTCTTTTCTGGGGTGCGGGTGCAACCTTACAGTTCATCGTGCTGAAGTGGGCTGAGACCGCGCTGAATATGAACCTCTCGCAAGGGGCTATTTTGCAAGCAGTTTCTGCCATTGGTGTCGCCGGGGGTGCGGTTTGGGCAGCCTCACGTATTCCATTAAAGTCCGCTTTAAATGTCTTGCCGTATGGCGTCGTAATGGGCCTGCTGGTATGCATCATGGCCATCTACCATATTGAATACATCCCATCAATCGTGCTCTTTAAGATTGGCGCCTTGGAAGTCAACTTTAATCTTCTACCTGCTTATATCCTTCTGATCACCGTTGGCTGGTTAGCAGGTTACTTCGTTGTTCCAATGAATGCCCTCTTACAGCACCGTGGTCACGTCCTACTTTCTGCAGGTCACTCTATTGCTGTTCAGAACTTCAATGAGAACCTCTCGGTTCTAATGATGCTCATGCTCTATGCCCTGCTGATTTGGTTAGACGTTCCAGTACCCATCGTGATTACCGGCTTTGGTTTAGGCGTTGCCCTCACCATGTGGCTGGTGATTAAGAAGCATCAAGCCAACCAAGCCGAGTATGACTCGCTGCATCTGATTGGTGAAGCCAAACACTAATTAGAGCGATTGCAATACAGAGCGGGCTAGCAATAGATCTTGCCACAAGAGCGCTTTGTCCTTCGGTCGGTTGAGGCAGTGCGCCAGATCAACGCTGGCGATCAAGGGAATGTCTTGACCAGTAATCTCTAGGACCACATCCCGCAAGTGCGCGAGTGGCTCTTGCTCTCCACTTAAGGTCTGTGCTGCGTGCTCACCGAAGGCAAATGCCACACATGGCAAATGCGTATTCGGTGCTTGCGTATCGGTCGGTGAACGCCATTCCCATTCTTTGGGCAAGAGCCCGAGGGCCAAAATGATGTTCTGGAATAAGCGTTCTTGATCACCACCGGGCGCTTGGCCATAAAACAGCCAATACACCTTAGGCTCCAAATTGGAGATGGCCTGATGAGGCTCAGCATTCGGAGACATGCTGGGTGGAGAGACTTCCGCAGCAGAACGCAAAGACCACTCGGTAATGCCCATTTCTTTTAAGTAACGTGAGCGATCGTCAATGTTCATAGGGTTTTGCAGGGCAATCGATGGCTTTGGTCATCACAATCGCGTCTTCACGCGTACTAGAAGAAGATTCTACTGGGTAATAGGCTTTGCGCCGCGCTAACTCTTCATATCCTGCCTTCTCATAGAGTGCGATTGCAGCACGATTACTGGGACGAACCTCAAGCAAAATCCGCGGGATTGATAAATTAGATGCGATCATTTGGATAGCACTCATGAGTCGAAGGCCTATGCCCTGTTTGCGCAGATCATTATCCACCGTAATATTGAGAAGATGGAGATCATCGACTGCGGGTAGCAAGATGCAATAGGCCCAAATGCGCTTGTCAGGATCGCCTACCTCGCGCAGGCAATATGCCCAATGGCCCGCTTCGATCGAATCGCTAAAGTTTTTGCGCGACCATGGGTGCTGATGCGAAATTGCTTCAATTGCCATGACCGCATCCAGATCGGATTCGGTCATCAGCTCCAGAACCAGCTCAGCCAAGCAAATGACCGGTTGGGGCGGGGCTTGCTGCATCGAGACGTTCTTGGGTAGTGAGAGCCACTTTATTACGAATATAGAGGGGCTCAAGCTGCTCAACCGAAATCGTTTGGTCCGCTTGATAACGCACTTGCGCGAGATCCAAGATGCTAAGTGCATTGGGCACTAGCTGCGAATCAATCTGTCGACCTACAAAATGATCCTTGAAATCATCGGCATACTCAGCAAGGGCATTACCGGAAATTAAATCTTGATGGTTATCCTCAATATACTCTGGGGCAGTTAGTTGTATTGGATGAATCGATTTAGGCTGTGAGGCTTCTATTTGATAGCGAGTCCAATACACTTCACCCATACGGGCATCCAGAGCAATGGTGAATGTCGTGTTTTGAGGCATTTGATGGTGTTGCGCAAACTGCGATGCCATCGCATCAAGACTGGTCACCGGAATTACTGGCAATTGCGAGCCAACCGATAATCCCTGGGCAACTGCAACCGAGAGACGTACTCCAGTAAATGCTCCAGGACCCACACCTACCGCCAGGGCATCCAGATCGGAGAAACGTGCGCCACACTGCTGTAGTAGCT
This sequence comes from Polynucleobacter sp. HIN6, assembly GCF_030297575.1. Taxonomy (NCBI): domain Bacteria; kingdom Pseudomonadati; phylum Pseudomonadota; class Betaproteobacteria; order Burkholderiales; family Burkholderiaceae; genus Polynucleobacter; species Polynucleobacter sp. HIN6. The sequence continues at coordinate 852,281 of NZ_AP028137.1, read as the reverse complement.
CGCTGCACCATGGCAAGAGATGCTGACTCGCTTTTGATCCAAGTAGCTCATGCCGATACAGAATCGGTTTGTCATCAAAACATAAGGCCACCGAACACCACGAGGTCGAAGTGTCGATGGCCAAGATGCGCATGCTAGATGTCCTGAGTTTAAAACTCTTCGTACAGCGGCAAGGTTAAGAACTCCACAAAATCATCATTGGCAACCAAGTCCTCAAAGATCTTAGCGGCACGATCAAACTGTCCAACAGCACCGGAGTCTTTGACCTTCGTGAGCTCTTCACCAATCAGTTGACGCACTAGCTCAAGGGTGACTTTACGACCGTCGTCGAGAACTCCTTTGGGCGACCGAATCCATTGCCATACTTGTGAGCGGCTAATCTCAGCAGTAGCGGCATCTTCCATCAGATTATGGATGGGCACACAACCGTTACCAGCAAGCCAAGCACCCATGTAATGGATACCTACGTTAATGTTGTAACGCAGCCCTGCTTCGGTGATTGGTCCCTCTGGAGCAAAGTTGAGTAAATCCGCAGCGGTGACCTGAACGTCCTCGCGTTGACGATCAAATTGATTGGGTTTGTCACCCAATACGGCTTTGAACTCATTCATGCACAGCTCAACCAAACCTGGATGGGCAACCCAACTACCATCGTAGCCATCGGTAGCTTCACGACGCTTATCCGTTGATACAGCTGCAAGCGCAATCGCATTCTTCTCAGGATCATTCTTAATGGGAATGAAAGCGCTCATTCCACCCATTGCTGGGGCGCCGCGCTTATGGCAGGTCTTTAAAAGAAAGAGTGCATAGGCGCGCATAAAAGGTGAGGTCATGGTCACCTTCACACGATCGGCCAAACAGAAGTTTTTATCGAGCTTAAATTTCTTAATCGCGGAAAAGATGTAATCCCAACGACCAGCATTTAATCCCGAACTATGGTCACGCAACTCATAGAGGATCTCATCCATCTCAAAGGTGGCATTGATGGTCTCAACCAACACCGTTGCTTTAATGCTGCCGTGCTTCATGCCCAGCTCTTTCTCAGCCATGGTGAAAATATCGTTCCACAAACGGGCCTCTAGATGGCTCTCAATCTTTGGCAAATAGAAAAATGGGCCTAAGCCTCTCGCTTCGAGATACTTACCACTATTAAAGGTGAAGATGGCGAAGTCAAAAATACCGCCTGAGACACGCTGACCATCAACCAAGACATGTTTCTCATCGAGATGCCAACCGCGAGGACGAACAATTAAGGTCGCGGTTTTTTCATTGAGCTTGTATTCCTTACCAAAGAGATTGAGCTCAATATCACGGCGCACGGCTTTCTTTAAATTAACATGCCCTTGCACAATGTTTTCCCAATAGGGGCTATTGGAATCCTCAAAGTCCGCCATATACGAATCTGCACCAGAGTTCAGCGCATTAATCACCATCTTGGCATCGACTGGACCAGTAAGCTCCACGCGGCGAGTTTCCAGTGCTTTGGGTACTGGAGCAATTTTCCAATCACCCTCACGAATGGATTTAGTTTCTGGCAAGAAATCAAGCTTTTGACCGGCGTCTAATTTTTTGGCTAGTTCAACCCGTTTTTTGAGGAGTTCCTGACGGCGTGGCTCGAAGGCGCGATGCAATTTAGCAACGAACTCTAGGGCTTCGGGGGAAACAACGGTTGCAAAATCCGGATTGAGTTTGGCTTTGAGCTCAATGCCACTGGATTCGATGGTTGGGGCGCCAGACATGAATACTCCTAATCGGTTTTAAGGATTAAATGACAAATTGATGACTATTATGCCTGAATTGTTGCACTGCACACAAATTGGGGTTTATGCCAATGCGGCAATTACATCGGGTGGCGCCTGAACAAGTTCAATTAAAACCCCTTCACCCGAGAACATGAACTCCTCGTTCGCTTTGGGATGAACAAAAATGATGTCGTGACCTGCTGCCCCCTTCCGAATCCCGCCGGGGGCAAATCGCAGACCCTGTTGCGTCAACCACTCCACCGCCTTGGGCAAATCATCAACCCACAGACCAATGTGATTGAGTGGGGTTTGATGCACAGCTGGCTTTTTATCGATATCGAATGGTTGCATCAAATCAATTTCAACCTCGTGCGGGCCACGACCGATGGCACAAATATCCTCATCGACGTTCTCGCGCTCGGATACGAAGGCATCTTTGTATTTCAAGCCAAGAAGATCAACCCACAGCGCTTTAAGCTTTTGCTTATCGGTACCACCGATGGCAATTTGCTGAACTCCCAGAATGTTGAATGGTCGACTCATAGTGATCACTTCGCAAACTGAATAATGATTTGATCGACTGCAAGACTCGATCCCTCAGTGGCACATATATCGTCCACCACCCCATCTTGCGAAGCGAATAAAGTGTTCTCCATTTTCATGGCCTCAATCACAACCAATTTCTGACCAGCAGTAACCTTATCACCCTTGGCTACATGTAATTTGGTTAATAGTCCGGGCATCGGCGACAGTAGTAACTTCGATGTGTCAGGAGGCGCCTTATATGGCATACGGCGTTGCAACTCTGCCCCAAATGGACTTAAGACCACGCAGTCAAAATGCACGCCATCTTGCATGAATACATAACCCAAGCCTGGGCGCTCCACTTGCGCACATGCCGTCGGTCCATCATTTAAACGATAGATCAAACGAATCGAACCGGGTTGCCAATCACTCTCCAAGAAATAATCCGTCATCGTGTTCTTGCCTTGATTGGCTTTGACGGATATTTGGTAACCGTGATCACGTTGCTCAATCTTGGTGTCGTAGGATGTGTCACCATGCATCACCACAAACTCTTGGGTAATCTTCATTTCGTGGCCTAAGAGCTGCCCTTCAAGTAATTTGGCACGCTCCAAATAACGACGGTGCACAAAGCTTGCTAAAGCTGGTAAGCGATTCAAGTCACTGGGCTCAACCGATCCTTTTAAAAATCCCTTGGGGAACTCCTCAGCAATAAATCCAGTATTGAACTGGCCCGAGAGAAATCGTGGGTGTTGTAGCAAAGCAGATTGGAACTGAATGTTCGAATGAATCCCCCGAATTACAAACTCATTGAGCGCCCCGCGCATTTTGCTCATTGCCTCCTCGCGGTTGGCACCATGCGTAATGAGTTTTGCAATCATTGAGTCGTAATACATCGGGATCTCGCCACCCTCATATACACCCGTATCAACTCGTACACCATCTTTGGATGCCGGAGGCTGATACTTCACCAAGCGTCCGGTCGATGGCAAGAAGTTTCGTAGAGGATCTTCGGCATTAATGCGGCACTCCATCGCCCAGCCATTGCGCGGAATTTGGTTTTGGGTAAATGCCAACTTCTCACCAGCAGCCACCCGGATCATTTGCTCGACAAGATCAAGTCCTGTGATGCATTCGGTGACCGGATGCTCAACCTGCAAGCGTGTGTTCATCTCTAAGAAGTAAAACGACTTGTCTTTACCAACCACAAACTCCACAGTACCTGCCGATTGGTAGTTAACGGCCTTGGCGAGCGCTACCGCTTGTTCGCCCATGGCCTTACGGGTGGCATCATCCAAGAATGGCGATGGCGCCTCTTCAATCACTTTTTGATGACGACGCTGAATCGAGCACTCACGCTCCCACAAATACACCACATTACCGTGCGCATCGCCTAATACCTGGATCTCAATATGCCGCGGTTCTTCTACAAACTTCTCAATGAAGACGCGGTCGTCACCAAAACTATTAAGTGCTTCATTCTTACAAGCCACAAAGCCTTCGGCCGTTTCTTGGTCGTTATACGCAACACGCAATCCCTTACCCCCACCACCAGCAGAGGCCTTGATCATCACTGGGTAGCCAATTCCCTGCGCAATTTTTACCGCAGCCTGAGGATCATCAATAGCGGCGTTATGGCCGGGGATGGTGTTAACCTTTGCCTCTAAAGCAAGTTTCTTAGACGCAATCTTGTCGCCCATTGCAGCAATCGATTGATATTTGGGGCCAATGAAGATAATGCCCTCTTCCTCAACGCGCTTAGCAAACTCTTCGTTCTCGGACAAAAAGCCATAACCCGGATGAACCGCTTGCGCACCCGTTTCTTTACACGCCGCAATAATGCGATCCATTTGCAAGTAGGACTCGCGCGATGGTGGCGGTCCAATGCAAACGGCCTCATCGGCAATCCGAACATGACGCGCCTCGGCATCCGCTTCGGAGTAGACCGCAACCGTTTGGATTCCCAAGCGTTTTGCAGTTAGCATCACTCGGCAAGCAATTTCACCGCGGTTCGCAATTAAGATTTTCTTAAACATAGTGATTGGTCAGTCGGTTAAATTAAAGAGGGATGTTGCCGTGTTTACGGGGAGGATTTTGCAAATCTTTGTCTTGCAACATCGCGAGTGATCGTGCAATCCGCTTGCGTGATTCGTGGGGCATGATGACATCATCAATGTAGCCACGCCGTCCTGCGACAAAGGGGTTTGCAAACTTCGCTTTGTACTCTGCTTCACGCTCGGCAATCTTTTGCGAATCATTTTTCTCTTCGCGGAAGATAATTTCAACAGCGCCCTTAGGCCCCATCACCGCAATCTCTGCCGAGGGCCAAGCAAAGTTCACATCGCCTCGCAAATGTTTTGATGCCATCACATCGTAGGCGCCGCCGTAGGCTTTGCGTGTAATCAAAGTGACTTTGGGAACAGTGCAATCGGCATAGGCATAGAGTAATTTAGCGCCGTGTTTAATGATGCCACCGTACTCTTGAGCGGTACCTGGCATAAAACCTGGCACGTCGACCAAGGTCACGACCGGGATATTAAAAGCATCACAAAAGCGCACAAACCGAGCGGCTTTAATCGATGATTTGATATCGAGACACCCTGCAAGCACCAAAGGTTGATTAGCAACGATACCGGCAGTCTGGCCGCCAATGCGTGCAAAGCCAATAATGATGTTCTTGGCATAGTCGGGCTGCAACTCAAAGAAGTCTTCATCATCCACAATCTTATGAATCAGCTCTTTCATGTCATACGGCTGATTGGGGTTGAGAGGCACCAATGTATCGAGCGAGTAATCGGGCTCATCCGACCAGACAAGACCGCCCAGAAAAGGGGCTTTTTCTTTATTTGAGAGCGGTAGATAACTGTAGAAACGGCGTAGCATCATGATCGCCTCAACATCGTTATTAAATGCCAAGTCACAGACTCCCGATACAGTGGAATGCGTGTTCGCACCACCCAAATCTTCTGCGGTGACATCTTCGTGGGTCACGGTTTTCACTACCTCGGGTCCAGTGACGAACATGTAAGAGGTGTCTTTCACCATGAAGATGAAATCCGTTAAAGCAGGTGAGTACACTGCACCACCGGCACAGGGACCCATAATCAAAGAGATTTGCGGGATCACACCCGAAGCAGATACATTCCGTTGGAAGATCTCTGCATAACCACCAAGCGAGGCAACCCCTTCCTGAATGCGTGCACCACCAGAGTCATTGAGTCCAATTACGGGCGCACCCACTTTCATGGCCTGATCCATGATCTTGCAGATTTTCTCAGCATGGGCTTCCGATAAAGATCCGCCCAGAACTGTGAAATCTTGCGAGAACACAAACACCAAACGCCCATTAATCATTCCATAACCGGTGACGACACCATCGCTGGGCACCGTTTGATCGGCCATCCCAAAATCCGTGCAGCGATGCTCCACAAACATATCCCACTCTTCAAAGGAGTCTTCGTCGAGCAGTAACTCGATCCGCTCGCGTGCAGTAAGTTTGCCCTTGGCGTGCTGAGCAGCAATGCGCTTTTGACCGCCACCAAGACGTGCTAACTCGCGCTTGGATTCCAATTGAGAAATAATGTCTTGCATAAAAACTCCTATTGAATATCGGGTGTTTGCATCGCGTCTAGTAAGCGACGCGCTGCCACAGAAGGTGCGATCGTGCCCTCATTCACAGCGGCACTGAGTTCGGGTAACAACTGCTGTACTCCAGGATGGTTCTTAAAATTACTTTTGAGAGCGCTATCGATGCGCTCCCACATCCAAGCAGTGGCTTGCTGACGACGACGCTTTTGTAGATGGCCATTCTTCGATTCGAGGGACTGAAAGCGAGTGATCTCATCCCACAATTGCGCTACACCTTGATTGAGAAGTGCGCTCATTTGCATCACCACGGGATGCCATTGCTCAGCATCATGAGCGGCGTGGTCTGGGTTCCCCTGAAATCCCATTAAGCGCAAGGAACTTGTAATAAATGCTTGGGCTCGGGTGGCTGCATCCGGATCTAGATCCGCTTTATTAATCACGATGAGATCCGCGATCTCCATCACACCCTTTTTAATGGCTTGCAGATCATCACCGGCATTGGGGAGTTGCAACAACATAAAGAGATCGGTCATCCCAGCCACCGCAATCTCGCTTTGCCCTACCCCAACGGTCTCCACAATCACGACATCATGTCCCGCGGCTTCGGCTAAGAGCATCACCTCTCGGGTGCGCTCGGCAACACCACCCAAGGTTCCCGAGGATGGACTTGGGCGAATGAAGGCATTCTCATTGACTGACAGCAGTTCCATGCGGGTCTTATCACCCAAGATCGATCCACCAGACAAGCTTGAGGATGGATCAATTGCCAGGACAGCAACCCGATGGCCTTTGGAAATTAAGTAAAGACCTAAGTTCTCAATTAAAGTGGATTTACCAACCCCGGGCACTCCTGAGATTCCGAGACGAAAGGATCGCCCCGTGTGCGGCAAGATGGTGTTGAGTAATTGATCGGCGCGCGCGCGATGATCAAGGCGCGTTGACTCTAATAAAGTAATGGCTTTGGCTAATGCCCGACGTTGCTCCGCACAGGGCTTGCCGAGCAAGGCTGCCACTAACTGCTCATTGCTTGGAGCTTTCGACATTGTGAGGGCTTAGCGCAGGTTGTTCCGAATTTGCTCGAGCACATCTTTTGCAGAGGCGGGGATCGGCGTACCAGGTCCGTAGATGCCCTTCACGCCTGCCTCATACAAAAACTCGTAATCCTGTCGCGGAATGACGCCACCCACAAACACAATAATGTCATCGGCGCCTTGTTTTTTGAGTTCCGCCACAATCGCAGGAACCAAAGTTTTGTGCCCAGCGGCTAAGGTAGAGATCCCCAAAGCATGCACATCGTTTTCAATGGCTTGGCGCGCACACTCCTCCGGTGTCTGGAATAAAGGTCCCATATCCACATCAAAGCCCAGATCAGCATAGGCGGTAGCAACCACTTTGGCGCCGCGATCGTGTCCATCCTGACCAAGTTTTGCGATCATGACGCGCGGACGACGTCCGTACTCTTTGGCAAACTCAGCGATCTCGACTTTAAGTTTTTCCCAACCTTCGGCTGAATCATATGCAGCTGCGTACACTCCGGTCACCTTTTGTGTATCGGCTCGGTGGCGCCCATAAACTTTCTCCAAAGCATCCGACACCTCGCCCACCGTTGCGCGTAAACGAATTGCTTTGACCGCTAAATCTAATAAATTACCTGTATTGTTCTCGGCTGCTGTTGTCAGATCCGCCAAGGCTTGATTCACCTGCGCTTGATTGCGTTTAGCCTTGATGTCCTTTAAGCGAGCGATTTGATTATTACGAACCATATCGTTATCGATGACTAAGACATCCACCAAACTCTCTTCTTCCAGTTTGTATTTATTCACACCCACAATGACATCCGATCCGGAGTCGATCTTGGCTTGCTTTTGTGCAGCAGCCGCCTCAATTTTTAACTTGGCCCAACCACTCTCAACAGCCTTGGTCATGCCACCCATCTGATCCACTTCCAAAATAATTTCCCAGGCGGCATCTGCCATCTCTTGAGTTAATTTCTCCATCATGAACGATCCTGCCCAAGGATCAACTACGCTCGTGATATGGGTCTCTTCTTGCAAAATTAATTGGGTGTTGCGGGCAATTCGGGAGGACATCTCTGAAGGCAAGGCAATTGCTTCATCAAATGAGTTGGTGTGCAGTGATTGCGTTCCGCCAAAGACCGCAGCCATAGCCTCAATCGTGGTGCGCACCACATTGTTATAGGGATCTTGCTCGGTGAGCGACCAGCCTGAGGTTTGGCAATGGGTACGCAACATCGATGACTTGGGATTCTTGGGATTGAACTCTTTCATAATGCGCCACCACAAGATGCGAGCAGCGCGCAGTTTGGCAACTTCCAGATAGAAGTTCATACCGATCGCAAAGAAGAAGGACAGACGGCCGGCAAACTCATCCACATCAAGACCTTTGGCCAAGGCAGTTTTGACGTACTCCTTGCCATCGGCCAGTGTAAATGCGAGCTCTAGGGCTTGATTTGCTCCAGCCTCTTGCATGTGATAGCCCGAGATCGAGATCGAGTTGAACTTGGGCATATTCTTTGCGGTGTACTCAATGATGTCACCGACAATGCGCATCGAGGGTCCGGGTGGGTAGATATAGGTATTGCGCACCATGAACTCTTTGAGAATGTCGTTCTGAATCGTGCCACTCAGTTGCTCTTGCTTCACGCCCTGCTCTTCACCGGCCACGATATAACCTGCCAAGACTGGTAGTACGGCACCATTCATGGTCATCGAGACCGAGATTTTGTCCAAGGGGATGCCATCAAAGAGGATCTTCATATCCTCCACCGAATCGATCGCAACCCCCGCTTTACCCACATCACCCACCACCCGAGGATGGTCCGAGTCGTAGCCCCGATGCGTAGCCAGATCAAATGCCACTGAGACCCCTTGACCACCTCCTTCAAGGGCTTTGCGGTAGAAACGATTGGACTCTTCGGCCGTTGAGAATCCGGCGTATTGACGAATGGTCCAAGGGCGCACCGTATACATCGTCGCTTGTGGTCCGCGCAGATAGGGCTCAAACCCAGGGAGTGAGTTCACATAAGGCAACCCCTGAAGATCATTTTGGGTGTAGAGGGCTTTTAGATGGATGCCGTCGGGGGTATCCCACCCTAAAGCATCCGGGTTGCCATTGGGCGCCGATTTACTGGCTGCTTTTTGCCATTGCTCAAGGGATTGATCGGCTGCAGCTGGCCATTGCCCGCTGGGTTGTGATGCGTTCTTGGTCATAAGCGCCCCATGTGTGCATGAATGTGCATTGATATTTTCATCATTTTGCTTGACTTTTATAGTTTTGTCCATAGAATTGGATACATAATTATGAATTCATAAATGTATTTTAATTAATTAAAATCATAAATAAACAATGACTTACAGAAATAATGAGTAAATTACTTTCAACTCGCCCGCTCTATGAAGAGGTTGCAGATCAACTGCGTAGCCGTATTTTTGCGCATGAACTAGCCCCCGGTGCTTGGATCGATGAACAAAGCCTTGCCAAGGAATTTGGGATTAGCCGCACTCCCATGCGCGAGGCCATTAAGGTGTTGGCGGCTGAGGGCCTCATCACCATGAAACTACGCCGCGGCGCTTATGTCACCGAAGTCAATCGTGGCGATCTTGAGCAAATCTTTACGGTTCTCTCCTTACTGGAAGGTGAAGCTGCCAAAGAAGCTGCCACGAAGGCAAAAGAAAGCGATCTCAATGCCTTGGATGATTTGCACTTGCGTCTTGAGAAAGCAGCCGCTGATCGCAACCTCGATTTATTCTTTGAAATCAATGTTCGCTTTCATGAGCGCATCATCGCGATTGCCGCCAATCCCTGGATGAGCAGCGTGATTGACGATCTTCGTAAGGTTCTAAAACTGCAACGCAAGGACTCGTTATCGCGCACGGGGCGCTTGCAACAATCTTTGAGTGAACACCGCGAGATCCTAAAGGCCCTGCTTAAGCGCGATCCGGTTGCTGCTGAACAAGCGATGCGCACTCACCTGGCCCATGGCTTGGAGGCCGCCAAATAAAAAAGCCCCCAGTTTTAAGTGGAGGCTTTTGAGCTTAAGCGGTGATTTATTTTTTGACGATCAGATCACCAGGAATCGATGCAATATAGGCAGCCATATCTTTTAGATCTTTATCGCTAAATTGCTTCACTTGCGATTGCATGATGGCATTATTACGGCCCACCAGAGAATTACCATCCACTTGGTAGGACTTCAGTGCGTAATACAAATAGTCTTGGTATTGACCCGCAATTTTCGGATAAGCGGGAGCCACTGGGGCTTTGAGGCCAGCGCCATGGCAGGCAGCACAATTGTTCTTTTCAACCAGTTCTTTACCCTTGGCAACATTACCAGCGTGAGCAAACCCAATGGAGGCACTTAACAAGGAGAGGATCAGAGCGGATTTCATCATGTTCTCGATTCCAATTACTTTAAGGGGTTACGGGGAGAGGTTGGCGTTTGAGTCGAGTAGTAGGCAGCCAAGTCAGCCATATCTTGATCGTTCAGACTTCCCGCAATCGCTCGCATGGTTGGATGCTTGCGCTCACCCGATTTATACGCTTTGAGAGAGGCAATAATGTAGTCAGCATTCTGGCCACCGATCTTCGGAACGCGATAGACCTGGGGCCAGTCAGCCCGGTAATCATTAATGGCATGACAGCCTGCGCAAAGCCAGACTTTGGCCTCTCCTGCTTTTGCAGAACCTTTAACATCTTGGGCTTGGGCAGTGATTGAAAATAGACCGGCGAATACTGCAGCGCCGAGCGAAGTAACGATGGCTTTGTTCATATGCGTGATCGTGTTGCAAAATGGTTAATATTTTGTAGGCTGAAGTATAGCGGACAGCGAATATTGTCAGTTATTTTTGTCATCTACCTATACTAAGGGCTTGTTCGGTGATTTCGTGTTTAACCCCGCTGCTTGAAGGAGTTTCATGAGCGTAATTTCCCAAAAACTGAATGACCTAGGAATTACCCTAGTAAGTCCTGGGGCACCCGCGGCCGCCTACGTCATGGCAGTGACCACCGGTGATCAGGTATTTTTATCAGGCCATATTGCCAAACGCGATGGCAAGCCATGGGTTGGTAAATTGGGGCTAGACATGGATACTGCTACCGGTCAGTTAGCCGCTCGGAGTATCGCGATTGATTTACTCTCAACCCTCAATGCCCACCTCGGCTCACTTGATCGCGTACGTCGAGTGGTCAAAGTCATGGGCCTCGTGAACTCCACCCCCGAGTTTACCGAGCAACATTTGGTCATGAATGGCTGCTCTGAACTCCTCGTCGAGGTATTTGGTGAAATTGGTAAGCATGCTCGCAGCGCCTTTGGGGTTGCGCAAATCCCCTTGGGGGCTTGTGTCGAAATTGAAATGATCGTTGAGATCTAAGTTAGCAAATCGGTGCTGTGGCCCTGCCCATCAATCAGCAGACTGCGCACGCTTTTGTCTGGAAATAGTCGTCGCACGGCCTGACAGTAGCCCTCAAGCTGCAGTTGATATTGAGAATAAAGAGGATCGGTTTTCTCAGGGATGCTGAGTTTGTAATCCAAGACAACAAGCTCGTTTTCAAACTCTACTAAGCGGTCAATCCGCAAGCACCGCTCCTCACTCACGACATCAAGTTCATTCCAAGCATTAAGATAGACCGCCGGGTCAAAGAATGGGAGCAAATCGGAACTGTTAAAAACGGTTCTCACTCGTTCAATGGTGCGCTGTGCATCCGCGACATCGATACCAAGTCGGCTAGCCAAGGATTTCTCGTCTGGCAAGGTCTCAGCCGCTCGGTACTGTTGAGGCGTGGTTCGCTCTAGTACCCAATGAAACCAATCACCCTCTTGCATGCGCCGTTGCTCATCGATACTGTGCGTCTTGGTTCTGTGAGATAAGCTTGGTTCACCCTGCCAGGTCAAGACCAAATCAGGGTATTCAAATCGTTCATCGCTGTGTGATGGTTGGGGCTGACTTGTATGACGCTGGTCGATGTGTGCCTCATCAAGATCAGTGAATACTGGGACTTGACCTTCGCAAGCGCGCTCATACCAGCTGTCGGGCACCAAACCACCCTGCTGGCGATTGCGGGTACTTTCCACCCCACTTAACCAAAGTCCCTGCTTGGCACGGGTGAGTGCCACATAGAAAAGGTTCCAGTTCTCATGCAAGGCAATACCTTTCTCTTGCGCAAGTAAATCTTCACGCGCCTTGGATAAGCTGAGCTTGGTGAACATTGACAAATGATCTGGTGCTTGCTGATCGGGATCCCAATCAAGTAATACGCCGCGTCCTGGGTTGGTGATCGCTGTATGGTTGCAATCCAGAATAATTACAAATGGAGCCTCAAGTCCCTTCGCCCCATGAATGGTCATTAAGCGAATGCGCTGTTGACGGTGTGAACGTGAGTGAGTGTTTAGATCAAAATCCCCATCCGCTAGATCATCGCTCTCATCCTCTAAGGGAACCTCACCGCGCATCTCGCCCTCATCCGGTGTCTCATCTTGATCGCCGCGCCGCATTTGTTTGAGTTGTGAAATAAATCGTCCCAAGCTGGGGTAGCGGCCACCATCTAAATTTAAGGCAAGCTCCAGAAAAGCATCCAAATTAGCCAAGACCTGATCTCGGTCGCGTGCTTGGCACACGCTCGCATATTTGCAACGAATATCGCCCGAGAAATACACGTGATCAAGGAGATCATGCACTGGCAAGTGTTTGGCCAACTCCGTCCACTCCATGAGTTGCTTAGCAATCCCCAAAAAGGTCTCGGCATAGGGATGATCATCAGCATGCGTTAGTGCTTCCCACCAATTGCGATAGCCACGATTACTTTGCACCAACTCTGAGAGTGTTTGCATCTGCACCTCAGTAAGGCCATATAAAGGACTGCGCAAGACCTGCGCCAGTGCAAGATCATGATTGGGGTTACTCAGAATCGTGAGTAAAGCAATCAGGTCATCAACTTCCAGTGTTTCGAGTAAGCCGCCTAGGCGTGGGCTCTCAAATAGCAAATTGGCATGCCGCAATGCCTCCTCATACTCTGGCAAGTACTGACGGCGCTTGACGAGCACTAAGAAATCACCCAGGCGCGCTGGTCGCCACACTTTATGACGCTGCTGATGATTGCTTGGGTCAATCATTTCATCGAGCACCAAACGAGTTCGTAGTACCTCGTGGATTAATTGCGCTAGACGCTGTCCTTCCAACAGCCGTTGCTGTTTGGCGCCAGTATCGCGGGTATCGGTGAATGGCATGACCAAGGCGTTCTCGCGGGCAATGGTCTGTGGCTCATCAATGATCGGGATTAATGGCAGACGATAAGCCTCGCCTTTGGCGAATTTTGAATGGCCTGGTATGTCGGGAGCGGTCCAGAGAGTTGCCTGTGCCTGAAATGGATAGTTACTGGGGACTCGGCTGGTCGTGAAGATGCGGTTCACCGCCGCCACAATCTCAGGCGCATTGCGCCTTGTGGTGTTTTGTTGTTCAAGGTGAGCCTGATCGTGCGCTTGCAAAAAGCGGGTTGCTGCTCCAAATAGACGGGGGTCGGCACGACGAAAGCGATAAATAGATTGCTTGGGGTCACCCACAATAAATACCTTGGGCTTATCCTGATCATCGCCATAGGCTGCAAGCCAAGCTCGCAGAATTTGCCACTGCAAAGGATTGGTATCCTGAAACTCGTCAATCAGAATATGTCGATAACGTGCATCCAAACGTGCTTGCCAATACGCCGCAACACGAGGATCCGAAATCAGTTGCGCCACACCAAGTTCTAGATCATCAAAGTCACGCACGCGCATGCGTTCTTTACTACGCTCGATATGTTCGAGCATGGCCGCACCGATGCTAAACCAGGCTTGATTGAGTGCAAGCGCCTCCTGCTGAGCCTGCCACTCAATAAATTGCTCACATGCGATTGCCCAGGCTTGCCGAGTCGCAATGAATCGATTGGTATCTTGATTCTGCGCCTCTAAATACGATTGAATCGCTTTCGAAGCACTGTCATTGTCCTTGCGATAGCTTGGGAGTTCATCACGCGTCATAAACACGGGGATCAATAAGCGTATCGCGGTATCAAATTGTTTTTCCTTTAAGGCTTCAAGCGCTGCGCCTAATTCTGCGAGACCCTGCTGATCACGCACGCCGCCATGAGACAACACCTCATACAACATAGAGAGTTCATGGGGCGCTGCACTCTCTTCTAGTTTGATGAGTAAGGGATTAGGTTGAGAAAGCGCGTTACAGCATCTGCGTAAGGCCTCGGTTTCGGGTTCACCACGGGCCTCGCAGGCTTTCTTGAAAAATACCCAGGCGCCCTTTTGCTGCACTAGGCCATCAGCCCCCAATAAAAACTGATGGGCTTGTGCTGAACCCAGTTGCTCAAGCAAATACTCATAGGCAGACAGCACATCGGGTGGCATCGATGCCCACCAATCCTCTAAGCACTCCTGTTGCAGCCGTTTGGCGTCCTCGCGCAAGGTAAATCCAGATTGAGCTCCCATTGAGACCGGCGCCCCAGCAAGTAAGCGTCCGAACCAGCCATGAAAGGTGTCAATCGAAACGGTATGCGGATTCGATAACAGGCGATCATAGAGCGTACGTGCAGACTGAAGATGCACTTGTGCTGCTTCGGGATCGAGTCCTCGCTCTACCAGGGCATGCATCAGCTCGGCATCACTCATCGTGGTCCAGGATTGCAAGAGTTGATAGAGGCGTTCACGCATCTCTTGCGCAGCCTTACGTGTGAAGGTCAGAGCCAAGATGGATCGGGGTGACTCACCGGTAAGCAATATGCGGACTAGACGTGCGACTAGTAACCATGTTTTCCCGCTACCGGCGCAAGCAGAGACCACCACCGAGCGCTGCGGGTCACAGACAATCGAAATATTGAGTGCTTGCATACTGCTCACCACATCCCTTTACGGCAAATACCCCGGGCATCGCAATAAAGACAAGTACTCTCGGGTGCAAAGGCCTGCATGGCGTCTCCAGACCACACGCTCCTTAAATCATTTTGCAACTGCGCATCAAGCTGTTGCATCGCGAGCGGGATCTCTGTAATGCCAACTGCGCGCTGGTCTGTACCTTTTTTCTTGAGGTTCATTTTTAGAGAAACCCAATCCAATTGCTCGATCGGACCTTGTGTGGATAGCGCTTTGGCATATAGCAGTAACTGGGGGTCATCCATCAGTTGCGTGCCACGCTCCAACACCTTCTCGCGGCTCTGGTGCTTATAGTCCAGGATCGCGAGTGATGATGTATTGGGCTTAACATCAATCCGGTCAGCGTAGCCCTCAATCTGAATTTGATGGAATTGCCCATGCTTGTCCAAGAAATTGAACTCAAAGCCAAGTTTGCGTTCGGCATCATGAAAACGCCAACCCTGTGACTCTCGTTCCAGTTGCCATTCCACAAAACTGGGAATTTGTTTTTGCCAATCCCGCAAATGCCCTAAGACCCGCTGATCACCCTCCAGTAAGCGACTAAAACCTTGCTCAGAAGCGCGCATCAGGCGCGTGATCATCCAATCTTTACGGAACTGCAAATCATCGTTGATCTGGGCGTCGCGAGCCTCGGTACTTTTGAGTTCCTGGAAAAAATTGCGCAGTATTTGATGCAAGGTTTGACCAATCACCGATGCATCGAGCTCGTCATCAAGATCCTTGCGTTTACGAAGACCTAAGAGACTACGCACATAGTACTGATACGGGCAAGCCCGCAGTGCCCGATACGCACTCGGGCTCATGCGCGTTGGCATGGGTAGTCCATCGAGTCGATTTGCCTGCGCCATGGTCATCGGTGTTCCTACAGCGGATCGTGCAAAGCGACTAGATTCACGGGTTGCAAGTTGCGGAAGATCTTCTTGTAAGCGTACGATCCAAGGGGATGCGCGCAAGGGCTCACCACTAGCACCCTCGCTTAGCCATAACAGATCAATATAGGAATATGAGGCAAAGAGTTGTGAGAGATCCCGCGCCTGTTGACGATATTGCCGAGCAATATCGGTACCACCGAGAGTCTGACTTAGACTCTCCGAGAAAAATAGTGGGGTCTCGCCATAACTTGGCAGTTGGCGTTCATCGCAACCAACCATCACCACGGCATCAAAGCGGCGCAATCGAGTTGCACTGAGTGGCAAGATGGTCACGCGTGCCGATGCATCACTGCCCTGCTCGCGGTACACCTCTTCTTCCATTCGGGTCTTTAAAAAGATAATCCATTCGGCCAGGGGCATTCGTAGCGTTGGAAGCTGAGCTTGCTCTAAGCCCAGTTTGTCGAGCATGGCAAGTAACTGTAAGCCAGCAGCATCATCCTCAAATTGCTGACGCATTCCAAAGTAGGACAAATCATCTCGCAGTTGTGCAAGGGCTCTCGCAGACGGCAGATTTTGCATCTTGGGGTTCTGCCAAATACTTACCCGCTCTCGAATGGACTGTAATAGGTGATGTAAGCGTGGGTCAAACTCGGAGCTTGCTCCCGCTTCGATTGCTAAATAGAAACTAACCCACGAAGCTCTCGCCTGCTTGAGCAACAACATGCTCTCGAGTTCACTAATGAGTAATCCGATTTCCTCAGGCGTAGCGTTCAGCAAGCCACTGAGATTGAGAAATGGGTTTTTGAGGAACTCCAGTAAGGTGATCGCGCTCGGCCCTTGAGGTGGACAACGCAATAACTCAAGCCAAGCATGAAGCGCTGCGGCTGCGCGCGTGGTCGAGAGTTTCCAACCTGTTTCGTCGTCGATGGATAAACCAGGACCAAGACGTGCCAGCAAAGCGCGGGTGCGGCGTGCCAATAGTCGGTCTTGTGCCACGAGAGCAATTTGAGTACGTCCTGCCTGTAAATGGCCCTCAATACAATGCGTTGCCTCCCACGCAAGGTCCTCAAAGCGTTTTGCGCTTTGGCAGGTAATGTGTTTTTGATTGAGCGCTGACCGATTGATTTGCAGTTGCCCGTCGAGCGATGAATCAAACTCCATGGTCTCGGGCCATAGGCCAACCTCAGTCCAATCCATCACAAATCGGTGCACCGGGATGAACGCTTCACAATGATCAAGAAACACCTGATGCGCGCGGGCTTGCGCATCATTCTCTTCGATGGTCTCAATCCAAATCAAGGGTCGACGTGTCTTTGGGTTGATTTGCCATTGCTGCAGATGGGATACCAGTGCGAGATGCTGGGTGATGACGGGATCACGCACGGAGCTGAGATAACGCCAGAATGCCAAAAGAACTGCGGACTCTTTGCTTACAAGCTCTTGGGCTAGTTGTGGATAGGCGTCTGCTATTGCTTGGCTTAGCTTGATTTGTACCTGCTCAATCCCGTGTTCGAGCTCCAAATGATCGATGCTCCAGGCCAATTGCGGAACGACGCTTTGCGATAGCAGATCACAGGCACTAACAATGGCATTGGCCAAGCTCCAAGCGCCCCCCTCTCCTTCGGCAGTAAACCACTCGCGCAGATTGGGATAGGTCTCAATCGAGGCATAGGTTTGCAAGACTCGTTCCGTGTTCGACTGTGGCTGTGGTAGGCGCAATCCATCTGGAGTCAGCGCAAGCCAATCAGCCAAACTATGTACCTCGGGTAATAGCATGGTGTTTGAGGGACGACTGCTCTCCAACGCCAAGCGCAAACTGAGATTGGGTCCAGCTGTGGGCAAAATGACCAGGGGGCGCGCATCGCTTGCCGCTGCAATTGCCCAGATTTGCTTCGCGATTTGCGCTAACGCATCTTGGTTCGGAGTGATCGAATACGTTTGCATAACAACGGGTTCACTTAGGGGCAGGAGCAAGTTTTGGCATGAATCGTGGCTTATTGATAATATAGGGTTTGGAATGACCGTTTGCTGAGTTATTCCATCCATTTAAACCATAAGGAATTTTCATGAGTGCCGGCATTAAACAAGTAAGTGATGCATCGTTTGAACAGGATGTTCTCAAGTCTGATAAACCCGTTCTCCTCGACTTTTGGGCCGAGTGGTGCGGTCCTTGCAAGATGATTGGGCCCATTTTGGAAGAGCTCTCGACTGAATACGGTGATCGCATCCAAATTGCCAAGATGAACGTGGACGAGAACCAAGGCGTTCCAGCCCAGTTCAATATTCGGGGAATCCCGACACTCATTTTGTTTAAAAATGGCACGGTCGCAGCTCAAAAAGTCGGTGCTCTCGCCAAGTCGCAACTCACGGCATTCATTGATAGCAATCTGTAATTGAAGTGGTTTTAGTATGGCTGGGGTCAGGCTCACAATTCGAGCTAGACCCTTTCCGTCTTTGAGGAGTGGCAAAAATTACGTGTTTTGCCATTTTTTAGTGTAGTATCTAGTTTCAATAAAGGTCTCTTTAAGGCCATCCCCAAATTTAATCCCATTTCAAACGACTAATTCACCGTAACGCTTTTTTCCGTTGATCGTTTTTCTCGCCTGATCGGCACCCTCCACTTTTATCTTATTTTTTTTCTTTTCTAGTTTTATCCTAAGCACACATCATGCAATTAACTGAACTCAAAGTACTCCACGTCTCTCAACTCCTCGAAATGGCAGCAAGCCTCGAGATTGAAAATACCCAACGGATGCGCAAACAAGAGCTGATGTTTGCCATTCTGAAGAAGCGGGCTAAGGCCGGCGAACAAGTTTTTGGCGATGGCGTCTTAGAGGTATTACCCGATGGCTTTGGATTCTTGCGCTCCCCCGAGTCGTCTTATATGGCGTCTCCCGATGATATTTATATCTCCCCTGCACAGATCCGTCGTTTTAACTTACACACGGGTGACAGTATCGAGGGTGAAGTGCGCACCCCCAAAGAGGGTGAGCGTTACTTTGCTTTGGTGAAGGTCGACAAGATTAATGGCATGGCGCCTGAGGATCTCAAAAATCGCATCATGTTTGAGAACCTCACGCCGCTTCACCCCAATCGCAATATCGCCCTCGAGCGGGATATCAAGGCCGAAGAGAATCTCACCGGTCGCATTATTGATATGATCTCGCCGATTGGTTTTGGTCAGCGTGGCCTGATCGTGGCATCTCCCAAGTCTGGTAAGACCGTGATGATGCAGCATGTGGCTCATGCGATCTCTCAAAATTATCCCGATGCGATCTTGATTGTTCTCTTGGTCGATGAGCGTCCTGAGGAAGTGACTGAGATGCAGCGCTCCGTCCGCGGTGAAGTAGTTGCTTCCACCTTTGATGAGCCAGCCGTTCGTCACGTCCAGGTTGCTGAAATGGTGATCGAGAAAGCCAAGCGTCTAGTGGAAATGAAAAAAGATGTGATTATTTTGTTAGACTCGATTACTCGTCTAGCCCGCGCGTACAACACCGTAGTACCCTCCTCAGGCAAAGTGCTCTCTGGTGGTGTCGACGCCAATGCCTTGCAACGTCCTAAGCGTTTCTTTGGTGCCGCTCGTAATATCGAAGAAGGTGGATCGCTCACCATTTTGGCAACCGCGCTGATTGAAACCGGTAGCCGCATGGACGATTTGATTTACGAAGAGTTCAAGGGCACTGGCAATATGGAGGTCCATTTAGAGCGTCGCTTAGCCGAGCGCCGTGTCTACCCCGCTATTAACCTCAATAAGTCAGGCACTCGACGCGAGGAACTCCTCGTCAAGCCCGAAAACCTCCAGAAAATCTGGGTCTTACGTAAGCTTCTGGCCGATATGGATGAGATTGAGGCTATGAACTTCATTGTCGACAAGCTCAAGTCCACCAAGAATAATGCCGAGTTCTTTGAGTTGATGCGCCGAGGCGGCTAGACATTGGAGCTTAAGCGTTGATTTTGTGGCATAATCTCGCTTTTGCTGTACTAAACCCTGGGCAAGTATTGTGAGATCATGCGTGACGCACAACGGCTACCCGTTCCAAGGATATTGATTATGAAACAAGGCATTCACCCTGATTACCGCGAAGTTGTTTTTTTAGATGTTTCCAACAACTTCAGCTTCAAAACCCGCTCCACCATCATCACCAAAGAGACGATTAAGTGGGAAGACGGTCAAGAGTATCCATTAGCAAAGATTGAGACTTCCTCGGAGTCGCATCCTTTCTTTACAGGTACCCAGAAGATTATTGACACTGCTGGTCGTGTTGAGAAGTTCCGTCAGAAGTTTGGTGGCAAAGCGGCTGCCAAGGCAACCGGTGATGGCGCTGCCAAGACCGCTGAGAAGCGTGCTGCTGCCGCTGAGGCGAAAAAAGCAGAGCCTGCTGCAAAGAAAGTGGCCAGCAAGAAAGCGAAGTAATCACCTTAGGTGGTTTGTGTTACCGAAGGCAGCAGACGCTGCCTTTGTTATTTCTGGGAATGTGGATCAAGATAGTATTCAGGGATACGATGAACTAGTATGGTCAAACTGACTGCCGCTGCCACAGCATCCATTCCTCGGATTGTGATCTTTGCACTCACAATCGTCTACGGCTTGGCCGGGCTTTTTGGTCGTGATCCCTGGAAAAACGAAGACTCGATTGGGTTTGGTGTGATGTGGCATCTGCACACCAGCTCTTGGCAGGATTGGCTAATCCCCTCTCTCGCTGGACGTGAGCAATCGATGGGGCCACCACTACCCTACTGGCTGGGTGCGAGCTTGATGGATTTGTTTGGCTCATGGATTGGTGATAGCAATGCGGCACGTCTTTACTCAGCACTGTGCTTCTTCGTGACCGCAATTGCCATTTGGTATGCGTGTTATCTCTTAGGGCGTCGTAAAGAAGTACAACCCATGAGTTTTGCGCTGGGTGGCCAACCCAATACCCGCGACTACGGGATGACCTTAGCCGATGGGGCGCTCCTCATTTTCTTGGCATGTGTGGGCCTGGCCCAGCGAACTCACGAGACCACGCCGATGATGGCGCAACTCATGGGTTTATCAATTGTGATGTATGGCACCATCCGTGGCCTTGATAAACCTTGGCAAGGTGGCGCATGGACTGGTCTCGGATTAGTCATTTTGGGTCTCTCGAGTAACTGGGCTTTAACTACATTGATTGCGATAGCAACCGCACTGGCCGTTTTCTTCTGTCAGGTAAAACTACGATTTCGGTGGACACTGAGTTCGCTGGTCATTGCGATTGTGGGGATTGGTATTTGGCCACTCTTATGGCAAGTCTTTGCCGTTTCTCCAGCAGCACAAGAAGCGGCACTCCAAGCCTGGGCGCAAACACCGCCCATGCATCGCTACATTGCATGGAACTCATTACAGTTTATGGGAGTCAACTTTTGGGCATACGCATGGCCGGTCTGGCCGCTGGCCTTAGTCGCCCTCGTGCACTGGGTGCGACATGAGGATGCTGGCGCGTGGCGCGCGCCCCATTTATGCATTCCCTTAGGTTTGTTACTCGCTGGACTTATCTATGTGCTATTTCGGGTGGAAGCGAATGAGCATGATTTAATCATCCTCATTCCACCAATGGCCATCTTGGCTGCCTTTAGCCTTCCCATTTTGCGACGCAGTGTCATTAGTTTTATTGACTGGTTTGCAATGCTGAGCTTTACGATTATTGCAATCGCCATTTGGCTGATTTGGCTTGCTAAGACCACGGGCTTTCCGGCAAGCACTGCTGATAATGTGGCACGTTATATTCCCGGTTTTGAGGTTCAATTTAGTTGGGTCACCCTCCTCATTGCACTTGGCATTACCGGTCTTTGGCTGTGGGTGGTGCAGTGGCGCACCTCACGTGCTCCCAAGGTGATTTGGCGCTGCTTGATTATCTCGGCATCTGGTACGACACTCATGTGGGTGTTGCTCATGACTCTGTGGTTACCCACCATCAACTATGCTAAGACCTATCGTTTTGTTGCTGAGCGACTTGTACAAGCTGCGCCAGCCAATGCTACTTGTATCGATACAAGTAATTTAGGAGCGGCACAATTAGCATCATTCAGTTACTTCACTCGCTTACCCTTGGCCGACAATCCCGCCTGTCCTTATGTACTGACCCACAATGCCAGCACTGCAACGGCATTCTCCGCACTGCATGACAAGAAGCTCAAACTGCTTTGGGAAGACCGACGTGCTGCTGATCGCGATGAGCGTTTGCGCTTATACGAAGTAATCCCCGAGTAAGACCACGCATGACATTTTTTCGGGTCTCGCGCTTACGAGACGATGTTCCTGAACTCCTGAAATTAGCCGGTCCACTATTGGTGGGCCAATTAGCGGTGATTGCCTTTGGTGTGTTAGATACCGCCATGACGGCGCGCTACTCCTCTGAGGATCTTGCAGCTCTGGCCATGGCCTCAGCGATCTACATCAGTATTTATGTTGGACTCACAGGGGTGATTGCCGCCCTAACCCCAATTGCGGGGCAATTATTTGGTGCAAAACGGTTTGGTGAGATTGGTGAAGAGGTTCGTCAAGCGGGTTGGCTTGCTGTAGGCTTAACCGTGGTCGGCACATTAATCCTTTTGAATGCCGATCTTTTACTTGGGATCTCACAGGTTGAGCAGGATCTCGAGAGTAAAGCACGCCTCTACCTAGAGATCTTGGCCCTTGGTTTACCAGCCAGCATGGGCATGCGGGTTTTGATGTCCTTTCATAATGCAGTTTCTAGGCCAGGGATTATTACGATTGTGCAATTGGTGGGCTTGGGTCTCAAGTTTCCACTCAATGCTTTATTTATTTATGGTGGCTTTGGAGTCGCCGCAATGGGGGGCCCCGGTTGCGCAGTTGCTACGGTGATCATTAACTGGCTGTGGTTTTTTGCGACTCTCATTATTGTGCTCTCGGGTCGGTTTTATAAGCCATTTCATCTCTTTGCGCAATTTAGTTGGCCCGATTGGCATCGGATCTGGACGCTTTTACGCTTAGGTGCGCCAATTGGTCTGAGTTACTTTATTGAGGTGACCTCGTTTACCTTTATGTCCTTGTTCATTGCGCGCTTTGGCACCACCACGCTTGCAGGTCATCAAATCGTTGCTAATCTCGGTACGGTCATTTATATGGTGCCGCTAGCACTGTCAATTGCAACCATGACCCTGGTCTCGCAGTCCATTGGTGCAGGTCGTCAGCAACGCGCCGAAGAGATTGGTTGGTCATCGGTGATCTTCACCAGTAGCCTATGCATTGTGATCGGTCTATTTGTATGGGTGTTTCGGTTCCAGTTACTTGATCTCTATGACCCAACACCGGATGTCAAATTATTAGCTGCGCCGCTCTTCTTGTTTATTTGCTTCTATCAATTGGTTGACTCGGTACAAGTGGTTGCGGCATTTATCTTGCGCGCGTATCGCATCTCGTTTTTGCCCATGTTGGTTTACGCAGGATCACTGTGGTGTGTGGGCCTTGGGGGCGGCTATCTATTGGGCTTTAATGTCTTGGGCAGTACACCCCAGATTTTGCAGGGGGTCAATGGATTTTGGATTGCCAATAGCGTGAGCCTGGCCATTGCCGCCGCACTACTTTTATGGATTTTTAGAAAGACTGCGGCACACTACAAAAAGACCAACCCACCGGTGACGGTCTAAGCTTATTTTGTTTTGACCAGTAGCATGCCTAGCTCTTTGTAGAGCTTGATGGCTTTCTCAGTTGGAACTAATTTCTTCACGCGAGCATCCTTGGTGCAGGATTTGTTCTCGATTAGTTTCTTTTCAATTAGAGATTTGAGGGCGGCATGCGATGTTGCTGGTGAAGCAATCGACTTCATTTGAATCACATCCGACACAGTGAGCTTATGCCCCTCATGAAAGGCGCTGGTGATCATGCGCAAGATAATGCACTCGCGGTGAGTGACCTTGTACTTGGCATGTATTTTGTCCCGACTACTTGCGAATTCAAAGTAATTGGCTAAGACGTCCATATTCTTGTCCCCACAAGTAATCGTTGTAATGGAAGACTTTCTTTATTTCCCAAGGTAAGTTTAATCGCTTTTGGGCTAATTACTAGATAGATTCCACCCCCCCCCCCGAGATTAGTTGTCAAGAGGTGAAAATCCGTATTCACCAATATGTATATATTTTCTATAAACTTATGAGTTTTATAAATTTATATGCTTGATAAATTATTTCCTCGCTCCGAACACTTTTCGATTAAAGCGATCGATCATCAAAGCAAATTGGTCATTGTTCAAGATAAGGAACTGGGCTTAGAGCTTTCGTTGAATTGGGGTAATAAGGAGTTAAAGAGTGCCGAGATAGTGGGTCAATATGAGCTGCGCTTTCTTTATCAAGATGGAAGCGAGCGCATTGTCCAGATTCTTAGTTGAGCAATCTTCTTACTACTGAATCTTTTTAAACTCACCAATCGGTTTAAAACCGGGTACTTGATTGCCCTTGGTATACATGCACTGTTGGTACGCGGTGTTGTATTGGGTTTGGGCCTGCGATTCTTTACTGGCAGCGCCCATGGCCCCGACTGCAGCGCCACCAACCATACCAATGGCTGCACCAGTTCCAACATTCGTACTGCTTCCGCCTTGGTACAGGGCTCCGGCTGCAGCACCAATGGCGGCACCCGTGGCCGCACTAATGGCCCCCTCCTTTAGGGCTGCGGTATTGCCTTCTTTGACGGACTGAGATGCGAAGGCACGGCACTCCTCATCATCTTTTTTAAACTCCTCAAAGGATTTTCCTTCGCGCGGCATGATGGTAATCGTGGGGCCAGTGGGTGCGGATACGCAAGCCGTAAGTACAGCGATACCAATGCTGCTAATAACAATTGTTTTAAAGGCCTGAAGTCGCATGGAATGCTCCGGTTGATCTTTCTATGTATTTAACGCTTCTGGAGTGGGTTTGGCAGACATCATTCTGCCTTTGCTCCAGATTGCTGGACAATTTTGCGCCATTTATTGGATTCGAGTTGGATATAACGGGCTAAATCCTCGGGGCTGCCAGGATTAGGCTCGAGTCCACCGTTCATCAGCTTGGCTCTGACCTCTGGCTTCGATAGGGTTTGCTGGGTCAATTGGTTAAGCCGCATCTGAATATCGCGAGGCAACTTGGCTGGGCCCATCAGAGAGAACCAGGATATCGCTTCAAACCCTTTGAGTCCTTGCTCGGCGAGGGTTGGGATCTCTGGGGCTGATGGGGAACGCTTAATTGTGGTGACTCCCAGCGCAACCACTTCATTGGCTTTAATTAAGGGTAATGCAGACGCTAAATTATCAAAGAGCATGGAGATTCGGCCACTCACGAGGTCAGGCAAGGATTGTGCTCTACCCTTATACGGAATGTGCCGAATCTGCACGCCCGCCATTTCTTTAAAGAGCTCTCCTGACATATGAATCGAGGTCCCTGTACCCGATGATCCAAACGTCAGTTCATTCGGTTTTGCTTTGGCTAGAGCAATTAGGTCCTTGAGTGACTGCACGCCAAGTTGCTTACTCACAATTAGTACGTTTGGGGTGCTCGCCAAGAAACTAATTGGGGTGAAATCAGCAACGGGATCGTAAGAGAGTTTTTCATAAAGAGCGCCATTAATCGCATGAATCCCTACGGTACCAATCAGCAAGGTATAGCCGTCGGGCGCACTCTTAGCTACCTGATCGGCTCCAATATTACCGCCGTGTCCAGGACGGTTTTCGACAACGATTGCTACGTTCAAGGTTTTTTGCCAATCCTCTGCCAGAACGCGTGCCAAGGTATCGGGTGCACCGCCTGGAGGAAAACTCACCACGATACGAATGGTATCGCGTGGCCAGATGCGTTCCGCCTGCGCTGCAGAACATAGCCCAAATACAAGTGCGCCGATGATAAAGAGTCGTTTCAAAGCAACTTACTTCGTGAGCCACTGGCGCAGCTGCGTAATACCGTCATAGTGCAATGGGTTGTCTGCGCAAGCACCTAAACCGCAAATGGATAAGGTCGAGATTACATTACCCACTAATAAAAGGATGAACCACAAACAGATAAACTGCGCAAACCAATGGCGGCTGCGGGTGCCACGATCCGGAATGATTAACAGAATTGCAATACTAATCATCAAGGAGACAAATCCAACAAAGGCCCAGGTGTAAAAATGCAGACGAAAGAAGGTGTCGCCATAACCCAGATCATCAGGGGCAACATGCAGAAGTATTTGGCGCAAGGAGACTAACAACCCCAAGATCGCAAACAGAATGGCAAATCCGTAATGCGCAGGCTGCGCACCTGAACGGATATTGAGCAAGAACATCAGTCCAATTAAGATAAAGCCCATGCGCTGCAGAATGCATAGTGGGCATGGCAAATCATGATTGATGAATTGATCCAAAAATGCCAGAGTAAGTACCAAATTAATGACCCCTAAGAGAACAATGTTCCCCAGGCCACTAAGCGATGGTAAGGTTAGCTTACTCATAGGCTAATATTGAGTTTGTCGGAGGCATGATGCAAGAACCATGCGACCGTGATCACAGCGCTAGCGAATGCAAACAGCAATCCAAGTACGCGCTTCTCAAACCAAATGAAGATGGCGGCTAGTAATGCAATCACAAAAGGTAAAAACATATACATACTAATTATTTTAATAGACGGATGTGCACAAACAAAAAATGGTTTTGTGTTTAGAATGCCATGATGAATTCCTCTGCATCCCAAACTAATCGTCCTCTACCCCTCGCCGGTGTTAAGGTTCTTGATGTGAGTCAAGTCATGGCGGGCCCCTACTGCTGTATGTTGCTCGCCGATATGGGCGCCGATGTCATCAAGGTCGAGCCACCAGGCTCAGGTGACCAAACCCGTGGTGCCATGGGTTTTAAGATGAAAGGCCCCGATAGCATGGGCTTTTTGAACATGAATCGCAATAAACGCAGCATTGCGATTAATCTGAAGTCCGATGCTGGCAAAGAGATTTTGTTTGAGTTGGCCAAGGACGCTGATATTTTGGTGGAGAACTATCGCCCTGGGGTCATGAAACGACTTGGTGTTGGTTACGAGGCAATGCGCAACATCAATCCCGCACTGGTATACGTCAGCATCTCGGGTTTTGGCCAAAGTGGTCCATGGGCAGAGCGTCCTGGTTTTGATTTAATGGCTCAAGCGATGTCCGGAGTAATGAGTGTGACCGGCCATGGCGATGGCAAACCCGTCAAAGCCGGTGTTCCCGTTGCTGATATTGGTTGCGCACTCTTTGCGGTCTATGCGGCACTGTCAGCGTATATTGGCGCCAAGAACACGGGCCAGGGTCAATACATTGACGCTTCCTTATTTGATTCAGCGCTGGCGTTCTCGATTTGGGATACCTCCGAGTACTGGGGCACCGGTCAACCTCCTATTGCACTGGGTACGGCCAACCGTATGACCGCGCCTTATCAAGCTGTGAAAGCAAAAGATGGTTACTTCGTGATGGGTGCCACGAATAACAAGCTTTGGCAAAAACTCTGTGACATCTTGATGCGCCCAGATCTGTTACAGAATCCTGATTACCAAACCATTGCTGGTCGACTCGGTCATCGCCAAGCACTGATCACTGAACTTGAAAAATCCTTTGCTAATAAAGATGCAAGTGAGTGGATTGATCTGATGTTGGCTGAGGGAATTCCGGCTGGGCCAATCTTAGATTATCCGCAGGCTTTTGAGAGCGAGCATGGTAAGCATCGCCAAATGAAGATTGAGATTGATCATCCGCTGGAGGGCAAAGTTCCGAACATCGGCTTTGCGGTCAAGATGCAAGGCACCCCGCAGCAAATTCGTCGTCATCCTCCCCTATTGGGCGAGCATACCCAAGAGGTTTTAGAGCAGGCTGGATTTACCTCGGATCAAATTGAATCACTACGCGCACAGGGTGCATTTGCTGCATGAGTGATGCAATCAATGCACGGGTGTATTGCGAGATTAAGGACTCGATCGCACATCTCTTTTTTGATCATCCCCAAGCGCGTAATGCGATGACGCAGGCGATGTATGAGCAATTGCGAACGATTTGTTTAGAGCTTGCACAAAATCCTTCTGTGCGAGTCGCTATTTTGCGAGGGATTGGTGGCAAATCCTTTGTCTCGGGTAGTGATATTGCCCAGTTTCAATCCTTTCAAGGTGGTGCCGATGGGGTTCAGTATGAGCGCATGATTGATCACTATTTGGGGCCTCTTCAACAACTACCCATACCAACGATTGCAGTTATTGATGGACTCGCAGTTGGCGGTGGCTTAGCAATTGCGGCTTTGTGTGATTTTCGGATAGCGACTCCAACTGCAAAATTTGGAGTACCAATTGCACGCACACTTGGCAATACCCTCTCGCCGAGCAATATCGCCTGGTTAACGGCCCATCTTGGGGTCGCAATCACAAAACGCATGCTCTTACTTGCTGAGTTAATCTCGGCGCAAGAGCTTTTGACACAGGGATTTGTCTACCAAACTGGTGAATCAGAGGATCTTGAGCGGATGAGTATGGATCTTGCAAAGCAATTAGCTGCTCTAGCACCAATTACTCAAAAGGCATCCAAACTCATCATGGCGCGCGTGATCGGACATTCATTACCGAATTGCGATGATTTAATTACCGAGGTGTACGGCAGCGCAGACTTTAAAGAGGGTGTAACGGCATTTTTAAGTGGTCGCCCTCCCAATTGGCAAGGGAAGTAAGGAGAACAAATGCCTGAGATTGTGCGTAATGTCTTTGGTGAGCCACTCGTACCCTGCTCGTTTGATCCGCTCACTGGTTTCTTTCGGGATGGTTGCTGCAAGACCAATGACGAGGATGTTGGCTTGCATTTAGTATGCGCAATCATGAGCGATGAATTTCTGGAGTTTAGTCATCAGCGGGGCAATGATCTGATTACCCCGAGACCAGAGTGGAACTTTCCGGGGCTTAAAGCGGGCGATCAATGGTGTTTGTGCATTACTCGCTGGCAAGAGGCTCTAGCGAATGGCTGTGCACCACTCCTTAAACTAGAGAGTACCCACATCAATGCACTTGACCATGTGGATTTTGATACCCTCAAATTATTTGCGCTCGAGAACCAGTCTGAGCTCTAAAGCCTTACACAATTTTGGTTTGGAGAGTGGGTAAGCCATCTACATGGCCTTCCAATACATCACCGCGTTTGACCGCAGCGACTCCTGCAGGGGTTCCTGAGAAGATTAAATCGCCTGGCATTAGGGTAAAGAGCGTGGACAAGTAGGCAATCGTCTCCGGTACATTCCAAATCATCATCGCAAGATCACCGTCTTGCTTCACTTGACCGTTCACCGTCAGGTAAATACGACCCTTGGATAAATGTCCGCATTGACTTACAGGCACTAAGGCCGAGCATGGTGCGGACTGATCAAAGGCTTTACCAGTATCCCAAGGACGACCCATTTTTTTGGCTTCGCCTTGCAAATCACGACGGGTCATGTCGAGTCCCAAACCATAGCCCCACACATGATCTAAGGCTTGGTCTACAGGAATGTTCGCTCCACCTTTACCCAAAGCGACAACCATTTCTAACTCGTGGTGAACATCGTTGGATAAAGCCGGATAAGCCATGTCATGACCATCGGTCACAATCGCGGTCGCGGGCTTCATGAAAAAGAATGGTGGCTCGCGGTCGGGGTCATGGCCCATCTCACGGGCGTGATCAGCGTAATTGCGCCCAACGCAGTAGATGCGATTGACGGGAAAGCGCTTGCTATCACCCAAAACGGGCAAAGATGGAGTGACTGGGGCTGGAATAACAAATGATGTGCTCATGAATCGTCCTAATCGGGTTTTGTACAGTCTTCTGAAATCGCGAGGTCTGGATTTTTTTGTCCAAGATAAACAGCAATGATTCTAACGGACTGATTACCCAGGGGCTTACCAAAGTGGCACCAGTTGATGGCTTCCACAAACGAGGTGCCAGATCGCATAATCTTTTTGCCCTTGCTGCCGTAATCAAGCTCCAGGTCTCCGCTGGCGATATAGGCAAAGAGTGGTATGGCATGGCGATGCAATGTGGTTTGCTGACCCGGAGGAATCTCAATCTCAAAGACCTGAATCTGGGGCGTTCCACTGGGGTAACGAAAGTCTTGACCAATAATGGTCTTTGCGCTTTCCATCGGAATTGGCTTGACGCGTATCGTTTTGGAAACCTTAGCGGTTTCTTCGTTTGCCCATCCATTTCCATGAAGAAATAGTCCTGCTGTTAGCAAGAGAATGGGTCGATTGAGCATGGGTCCGATCAAGATAGTAACTGTTTGAGCTCTTCCAAGAATAACTCTTCCCCATGGTTTATTTTCTCGTGCCACTGCTCACCTGCCTGATCATCGGCGGCATCACTGATAAATTTATATGAGCGCCAAGGGATTTGGTGCTGATGGGCGATTGCCGCAATCGCAAATAACTCCATATCCACCACATCAACCTTCTGCTCGATCAACCAAGGATCTATGCTGGTTACGAAGCTATCTCCAGTGCCACAGGTATATTTACCCGACTCAGATAGATATTCGGCGGGTTTGGAACAAAACGGGGTGATGCCACGAGGTGCCAGGGGCTGCGCATTCATATCGCGCTGAATCACACGTCCGATCGTTACTAACTCACTGAGCTTGGGATTTAATCCTCCGGCAGTTCCAAAGTTAATGATCAAACTGGGTTGATAATGAATAATCGCACTTTGAGTAACCGTAGCCGCATTGATTTTGCCGATTCCGGTGTATGCCACTGCAATGTTTTTTGGAATGGTAATAGCCTCAAGTTCATTCTTAAGAGCAACTACTAGTAAGATGGGGTGTTCGATAGTCATGATTGGATTCTAAACGGATGAAGCTTGAAGACTACTTGCCTGGCATTTTGGACTTTCCGAAGCCTGGGATCGTATTTCGGGACATTGCTCCCCTACTCGCCAATGCGGATGCCTTTGCTTATACCGTTCAATCGCTAGGTAAGCTTAGCACTGAGTACTCCTTTGACTATATTTTGGGGATTGAGTCCCGGGGCTTTATTTTTGCCTCGGCACTTGCCACTCATCTTCATAAAGGGTTCGTGATGGTCCGCAAGCCCAACAAATTACCGCCCGATATCCATCAAGAATCCTATGGCTTAGAGTACGGATCAGATACTCTTGAGATCAGTAAACATATTTTGCAGCCCGGGGCTTCGGTGCTGATCGTTGATGACGTTTTAGCGACTGGCGGTACTATCGCCGCAGCTGCGCGTCTTGTTCAGAAAACCGGAGCGCAAGTTGCTGCAGCGGTTTGCGTTCTTGAGATTGCTGGTTTGAATGGTTCTCAGGTTTTAAGCCAAGTGGGGATTGCTAATCGCTGCGTGATCGCTTTGTAATTAAAGCTTCACCCCTTTTTTGATGAGTAGCTCATCAACCCATGGTGCCGCATAAGTTCCGGCTTCGATCGTTTTGAGAATCTCTTGTTCTTGCTTGATCTTTTCTTGGCCAAGACGGGCTGCTTCTGCAGCAAGAGTTGGAGGAACGGCAATCACGCCGTCTTGATCACCCAAGATAATGTCTCCAGGGTTCACAATCATCCCGCCGATGGAGACGGGTATATTAATTGCACCTGGTCCATCCTTTAAGGGGCCACGCAAACTAATACCACGTGCCCAGCATGGGAAGGCTAACTCCTCGAGCGCATCGACATCGCGCACTGCACCATCGACAACGATACCGCCGACGCCGCGACTTTTAGCAACGCGCGTCAAGATCTCACCAATCACCGCGCAACCGGTATCGCCCTCGGCATCAATCACCATCACATCCCCTGGACGCACCATTTGTAATGCTTTGTGAACCATGAGGTTATCTGCCGTATGAACTTTGATGGTGAAGGCATTACCGCAGACAGACATTGGCGCGCGATGAATCGGCAGAATATCCTTGGCAACCAGGGTGCGTCCCAACATATCGCTTATCACGGTGGATGGCATACCACGCAGCGCATGAATGCCTAATTCGGCAGGTTCGTGCCGTGGGTTAATTTGAATTCCGTGAATCATGAGCTACCCTCCAAAATGAATACCGTCATTGTATTCATTAGAAGTGCTGGGATTTAGATCACGCCATTGGCGCAATCACGCAGAGCTTCCGCAAAGAGCTCTGGGGATTGTGCACCCTGAATAATGAATTGATTGTTCAGAATGATCGAGGGTACCGAGTGCACACCGAGCTGATGGTACTTTTGCTCTTGGTCTTTCACATCCTTGGCGAACTCATCAGAGGCGAGAACTTCTCGAGCGCGCCCGGCTGGTAACTGAGCACGCTCAACTGCTTCTAGCAGCTGTTCGTGCTGATCCATATCAACTGCTAAGGTGAAGTAACTCTTGAGAAGCTCTTTTTTGAGACGATGCTGGGCATCGAGATCGAATTCCACCATGGCCCAATGTAATAGACGATGGGCATTGAAGGTGTTGTAGACCCGCTTGCGACCTTCGGGATGAAATGGAAATCCTAGTTCAGCAGCACGCTGATAGATTTTCTCTTGATTGGCCTTGACCTGAGTAATGGTCGTGCCGTACTTCTCGGTGAGATGCTCAAAGACATCTTGCCCGCCTGGGGGCATATGAGGGTTTAATTCAAAGGGTTGAAACTGGATCTCCGTACTGACTTCACTTCCGAGTTCTTTTAACGCCTGTTCTAGGGATGCTAATCCAACAGCACACCAAGGACAGGCGATATCGGATACAAAGTCAATATGGACAGGTTTCAATTATTCCCAACCGCCACCTAAGATGGCACGTTTTTTATATTCCACTCTGGACTCTTCCCAGGCCTTGCCAAGCATGCGCAAGGTTTTAAGGATTGTTGCCAAGATACCAGAATTTGATCCGGCGCTAGCTCCAATTGAACCGGCAGCCAAAGTGGGTTTGATAGTCGTTGTAGTCATTTTCTTCTCCTAAGGGTTTATACCTAATAGTATACCCTAAATTCTATTGCGCTGCAACAGACGGAATAGAAAAAAGTGCTTACGAAACAGGGCTTAAGGGAAGATTAAATAAGAGGTTCTGGGGCTTGAGCTTAATCTGAGACTGATCGTTCATTGCCAGACCCAAATACACGGGTTTGCCTCGAACCTGGCTAAGCACTGGGCTCAGGTCCTTGAATTCGAGCTTAAAGAGGCAAATTAAGCGGTTAAGAACACTTTCATCAAGACTCTGCTCTTGGTACAAACCATTCAGAATCTCGGTCGCAGCAGCATCTAAGCCAACATGCCAAACCCATTTGGAGTCGGCGATCTCCTTCAACGGGGTAATCACTGTATCGATCCCTAAAAAATGCTTGATCCATTTTTCTAGAAGACGCGACAAGGCAGGTAATGCAGGCTGATCGAAATTGAGCTGGACTGCGAAATCATAGAACTCATTACGACCCCAATAGGACTTGGCATTATCGGGATGCAATACATCCAAGTCGATCGTACGAGCAGCCAGTGATTGATTCTTTAGAAGATCAACAATATTTCCAAAGTCAGAAGCCTGTGCATTTCGCTCAATCGTTTCATGGTCTGCTGCCATTAAAACACCACCCTCCAGAATGCTGACCTTTTGGGTGCGAAAGAAGAACTCTGCCATCCTTAGTTCGTAAGGGTCTGGGTTCTCACCCAATATATGCCGAAGGAAAATTTGAGTGAGCTGGCTCACAAATAAAGGTGGGACATCGACTCCCTTCCCCTGAAACAGACTCATGTAAAAGTGCTCAAGGGAGCTTGCGGCTAATAATTTAGCTCGGTAGCGAAACCAAATTTCATAGTTAGCCTGCACGTCGTGATCGGCGATTTTCTGAATCTCAGCTTGGCTAATTTCTTCGCGTGGTGAATTCAATAGACGCTCATGGACCGCTCGTTCTTGAGCGCACGACTGTGGAATGAGACTCAGCTCCGGGCGAGCAAGATAGGTTCTAAGAAAGTCATCGGTCACCACCAGATGGTGATCCGCATTCACTTTCAAGGTATCAAAACCGCTGGTGGACCAATAGTTAGGCATTGCTCTTAGGGCTGTGAGTGCATCATTAATAAGGTCATTCCAGCATTACCCTCTTTAAACAATTTGAAGTGCTTCTTTAAAGCAGGTCGGCGCTTAATTACGTCCCGATATAAGTCCGATTGATGCCGAAGATCTTCACCGTGATAATACTCGCTCACACGATCTGCAAAATAATTATGCTCTAAAGCCTCACGAACCTTTTTGCGGATATTGCCGCCCTTCCCGCTCGAGCCATAACCATGAATCACAACCAAGGCCCGAATTTGCGCTTCACTGGCAGCCCGAATGTAATGCGTTAGTTGATCAAGGGCTTCATCGCTCGTGGGGCTATCCAGCTCAAGGTTAATGACGTCAGTATCGGAGTGCGCAAGCGGTGCAATCGTCGTATTACAAAATGGGCATTCGCCAGTGACGGGACGGGCGTTCCCACAAACCGAACATTCGTAGGAATAGCTCATGCTTACTTAACGGCTTTATAGACGCCCATCTCTTCTAGCAGTTCATGAATCAGATCCAACCGAAGACGAGGACTCTCTTGTTCTAAGAAAAATTGCTTCTGGCCAGGGCTTAATTGCAAGAGCTCGCACCAGCGATTGGCGACCCAGCCGCATTCGTTAAAGCGATAGGGCTTACTGAAGGGCAGCTCTTTCCCAAGGGCTGCGCCCTGCTCTTTAAAGGACTGAATCACTTTACCCAATACGGTAGAGGCAATTTTGAGATCCTCTGGAACCTCCATGAAAGCATCGTCTTCGATGAAATCAACCTCGGCAACAATCAGGCCATTGCGTTTGGTTTCACTGGTTTTGACACGAAAGCGCTGCTCCCCTTGGCATTGAATCATGAAGAGACTAGGCTGTACCGGATCAAATTCTTTAATCCGGGCAAAGGTTCCTACTGAATTAAATCCAATCTCTTGACCTGGCATGCGCACCTCGTCCCCACTGTTTAGAGTAACCACACCAAAGCCAGAACCCTCGCGCACACACTGTTTGACCATATCGAGGTAGCGCACTTCAAAGATTTTGAGCAGCATCACTCCATCAGGGAATAAGGTGGTTCCCAGTGGAAATAGTGGAATGGTTTGGGTATGAGTGTGAATCGACATTGGATTAGGTCGCTAGGTATGACTAGCGCAGACATTGATAAATATAAATCATTGGAAATTTGTCATTGTGGGTGGTGCGGGCCTCTGAAATACGGGCGACGGATTTTCCATTCTTTTTACACTCTTTAGTTGCCAGCTCTTGTGCCTCGATCTCTTTAGCGCCCTTCACAGCCTGCACACCAATCATGCCGTCGGAACGTTGAACCACCCGAAAGCCACTCTCTGGGGTTCCGCAGGCTGATAGGCCTACTGCCATGATCAGAATTCCGGGAATCAAACGAATGTTCATGCCTATTACTATACTGCTGTTTAGTAAGTTACTAAGGAGACAGTCATGAATCGTGATGCTTTTGAAAAAGGATTAAAAACCCGTCGTGAGGTACTCGGTGCCGAGTACGTGGATCAAGCGATTCGCAATGCCGATTCGTTCAACTTACCGCTCCAAGAGCTGGTAACTGAATACTGCTGGAATGAAATCTGGAATCGGCCTGGCCTTGATCGCAAAACCCGCAGCATTGTTAATTTAGCAATGCTGACTGCACTCAATCGGCCCCATGAACTCAAACTGCATGTTAAGGGTGCAATCAATAATGGTTTGACCAAAGATGAGATTGCAGAGATCTTTTTACAATCGGCAATCTATTGCGGCCTTCCGGCAGCCATTGATAGCTTTCGTACCGCCAAAGACGTCTTTAAAGAAATGGGGCTTTAAGAATTAATATACGCCTCAAGTTGCGCAATCGTAGCAGCTTGTTCTGCGAGTGCAGCTTTGAGCAAATCCCCAATCGATAGCATGCCAATCAAGCGGCCGCCATCCAATACTGGGAGATGGCGAATGCGCTTTTCTGTCACGAGTTGCATACAGTAGTCCAGGGTATCTGCTGGTTTTACTGTAATCAGTTTGGTACTCATGACATCTCGCACCAAGGTATTTTGTGAGCTTTTGCCCTGCAGAACTAATTTACGGGCGTAATCACGCTCAGTGAAAATGCCGACTAGGTTACCAAACTCAATTACCAACAGCGAGCCAATGTCTTTCTCCAACATGAGTTTTAGGGCATCAAACACATGTACATTGGGAGCAATGGTTTCGATTCGGTGATGTTTCTCTGCGAGCAACTGGCTAACGGTTTTCATCTTGGTGCACCTTCTTGATCAATTAAGATTGATTGTGAATAGGCTTTTTACTTCCTCCTATTAGGGTTTCCATGTAAATAATGATGCGCTCCGATCTTCTATTTGTTTATGGAACCTTGATGAGCACCTTTACTCATCCTAACGCCATTCAATTTCATGCAGGGGCACAGTGTTTAGGTGCCGCGCAGATGCCTGGTCTACTCTATCGAATATCCTGGTATCCCGGCGCTACGGATCGACCCAGCGAGTCAATCCAGTTTGCAGAATCTTGGGTTTATGGAGAGCTCTGGCGCCTAAACAATATGCAATTACTGGATGTGATTGATCGATATGAAGAATGCTCGCCCGACAATCCAAGCCCCCATGAATATCAACGCGTATTGCGCTCCATCCATCTCATTGGAACATCGGAATGGCAAATCGCTTGGGTTTATCTCTATCAACTTGATCCACGGAGCTTAGAAAGCATTAAAGATGGGCGGTTTAGGGCTTGATTACGCAATCCTTGACGATCACCATGACCTTTGATTTAATGATTTAGGAGGGAATTACTTGAAACTTCATCAAGCAAACAAGATCTATCTCATTCCCCTAACAGCAGTGGTGCTGGCTGCCTGTGCTGGCGCTGATGTGCGCCCAATAGTGGACATGAAAGGTGTCAACGAAGCGCGCTATGAAAAAGATCTTGCCGAATGTCAAAACTATGCCAAGGAAGCAAGTGGTATGGGTGGTACCGCTGCGAAGGGTGCAGGCGCGGGTGCTGTCGTGGGGGGTTTGCTAGGACTGGTTACCGGCGGTAATCGCACGGAGATTGTTCAGGCTGCAGGAGCCGGTGCGGTGATCGGCGGTGCGGGTGGCGCTTATAAGGGAAATGAATCCCAAGAGGCCATTGTCAAGAAATGCCTAGTGGGTCGTGGCTATAAGGTTCTCAATTGATCTAATTCTCGCATCATGAAGAAGCGCTTGATCAACCCTCTATTGTGCGTGATGCTACTTCTATCAAGTTCCTTATTACAGGCAAGCTGGTTTGACCGTAAAGATGATCCAGTCGATTTGATCCTCAATCAAAAAGATTGTATTTATATGAAGACCTACCGCGGCAAACTGGTTAAGGGCGACTTCATTCGACCCGACCGCTGGACGGGCTCTAAATTTAGTATCGGTGAACCGACCACGATTGCAAGCTTAAAACGGATTGACAGTAAGACCGCACTCTTTACCAATGTCAACAATATTGGCGACGGCAAAGGAGTGAAGGTGTATGTGTCAAAGACCGATCAGTATGTGCAGGCAAGCTTGCAAGATGGGTATCCCATCATGCAATGCGAGTTACAAAAATAATTAGAGCTTGATGTCGGGATTAGCGGAAGTAATTTCTTCTCGGCCACACAGACGCATGGACCAGTTTGCAAAGCGCCTAGAATTGATACGCTTCATACCGAGCGATACTACATTGGAATGACGTGGATCACGCTGGATAGCCTCCCAAAGCAATTCCACATCCTTGGGCTTACCCTCCAATATTTGACCAAAGCGACCATTGTCAAAGGATAAAACGCCAGTGATGTTTAAGCTCTTATTGCGACGTGATGCCTTATCTACTAGCTGCATCAATGCCAAAATGCCAAACTCTTCGGTTGCATCACTGACGTAGGACAGACTGACCAAATCGAGTTCGGTGTAGCTCTCTTCAGGAAAGTATTTTGTGGCTGGTTTTGGCACAGTCAGTTCATCTTAGTGTAATTCTAAGTTTTAGCAAGTATTTGAGATGATGTCTATCGATGCAGTGCAATATGCTTAGGATTTATCCTCTTCCCTCTTTTTTTGATCCTTCTCGCGTTCTTTCTTGAGATCGCGCAATTGCCACCATGCAAAGAGTAGCACCCCTCCAAATACAAGGATGACCTCAATCAGAATAATCGGTCCAAAACTTTCCATTTCATAACCCTATTCAATCACCTATTCTGAAGTAGAAAGGCTTTAATCGAGTGTAAATTTTTGTACTCCAATACCGCTTCACTCATCGATTGAATACTCGCACAGATTTGAGTGCGTTGTTCTGGGTTTTGCCAAAACACCATCAATGGGCAAACCTCAACCTTCACAAGAAATAGACTGGCTCTTCCCTGAGAGGTGTTGATTGGCATAGTGGTTTGAGTTTCTAAGCGGTAATACAGATCATCGATCCTTTGTGGTGTTGCATTTGACTTTCGTGATGGATGTTGACTCAGTTCGGGACTATTGCTAATCGTCCAGACAAAACGCCGAAAGGATCCTTGCTGAGGATCGCTCATGACATGGGCGATCTTTGGACTGGCCTGCACCAGTCGCTCCCCATCCGCAACCGGATGATGAATTTGTGCGAGTGGCATGCCAAGACGTTTAGCAGGTATCCAACTACTGGGAAAGCAAAAGCAAATGGCCGTGAGGATATCGTTCTCCAAAAGCGCAACGTCTTCATTGAGTCGTAATGCCAAATCCTCAATCTTCCGAATAGTTCTGGCTTCTGGCAAATTGAGATCTGATGCCGCTTTAGCAATCAGTTCCTGAGTTTGTTCAGCGTCTTGCTGGACACATAACTCAGACCCAAGAAGAGCAAGCTCATGGTTCTTAGCTTCTAAATAATGAGGGTCCGGATGAGCATCAATTAATGGGCCTGCATACCGACTCATCTTTGGCGAGGTGGTATAGGGCACCTCAACTACGAAGGCAGGATGCTTAGCGGATGCGTTCAATTTTGATGCGGTTGATACTAAATAAGGAACCGATGATGGCGTTCAGAATGGCAATAAAGATGCTGGCAAAGAAGGCGGTCCAAAATCCGGAGAGGACAAAACCGTTGACCACCTGAGCAACCAGCATCAGTACCAAGGCATTAATCACCAGTAAGAAGAATCCAAGACTAAGGATGGTAAGTGGTAAGGTGAACAGGATCAATAAAGGACGAACGATGGCGTTAGCAAGGCCCAAGACAAGAGCAGAAATAATTAATGCTCCAGAATCATTAAATTGCAAACCATCAAATACATAGGTCGCCGCCCATAGGGATAAGGACGTAATTGCCCAAGTCAGCATGAATAAGGTCATGGTTTTCTCTTCATAGGAATGATTAGAATCGAGTATAAGGAATAATCATGATCTCTCCCGATAAGCCGCAAAAACGCCCTCTCTCGCATAAAAATATTACTTACGAAGTGGACGGCGGTCATCCCGCAACATCGAGAGAAGCATTTTCTGGTGAGCAGGGTCCATGATCCGCAACTGCCGAGCGACCAAACGATTCCGAAAAACTATGTTGAGCTCGAGGCAGTTCTTACCAAGCGACGTTACCTTCTGATCTGGACCGAACTGAAGGATATAACCCGTTGGCTGAACGGATGGCAATAAAGACTCTGATTCTTGACACCAATATCGTGCTTGATCTGTTGGTGTTTCAAGATCCACGTGCCGATTGGATTCGTGATGGCATTGCTCGGGGACAGTTTGAGCTTATTTACAGCTCCGAGATGCTCCTTGAGCTCACCGACGTCATCGCCCGTCCACAATTTGCTCAGAACTCAAATGATCAATCAACTTTGCTGGGCTCTTGGACTCAGATGGCGATTCATAAACCCACGCCACCGCGCTGCTCGTATCGCTGCGATGATCCAGATGATCAACCCTTTATTGATTTGGCATATCACTACCGCCCTAGTCAATTAATGACTAAGGATCGAAAGATTTTGCAGATGCAACGGGTCTTGAGTACGCACGATGTTTGGGTTCAAAGTTACCCTGCTTAGTTGAGGATATTGATCGCGCTCCTCATCATTTGCTTCGTTGCAATAAAAGAGTAAAAACATTGGCTTATACCGATTTGCTTAAATCGATTATTGATAAATAAATTTCATGATTGGTTTGCTTGACAGCACTTGGTGACGCCCCTAAGATGAAATCGTGGTGTCGCAGTCATTGTGTGACCCGCCTGGTAGCAATACCAGTCTTAGTGGGTACATTCCTGTGCCCTTCTCAATACGGGACAGCAAACTCCCGTAGCGACGATAACCACTCAGAAGAGTGGTATGGCCCGGCGGCATACCCGTCGGGCTTTTTGCTAAGGGCAATTCAGTTTCAGTGTTGAGGCGCGCTGATTGGCGCTCTCTGCCATCATCTCAAAACGCTTACTCATTTGGTTCTTAATAAAGTACTCAATAATGAAATTTGGTACTATGGAATCGAGCTCGACATTGGCTCGAAACTGGAAACGGGTTGCATTGCCTTCGGGCTCGATGCGCCACGTTCCTTGATATAACTTGGCGTCACCACTAATTTGTTCAAAGTCGATGATTTGATCTGAGAGCTCTTTGTACTGAACCGTGGAGCGTAACTCAATTGGGATTAAGAGGATGCGGTCCTCCACCACGCGCTCTACGATGACTTGGTTTCCACTGCGCTTCACAATCTTGGATTCTTTAATTCCTGGTATCGACTTCGCACCCTCGTAGTCCTTCAGGTATAGCAAGGCCTGGCATGGGGTCAAGGCAACTTTGTAATTGGCAATGATCTGAAACCGATCTCCTTTGGGGTAGACCTGAAGATTGAGATCATAGGAATTAGATGAGGGCCATGCCAGGGAACAAGATGCCCAAAGCAAAATACTGCAAAGCGTTCTAAACAACATTGGTAACGCGGATTAATTAAATGGGATGGTGATTAATCCCTCGCGTGGGTTCATGGGCTGCGCTGAATTATCTTCTAAGGACTTCGCTTCCGCTTCACCACGCGTGTCGCTTTGATAATTGGGGCCAATAATGATGCCTTGCGGAGGAGTCTCTGGTGGTAATGGCTTAGGTTTGCCCATGACCCCTTGTGGGGGCACTAAAGGTTGCTCGTTAATAGCTTTTAGCTCGTTGGGCTGTAGCGGTGATACTTGCGCAAGCGCTAGATTAGCGGTGGCGGCTGATATCAGAAAACTGGAGAGGGAAATAGATAGGCGCATCCCCGTATTAAACCACTCTTTGGGCTCACCTAAAATGATTGATTAAATTAATTAGGATTCATTTGTATGCCAGCTACCCGAGATGAAATTGCTGCCTTCTTTAAGAAGGATTTTCCACAAACTAAGTGTCAGATTCTGGAAGTGGGTAACCGTGCGGCGTTAGTTACTCATCCGGTAGGTCACGGTGAGCTACGCCCAGGAGGAACGGTTTCAGGACCTACCATAATGGCGCTCGCTGATGTTGCACTTTATGTGGCGATTCTGGGTGAAATTGGTATCGTGCCACTTACTGTCACTACTAGCTTGAATATCAATTTCTTAAAACGACCCCAAGCCAGCCCTGAAATTCGTGCTCAGTCTCGACTTCTAAAATTGGGTAAGAGCCTGGTGGTTGGGGAGGTCTTCATTTACTCAGGAACTGATCCCGATCCAATTGCCCATGCGACTGCAACCTACTCGATACCCCCGCAATCCTGAACTTATTCTTTGCGTTTAAAGATACCGATCACAGTAGCCAAGATTTTTGGTGAAAGTGACAATGCAAAGAGGACATCCACAATAAAGAACCATGATCCCCGGCTTAGCTCAATGATCGCGAGGACCACAAAGATTGCCATCATCACGCGGCGCAGTGTATCGGCTGGGAAATAGCCCATGGTTCTTCCTTTTGTTAAATAGTTCTCAGTTTAGAGGATTTGGGCAACGTCCCCAAAGGCTAAACGAGGCCCTCGTGGGTAAATTCCGCTCGGATTGGCGACACCAATGTTCATTAAGAAATTAGCGTGATAGCGCCCATCCGGAAAAAATGCTTGATTGACTTTAGCCGGATCAAATCCCGACATCGGCCCACAATCCCAACCTAAGCTACGCGCAGCGAATAGCAAGTAAGCGCCTTGCAAGGAGCTATTACGCAGAGCAGCTACTTCGGTTACCGCTGGCTTTCCCTCAAAGAAGGATTTAGCGTCCATGGCCGGATATAGGCTTGGTAAGTGTTCATAAAATTGTGTGTCGTAGGCAATGATGACAGTTGCCGATGCACTTTTCACTTGAGCAACGTTTCCCGGGCTTAACGCTGGCAATAAGCGCTCTTTTGCCGCTTCACTTCGCAAAAAGACATAGCGTCCGGGCTGCGCATTAAACGCGGTCGGCCCCCATTTCATCAACTCATACAACTGGCCAATTTGTTCGTCACTGATGGGGTGTGATTCAAAGGCGTGCACGGTTCTTGCCTCAGTAAAGAGCTGCTCTTGGACAGAAGTCGGTATGGGCTTGGTCATTTTGTTTTGGTGTCACTCAAAGGATCTAAAATGGAGAATTCTGATCATAATCCAAGCATCCGCCATGAGCTCATCCAAACCCTTGACCGCCACCCTCATCCCCGGAGATGGAATCGGCCCCGAGATCGTCGAGTCCACCATCCAGATCTTTGAAACTCTAGGCAGCCCGTTTGCCTGGGATGTTCAGCAAGCTGGGGTTGCGGGCGTTGAGGCGCTGGGTGATCCTTTGCCTGCCCAAACCCTCGAGAGTATTCGTAAGAATCATCTGGCCTTAAAGGGTCCCCTGACTACGCCAGTTGGGGGCGGCTTTCGCTCCTCCAACGTGCGCTTGCGTGAGGAGTTTGAGTTGTATGCCAACGTGCGCCCTGCTAAAACAATGATCCCGGGTCGCTATGAAGACATCGATATCGTTCTAATTCGGGAGAACTTGGGCGGCTTCTATGTGGCCCATGAATACTTAATACCAGTTGGTGACAATCCCAAAGCCGTAGCAGTATCAACTGGCATGAACACCTATGAGGGTAGCAAACGGATTGCGCGCTTTGCTTTTGAGTATGCACTCAAGAATGGTCGCAAGAAGATTACCGTCGTGCATAAAGCCAATATTCTGAAGCTCCTTACTGGTATCTTTCTGGATGCTGCACGAGATGTATCTAAAGAGTATGAAGGTCGAGTTGAGATGGACGACATGATTGTGGACGCATGCGCCATGCAGCTGGTCATGAATCCCTGGCGCTTTGATATGTTGTTATGTACCAATCTCTTTGGCGACATTTTGTCCGATCAAATTGCAGGCTTAGTGGGCGGTCTTGGAATGGCGCCTGGGGGAAATATTGGCACAAATACGGCAATCTTTGAAGCCGTGCACGGCTCAGCTCCCGATATTGCGGGCAAAGGGATTGCTAATCCGATCTCCATTCTGTTGGCATCGGCCATGATGCTTGATCATGTGGGCAAACAGGATTTAGCAACGCGTTTGCGTACTGCCATTATCGATACACTCAATGTTGACCAGATCCGCACTGGGGATCTCAAGGGTAAGGCAACGACTAAGGAGTTTACCGACGCAGTCTGTAAGCGTCTCGTTAATTAGTTATTTGCCTTTTTTACGACAGGCCTCAGAGCAGTACAACACACTCTCCCAGTTTTTGGCCCAAGACTTACGCCAGGTCATGGTGCGGCCGCATACCGCACAAGGCTTACTGGGTAAATAGCTTTTATTGCCTTTAAAAGATTGCTTCACGGCTTCGTAGCGCTTACTTTTTGAACCCAATTCAACACTTGCGGAGCAGCCTCCTCTGGGGTTGTAGCGTGATCGGCGCCAACCACTACATAGGCATTATTGGGGTTTGGTGGCACACGATCAAATGCATAAGCAGGCCCTGATGAATAGAGAGGATCTAGGCGTCCGATCACCCACATAAAAGGTGTGCTTTTCTTGAATTGCGAAGCGGTTAAGGTCATGTTACCAAGTCCATTAGGATTAAAGTAACTCCAAAATACATCAGCCCGAATTTTAAAATCTCTCTGTCGACCTTGATTCAGATCCGTAAATGAAATTAAGGCATCTGGTTTTCGATCGGCAATAGCCTTTTGAGCACGCTCCAAGTCGGATCCGGTCATGCCACGCTCATACATCAGACTTGGGGAATGTCCTGGCGCTAAAGCAATAATGGCATCGGCATCACCAATATAGGCTTGATATGCCATGGCAGCATTCGCACCAAAACTCTGTCCGCCAATAAAAACTAGCCGATATCCTTTTGTTCGATACCCTTTAACACTTCCTGCTAATTGATTGAGGGCGCTCTCGTAGGTTTCATCGTAGTTACGGTTTCGAGACCATGGCATTTCGCGAAGCTCAACCTCGCATACCGTACTTACTTGCTTGGCTAATTCCTTGAGATAGGGAGATTGCGGGCCGCCCCACTTGCCATGCATCAAAACAAATACACAGTCCTTAGTGGCGGCCTGAACAAGGCTTGTGGAGCAAAAAAGAATTGAGGCTAAAGCGAGCCGACAAATAAGAGGAAGTTGCATCAAGTTCTTCCTTCCAGTGATTGGCGGAGACGAGATCTTATCCTGGCCGTGTACGGCTTTGGACATCACTAGTTTAGCGTGGACGCCCCTAGAAGAGCTAACTGGCTGATTCAAATAAATAATTATTCATAACTTAAGTTATGAATTCCCTAAAAATGTCTGAAGTCGTACATTGAAGTCTAAGGTGATCTACCCCATTCCAAGGGTGGATTTTGGTAACAAACTTTGGTAACCAATGGTGACAATATGACAATTAAGCTCGACTACCAGACAGTCAAAAATCTCAAGGCCCCAGGGCGTTATACGGATGCACTAGTTAAAGGCCTGCATATTTGGGTAAAACCAAATGGCACTAAATACGCAATCTTTAGGTACAACTACAACAATAAGCAGCACAACATAAGCCTGGGCTCATTCCCCTCGCTATCTATATCAGAGGCTAGGATTAAGGCGCAACAGTACCGCGATCAGATAGACAGCGGCGTCAACCCGATGGATATTAAAAATACTGCAAAGAAGCAGTCTGAGCAGGTTCAGGCCCAAAAATTAACCTTCAGAGAATTTGCTGCTGAGTGCATCAAAACGAAGCGCGCTGAATGGACTAACCAAAAGCATGGAGACCAATGGGAATACACGCTGGAGGAATTTGCCTACCCTATTATTGGAGATAAGCATCTTGATGAAATAACTATGGAGGACGTACTTGAGATTCTTACGCCAATATGGACAACAAAGACTGAGACGGCCTCTAGACTGAGGGGTCGGCTTGAGTGGATTCTAGCCGC
Organism: Polynucleobacter sp. HIN6; assembly: GCF_030297575.1. NCBI lineage: Bacteria > Pseudomonadati > Pseudomonadota > Betaproteobacteria > Burkholderiales > Burkholderiaceae > Polynucleobacter > Polynucleobacter sp. HIN6. The sequence goes on along the minus strand of NZ_AP028137.1, from coordinate 807,321 downwards.
TGCTACAACCCGTAAGCTTCGGTCTGGGATCAACCCCGCCCAATGGAAAAACTACCTTCAGACCATTTTGCCTGCGCCCAATAAGGTCAAAAAGGTTGTCCACCACAAAGCGCTGCCTTACCGCCAAGTGCCTGAGCTAATAGCAAATCTTCGCGAAATGACCACAATGACCTCTCTAGCCCTAGAGTTCACAATACTCAACGCATCTAGGACTGGCGAGGTAATTGAAGGGCTGAGGACAGAGGTAATGGGCGATATCTGGACTATCCCAGCCTCAAGAATGAAAGCTCGCAAGGAACATCGCGTCCCACTATGCCAGAGATCTCTAGATATATTGGCTATTGCAAAAGCAATGGATGATGAAAGTAAGTATCTCTTCTCGGTTAAAGGGAAAAAACTTACCAACATGGCGATGCCTATGATGCTTCGTCGTGCAAAGGTTGACGCAACGGTACATGGCTTCAGGTCCTCGTTCAGGGATTGGGTATCTGAGGAAACAAATCACCCATCTGAAGTCGCTGAAATGGCATTAGCTCATACTATAGGAAATAAAGTTGAGGCGGCTTATCGAAGAAAAGATCTGCTTGAAAAAAGACGCAGTCTTCTCGTAGACTGGGAGTCATATTGCTCCATTCCAGCCCAAAACAATATCCATGAATTAAAAGTAGCTTAGGAGAAAAAATGTCAAAACTCTTGCATCCATTACCCCTAGAATTTGATGTACTTGCTCAGGCAACTATTTCTCTTGAAAACCAATATTCAATCATTCACGATATTGATGTCGTGAAGTACCCAGGGCGTAAAAAGTTGAGGAAAGATACGCTAGCGCTATTTGACTTCGGGTTTGAAGCCATAAATTTAGATATTGAATTTATAAATTCACATGTCACTAAGCCTGTAAAGCTTAAACCCGGCAGCTATTCATCAGTCTATCCCGCGTATATAAGCGCTCTGGAACGATGCACTGAACTACTTGTTCAAATGGAAAAATGGGTGATTTGGCATAAAGCAACAACATCCAAAAATCGCTCTACGGGTGTAGCCAAAAAGTTTTCACAGAATGATCTTATCTGCAAGAATCACGTCACTATTTTGGAGAAAAAATTAGGCAGAACATTAGTTGGGTCAGATTATTTAGCCTGGAAAAGGCAGCTAATTGCAGCATGTCCAAATCCACCGGTCACGAAAGCATCTAGAAATCTTAAGAAAAATGGCACCCCCTTAAAGCCTATAACCGGGGCTCCGGTTTTAACCACAACCAAAGGCTGGAAAGAATCAACGCTCAGAAATAAGTTTGAAGAATTTACTGGATATAGGCCAACGACAAAAAAAGCTTCACAACTTAAGTAATGAATAGGGTATTTTGATTTAAGTTGCAAAAATTCATTTGTGTTTAAACATTACGAAAGGAACACAAATGAAACACTTTGTACAACTACTTCGGATTGCCGACGTATCGAAAAAGACAACGCTTGCCAAAAGTACAATTTGGCTAAAAATTGCTAAACAAGAGTTCGTGGCCCCTACGCGGATTGGAGGTATTTGTGTCTGGAAGGAATCAGACGTTGACGACTGGATCGAAAGTCACTTTCAATCAGAGAAAGGGACGACAGCATGAAAACCCTTCATCAAGTATTCATTACTACACCAGCCGAACCTCTTGAATTAGTTGTAATCGATTATCAACAAGATAAAGACAGCGATCCGAAACTGAACGGTACAGTTCAGGTAATTCCAATCGTAGCTTTGAAAATTAACATCTACGAGCAAACCTATCGCAATTCAAGCGATATTGATCTTATTACTGAGACTAAATATGTTTCACCCAAAGGTGAAGTAGACCTAGAGGAATTTACAACAGTTCAGACTATTAAATCTAGCAATACGCTTGCATGTATATCGGTAGTAGCACTTCGTACTAAAGGCTCAGATCTAGTATCTTTATTAGAGTCTTCCCGTGAAAACAGCTGGATCGATCACTGCCCTTGGGAAATGCCACGAAATCGCTACACAACCTATTCAGCAGGTGAATCGCATCCCGTATCAGTTGAGCTGGATCAGTTGCTCAAAGATATTGAATCGACTTTTCCAGCGATTACGGAATTTAATACTATGGATCGAGGAGCAAGTTCATGAACATGATTGCCGATACCCCTACCCTGTCTATGCAAATTGCTGAGCTCATTCCGGTGGGCCAGTTAACGCTAGCAACAATCGACCCTATGGATAAGCAAAGCTCGGTACCATGTAAAACTTTTGTGATGCCACAACAGGCAGCCCAGGCGGAAGCCTGGGTTTTGAAGGCCAATGCTGATGGTCACAATTGTTACTTCCACACAAACATCAGCGATGCAGTTAATAAACGGCTATCTAAACATGATGTGAAATCAGCGCGCTTTGCCTGGGCGGATATTGATCCCAATATCAAGAAATTTGGCTCTTATGAACAAGCCAAGATTTATCTAAAAGACCTAGTTCCCAGTCTATGCAAGCACGCATCAATCATCATTGACTCCGGTAATGGGCTCCAAGTTCTTTATCGATTAACGCCTACGCTCGATATCAGCTCCCAAGAAGCTAAGGAGCAGTTTGAAATTGTGAACCGTGCGGTTGCTAAGCGTTGGAATGCTGACTCCACACAAGACTGTAGTCGAATCCTGAGGCTCCCTGGAACACTTAATTATCCCAGTCAGTCAAAAATGGATAAAGGCTATCCAAGTACCCCTTCGCTAGCGAAGATTATTTATTGCTCAGATAAGGAATACACCTTGGAATCAATCCAAGAAGCCTTATCAATATCGCCAGAATTAATCGAGCAAGCTAGGGCTGAGTACCATGCCAAATCCAAAGGCGCTAACCCAACCCAGCCTATTTCGAAAATTGAAATCACTGAACAGTTGCGGAATCGATTCAAGTTATTCCTGGAGAGCAACCCCAGTGCTAAGGCGCGATATCTAGGCAGTACTGATGGTCTTATTGATAAGTCAGGCTCAGCGATGGATATTGGTATGGCTACCTCATTGATCCGAGGTGGGTTCAATATGGAGCAAATCAGAGCACTGCTGGCAGACTGGAAATTTGGATCCAAGAATAATGACCGTACCCAAGACCGTTACTGGGCAAACATCCGCCAGAACTCCTATGCCAGAGACGAAGAAATCACTCAGGAAAAAATCGACGCATTTTGGTCGCAGATCAAAGGTGTCCCACCACAGACTACCTGCATAGAAAATGCCAGGGTAAGCGAAGGAGAGTCCACTCCCCCACCCGATGCAATTGACATTGTTAATCAAAACTACGCTTGGGATAACTTTATGCGGGAAATTTACGACATCAAAAACGGCATTTATGTACCAGCGCCTAAGTTTTGCATGCACTACGACAACGTTTCCTATAAACCTAATGAGGATGCTAAGGCCACTACATTAGGCAGAGGCTGGCTCAAAAGCCCAAAGCGACGAAGTGTTACTAGGCTGGTTCTTGCTCCTGGTCAACCTTCCACCCTACAAGACGGCTCACTTAATACCTGGCGCGGCTTTACTACTGAACCGATCCCTGGTGACATAAGTCCTTTTCTGGAGCTCATTGAGTTTGTATTGCCGAATGCTCAGGAGCGTGAGTACTGTGTCAAGTGGCTTGCCAAGATGATTCAAGAGCCTGGGACAAAGTTCCTCGTCTCGCTCGTAGTTTGGTCTATCGAAGAAGGGGTCGGAAAAGGCTTGCTGTTTGAGACCGTTGGCAGCCTCTTTAATGCAAGACATTTTAAAGTTGTTGGTAACGAGGTATTTAGCGACCAATTTACTGAATGGCAGTCCCAAAAAGTCTTTGTAATCGCCGATGAAGTATCAAGCGCGGATAAACGCAGCACAGCAGACCGCATTAAAGGATGGATTACTGCCACCGAAAACAATATCAACGTCAAAAACACGTCTAAGTTTTCAGAACCAAATATTATCAAGTATGTGTTCTTAAGCAACCATCCTGATGCCGTTTACCTAAACAATAAAGACAGACGGTTTTTTGTAGCTGAAGGGCCAGATAAGAAGCTGCCCGATGACATCCGAAAGAGGTTTGTGCAATGGATAAAAAATGGGGGTAAGTCGGCCTTAATGAACTACTTGCTGAGTCTAGATACCAGTTCATTTGATCCCACTGCCCCGGCACCCATGAGCCAGTCCAAGATGAGCATGCTCGATAGCAACAAATCAGACCTCGAGCAATGGGTTGAAAACGCTCTTCTTAAGGCGCAGGCCAAAAATCACGACCTTATTAGCACTGAGGATTTGGCAGCGCAATATAACAGCGGGTTTAGACCTTCTAAATGTTCTGGCAAAACAGTGGCTACGATACTAAAGCGTATGGGGTACAAGAGGCTTGCGAAAAAAGCAAAGTTTGATAATGGCACGCGCAAGGGGTTATTCACCACCGCCCAGAGATTTAATACATATAGCTTTATGAGCGAGACTGAAATCGCTCGCCACTATAAAGAAACCATTTTTTAATCATGTGTGTGACCACATTTCCATTTAATTCAATGACTTACCGACGTTCGCACGGATCATACACACAAACTACAAATCCTGCAGCTGCTATTTCAGCTCCAGCATACCCATGGTTCTTATTTATTAATTATTTATATATAAATAAAGTGTGCGATGTGTGTGATAACTACCAAAGCCCTATACGTAAAGGGTTACACCCACACAGTTCGGCGGCCTAATCGTGTGTTACGCGTGCACTTGGGTGAAATCTACACTTCCTTTGCATGAGGTTCAGTGTTTAATATTTTTGAGCCGCCCTTTGAGGGGGTTATTAGGGTGTAAATATATGTCAATTATTAGATATGCCACTCCCATCCTTTAAATATTCGAAACGTCCACTTTGCGGTGCCAAGTGTAAACGTACTGGCCTACCTTGTAAGAATATGCCTGTACGAAGTAGCAAGGCTAACCGGTGTCGCCTTCACGGCGGAATTGTCAAGCCGAGGAAGATCCTACGAGGCGCTGATCATCCGCAGTATAGAAATAAAGGGGAATCTAGTATTGAACGCGAGGAACGCAGTAAGCGAAGCGCTGCCCTACTTTACCTAAGAGACATTGGCGATCATGTGAAACTTTTTAATGGAACCAAAACGCGGGGACGAAAGCCAAAAGGCTATGTCCGTCTGGATATGTCAAACCCAGAACATCTATTTATAGCAATACAAAAGACACTTGAGGATTAGATAAAATTTTAAAAAATTACTAATCGTTTGAGCAAAACAGTGTGTAAAGGTATAACGATGGGACCCATTTCAAAAATGGGGGGTACCGAGTGGGCGGGGTTAGTCCATAGAAAATTCACTAGGGGGTTGCCCCCCTCTTAATAGCTTAGAGTCTAGTTCCAGTTTGGTAACAATCTTTGGTAACTTTATGTTCATCAGGCAAGAGCCCATATATATAAGGCATCTTGGGCGGATGGTATCTCCGCCATCAGACACTAAGCACTCCGATTAATTGACTTTAACCCGCAACGTCCTTGACGGCTTCTCCCCATATTGCTCATGGTAGTAGCGGGCAAAGATACCGAGATTGGTAAAGCCACTGGCTATAGCCGCTTGCGTGACAGTAATACCGGGGGTTTTGGTTTTGAGGGTCTGGTTGACTAACTTCAGACGCTCTTGGCGGAGCCAGCGCATGGGCGTAGTTTGTAATTCTCGTTTAAAAGCGTATTGCAAAGCTCTGGGGGTTAGATCTACTGCCTGGGCTAGGTCTGCAAGAGTAAGGTCCTCTTGTAAGTTGCTTTGGATGAACTGGCATAGGGATGCCAACCAGGGTTGGCTAGGGTGTTGGGTCAGCATCTTTCTCCTTCTCCCCGGCCTTCTCTGCTGCTACTGCATGCTTGCTATGCGCTCTGGATTAGAACCAGAACTTGAGCTTTGCACTTACCATATTGTTGGTGTAGCTCGTGGTGCTAAATTGGGTGTCGTAGCGCACATTAAGCTCGGTGTTCTTGTTAATCCAGCCGTTTACGCCAAGGCCCGCATTGTAGAGCCATGGCGAGACCTGCAGGCCGTTGGTCACAAAGGCGGTTCCCCCACCTTGGTAGGCGCTCGTGACCTGCACCTGGTTATTTAAGGTGTTATAGCCGGCGCCGACGTTGACCGAGGCACGTACTTTACTCATCAGCATGTAGTCAACCCGTAAGTCGGTGGAGAGCATGAGCATGTTATAGGTCTGACTATTGACGCTCAGGTTCAAATCCCCACCCCCGGTCTCGGTATAGGCTTGCGAGCGAACTGTGGTGTAGTCGGCGCGCACCGAGGGGATGAAGGTCACTTTTTGCCCCACGGGTACCAGTTGGCGTAAGCCCGCTCCCAGATGGGCCACGAGGCTGTTGTAGTTGGCATTGGCATTGGCCCCGACGCCTGAGACCCCGCTAAAGGCCGAGAGGTTGCGATAGCTCTTGTTGTTGTTGAGTCCCACATCGGCTTGGTAGTTGGCTTGTAAGCCTGGGCGCAAGGCGTAGTCACCATAGGCGCCTAATTGATAGCTATTAATGGTGATCCCACTGGGCGCTACGCTACTGTTACTGCTTACCCCACTATTGGCAAAGGCGAAGACTACACCGGCATTAGCTCTGGGTGAGAACTGGCGATCAATACCAATGGCCAGACCACCGGTATTGACCTTGTAGCCCGAGACATTGTTGATATTGCCCTGGTCGGCCCAGCTGCCAAAGCCCTTCATCCACACATCGCGGTTGCCAATATAGCCATCCCCAGAGGAGAGACCGCGCAGTTGATTTTGACGCCCTTGCATGATTTGGTTGAGGTTTTGTTGCAAGAATGCGGTGGCTTGCGACCCGGCACCCACGATCACGGGTAAGGTCTGGGAGACCGCATTACTAATTTGTTGATTATCACCTGTTTGGAGCTTGGTCATGACCCCGCTCATTGCCCCCCCGGTAGCCGCAATCGAGTCGAGCATGGCAGCTGCTCCACGGGCCGCAGGATTGTTGGTGGCATTGACCGCATCAAGAATCGTAGCTACTTGAACAACTGCTAGGCCAAATTTAGTGTCTCCATAAACCGGTTTAAAGTCGAAAAGAGAGCTGTCGTCTTCCATTCTTCCGGTAAATGTACCGCTAATACTTGTGGCGGAAATGACTCCAGCAAGGGTACTGCCGGCCGTTAATGCACCGCTCGCAACGCTCGCAGCATTGACTTTGAGGGCTCCAGCAATCGTGGCATTACCAGTAACGGTGACTTGCGAGTAGTTGGATTGGCCAGTGACCGTGACACTTAAGGTGCCGGAACTAGCTAAAGTCAAATTACCTGTGATTGTTGGACGACCTGTCGCTCGTAGATTTAAGGTACCTTCATTACTAAAGTTTGGTGTAGCGAAGTTGGTATCGAGGGTATACGTCTGACTACCCGCTACAGTGACTGGAGTGTTTGGTGCATAGACATCGCCACTGAAGGAGGCGGTATCACTACCCGCAATCACAATTCGATCAACTGAAGCGCCGGGACCGATATAAATTGATTTTGTACCTCCGGAAATGAAGCCTGCATTGGTAATGCCGCCGGTGAGGGTGGAATTGGCATCTACAAAAATACCGTATTGACCGCCAATAATAGTGCCGCTGGCTTGGTTAGTGATACCTCCAGCAAGAAGAGTCAGGTCATTTAAGCTAATTCCTGAATTATTAATTCCCTCAATACGCCCGGTATTGATGATTTCCCCAGTAATAGTTGAATTACTTACATTAACACCGTATCCACTTCCAGTGATGGTGCCGGCGTTATTGATGCCGTCAAATACCTGACTTTGGTATATACCAATGCCACCAGAGCCGCCAATGGATCCGCCCGCTTGGTTGGTGATGCCGCCATTGAGAATGGCGCCATTAAGAGCGATGCCGTCACCAAAGAGCATCGAGGCAATCAAACCACTATTAGTAATACCGCCAGTGATAGTCGTGCTGCCAGTACCGCCGCCCACATAAATGCCGTATTGACCGCCAATAATAGTGCCGCTGGCTTGGTTAGTGATACCTCCAGCAAGAAGAGTCAGGTCATTTAAGCTAATTCCTGAATTATTAATTCCCTCAATACGCCCGGTATTGATGATTTCCCCAGTAATAGTTGAATTACTTACATTAACACCGTATCCACTTCCAGTGATGGTGCCGGCGTTATTGATGCCGTCAAATACCTGACTTTGGTATATACCAATGCCACCAGAGCCGCCAATGGATCCGCCCGCTTGGTTGGTGATGCCGCCATTGAGAATGGCGCCATTAAGAGCGATGCCGTCACCAAAGAGCATCGAGGCAATCAAACCACTATTAGTAATACCAGCATTAATAGTTGTATTGGGGAGTGCGAATAAGCCAGCACCGCCGCCTAGGATCGTGCCACTATTTTGGATACCCTCATTTATCTCCGCGCCAACCAATGCCATGCCGGCTATGCTGCCTACGATTAGACCAGCATTGGTAATTCCGCCATTAATGCGGGATAAGCCACTAAAGAATCCGGTGGGTCCGCTCATACTCGGAGAAATCGTTCCGCGTACAGCCACGCCAAACATTTCACCCTGAATGGTTCCAGAACTTGCATTACTAATGCCACCATCAACCTGGCTATTATTTGCAACCAGGATTCCAGTACCTAACAATGGCAAAAAGCCAATATCGCCACTAGCTGTACCGCCACCACTAATCAAGCCTGCATTATGGATACCGGATGAAACAGTGCTAGCACTGTTGACCAGAATACCAACCCCTAAAGCATTAATCGCTAAACCACCGGAAACCGATCCGGATAGAGAGAGAGTACCGTAACCACTAATCGTGCTTCCAGCATCATTTTGGATACCGCCATTTACGAAGCTATTATTGTTAATCACAATACCCGCTCCAAGGCCAATGATTGGAGCATCAATACTACCGACAACGTTTAACGTTGCGTTACCAGAAATTAAACCTCCAGCAGTATTGAAGATGCCGTTGTTGATCGTGCTTTCATTAATTGCAATACCGGCTGATAGTCCAATTAGGGGTGAGGTAATCGTGCCTTGATTACTAACAATGCTGCTGGAAATTGCGCCGCTGTTGGTAATGCCGCCGGTGATGACGGAGCTGCCACTGCCATAGATGCCGAACTGACCACCGGTGATCGTGCCACCGGCTTGATTGGAAATATTACCGCCAAGATAAGAACCGGCAATGTTAATACCATTTTGCACACCGCTGATAAGTCCAGAATTAACGATGGAGCCGCCAATGGAGCTTTGGTTTACAGTTAGTCCACTGGTTCCATAATAATCAGGCACACCAATGATGGTGCCTCGATTCACGATATCGACAGCAATGCTAGATCGATAGACCATGAGTCCTGCGGTATATCCCCCAACGATTTGACCGCTAACGCTATTGATGATGCTACCCGCTATGGTACTGTCATCAATGCGGATTCCGCCATACCAGGCGCCGTAGATGGACCCACTGTTTTCAATATTGCCACTGATTGATGATCTGTAAACAAGGACGCCATCGCTATGGCCGGTTAGGGTTCCCGTGTTAACAATGGAGCCATCTAATAAAGAATCTCGAAGAGAAATAGCCTTGCCCGCTTCAAAATATTGCGCAGAAATCAGACCGGCATTGGCAATGTTCCCAGAAATTGTGCTATTGTTGGAGTAAATGCCTGCGAGCGTTCCAACAATGACACCGGTTAATTCGTTGGTAATACCACCACTTAGCGATGAATTATTGAGGAGAATGCCTGCAGCAATCGTGGTGCTACCAGAGCCTGCGCCAAGTGCAGTGTTTTCAATTAAACCGGCATTCACAATCCCACCGGTGAGCGTTGAGTTCTCGACATGCAACGCGCCGTAAGTATTGGACACACCAATGATGGTGCCGCCAACTTGGTTGGTAATACCGCCATTGAGCTGAGAGCTGATGATTGCAATTCCAGATGCTGAAGAACCCTGAATTAATCCAGAATTAGTGATACCGCCCATCACAAGCGAGTTGCCGCTCGCCCCGACTGAATAAGCATTTAATATGCCCAATCCGATTAATTGACCAACAATAGTACCAGTATTAAGAATCCCCCCGCCAATAGTTGATCCGCCGTACAGCACAACACCAGCAGAACCACCTTGAATAGAGCCGGAATTTATTAAGCGCCCTGTGAGCACACTACTCTCAATATAAATCGCATTAACACCCGTCAGCGTTCCGCTATTGTTAATAGTGTCAACAACGCTATGGCTATTCAAATTAATTGCGGCATTGGCCGTCAGGATTGATCCTGAATTGTAGATTCCATCGGATATAGAAGATTTTTGTACATAAATACCTTGCGTGCCCACAATTGAGCCACTGTTGCTTATAGATCCAATGACAGAAGAGCTATTTAGATAGATAGCCTTGGTGACACCGCTGATATATCCTGAGGCAAGATTAAGAACACTACCAGCAAAGGCAGTCCCCGGCTCAAATGCTAAGCCATAACTAGTGCCCATTACTGTGCCGGCATTCACAATACCGCCGGCGGTGATGCTGCCAGACAGTACCCGGATACCAGTATTAGCACCGCTAATGGTACCGCCAGAGAGGACTGTAATTGTTGGTTGGTCAAAGGCAATTTCGCAGGGTCCGGTTTGAGGGCCGCTAACGGTCGTGCCGCATCCAGTCTGAGTAACTGCAATTAAATCGAGTGTGCCGCTAGTGGTATTGGCAACAAAATTAATGAGCGAACTATTATCGGTGATGATAAACCCGTTACTTGTAAGGGTGCCTGCATTAACTACACCTGCTAATGTGCCGTCAATCAATACACTGTCTGCAGCACTCATGCTGACGCGAATCCCGGTATTGGCATCAAAGGTAGCTGCTCCACCCACCGTGAGCGTGCTGTAATTACCAGCTAGGGTGCCACTGCCCGCGGTACCATTGACGCCGATTTGTAACCGACCGCTACTACTTTGATAGTAATCCCCCGAAATATTAGCGCTTACTAGGGAGCCAGCCGAAATAGTGCCACCTGCCTTCTCTTGCAATGCCCACAGTCCACTATTGGTGACATTCGCATTACCATTAATAGCGCCCACGATCGTACCGGATACGCTGTTTAAAACATCCACGCGGCTTGCGCTGTCTATTTTAATTGCAGACCCGCTAACCGGAGCGCTAATGAGACCCGCATTGGTAATACCGCCGGTGAGGGTGGAATTGGCATCTACAAAAATACCGTATTGACCACCGCTGATGGTGCCACCAGCCTGGTTATGAATACCGCCTGTTAAGGCACTTGTGACAAGAGCAATGCCAGCAGCCCCGACTCCGCCTTGAACTAGGCCGGCATTGGTAATGCCGTCAATGATAGTGGATCCGGTACCAAAAATACCATGATAGCCACCAATGATAGTGCCACCAGATTGGTTATCAATCCCACCGGTAATGGTCGTGTAATACGAAAAAAAGCCACTATTGTTAATTGCCGCAATCAAACCGGCATTAGTAATACCACCATTAATTTCAGAGAAGGATAAATATATGCCATAGCCAGCCCCTGCGATCGTTCCGGTAGACAAATTTTGAATGCCGCCATTGATGGTGGAATAATTTGAATATACGCCATTTGTTCCGGAGATTGAGGCTTCAATTAATCCTGCGTTAGTGATTCCATTATTGATCTGGGAGCCGTTAGTAATGGCAATTCCATATAGACCGCCCGTGATTGTGCCGCCGGCTTGGTTATAAATACCGCCATTAAGGGTGGCATTTGATTGAAGGCTGATTCCGGTTATGGAAATTCCCTGAATTAATCCAGCATTAACAATACCACCATCAATTCGACCACCGCTCTCTATACGGATTCCATAGTTACGACCCTGGATTTGTCCCGCATTGACGATCCCACCGTCTATCATTGAGTTATATACATAGATTCCAGCGGTGAACCCGCCATTAATGGTTCCACCCACCGAGTTCTGAATGCCACCAGTTACTAATGAGTTGCCGTCAAGAACGATTCCATTCGTTGAGCCTTGTATCAAACCGTCATTGACAATGCCACCGTCAATTCGTCCAGAAAATTCAAGCAAGATTCCATTACTACCTTGAATCAAGCCTGAGTTGGAGATCCCGCTTGTAATCGCAGACCCGCGCACAGAGATGCCGGTGCTGCCTCCGCCGATCGTTCCTGATGAGAGATTCGTGATGGCGCCCACAATGCTTGAGGATGAGGACAAGCCAATCCCCGATTCTATCAATCCTTCGATACGCCCTGCGTTGATGATGCTGCCATTGATCGTTGAAGCAACCAAAGAGATTCCATATGAGTTGCCAGTGATAGTTCCACTCAAAGAATTTTGAATATTTCCATTAATTGCAGATGATCCGTTGATGTCGATACCATTAGAACCTCCTTGAATCAGGCCGGAGTTTGTAATACCTTCAGAGACCGTGGCGCCCAATAGGGAAATGCCATGCGAGTTTCCAGCAATTGTTCCACCCGCTTCATTGATAATTCCGCCCAAAAGGCTGGAATAGGAGAAGAGAATGCCTGATTGAGAGGTTCCTTGAATCAGGCCGGAGTTTGTAATACCACCATCAATTAATGAGGAACCTACATAAATTCCGTTATTGACCCCAGCGATCACACCGGAATTCTGAATGCCTCCATTTAATGCGGACGAATAAAGATAAAGGCCGTCGTTGCCACTTCCTGGCACAACACCTCCAATCGTTCCGGTATTTGATAATCCTCCAGAAATGATGGAGTTAGCAATATAAATTGCTCCGTCTACCGCACCCTGTATGAGTCCAGCATTGGTAATACCGCCGTCAATTTGAGAATAAGAAAAATTTAGTCCTGCGTTTCCACCAGAAATGGTGCCACTCGAAGCATTTTGAAGTCCACCTGACACGGATAAGTTACTTAAATAGATACCCGTGCCAGTGCCCTCAATTAATCCTGAATTCGCGATGCCGCTCTCTACTTTGGAGCTTTGCAATCTGAGCCCCGTCATTCCAGAGATGGTGGCGCCAACATTATTCTGAATACTGCCCGTTAAAGTCGATCCGTAGAGATAGACACCGTTAATACCGGCATTAATCAAACCTGCATTTGAGATATTTCCACCAATTGAGGTGGATTCAATTGATATGCCGTTGTCTCCACTAATAGTGCCAGTGTTTTGATTTCTGATGTCTCCAGCAAAGGTAGAGTTTTGAATTAAAAGTGCAGGAAGAGATGCGCCGGAGCCAGTTACTTGGATGATTCCAAGATTATCAATACTATCGATATGCGCATATTTTATGTAAACCGCAGCGCCGTTCACCGTTACACCGCTTGCGCCTTCGATTAAGCCAGCGTTGATAATACCGCTGGATATGATCCCTTGATCAATATAAATACCGTATTGACCGCCCGTGATTGTGCCGCCCGATTGGTTAGAAATACCTCCCGATAAATCTGTCGCAATTAGATGAATACCAGAAATTGATGGTCCCACCCCAGCGACCGTACCAGTCGCCGCAATCAACCCAGAATTAGTGATGCCGCCATTGATTGAACTTAAAAGAGTAAAGATCCCGGCTTCATTGCCACTAATAGTTCCAGTCGATGTGCCATCCGCTAGATTACTGATGCCCCCCGAAAGGGTGGAAGATGTAAGATCAAGGCCATAGTAAAAACCTTGAATCAGTGCTGCATTTTGAATTCCACCATTAATCTCAGAGTTGTTGATGGTTAGGCCACTGGCTGAGACGCCAGCAAGTGTCGCTCCGGCAAGATTTTGAATGCCCCCAGAGATTGTAGAGTTAGCAGCAACAAGACCATACGTTACCCCCTCAATGCGTCCAATATTTGTAATTCCACCCGCAATCGATGAATTCAAAACATTTAAGCCCGCTACTGCGCCGGAAGAACCATAACCAACAATAGTACCCGTGGCAAGGTTTTGAATACCACTTGAGAGGGTCGCACTTTGTAGCTCAATTCCTCCTTGCGAACCAGTGATGGTGCCCGCATTGCGAATGGAGAATGGATCACTACCACCAGTGGTGCCGAGGGTACCGCCGACTGTGACGCCAATGCCACTTCCGCCATCTATAATTCCAGTTGATAATACATTCAGGGTGTCGCTTGTTGAAAGGGTAAAAGGTCCTGAGGTAGCCGCGGAAATGACGTAATTCGTTCCAACAGGGGGGGCGGCCATTCCTTGCCCACCTCCCAAAGCCAACATCGCTGCTGCTATTGCATCGATTATGGCTCTTTTAGTACCAGAACCTTTGCCATTGGATTTGGCATTTTCACCTACCACCATTAAGCATTTACGAGCTTTATTCCAGACAATGCGGTAGGCTTTATTCATTATTCTTCTATATTCAATTTAATAGTAGTTTAATGTTATTTTGTGCGCACTTTCACACCCTCACAATAGTAACAAAAGTGCTAATAAAAAATAAGGATTTATAGGGGGGTAATTGACCTAATAAAGTGCCGGTGATAGGCAGAGCTTCTGCCAATATCAATTCAAAGACACTTTAATATTGACGCAATTTGCGGATTAACAAATAAAATACTATGTTAGAATTTTTTTTAATTTAAGATTCTATAAAATTAATGATATTCGCAAAATGCGAAAATTAAAACAATGCACACAGAAAGAAGAAGTGGCGAACACTCAAAAAGCTCTTGAATCGCTTTCAAACGGCAAGCCCTGGAGCACCGAACTCGCATTTTCTGAACTTTTAGCGCTTAGAATGGCGGGCACCAAACGTACCGCCGAAAGACAATTGAAAAAACTAGGGTTATGGCCTAATGAATTAACCCCAGCATTGCTCACCGATGAGTTTCGCAAACCACTCAATCTCGTCGTACTTAACAACGAACTCGATATTGCCAGATCAAAAAGAAAGTTAGTTTTATTTGCTCAAATTCATAATGACTTGAATGGGCGTTATTTTCTACACGCTAATAATGCCAAAGGGGGAAGATCCTGGGTAGCTATAAAAGATCAACCAAATGAGAAAAATATTCAAAAAGCCTTCAATCAATTGCAAGATCTTTTTGGCAAACCATTACAAATTTTTCCGCATGGAATGCTTACTGCATTTTTTAGAAATAATGCGGCGTTACAAAAAATCAACCCCCTGACAGCCTACAGAGAATCCTTTTACCCGCCCAATCAAACTCAAAAAACTCTCACTCTGCCACCGCATCTTGCGAAGCTAGAGGCGGAAAGCATTCATATCATTCGAGAGGCAGTGGCGCAGTCAAGAAATCCAGTTATGCTCTATTCCATTGGTAAAGATAGCTCTGTCATGCTCAGGCTTGCGCAAAAAGCCTTTTATCCTGGCAAACTTCCTTTTCCCTTGCTGCATATCGATACGCGCTGGAAATTTCAAGCAATGTATGACATGCGCAATGAAATTGCCAAAGATCCAAATCTCACCTTGATTACCCACACCAATCCTCAAGCGATTGAAAACAATATCAACCCCTTTGACCATGGCTCTACCCTGCATACCGACATTACCAAAACAGAGGGCTTGAAACAAGCGCTAGATCAATATCAATTTGATGCCATTTTTGGAGGCGCTCGGCGCGATGAAGAAAAATCTCGCGCGAAGGAACGAATTTTTTCATTCCGCACCAAAACCCACCATTGGGATTCCAAAAGTCAACGTCCTGAGCTATGGAATCTATTCAACGCCCGCATTCATCCCAGCGAAAGCATGCGCGTATTTCCGCTTTCCAATTGGACAGAATTAGATGTTTGGCAGTACATCTACCACGAAGACATTCCCGTAGTCCCCTTATATTTTGCTAAAGAACGCCCTATCGTTGAACGTAATCAACTCTTACTCATGGTTGATGATGAGCGATTTCGATTTCAAGAAAATGAAAAAATTCGTAATCGCCTCGTGCGCTTTAGGACGTTGGGCTGTTACCCCCTGACCGGCGCAATTGAATCGAACGCAAAGAATGTGCCAGAGATCATCTTAGAGCTCATCAGTGCTCGACAGACCGAACGACAAGGTCGGGTAATTGATAGCGATGCGAACGCTAGCATGGAGAAGAAAAAACAAGAGGGTTATTTCTAATGACCAAAACTAAACTATCCAACCTGAACGCCAAAATTGCGCAAAAAGAAAATAAAATCCCTAAGAAAAAAGCAGGAATCTTGGTAGATGCAATTAAGAAAACGCCCAAAGACATTGAATCATTTCTTGCTAAAGAAAAGGAGCAAGATTTACTACGCTTTATTACCTGCGGTAGTGTCGATGATGGCAAAAGCACTCTGATTGGTCGACTACTTTATGATTCGCATTCGCTGCTAGAAGATCAAATAGAGTCACTTCAAAAGGACTCGAAAAAATTTGGCACCCAAGGGGAGGCCTTGGATTTTGCCCTCTTGGTAGACGGTTTAGCTGCCGAACGGGAGCAAGGCATCACCATCGATGTCGCTTACCGATTTTTTTCCACGGATAAACGGAAGTTTATTGTGGCCGATACTCCAGGTCATGAGCAATATACGCGCAATATGATTACGGGGGCTTCTACCGCTGACCTAGCGGTCATCTTAGTAGATGCTACGCAAGGAGTCCTGACGCAAACGAAACGTCATGCTTATCTAGTGTCCCTGATGGGCATCAAACAGATCATTCTCGCTATTAATAAAATTGATTTGGTCCCAAAAAAACAAGAGGTTTTTCATCAGATTGTTCGTGATTTTGAAGCACACATCAGTAGCCTGCACTTTAATCAAGTAACCGCCATTCCAGTGAGCGCTCTATTGGGCTATAGTATTACGAGCCATTCGCATAAGCTACGCTGGTACCAGGGCCCCACTTTGATGCAAGCACTTGAAAGCGCAGTCATTCTAAGTAATGCAATGGATAAGGAACCCAAACCCTTTGCTATGCCTGTGCAATGGGTCAATAGACCCAACGCCCAATTTAGGGGGTTTAGCGGGACCATTGCCAGCGGAAGCATCTCTATAGGTGATGAAATTCGCGTAACCTCCTCAGGCCAAACGGCCAATATTAAAAACATCATCACCCCAGCGAAAACACTCACTCAAAAAGGAGATTTTGCAAATCAAGGGGAGGCCATTACCCTAACACTCACAAAAGACATTGACGTCTCTAGAGGAGACGTACTGACATTGGCCAATGTACCCCTTTCAAGTTCGGATCAATTTGAGGCAACCTTGATTTGGCTAGATCAAGCGGCTGGATTAAGCGGTAGAACCTATGAGCTGATGCTGAGTACCCAACAAGCGAGCGCCACGATTACGAGCATTAAGCATCGCATTGATGTAAACACCTTCGAAAAAAAAGTGTGTCATCGATTAGAACTCAATGACATTGCTTTGTGCACCATTGCACTAAACAAACCGGTTGCCTATGACACGTATTCGCAATCTAAGGAGCTTGGTGGCTTTATTCTGATTGACCGCTTTTCTAATGCCATAGTGGCTGCTGGTCTTATACACCATGGCCTTAGACGTGCCGACAATATCCATACCCAAGCATTAAATATCACCAAACCAGAACGTGAAAAGCTCAATGGGCATAAAGGAAAAGTGATTTGGTTTACTGGTCTTTCAGGTTCAGGCAAATCTACTTTGGCTAATGAGCTGGAAATCGCGCTTCACCAACAAGGGCAACATACTTATCTACTAGATGGTGACAATATTCGCCAAGGTCTCAATAAAGACTTAGGCTTTACTGAGGCTGATCGGGTAGAAAATATTCGGCGGATTGCGGAAGTGGCCAAACTAATGATGGATGCTGGCCTCATTGTCATGACTGCCTTTATCTCGCCATTTAAGAGAGAACGGGAAATGGCAAGGGAACTCATTGGCAAAGACAACTTTATCGAGGTCTTTGTCAATACCCCCATCCAAGTTTGCGAAGAACGCGATCCCAAGGGGCTTTACAAAAAAGCGCGGGAAGGTAAACTACCAAATTTTTCCGGTATTAGTAGCCCCTATGAGCGACCAGAAAATCCTGATATAGAAATTACGGTGTCAACCGTTGAAAATCAAATGAAAATTCTTAAAAACTTTTTAATAAAAAGTCAGTAAAAATAGATCCTGCACTTACGAGTAACTCTGTAGAATGCAAATATTAAGCTCAACCTTCGGCTAAACAACTTCAAAATTAATGCAATCGATCTGTGCATGGTTGCCACTCCAATGGTGTACTTTTGGCGCAAACCAAGTATTGGATGGCAAGAAACCGAAATCTGAAATTATGATTATGGATAGCCCCCAAACAAAATACAACAGCTTCAAGATGGTTTTGGGTGGCACCGCCATTTATGGCGATTACATTCAGGAACTACGCAAACGTATCGAGGCAAAAGACTTTGCCGGCGGATCCAGAACAAGAAGCACTTTTGATATTCTTCCAATATATCTAAATCACATGATTAGCGATGTCAAATTGGCTTACCTACGAAAATTGCAGCTGATTGCGGCAATCGCGTTGGTGGTGTATTTACAAGTAAATTATTCAGGTCACTGGGCTGCGAATTGCAAGGGCTCTGTTGCGAGGTAGATGGTCATTTTCCTAATCACCACCCTGATCTAATCCATCTTGAGAATCTGCAAAGTCTCATTAAGAATCTACAAACCACCGCTAGTAAACTGGGCTTTGCCTTTGATGGTGATGCCAATAGCTTTGGCGTAGTGACCAAAGATGGCCTGGTGATCTTCCCTAACCGTGAAAAGATGCTTTTTGCTATAGATGTATTCTCAAGAAATTCGGGCGGCCAGATTATTTATGACGTCAAGTACATCCCTAATCTTGCCTCTTGGGTCAAGCAACGTGGCAGCAAACCTCTCGTGAGGAAAATGGGTCACTCTTTAGTTAAAGTAAAGCTCAAAGCAACAGACGCACCCTCAGGAAATGTCAGGACATACTTACCTCAAAGACCGTTGGTTTAGTTTTGATAATGGTCTGTATGCAGAGGCATGTTTATTGAGATTCTCTAAAAAAAGATCCCAATAAGACACTAAATGATTTGCCAAATACCATCTGCACAGCTGATGTATTTATAAAATATTCCTCAATATGTGCGAGGGACGATACTATAAGCAATACGACGATCAATTTTCAGATCGCCCGACCTTACACAATCAACGCGCTCTCCGATATTAATGATCAGCTCAATTGGTTTTCTACCACCTTTAACGTAATTATCAAATGCATCCGAAGCAAGTTTGCGTATTGTTTGGAGATCTTTTTCATAAACTCGGGAACCCGATATTCTTTCAAGGTCATACTTAATAGCACCATAGAGCGCATTTAACCCTTCCATATATTCCCTGGAGGCGTCATAACCTTCGATAATGGTGTATTTAAAACGCTCCGAATTGCTATGCGGAATCGATTTGAATAAATTAGGTGCATATAGGCGTTGTTCATATCCACCCCTCCCCAACCCCGATAACACTCATCATAACCATCAACATCTTCAAATGCATTTTTTGGAACAAAAAAAGTTCCATTCAATTCCGTTCCCCTTGATGACGTTACATAATAACCTTTAACTTGCAAATTTTTATCCGACCACTCTGATAAATGACTTGCCACCTTAACATCTGCGTCAATAAAAAGCAGCCAGGGCGTATTAGCCTCTTTCGCGCCAGCATTTCTTGCTCGAGATAAATTAAAACCAGCATCATCGTTAATTTTTATAACGCTAACCTGCGGATAGTAATTCCTTACCCATTCACCAGTCCCGTCAGGGCATCCGTAATCCACAACAATAACTTCCAAATCATTCTGCATAGCAACAAGCAAAGGGAGAGTTTCCATTAAATGATAGAGACGGCCTTTACAAACCGTAATAGCTGTTAGTTTTTTAGGATGCATTTTTTATCAATGCCTGATATAAAGATTTTATTGCACGATACTCATCATCTGGAGATTGAATGGTTGATTGGCGGGCATTTTCTCTCATTTTCTGCAGCCGTTCTCGATCTTGAAAAAGATGCTTAACCGCAATAATCAATGAATCAGGCTTCTCCGGGTCTATCAAAATTCCATTGATACCATTAACCAAAACATCGGATATTCCAAATGCTGGAGATGCTATAGGCACAACCCCGCATAGCATCATTTCGCGCACTACTCGACAATATGTCTCAAAACGAGTTGGAACAATTCCAACATCCGCCCAAGAAAAAACGTTCGCAATTTCCCCGGGCGAATATTCATCAAAAAATTCAACCTCAGAATATTTAGCTAAGCGACTATTTTGTGTCTTTAACTTATTGCCATAAATTCTTAACTTAATGGACACTACACCTGAAAAAATTAGGTTGTCAAATACGGACTCAATAACATCCCACCCCTTTCGATAATTCGAACCTCCTACATAAATACACCGAAGTTCATCGTGCACTGCCCCATTAACCCTGGGAACAGTCTTTACTTCGCACCCATGGTTAATAATTGAACATGGGGTATCAAATGATACAAAATTGCGCCAATACTCAAAGAAACTATTGGAAGCGAATAGCAAATGATCATAGTAGTAATTTAGATGCTGCCTTACTACTAGTTTTCTTTGGGTCGTGCTCTGCATGGCTTGGGAGTAATTTTTCTGAGCAACTTGTTGTACTTGTTGCATCAAATTTGCAAGGGTTATTTGTCCTGATTTCATTGCAACAATTGATCGCTGGCTAATACACTCTGCGCATGAAGCGGGACTCAATGGCGCCGGGCATGCAGTCCCAGAGTGATTCTTATGAATCGGCTCAATGAATTGACAAAAATCCTCAAAATTCCAAACATGTCTCAAAATTGGAATATTGAGGGTTTTTAAGCAATGCAATAAAGAAGGAGAAATTCCAACCCAATCAATAATGTGAACAATGTCAGGGAGAAATTCTCGGTATGGCCAAGATACTGAATTAGGCTGACAAAAATCTGCCGGCATTCTTGAAAAGGCCATTTGAGGCCATTCAGGCAAGGCTTGCCAACTCAATACGCGAATCCCTTCCCACTCACCAATATTCTCTACTGGCAAATGATCTACACCAGGCGTCATAATCGCTACTGAATAACCCGCCCTAACCGCTGCTTTCGCATATTGACCAGCTATTAACGGCGTACCGCTAAACTCCACCCATGGAGCAGCATGCACTACATATAAAATTTTCATTTTTAACTTTTTTAGGGTTGATTAAAACACTAAGATTACGTGCCAAGCTAAGTATGCCCCCAGTCTTTGTAGCGAGAATCAGAGAACGCAAACTCAACCACTCCCGGGTTTTTCTCCTTGAACTCAGACAGAATCCGATGCATTTGCTCGTCATATCCATCATGCAGAACGATCAACTTGAAATTCTGTAATGTTTGCGCTAATAGTGAGTGAATCAGAACTGGAATGTTTGCATAACGTATATAAGCCACGCAAACGACTGTCAGATCCTTCGCCTGATGATTAAGAGTCACGTTAATTCCTAAGCGCGTTCACCAACGATCGTATAATGTGGCACTAAATTGCCACCACCTTGCACATACAGTTGGTTATGCGTATAAATCGAGATATTTTGAAACCCAATAACCTGCAGTAGCTGAATAATCAGTTTTGGTGAAAGCAAGAACCACAAATCCAAACTTGCATTCTGTGGTGACGGAATCAGCGTCATTGTTGGTTGCTGCTCGTTAAGTTGAGCCTGCCCTCCCCATATGGATTCGGTAATTAGAATCCGTTTATTAGTCAACTCACCACATCGACAAATGATTCCAATTGGATCCCTCGCATGAAGAAGAATGCCAGTCATAATCGACACATCGAACATACCAACTTCGTCTGGAAGATCAATCACCTTGCCGTAAATAACCTTAGCCTTGGATTTGCTTGCGCTATGTAGGTACCAAAATGAATTATGCAGGCGTTTCATATGCCTCTTTCGTTCAGCCATCCACTCAACCTTAGGTTGCGGCCTTGGAACAATATCCCACCCATAATCTGTCGGCAGATCTAAAGCAACCACATCAGCGCCTTGATTTTCCATGTAATTCGTCAAGTAACCAGAGGCCGGCCCAATTTCCAAAACCCGCTTTCCATTAAAGTCGGTATTACCTAAATAGGCGGCAACATTCGGCCTCAAATCCCACTGTCCAGTAACCGGGCCATACCCAGGGATATCCATGGAATGATAAAAATCACAATCTTCAAACCTAGGTTGGCAAGGTTCAGCATATAAAGATTCAATCTTCTTTTTCCTTGCCGACATAAAAGTTCCTTTAACTTAAATATATTTTAATTGACGAATGGTTTCAGATAAATGTTGACTAACGTAGTCTGGCGTGAGTTGCGGACCCTCGACTGACAAAGAACGATAGACCTCACTTGTCAACCACTTCCGTGCAAAATACAGTTGGTCTTCAAGTTTGATTTTATTGAGCCAGGTATTCGTCATGGATGCGCTCCCGCCCAGCTCATGCCCAACGAAGGCACTGGGTACAACCAAACAACGCCAGCCGCGTGCACGTGCCGTAAACGAGATATCGGCATCAGAACAGATGAACTTCATTCCCTCATCGAGCAGACCAACCTCACGTAACATGGCAGTGCGTAACAACATACAGGCACCGTTAATCCAGTAAGTTTCAAACGGCTGCTTGGGTAACTGTGTGAGATTGTATCCAACGTGCCTCCCCCAGGGGAATGCTTCAGCTGACCCCGCCCAGTTAACTGATTTATCTGGTGACAACGCAATCGGCGCACAGATACCAGCATGTGGGCTTTTGTTCATGGTTTGCACAAGCTGCAACAAACATTCTTCATGAAGATTGGCATCCTGATTTAGCACCAAGACGTAATCGTACACGTCGCTGTAGGCAAACTTGCGCAATCCTTCGTTGACTGCACGCGTGAATAGAATATTATCTTCAGAATTGTCGCGCACAAAGATCTCAGTCTGAATGCTACGCTGCTTTTGCAGGTGGCTAATGGCAATCTGCAAAGCCTCTGGGGCTCTATAGTATGGGATCACCACGCCAACGGGTTTAAATAGTTTCTTTTGCGAGCTCATGCTTAAGCATATGTAAATTAGCATTTAAATTATGCACTTTAAAACCATAAGTCCCGGACAAATGATCTAATGATTTTTTCGAGAACAAACTAATGTGTCCATTTCTAGGTGCTGCATACCACCAATTGAGTCGATCATTTTGATTCACGTTACCATCACTAAGCAAGGTAAAAATCAAGATTGCACCATCTGGCAATAATAAGCTTGATAAATTTTTCATTAAATGATGTACATCTGGTACATGTTCAAAAACCTCAAATGCAGTAATTAAATTAAAGCGCCCTAAAGCTTGAAGATTTATTTCGGCAGAGGGGAATGGATCATAGCTAACAGAATTCCACCCCCTACTCTTCAGAATCTCACTAAGGTTGCCATTACCACCACCGTAATCCAAATGCCTGATAACTGGCATCTGCTCACCAAAAAAATTTTCAAGTAATGCAGCATTTTCTTTAGGTCTTTTCTGCAAATAATCGCCATCAAACTTAATATAGTCAGAGTTATATATTGCCTCCAAGAACTGGGTTTCATTCCAAGAGTAAATACTAGGAGTAAAAAGAAATTCACATCCACTACACCTGCTGTAATAAATTGGCATACCAGAAAACCCAGTATCCCGACACAACGGATCGGTGCATGATTTATTAAAGTCAACCACATCAAAATAACTGGCCTTATCCCCACATACAGGACAAATCATCGAACTATTCATTTTTCTTTAGTAACAAAGATTAATCAAACCACATCGTTAGTCGGAATGCATTCTCTTTTGCGTAAGAGTCAACATAAATTTTAGCGTTACACACAACATCCATCGTATAGACTATCAGTCATAGTGCATTTAGTACTAAGTAATCTGCTACTTACAATATGACAATTGTGTCAAACAATTTTTTTACCGGATCATAATGCATGATTTGATTGAGCTTTCATCCATAGCGTCTTCCATTGTTGCGCCCAGCAACAGCTATGCGTATTCTCCGGGATGGTAATGATATGTGGTTGTTTATCGACAGGATATTGCTTAGCAAAAAGCTCAGTCAAGATTGGTGGTACAACCTGATCTTTACCGCCAACAAAGTCAACTCGTGGAATAGCTGCAGTCTGTTTCACAAGGGTGGCCGTCTCTAACAAACCATTAAGTGGTTGTAAACGCAGGTATGTTGTCCAGCTCTGAGGATCTAGATTACCTGCCACGGTAATGATGCGCGCTATATCAGAACGACGAGCAGCAACCAGCAATGCAATAGCAGCCCCGCCAGAATACCCAACTAAAGTGATTTTCTTCACACCCAGCTGTTTAAGTTGACTAATAGCGGCATCCATACTGTTAACAACATTTTCACTGAAACGAGCATCAGTCCAAACTGCTTTATGGCAACGTGGATCTGTCTGTGCCCCCCTATACTGGCAGGGGCGTCCAAGATAGGCTACAGCTCCCGATCCTGGTTGCGCCATCGCTAGATGCAGTGCAAGTGGTATAAACGGCGTAGGATCCTCTGATGGATATTGCCCATCAACCCAGGCAAAACCATCGCCTTCCAAATAAATGGTCAACTGACCGTCAATAACTGCTTTCCCATTGCCAAAACTTTGCAGATCAAACTGTGGTGTATGGATTACTCTATTCTGCCACCCCCCCTGCTCGGCTTGATTTTGAATTATTGCACTACGCTCTAACCCACTCTGATAAGCACATCCCACCAATATCAACCCCAACACTACAGAGATAATGTGCCAACGTAGTGGAATGTTCACGAGCATCACAATTACAGAACGGGTTTGAGCTCTTCGAGTAATGGACCAAGATAACTCTCATAATGCCGCCAGCGCTCAACCGACGATTTGTAAATCGGCTGGCGCACTTGCGTAACGCTGGCCGTTCGGATGCTGCGCTCGTTCTTATGGAAATCCAAGCACGCCTTGTCCCACGGTAAACCGACGTAATCGATCAACCGCTTGGCCTGGCCTTCCATATCCGCTACGATATCTTCGTATTGCACCTCAAAAAAACTACCTGCTGGCAACACTTGGCGCCAGTGCTCCATCAGTCGCACATAACATATATAGTGCTTACCCAATTCGGCAAGATCATAAGTTGCATCTTGATGGCGATTAAATAAGCGCGTGAAACAAGAAACACAGGTATCGACTGGGTTACGTTTAACGTGCACAATTTTGGCTTTCGGTAGCATTAGCGGAATTAATCCAAGAGCCATATAGTTAGCTGGCATTTTGTCAGTGATATGTTGCGCTGTTGCACTGTGTTTGCGCAACCGAGTAATGTAATCATCACCCCAGCGAGTTAGGATATCTCGATTGAGTTTAATGAGATTGTCTGGAAACAGCAGATTATCACCCTCAGATAGGGATTGCTGTACAACCTCTAACAAATCTTTTAATTCACCCGCACCATATACCAAGGGATGACTGGCAATAATTTGCTCCGTCAGTGTTGTGCCAGAACGCGGCATCCCCAATACAAAGATTGGCGTAGCATCAGTGCTACCGGCACCACTTAAACTTGCCAATCGCTCCGAACTAAACATATTAATAATGCGGTGCGTACGCTCTGCATCGCCATCAGCGCTGTAGTGCAGCTTGCTACGTTTTAGTTTTGCACCTTCGATAAATTGCGAGAATGCCTTGTCATATTCCTTAAGGTCATCATAAGCCTTACCCAAAGCATAATGCAAGGAGATCCGTTTATCAGTACTCAGACTTTCTGCACTAACAGACTTCGCCTCTAACACTGCCAGATTGGGATCGCCTTTCTTAACCTTTTGTGCCTGCGTCAAATGAAAACGTGCGCCAAGGTTATCTGGATCAATCTCCAATACCGCATTTAACTCAGCGACGGCTTCTTTAATCTTGCCAGCCTCTAACTTGAGATTTGCGAGCCCAGTCAAGGCATCAGCACACTTCGCATCGACAGCCAAGGCGCGCTGATAGACCGACTCAGCCATCTCTTCTTTTCCTTGCTCCGTATATATCGCGCCCAGTTGACACCAGGCATCGGCTTTACCGGGGTCATTTGTCGTAGCTTCAAGCAAAATGGTTTCTGCTTCCTCAAGCCGGTCAGTATCATGCAGCACGCGCGCAAGGCCAACTAGCGCCTCAGGATAACTAGGTCGGTTTTGTAAGGAACGGCGTAGCAATGCTTCACCTTTTTCAAAATCATTCTGTTTGTAATACGATAACCCTAGATTACAAAGAGCCTCTGGTGAATTTGGATAGGCCCGTAACACCTTCATAAGAGGCTCAACGGCCTCTTGGGGACGCTCTTCTTCCACCAGCACTGCGCCAATATTAGTAAGCGATTCCAGAAAATCGGGGTTTACAGCCAAAGCCTTACGATACCAAACCAATGCCTCATTTTTGTTGCCTCGAGCGCGCTCAATACTGCCCAGGTTATTCAGCGACTGCAAAAGATTGGGCATCACTGCTAGTGCACGTTGGTGGGAAGTTTCCGCATCGTCATAACGCTTAGCATCAAACAAGGCAATACCCAAATTACTGTGTGCCGAGGCCATGGTAGGATCAAGCACGACAGCTTTTTGACCATGATCGATAGCCTCATCGATACGACCCTGCTGGCGACACATTTCAGCCAGATTGCTTTCAAATAATGCGGCCGTAGGCTCAATGGCAATCGCCTGGCGAATTAAATCCAGAGCCAAAATGGGCTGACCAGCCTGATATGTCACTACGCCTAACAAATGTAGAGCGTGAGCATTTTGTGGATTGAGTTTCAGAATTTGGCGCAAAAGACCTTCGGCTTGAGCCAAACGGCCAGCCACTTGATGCTGACTAGCCAATTGCAGCGCCTGTTCTGCAGTGAGTGCGTTATCAACAGCGGATGCCGGGGAAGGCGATACAGCCTGGGGCGGCGTCGCTGGAGCCATCCGCTGCTGTGGTAGGGGCTGCGCTAAGGGTGTGACTTGACGCCGGGGGCGCAATTTGGCCGGCACCTGTGGCACATTGATCGCAGCCAGATCATGGCGCACGCGATCCACAACAGATTGCCAATCCCCAAAAGAGGGTTGGTTATAAATGCGCAGGTTCGGATACCATGGGCTGGTAGATTGTGATTCAAGCCAGCGCCATTCACTGTCAAAGCGATTGAGCATCCACACAGGGCGATTGAATGCACCTGCTAAATGAACCATGGATGAGTCGATGGAAATAATCAGATCTAAATTTTCTAATAGCGCAGCAGTGTCACCAAAATCATTTAGCTCCTCAGTCCAGTCGATCCAGTCAATTGCCTCAGGAATGGTTGGCCGCACTTCATCAGCAGGCCATTTTTGCAGACTCACCCAGGCAATGTTTGGAGTTTGTAGCAAAGGTAACATTTGCGTCAAGGTCATGCTGCGTCGCGCGTCATACTGATGTGCCTTACGACCCGCCCAAGCAATGCCTACTCGATAACGATCTGGCGATGCTTCTTCCAAACGATGGCGCCAATGAGCTACAGCAGGAGCTGGCACCCTTAAGTATGGTACCTCACATGGAATACTATCAATACGGGTCTTGCAGGCCCGCGGCAAGGACATCAGTGCACACTGATAATCCCAGGTCGCATAGTCTTGCGGCATATGGGTAAATAACACGATCTTGTTGTTAAAAGCCCATTCCATCAACCGACGTGTGGGGTCAGAGCAAACAAAACCCACCTTCTTAAAGCGGCCAGCCACGATATCAAGATAGCGTGAGAACTGAAAGGTATCGCCAAAGCCTTGTTCCGTAATCACTAACAATGATTTTTCAGCAATATCGGTTTGGCCATCCCACATGGGTAGCGGACAATTGGGTCGCGTAAAGGTGCCTTGTACGCTTTCTGCCGAACCCGTCCAGCGCGCTTCATAGTTTTCCCAACCATGCTCAAAGTCACCAAGCTTTAATTGAGCCATGCCAAGATTGAGCCGAGCCATAGCCATGTCAGGCGCCTGCGTAACGGCTTTCTCAAAAGCAGCTAGCGCCTCTTTCATCAACCCCATATCTTGCAATAAAAAACCTAAGCTGTTGTAGCAAGCAGGATGATTGGGCTGAATCTCCAGAGAACGCAAATAACTTGCACGCGCCTCTTCAAAGCGATCTAGTCGATAGAGCGAAATACCATTCAAATGATAAAGCGCAGCAGCAACCTGATCCAAACCCAGCTTGGGTAAATAGGGTGCTAATAAGCTAATGACAGCGCCGTGATCACCTTTACCCTGCAAAGCAAGGCATTGATTCACCAAGTCAGTTGGAATAACTGAGACGAGTGGCGGTAGTGGCAGCAGCTTACTAACATCTGGCTCATCGCTACTATCGCGGAACTCTCGCACTAACGCCAACAAAGGTTGCAAGTGTCGCGCAAAATGTTTCCAGCGCGCTACGGAAGTTTTGTAGATGGGTTTACGAACCTGGGCCACGCTCGCCGTTTTAACCAAGCGCTCGTTCTTATAAAACTCCAAGCATTTATCATCCCATGGCAGTCCAACAAACTTGAGAACGCGCCGAGCTTGCGCCTCAGTATCGGCCACTAAATCCTCATAGGGCAAATCAAGAATCGTGCCTTCCGGTAGCACCTTATGCCAATGGCGCATCAAGGTCATATAACGACGATAGTAATTTCCTAGCGTGGTTTGATCATACGCAAACTCCATCGTGTCATTAAATAAACGCGAGAAACACGAAAAACATGAATCCATCGGATCACGCATGGCGTGAATAATCTTCGCATTAGGCAAAGCCAAATGAACCAGCCCTAAATAAAAGAAATTAGCCGGCATCTTATCAGTAATGTATTTACTCTCGAGTGAAAGTTTCCATACCCGTTGAATATATTTATCGCCAATTTTTTTAATCTGCTCTTTCGTCAGATTAATCACCCCTGGTACAAATGAAGTCTGTGCATTAGCACCCGTAGCTTCGCAGATGACTTCATTTAAATCCGTTAACTCCCCTGCTCCATAGACCGATTGATGACTACACAAAATCTGCTCTAAAAGCGTAGTGCCTGAACGCGGCATGCCGACAATAAAGATGGGCGTCTTGCTACGCGGCTTCGCACTACCCCAGCGCTCACGCTCCTTAAAAAATTCGGTGGTAAAGGTCGTTAATATGGCATCAAGTAATGCATCAGCACGAGCCTCATCGGTTGGTAATAAGGCATGCTGAATTCGGTTCGCTTCATCATATGCTGCAAAAGCCCGATCGTACTGACCAATATCATCGAGCGCTTTACCTAGAGCAAAGCCGTAACGGATACGTGCATGCGGGGTTAATTGTTCGCGCTGAGCGTATACACCCTCCAGCATGGACAAATGGGGATCATCGACGGTGTAGGTTTTAAGTGACGAGAGGTTATAGTGAGACTCGACAAAAGCAGGTCTTGCAGTAATTGCCGCCTGAAAACTCGCTCGCGCCTCATCTAACTTGCCCTGCTCACTATATATAGCGCCTGCATTGTTTTGTGCTTCAGCATGGTTAGCGTTAAGAGCAACTGCCTTTTCATACGCTTTTAATGCGCCCTTTTTATCGCCCTGTTGCTCCAGCGCAGAACCTAAATTATTCCAAGATAAGCCATGCTTTGGATTAATTTTTACTGCTTTTTTGTAAGCTTGTACCGCTTTAGCAAAATCTCCACTGTCGGTATAAGCCAATCCCAAGTTGTAATGCGCATCCACATCTTTGGGGGCTAATTTACAAGCGGCCTCACCAGACAACCGTGCTTGCTCCAATTTGCCAAGGCGACGACTAATCTCACCCAAATTACGGCAATATAATGGATTCGTCGGCTCCAAGCGTACCGCGTTCGCAAACATCTCAAAAGCTTGAGGTAAATTACCGCTACCAAACACCAATACTGCCAACGCATGCCAAGCGCCTGCTAAATTCGGATTTTGATTCAGAATTTGCTGATAAATCTGAGCGGCCTCATTACTTTTACCGGCAGCCTCTAGTTGAGCAGCTTGCTGTAATTGTTGCGCTAATGTCATGTTGAGCAATCACTTTTGGTCAAGATAACATGAATTTATCAGGGTAATCAACTCGAGAATATTCAAAAAACGAAAATTATTAAATTAATAAAAATATCATTGAATAACAATTCTAGAACTCAAAAAAATTAAACCTATTGAGCCCAACTTATACTTAATCAAGCCTCCGTCAATTCTAAATGTAAAAAGAAATTTTATGATTTATTGTATGAGTGTTCATAGGATAATACTAATCAAAGATAAGCTGGAGACCATCTTTCGTTTTAGTTACTGGCCCATTGAATGATTATGCATAAATCTGAACTTGTTATATTTGGCGCGAGTAACATCGTCTCAGACATTGTTGAATGCGCAATCGCCTGTCAAATCAAGCCCAAAAAAATAGTTTTGGATTTGCCGGAAGTGCCCAACAGCAGAGGTTTTCCGATAGCACAACGGATTGAATGTCTTAATTCACACTGGAATTTATCTATCACTACAGAATCACTAGCGTCATTTATTCCAATGGAACACGAGATCTATCTTCTGGGACCAACCACACCATTGCGAGAAGAATTAGTTGAGCGAATCAGAGCGCGTCACTCGCTCTCCTTTCACACCTTAATTCATCCGACTGCCTATGTCTCGACTATGACAAAGCTAGGCCAGGGAGTATTTATCGGGGCCAAATCTATAATAGCTCCTGGCGCAATACTCGGCGAACATGTTTTTATCAATCGAGGCGTTACCATTGGTCACGATACTCAAGTTGGTTCTTACTCCAGACTCCAACCAGGCACTAATATTGGCGGATTAACACAGATTGGCAAATCTGTTACCGTCGGAATTGGCGCAACAATTGTGGATCGCATCGTGATTGGCGATCACGCTGTAATTGCGGCTGGGTCATGTGTCATTCACGATATCGAATCTCATAAACTTGTAGCAGGTAGCCCCGCCATGATTAAACGGTCGATATAATTCGCTCTTTAAAATGATTAACCGCTAACCGACAGGCATTGACTAAACTTGATTGTGACTGTTTCAGATCATATAGGGCAAAAAAACGCTGTGCTAACTGTCGCCCCTCGTGAACTCGTTGCTCAGGGTTCAAAATTAAACGGTGTAATTTTGCAAAATATTCATCCTCATCATTTACTGCTAATACCCCAATTTTTTCCCCACCATCCGAATCGGCGTAAGAAACAACAGCGCGCGCCTTACCCATTGCCTCAAGAACACTGAAGCCCCCACCCATTCGCGGGGGATTAACGTAGACATCACATAAGTCCAAACAATTCACAGTTCGTGATTGAATACCTAAATTAATTATTTTTTTCGGTGACAAATGACTAAGGCACGAAGGGGTTGCGTCGCCAATCAATACCCAAACTACTTGCTCATAATGAGCGATGAGGTCGCACATCTGATCGGCCCATGCGGGAGTTATCTCGCTACTTAAGCGAAAGCCCACGGTAACTAGTACAACTGCGTCTTCACTTATACCCAATTGAGTTCGTGTTAAGTTACGAAATTTCGCATTTTCCAAAAAAATTCGATAGGGATGCATAACCGATAGTGGCATAGGAAATTCTTGCTGCCAGGTTACTTCATTCTCAGTCATAAAAAAATCGGAGCCCCGTAACCATATATCTGCACACCCAAGAAAACTTGCAGTATTAGTGGGTAAAGCCAAAACTGGACGAACCGAATAAAAAGCGGATGCAATCGAAGAGTAAGGGCCAACGCATAAAACAAGATCTGGATCAAATTGGAGCGCCAAATCTATAGCCTTACCATAACGCTCATCCATACTGAGGGATTTATCGAAAACAAAAGCAGTAACTTCCTCGGGAATATGCATAGTCCAGCTAGAAAGATCAACAGCTGGTAGATTTACAACCCTACCTGCGCCATGATAATTTTTCATCTTAGCTGGCTCTAACTCCTGCGGTGCGCAAATAAAAACGCGGCATCCGAGTTGATGAAAAATGGTTGCGTAATCTACTGTAAGCATACTCGGGGTATGCTTGGGATTAGCAAAAAATGAGGGGATAATCATGACTCGATTAATTCGCTCTGGTATGCGAGGGTTTATTTTTCTGCATACTAATTCAGAAGCATGATGATTAAGTGCCGTAATTATTTTTGGTAATTGTGCATTGATAATGGAAGCAATAAATTGTCTTCTGTTAGGCTCTGACAGGGCGCGCATGCAACCTAAAGCGGCAATAGCCGTAAGACACTCAATATTTAGAGGAGTCCGCTGTTGAACTATTAACCCGGCAAGGCGAATGTGCTCTTTTGGATTGGAAAATTCTGATAAAAATGTAAGCCTTAATAGCTCAATATATGGATCCTCAATTACTAAGCCAGCAACCTCTGCGATTACTTTTTCTCTTAGCGAAGAATCATTTTCATTGACCAAGCTTTGATACAAGCTGTGCCAATAGGTTGGATCATTTAATTTCAAACTAATGTGGCTTATATTAAGTTTCTAGAATCAACTGCGATTGAGAAAAAAGTTGTCAAGTTATAAAAATATTACATAAATTGATAAATCAAATTTTTACAAATTACCCCTAGCAACATCCATGGTTACTTTTATTCCAAGCTTTCTATGCAGAAGTTAATAGTTACTAACAGGGAACAAAATAGAGAAGGTCGAATTTGGTAACAATTTTGGTAACAAGGGTGTTGTTTATTCGCAAACCCTTATAAAACCAATTGACTTGGCGGAGACGAGAGGATTCGAACCTCCGATCCGTGTTTTAGCACAGATGCTCCCTTAGCAGGGGAGTGCCTTCGACCAGCTCGGCCACGTCTCCGTATTACTTCAATACCGCTAGTTTACTTCTGATCCAATTCAAAGGCTTTATGGAGGGCTCTAACTGCGAGTTCCATGTATTTCTCATCAATCACGACTGAGATCTTAATCTCACTGGTTGAGATCATCAAAATATTGATGCCCTCCTCCGATAAGGTTCTGAACATCTTACTGGCTACACCAACGTGGGAACGCATTCCAACGCCCACTACGGATACTTTCGACACCTTGGGATCGCCAATAATGTCTTTGGCGCCAATATGCGCTTGCACACTCTTTTTCAGCAGATCGAGGGCTTTTTGATAATCAGCACGCGGCACTGTAAAAGTGAAATCGGTCTTACCCTCAACCGATTGATTCTGAATAATCATGTCCACATCAATATTGGCTTCAGCAATGGGGCCCAAGATTTGATAGGCGATACCAGGGCGATCTGGTACATCAATCACAGTGATCTTGGCCTCATCGCGTGCAAATGCGATTCCTGAGATAACGGCGGCTTCCATGGTGGTGTCCTCTTCAAAGGTAATTAAAGTACCCGACTTCATTTCTTGATCAAGGGGAATTAGTGGATCAGTCAGCGATGACAATACACGGGTCTTCACTTTGTACTTACCAGCAAACTCCACTGAGCGTATTTGCAAGACCTTGGAGCCAAGGCTTGCCATTTCCAGCATCTCTTCAAAGGTAATCTGATCGAGGCGACGCGCGTCCTCACAAACACGAGGGTCAGTGGTATATACGCCATCCACATCGGTATAGATTAAGCACTCATCAGCTTTTAGAGCAGCGGCAACAGCAACTGCTGAGGTGTCTGAACCGCCACGACCTAGTGTGGTCACGTTACCTTGAGGATCAACCCCTTGAAATCCGGTAATGACCACGGCCCTGCCAGCATCTAAATCTTTTTTGATCTTGGCATCATCAATGCCCATGATGCGAGCCTTGGTGTAGGCCGAATCGGTATGAACCGTGACTTGCCAACCTGAGTAACTAATCGCATCAATTCCTTGCTCTTGGAGAGCGATCGCAAGCAGACCGGAGCTGACCTGCTCACCGGTTGCGGCAATTTGATCGAGTTCTCTAGGGTTTGGGGAAGTGCTTAGTTCTTTTGCGAGCCCCAAAAGACGATTGGTCTCACCTGACATGGCCGATGGCACCACCACCACCTGGTGACCAGCCCGCATCCATTTCGCAACCCGTTTGGCCACATTTTGGATGCGCTCGATGGATCCCATCGAAGTGCCGCCGTACTTATGAACTATTAAAGACATATCCGTTTAACTGAATTGCAAAATCGATGATTTTACAGGGTTTTGTTTTTCTTAATCCAAATAGGACCACTCGGGCCAAACGCGCGGGCCCTTGGTCGTTAAGTGGGCAATGCTGACCCCTAAACCCTCGGCCGCAATGAGGGTGCCATCGATAAATAAGAGCGGGATTTGGCGCTGCCAAGGGGGAACCCCAGCTTCTTGATACAAGTTTTTCAGGCTTTTGCTGGGGGTATTGGGCTTGATCTTTAAGCGCTCACCTCCCATACGAGGTCTACTCTCAATCAATTTGGCTTGTTGACAGTATTCCCATGATAGGCCCGCTTGAGTGGAGCGTTCGGGGATTGGCACAAAAATCCATTGGCCACGCTTGGATCTTTGCGCAGATTCAATCCGCAAGGTATTGCGCCATGCTCGGATGGAATGCCGATCATGCAACCATTCCAACTTAGCACCGGTGCGCAAGGACTGTAGATCACGCCACCAGGATTGCAAACGCTCTGCTGAGGGCATCGATAGTTGATTACGCTTGAGCCAATAACGCATCACATTGGTCGCACGCGCAGGGTCTTGGCGATGGAGCGTCATCAATCGCGCAATGCTGAGTTGATTGCGATCGATCCAGGTATGCGCATCGTGCTGCGCCAGTTGGTCCATGAGGACTTGCGACTGGGCAAGCCATTGCGCACTACGCGCTAGATTGGCAATTGCCCCACCCTGAATCTGTTCTAACTCTGGCAGAATTTTTTTACGGATTGCATTGCGGCGATAGCGCGTATTTTGATTACTGGGATCCTCCACCCAAGACAATTTGTGTTGCTTAGCATAGGTTTGTAATTGCGTGCGGTCTTGCTCAAGTAATGGTCGCCACAATTGCACCGTTCTGCCATTGGGGCTTTGCAGCTCTTTGTGGGCAGGCATTCCAGCTAGACCTGCGGGTCCTGCACCGCGCAAGAGTTGCAAGAGCACGGTCTCGGCTTGATCGTGCTGATGGTGAGCAAACAATAAATGATCGAGTTGATGTTGATCACAAAGCTGCAGTAATGCCTCATAGCGCGCTTGGCGAGCATGGGCTTCAATGTTTGCAGTGATTGGCAAATGCAGTAGTCGGAAGTCAAAGGCAATCTTGTAGTGTTTGGCTAGGCGCTCACAGAACAGCAACCACTCATCTGCCTGCGCTTGGAGTCCATGATGCACATGGAGCGCATACACCACATCGTTGGGATAGGCCTTACTGACAGCATCGAGCAATACGACTGAATCGAGACCCCCACTGAAGGCCACACCAATTCGTTTAGCTTGGGTCTTTGGCTTTGACTTCTTTGAACTGGCCATAACTCATGAACCGTTGATGCCGGCGCTCGAGCAGTTCTTTCTCAGAGAGACCTTCAACCTCCGAAAGAGCGCGGGCAAGTGCTTTATTCATATTGGCCATCATGGCTTCGTAATCTCGATGAGCTGCACCGACAGGTTCTGGCACGATCGTATCAATCAATTGAAGGTCTTTTAAACGCTGTGCAGTAAGCGCTAATTGCTCGGCTGCATCAGGGGCCTTCTCAGCAGTCTTCCATAAGATCGAAGCACAGCCTTCCGGCGAGATAACGGAATACGTTGAGAATTGCAACATCATCACCACATCACCCATGGCAATGGCGAGCGCGCCGCCCGAACCACCCTCACCAATAATGGTGGTGATGATGGGCACTTTAAGTTCGGCCTGGGTATAGAGATTATGACCAATCGCTTCAGATTGGTTACGCTCCTCGGCATCAATCCCTGGGAATGCGCCAGGGGTATCCACGAAGGTAAAAACCGGCAAGCCAAACTTCTCAGCTAAGCGCATGAGACGCATCGCCTTGCGATACCCCTCGGGGCGACTCATTCCAAAATTACGCATGGCACGCTCTTTCGTGTCCCGACCCTTTTGGTGACCGATCACCATGCAAGGCTTGCCATTGAAGCGCGCAAGGCCGCCAATAATCGATTGATCATCGGCAAAGACTCGATCGCCATGCAACTCATGAAAATCGGTGAACAAGGCTTGAATGTAATCGAGCGTGTAAGGACGCTGTGGATGACGGGCGACTTGAGAGACCTGCCAAGGCGTTAATTTTTCGTAGATCTCTTTGGTGAGCTGTTGGCTTTTTTCTGAAAGTGTCTTGATCTCGCTTGAGATATCCACCGAAGACTCGTCTTGCACATAGCGGAGTTCTTCGATTTTGGTCTCAAGCTCGGCTACCGCTTGCTCAAAGTCTAGGAAGGTGGTCTTCATGGCCTAATTTTATGTGCTTTTTGGGTTTACCCCAAAATTAGTACTCGACAGGAATGGGGTCAATGCTTCGCCACATATACCAAGTGGCTACGGTGCGCCACGGCGCCCAATTGGCTGCCACCTCGCGGGCCTCATGACGGGTGACGGGCTCGCCACTGAAATAATTGATCGAGATTGCCCGAATCAGCCCAATATCGTCAAGCGGCAATACATTGGGGCGCATCAAATTGAAGATCAGAAACATTTCGGCGGTCCAGCGTCCAATCCCCCGAATCGCACTCAACTCCTTAATGAGCTCCTCATCGTCCATTTTGGGCCAGCGCTCGGTTTGGAGTCGCCCATGATGAAAGTGATCGGCTAGATCGCGGATGTACTCCACCTTGCGCATGGATAAACCGGAAGCTCGTAGGGCATCATGTTTGGTATCGAGTACGCGCTTCGGTGTTACCTCGTGACTTAAGGTCTCCAAAGTTCGATTCCACACCGATTGTGCAGCAGCCACTGAAATTTGCTGGCCAACGATCGAGCGTGCCAGAGTCGTGAATGCATCGCCCCGACTTCCCAACATTCCATCACCGTACTTGGGAATCAGTTTGCGCAGGATCCGATCTTGCTTCATGAGTTCAGCACAGGCGTCTTGCCAATAGCTTGGCTTTTTGGTGCGTGGTTTTGGCATTAGGCTCGTCGCCAGATGGTTTGACCACCAGGCTTATCTTCCAAAATGACTCCCTCGTCCAGCAACTGCTGGCGAATCGCATCCGCGCTGGCAAAGTCCTTCGCCTGCTTGGCCGCTTGGCGGGCCGCAATTCTCTCTTCAATCTGCTTCTGGCTTAAGCCAGCTTTAGGCGTACCGCTTTGCAAGAACTGTTGCGGTGACTGATACAAAAGTCCGATCGTGTTTCCTAAGTGATAAAGTGTGTTGAGAAGTTCTTGCTTGCGCTCGATAGCCTGCGTCTTATGACTCTCAGTCACCAACTCAAATAATACTGCTATGGCCTCAGGGGTGTTGAAATCATCGTCCATTGCTTGCGCAAAGCGGTCTCTCCAGATCGGATCAAGCTTGCTGCTTGGAATAGCTGCTTGTTCACTAAGGGCGGTATACAAACGGGTTAATCCAGTGCGCGCTTCTTCAAGCTGATGATCCGAGTAATTAATGGGGCTGCGATAGTGAGCCTTGAGCATAAAGAAGCGCACTACCTCGGGATCAAACTGAGCCAACACATCTTTGATCAAGAAAAAATTACCCAAGGATTTTGACATCTTCTCGTGGTTCACACGGATATGGCCGTTATGCATCCAGTAACGCACAAAGGGTTGATCAACACTGCCAGATCCGTAGATCGCGCCTTCACTTTGCGCGATCTCGTTCTCATGATGAGGAAACTGCAAATCGGCCCCACCACCATGAATATCAAAATGCTGTCCCAATAACTCACAGGACATCGCCGAGCACTCAATATGCCAACCTGGGCGTCCCTCGCCCCATGGAGAAGCCCAGCGGGTATCAGCAGGCTCCTCAAGCTTGGCGGATTTCCAGAGCACAAAATCCAGTGGGTCGCGCTTACCACCGCCAATGGCAACCCGTTCACCGGCCTGGAGTTCGTCAATCGATTTACCGGATAACTTGCCATAGCTGGGGAACTGGCGAACGGCATAGTTCACATCACCATCATCGCCTTGATAAGCCATCTCACGCTCAATTAAACGACCAATTAATCCTTGCATCTGAGTAATGTAGTGAGTAGCCCGGGGCTCATGATCGGGTGATAGGAGATTGAGGGTTTTAGCATCCGCATGCATTGCATCAATAAAACGCTGAGTGAGTGCCGCAATCGGCTCTTGGTTCTCAAGCGCTCGCGTAATGATCTTGTCATCAATATCGGTGATGTTGCGAACGTAGTTCACTTCATAGCCGC
The DNA here is from genome assembly GCF_030297575.1 of Polynucleobacter sp. HIN6. Classification (NCBI taxonomy): domain Bacteria; kingdom Pseudomonadati; phylum Pseudomonadota; class Betaproteobacteria; order Burkholderiales; family Burkholderiaceae; genus Polynucleobacter; species Polynucleobacter sp. HIN6. The sequence continues at coordinate 768,998 of NZ_AP028137.1, read as the reverse complement.
TGGCCCGCAACCAGCGTACTACCATGTCAAACACAATCATCACCCGTGCATGGCCTAAATGACAAAAGTCATATACGGTCATGCCGCATACATACATCTTTACCTTACCGGGCTCAATGGGCTTAAAGACCTCTTTGGTTCTCGATAGGGTGTTGTAAATCGACAGCATGATTAGCAGTTGGGGATGACGGGGCTTAAATGGTGTTGAGTGAACGGCACACGAATTTGTTAGACTGATGAGTATATCGAATGACGCGCCTTCTGAGTGATCTTCTTGCCATGACAGCCCAGCACCCAAACCACAGTTCCATTGCTTGGATCTCACGATTTTTTGGGGTGTCATTTTGCGCTCTTGTAATTGGCTGCAGCACCACCCCGCCACCCACTACTTCGGGTAATGCGCCTGCGCCCTACCTTGGTGGCTATGGTCCAACAGACCCACCACGCATGAGCACCAACCCCAATCCAGAAACCGGCAATAACCAACTCTCGGAGTCCATTGCGGTGCCGTTTCTCTCTTTTTTGATTATCGAGCCCGATCCGGTCATGAAAAATGCGATTCCTACGCATATTGAGAAACTGATCAAGGAACGTAAATATCCAGAGGCGATCAAAGCGATTGACGATGCCTTAGTGAAAACCCCTCGCAATGTACAACTGCGCTTTATCAAGGCTCGACTACAAGTGGAATTACGTGATGTCAATGCAGCCCGTGCCACCTGGATCGAGATTACTCAGCAATTTCCGGAGTTACCTGAACCTTATAACAATCTAGCCGCATTAGCAGCCAATCAAGGGCAATGGATTGAGGCCCGCGATTATTTAGAGCTCGCCCTTAAATTAAGGCCTGACTATGCCTTAGCCCAGGGCAATCTAGCGGATGTGTACTTGCGCCTAGCCGATCGCTATTACTCCAGTGCGAGTAAACTGCAACCCAGTCAACGTGAGTATGGGCAACGCGCTCGGGCCATTAAAGAGATCTTGAACCCACCGCCGCCCAAACCCAGTAACCGACCCAATCCCCCGATTTCTAAACCATAAGAGAGTTATTTATGCCAAGCGTTCTTCTAAAAACCAATCACGGTGATATCACCCTCGAGCTTGATGCTGCCAAAGCACCAAAATCCGTTGCAAACTTTTTGGCCTATGTAAAAAGTGGTCATTACGATGGCACGATTTTTCATCGGGTGATTGATAACTTCATGATTCAAGGTGGCGGCATGACCGCGGGCATGAAGCAGAAGTCAACCCTGGATCAAATTGAGAATGAGGCCAACAATGGCCTAAAGAATGATCGGGGCACGATTGCGATGGCACGTACTAGCGATCCCCATTCAGCTACCGCCCAGTTTTTTATTAACGTCAATGACAATGATTTTCTCAATCACACCGCTCCCACTCCACAGGGTTGGGGCTATGCCGTGTTTGGCAAAGTGACCAACGGCATGGATGTGGTTGATAAGATCAAGAAAGTTAAGACTGGCAATGCTGGGTACCACCAGGATGTTCCGACTGAAGATGTGGTGATTGAGAAAGCCTCGGTCATCGCTGATTAATCCCTTGATTTAAGCATGCAAGAGCACGCCAGCGCCCTGCTGATTTCCGATCTTCATCTTACGCCGTCGATGCCCTTAACGGCGCAGCGTTTCTTTGACTTTATTGAAAAAGAAACGAACGATGTCGAGTCGGTATTTATTTTGGGTGATCTCTTCGAATACTGGGTAGGCGATGATGCTGGCGCGCGTTCACCATTTCAGCAAGAGGTCCTGCGCGCGCTCTTTGCTTTATCCAGCAAGACCAAAACCTATTACATCCATGGCAACCGTGACTTTTTAATCGGCCCAGACTTTCTTAAGAAATCTGGGATGCAGCTGTTGCCCGACCCATCGAAGGTCATGATCGCTGGAGATGAATGGGTTATTAGTCATGGTGATGCGCTGTGCACCAATGATCTGAGTTATCAGGTGTTTCGTAGATGGGTTCGTAAGCCCTGGCTCCAAAAATTATTTTTGCGACTTCCTCTGGAGTGGCGACGTGGGATTGCTCGAACCTTGCGAAGCAACAGCACCGCAAAGTATGAGCAAGCAGCGCGTTATACCCCGGATGTCGCTCGCTATAAAAGCGATGTCACTTTGGTGGCGTGCGCCAACCTGATGGGAGCCTTCGGCTCCGAACGCTTGATTCATGGGCATACCCACTTACCGGCACGGCACCATGAAAGTATGGGTAATAAAGAATGGCAACGCTATGTACTCTCTGACTGGGATCTAGATCATCCTGAGACCGTGTTACCAAAAGCAAGTGCTTTGCGCATTGACCTCAATGGCGTGCGCTACATTGATTTGGTGAAGTCTACGTAGCCGTTCTTGAGTACTTGCTAAGAATATTTGCCATTTGGGCAAAGATCCTTGGGTTCGCAGCCATAATCTCACCGCTGTCCATAAAGCCTTCTTCGCCGCAGTAGTTTCCAACGAGGCCACCCGCCTCGGTCACAATCAAAGCCCCTGCTGCCATATCCCATGGCTTGAGTTCACTCTCAAAGAATCCGTCATAGCGGCCCGCTGCTACATAGACAAGATCTAGGGAGGCTGCACCAGGACGTCGCAGACCCGCGCATTGGCGAGTCATGTCAGCAAAGATTTTCAGGTAGAGATCCACATCTTGATCGTGTCGATACGGAAATCCCGTACCCAGCAATGCATTCTCTAATTTGGTTTGCTCGGCCACTCGAAGGCGACGGCGATCCACGTAGGCTCCACCACCCTTGGTGGCAGTGAACAGCTCATCACGATTGGGGTCATAGACCACGCCTTGAGTTACAACACCGTTGACCGACAGAGCAATCGATACCGCGTATTGTGGAAATCCATGAATAAAGTTGGTGGTCCCATCCAATGGGTCAATGATCCAAATGTGATCGGAGCCATTCGTGGCCTCGCCCGTTTCCTCTGCCAAAAAACCATGGCCCGGATAGGCTTCGCTTAGGGTCTCGATAATCGCCTCTTCGGCAGCTTTGTCCACTTCGGTTACATAATCATTATGTTGCTTGCGATCGATTTGCAAACGCTCTAAATTGAGTGATGCACGATTAATAATCGTTGCGGCACGGCGAGCGGCTTTCACAGCCACGTTTAACATGGGGTGCATAATGAGTGGACAAATTAAATAAGAACAAACTAGTCGACAAGGTCTCTAGCGCAATAGCAATATTCTAAACGAATTCATTCATGTCTCAGACTCCCTTTACTCAATACAGCGACCAGGTCCGCTGGATCATGGTGGAAACCAGTCATGCGGGTAATATTGGTTCAGCAGCGCGCGCCCTTAAAACCATGGGGTTTGATGCGCTTCATCTGGTGCGGCCCCGCGAACTGGCGATGCATACCCACCCCGATGCGATGGCATTAGCCAGTGGTGCTAGTGATGTATTGGCTCAGTCGAATACTCACGATATGCTCTCTTCCAGTATTCAAGGGTGTGCTGTGGTACTGGGCCTAACCAGTCGCGATCGGGAGTTTGGTCCGCCCCCACTATCTTGGGCAGATGGTCTGCATTTGCTCACCGATGCATTGCAATCGAACCGCTCGGTTGCATTGGTATTTGGTCCTGAGCGGACTGGACTCGAGAACGAAGATCTTGCCTATTGCACGCATCGGGTCTTTTTACCGGCCAATCCCGCCTATCCCTCATTAAACCTGGCCCAGGCCATCATGGTCTGTGCGTTTGGCTTACGCCAAGCCCTTCTGAAAGATCCATCGCCATCGGTGGTAAATGAGGAGCTCTCAGAACTTGCAGATCCAGCAGCAGTTGCTGCCATGCTCGACCATTGGCAAGCAGGCTTAGAGGCGATTGGTTATTTGGACCCCAAAAATCCCAAGAAACTCATGCCGCGTCTGCAAGCGCTGTTTGCTAGAACTCGCTTACGCAAAGAGGAGATTGATCTCTTGCGTGGCATTGCCAAACAGATGCTCCTGAGAAAATAAGGCGCACGGATTACACTATCTCTATGTTGAGTTCTCTATTGGAAGATGTAGACGCCATTATTGCGCGCGATCCTGCTGCCCGACACCGGTTAGAGGTAATTACCTGCTATCCAGGTTTACATGCGATTTGGCTGCATCGTCTCAATCATGCCCTATGGAATCTCGGTCTTAAATGGCCTGCCCGCTTTCTGGCGTCGCTCGCGCGTTTTTTGACCAATATTGAGATTCATCCGGGCGCACAGATCGGGCGTCGGGTATTTTTAGATCATGGCCTTGGGATTGTGATTGGCGAGACCGCAGAGATTGGTGATGACACCACGATTTATCAAGGGGTGACCTTGGGAGGTACCTCGCTCTACAAAGGGGTCAAACGCCATCCCACACTTGGCAAAGGCGTGGTTGTGAGTGCGGGCGCCAAGGTCTTGGGTGGATTTACTGTGGGTGATGGTGCTCGAATTGGATCCAATGCAGTGGTCCTCAAAGAGATTCCTGCGGGCGCAACGGCAGTCGGTGTGCCAGCCCGCATCCTGCATCCCGATCTACCCAAACATGCAAGCGATGCCAGTAAAGCGAGTTTCTCAGCCTATGGCATTACACCGAATGCAGATGACCCTGTTTCGTTGGCATTGAAAAGTTTGATCGACGCTACCATCGAGCAAGAACATAAGATCAAAGCCCTTGAAGAGGCTCTGGCGAAGTTGGGTGGAAAAGCTAGCGACACGCAAGCGCATGAGGAAACTCAGCGTGAGCTCGATGCCATCAAAAATCTTCTAAAAGAATAAAGCGCTTCTTTGGGGGTGTACCCATTAATGCAGGGTTCGTGGACCTTGGTCGCGTTGCCCCGTTGCTGATAAATCAAGATCATCCAGATCATCATCGGCTAGGTCCATCCCAAAGCCGTCTTCACTTTGTGGATGCTGATTGGCAATCTCATCTTCTGTAGCCTGACGAACATCCTCAACCTGCAACCAGAACCGCAGCGCCATTCCAGCAAGTGGATGATTACCATCGAGTACGACTTGTTGATCAGCCAGGTCGGTCACGGTATAGATCAACGTATCTGATTCTTGATCATCCTCATCATCGTCGATCTCGTCCACATCGGCAGCCTCGATCTCTTCAGGACTTTGCTCTTCAGGTACGCCCTCAAACTGCATACCGATCTCTAGCGGCTCGGGAAAGCGCTCACGCGGTTCTATTTTGAGAAGATTGGGATCGTATTCTCCAAAGGCATCATGAGGTTCAAGTTGAACCGTGGTCTCAAAGCCAATATCCTTGCCATCCAATACACTCTCAATTTTTGGGAAGGTTCCTGCGTATCCCCCGTGCAGATAAACCATCGGGGTATCGGGTTCTTCGATAATATTGTTTTGAGCATCGCTAAGTTTGTAACGAAGAGATACGATGGTATTTTTTTCAATCTTCATAGCGATGTGTTTCCTTAATGAGGCCATTTTACTTGACTAAGACTCGCGCTCGCTACGAACCCCCCAAAGCCCCAGCCACACTGCCGCTTGATCTGCCGTGGCCGCTTTTGGGCAATCTGAGCCCCCAAACATTTATGCAACGGTATTGGCATAAATGCCCACTCCTGGTCCGCCAAGCCATTCCCGCCTTTGCACTGAGCAAAGAGGCTGGCTTGCCTCTATTAAGCCCAATCCCAGATAAAACCCTGTTTGGATATGCATGCGATGGCCTTAGTGAAGCACGTTTGGTTGAGGCTAAACCATGGCGTCTACAACACGGCCCTTTTCGAAAAAAAGAGATCCCCGCAAATAGCGCGCGAGATTGGACGCTATTAATCCAAGGGATGGAAGCACGGCATTCGGCGGCCGCCCATGTTTTATCCTGGTTTCGGTTTATTCCAGATGCGCGCCTAGATGATCTAATGATTAGCATCGCGGGTGTTGGGGGTGGCGTAGGGCCGCATGTCGACTCCTACGATGTATTTTTAATCCAGATGGAAGGTCGACGCCGCTGGAAGATTTCTGGGCAGGCTGATCTGAGCTTACGCCCTGATTTACCACTTAAGATCCTGGCTCGCTTTAAGCCGGAGCAAGAGTGGGTCTTAGAACCCGGCGATTTACTCTATCTACCGCCCAATATTGCCCACGAGGGAGTGGCGCTCGATGCAGGTTGCCAAACCTGGTCGGTGGGCTTTCGATCACCGTCGTATCGAGAACTCATCGCTGAGGGGTTGTGGCGCCTTGCCGAATCCTTGGAGTCCGATCCTTCCCTCGCCGCAATTTATGCGGATCCCAATCAAAAAGCCTGCCTTGATCCAGCACGTTTACCTGCACAACTCGAAGATGAAATCCGCCAACACATTGCAGCCCTGGACCTAAATCAGTCCCCAGTGTTGATTAATGGCATTACTGCTTACCTGAGCGAGCCAAAACCGCAAGCGATCTTTGCTTCACCCGATCCCGTCTTGAGTCCCCGTGCACTACAAGCCAGTTTGCAGAAAATGGCCTTGGTACCTCACCCCCAAACCCGCCTATTGATCCGAGGTGAGACCGTTTTTTGCAATGGGGATGCAGTGACTGAAGGGCAGGATCTTGCCACCATCAAAGCATGGCAAATACTAGCGCAGCAGCATTTCCTCACCCAAGGGCGAATACAAAAATCCAGTAAAAATAAGGGTTTATCAAGAGCGAATTCGAAGAAGATCGATCGGGAATTGAGTCTCCCGTCTTTAACGAAAAATAACTCGCTGTATGAAGCCTATTCTGACGGTTGGCTCTTACTTGAGTAGGCAGCAATTTAGCCCAATGGCGTTGAGCAAATGATGGTGCAATTGCTATAATTATTAGTGGATCTGAGTTGTATTGCATCCGCAATATGCACTCAAGGTCTTACAACAATTACCGGTAATTGATGTAAATCGTCTTAAATTTAAAGGAAATAAATCAATGAAGAAGTCACTCCTCTTGGCCGCAATGTTGGCCGTTGCTTTGTCTGCTTGCGGTAAGAAAGAAGAAGCTAAGCCAGCTGCTGCTCCAGCCGCTCCTGCTGCAGCTCCTGCTGCTGATGCAAAACCAGCTGACGGTGCTGCTCCAGCTGCTGCACCTGCCGGCGCTGCTCCAGCCGCTCCTGCTGCTGCTCCAGCTGCACCTGCTGCACCTGCTGCTCCAGCCAAGAAGTAATTCTGAAGCTGTATGAAGAAAGGCGCTCATTGAGCGCCTTTTTTCTTTGGAAGAGTGCTGTGATTATTTAATGAGCTGTCGATCTAGCGTGGTGAGTAACTGATTGCCAGTGGTGGTGTTCTCAGGCTTACCTTCGGAGTCTTGCACCAAAATCACGACTTGATTCTCGCCCCTTGCTTGAACCACGACCCGATAGAGTTTTGCTTTCTTATCTGAATCATTGCTTCTGCCAAAGGTACGACCAAACCAACTGCGACCATCACCTAGATCTTTTGGATTAACGTAACGGACAAAGTAAATCCCTCGTGAGCGATCGCGGTCTTCCACCGTAAAGTTAGAGCGATCTAAGGCAAGGCCAACATCGCGCCAAGCACGATCAAAGCTGGAGCTCATTTCGATACGGGTAGCGGACCCCTCTTCCACCAACTTTGCTCTTGGGGTCTTGGGAGCCGTCGCAGTTGCCGCAACTTGGGCCCTCGCCTGGTCTTGGGTCATACCAAGACGCTCCATCAAGCGTGTCAAGAAAATGGCCTCCAACTCAGGGTCGGTTGGTCGCACAGTCCATTGGGTGGTAATCATGGCGCCTGAGCTATCTTTTACTGGAGTCTCGATTGCCCCTTTGTGAGTAATGTAGATCTCAGTGACATCGGGTTTTTGCACCTCAAGACGAGTTCTGTATTTATCCCGCTCCCCAGAATCATAAGCAGAATCCAACACACGCCCTAAGGTTCTTCGAATAATATCTTGCGGAATCTTGGCACGATTTTCTGCCCAGTCGGTTTCCATAATCCCAGTTGATGGTGAATCAATTACTAGTAAGAAACCATTCTCTTGCCAAAAATCTTTTACTTGAGGGTAAAGCTCAGTTGCAGACTTATCGACCACCAACCAACGCCGATCCCCGTCACGCTCAATCTTCATCCCCGGAATACCGGTCAACACATTCGAGCGCGTTTGAGAGGACTTCTTGACCGCCTGGTTGTACTCCGACATGGTCGCAGTGCCATCCTGTACTACATAGCGACGATCCGCTTGAGCCGTGATTAAATCCGGGGGTAATGCCAGATTGGGGCCGCGTACATCTCCGGATTTTTTGTAGTCCACCTTATCACTGGCGGTCATACTGCTAAAGCTACTGCATGCAGTAAGCGTAACAATTGCACAGGTCAACGAGATGGTGTGAAGAACTGAACGCATTCGATCCTAAAGAAATTACAGCAAGCCGGCTTGGCCTAGTGCCTGACGCAATGGCTCACGCAATGGCTCGCTAAGTGGCGTCAATGGTAACCGAATTCCGGCTGGAATCTTACCCATCTGATGCAAGGCCCATTTCACGGGTATGGGATTAGCCTCGATAAACATCATCTTGTGAACTGCCAACAATTGATACTGAATCTCTCGCGCGCGCTTGGCATCCCCTGCGATCGCTGCTTTGCAAAGTTCGCTCATCAAACGTGGTGCCACATTGGCAGTGACCGAGATATTGCCATGCCCACCCATCAGCATTAAGAATATAGCAGTAAGGTCATCACCGGAGTAGACCGCAAACTGGTTCAGTTGTTTACTTTTAAGCTCGGCCAGTAGGAGCGAGCCGCGCTCTAGATTACCTGTCGCATCTTTAATCCCAATCACGCCCGGCACTTGTGCCAACCGTACGGTGGTCTCGTTGGCAAGATCAGCGACCGTGCGTCCAGGAACGTTATACAAAATGACCGGCAGATCGACGCGCTCGGCGATCGTTTTAAAGTGGGCGTACATTCCCTCTTGCGTAGGCTTGTTGTAATACGGCACCACTTGCAAGCTAGCATCCGCACCCACCTTCTTAGCGTATTCGGTTAATTCAATCGCTTCTCGGGTGGAATTGCCGCCAGTTCCAGCAATGACTGCGATACGGCCATTGATATGTTCAACAGTAATCCGGATCAACTCACAGTGTTCTTCAACCGAGACCGTAGGTGACTCACCACTGGTGCCAACGATCACAATCGCATCGGTACCCTCGCTCACATGCCAGTCGAGCAAGGAGCGCAATGCGGGGTAATCGAGACTACCGTCTTCGTGCATTGGGGTTGCAATTGCAACCATACTTCCGGTCATCATGGCTGATTTCATAGGGCTTTATGGATTAAGCGACTGTCGCATTGAATTGTAACGGATGGCGTATTTTGGGCAGTCCCCGACTAGCGCATAGGCTTTGAACCATGGCTGGCTTGGGCATCTCACGATAGCCATCCTGATAGGCGACCACATGCAGATCATGTCGCCTGGCGAGATCCAATAATTCGCCATGCTGGAGTAAAAAGTTTGGGTTTGAGGGTTTACCAAATTCTTCATTGCCGATTGCAAAGGTCTCATAGAGCAAGATACCGCCCTCTTCCAAAAGATTGGGTAACTGATCCAAGTAAGGACGGTAAAGATAGTTGCTCACCACGATGGCATTCCATTTACCAAACTCGGATTCGGGCAAAGGCCATGCCTCCCCTTCAAGATCCATTGGCTGGGTCATTACAAAATCATGTCGAATACGCGCTAGAGACTCCTGATCACGATCAACTGCGAACACCATGAAGCCACGATTGGCGAGGAAGATCGCATGACGTCCACCACCACAGGCAAGATCTAAGACCTTACCGCCTGGAACAATCAGGTCAGTGTATTGGGCAATCCAAGGGGAAGCAGTTTCTAGAGTGGCGTGCACGTGATTCGTAATCAATCAACGTCTAGACCCATGGCCTCACGCACATCCCGCATGGTTTCTTGGGCAACCTTACGTGCCTTGTCTGAACCATCGGCAATGATGGAGCGCAATAGGCTAGGATCGTCTAGATATTGCTGTGCTCGTTCAAACATGGGTTGTTGCTCTCGCAAAATGGCATCAATCACGGGTTGTTTACAGTCTAGGCAGCCAATGCTTGCGGATTGACAGCCCTTCTGAGCCCAGTCTTTCGTCGTTTGGTCCGAATACACCTGATGAAACTGCCATAGGGGGCAATTGGCTGGGTTACCGGGGTCAGTGCGTCGTACCCTAGCAGGATCAGTTGGCATGGTCCGCACCAAGCGGATCACCTCCTCAGGCGCCTCCCGAATGGCAATCGTATTGGCGTAGGACTTCGACATCTTTTGCCCATCAAGACCTGGCATCCGCGCCGCCTCCGTTAACAAAGCCTGGGGCTCGACCAAAATGATCTTGCGCGCACCCTCGAGGTATCCAAATAAACGCTCACGGTCACCCATCGAAAGACTTTGCGCCTCTTGCAAGAGCGCTTGGGCTTGCATGAGTGCCTCATCTTCACCTCGCTCCTGATAGGCATTACGCAGCTCTAGGTAGAGTTTGGCGCGCTTGCTGCCTAATTTCTTGACCGCCTCAAGGGCTTTCTCTTCAAAGCCTGGCTCGCGGCCATACAAGTGGTTAAAGCGCCGCGCGACTTCACGGGTCATCTCCACATGAGGAACTTGATCCTCGCCCACTGGAACGTAGAGTGCTCGATAGATCAAGATATCAGCTGCTTGCAGCAAGGGATAGCCCAGAAAGCCATAGGTCTGTAAATCTTTTTCTTTGAGTTTCTCGATCTGGTCTTTGTAGGTGGGCACCCGTTCTAACCAGCCCAAGGGTGTGCCCATCGCTAGCAGTAGAAATAACTCTGAATGCTCTGGGACCCGACTCTGAATAAATAATGTGGCTTGATTGGGGTCCACTCCTGCTGCTAACCAATCGATCACCATCTCCCAGACCGACTCCTGAATCACCTCGGGGGTCTCATAATGGGTTGTCAATGCGTGCCAATCAGCGACAAAGAAGAAACAGGGGTATTCAGCCTGAAGGCGAACCCAATTTTTAAGGACGCCATGGTAATGACCTAAATGCAAGGCGCCCGTGGGACGCATGCCGGATAAAACGCGTTCTGCAAACATAAAGTGGATTGTCGCTTATTTAATGAAAGGCCGACCAAATGGGCTTGAGGTGCTCAGGAAGATGAGGAAGATTCCCCAAATCAATATCGCTCTCCTGCGGATCATGAAAATCAGAGCCACGTGAGGCCATAAAGCCATAGCGCTCGGCAACCTTCGCATAGGTTTGGTATTGATTAGGGCTATGGCTACCGGTCACCACCTCAATACCAGCGCCCCCAAGATCCTTAAAGCGGGCATAGAGCTCATCCATTTGCATTGCATTTAGGCGATAGCGACCGGGGTGTGCAATAACCGCTTCGCCACCAGCACCCCTAATCCACTCGACCGCCTGATCTAAGCTTGCCCAACGATGCGAGACATAACCGGGTTTACCGGCGACTAGGTATTTTCTGAATACCTCATCCATATCACGACAGACATTTTGCTCCACCAAAAAGCGTGCAAAGTGGGTGCGGGCAATAAGCTCTGGGTTGCCTGCAAACTTGAGGGCGCCCTCATAGCTATTTTCAATCCCAATATGCGCAAGTTGGGCTGCCATTTGACGAGCTCGCTCTTCTCGACCATCGCGCGTAGCACGCAAGCCCTCCTGCAAGATTGAATTACTGGCATCAAATCCCAAGCCAACAATATGGACGGTTTGCCCCATCCAACTAATGGAGATCTCGACTCCCGATAAATAGTCCATGCCCAAATTAAGAGCGGCTTGACGCGCACGCTCCTGACCACCCAGGACATCATGATCGGTCAATGACCACAGGTGAACCCCATTTTGATGGGCACGCAAGGCCAATTCCTCTGGCGTTAAAGTGCCATCGGAGACCACCGAGTGGCAATGCAAATCGGCATTAATGGGAATTGGCATACTCATGACCCTATTTTAGGTCAGTTGAGCATTAATCAGTCGACGCGGTGCCTCAATGTATTCCCGAGACTGCATCTCCATTAAACGCGATACGGTTCGGGCAAATTCACTGGCAACCTGCCCCTCGGTGTAGAGCTGATCGGGGGGCACCTCAGCAGACATAATTAATTTCACCCGATGGTCATACAGCACATCAATCAACCAAATAAAGCGTCTGGCCTCATTAGTTAAACGCGGGGGCATATACGGCACCTCAGAGACCATCACCGTGTGAAACGTATTGGCAATCTCCAGATAATCATTTTGAGACCGCGGGCCCGCGCAGAGGGTTTGGAAGTCAAACCAAACGACGCCTTCAGCCAAATGCAAAGCTCGGATCTCGCGGGACTCAATTTTGAGGGTGCGGTTGGTGGCCTCGATTTGTTTGCCGATTAGCTCATGAAAATAATCTTCCATCTGCCGATGGGTTGTTTCATTTAAAGGGGTTAAGTAAGCCTGAATCCGCGTCATCTGAATTTGTCGGTAATCACTGCCTGCATCGACATTCAAGATATCCAGTTTTTCCTCCAAGAGCTTAATGGCGGGTAATAGTCGATCACGGTGCAGACCATTGGGATAGAGCTGATCCGGTCGATAGTTGGAGGTCATGATGAACTGCACTCGATCAATGAATAAAGCCTTTAAGAGGCGATACATGATCATGGCATCGGCAATATCGTTAATATGAAACTCATCAAAGCAAATTAAGCGATATCGATCGGAGATGCGTTTGGCTAACTCATCGAGAGGATCGGCTAATCCTGAAAGCTCATGAAGTTCACGGTGCACTTCGCGCATGAACTCATGAAAATGAATCCGGATTTTCTTTTGAACGGGAGATGCCTCGTAGAAACAATCCATCAAAAAGGATTTACCGCGGCCCACCCCGCCCCATAAGTAAACCCCACGAGGTAACTCGGGGTGAAAGAGTTTTTTGGTGAGCGCGTTACTCCGAATCTCTTTATAAGCGACCCACTGATCTTCGCATTGCTGCAACCGAGCAATGGCTCGCTCCTGCGCAGGATCTGGCTGATAACCGCGCGCTTTACACTCTTGGTAGTAAAAGTCAGCGACTTTCAACTTACATATTGAGTGCGCGTTGATCCGTTGCTAAAGCTGCTTCGCGCATAACCTCCGATAAGCTAGGATGTGGATGGCAAACACGAGCAATGTCTTCAGCAGCCGCTTTGAACTCCATCGCGAGCGCGGCTTCCGCAATTAGATCCGAAGCATTGGGGCCAATAATATGTACCCCCAGAACCTCATCCGTTTTGGCATCCGCTAGGATTTTGACGAAGCCATCAGCACGATCCATCCCAAGTGCACGGCCATTAGCCATGAACGGGAACTGGCCCGCCTTATAGGGACGTCCTTCGGCTTTGAGTTGTTGCTCAGTTTTACCAACCCATGCAATCTCTGGGTCGGTGTAAATCACCCATGGAATACAGTTGTAATCAATATGTGGTTTTTGACCAGCCAGCAACTCGGCCACAAGCACCCCTTCATCCTCGGCCTTATGAGCAAGCATTGGTCCACGGACCACGTCACCAATCGCATAGACCCCAGGTGCTGTAGTAGCACAGGTATGGTCATTGATGGGGATAAATCCCCGCTCATCCGTTTTGACCTGGATGGCCTCTAGATTGAGTCCTTCAGTATTGGGCACACGGCCGACTGAAACAATCAAGCGATCGCATTCCAGTTTTTGGGGTTTACCTGTGCTGTCCTGATAGGAAACCACCACGCCCTTCTTGTCGGCCTTCACGCCATCAATCTTGACGCCCATATGAATATCAAGACCTTGCTTAGTGAAAATCTTTTTAGCTTCTTTTGCAATTCCGTCATCACAAGCGCCCAAGAAGCTTGGCAAGGCTTCGAGGACCGTGACCTGGGAGCCAACGCGGCGCCACACTGAACCAAGCTCAAGACCAATCACACCAGCGCCAATCACGCCCAAGCGTTTGGGTAGAGAGTCAAATTTAAGCGCACCCTCGTTATCGCAAACCAGTACGTTATCCACTGGGATGTTGGGAAGATGTCTGGCCTTTGAGCCCGTCGCAATAATGACATTCTTAGCGCTAATGGTTCCGGCGTCTTTACCGGTAATCTTGATTTGATAACCATCTGCGGTTTTACCAACAAAGGAAGCGTGCCCTTTGATACTGGTGACTTTATTTTTGCGAAACAGAAAACTAATGCCGCCGGTCATTTTGTTGACGATCTCATCCTTGCGGGCCAGCATTTTTTTGATATCAATGCTCACGCTACCCACTTGGATACCGTGATTAGCCACATGATGGCCAATCTTCTCAAACTCTTCAGAGGATGCTAACAAGGCTTTCGAAGGAATACAGCCTACGTTCAAACAAGTGCCGCCCAGTCGAGGCTCCCCTTTGGGATCTGCGTATGGATTCGACTCTGCACACGCCACCTTAAATCCCAACTGCGCAGCCCGAATCGCCGCGATGTAACCACCGGGGCCAGCTCCAATTACTAGCACATCAAATACTTGGCTCATGGTTTACTCCTTACAGATCAAGTAGTAAACGAGCTGGATCTTCTAATAGCTCCTTCATTGCCACTAGACCGAGTACTGCCTCGCGACCATCAATAATCCGATGGTCATACGAGAGGGCCAGATAGTTAATCGGACGAATCACGATTTGTCCGTCCTCCACGACAGCGCGCTCCTTGGTAGCGTGGATTCCGAGAATAGCCGATTGTGGTGGATTAATAATGGGGGTTGAGAGCATCGAACCAAATACGCCGCCATTGGAGATGGAGAAAGTTCCACCGGTAAGCTCTTCAATGCTTAACTTACCCTCGCGCGCTTTATTGCCATACTCCGCAATTTGCTTTTCAATCTCAGCTAAGGTCATTTGATCGACGTTACGCAAGATGGGCACCACGAGACCTCGTGGCGAGCTTACCGCAATCCCAATATCAAAGTAACCGTGGTAGACGATGTCGTTACCATCAACTGATGCGTTCAGAATGGGATACTTCTTCAACGCATAGGTAGCAGCTTTCACAAAGAAAGACATAAACCCTAACTTCACACCATGAGTTTTTTCAAAGACGTCTTTGTAGCGGGAGCGCATGGCAATCACAGGAGCCATATTGACCTCATTGAAGGTGGTCAAGATCGCATTATTGGCTTGAGATTCGAGGAGGCGCTCGGCAATGCGCGCACGCAGACGAGTCATCGGAACTCGCTCTTCAGTCCGCTCGCCTAATGAGACACTCGACATCGGCAATGGTGCAGCACTCGTTGCAGGCTTAGCACCGCCTGCGATCACATTTTGTACATCACCCTTCGTTACACGACCATCACGACCGGTACCAGCAACTTGATTGGGCGTTAGATTATTTTCAGCCATGAGTTTGGCTGCAGAGGGTGCCGCGATTGAGCCCTTGTCTGCAGAAGCTGCAGCGGCTGGGGCTTTAGCGGGAGCTGCTGCTGTGGCTGGTGCGGGTGCTGCAGTCGCCCTGCCTTCGCTATCAATCTTGGCGATCACCTGATCGGCCACCACGGTTCCACCATCGGCAACCAAAATCTCAGCCATCACCCCTGCGGATGGAGCGGGTACTTCCAACACCACCTTGTCGGTTTCGATCTCAATCAAGATCTCGTCTTGGGCTACGGCATCGCCCGGTTTTTTCTTCCACTGCAAGAGAGTTGCTTCAGCAACAGATTCGGAGAGTTGTGGAACCTTTACGTCAAATAAAGCCATGATGTGTCCTATGAATAAGTTAGATTAAATCGCTGTTCTGTACGTGCCACCTATTTGGTGGCCACAAATCCTTTGAGCTTGGCAAACGCTGCGGTGAGTAATGCCTTTTGCTGACTCTGGTGTAAATGGGCATAACCAACCGCTGGAGAGGCCGATGCGGGTCGACCGGCGTAACCAAGGCGCATACCCTCACCCATGTTCTCGAGCAAGTTGTGTTGCACAAAGAACCAGGCTCCCTGATTTTGTGGCTCGTCTTGACACCACACCAGCTCAGTAAGATTGGGGTAAGACTTGATGATATTTGCAACCGCCTTATGGGGGAATGGATACAGCTGCTCAATGCGAACAATCGCCACGTTATCAATCTTCTTATCGGTGCGCTGCTTGACCAAGTCGTAATAAACCTTACCCGAACAAACGATCAAACGCTCCACCTTTTTGGGATCGAGCGAATCGTCTTGCTCTGGAATCACTGTCTGAAACTCACCTTTGGTGAACTCAATGAGCGGTGAGGCAGCATCTTTATGACGCAGTAAGGATTTAGGCGTCATGATGATCAGTGGCTTTCTAAATTGCCGAATCATCTGACGACGCAAGAGGTGGAAGATTTGCGATGCGGTCGTGGGTTGAACCACTTGCATATTGGTATCAGCGCACAACTGCATAAAGCGCTCCAGACGCGCCGAGGAGTGCTCTGGGCCCTGACCTTCGTAACCATGTGGCAACATCATCACCAAGCCGTTCACTCGACCCCATTTCACCTCACCAGAAGCAATGAACTGATCAATAACCACCTGGGCGCCATTCACAAAGTCACCGAACTGGGCTTCCCAGATCGTGAGTGTATTGGGCTCAGCTGCTGCATAACCGTACTCAAAGCCTAACACCGCCTCTTCAGAGAGGATGGAATCAATGACTGTAAAGGGTGCCTGGTCCTTACTGACATGTTGCAAGGGGATATACGTGCCGGTATCCCACTTCTCGCGATTTTGATCATGCAATACGGAATGACGATGGCTAAAGGTACCGCGACCGCTGTCTTCACCCGATAAACGAATTGGATAACCACTCGCAAGCAAAGAAGCAAAGGCCATCGCCTCGCCCATCCCCCAGTCCACATTGATTTCACCGCGACCCATCGCAGCTCGGTCTGCATAGACCTTTTGAACCAAGGGGTGCGCCTTAAAGTCTTCAGGAATGGTGGAGAGTTTTTCAGCTAAGCGCTTCCACTCGGTGAGTGGAATAGCAGTATCTGCTTGATCAGTCCACTTCTTATTTAAGAACGGTGACCAATCAACCGCAAACTTTCCTTTGAAATTGCTCAATACTGGATCAAGCGTTTGCTTGCCCGCATCCATTGCGGCACGATAGGCTTTCACCATCTCGTCACCAGCTCCAGGAGCAATCACACCTTGCGCTTCAAGCCGGTCTGCATACAACTTACGCGTTCCAGGATGCTTCGCAATAATGCTGTACATCAGGGGCTGGGTCATCGCTGGCGTATCTTGCTCATTGTGGCCTAATTTACGGAAGCAAATAATGTCGACAGCAACATCTTTCTTAAACTGGGTTCTGAACTCAAGCGCAAGTTGAGTCGCCAATACCACCGCCTCCGGATCATCACCATTGACATGCAACACCGGTGCGTCAATTGTTTTCATGATGTCGGTGCAATACAGACTCGAGCGTAAATCACGCGGGTCGGAGGTTGTAAAACCAATTTGGTTATTAATCACGATATGCACCGTACCGCCCGTGGAATAACCGCGCACTTCCGATAGGGCTAAAGTCTCTTGCATCACACCCTGACCTGCAATCGCAGCATCGCCATGAACCAGGACCGGCAAAACTTGACTGCCGGAGAGATCATTGCGGCGCTCCATTCTTGCACGGGCTGAACCCTCTACCACAGGGTTCACAATTTCTAAGTGGGATGGATTAAAGGCGAGCGATAGATGCACTGGACCGCCAGGGGTCGAGATATCGCTTGAGAATCCTTGGTGATACTTCACATCACCTGCTGGCAAATCCTCCGGAGCCGTGTGATCGAATTCAGCGAAGAGATCTTTGGGAGATTTACCTAGAACGTTGACCAGCACATTTAAGCGGCCACGATGAGCCATACCGATCACTATCTCTTGCACACCTCGTTTCCCTGCCCCTTGAATCAACTCATCCATGGAGGGAATAAAGCTGTCACCACCCTCGAGTGAGAAACGCTTTTGACCTACATACTTTGCTTGTAGATAACGCTCCAGTCCCTCAGCAGCAGTTAAGCGATCCAAGATCTGACGACGTTGCTCATTGGTGAACTTTGGCGTTGAGCGGATCGACTCTAATTTCTCTTGCCACCATTTTTTGATCTTTTGATCCGCGATGTACATAAACTCAGCACCCAAAGTGCCGCAATAGGTCTCACGCAAGGCTTGCAGCAAATCGCGCAAGGTCATTTGGTTTTTACCAAAGAAGGTATTGCTGGTATTGAAGACGATATCCATATCGCCATCGGTAAATCCATAAAACGATGGATTGAGTTCCGGAATATCGGGGCGCTCGGTGCGCTTTAGGGGATCTAAATTTGCCCAGCGATTACCGACGTTACGATAAGCAGCAATGAGCTGCTGAACTGCCACCCGTTTACGACCCATCTCGGAATCGGCTGAATCCTGAATGGTTTTGATGGGGCCCTGCTTAGCGCGTTCGGCAAATGACGCCACGATTGGGGCGTGCGCAATATCGCGTCCATTGGAACCATCAACGGCTGGAACTTGAACGACATTATCAAAGTAATCGCGCCAATGCTGCGCTACGGATGTGGGATCTAATAAATATGACTCGTAGAGTTCTTCTACGTAGGGGGCATTACCCCCGAAGAGGTATGAGGAACCTCTATAGGACTGCATCATGATGCTCACCTTTCATCGGGTAACCCGAAAAAAACTGTGGTTTTAACCATCTGCGACACGGCTTAACCGATTAGCAGAACGCAAAGCAAATGCCTTATGTTTCGTAAGGATAGCATGGGTTAGAGGAAAAAACACCCCAAGATCAATGAATTAGTGAAAGTCCTAGGGGATTACTCACTTGGTAACTTACCTATCCCTACCCCTTTATAGGAAATTTCCTACCCACATTTCATCCCTGCCTGACAGATCTCTATCGAATTGATTTTTATGCTCTTTCTATCCCAATTTACAAAAGGAGAAAGCATGAAACCCATTAATCTGAATCAGCCCTACTTGAGCACTCGACAGAGTGCCAAGGTTCTACAGGTCTCGTTAGGAACCGTTCAAAAAATGGTGGAGCTTGGTGAATTAACAGCCTGGAAAACTCGGGGTGGGCACCGCCGTATTCTCACGAGCTCACTCAATCAGCAGCTACGCCGCCGAAAAGTAGGAATGCAGCAGCGCGCTAAACACCATCAACATATCGCCCTGGGGGTCTTTAAGCGTCAAGAGAATCTTGATGAAATGCAAAAAGCGATTCAAAAGTGGGGCATCCCCTTTCAATTAATCCATTCCCTCGATAGTCTTGAGGGCCTGATGCAGGCCGTGTCGCATTATCCCGATGTAATTTATTTAGATTCTTTAATCCCGCCAGTTGAACAATTGCATTTAATTCATTATCTGAGTAAGAATATTCAGACACGTCGCATTCCCCTATTGGTGGACGAAGCCTTTGTACAACTTCATCCTGGCGTATTAGAAATGGCCAAAGAGAATGGAGTTCATTTAAAACCGCAAACGAGCGATACGGAAGCACTTAGCCAGGAACTCAATGCCTTACCTGAAAAGACGAATGTCATGACCTATAGTGCGAGTAGCGATAAAGAGCCCTATCAGGAATTAGAGAAATTATTTATCGAAGCAGTCAATACCGTGTTTGAGTAAAGAAAAAGCCAGTTCAATGAACTGGCTTTTTAGTGCAAATGATTAGGATTACTTAATCGCAAATTTACTGCGATCCTTCCCTGCGATCCATTTAGGGGCCTTACCGCGTCCGGTCCAAGTTTCTCCAGTTGCTGGATTTTTATACTTGGGGGCGACCTTACCGCGCTTTTTACCTACCCGCTTTTTAGTGGCTGCTTTTTTGGCTGGACGTCCACGCTTGCCGGCACCGGTAGCCTTGCGACCAAATAAGTCACTCGCAGTTAAGCCAAATTCATCAATGATCTTTTTGACCTTTGCAATTCCTTCAGACTTTTCACGCTGCATCAGGCTCTGGATCTGACTGTCCAACTTCTCACGCTGCGCAAGTAACTCTTTATACGATGACATATTAAATAATTCCCTTGAATTTTAAAATAATGGTGAGGGGTAATAAATAAAAAATTTAGAAGGAATAAATCATTTATTGATTAATCTTTTTTAATTATTCATTATTACTACGAATCGATTATATATGAATCAAGAAATAATTTATTTTGGATTATTCGCCCTAGAGTGAATAATAAATTCGCGATTTAAATTGACTATTTATTATAATAATCAGTTACTTGTGATTATTAAGTACTAAAAAATATAATAATTAATTGAATAATTAATTTAACTAATTTGATTTAACTAGCTTGATTTTTAGCTCGGCGCAGCATGAAACTGCCTGTGGATTTAGCGGTCAATTGGCCGGCTTCATTAAAAATACTGCCCTCACAATAGTTGACGGTGCTACCAACTTTTAAGACTTTGCCTTCTGCAATGAGCATGCCTTTTGAGGGTCTCAAGAAACTGGTGGTCATATCAATCGTGATGACGCCAAGAATGTGCTCATGCGAACTACGTGCAGCAGCGGCCATTGCAAAATCCAAGATGCTCATCACCACCCCGCCATGGGCCACATGAAAGCTATTTAATAGCTCAGGTCGAAGATTTAAGCGAATCCGAGAATGACCATCCTTGGCAAACTCTGGCTCGACGCCTAAGACATCCAAGAATGGGATAGTTAAACCAAAATAATCTTGACTCATTATTTAGCAAACAAGCGATCAGGATGCGCCATCGCCTTAAACTCAATCGCATTCCCTGAGGGGTCTAGGAAAAACATGGTGGCCTGCTCACCGACTTCACCCTTAAACCGAATATAAGGCTCAATCACAAACTCAATACCAGCCTTTTTTAATTTATCGGCCATCGCTTCCCACTCAGGCATGGACAGCACAATACCAAAATGGCGAACAGGTACTTTTTTACCATCCACATCGGAGTGCGCATCGTTTTTTGCTTCACCGTTAGCCAAGTGCGCCACAATTTGATGCCCAAATAAATTGAAGTCAATCCATTCATCCGAACTTCGCCCTTCAGGACAACCGAGTAAGCCGCCATAAAATGCACGAGCATCTTGTAAGTTATCAACCGGGAAAGCTAAGTGAAATGGATGCATGGTTTTTTCCTCAACGCAGATGGTCGGGGCGAGAGGATTTGAACCTCCGACCACTTGCACCCCATGCAAGTACGCTACCAGGCTGCGCTACGCCCCGACGAAACAATTATTGTATCTCAGCGGCTTAAGACCTGAAGGACCTCTTGGAGCTCCTCGCGTAATCGCAAGGTCGATTTACTCTCGTCTAAACGGTTTTTTGCACCGCTGATCGTAAATCCCTCTTCGTACAATAATGTACGAATTTGACGGATTAAGACCACCTCATGATGCTGGTAGTAGCGACGATTACCTCGGCGCTTTTGCGGTCGCAGTTGAACGAATTCTTGCTCCCAATAACGCAATACATGGGGCTTTACCCCGCACAACTCCCCCACTTCGCCAATCGTGAAATACCGCTTACTCGGGATTGGGGGAAGCAGCGAAACCGTATTCGCTTTGGAATCAAGCTCTGTTTTGGTTCTGAGCATGGGACTCGACCGCGTCCTTTAGCTTCTGACTGGCATGAAAAGTAACAACACGTCGCGCCGCAATCGGGATCATCTCACCCGTCTTTGGATTACGCCCTGGGCGCGCAGTTTTATTGCGCAACTGAAAATTACCAAACCCTGAGATCTTAACCTCAACCCCAGATTCCAGAGTCTCGCCAATTCGATTAAAAAAGGCGTCAATCATGTCTTTTGCTTCGCGCTTATTGAGACCAACTTGATCAAATAAGGCTTCCGAGAGTTCATTTTTGGTCACGGTTTGATTATTTGCAGTCATAGCGATACTCTTTTCTGATTCTAATAAATTGGTTTTCAGTAACTAATATAGCAAATCCGGATTGCCGCTAGCGCAATCGCGCTTTGCAGTGATTCTTTAAGGCATCCAATAAGGCGGTCATGCAGGTTTCCACTTCTTTATCTTGCAGTGTATCTTGATCGTTCACTAGGGTGACCCGAAACGCAAGGCTTTTCTCATGAAGCGCCATCGAGCTGCTCTCTTTTTGAGGACGAAATTCATCAAAGAGCTCGATTTTGCGAACGAATGGTTGGCGTTGTGCCAGCATCACATCAAGTAAGGACTGCGCTGGAACTGATTGGTCCACCACAACAGCCAGATCACGTTGCACTGCAGGAAACTTACTAATCTCCGTCGGTGCTGGTAAGCCCACATCACAAATTGAATTCCAATTAAGAGAAAACAATACTGGGGCCGAACTCAGCTCATAGGTTTGCTGTAAAGCTGGATGCAACTCACCAATCCAACCAATTACATGATCGCCCAAATAAATATGGGCGCTGCGGCCCGGATGCAAAGCGGGATGGGTTTCTTTGTCAGCTTTGGTCTCGATCTGTAATGGGCTAAGTAAGCGCTGGAGATCGCCCTTCACGTCAAAGAAATCCACCAAACGATTGGGCGATGCCCATTGCTCAGGATTTACATAACCATAGGCCAAGCCGCCCACTTGTTTGGTTTGGATAAAACCTGCGACGATGCCAGGAGCCTCTGGTTGACTCGCATCTCTAGTAAATACTCGACCGATCTCAAAAATACGAATCCGTCCGGCACCGCGATTCAGATTGCTGCGCAGGTTCTGTAAGAGGCCGCCCCATAAATTGCTGCGCATCACACCATACTGGCTCGCTATCGGATTGAGTACGGTGATAGGACTGTTCTGTCCCATCTGCAGTTCGGATTGGGGATCAATAAATCCAAAGTTCAAGACCTCTTGATAACCCTCATGTGCTAAGCGATGGCGCAACGCGTGCACCGGTCGTTGGCGCTCCTGCGGGGCACTCATCTTCAGCTCGGCTTTTGGTGGAGAATCGGGAATGTTCTCGAATCCATATAAACGCGCTACTTCTTCGATGAGATCTTCCTCGATATCGAGATCAAAGCGATAACTTGGGGCCTTAACAGTAAATACACTAGCCTCGCCCTGCCCTGAAACAGTGAACTCGAGACCCAAGCGTTTGAATACATCACTCACTTGCTCGATGCTTAATGGAATACCAATCACACGTTGAGCTCGCTCGAGGCGCATCGCTACTGCTTTGCGTTCTGGCAATTGTGTAACTTGATCATCGATCGGCCCCAATTGACCGCCACAGATCTCCACAATGAGCTGACTAAGGTAGTCCAATGCAGAAATGGTTAATTGTGGATCAACACCCCGCTCAAAGCGGTGCCCCGCATCGGTTGTAAAGTGATAGCGTCGAGCGCGACCTGCTATTGCAGCAGGCCACCAAAAGGCTGCCTCAACATAAATGTTCTGAGTTGCATCACTCACTGCGGTACGATCCCCGCCCATGATGCCAGCAAGACTGATGGGGCCTTCTTGATCCGCAACCACTCCAACGCGTAGTCCTTCTAAATGCGCTTCCACGGTTTGATCATTGAGCAACTTCAATGACTCGCCGGGCTTACCCCAGCGGACTTCAATCGGATCCTTGAGTTGATCAAGATCGAATATGTGATTAGGCTGACCGATCTCGAGCATCACATAATTGGAGATATCTACCAATGGCGAAATACTACGCTGACCCGCGCTCGCTAGGCGGTCTTTAATCCAAGCTGGCGTCTCTACCCTGACGTTCACTCCACGGATCACGCGACCGGCAAAGCGACCGCATAGATCTGAATCCATTATTTTGACTGGCACACGGTCGTTAATTGTTGACGCAAGTGGCTCGCGCTTTGGAACACAAAGAGCAGCGCCTGTAATCGCAGCAACTTCTCTCGCAATCCCGATGATGGATAAACAGTCGGCCTTATTGGGAGTTAATTTGATCGTAAAAAGTTGATCGTCTAGGTGCAAATAGGTTCGCAGATCTTGCCCGATCGGCGCATCACTGGGCAGCTCCAAAATCCCGGCATGATCTTCGCCGAGACCCAACTCGCGTCCCGAACATAACATGCCATTACTTTCCACACCACGTAACTTGCCAACCTTGATCTGAAATGGTTTTCCACCAACTTCACTCGGCGGCAACTCAGCCCCAACCAAGGCGCAGGGAATTTTGATGCCAGCACGTGCATTCGGTGCGCCACACACAATTTGTAAGTTGGGATGATCGGGTCCTGCATTCACGCGGCATACCCGTAAGCGATCAGCATCGGGGTGCTGCTCTGCTGAAATAATTTCAGCAACCACGATCTTAGTGAATGGCGGTGCTAGTGAGCGTCGCTCCTCAACCTCAAGACCGGCCATGGTCAGAGCATGCGACAGTGCCTCACTATCAATGGGTGGATTAACGAACTGGCGTAACCAGGATTCAGAAAATTGCATGATGGGAACTAGGCCGGAAATTGCGCAAGAAAGCGCAGATCGTTATCAAAGAAAAGACGCAGATCGTCGATACCATAACGTAACATGGTTAGACGCTCGAGCCCCGATCCAAAGGCAAAGCCCATATACCGCTCAGGATCGATGCCCATATTACGCAATACATTGGGATGAACTTGGCCTGCTCCCGAGATCTCCAACCATCGACCTGCTAATTTACCGCTCGCAAAAGCCATATCAATTTCGGCCGAGGGCTCAGTAAATGGAAAATACGATGGCCGAAAGCGCACTTGTAAGGCGTCGGTCTCAAAAAAGGTTCGCAAGAAATCGGTGTAAACGCCTTTGAGATCAGCAAAGGAAACATCCTTCGCAATCCATAAACCCTCCACCTGATGGAACATGGGTGAATGCGTTGCGTCACTATCGACGCGGTAGGTCCGGCCCGGCGCAATCACTTTGATTGGCGGCATATTGTCTTGACCATAACGCTTTACGTGCTCACTTGCATAACGCACTTGAATCGGACTGGTATGCGTTCTGAGCAAAAGCGGTTTGCCTTGCGCATCCTTGCCGTCAACATAAAAGGTGTCTTGCATGGAACGTGCAGGGTGATTCTCAGGGCTATTGAGGGCCGTGAAATTAAACCAATCAGTTTCAATCTCTGGGCCATCGGCGACATCAAAACCAATCGAATGAAAGATGGTTTCAACCCGCTCCCAGGTTCGCATCACAGGATGCAAACTACCGAACGTCTGCCCACGACCTGGCAATGAGACATCAATTGCTTCGGCGGCAAGTCGGGCTTGTAATACTTGATCAGCTAAGGCTTGACGACGGGCGTTTAAGGCGTCCTCAACGGCTGTTTTGGCTCGGTTAATCTCCGCGCCTGTACTTTTGCGCTCTTCAGGCGACATTCCACCGAGCGCCTTTAAGCGCTCAGTTAAAAGTCCTGATTTACCGAGATACCGAGCTTTTGCATCCTCCAAAGCAGCAGAGTCGCTGGCTTTGGAGAAATCGCGTTTGGCATCCTCGACAAGTTGGTCGAGAGAAACCATGGCTGCAGGAACTTAAGCGTGTGCTACGGCTGATTTGACACGTGTGACCAAGGCAGCAAACGCGTCCTTGTCAAACACAGCCATATCCGATAGAACTTTACGATCGAGTTCGATCGACGCTTTCTTCATGCCATTCATGAATACGCTATAGGTCATATCGTGTTCACGCACAGCAGCGTTGATCCTGGCAATCCATAAAGCACGGAATACGCGCTTCTTGTTACGACGATCGCGATAGGCGTATTGCCCAGCGCGCATAACCGCTTCTTTAGCGATTCGGAATACGTTTTTACGACGTCCACGATAGCCGGTTGCGGCATCGGTGACTTTCTTATGACGGGCTCTCGCTGTAACC
Source organism: Polynucleobacter sp. HIN6 (assembly GCF_030297575.1). NCBI lineage: Bacteria > Pseudomonadati > Pseudomonadota > Betaproteobacteria > Burkholderiales > Burkholderiaceae > Polynucleobacter > Polynucleobacter sp. HIN6. Next base: position 743,268 of record NZ_AP028137.1, on the reverse strand, counting down.
CCACGTTTTACTCTTGGCATTGTGCTCTCCTAAGATTTATGCGTAAGGCATCATGGCGCGAATCGACTTAACATCCGATTTCGCGACCGGAGCGGAACCCCGCAACTGACGCTTGTTCTTGGTGGTTTTCTTGGTGAGGATGTGACGCTTAAACGCCTGTCCTCGCTTGATCGATCCGCTCGCGCGGACCTTGAAGCGCTTGGCTGCGCCACTTTTGGTCTTCATTTTGGGCATGACTGCTCCCTTTTCTTCTCTGTGCGATTACGGTGGCAACCGACGGCTGCTCTTCCTGTACCGATGATTCGCTACTTAGTGCTACCTACTGCAACTACAAACTCTTACTTCTTCTTGGCGGGCGCTAAGACCATCACCATTTGTCGGCCTTCCATCTTGGGAAACTGCTCGACTTGACCATAAGGCTCTAAATCCACCTTCAGTCGATCCAACATCTTTGCACCGATTTCTTGATGGGCCATTTCGCGACCCCGAAACCGAAGCGTAATTTTTGTTTTATCGCCGTCTTCTAAAAAGCGAATCAGATTCCGTAGCTTCACACCATAATCACCGTCATCGGTACCAGGCCGGAATTTCACTTCCTTTACCTGAATCACCTTTTGCTTCAGCTTAGCTTCGTGCTGACGCTTGGCTTCTTGGTATTTGAACTTACCAAAGTCCATCACTCGGACTACAGGTGGATCAGCATTCGGAGCAATCTCGACTAAGTCGGTATCTTCTTCCTCAGCCAACCGCAAGGCTTCGTTCAACTTAACTACACCGACCACATTGCCGTCGGATCCGATCAAACGCACTACAGGGGCAGTAATTTCCTGATTGATGCGTTGCAATTTTTCAGTAGCGATCTTCTAATTCCTCTCTCAAAAACAATCAAAAGCCATCACACCCCCTAGCTAGGCTCGGGTCCGACTTTCTGGGCAATATCCTGCTGGAGTCGGGTGACGAAGGCATCTACGGGCATAACCCCTAAATCAATTCCGCCACGGGCACGAACGGCCACCGTATTACTTTCACGCTCTTTATCGCCAACAACAAGCAAATAAGGCAGTTTTTGTAATGCGTGTTCACGTATTTTATACGTAATTTTCTCGTTTCGCAAATCAGATTCCACCCTAAACCCTTGTTTTTTCAGCATTTGCTGGATTTTTTGGGCATATTCGGCGGAATTTTCAGAAATATTCAACACAATTGCCTGGGTTGGAGCGAGCCAAACAGGCATGGCGCCGGCATGATTTTCTATCAAAATCCCGATAAAACGCTCCAAGGAGCCCACTATCGCACGGTGCAGCATGACTGGGACCTTACGGCTGTTATCTTCGGCTACGTACTCAGCCCCTAGGCGGGCTGGCATAGAAAAGTCGACCTGCATGGTGCCGCACTGCCAAGAACGCCCAATCGAATCCTTGAGGTGGTACTCAATCTTGGGCCCGTAGAAAGCACCCTCACCAGGCAGCTCTTCCCAGGTTTGACCGGAGGCTTTGAGAGCCCCTCTTAGCGCAGCTTCGGCCTTATCCCAAATGGCATCATCCCCCACCCGCTTAGCAGGACGCAGGGCTAATTTCACAGCCACTTCTGTAAAGCCAAAATCACGATAGACCGCTCGAACTGCTTGGTCAAATGCGGCAACTTCTGCCTGAATCTGATCTTCGGTACAAAAAATGTGACCATCGTCTTGGGTAAATCCGCGTACCCGCATCAATCCGTGAAGTGCGCCTGAGGGTTCATTGCGATGGCATTGTCCAAACTCACCAAAGCGCAGCGGTAACTCACGATAACTATGCAAGCCTGAATTAAAGATTTGCACATGGCCTGGGCAGTTCATGGGCTTTAATGCATAGGCCCGGTTTTCCGACTCGGTCGTGAACATGTTCTCTTTGTAGTTATCCCAGTGGCCGGATTTTTCCCAAAGACCGCGATCCAGAATTTGTGGAGCCTTGACCTCTTGATAACCCTCTTGCTGATAAACGCGGCGCATGTACTGCTCCACCTCTTGCCAAATGGCCCAACCTTTGGGGTGCCAGAACACGAGGCCTGGCGCCTCATCTTGAAAATGAAATAAATCAAGCTGTTTGCCTAGGCGGCGATGATCGCGCTTCTCAGCCTCTTCCAACATGTGTAAGTAGGCGTCTTGATCTTCCTTCTTGGTCCAAGCGGTACCATAAATCCGTTGCAACATCTCATTCTTGCTATCACCGCGCCAATACGCACCGGCGAGCTTCATGAGTTTGAATACCTTGAGTTTTCCAGTCGAGGGCACGTGAGGACCACGGCAGAGGTCGGTAAATTTACCCTCGGTGTAAAGCGAGACCTCTTCATTTTGCGGAATGCTCGCAATGATCTCGGCTTTATAAATTTCGCCTTGCTTTTTGAAGAACTCAACCGCTTGATCTCGGGGCATCACTTGACGAACGACTGGCTCATCCTTCTTGGCTAACTCCAGCATTTTTTTCTCAAGCGCAGCGAGATCATCTGGAGTGAAAGGTCGGTGATACGAAAAGTCGTAATAGAAGCCGTTCTCAATGACTGGGCCAATCGTGACCTGCGCATCGGGGAACAATTCTTTAACAGCATATGCAAGTAGATGGGCAGTGGAATGACGAATGATGTCAAGGCCTTCGGGGTTTTTATCGGTAATGATGGCCAAGTGCACATCATGGTCGATCGTGTGACTCAGGTCCACTAGACGGCCATCCACAGAGCCGGCGAGCGCAGCTTTGGCTAAACCGCTCCCAATCGATTGCGCAACTTCAGCAATGGTCACCGGCGCAGCAAACTCGCGCTTCGAACCATCAGGAAGAGTAACCGCAACCATACACACTCCATGCATAAAAGAGAATGCGCGTTCGTCCCAAACACTATGAACACAACGCGCATCCGATCTGTTTCGTTGGTAGGCTCGATTGGACTCGAACCAACGACCCCCACCATGTCAAGGTGGTGCTCTAACCAGCTGAGCTACGAGCCTATATTTATCAAGAGTTTATCACCGCCGGCGTACTTCGGTAACGCCGCGCAATCCCTCAAGCCCCGTTTGTACTAAACGGAGTGCCTCCGCATTCGAGATTTCAACGGTTAATTGAATATGCGCCACGCCTTTGCGAACCGATTTTTTGAGATCAATTACATGGACGCCAATCTTGGAAGTAATCTCAAAGAGTTCCCGCATCAGCTCAGGTCGATCAAGGGCAATGATGGATAAATCGGCAGGGAAAACTCGTTCTTTATTACTGCCCTGCTCTGGATCTAACTTGGCACTCCACGCCGTTTGGATCACACGCTCTGGTGCGCGCTCTAGGAGCCCTCGAAAAGTTCTGCAACTGCGTCGATGAATCGATACCCCACGGCCTTGGGTCACAAATCCAGCGATTGGATCGGGGGGAACCGGTCGACAACATTTGGCCAATTGCGTCAGTAAAGAATCCACTCCCACGACCAATACATCTCCGCGCTGATTGGCTGCACTCGCGCGCGTGCGAATCTGAATCTCTTCCTTCTTATCAAGTGACTTATCAGCACTCTTATCGAGCTTGCTATCAATTACCTTACTCGGAGCTTGACTCGCTTCATCATCAAGTGCATTGAACCACGCACGCACCCGCGCCCGCGCACGCTGCGAACGCAAATAGCCACGCTCGGGGTTGAGCCAATCTCGTGAGGGCCCACCTTGCTTCACCGAAATGATTTCTACGGTCTGGCCATTGAGTAAGGGGGTATCGAGCGGCACCATAGCTCCATCAATCCGAGCACCACGACAGCGATGGCCAAGATCGGTATGCACTGCATAGGCAAAGTCGATCGGTGATGAACCCTTCTCCAAAGCGATCACTTTTCCTAATGGAGTGAGCACATAAATATGATCATCAATCTCATGATGCTTGAGCTGTTCCCAGGCATCCTCTTTCCATGAGATTAATTGCCGCGCCCAGGCAATTTGGCGCTCATAAGCTACTGCGGCACTATGGGTTCCGAGATCTTTTGCTTGCGCGGCATACGCGCCCTCTTTATAGCGCCAATGTGCTGCTAAGCCATACTCCGCCTGACGATGCATTTCTTGCGTGCGAATCTGAATTTCAAATGCAATCCCATTCTCATCAATCACAACAGTATGCAGGGATTGATAACCGTTTGGTTTGGGCCTAGCAATATAGTCATCAAACTCTTTTGGCACCGGTTGCCAAATGTTGTGCACTAAGCCCAGAGTCGCATAACAGGCCTTGACATCATTAACCAACACCCGAAATGCCCGCACATCATAGAGATTGGCAAACTCCAATGATTTGCCCTGCATTTTTTTCCAAATGCTGTAGATGTGCTTGGGTCTTCCTTGGACATCAGCTGTAATCTGGGCAAGCGATAGCTCGTGATTGAGGCGCTTGATAACATCGGCAATGAATTGCTCACGCTCTACGCGTTTGGCATCCAATAGGCCCGCAATTTCTTTATAGGTATCAGACGCAACAACCCGAAACGCCAGATCCTCCATCTCCCACTTCATTTGCCAGATACCCAGGCGATTAGCTAAGCTTGCATCGATATCTAAAATCTCTTGAGCCCAAGACGGGTTTACTTTGACGCGATTCTTTCCAATCCAGCGTAAGGTCTGTAAGCGCGATGCTAGATAAATGAGTACCACGCGTAGATCGTTACCGAATGCCAACAGCATTTTGCGCAAGATCTCTTCTTGGCCTGCTACCCGCAACTTTCCGTCGTGCTTAGTGAGCTTTGCTTGAGCCTGACGCAGACCGCGGTAACCAATCAATAAGGTGGCGGCATCTTGTCCGAGTTGCTTGACTAAAGCTTCTTTACCTAAAGTGCTGTGTAAATGACGAGCAGCAACAATACTTGCCTCATCCAGACGTAGCGTTTGCAAAATCTCCGCGACAGCTTGAGAGTGAGCTTCCTCAGGCTCGCCAAACCAAGCATCGCCCTCCAGCGCTTGAATGGGATTTGTCGACAGCGGCAATACTGACTCGTTTGGACTCACAGCAATCAATCCTGATTAGCGGATAAGCCACTATAGAAAGAATTGGCGCGCAATGTCAATTTGCTCTTTTTTGATAAAGGCCGGGGCATGTCCGGTATTCGGGATCTCAATACTCTTTGCATGCGGATTTAATTGGCACATCTCATCGACCGTTTGCGGAGAAAGTAAATCCGAATCCGCACCCCGCACAATCAAAATGGGGCATTCGATTTGCTGAAAACTTTGCCACATCGCTAGCTCACCAGCTTGAGCTAGGGCCGGCGTCACTGAGGCAAATGGCACCGAGATGGCTGGGTCATAGTGCAAGACCCACTGCTGATCTTTCTGAATCAGCATCGGTCCATTGAGAAGCTCCCATTCGGCATCTGTGTGTTTTCCGAAGGGAGCGCAAATCGATTTGAGTTTATCCATCGCTACATCACGATTGACATAAGAAAACGGTTTACCAACATAACTCGCCAACCGAATCAATGCGGCCGGCTCGATTCGTGGTCCGACATCATTGAGTAATAGTCGCTTAACGCCATTACCCGGAATAGCTGCATACACCATGCCAATTAAGCCGCCCATCGAGGTTCCAAACCAATTGGCCGTTTGAACTTTCAATTTGGCGCTTAGGGCGGTCATATCAGTCACATATTGAGGGACTGTGTAGAACATCGGATTACTTAAGTAGTCAGAATCTCCTCGCCCAACGATGTCTGGGCAAACCACAAAATGGCGATCGCACAAGGCCTCAGCCATTGCCCGAAAATCACTACCCCGGCGCGATAGACCATGCACGCAATACAGCACGCTCGGATTCTGTGGATCGCCCCAGGTATGAAACGCCATACGGTGCGATCCAGCTGGACTGGTGCATTGCACATAATCCGTGTGGCCATGATGGTCACGATTGAGTAAAGCGGTATGACGCGCCTGCTCAACGCTAACTGGAGGTGATTCAAGCTCTTGTTTGCCAGCCTCTTCGGGTTGTAGCGTAATGTGGTCAATGCCGTAAGACTCCCGCAGCATGGTGGTCAAGTTTGCAAGAATCCGCGGCCACTGCTTAAATTGTTTGATCTCCACATGGGCGATTAATGCAGGGTGACCAGGGCTCATTTCCCAAACATGCAGATCGTGAATCGCCATCACTCCCTCAATACGGGACAAGTCTTCACCGACCTTCACGTAGTCAATATGAAGCGGCACACCCTCCATCAAAAAGTGATACGACTCTTTAAGAATAGCTGTAGTGGATTTAAGGATTAAGAGCGCCACAAAGATCGATAAGATAGGGTCAATCGGCATCCACCCTGTGAGCTGAATCACCACTCCCGCTACCAAGGCAGCAATCGATCCCAGAAGATCGCCCATCACATGCACCAGTGCGGCGCGGGTATTCACGCTCTTTTGATCGCGTGACAGCACCCAAGCAACGATCAGATTTACAGCAAGACCCAGAGCAGCCACAATCGTCACGGTCATCCCAGCCACTGGGTGCGGATCCTGAATGCGACTCACGGCCTCAATCACAATCCATATGACTAGACCAACCATCACCAAGCTGTTCACAAAAGCTGCAAGTGCTTCGGCACGACCAAATCCAAAGGAATGCTTGGCAGATGGCGGACGTCTGGCAATGTATTGCGCCAGAATGGCAAGACCCAGCGCGGCAGAGTCAGTCACCATATGTCCGGCATCGGACATCAGTGCTAAGGAACCTGAAATTAGACCAGCAAAGAACTCAACGCATGCAAATCCAAGTGTAAAAAGCATAGCAATCCACAAAAAGGATTGCTTTCGATCAGCTACCGCGTGGGTATGGCTTGCATCCCCACGTTTATGAGCATGTAATGGGGCGCTATTCAATGAACCGCACTAGTATCAATAGGGGCGCCGGTCTTCGCCTGAATCTCTTCTTTGGTTACACCAGGCGCTAATTCCACCAACTTCAATCCTTTGGGTGTGATGTCGAGTACACCCAAATCGGTGATGATGCGATCAATCACACCTAATCCGGTTAATGGCAAGGTGCACTTGGGCAGAATTTTGATTTCTTCGGTACCGTCTTTTTTCTTGGCCACGTGCTCCATCAGCACCACGACATGTTTCACGCCGGCAACCAAGTCCATGGCACCACCCATGCCCTTCACCATTTTTCCAGGGATCATCCAGTTGGCTAAATCGCCATGCTCGCTGACCTGCATTGCGCCCAAGATCGCAATATTGATCTTGCCACCCCGAATCATTCCAAAGGAGTCCGCCGATGAAAAAATAGCGGACCCTGGCAAAGTGGTCACGGTTTGCTTGCCGGCATTAATCATATCGGCATCCACTTGTGCTTCGGTGGGAAATGGTCCAATCCCCAACAAGCCATTCTCAGACTGCAACCAAACCTCCATCCCAGCGGGAACATGGTTTGCCACCAAGGTGGGCATGCCAATACCTAAATTGACGTAGTAACCATCTTTTAACTCTTTTGCAGCACGGGCTGCCATTTCATCACGATTCCAAGGCATTGCAATTTCCTCTGTGTAATCTTTTCAAATAAATGCTTATTTAGATAGCGTGCGTTGCTCAATCCGTTTTTCTGGTTGAGGGTTGAGCACAATCCGATGGGCATAAATACCAGGGGTATGAATTTGATCTGGAATGAGATCTCCGTTTTCCACGATCTCTTCGACTTCCACCACAGTGATCTTTCCTGCCATCGCGACAACTGGATTAAAGTTGCGTGCTGTTAAGCGATAAAGCAAGTTACCTGCTTTATCCGCTTTCCATGCTTTAACGAGCGAGACATCGGCAACCAATGAGCGCTCTAGGATGTACTTTTCTCCATCAAATTCACGCTCATCCTTACCTTCAGCCACAATCGTTCCAACGCCGGTCTTGGTATAAAACGCTGGGATACCGCAGCCGCCTGCACGCAACTTCTCTGCTAACGTACCTTGAGGGGTAAATTCCAATTCGAGTTCACCAGCTAAATATTGACGCTCAAACTCTTTGTTTTCTCCAACATAAGAGGCAATCATTTTTTTGATCTGCCGAGTCGCCAGCAAAATCCCCAAGCCAAAATCATCTACTCCAGCATTATTAGATATTGCTGTGAGATTTTTGGTACCCAAGTCTTTAACTGCAGCAATCAGTGCCTCTGGAATGCCGCACAAACCAAAACCACCAACCGCGATGGTTTGCCCATCTTTCATAATGTCCTCAAGAGCAGCGCGGGCATTGGGAAATATCTTGTTCATTCGCCTAACTTTCTTTCACGTTCTTTAATCAATACCGGATATCACCTAAATGATAACCGCTCTGCATGACCGATTCATGGCTTAAAAGCACTAAACTAGAGTGATGAATACCGAGGAATTACTTGCTCAATACGGCCCGCGCGAGGCCATGGACTATGACCTCGTGATCGTCGGGGGTGGCCCCGCTGGGCTATCGGCAGCAATCCACGCCAAACAAATTGCCCAGCGCGAGGGTCGTGAGATCTCCGTTTGCGTATTAGAAAAGGGTTCTGAGGTCGGCGCTCATATTTTGTCGGGCGCCATCATGGATCCACGCGCCCTCACAGAATTATTTCCTGATTGGCAAGCACTGGGGGCTCCGCTCGAGACACCAGTTAGTAAAGATGAATTCATCTTTTTGACCGAATCGAGCTCGTTCACAGTACCCCATCTTTTGCTACCAGAGTGCTTTAACAACCACGGTAATTACATTTTGAGTTTAAGTAATTTCACGCGCTGGCTCGGTGGCCAAGCGGAGCAACTGGGCGTTGATATTTTTCCAGGGTTTGCTGCGGCAGAAATTTTGTTTAATTCCCAGGGTGCGGTTTGCGGAGTCGCTACCGGTAATTTAGGAATTCATAAAGATGGGCAGATCTCAGAACAGTTTCAGCTTGGCATGGAATTGCGAGCCAAGTACACCTTATTTGCTGAAGGCTCACGCGGTCATCTCGGCAGACAACTGATCACTAAATACCAACTCGATCGCCAATCCGATCCACAGAGTTACGGTATTGGCATTAAAGAACTCTGGGAAGTAACGCCCCAGAACCATCGCCCGGGTTTAGTGATTCATACGGCAGGATGGCCCTTAGATCGTCAGACCTATGGCGGATCTTTTTTGTATCACTTTGGTGAAAACAAGGTGGCCGTCGGCATGGTGGTTGGCCTCTCCTACCGCAACCCTTATCTCAGTCCCTTTGATGAGTTCCAACGCTATAAATTGCATCCTGCGATTCGTCCGACGTTCGAGGGTGGTAAGCGCTTGGCCTATGGTGCACGTGCCATTACCGCTGGCGGCTTAAATAGTTTGCCGCAAACGGTGTTCCCTGGCGGCGCCCTGATTGGCTGCGATGCGGGCTACCTCAACGCATCCCGCATTAAAGGCAGTCATGCAGCGATTAAATCCGGCATGTTAGCGGCCCAGGCAGCCATGTCTGCGCTCTCTGAAAATCGGGCCAATGATATTTTGAGCGCTTACCCCAGTGCCTTTAAAAATAGTTGGCTGTATACCGAACTCAAGCAGGCGCGTAACTTTAAAGCATGGATGTCTAAAGGTTTATATCTCGGCACCCTCATGGTTGGTATTGAACAAAAAGTGTTTGGTGGAAATGTGCCATGGACTATTCATCAGAAAAAAGCCGACTACGAATATCTTGAACCGGCGCGCTTACATCAGGTGATTGAATATCCAAAACCCGATGGCAAAATTACTTTTGATCGACTCTCCTCGGTATTTATCTCCAATACCAATCATGAGGAGAATCAACCAGCTCACTTAACCCTCAAGGATGAAAGTGTGCCGGTGGCCATTAACTTAGATATCTATGCGGGCCCTGAGCAACGCTACTGCCCAGCCGGTGTTTACGAATACATCGAGGTGGAAGGTAAGCCCAAGCTCCAAATCAATGCCCAAAACTGCGTGCATTGCAAAACCTGTGACATCAAAGATCCTACCCAGAATATTGTATGGGTCACCCCTGAAGGAGGCGGTGGTCCGAATTACTCAGGAATGTAAAGCAGTTTGTTTGGTTTTAACCTGCGCAATCGCAACACCGGCCAAGGCGCACGCCACCGCTGCCATACCAAACACTTGATTGGGGCCCCAATGATCCCAAATCCAGCCTGCGCATAAGCCACCCAAGGTTCCACCAAAACCATAAGCAACCGTCGTAAAGAGTGCCTGACCACGCGCTTGCAAGGGACCGCTGAACCAACCCTGAATTAATTTGGTACTCGCACTATGGTGTGCTGCAAAGGTCGCAGCGTGCATTAGCTGCGCTAGGATCAAGAGACTGGTACTTGCAAAGTAGCCGATTAATACAAAGCGGATCACTGCAATCATGAATGTTGCTTGCAACACACTCGTTGGTGAGTATCGCGACATGACCTTGCTCTGAAAATAGAAGAAGATGACTTCCGCGGTCACACCCAATGTCCAGAAAAACCCGATCTCGGATTTGCTGTAACCTAGATCTGCAAGGTAAAGGGAATAAAACACATAGAGTGCAGCATGGCCAAAGATCATGGCAAATGCGGAGACTAAAAACCAGCGCACCTCTACGCGCCGCAATACCGTACGGAGCTCCCCGCGCACCAAGGGTTGACGCTCAATCTTAGGCTCTCGAATTAAAAAGGTGTCGATCGCCAGTGCAATTAATACACCTAAGCCTAACCAAGGGAAGACTTCGATACCCCACCATTGAAATACTTCACCAGCGAGTAAGACCATGGCAATAAAGCCAATCGATCCCCATAGGCGCAGCCGTCCATAGCGATGGTCAAACGAGTTATCTTTAAATAAGGCGTGTACAGTCGCCGCCTCCCCTAAGGGCACCATGCTACTGAGAATAGTGTGCAGAATAAACATCCAGATTAAAAATGGGATGTACTGTTCCAAATAGAAAATGACCAAGAAACACAGAACCGCCAGGACTCCGCAAAAGCGCATGATGCCCACCCGGTTGGATAAATAATCCGAGAGCCATCCCCAAGAGAACGGCCCCAAGATGCGGGTTACCTGCAACATCGACATCAACGCGGCGATCTCAAGAGCACCAAAACCCAACTCTGAGAAGTACAAGCTTGCATACGGCGACATGAGGCCAATGTAGGCGAAGTACAAAAAGAAAAAGGCCCCGAAGGCCCAACGCGAAGACGCTGTCATGAATCCTTAGGTGCTACGAGAGGCAGCAATTGCGGGAGGACTCACCGCGACATCGCCGCATTGAGCACGATGACGCAAAGCATGATCCATTAGCACCAATGCCAACATCGCTTCAGCAATTGGCGCAGCACGAATTCCGACGCAGGGATCATGACGCCCTTTGGTCTGAATCGTTGCGGGCTTACCGTGCAAGTCAATGGTCTCTTTGGGACTCATGATGCTTGAGGTTGGCTTGATCGCAATTGATACACGAATATCTTGCCCAGTACTAATACCACCCAGAACACCACCGGCATTATTACTAGCAAAGCCATCCGGATGCATCTCGTCACCGTGTGCACTCCCCTTTTGGGCCACCACCCCAAATCCTTCGCCAATCTCCACGCCCTTAACGGCATTAATACCCATCATCACATGGGCAATATCGGCGTCTAACTTATCAAAAAGCGGCTCGCCCAAACCAATGGGTACTTGGTGAGCCACAACCTCAATTTTGGCTCCACACGAATCCCCGGCTTTACGGAGTTGATCCATATACTCTTCGAGCTTCGGAATGATGCTGGCATTCGGGGCAAAGAATGGATTGCGAGCAATTTCTTTTGCATCTTCGAATGGAATGGCAATTTCACCCAGTTGGCTCATATGTGCCACGATTTGAGTACCGTAGTGTTCCCGCAACCATTTTTTTGCGATTGCTGCGGCTGCAACCACGGGGGCGGTTAAACGTGCTGAGGAGCGCCCGCCACCGCGCGGGTCTCGAAAGCCATATTTATAGTGATAGGTGTAATCAGCGTGACCTGGCCGAAAGGTTTGTAGGATCTCGCTGTAATCTTGGCTGCGTTGATCGGTATTGCGAATCAACAAACAAATGGGGGTACCCGTGGTTTTGCCTTCAAAGACGCCAGACAAAATCTCGACCTTGTCCTCTTCTTTGCGTTGGGTTACATGGCGCGAGGTACCTGGCTTGCGACGATCCAGATCCACCTGAATATCATCAACCGATAGTTCCATTCCTGGGGGACAACCATCCACCACCGCACCAATTGCAGGACCGTGCGACTCACCAAAGGTGGTTACAGTAAATAGAAGACCTAACGTATTTCCAGACATACCATCATTATGGCATTAGGCAGGCGCCTGTTCCCGCTGACGGTTTTGCCGAATGGTTGGCAAGTTCGCCACAATCACTGCACCGGCAAGGGTAAGCCACCAGGTGATATAGATCCAAATCAACATGAGGGGCACGATCGCAAAGGTTCCATAAACGGTTTTATAAAAGGCCGCCTGGGTCACGAAATAGGCAAAACCAAACTTGGTGATCTCATAAGCAACGGCCACAAAAGCAGCCCCCACAAATGCATCACGCCAGGTCACTGGGGCATAAGGCAGGATTCGGTAGGCCAGAGCAAAAACGATGAGCGCCAATACGCTAGGAATAATCGTGCTGATGAATTTAAATCCTGCCGATAAGGTGGGGAACCAGCCACTAGCAGAACCTAACAATATACCGCTGAGATAAATTCCCAGACCTAAGAGGATGGGGCCGATCACGGTTGCTGCCAAATAGATGATGAGCTTTTTTAGAAAGGGTCGACGCTCTTTAACCTTCCAGATCTCATTAAAGGCACGCTCAATGACCACCATGGTCAAAATCGTCGTAATCACTAGCCCAAGCGAGCCCACAATCGTTAATCCCTTGGCTTTGGCTGAGAACTGGTTAAAGTAACTAAATACTTGTTGGCTGATGCCGCCTGGGAAATAGTTTTTTAATAGCCAGGTCTGAAAAGCATTACGTAGATTAATCACGGCCGGGAATTGGCTCAGCAGGATCGACCCAATGGTGAGCATCGGTACCAAGGACAAAATCGTGGTGAAGGCCAAACTAGCCGACACCTGGCTCAAGCGTAAATGTTGATTGCGATCCCAGAGCTCTTTGCCTAGGGGCAACCAACGCTCGATCGGAAAAGATAATGGCATGACCGTATCATAGGGGATCTGACTGAAATTCCAAAGAAAGTGCAGCGTATGCGTTCATCCGAGATCTTGGTGTTGTACTACTCCCGCTACGGCGCGACCGAGCAGCTTGCTCGACTGATTGGCCAAGGAATTGAGAGCGTGCCCGGAGTTGGCGCACGTCTGCGAACGGTGCCTGCAGTGTCAACCGTTTGTGAAGCTAGCGAACCGCCCGTACCGAAGGATGGGCCTCCGTATGTCGAGTACTCTGATTTGGGGGAATGCATTGGTCTAGCACTGGGATCACCGACCCGCTTTGGCAATATGGCTGCGCCGCTCAAGTATTTTTTGGACGGCAGTACATCACAATGGTTAAGCGGCGCACTGCAAGGGAAGCCCGCCTGTGTATTTACCAGTACCGGTAGTTTGCATGGCGGCCAGGAGACCACTCTTCTCTCCATGATGATTCCTCTTTTTCATCATGGCATGGTGTTGCTTGGTCTACCCTATAGCAATCCTGAACTCATGAACACCACGAGTGGTGGAACACCGTATGGTGTATCGCACCTTGCCCACGCTGATGGTAGCGCCCCGATTAGTACAGATGAATCTCGCTTAGCCATTGCCCAAGGTAAGCGTTTGGCTGAAGTCGCTTTACGTCTTCACGGTAGCAAATAAATCATGCTGAGTGGATTACTGAAAAAAGATAAGTATGTGCTGATTGCCAGTGCCGCAATCGTTGATTTAATTGTGTTGTGCGTTGCTTGGGAATGGATCATTTCACCGCTGCGTCCCGGGGGCTCATGGTTGGTGCTAAAAGCAGTACCTTTAATCATCATGTTGCCAGGGGTATGGCGCGCGAATGTGTACACCATGCAATGGAGCAGCATGGCGATCCTGATTTACACCACCGAAGCCTTAACCCGGATTACCGAACCCGGTTGGAATATGTGGATGGCCATCCTGGAACTCATCCTATCGGTAACGGTTTTTATTGCCTTACTGTTGTATCTCAAACCCATTAAGGCGGCGGCTAAGGCAAAAGCGGCTGATGAAGCAAAGCACTAGAATCATCCCATGAATCACTCCGAATTCATTTCACACTGTCAGTCGATTGTTGGAAATGCTTATGTATTGGTCGACCCCAATGATCAAGCGCCCTATCTGAGTGATTGGCGCAATCGCTATCACGGCAAAGCACTCGCTGTTTTACTTCCCAAAACAACCGAAGAGGTTGCCAAGATCGTCAAAGCGTGCGATCAAGCGTCGATTTCCATTGTTCCGCAAGGCGGCAATACCAGTATGTGCGGAGCGGCAACCCCCAATGACTCGGGCCAGCAAATAGTTTTGAATCTCAAGCGGATGAATACGATCCGTGAAATTAATCCGAGCAACCAAACCATGGTGGTCGAGTCAGGTTGCATTTTGCAAACCTTACAAGAGGCTGCCAAGACACAGGGATTTTTGTTTCCGCTCAGTCTTGGTGCTCAAGGAAGCTGTCAAATTGGTGGCAATCTGGCCACCAATGCGGGTGGTACTAATGTGCTGCGCTATGGCAATGCCCGCGAACTGTGTTTAGGCCTCGAAGTAGTCACTGCCCAAGGTGAGATCCTGCATGGTCTGCGGAGCTTACGCAAGGACAACACCGGATTTGATCTGCGTGATTTATATATTGGTTCCGAGGGGTGTCTTGGCATCATTACCGCCGCGGTGATGAAGCTATATCCCTTGCCAGTGACCCAATGGACTGCTTTAGTAGCTGTCCCAAATATTCCGGCGACGATTGAGTTGCTCAGTCTTTTTCAGAAACGCACTGCCGCCCTACTCACTGGCTTTGAAATGATGTCAAAGGACTCCTTGGACCTCACTGCCAAGCAATTTCCCCACATGAAAAACCCTCTTGCCAATGACCCTCTTTATACGGTCTTAGTCGAGTTATCGGATCATGAAGGTGAAGAACATGCGCGTAACTTGATGGAACAGGTTCTTGAGTCTGCCTTTGAAGCAGGTATTGCGAGTGATGCGGTGATTGCGAGCAATCTCTCGCAAGCCCAATCGTTTTGGACCATGCGTGAGCACATCACGATGGCACAAGCGCAAGAAGGCGCCAATCTAAAACACGATATCTCGCTACCAATCTCAGGTCTTGATGCCTTTATCACTGAGACTGATCGACTGATTCGGGATCAATTTGCTGGGGTGCGTATTATCAATTTTGGGCATTTGGGTGACGGTAATTTGCATTACAACATTGCTCCGCCACTTGGGATAAATCCTAGCGAGTTCAATCGCGCTCATGAAGCAGCCATTCATGATGTGGTCTATTCTCAGGTCGAGAAACACCATGGCTCCATTTCGGCAGAGCATGGCATTGGGCAACTCAAACTCCCCGACCTAGAGGCTCATCGTGGATCGGTGGCGCACCAACTGATGCGCTCTATTAAATCCGCTCTAGACCCCAAGAACATCATGAACCCGGGTAAGGTATTGCCTTGATCCGAATCCTTGTCGCACTCTGGGTGTGGCTGGTGTTCATGCCATTGGCAAATGCCAACCTGCTCTCTGAACTTCAATCAGGCTCAAGTCTCATCATCATGCGTCATGCCGATGCCCCTGGGATCGGCGATCCCCCAGGTTATCGGATTGGCGATTGCTCGACCCAGCGTAATCTGGGTGAGTATGGACGTCAGCAAGCCAAAGAGATTGGTGCATGGTTAAGTAAGCAAGGCATTAGTGAGGCACGTGTCTTCAGTAGCCCCTGGTGCCGCTGCCTCGATACAGCAGTGTTACTCAATAAAGGTCCAGTTACAGCAGAACGGTCGCTCGGTTCCTTCTTTAATGAAATGAGCGAGAGCGGCAAACAGACTAGAGAGCTTGAGGCATTTGTGCGACAGCAACTATCCAAGTCAAACAAATTACCGCTGATTTTGGTGACCCACCAAGTAAATACGTATGCCTATACTGGAATGTCGGTTGGCGTAGGTCAAATGCTGCTTGTGAAAGTGAATTCCCAAGGCAAGGCCATTAGTAGCCGTGCGCTCAATTAATTGGGTTTGGATAGTTCTTCGCAATAAAGAAGGCACGCTCAACATTCACCTTCCAGACAATCCCATCGCCCACCTGCCCAGTCTGGCACGCTTGGACTAAGCGATCCATGATCGTATCAGCCACTTCATCATTGCAAACGATCTCAATCCGAACTTTTGCTGAGTAATCGGTTAACTCATCTTTAATGGTGGTTTTTTCAACTCGAGTAGGAGCACTACAGCCTTCAACCTTCGTGACTGTCATTCCAGGAAAACCGGGGGTGTCCATCAGTGCAGCCCGCACCATGGGTAATTTATTCGGACGAATCACTGCCTTTATTTCAATCACGCTTCAACCTTTTTCTCTTCAAACCAACCATATAAAACCGGCAATACCAATAATGTTAAGCCCGTTGAAGTAATTAGACCTGAAATAACCACAATAGCAAGAGGTCTTGTGACCTCCGATCCCGGGCCGCCGGAGAACAACATGGGAATCAAGGCCAACATCGCCACCGATGCGGTCATCATCACAGGTCTAAATCGATGTGCACACCCATCAATGAGAGCCTCATGCAAAGGCATGCCGTCATCGCGCAATTGTTTGATAAAGGAGATCAGCACCACGCCGTTTAGTACCGCAATACCCCAAAGATTGATAAATCCGACAGCAGCTGGTACCGATAAATACTCGCCGGTAATAAAGAGGCCGAAGATACCTCCAATCGATGCAAACGGCAGAACCAAAATAATGAGTCCAGCCAAACGAATCGATTGGAATAGCATAAAGAGCAAGAAGAAAATCGCGGCAATCGTGAGCGGAATGATGATCATGAGTCGTGCCATGGCGCGCTCCATGTTCTCAAACTGACCGCCCCAAACCAGGGTATAGCCCTCGGGTAATTTCACATCCTGGGCAATTTTCTTTTGGGCTTCATCGACAAAACCACCCAAATCACGACCCTGCACATTGACACCAATCACGAGGCGACGCTTACCGGACTCGCGCGAGATTTGCGGTGGACCATCAAGTAACTCAATCTTCGCCAGATCCTTCATGAGCACCTGGGCGCCATTAGGCGATAGCAGGATGATGTTCTCGATGGCATCGATCTTGTCACGGTAAGGGGCTGGATAGCGCAACACCATGGGGAAGCGGCGCTCACCCTCGTAGACCGTGGAGGCCTGTTTACCACCGATTGCGGTTTCGATTACGTCATTGACATCGGCCACATTAATACCGTAGCGCGCAATCGCATCGCGATCGATCTTGATATTGAGGTAGTTTTGGCCAGAGGCTTGCTCGATCCGCAGATCAGTACTGCCCTTCATGCGCGATAAGATTTGACTAATCTGAGTGCCCAGTTTGATGAGCGTCTCAATATCGTCGCCAAAGATCTTGATCGCTACTTGTGAACGTACACCCGAGACCATTTCGTCAACACGGGCTGCAATCGGTTGAGAGATCACCAACTCCACACCGGGCAAGGTCTTTAATTTCTCACGAATTTGATTGGCAATTTCCTCTTGGCTTAGATCTCGATCGCCTAAGGGCTTCAAGGTCACGATCGGATCGGACTCGAATGGTTGACCAGGGTCGGCCGGGGACTCACCGCGTCCTAAACGGGATACCGCCATTTCCACACCGGGAATAGTCATGATTCGTTTGAGAGCCTCAAACTCCAACTTAATCGACTCATCGAGCGCAATATTGGCGGAGCGCACAATCACTGGAGTGATAGAACCCTCTTGCATCACCGGGATAAATGATTTACCCAAAAAGATAAACAGAACCACACTAGCGCCTAGCGCAATCAGAGCGCGTTTTACGACTAAACGCGGATGCTTTAAGCTCCAATCGAGCATAAAGTTATAGGGTTTACGCAACTTTGCCACAATCTTCGTGTCGTCCTCGCTACCGCCTTTGAGGATGTATGAGCATAGGACGGGAGATAGTACAAACGAGAGAATTAATGAAATCGTTAGCGCAATCGCAATCGTGATCGCCATCGGGGCAAACATCTTGCCTTCCATGCCCTCGAGAGCAAGCAAAGGCATAAATACCAAGATGATGATGCCCACACCAAAGAGCACAGGTTTACCAACTTCGGTAGCGGCCTCCAAGATAATTCGGTTACGAGACTCACCCATTTTTAGGCGAGCGCCTAACTTAGCAAAAGTGTTTTCAACCACCACGACTGAGCCATCGACCATAATGCCGATTGCGATTGCGAGACCACCCAAGGACATCAAGTTCGCAGAGATGCCATAGCGGTTCATGACAAAGAATGTGAGCAGTGGGGTCAAGATCAGAGTGGCCACCACAATGATCGATGAACGCACATCGCCCAAGAACAAGAAGAGCAACACGATCACCAAGATGATGCCCTCAACCAAGACCTTGGCAACGTTGAACATCGCTGCATTGACCAGATCGGTTCGGTCATAGAACGGCACAATCTGCAAACCCTCAGGCAATAACTTACGCTCGTTAATCTCGGCGACCTTGGTCTTAATGCGATTGACCACCTCTCGAGCATTCGCGCCGCGGTTCATCTGAATAATGCCAGCCACACCCTCGGTAACACCATTTTTAATAATGGCGCCCTGCCGAATCTCATTACCAATCATGACCTCAGCAACATTGCGCACATAAACTGGGGTTCCCTTCACTTCTTTCAGAATAATCTTGCCAATGTCCTCAGGCTTTGCCACAAGACCAACCCCACGAATCAAATACCGCTCTGCATAGGTCGGTAATTGGCCGCCACCAGAATTGGCGTTATTGCGAGCCAGTGCCACATACACATCTTGCAAGGTAATCCCATAGTGCCGCAAGCGCTCAGGATTAACTAGTACTTGATATTCTTTGGCGAAACCGCCCATGGTGTTGATCTCAGCAACACCTGGAATCGAGCGCAACATCGGGCGCACCACCCAATCCTGGATCGTGCGGCGCTCTTGCAGCTCATCCTCAGTCAGGGGGCGATCTCGATCAGACGGATGCTCGAGGGTGTACTGATAAACCTCCCCGAGTCCCGTTGTCGGTGGCGCCAAGACGGGAGTGATTCCGTCGGGCATTCGGGACGCAACCTCAATGAGACGCTCCAGAACAAGTTGGCGGGCAAAGTAGATACTGGTCTTATCAGTGAAGACCAGGGTCACAATGGAAATACCGTTGCGATTCAATGAGCGCATCTCTACGAGCCCTGGCAAGCCCGTCATGCCCAACTCAATCGGGATGGTGACAAAGCGCTCGACTTCTTCGGGTGATTTACCAGGGGCCTCGGTTGCGATTTGCACCTGGATATTTGTTACATCAGGGAAGGCATCAACCGATAAGCGCTTCGTAGCAAATAAGCCTACGAAGAATAAGCAAACAGAGATCACCACCACCAGTAGGCGTTGCTGAAGAGCAAAACGGACAATACGCTCAATCATATTAAATGGTCTTAGCCGCCACCACTAAGCTGACGCTTGCGTTCCGCATTTAAATGAAATGCGCCTTCTATGGCAATTTCCTCACCCTCTTTTAGGCCAGAAAGAATCGCGCGCATGCCTTTGCCCTCGGGTCCGGCTTTGACGGGAACCATTTTGTATTGGTCGTCTTCGCCTCGCACAAATACGTAATCCTGGTTATCTTCCCGAATTACCGCAGAATTTGGCACAACTAGGCGCTCTACCGGTTCACTATCAATCAACATCGTAGCTAACATTCCGGGACGTATTTGCCCTGTTGGATTCGAAATGTCCATCCGCACCACAACGGTACGCGTTTGTGGGTTAACGATGGCATCGACGTGCGAGATCACGCCTTCAATCACCCGATTACGCAGCGCAGGAATAATCACCGACGATTTTTGCCCCTTTTGTAACAACGACGAATTTCCCTCAGGAACTTCAGCGACTGCCCATAAGGTACTTAAATCTGCGATCGTGAAGAGTGATTCGGCTGGTTGAACAACTTGTCCACGATTGATTTTGCGCTCTACAATTTGACCGGGGATCGTTGCTACGACATTATTAATGGACTCAATCACACCCGATTTAGCAAGTCGATCAATACTCTTCTGATCCATGCCCTGCACTCGCAATTGATCGTTCGCAGCACGTAACTCGGCTTTTGCGCTCATCGCCTCAGCCTCACGGCGTTGTAACTCAGCTAATGCGATCACATCTTCCTTATAGAGAATGCGTGCGCGATTCGCGGCTTGCTCGGCTAACTGGCTAGCGGTTCGTGCTTTTAAATAAGCAAGCTGTGACTGAGTCAGTTCAGTAGAGGTGATCTTTGCCAAGACCTCCCCCTGCTGAACCTCTTGACCAGGCACGCCTAAGATCTCGGATACGCGTCCGGTCACATTAGCACCAATGCGCGCTAAGAAACGCTCATTGAAATCAATTCGGCCAGAAACTCGTAACTCCTCTACGAAGGGAGCTAATTCAACCTTCCCATTTTTGATCAACTTACCAAGATCATCGTTCACATACACAATGCTTGGGTCTTGTACTAAGCGAGGTGTTGGCTTGGAATCAAATACGTCGAAGTAATACAGAGTTAATAAAAGAACCACCACCCAAGGCAGAATAAAGAAACCGGTCTTGACCCAGGCTGGGCTGGCATCATACTTTTGCAAAACCGCTGGAGCTTTTTGATTTGCAAACTCGCGAATTTGGCCGTAGCCTTGCTTTTGCCAATCCCGTATTGCATGAATTGCGGCGGTGGTTTGCTCCAGAATTAGGGCACGCCCCTTCTGAATTTGATCAGCTATTTTTTTAGTGAGTTTAGGTTCGGCACTCATTATTTTTTACCTTCAATCATGGCCACCCATTCTGGCGAGGCACTCAAACGTTCAATCTCATTCACAATCGATGCCAACTCAAAGCGGGCTCGGATTAAATCATTCCGAGCGGCCCGAAAGGTTCGTTGCGCATCCAAGAACTCCAACATGCCACGTTCACCAAAGCGATAGGAGGTCTCGGCAATTTTGCGAGCACTAGCCGCAAGTTGTACGACCCGCTCGTCCAAAGTTTTGACCTGAAAGCTCGTGATCTCAAAGAGTTTGTATGCTGACTCGAGCTGAGTCTCGAGGCTTTGCATCTGAGCATTCAATTGATTACGGGCTTTCGAGGCATTGGCCTCGGCTTCAGTAATTTGGCCTTGGCGGAAATCCCAAATCGGGATACTGACCACCAGACCATAGAGGCGATCGGTAAAGTTCGGGTCATTGTATTGCTGAGCCTTAATTGCCAATTGCGGTAAGCGCGAGTTTTGCTCAAAACTTAGGCGTGACTCGCTGGCTTCAACCTCGGCCTTGGCGCGCTTTAGCTCAGGGCTCTGATTGCGTAGGTTATCCAATAAGACTTTGAGTTCGGGTAATTTGGGGATGGAATCTACTTTGGCTGCAATCTCAAAGTTTGCAGGAAGATTAAAGCCCACGACTTTACGCAATTGACTGCGGGCTTGCTCAATCCGTAGTTTGCTTCCTTGGGCCACGATCTCAGCATTGAGAAACTCGGTTTGCGCCCGAATTAACTCAAAGCGAGCGGTCTCACCAACGTCGTAGCGCAATTGCATGCGATCGCGGATTTGTTTGGTGAGATCCAAATCTTCATCTGCAGCGCGTGATTCAGCTTCGCGGCGCACGAGCTCATAAAAACTTTGGCGAACACGCGCAATGGTCTCAACCTCAAATGCAACCCGATTTGCTTCAGCGGCACGCATGCTGGCCTCAGCAGCATTGACCCGTGGGAAACGGGTATACGGCATATCGAGTGGCTGAGTAACAACCCATTGCGAGAGGTTGCCGGTGTTTAATCCGCCCGAGGTACCACGTTGCTGACCGGTATTGACCTCAAACTCGGGGTTTGGAATCGCTCTCGCGCTTCGCAATTGACCACTAACCGCCCGGGTCTGATCGCGAGCGGCCATCACCTGCGGATTACTTTCTAAGGCAAGCTGGATAAGCTGATCAAGAGTAAAAACGGTTTTGGTAGATTGCGTTTGCGCCCAGGTAGGGGATGCAGCACATGCCCAAATTAGGGCAATATGAACTACTCGGCGAATCACGCTTAAATAGGGGTCCACAGTTTTCCAATACTTAAAACTGGTCTGGCCAAGGACTTATTCCCCTCGCGCACCGGGTTGGCTCTTAACGGCTTTCCGGAATGTCGATGCGCAAGACCCATTACTAGGCAGGCTACTCCCCAAAATCGATAGGTGAATTTGACCATAGATCGCGAATTAGTGATTTCCCTAATAAATATGGGTCTATTCTACTCAAGCACTTTTTAGGGGGGGAGTGGCTCTTTTTCTGAGAAGCTCTCTAAAAATGAGAAAATAAGAACTCATGAGTACCATTATTGATCCCGCCATCCTATTTTTTATCTTTGGCGTGTTTGCAGGATTGGTTCGTTCCAACCTCGAGATCCCGCAACCCATCACCCGGTTTCTATCTCTTTACCTTTTAATGGCTTTAGGCCTCAAGGGTGGGTTCGCTTTGCACCAATCTGGGCTTACCTTCGCAATTACTACCAGCTTGATCATTGCGATTGCCCTAGCCTGCATTATTCCGCTCGTCAGTTATTACTTTCTAAAGACCAAACTCAACGCTCTTGATTCAGCTGCGATTGCCGCGACGTATGGGTCGGTTAGCGCAGTGACCTTTATTACCGCCACTCAATACCTCAACCATGTTCAGATCGAATATGGTGGCCATATGGCTGCTGCCATGGCACTAATGGAATCCCCAGCAATTATTTTGGCGATCTTCCTCGCCAATCGTGCGAAATCCTCTTTATCGCAAACTAAGCAACCTATGAGAGTTGGCAAACTGCTGCACGAGTCATTTACGGACGGCGCGCAACTATTGCTACTTGGTGCGATGTTAATTGGCATTATCTCGGGACCCGATGGGCAAAAGGTAATGGCGCCATTCTCCGTGGATTTATTCAAGGGGATGTTGGCATTCTTCTTACTAGATATGGGCTTAATGAGCGCCAAGAGTTTTGTGGATCTCAAGGGCAAGCCCAGACGTTTGATTGTGTATGCCTTTGTAGCGCCCCTTTGCCATTCCCTCTTTGCGCTTTTACTCTGCTACATCTTCAAGGTGGAATTGGGTAATACGATTTTGTTGATGGTGCTAGCTGCTAGCGCGTCTTATATTGCGGTGCCAGCAGTATTGCGACATGCTTTGCCCGAGGTGAGCCCTGCTTTGTACATGGGTATGTCTTTGGGTATCACATTCCCACTCAATTTAATCCTTGGGATCCCGCTCTACACCCAGATTGCTAAATTGGTCATGGGATAGCGATTGATGAACAAATTACTCAAGTAATCATTGAAATTGATAGGCAGGGCAAATATTCGCTAAACTGAATATATCAATGGGGGTATTCAATGGTTGCTGATACACGTCGTCAGGCACTCAAATGGATCGCAGGAGCCGGGGGAATCATGCTTGCCCCGCAAGCCATGCAGTTTGCCAGTGCGGCGGAGGATTTTTTCAAAGGGCCGCCAGTCAAGGATATTCCTGCCAAGCAGATTAGTAAGCACGTTTGGTTAATCTACTCGCCCGACGGCTTTCCAACACCTGAAAACCGGGGCATGATGGCTAATGTGACCTTCGTGGTCACTAGCAAAGGGGTCGTCATATTAGATTCCGGCGCCTCCTTGCAAATTGGTGAGATGGCAATCCGGATGATTAAGAGGGTCACCAATAAACCGGTGATTGCAATTTTTAATTCGCATTACCACGGCGATCATTTTTTAGGTAATCAAGCATTTGTGGAAACCTACAGTAAGGACATGCCCATTTATGCGCATCCCTACTCCATCAAACAGATCAAAGGTATCGAAGGCAATGCCTGGCGCAATTTGATGGAGCGCTGGACTAATCAAGCGACGGCGGGTACTAAAGTGATTCCGCCGACTCACGACGCCAATCAAGGCGATGTATTTAATTTTGGCGATGTGCGCATCAAGGTGCATCACCATGGCACTGCGCACACCCCTGGTGATATATGCATGCAGGTCATTGAAGATAAGGTCACTTACGTAGGCGATATTGCAATGGGTAATCGGATTGCCAATATTGATGACGGCTCTTATGTCGGCACCTTTAAGACCTATCAGAATTTACAATCGACCGAAGGTGATCAGCTCTGGGTACCAGGGCATGGTGAACCGAGTAAACAGCTCCTCAATGAATACGGCGAGTTCTTGGCAGGCATTTACGATACCTGCGTCAAAGCCGTCAAAGATGGTCAGGATTTAAGTGTGGCCAAATCATTGGTGTTGAAAGATCCGCGCGTTAGTAAGCGGGCTAAAACCATGCAGGGGTTCGATGGCAATATTGGTAAGTACACGAGCCTTGCCTATTTAGAGGCTGAGAAAGAGGCGTTCTAATCAATATTAGCTATATAGCTAATAGCCTTACCCAAGACTACCGTCAATACTATTGGCAATGTATGATTTGCCTTGCCCAATTCATGCCAACTTAAGGAATTGCCAATGAATACTCGTGCCCTCCTTTTTGCGATGATGGTTGCATTACTCCTGCCCCTACCCGCCCATGCTTCATTCATGCCAGCTCATTTGATTGATGGCTTTGCGAATATTGTTTCCTGGGTTGTGATTATTGTGTTGCCAATTGCGCTAATTGCGCTCTTTTGGTTTGTACATATTTGGCCCGATACAGTTGCAAAGCGTCGTCAGCACCCGCAACGCGATGCCATTCACGCACTATGCGTTCTCTCCCTATTCTTTGGGGGCCTCCTCTGGCCATTTGCCTATTTATGGGCTTACACACGCCCAACCATGTACAAGCTCGCCTATGGAACGGATCGGTACTCACCGATTAACGAGGCCGATACCAAATCCAAACCCGAGTCGCGTAACTCATAATGGAAGCATTACTCCTTGCCATCTATGCCACGATAGTTTGGCTAATCTTTTTTAAGTTCAAGCTGTTGCCTTGGACCACCTCGGCCAAGGTCGTTGTGGTGACCATTCCGGTAGTTGGCATGATTACGATGATTTTGTTACTCAATGTCTTTGCCCCATCGTCTGGGGATGTCATCGTGGTTCGCAATAGCGTAGGGATTGTGAGTCAGGTGAAAGGCCGCGTCGTTGAAGTTCCTGTGCATATTAATCAGCATGTCAAACAAGGAGATGTACTGTTTAAGATTGATGCGACCCAATACCAAGCCCAGGTAAATTCGATTAAGGCAAAACTGGATCTAGCTAAACTTCGGGTCTCAGAAAATCAACGCTTGGTTGCCGCAGGCGCGGGTAATCGTTTTGATCTTGAGAAGGCAGAGGCGGACTTGCTTGATCTTCAAGAGCAGTTCAAACATGCGCAATATGATCTCGATCAAACGGTGATGCGCGCTCCGTCTGACGGCATCGTTGTGAATGTGCAATTGCGACCCGGGGCTTATGTGGCGGCCTTTCCGATCTCCTCAGTAATGACCTTTATGGAGGACACCCCACAAATTTATGCCCTCTTTAAGCAAAATGAGTTGCATCAGATCGAGCCAGGTAATGAAGCAGAGTTTTTTATTCCGAGTCTGCCTGGTGAGATCCTCAAGGCTAAAGTTGAATCGATCATTTATGCCGAGGGTCAAGGACAACTCAATGTAAGCGGCAATCTGCCTACGATTGGCCTGAGAGACATTACAGCCAATCGCTTTGCTGTTAAGTTATCTTTAGATGAGACCAAGAACTACCCCCTACTTCCTGCAGGTGCGGTTGGCGAAGGTGCGGTCTATACCAATCACTTGGCCTTCTTACACATTATTCGCAAGGTGATGTTAAGAGTCGGCACCAAACTCAATTACATCATCCCAAAGTTGCACTAAATGATAATTAGGCAGATGCGCACTCGATTCATTATCAGCGTTAGCGGTGCTCTAGCGCTGGGGCTAAGCGCATGCGCAATTCAGGATCCATTAACAGGTCAGGCGCTACGTGAGCAGTCCTTACCTAAGGTCGTCATCCCTAATCAATTTAGCACTCCAAGCGTAAGCGGACCAGCGCTCGATAAGGCATGGCTTGCACAATTTAATGACCCAGAACTTAATGAGTTAGTAGCCGAGGCGCTGCAAAATCATCCCGACATTCGGGTAATGGCTGCACGGCGCCTACAGGCTCAGGCTTTAATTGATGCGGCGGGTGGTGCGCAATACCCAAGCTTAGGAGTGGTTGGCAATACGGGTGGTCGGGTTGGATCGAGTGGCACTGGCTTAACCGGCTATTACATTGGTGCCAATTGGGAACTAGACCTCTGGGGTCGTGTACGCAATCAAGTCGCTGGTGCCCGCGAGAATGCACGCGCTATTAATGCAGAACAAGAGGCAGCCCAACTCTCACTGGTGGGAACCTTGACCAAAACGGTATGGCTTGCCAGAGGACTACAAGATCAGGCACGTTTAGCCGAAGAGAATGCCAATGCCGCAGCACGCTATGCCGAGCTCACTGCCATACGGGAAGATATTGGCGCCTCATCGAAGTCCGAGGTCTCAGCAGCCAAAGCGACGGCTGCTCAAAGCAAAGAGGCGGAACTGATTGCCAAACAGGCACGCGATCAGGCACTGCGCGCCGTCGAGATTTTAGTGGGGCGCTACCCCCACGCCAAGCCACTCAAGAGCACACAGCTTCCGGCCTTACCACCTCCAGTCGCGCCAGGTATTCCAACCGATATATTGGAACGTCGCCCCGATATTATGGCCGCAGAGGCACGTGTGAACAGCGCCTTCTATGCCGCCGCCGAGAAACGCATGGCGCGTCTTCCCAAGATTAGCTTGACTGCCGGATTTGGCTATATCAATAGCCAAGTGTTTAGTTTGGTCAGTGGCCCCAGCAGTAGTTTGGGTGTTGGAGCAAATGTCATGATGCCCCTCTTTCAGGGTGGTGCAATTGAGGCACAAATTGCCTATCAGAATGCGGAGGCACAAGCAGCATTAGCCAACTATGGAAAAGTCGTTCTAAATGCGTTTGGGGATGTTGAGAATGCCCTCAATGGTGAAATGACCTGGCGCGAGCGCACCATCGTACTGCAGAGCCAATTGAAGGAACAAAAACAAATCCTACAAAATACCGAACAAGAGTTTGTGATTGGGCGCATCGATCAACGCCAGATTCAGCAGCAGAAGATCAAAACGAACACTACTGAAATCAATTTCCGCCAAGGACAGGTTGATGCTCTAACCCAACGAGTCAATCTATACCTTGCCTTAGGTGGCTCCCCTACTCCTTAGACTCTTTAACACTTGAACTTTTTTATCCCTTTATTTTTTGATTGAAACTCTCTATGCGCTCGTCATTCATCCGTTATACCGTTTTCATTCTTAGTACTTTAGCGCTTAGCGCTTGCGGCACCTTAGAGCGCAAAGCTGCCGTACCGGCCTCCGATTTGACCCGCGCACAAATCGCTGGCATGCAAAGCTCGCGCTATTTGATCGCCACCTCTGCTGGTATTAATAGCTTTGTTGATGATGTCAATCAACTCAATAAACGCTTGGGCAAAACGGTTCTCGATGGCAAGAGCAATTACCTATCCTTATCTGGTGGTGGTGATAACGGAGCATTTGGTGCAGGCCTTTTGGTTGGTTGGACTGAACAAGGCACTCGTCCTGAGTTCAATTTGGTCACTGGAATTAGTACCGGAGCCCTAATTGCTCCCTTTGCCTATTTAGGTAAAGACTATGATCCTGTTCTCACAGAGGTCTATACCAAGGTTAAGCCCAGTGATATTTTTAAGTCGCGCGGCTTTTTGTCCGGGTTTTTTGGCGATGGCTTAGCGGACACCTCCCCTTTGTTTCAGCTGATATCCAAACATGTCACCGCCGACTTTTTGAAAAAAGTGGCGCATGAGTACAACAACCGCGGTCGCTGGCTTTTAATTGGCACGACTAATATTGATGCAGGCACTCCAGTGATCTGGAATATGGGGCAAATCGCCAGCATCGGCACCCCTGAATCCCTAGAGCTCTTTCGTAAGATCTTATTAGCTTCCGCTTCAATTCCAGCAGCTTTTCCACCTGTGATGTTTGATTTCATGATCGATGGTAAGGAGTTTCAGGAGATGCACGTCGATGGTGGTGCAACCACTCAGGTTTTTCTCTATCCCGGGGCAGCAGCAAACCGTGCGAAGGAAATTGGTGTGAAGCGCAATACCAATCGCCAGGCCTACATCATTCGCAATGCGCGCCTAGATGTCGATTGGCAACAAACCGAGCGTCGCACCCTGAGTATCGCGGGTCGGGCGATCTCGCAATTGATTCAATCGCAAGGTCTCGGTGACCTTTATCGTATTTACAACATCACCCAGGATGACCGAGTCGGTTTCAATCTAGCCTATATCGGCTCAGACTTTACTTTCCCGCATGTTGAAGAATTTGATACCAAATACATGCAAGCGCTGTATGACTATGGCTATCAGCGAGCCCGCAAAGGCTATGACTGGAGCAAGTACCCACCGGGCTATCGCAAATCAATCGAGGAGGATACAACGATGCAGCCTGAGCTCTTGAATACTAAACCCACCCCCAAGAAAACAAAATAAGCTTAACGGCAGTCAAATACAGCAACCAGTAAATTATCGCCTTTGCGATATACGGCTTTCTTACCGTACTGTTGGCAATAAGCATTTGCCTTCTCTGTTAATTGAGGAAGTGACTCATCGGCGCTATTCAAAAAGGTGACATGATTAGCGTCCGATGCATCTGTAAAGACAGCGGCACAGCCCTGTAAGCTGATTAAGGCAGCCAAAATAATGAATTTGCACTGAGAGTGTTTAGGGAATCGTTTCATAATCGTTTTATTGAACGGATGAACTAGGCATCCAGTTTAATCGGATTGCTTTCGCAAGTTGTTCAGCTTGCTTGGCAATCGCGCTTGCCGCAATCACGTCTCCCAAACTACCCATGGTTGCCGGTCCAATCATCCAAAGGCTTTGATGAGCCCTGCCTTTTGGATCAAGAACGCTAAGCTGTGAATCGATTGCAATCGAACTCTTGAGTGCATCAGGGCTTGCAATAGCGTCGCTTATCAACTGATCAACTAATCGGTCACGTGCTACCCCAGTGCAATTAATTAAATGATGGCCATGTGTCACTTCTCCATGGTGAAGTGACACATGAATCGCTCCGTTCCGAACAGCTATCTCCTTGGCGCGTCCACATCGAAACTCAATTTGTTGCCGATCGCGCAATTGATGGTAAGCCGCAATAGTTTGCGGTGAAGCCCGAAAGCGATAGAGGTTCCAGAGCCAACCAAAGCGTTTCATCAAGATTCTTCTCTGATAAGCATTAAATCCCTGCCAAATACGATTGAGATCGGGTCGCAGCTCTTCCCAGGCACATTGCCATTCCGATTGATCGGTTGGGGTATTCGGGAGATAGTGGCGCATGAAGCGTACCAATCGTGCAGGTGTGATGGGATTAGGCCATTGCGGTTGCCTCATTCTGGTCCACGGCGCCTGAGATGGGGGAAAAAGTGCTCTTGGAGAAATCACTAAGACTTTTCCTTGGTGACCCTGCTCTACCAAACCATTAATGGCATCCAATGCCGTTAACCCACCACCGAGTAAAAGGACATGATGATTTGCGGGTATCCGATGGAGGTAATCACCCGGCCATGGGTTCTCAGTCAGGGTGCAATGGTTCGAGAATTGATCGATATGAACCGGGAATGGCCAGATCGGGGTCGCATTACCTGTCGCCAGAATCATTGCCTTTGCATCAATATGTTCACCAGTCTTGAGCTCCACTCTCCATTGGCCATCAGACCCAGTGATGCGCTGTGCCTCGCCTTGAATATGATTAAGAGCTTTACCGTCGAGTTGGTGATTAACCAATTGATTCATGTAAGCGCCAAAATCACTGCGGCGATAGAAGTAGCCTGCGCTTGTTTTGGCTTGGGAATCCTTAATATGCTCATTTGCCCACCTGGCAAAATGCAGCGGGTCTTCGGACAAGATAATTGGAAGATCTTCACGGACATTTAACCGAAACGCTGGGCTTGTGCACCCATATGCATTACCCCGTCCGGGAGAATGCTTGCCAAGAATCGTAATTGACTGCGCATCGATCCCTTGACGCAGCAGATGAATCAAGGCGACAGCGGCTGAGAAACCATCCCCGATGATTAGTAAATCCCTAGTCGCCACTTTCTATACTCAATTAATTATTTCATACAGTATAGAGATTACTTCCTTTTCGAGACCGTAACCATGCATAAAAGACTGGCAAAACAAACAATGTCAATATTGTGGCCGTAATCATACCGCCCACAATGACAAGTGCTAATGGCCTCTGAGCCTCTGAACCAATTGCATGCGACAAGGCTGCGGGCAATAAACCCAATCCAGATAGTAAGGCAGTCATCAGAACTGGGCGCACTCGTAAGCTTGCACCCTCAACCATCGCATCCTTCATTTGTGATTCATCTTCGGTGCTCACTTTATTAATGAATGAAATTAAGATGACACCATCTAAAACTGCGATACCAAATAAGGACAAAAAGCCGAATAATGCTGAAATACTTAGAGTCTCACCCGCTAGATGTAGGGCAATAATCCCTCCAATGGCTGCAAACGGAACATTGATCAGCACAATCGATGCGTCACGAAGATTACCAAATACACTAAGTAATAAAAAGAAAATAGCAAGAAGCGCCAAAGGCACGATGATCATTAAGCGACGTTGCGCTTCTTTCATTTGATTAAATTGACCATCCCAGGCAATTGAGTAGTTTGGTGGTAATCGAAGTGATTTATCAACCAAAAATTTTGCATCCTCAATAGCACTCCCAAGATCTCGTCCGCGAACACTAAATTTGATTGCTATATACCGCTTACCATACTCTCGATAAATGAAAAAAGGGCCATCTCCTATTTTTACTTTAGCAACCATCGATAAGGGAATTCGTCCGCCTCCGGGAACATCGATTAATAGGGTTGCAATATCTGAGATATCGTTCCGATGATCTTCTTGTAACCGTATCGCAATACCAAAACTTTTTTCATCCTCCAACAATTGGGTAATGGGCGTACCACCAATTGCATTCGCAACTAATGATTGAATTGAGTCCATTTCAATGTTGTAGCGTGCAGCACGCTCACGATCAATCTCAATATTTAGAGTTGGCTGCCCTAACTCTTTCAAAATACCTTCGTCCGCAATACCACGAACCTTTTTAAGCAACCTCAAGACCTCGTGAGCCTTTTGATCTAAAACCTCTAAATCGGGACCATAGATTTTGATGGAATTTTCACCTTTTACACCAGATAAAGCCTCATTCACATTATCTTGAATATACTGAGAGAAGCTGTAGCTTAAGCCCGGGATTTTCTGAAGCTCTTCCTCTAAATTGGCAATTAGTAATTTTTTACTACTGCCAGTGGGCATATTCTCTGGGGATTTTAGATACAAACCATATTCTTGATTAAATACACCAGTTGGATCAGTACCATCATCTGGCCGACCGATTTGTACTGCAACTTTTTCAATCTCAGGTTGCTTTCTGAATAACTCACGTAGTTTGTTAGCTATATTCACTGAATAATCAAGATCCACCGTATTCGGTAAAGTAACACGCAGCCAGATATTATTTTCTTCAAGAGTAGGCAAAAAGGCTGTTCCCAGGCGAGTGGTGCTCAAAAGTGCAAGTCCCAAGATAAATACTGAGACAGCGGCAATAGTTCGAGGTTTATCCATCCAACGCCGCAAAAGAGGTCGATACCAAATTAATAAGGATGTAATAAAACGAGGTGGACGATGATGAAACGTTTCACCAAAAATTAAAGACATGATGGCAGGCAAGAAAGTAAGGCTCAAAATCATCGCCGCAATGAGTGCAAATCCCATCGTAAATGCCATCGGTTTGAAGATAATTCCCTCCACCCCTCCCATTAAAAATAATGGCGAATAAGCCACAATAATGATGCAAACAGAATAGATCATGGCGCGCTGTACTTCGCTAATTGCGACAACAATACTCTGATTGAGGCGCTTTTTCCCATCCTCAAGATGTCGCATTACATTTTCAGTCACAATGACAGCGGCATCTACGATCACGCCAAAATCAATCGCCCCCAGAGAAATTAAATTAGCTGGTACGTTGAACAGATCCATTTGGATGAATGAAAAACAGAGCGCTAACGGGATCACGGCAGCAACGACAGCAGCCGCACGAAAGTTACCTAAAAATACATAAAGTACGACTAAAACTAAAGAGATCCCAAAAAATAATGTGTGCTTAACTGTGCCAACAGTTATATCTAATAAATTTTGGCGATCATAGAATGGTCTGATCTCAATTCCAGGAGGTAATACATGACTATTGATATGATTGATTTTTTCGCGCACTCGACCTAATACCTCGGTAGCATTTTCTCCACGCCGCAAGAAAATAATTCCCTCTACTTCGTCTGGCTTGTCATCGAATTGGAAAATTCCTAAGCGTGGTGCATGACTAATCCTGACATCAGAAATATCTCCGATACGAATAGGAATACCATTATTGGTAGCAATCACTACTTGCTTGATATCTTGCACATTCTTTAATAATCCAACCCCACGAACCACAAACTGTTGTTCGCCGCTAGGTAATAGGCCTCCACCAGTATTGGCATTGGCAGCTGCTAGAGCCGAAACCAGCTGCTCAAGCGTAACGCCCTTGGCTTGCATTTTTTCCGGCATGATCACAATTTGGTACTGTCGAACCTTGCCGCCAAATGAGGTGACTTCAGCAACACCTGGAGTTTGTTTCAACTCTTTATAAATTTCGTAATTTTGAAGTGTTTTGAGTTTTGAGGAATCAGCATGCTCTGAAGCAACCTGGTAACGCATGATTTCTCCAGTTGCATCTGAATCAGGACTAACGCTTGTTATTACCCCAGGTGGAAAATCAACTTTAGAGAGATTACTAATGAATATTTGTCGTGCCCTGAAGGGGTCAGTTGAATTATTAAACTTTAAGGTGACAACAGACAGACCAAAAAGAGATACGGAACGAAAGGTTTGCACACCCGGAATACCGGCTAGAGCATTTTCGACCGGTATGGTGATTTGTTGTTCTACTTCCGTCGTTCCCCTGCCCGGCCATTGCGTGATAGCCTGGATTGTTAATGGGGCCACTCCTGGATAAGGCTGAATGGGTAATGACCGCAATGCGAGGGTGCCAAGTATTAAAAGCAGTCCACAGCATGCTAAAACAATAATGCGTTTTTGAATAACGCTACGAACAAATGAACTAACGAGACTCACGCACTACTCCTGTTTTATAAAACGCTCATTAAGTAGTACAGCACCTTTAATCAGAATTTCACTATTTGGCTCAACACCGTCCGTGATCGCAAAACGCTTACCATCAAAATCAAACCCCTTAACCACGAGGCGGCGATAGTTATCGGGTGACGTGCGAACAAAGGCATATAGCATCTCTTTGTCACGCACAATAGCAGCTTGCGGGACCACAATTGCCTGCATCGTACCAATCTGTAATTTACCGTTTGCATACATATCAGGACGCAAACTACCATCAGAATTATCAATATCTGCGCGAATTAAAATACCTCGCGATTGGGCATCTACTGTTGGAGCAACATAATTCACCTTTGCAGTAATTTCTCGATTTGGAAATGCCTCAAGTGAAACTCGAATCTGCTGACCTCTTTCGATTAGACGCGCATCTTGCTCAAAAATATTACCGGCAAACCAAAGAGCTTTGGGATCCGCTAAGAAAACTAATGGATCACCACTGTTCACAATTGAACCGGGTTCCACATTGCGCTTTACAACAACCCCCTTCAACGGTGAGCGCAATAACAAATTCGGATTAGATTTGCCTGTTTTCTCCAATAATTTGATATCAGAATCAGCAAACCCTAAATTTCGAAGTCGATTGGCTGCCGCTTCCTGAGTAATCCTTGCATCGGCTAACAGATTAGTCAATGAATTAGATTCACTGAGGATTTTCACTGTTTGGTAAGTTAATAAAAATTCTTGTTGAGCAGAATTAAATTCGGGGCTATAAAGCTCAATGATTGGGCTACCAATATCAATTGGTGATCCTTCAAATGTAAAAATTCGCTCGACCCGCCCGGGCACTCGAGCGCTTAATAATTTTCCTTTTTCAGCATTAAAAATTAATCGCCCAGGAACTCTGATTTCTTGAGGAACAGACTGGATGGATACTTTCTCAAATTGATAAATTTCAGAATTTAGTTCCACTCCGACCATTGTTAATGAAATCATTCCGGATTTATCAACTACCATCTCTTTTTCTTGCTGCTCAGTTTTAACAACCCGATGAACGGTTGTCAGGCGACCTCCAATAAATCCAATAACTAAAATTGCAAATGCAAATGAGGCTAAACGAATACGGTATCGTTGATTTGGGCTTAATTGCCAATAAGCATCTGAAATAATTTGTAATCGTTGCTTAATAATTACAAAGATCCCATTCAAAAAGTTAAGCAATTTGGGGTTGAAATGATGTTTCATAGAATTCCTAAAAGGGCTCCCGGCCAGCAGAGACCATCAAGACTGCAAAAGCTTGCAATAAATCACTTTCGGTGACCGTTAATTGGTTTTGAATATGTCTTAGTTGATTTTGGGCTGTTAGTAAATCATTAAATCCCTGGCCATTATTTGAATATTGTGTAAGGGCAACCTTATAGGCAGCATCAGCCTGGGGTAATTGACTGTCGCGTATAAATTGCATTCGATTTTTAGTTTGCTCAAATACTGTATAGGCATTAGCCACGCCCAAGATAATTTGCTGACGATTTGCAATGTTTGTTGCCTCGACTGCTGACTGCTTACGAATTGCCTGCTCAACACCGTATTTTTCTTTCATGAAAAAATACAATGGAATCACGATATCAAATTCAAATTGATAAAAAAGTGCACCATTATTTGATGCAAATGGGCCTCTTGGAGTGTAAGAAGATCCGATAATTTGAAAGTCAGGTAAGTATGCTTTTTTAGCTAAGCTGACACCCTTTCGGGCAGCATCCAGATCCAATTGGGAGCTTCGCAACAAGGGATGACTGGTTTCAGCATAGTTCTCTAACTCAATTAATGTAGGTACAGAACGAAGTGCTTGCTGAATATCTCCAGATAAAGCAATTTTTTCTCTCGGATCCCGCCCAATAAGTTGATTGATACTACGATATGCCAGTTGCAACTGCTTCTCTAGATTAAATTGCTCTGCCATTGCTGCGCTCTGAGCAACTTGAGTATTTAGATACTCAACATATGCTGCAGAATTATTGGCATAGCGTGAACGTGATACGTTTTTAATTAACTCTAAACGCGCCACCATCTCTTTAGATATTTGTAGCTGCTTTTGAGCAGATAATGCGTTGTAATACAGGGTTGATAGTTGTGCCCCAAGCTGAAGGTAATTTGATTCGCTTTGAGCCAATAATGACTCGGCTGAATTATCAGCAATTTCGGAGGCTAGACTCTTTTTTCCAGGGAACTGGAAAGGCTGCGCAAATGAAATTGAATTATTTGTAGGCCCTACATTACCAGCGTTTCCTAACCCCAATGGCGTATTGGGGGGAATTCCAGACCATACAAGTCCTAACTGGGGATTCGATGGCGCCGCAATCTGCGGTACAGTCGCTTTTGCTGCTAAATAATTCTCTCGAAGCGCAGTTAGCTGTGGATTATTAAGTCGCAACTCTGACCACAATTGCCGCAAATCCATAGCGCGATTTGGATTTTGCGCATGAGCAAGCCCAATACTAAAAGAAAGGACAAAAAAACTGATTGACAGTCTAATAAAATACACCGATGAACCCCAAGCAAGGGTTGATACAACGTAGAAATTGCTTCTACCCCAAAAAAATATTCATCAAATGATGATTGGGGGTGCTCGGGCCTGGTGAAAGTTTGGTGTTTGCCGTTCAAAAAGAACTGGTCGAACGGAGCAGAGAGAATACTCTAAATGTTGCAGAATAAATGCGGGATTTGTTTTAAGTATAAGTTTTTCAAAATCATCAACTGCGCCATGGGCTGTCAATACAGTTTGTGAGAGATCTTCGTTTTGCCAAAGAATTATTGGCGCATCAAGAATAGCGGGAGCAGAATGTTGATTGGATAGGAGATAAATTTCTTCAAAATCATCTAAATCTTCTTTAAATGATGGTGTGGCAGCCTGCACCGAGCATCCAAAAATGATGGAGGCAATAACAAAGCAATGGACAAATCTTTTGCCGATGTATTGAAGCATTCTTGGATTCTAGTCCTTTGATTCCGAAACACAAGTGTTTAATCAGTCATAAATGCTGCGTAGCAACAAAAAACCGCCTCGTGGGCGGCCTTTTGGAAATACCGAATTGGTATTACTTGCGCTTGTTAACAGCGTCTTTGAACGCCTTACCAGCAGAGAACTTTGCGGTCTTAGATGCAGCAATCTTAATTGCTTCACCAGTCTTTGGATTGCGACCAGTACGTGCTGAGCGCTTACCTTGGCTAAAGGTTCCAAAACCAACTAACTGAACAGAGTCACCTTTCGTTACTGCTTTGATAATATTTTCAATCGCAGAGTTCAGAGCACGCTCTGCACTAGCTTTTGAAAGTTCAGCATCATCAGCAATTTTTTCTACGAGTTCAGCTTTATTCATATTTTTCCTTTAAACAAACAATTAATAAACTTTACAAAAATGGACTGCATCAGCAGCCCAAAATAGAAGTCTCCTAAATCTTTATTACCAATTACCTAGTGAATTGCAACTGATAACGATTAGAGTTTGCAACACAGATCCCATGAACACAAGGGGATTACTCTAGGGATAATCCCGCATTTTTTTGGGATCTTGACCGCCATCAGACCCTTTACTGGCTTGATTCTGCGGTTAATTTCATAATCTGAATCCATTTATCCGTCAATCCAATTAGACAGCCGGTCCCCGACGGACCAACATCTGGCGCCCGATCATGACCGTCGTAATCACCAGACCAGCAAATAGGATGTTCATCCATGTAATAGGCTCGGAGACCAAAATAGCAGAGGCTAGTAAGGTACAAAAGGGTTGCAATAATTGAACCTGACTCACGCGTGAGATTCCGCCAATCGCCATACCGCCATACCAAAAAAAGAATCCAATAAACATTGAAAAGATCCCGAGGTATAAAAAGCTAATCCAGATACTGGCACTCGCCACTAAGTAAGACTCTTGGAAAGTGAAAACGCTTCCAATGAAGTTGATCGGCAATGAGAGAACTAAGGTCCATGAAATCACTTGTTTAGCATTCATCGTACGCGACAAGTTGCCACCAATCGCATAGGCAATTCCATTGGCTGCACAAGCAATTAATAATAAGAGATCGGTATACCGAAACCCCCCTTCACTATTTAAATATGCGTAGGTGCAAACTAAGAAGCAGCCTGTTAAAGCGCTCGCCCAAAAGCCCAAGGACGGGCGCTCTTGAAAAAGTAACACCCCTGCAACGACTGTAGCAAGCGGCATGATTCCCAAAATAACTCCGGCATGAGAGGCTTCACCCGTAGTCATCGCGATATTAATGAATAGCGGGAAGATAAAGACAACGCCAAGCGCCACAATCGCAAATTGACGAATTTGTTTCGCGTCTGGAATGGGTGCTTTGGTATAGATTAGATAGCCTCCCGCCAAGATTCCAGCGAGTAATGCGCGCGCAAAGCACAAAAAATAGGGATTAAGACTCTCAACGGTTATTTTGGTAACTGGTAGGGTCAGGCTGAATATAAAAATACCAATGAAACCAATCAGCATGCCCTTGGTTTCATTTTTCATTGAGTGCTCTTAAAAATAAAATGGCTCCGCAATGGAGCCATCAAGGATTGAGTCTATTTAATTAGTTTCGAGATTTTTGTTTAATCGCAAATGACAAATAACCAAGGGCAAGACCAGAGCCTAGAGAGAAGATAAATACAGCGGTTTTGGAGTCAGGGGCACTTGCGGAGAAGATCAAGTAAAACGCAACCGTAATACTAACCACCATACCAATAAAACCAGCGATTTTCATGATCTTGTCAGTGGTACTCATTGAATCATTAATCAGCATCTGGAGCATGTTTTTTCCTTTCAGCAAAGAGAATCGGCGGGACTCAAAACGATTGTATAACGATTGCCTAAATTAGCTACGATTTACAGGGGTAGCGTTGTTTAAAAAAGCGGACCAGGGTTTTGGCAGCCTGCTCTTGATTAAATTGAGGATTTTGCTGATTCCATTTCAGAAAATCCTCTAGCACTTGCTCGCGCGTGTGGTTGCTAGATCCAAAGCAGATATTAGGCTTTGCGCCCGCTGGGCGACTAGCTAAATAAGCCTGATATACCCCCTCACCAAATCCAAAACAAAAGTTCTGAGCATCAATATCGTTTCGCGCTTTGCAAAGTTCCACCATGGCAGCAGTCGACGCATCATGGGGCTTTACTTGGCCATAACTGATTGCCGGAATGATTGCCAAATATCCCAATACCAATCCCAAAAGTATCTTCATTGTTTTCATTGATCGTATTTTGATTGATAGCATGATTAGCGCCTAAATCCCCCCATGCGACCACCCCCAAAGCCCCCTCCACGGAAGCCCCCGAAACGATCCCGATTCTCATCAAAGCGCGCCTGTTCTCGCATCGCATTTTCTTGGGCGGCCTCTCGAGTTGCATTGGGGTTTGCTCGATCCGCTGCAATTGCGGAGCGCCCTTCTTGATCAAAACGGCTAGCTTGTGCCTTCTCTTGGGCTGTAGCATTTTTCTCAAATGAACTATCGGCGCGCTGCGCAGCACTACGCGCATCCTGACGCTCTTGTGGAGTGGCGTTATTTTTCCAATCGTTTAAGAGGCGTTGCTGATTGGCAATACTGCTCGGACCAATTAAGCCTCGGTTAGGACGTTGCTCATTATTATTTACATTAATCGTGCCACTTGACCAAGCCGGCGTTGCCCATAAGGCCCCTCCAACGGCTAAACCCACACCAAATGACATTGCGCCCCACGCTGGGTCGTACGCTGGGTATGGCGGGTAATCGGGATAGGGCCAAGGACCATAAACCTGGGTTGGGTTGTAGGTTGGTACATACACAATTTGTGTATTGGGCGGCGCGATGATGATATTCCCGCTGGCATCAGTACTCACGGCCATTTGGGCATTGCTTTTTAAGGTACCGGCGGTTTGTGCTTTCTTGCGCAGCACTTGCACGGCTTTCATCGTATCTGCCGGTTGCAATTTATAAGCATTTCCAAGATTTTGTGTCCACTGCAATTGCTTACCCATCATGTTTAAAGCCTGAGGAAATGAAATCAATGACTTAACGCTATCGTTCCACGATTGAGCATTGAGTGCATTTGAAAGCGCACTGCCCTGCAAACTCGCATTGCTCGAGCGCCAGTTATAGGCTTCAGCAACCTCAAGTGGGTAGGTTGAGGCCAACAACATAATTGATAGTAGTGAATCAGGATACAAGGCAATGGGAGAAACTAAAGACTCCAGCTGTGCATTCGATAGCATTTGGGGGCTCGCACTCACGGTTGCAGCATTCCCAAAGTTATTATTGGACTGACCTCCCGCACAAGCACCTAGCAATAAGGTCGCCGCAATACTTACTGCAATA
The DNA here is from genome assembly GCF_030297575.1 of Polynucleobacter sp. HIN6. NCBI lineage: Bacteria > Pseudomonadati > Pseudomonadota > Betaproteobacteria > Burkholderiales > Burkholderiaceae > Polynucleobacter > Polynucleobacter sp. HIN6. The sequence continues at coordinate 703,526 of NZ_AP028137.1, read as the reverse complement.
CAAATGGGCTTTTTGGGTTTAGCCATCATGGTTTTGTGGTCCATTATTTTTAGTACTAGACAAATAATTAAATTATTTTGCCATTTCCGCGATGACCTCACCGGCTATGCGTGCTGCCAACTCATCTTCGGGTGTAAAGGATTTACCCCAGCCCTCTTTCTCATAGAGCTCGATCTCTTCAGGACTTCGCGCCCGGATAAAGATTTTGACCTCGGGATTAAGGGTCCGCGCAGTTTCCACCATCTTACTAATATCAATTGAATCCTTGGTTGCAATGACCAAGATTGCTGCACGGGCGATATGTGCCTGAATCAAAACAAAGGGGTCGGCTGCATCACCAGTTACTGCTGGTATGTTTTGCTTGCGCAATTCTTCAACAGTACCGCGGTCTTTCTCGGCGATCACGCAATTAATGTTTTGCGCTTTGAGATTTTCAAAGACTTTCTTACCAACCCGGCCATAGCCAACAATCACTACTTGCTTATGCAAGAGCGATTCATTAACGGTGGTGGGCAACAATGATAGAGGGTCCAGGCGCTCATCCAGCTTGCGCGCCAGATGTGAGCGCTTTCTGGCCCATACTAAGGCTGGTTCGATCCCATTAAATAAGAAGGAGTTAAAGGCAATCGACAAAATTGCTCCTGCCAAGATCAAGCTGTATGCCTCATTCGGAATTAGATTCATGGCAAGGCCCATGCCGGCGAGAATAAATGAGAACTCCCCGATCTGAGCCAAACTAACGCCAACCGTTAAGGCAGTACCCAAAGGGTAGTTGAATAGCAATACCAACAAAATTGCCGCCAATGTTTTACCAACCATGATGATGGCAATCACAATCAGTAATTTGATGGGCTCTTGCCAGATGATCTCGGGGTTAAAGAGCATGCCGACGGATACAAAGAACAAGACCGCAAATGCATCACGAAGAGGCAATGACTCATCGGCTGCTCGCTTACTGAGCTCAGACTCACCAAGCATCATGCCAGCAAAGAAAGCGCCCAGAGCAAACGAGACGTCAAATAGTTCTGCGGCTAAGAAAGCAATCCCGATTGCTGCTGCAATCACCGCTAAGGTAAAGAGCTCGCGTGAACCACTCTTTGCAACGATCCACAGCATTTTAGGAAGCAAGCGTTTGCCCACGACCAACATCAAAACAATAAACGCAGTCACTTTGGCCAAGGTTATTCCGACTAAGCTCAGTAATTCACTAGGGCTGGTGGAGTGTGCAGCCGATCCATCATTGCCATAAATCTCAGCCATGACCGGTACCAACACTAAGGCTAGAACCATCATCAAGTCCTCAACTACCAACCAGCCGACTGCAATCTGCCCATTCACCGTCTCTAAAAGCCCCTTTGACTCGAGGGCTCGCAGTAAAACAACGGTACTAGCTACCGATAGACTTAAGCCAAAGATGATGGAGCCAATTAAGGACCAGCCCCAGTAATGTGCTACCAAATAGCCAAGTGCAGTGGCAACTGCCATTTGGAAAAGCGCACCAGGAACCGCAATTTTTTTGACAGCCAGTAGATCATTAATTGAGAAATGAAGTCCCACCCCAAACATCAGTAACATCACTCCAATTTCTGCAAGCTGAGTCGATAAACCAATGTCGGCAACAAAGCCTGGCGTTGCCGGGCCAATGACCACGCCTGCAATTAAATAGCCTAATAACGGTGGCATCTTCAGGTAAGAGACCGCAAGCCCAAAAACAAGAGCGAGCCCAAAGCCTCCAGCCAGAATTGCAATTAAGGTAACGTCATGCGGCATCGATCGGTCTTGTTATTTTTAATGTATTGAACCATTCGATGGTATCAGTTTTGATTTTGTACTGCCCCGTACTGATAACCCCAAGTTGTAATTTGTTCCGTATTTAGTGAACGGGTGATGAACTTAGCCAATCAACCATGGCCAACCCTTTGGGATCTGTGAGGATGGGTTTGGATTCCTCTTTTTTTTGCTGTCATGCAGCATTCTGAAAAAGGGCGTATAGTGGTTTAGGGTTAACCCTTAAAAAGAGTTAATTCCTATTGAAATCAACCCTTTACAAGAGGATAAAATATGAAAAATCTAGTGAAATACCTAAAAAGCATCATTGAAGCCTGGTCTGAGGCTCGCTTAGCGTACATCGCAAGAAACCGAAAAAGTTACCCCATGGGGTCCTAAAATGACGGTCTTTACCCACTTTCTGCCCGATACCCAAATCAATCGGTATGGATCGTGGCTGAAAACCTTGGATCCGCAGACACTTAGAAACTACTTTGGGATTAGCTTAAGCGCTGAGGGCATCAATCGCCTCGTCCGTAAATTTAAACAGGACAAAGCAAATCATCATTTTCTGATTGCTCATCATAATGGTCATTGGGCTGGCGTGATTCATATTGCCTGTCTCAATGATGCAGTTGAATTTGGGGTGATTGTGAAAAAAGAGTTTCGTCGACAAGGAATTGCTGATCAGCTACTCAGTGAAGCAATCACCTGGGCCCAAAACCGTGGATACCGCACCCTCTATATGCATTGCGTGATCGAAAATCAAGCGATCCGATATTTATGCGATAAGCATGGCTTGCAATCGAGGAATATCTACGGCGATGTCGAGGGACAAATGCGCCTACCCAAAGCAAACTGGCGTTCATTATGGAAGGAGTATTGGCAACGACAGACCAATTGGTATTTCTTTGTTCAAGAGCGACTAAAGAACTCCAAAACAACTTAAATTCACCCCTAAATGAGTTCGCTAATTTCTATTAGATTTTGGTCAGGATCGCGCACATAGACTGAATTGATTTTGGTCGTTGCGCCAGTGCGAACCACCGGTCCCTCGATAATCGGCCAGTTTTTAGCATTCAATTGCTCAATCACCTCTCTCAAGGGACGATCTGCGATAAAACATAAATCTAACGAGCCGGGTGTCGGAAGATCGGCCTTGGGTTCAAATTCTTTACCCTTGATGTGAAGATTAATCTTCTGCTGACCGAACTTGAATGCTTTGCGCTCAACCGGTGGTGTGCCGCCAGTAAATGATTCAAGAGTCATGCCAAGAACGCGGGTATAGAAATCAATGCACTCCTTCTCATGAGAGGTAGTGAGCACCAAGTGATCGAGATGATGAATCATCAGAGTCTTTTAAATTTGAGTTAATCGGTTTCGAGCAGGCTACGTAACATCCAAGCGGTTTTCTCGTGTATATCAATCCGTTGCGTTAATAGGTCTGCTGTTGGTTGATCATTGGCTTTCTCAACCACTGGGAAGAGACTGCGAGCCGTTTTCGCGGTTGCCTCTTGCGCATTCACCAAATAACGCACCATCTCCATTGCCTTTGGAGTGCCTTCTGCCTCCCGGATCGAAGCTAAGCTTGCAAACTCTTTATAGGTTCCCGGTGCATGATGTCCAAGCGCCCGAATACGTTCGGCAATCAGATCCAACGCAGCCCATTGCTCGGTATATTGGGTCATGAACATTGTGTGTAAAGTATTAAAGTGAGGTCCCGTGACATTCCAATGAAAATTATGGGTCATTAAATATAGAGTGTAGCTATCGGCCAGAAATTTGGAGAGACCCTGCGCAATTTTTTGGCGATTGGCATCAGTAATACCGATATTGATGCTGGGTGTAGCTGGTTTTTTGTTAGCCATCATGACTCCTGGTATTTAATCAATAGTTAATCATATGCCAAATTAGGTAAGGAGTGCAGCCAATTCTTAACAGAGTCTATCGAACTTGTACCAGCACGCTAGCCCCTTGGCTATCCTGAAGATGTTCTAACTGAATACCATATAAACGCTCTAGGTCTGCTCGTGCATGATGATCAGCCGGACAATCTTGAATAATGCGCCCATGCTCTATGAGGAGTAAACGCTCAAAATCAAGGGCATGATTAATATCATGCAAAACTGCTAGCACCGCGTGGTTTCTTTCTCTCGCAAAACGGTCAATCGTATCCAGCAATTGATACTGCAGCCCTGGGTCTAATGCTGCTACTGGCTCATCCACCAAAATTAGACCATCGCGGACATCCCATAGCTGAGCAAATACTCTTGCCAGATGAATTCGTGCTTGCTCACCACCTGATAGCGTATTGAAAGAGCGTCTTAAAAGATGCTCTGCGCACGCCATCTGGGCTGCGTGTATAACGATCGTTTCGTGGTTGATCTTATTAGTGGCGCTCACTCGTCCTAGCTCAATCACAAGATCAGTCATCAGCCCAAAGGCAATCTGAGTATTCTGAGGTAAGACCCCTCGTATCTGACTCAGTTGCGCCGATGAATACCGATCCATCGAAGTGCCATTGATCAAAATTGAGCCGCTTTTGATTTGATACTCTCGCGCAATCAATCGAATAATGGTTGACTTACCGGCACCGCTTTTACCCAGGATCGCAATCCGCTCACCCGGCTTGATCGTGAAATCAAATGGCCCAAAGAGTTTTTTTCCAAGCTGTAAAGAGGCATGATGGAGTTGTAATTTCATATCAATCAAGCCTTGATCGATATTGCCGTAATAAGATCAAAAATAATGGGCCGCCTAACAGGGCAGTGAAAATACCGACTGGCACCTCTGCAGGGATTGCAATGGTTCTGGCAATTGTGTCGGCAATGAGTAGCAGAATAGCCCCCACCCCTGCGGAATAGGGAACTACCCTCTTTTGATCAGACCCCAAGCAAATACGCACAAGGTTGGGTGCCATTAAACCAATAAAGCCAATCATGCCGCACCATGCAACAGCTAATCCAGAAAGAGTGGCAACCAAAACGATGACCTTGGTTCGTAGGTGTGAAACATCTACCCCGAGATGATTGGCAATGTTCTCACCCAATGTCAAGGCATTGAGATCCTGTAAAAGAGTTCGAATCCAGACCCATCCGATAACTATGGCTCCAACCAACACCCCGACCATCATCCAGCGTGCGCTTGCGAGAGACCCAAGGGTCCAAAAGGTAAAGCTGCGCAATTGTTCATCGCTGGCTAAATAGGTACATAGACCGATCACTGCACCCGCTAGGGCATTCAATGCAATGCCGGTTAATAGCAGACCAGCAATCGACCCTGGAGATATAACACGGGCGACATAATCAAGGCAGAAACAAACCGCTATAGCACCCAAGAATGCAAAAACTGGGATAGCCCAGACCCGCAGCTCCTCCGGGGAGATAAAACGAAAGCCATCCAACATCACAATCCCAATAGCCACACTGCAACTGGCACCCGCAGAAACTCCCAATAGGCCAGGGTCAGCTAAGGGGTTACGAAATAAGCTTTGTGCGAGAGCGCCTGCAACGCCCAGTGCTGCTCCAACCGTAATGGCCAATAAGGCGCGCGGAATCCGAATGTTCCAAAGCACATAACTGGCACCCTCATAACCATTCTGTGGATTAAAAACTTGCAACCAGTCCAAACCATGAATATCCACAGCACCTAAGTTCACTGCGATTAGAAATGCAATTAACCCCAAAAGAATTAACCCAAGCCTTGCACCCCAGGCTGAGTAGTCAAGCGGACTGACAACCTGTCTCATCCCAACAAGGTGCGTGCCTGACGATGAAGCGTTAAAACTGCATCCGGCATTCGTGGACCAAATCCCAATAAATAAACGGCATCCATTGAAATAATCTTCTGACGAATAATCGCTTTCGTTCTTTCCATACCGGGCAGGTGCGCAAGCTGACTACGTCCGCCAATCGCTTGCAGTCCTTGATCTGTGACCAGAATTAAATCGGGATTGGCTGCAATAACAGCCTCTGGGGTCAGCGGTTTATAGCCTTTGAATCCATAGAGTGCATTTCGTAAGCCAGCGTAAGTGATCATGGCATTGGCATTCGTATCTTGACCTGAGACCATGACCTGGGATGGATTCATGGAATGAATGTAAAGCACCCGTGGGGCAGGATTTACAAAGGGTTTTGCTTTCAACTCGCGCTCCAAAGTGATCCACTGCTGCTCCAACTGGAACTTCAATTGATCCGCTTGAGCTTGCCGATGGATTGTTTGACCAATCGCAATCACACGATCACAGACACCGTAAAAGGTGTGATGAGCGGGCAAAAGCCGTATCGGAATCCCGGCATCTTGAATCTGGCGAATAACTACCGGAGGTCCGGCATCCTCGGTACATAAGATTTGGGTTGGGGATAGCGATAAAACGCCCTCTGCCGATAAGGTTCTTGAATAGCCAACACTGGGTAACGTGCGTGCGGCATCCGGATAAATCGAGGTCGTATCAACTCCCACAATCAAATTACTAGCATTTAGTGCATACACAATTTCTGTAACTGCCGATCCAATGCAAATTAGACGTTGGCGACCTAGGGTAGCTTGAGTTCGCTCTGCCCAAGCCGGCTTCCCAAGCCATGCCATCTGGATGGCTGCCATTGCGCACAGAAAACGACGGCGCCCTGTATGACTAAGATCATTCATTGGCAGACCTCCATTAATCCATGTTCACCCTCAATCTGGGTTACCAGATCTCGCCAGGATGCAAGTTCAGCTTTACCGGGCTTGCGCTCTCCAAAAAACATTGCAATGGCCTCACCGCTCTGATCAAAAAACTCAATGGAGGTAACAATGCCATCGACAGTTGGCTTACGAACAATCCAGGCACGCTCAATCAGATCCTGACGAAGGTGCAAATTAAAGCGGGGATCCATCACATTGATCCAAGACCCTTGCTCAATGATCCGATCAATGGGTCCCGAATGAATCTGAATCATTCCAGGATTGCCAACAAAAACCATGATGGGGGTTTTAGTCTGTGCTGCACCCTGCAACATTGATCGTAGGCAGTCTTTAGAAAGCTCCCGAACAAACTCTGGCTCTGCCAAACGAAGTGCCTGAGTACGTGTGAGTGTGTATTTTCGTAAGAGCGGATAAAAATCATGGGTATCCTTGAGATCTCTCCATGCCTGCCAGAATCCGGCGCGATCGATCTCTGTATCTGGAGCTGGGGTTGGCTTTGCCTTGAGCTTTGATACCTCAAGACCAGGCTCTTGTTGAGGGGTCGCAAACAATGAAACGATTGCGTCAAATTCTGACACATCACTCTGTGGCTTCAGATGAACCTTATGAATCGCCTGTCCCTGCGCATCAAAGAATTGCAAGCTACGCCGCTCCCCCTGAGAACTACTCTCAATGACTGCAAACCCAGCAAACCAATGTTGATAAAAGATCCGCAAGTCAATCTCACCCACGACTAGACCTACCGACCCCTCCTGACTCACGTGACGGTATTGACCAATTTTTTCATGGACGCAGGCTTCGTTACGGGTGAGAGCCATGACCTCCCCAATCGACTCAATCGAGGCTATCAGCGCAGGCCAATTAGCATCCAGACGAATTGCTCTTAAGCCTTTAGCTGCCGTAGCACCAAGTCCAACGTGAGCGGCAATCAACTCTCCCTCAGAAATAGTCAGCTTCTCAGCAATTTCTCGATGCCGTAAGCGTCCCTCTTTGCGCAAGGTGATAAACGATTGACGAATACGATGAATAGTCGGTTTCATGATGCCTCCTTAAAAGTCATACCGAGCTGAGATTTGCCAGTTCCGCGGCGCTGCCGTGGCGGATTGTTGAGCAGCTTGGGCGTTGTACCCCGAAAATCCGCCAGCCGATGCTCGGTTTTGAGTTAAGACTGAGCCCTGTACATCAGACCAGTTCCAATAGGTGGTGTTAAAGACATTATTGAGATTGGTATTAATCGTGAGTTTTTTAAGGGGCTTCCAGTAGCCTGTCAGATTTAAAACGGTCGATGTGGGCGACAAAAATTGATTGGTTGTACCACCAGTAGCATTATTAAAGTTCACACGATCGGCAGATTTACCCTGATTCCAAATAACATTGGCAAACGCTCCCCAAGTACTAGCGTCATACCGCAATCCTGCAATGGCGCGCAAAGGTTGAATCGAATTTAGCGGTGCTGAAATCCCATTTTGGGTTTGCTCACCATAGCTATAGGCCACTGCTGCATTCGCCTGCCAACCCTGAGCAAACGCCCAATCCGTTCGAACATCCCATCCCCAAATATTGACGTTGGATAAGTTCTGAAATTGATACAAGGTCTGAGGTGCACTACCGTTATACGAACCTAAGTAATTAACCTGAGAGATAAAGTCTTTGTAATAGTTTGCATACCCCGATGCCTGATAACGAAACTGCTGAAGCTGACCGCGAGCACCGACCTCAAAGCCATTGCCAGTTTGCGGTTTTAGATTGGGATTTGGGATGTTGGTATATCCGCTACCCGCAAAATAAGATAGCGTTTGATCCGGTGTGGGTGCAGTAAATCCAGTTCCCCAGTTTGCAAACGGACGAAACTCGCGAGCTATATTCCAAATAGCCCCAATTCGAGGGGATACTGCTGATCCGGAGTTCGATGGCAATGAACCAGTGACTGGTGTAATCGAGTAACTATCATAGCGAAGTGCTGGAATCACACTCACTTGATTGAACTCTATTTCACTTTGCAAAAACGCGCCGCCTAAGTTGTAAGTTGATTTGGGTGCGGGTGTAATTGAGCTTCCATTACCCGCAGCATTGAGTTGACTCGAGATGCGTGAAGAACTCCAATCAAACCCATAGGTCAGTCGCTGATTCACCAGATGGGTAGTATTAGTCTCCAGAGTGGTATTAATACCGTAGGTATCTTGGCCATAGGAGTTATTACGGCTGCGCCATGATGAGAGACGTGAATTGCCAACTTGCTGCTGGTAGGCATTTTGAGTGACGTCTGCATCTTGGTAATACACCATGACATTGGCTTTTTGAACATACAGCGCCCCACTGTCCTTAAAGTCATATTCGCCCGATACGCGATTGCGAGTGGTCTTATCTTGGCTGGTGGATGTCACGACATTGTTATAGGTAAATCCACCCGGGCCACCAAACGAAATCCAGCCTCCGCCAGTTCCCAAATCCGATAAGTTATTCACGTTTTGCGTGACGTTTTGAGACTCATAGGTAATGCCCAGTTTTTGGTTGCGATCGATTTGGGCAAATCCCTTAGTCAGAACATACCAATTGCTGTAATCCGCTGGATTGGGCGCTGTTCTGGTGATACCGGTTGAGTTATTGGATCCTCGATTTTGATATTGGTGGCCGGCTTGAAAGTTTCCAAGGACCATCCCTTGCAAGTGATCTTGAATACCAGCATAGCCAAACGTCGTATTCGAAGATTTATCGACGCTCGAGTAACCAGTACGAGCAAATCCGCCGTGAGTCTCACCCTTTTTGATGAAATCACTTGGATTAAAGGTCTGAAAGTTCACAATCCCAGAAAGCCCATCGCTACCATACTGAGTTGACGATGGGCCGCGCACTACTTCGACTCGACGAAACCCATCAACATCCAGAAAGTTTCCTCGCCCGACCGATAGGGCCCCAAACGAGAACGCATTGGGTACCCGAATCCCATCCACAAGCAGTAAAACATTATTGCCCTGCAGACCACGAATATTGATACTCTCATTTCCTGCCCGGCCCTGGGCTCCAATCGCCAGACTAAATCGTTGAGTTTGCTGGGGAACCGTAACATCGACCGAGTTATTAAATAGGTCTTTGATGTTTCGGTCGCCCTTTTCTTGAATTTCTTCGGCAGTTGTTACGGTGACGACATTGGGTACGCTATCCACCTTCCGAGGGGACCGAGTCGATGTCACGGTAACCTCTTTCAGAATGACATCCACCTCGACCCGCTCACCACGGGACTGTTCAATAGGTCTTCCATCTTCGGTGGTCACTGTCTGACTATGGGCACTCATGGCAATACCCGCCATGGTGATGGCTGCAATAGCCGCAAATGGGTATTTTCTTAGATTCATGCTCGCTAGAATTTGATGACACTAGCTAGCGACGGCGGGCTGTGACGTTTACATAATCGTTTTTTGGTTAAAACGAATGGCTATATTAATGAGAATGATTCTCATTGTCAAGTGATACTGACAATATTACGTATATGGAAATTAAGTCAATACAAAGATGATAGGCAATCGATAACAGTAAGGAATGGCGGCACCATTTTGGCGAGCCGGATGAAATTTCCAGTGAGTCACCGTATTCAAGGCCGAACGATCGAGCGCCGGATGACCAGACGATTGAGCTAATTGCAAGCGGCTGATAGCACCATCCTCAGATACGCATAGTGAAAGCCATACCCTGCCCTCCTCCCCGTTTTCTCGACTAGCGATCGGATACGGCGGCTTTGGGTTATTGAACCTAGGGTCAGCAGCGGATGGCAAGGATATGGGTGCAGATGACACGTTCGAGTGTCTGCTATCTGGCTGTTGACTGGTTATGATCCCCTGGCTACTCTCAATAGTCGGTGTACTCGCTTGATTAATGGGATCTTGCTTTGCATGAATTGGCGAAATTACTGTTTTTTGAATCGTATTCGACTCGCGCTCAACCAAGTGCCCATAAAGGATGGTAGGCGACTCAGGCTGATGATTAGCTATGGCAGTCATCATCCATCCAATTAGCATGGCATGTCCCATGCAAACCGCTAGAGTAATTTTGAATGAAGACGAACGCAGCAACTGTCCTGAATTCATATCACTTGGTTAAGATCAATTTACCTAATTGAGTAATTCGTAAGGTGTAGATCGCACCATGATGATTAATTTGAATCGCGCTTTCCGAGCAAAATAGCTCTTCACTGCGGTATACCCGCATGTCATTTCTTGATATAGGTGCCGATGGCTTTGATGTTTCTTCTGCTTGAGTCATACCAAGATCTATTCAGACTAGATCACAATCCATAAGAGAATGCTTCCGGTAATTGTCAGTAGACCCATGGCTAAAATAGCCCGATCTTTTGGCTGAATACTATTTTTTTTAATCATCCTTGCGTTCCTTTGTATGTATTCGTATGATACTATAAATGAGAATGATTATCAATAAGGATACGATGATGAATACTCAGCATACTGTTTTACTTATGGGCGCCTTAGCAAAGGTCATGGAACTTTCTAGAACACAATGCTCTGTGCTAGCCAAACAAACTACTATTACCTTGAGGGCTCTAAATCACTGCCCAGAGATACCTCTAACCTTAAAAGCCCAAATTGAGGAAATGCTCGACAGCATAGAAGAACAATATCAACTAGATCGTACTCATAAAGACAGCGGACCAGATTCACAATCGGATAATTTATTCTGTATCCATACAATGCAAATACGCAACGCCCCGCTTTATTCAGATGCCAGTCTAGTATGAGTTGTATGCTCTAGATATTTTGTATTAGGATTTAAGCGGTACCATAATAGGGGTAGCCTCGGCTACCCCTAATTTTTTACCTCAAGTGAATATTACGAAACCCTCTCGATCGATTAGTCCCAATTTAGCCTCACTATTGATTGTGATTGCCGAGCTAATGGGAACTTCTTTGTGGTTCTCCATTAATGGGGTGGCCGATAATTTGATTGATTCATGGAATATAAATCTTGCAGGCATCGGCATACTAACCAATGCTGTGCAATTTGGATTTGTAGCTGGCACCTTAGTATTCGCCCTCAGTGGAATCGCAGATCGGTTTAAGCCGAGCCATCTTTTTGCTGCTTGTGCCCTGCTTGGGGCATTGTTTAATACCGCATTTGCGGTATTAGCTGATAGCATCTGGATAGGTTCTGTACTGCGTTTCTTGGTTGGGATTTGTTTAGCAGGCATCTACCCCATTGGCATGAAACTCATCATGACCTGGGATCCCCAAAAGGCATCATCACGCATAGCCCAGCTGGTTGGCATGCTAACGCTGGGAACGGCCATCCCGCATGCCACACGCTACTTCGGTGTGGATTGGCCTTGGCAAGAGGTGATTCTGTTCTCCTCACTCCTGGCAGTCATTGCAATGGGAATTATTTTTTGGCTTGGCGACGGCCCCCACCTGAAATTAGGCAGCGCCTCACGGGTGAAGCTAAGCGGCTTTCGTCAGCTCTTTGCAATCCCCGAATATCGTCGATCTGCATTGGGATATTTTGGTCATATGTGGGAGCTCTATGCCTTCTGGGCACTGGTGCCGTTTCTGATTGCAAGTACGTATCCCATTCAAAATCCTTTGGATTTATCTGGGTTGGCATTTTCGGTGATCGGTGTTGGAGCACTTGGCTGTTTCCTTGGAGGACAGCTTAGCAAATCGATGGGCGGCATAAAGGTTGCCTCAACCGCCCTAGCACTGTCCGGTCTCTGCTGTCTACTGTATCCATGGATTACTGGATTGCCGCTATGGGCACAAATTCTGTTTTGGCTTATTTGGGGCATGAGTGTCGTGGCTGACTCACCACAGTTCTCGGCTCTATCAGCCCAAGCCTGCCCACCCGAAATTGTCGGCACTGCACTGACGATTCAAAATGCGATTGGCTTCACAATAACGATGATCTCGATTCAAATCAGCACCCTGGTGTTACCCATCATGGATCACTACATTACGTGGCTATTACTACCGGGTCCTGTATTGGGGGTCATTTTTCTGAATCGCATTTCAAAGAATAGTTCTTGAATATGCGTCGTATCGAAATCGTCACTCCAGCCCCTCCAGGGAGCCTACACGGTAATCGTGTGACCGCCAAACGATGGCAAGGTTTTTTAAGATACCTTGGCTACCGCGCTCCCATCACCGAATCCTGGTCTGGAAAAGATGCCGACCTCTTGATTGCCTTGCATGCCTTCCGAAGTCATGCGTCAATTGATGCATTTAAGTTAGCACACCCTAATCGTCCTTTAATTCTGATTCTGACAGGCACCGATCTGTACCGGGATATTGCAAACCACCCTGAAGTTCATGAATCGATGGCATTAGCTGATGCATTGGTAGTTTTACAAACAGAGGCATTACGAATCATTCCCGCAAAATGGCATCATAAGGTAACGGTTATTCATCAGTCGGTACCTCGGATACCTAAACAGCAGAAGCCTAAGGATCAATTCAGGATATGTGTGATTGGGCACCTTCGCCCTGAGAAAGATCCCTTTTGTATCGTACGTGCACTTCCCCACTTACATGACGATAGTCAAATTACTGTTCAACACTTGGGAATGGCCATGAGTAGGGAAATGGAAATATCCGCATTACAAGCCACCAAACAATATGGTCGCTATACCTGGCAAGGCAAGGTGAGTCATCAGACAACACTAAGAACCCTGGCGCGATGTCACGTCATGGTTATCTCTAGTCGCATGGAAGGTGGCGCTCATGTGGTTTCTGAGGCAATTGCGACGGGTGTTCCGGTACTCGCCTCAAAAATACCAGGCAATTATGGGCTGCTAGGAAAAGATTATTTGGGATATTTTCCGGTTGGTAATGAAAAAGCCCTAGGCAGACTTTTGCTCCGTGCAGAAACAGATCAATTCTTCTACAAAAAACTTCAAGAGCAAGTGAAGAAATTACAAAAGTTTGTCCAACCTAGTCATGAACGGTCCTCTATACTAAAACTCGTAACCCGCCTACTTAAATCCAGCAAAACATACTAAGAAATTGGACTCTGGATCAGTCCAGGCAGTCACTTGAGCAAAACCAGCCTTCTGGAGCATTTCTAGAAAAGTAGGTTTAGAGTATTTATAGCTATTTTCAGTATGAATCATTTCACCTGCGTGGAACATGCGAGCACCACTAGGCCAGCTTACTAACAGATCCGATTTGGCTCGAAGATGCATCTCAATGCGATCAAGGGTCTGATTAAAGAACGCATAATGCTCCCAATCCGGAATGGAAAAATTACTTCCGATCAGATGATTAAGGTGTCGCAGTACGTTCAAATTAAATGCCGCAGTCACGCCTAGAGTATCGTTGTAAGCTCGCTCTAATATGTGAATGTCTTTAACTAAATCAACCCCAATCAGTAAACCGCCGCTTCCATGACACTCCCTAGCTAGATTTAAAAAAAGACGGAAGGCCTCTGGGGGATTAAAGTTCCCAATCGATGAGCCGGGATAGAAGAACAATATTCGCCGGTCTTGTAAATCTGGAAATGAAAGTTCTTGGGTGATATCCGCTGCTATCGCCTGCATATCGATCGCTGGATAATCGTGATGTAAATCAGCTAAGGCTACCTCTAGAAAATCCACTGAAATATCTAAAGCCCGATATTGCTTAGGCGCAACGGTATCCAATAACGGTCTGACCTTTTCGCAATTACCGGCCCCTAGCTCCACAATCACATCAACTGCGGCAATCGCTTCTGTAATCTCGGCAAGCTTGGAATCCATGATCCCCCGCTCTACACGGGTTGGGTAATACTCCTCAAGATGAGTAATTGCCTGAAAAAGACTGGATCCTAATTCGTCATAAAAAAACTTTGGGGAAATTGAAGCCGGATTCGCTTGTAAGCCATCAACAATTTCTTGGAAAAGTTTGCTCTTAATTGATAATGTCATATCACTCGATTGAACAGGTACGAAATCCACAAAACATGTCTGCGCGCTGGGGCTGATAAAAATTACGAAACGCCGACCGTCGCAGGCGCTCTGGCGTATAACTACTCCAACCCTTCAAGACTTGATGGACACCATCAAACCATGGCTTCGAATAATCTCGGTATGGGTCTTCAGAAAAGCCTGGAAAGGGCTGAAAAACGCTACTACTCCATTCCCATAGCCCTGAGGATTGATAAGTATTCGTGTTACTAGAATACAAAATCGTCAACTCATGTTCCGTAGGTAGTCGTCGATGGCGCCACTCACAATACCTCTGAGCTTGATCATACCGAATATGACGTACAGGATTATTTTCTTGCAAGATTTGCCATTGATCAAAATAGCGCTCATACCATTGGCTACCATCCAGCTTCCAATAAAGAGGAGTCCAAGCCTCCGACTGATCAGCTTGGGATTGTAAAAACTCGAGGTATTCACCATTTGTAACTGGATGGGATGCGATTGAAAAATGCTCAAGTTGAATTGGGTGGGCCCACTTTTCGTTATCAAATACAAAGCCTTCTCCTGACTGGGATCCAAATTGTCGAGTTTGACTAGAGAACGCAAGATCACATGCTGAAATTTGGGAATTGGTGCTTTGATAGCTTGGTATGAAGGGCTGGGGATAGCCAAGGGTTTGCCACATATAGGCAAAGGCCTCGTTATGCATATCCTGATGAAAAATCGATAGCGTAATGAAGTACAGCTGCTCATTACTTAAAGGTCGACCCAATAGATCAGCGGTTCGCTCGAATGTCGCTTGGTTATAGGCAAAAAGTTTGTCGAGATCAGGAATCTGAAGCCCCCAGCGCTTATGATGCGATACCAGTGATGAATTGAATAATCCATCTGCATTAGCCAGCCAGGATTGATTAGCCTCTAATCCGTGTCGATGAACCCAAAACTCATGAAACCAGCTGATATGGCCAAACTCCCAATGAGGAGGATTCAGAATTTCCTGCTCTGGAACGGATTCTTGCCCAATATGTAGATTTTGCAGGATATGCCTGGTCAAAGAGTTTGTGTCTTCAAGCCAAGTTAGCAGTGTTGCTTGACTGGGGTACGGGGTGTATCGTAAATAATCGGGGATCACAGATTGCATCATGTAATCCTTACTCAAAATGGATAATCAAACTGTAGTGTATGAGAGATTGACTGGCATCGCTCAAAAAGATCACTACGATTTATTCCGCCAAGATTGAGAACGGCATACCGATAACTTCCTAGCCATTTCAACTCACGCTTTAATTGAGATCCCTTTTTAAAGTAGAGCATCAGATTGGCATCTGGATAAGGTGCCAGGGCTTGTTGGATCTGGTCTGACGTCGGAATACTTTGGGCTGCGGACTCACGAAACTTCCGAAAAATAAAGCTGGCGGCTACTTGAAATTGAGACGGTTCTTGCCTTACTCTTGGTTCTTCACCAACTGCAAGTTCAAAGAGAATATCGTATGGGTTATACCCACCTACCCGATGATACAAATTAACCAGCTGAGATGCCATCCGAGGATTAATTTCGATGATTTTTAGTTGATCATTACTTTTGTCATAAATGAATTCAATATTAAAAAATCCATGCTGATAATGAATCGCCTCAAGCACTTTTTTGGTGATGATCTTGGCGCGCTCTTGAATTGTTATTGGTAACTGCGATGGATATTCAAAACGCATGAAGGCATTAGTGCCCGGATACATAATTTCATCAATCGCACCCAGAAAAAATGCTTGGCCATGATAGCAATAGCCATCAATATTGATTTGATCCCCAGTCATGATTTCTTCGGCAAGCATCCCACCTGGATCAGCAGTATGGTCACTATAGAGAGGCATGATATCGGCAAAGGGTTTTACAAGTCGGCGAATAATCCACTCCTCAAAAAAGCCAAAATGGAGAAGATCATCTAATTCCGATCGCTGCTGAATGACCTTTGCCAATACAGAATATGTTGCTTTAATGGGCTTCACAAAAAATGGGTATGGCAAATTGATGATTTGATCCCTTTTTAGGGGAAATGCAATTGGGGCATAACGCGGGACCGCCTCAGGAACAATCTTTTCTTGAATCATACGGCTGTAATACTTGTGCTGGCAGGCGATGATGGCTCGTGGATCATTCCCGGGCAGGCCTAAGCGCTCCGCTAGAACCGCGGCAATTAAGGCGCCATACTGCTCGTGATTGCTGATAACGCCATCAAGTCCAATTTTGCGGTACTTCTGCTCCAGATGAGCAATGTAATCAAGAACCCGAAAATGAAGCAGTCGAGCATTTTGTGGGAACTGGAATAAATCAAAGCCTTCAAAATAGAACTGGTATCGACCGCTCTCTTGATAAGCACGAATTGCTAGTTGATCCCAGTCCTTCATAAATAGCACTAGGATTTTTTTCATTGGCAGCGCTCTGGTATGAAATCTTTTTTTCGGTTAGCGCGATTTGCCATTTTCTCAAAGCGCTGCTGAACTCGATTATTCATGAAATGCTCAATCAGAAACATCGGGATTGATGATTCAGGTAGGATAAATGCTTGATAGGTAAATAAGGTGCCGCCATCTTTGGGGATTAAGCGCCAACTGCCACGATATTCTTTGAAGTAGCCCTTGACCTGACGGAGATCCATACCGCGCATTGGATACTCGGTGTAATCAATGATAGATTCAAATTTAGTGGTGAAGAATAGAAACCGATCTTCAACCATTTGCTCCACCCGAATAGTCTGATCTGACAGACGAGTGACTTTTGAAGATTTAATTCCTTCGGATGGCTCATCAGAGGAAAAATCGGTTAACAACACATAGGCCTGGCATTGGGTTAGGGGTGACATATAACTCCCCTGAATATCAAATCCACCCCCAGTTTGACGAATCTCAACCGAAATCGCAGCAGCTGAGGCTAATCCAAAACCACTCCATGCAATCATCATTAAGCCTAGGCAATAGCGAATCGTTTTATTCGTCATCGCAGAACCAGCATCCATGAATCTGGGTTCAGAACATCGTGGTTAAGTCTGTAAGCCACGCGGGTGAGTGCTTTAGTAGGAAGGCTTCTACAGGCTTATCTAATCCGGTTAAAACCAATCCACTAATGAGGATCAAAAATCCCCCTAGAAATTGTTTACCAAATTTACCTGCGTGACCAAGCTTTCCCTTGGCTTTCATCAGAGCATTTCTCGATAAAACACCGAGCAATGCGAGTGGTAAGCCCGCTCCGAGACCAAAGACCAGCATAACAAATACGATTTTCTCAAGATCTTTTCCTTGACTGGCCAAAGTAATGGCTGCACCAAGAGTAGGCCCTACGCAGGGAGTCCAGACCAAGCCAAGCAAGATACCAATCAGAAGCTGGCCAAATAAACCATCAATACTCACTTTGGATAACAAGGTGTTGCCTACGCCACTAATACCCGACATGGCAACCGCAAAACGCTCTTGTAAGTGTGTAGAAATCAAGACAATACCAATCAGACCCATGATGATTGCTGCAAACAAACGAAATCCATCCTGAGCAATCCCAATCGAAGACCCAAGACTAGCCAGGGCCGTACCAATCACAGCAAACGACAACGTCAAGCCGCCTGCCAACGCAAGTGGTCCCAGTCGATGCTGATTAGTGGCCGCCCCAATAATGATGGGAATTAGAGGTAAAACACAAGGGGATAGAGTCGATAAAACGCCCGCTAGAAATGCAAAGAGGAATGACCCAACCCCAAAATCCATTAAATCGCCTGCTTTGTTAACTTCGCAAGCGCTGACTCTTTTGTATCCCCTGTCGCGCGTGCAACTTCTTTGCCATTCTTGAAAACAATAATTGTGCTTTGCGAGCGCACCTTGAGCGTTTTTAAAAGATCTTTCTGAGTATCGTATTCAAGCTGATAAAAAGTAACATTTTTATACTCTGGATTTTTCATGAACTCTGACAGGATTTTGTCTTGCGTTTTGCATGTGGAACACCAATCCGCATGGACGGAGATCACCGCTGACTTGCCTTGCTTTTCAATTTCAGCTAGCTGTGTCGCTGTAATTGGCTGACCGGCAGCAAATACACTGGTAGTAACAAACACTCCTAATCCAATAAAAAACTGCAAGAATGATTTCATAAATGAAAGCTCCTAGTGAAATAAGTCAAAACGGGTATCAATTCATTCTATATCGAATCGATGACAAAGGTTGTTTAATCCTAAAATAATCCTATGGCACTCATTGCAGATCTTGTCCTGGCCCTTCATTTTGCAATCGCCCTCTTTATTACGCTGGGCTTGTTGCTGATTCCGCTGGGATTCTTTTTATCTTGGTCATGGATTCGCAATCGTCGCTTTCGCCAGATTCATGCAGGTCTCATGCTCTTTGTTGCTATTGAGGCAATTTTTGCCATCACCTGCCCCTTAACTATTCTGGAGGCAAAGCTTCGACAAACAACCGCCCCTGAATCATTCTGGACATATCAGCTCAACCAATTACTCTACTGGAATTTACCGCCCACATTTTTCTTGGGGCTCTACCTACTCTGTAGTATCTGGATCATCTATCTATGGCGACGAATTCCGCCACGGTCTTCCAATCAGTCAGATTATTAATCTGGTAGCTTTGCTTTCGAGTAGAGACGCAGACGTAAAGCCGCTTGGGCCAAAAGATGAGCACTCACTGGAGCGGTTACAAATACAAACAAAGTAATAATCAACTCATGAATGAGTAAACCGTCTTTTAGAGCATAGGCCATGGATGCGAGCAGAACTCCGCCCACCCCCAAGGTTGACGCTTTAGTGGGTGCATGTAAGCGCATAAAGAAATCGGGCAAACGCAACAATCCCAAGGAGCCAACAAAGATAAAGAAGGCGCCGATCAGCAATAAGACAGAAGTGATTAGTTCAAGCATGGTCTATCCTCGATTTAGTCCATCACATCGCCACGGGCCAAATAGCGCGATAGCGCAACCGTACCCACAAAACCCATTAATGCAATCAATAGTGCGGCCTCAAAATAGATGGGGCTACCGTCATATATACCCAATACAATTAAAAGTGCTACTGCAGTGACATATAAGGTATCTAAAGCCAAAATACGATCCGGCGCATCGGGCCCCTTGATTAAGCGATACACCGTAATACCCATCGATAGAGCAATGACAACCAAGGTAATTTTGATGGAAAGATCTAGCATCCAAAAATCTCCATAAGAGGTTTTTCGTATCGATTCTGAATATCGGCAATCAGTGCACTTGGGTCTGCACAGTCAAGAGCATGAATAATTAAGACATGATTGTCATCCGTGAGCTCAGCGGATACCGTACCCGGGGTCATAGTAATAATGCTTGCCAGCAGTGAAATCGACATAGGCTGGGTCAGTGCAATTGGCATTTCTACAAAGAGCGGTCTGAGTTTTTTAGTGGATCCCAATATGAGCCGCGCCACCACCACATTTGCCACCACAATATCGTAGGTCACCACAAAAAGAAGACGTAACGCTGCCAAAGGATTTTTAATGGGGGGCAGCCCCGCTAAAAATGACCTGCATACGTAAGGAATAGCCCACGCCAAGATGGCCGCCAACACAATATGCGCTAACGAGAGATCAGCAGATAAAAGTAGCCATGTAATAAAAAGCAGGATCGATAGAACTGGGTGGGGTAACCAACGCTTCATGGTCTTGACTCCCGTGGTAACGCTCGAGGTGCGCGATCGGCAGTTTGGCCAATTACTGCTTCAATGTAGGTTTGAGGCGCCTTCATTTGCGCAGCTGTTTGATCGGTTATTTGCTTTAAGGGAGCCGCATAAACCACCATCAATAAACTTGCGCCGAGCAAGAAAAGAATCGGCAACCACTGGCCAAAACCTGGAGAACGTGCGTCAGCGGCATATTCATGGGATGTTTTCCAGAACAAGGTGCTGCCGGCCCGAGATAAACCAATTAAGCCAATAAAACTTGCTAACAAGATGATTGTCCAGATCATCGGCATGTGTGTATTCAGTGTTGCGCTTTGCAAAATCATTAGCTTTGCTAAGAAGCCAGATGACAGGGGTAGACCAATTGCAATTGCACCAGCAATCAGCACGGCAATTCCCAAGGCAACTCCCTGCTTCATGAGTGGCCCTGTTTGAAGTTTTTCCTCAATAGATCCCCTCGCCTGTCCGATCATCTCTGCTAGCAAAAAGAGTGTCGCTGAAATTAAGGTGCTGTGGACCATATAAAACAAGGCCCCTGAGAATGATGCTTGATTACCAATTGAATAGGCCATCAAGATCATGCCAACGGATGCCACTGTTAAGTAAGCAATCAGCTCTAAAAGACGCTTTGCAGCCAATGCGCCCAATCCCCCAAGAATCAGGGTCAACATGGCCACAGGCATCAGCCAAGGGCTGGTGATATCAGCCGTCACACCCTCCGACCCACTAAAGATCAAACTATTGAAGCGGAAAATGGCATAGATACCAATCTTCGTCATGATGGCAAATAAGGCAGCTACCGGTGCTGATGCACTGGAGTAGGCATTGGGAAGCCAGAAATACAAAGGAAATAGCGCTGCTTTAATTCCGAAGACAGCGATTAGCAATAAACTAGCTGAACGAATCAAGGCGATGTCGTCCGCGGATGAGCTAGCAATCCGCTCTGCCAACTGAGCCATATTTAAGGTGCCAGTCAGGCCATACAGAATGCTGACACCAATTAAGAATAAGGCCGAACCTGTCAGGTTAATCACAACATAGTGAACTGCTGCACGCAAACGGCGCTCACCAAATCCATAAACCAACAAGCAATAGGAGGCGATTAATAAGACTTCAAAGAAAACGAATAGGTTAAATAAGTCGCCGGTTAAGAACGCCCCATTGATGCCCATCAATTGAAACTGAAACAAGGCATGAAAGTACTTACCACGCTGGTCCCAGCCCTGCATCGCATAAAACAGTGCAGCAATTGCCACAATCGAGGTCAGCAATACCATTAATCCTGATAAACGATCCAGAACTAGCACGATGCCAAATGGTGCAGCCCAATCACCTAATACATACGTCTGAATTACCCCGCTATTGGCATCCTGAAATAATTGAATTCCGATATGGACTAATAATGCACTAGCAATAAAACTAATCACACGACTAATTGCGAGTTGGCGTCCCATGAGAAGAAGCAAAGCTGCAGTAAGTGCGGGTAGAACAATCGGTAGTACAAGAAGGTGGCTCATGATTCCTGCCCTTCTTTATTCTTAACACTTGAATCTTGATCTGACTCTGAGTTTGAGCCTTTACCCGGCTCCTCACCATCCACGTGATCGGATTTAGTGTCGTTCCGAGCCCGTAAGGCTAGTTCCACAATAAAACCAGTCATTCCAAAACCAATGACAATGGCCGTTAATACAAGTGCCTGAGGAATCGGATCGGCATAAGACGATACTGCTTGATCAATCACAGGAGGCTTACCACTGGTGAGACGACCCATCGCAAAGATAAAGAGATTGATGGCATAACCGAGCAGAGACAAGCCAAGCACTACGGAGAAGGTTCGTCCTCGCAGCATCAGGTATACCGCGCAAGCAGTCACAATGCCTAAGGCGGATGCAAGTAGCAGTTCCATCTAGGCACCCCCTTTTAATTTGGAATCCCGTTGGCTTGCACCTGAGAGCGCAGAGATAGTTAGCAGGGTTGCCCCAACGACGGTGAGATAGACCCCTAGGTCAAAAGCTGCCGCACTCGCAAGCGGAATCTTTCCAATGAGGGGCAAGACCGGGTAACCGTAGGTGCTCGTCAAGAATCCTGCCCCAAAGATAAAGCTTCCGAGTCCAGTGATTCCGGCAATCAGCACACCACTACCGATTAACTTGGGGAAATCCATTTTGAGCTTGGCGGATGTTGCAACTAGTCCGCCGGCCATGTACTGCATCACTAAAGCAACCGATGTAATCAATCCCGCAATGAATCCTCCACCTGGCAGATTATGGCCACGCAAGAAGATATAAACACTAACCAGTACCGCAAAGGGTAAGAGAGTTCGGGCTGCAACCGAGAGCATCACGGAATTTAATGAACCCGGTAACAGTTGACGCTCGATTTTTAATCCATCCATCAAACTCAAGGCACCAATTGCCGCAATCCCAAGAACGATGATCTCGCCAAAGGTATCAAAGCCTCGGAAGTCGACCAGGATTACGTTCACCACGTTGCTACCACCGCCCAATGGCACACTTTGTGCCAAGTAATACCAGGCAATTGATTCATGGGGTCGAGTTAATACTGCCCACAGTAAAGCGGATACACCAGCACCCGCCAGAATCGATAAAACGATGTCACGCGTCCTGCGGCTTGAGCTAGACTCCTTGGGACCATTTCGTGGAATCAAGGCTAAGGCCATTAGCATGAGCGCGGTGCTTACCACTTCCACCGATAACTGCGTTAGGGCTAAATCCGGTGCCGAGAAATACGCAAAGGTCAGCGCGGTTGCCAAACCCACCACCCCAACTAGGATCACTGCCGTTAAGCGGTGACGATGAACCACGGCAGTTGCAATCGCAGCCAAGACGGCAATGGCCCAAATCACAATAGCCACTGGATTAGCTGGGGTCAGAGAAGCGTCACCAGTGGTGTAACCGTATTGCATGAATGGCCACAATCCAATTAGGAGAACCGCAGCAATCAAGACTGCAAGGTAACGTTGCAAAGAACCATTCTGAATGGTCCGAGTGATCCAACGAGCAGTTCCCAATAAGGACTCAATAAAGTGCACAAAAATCCGTGTACCGTTTAACTCTTTGGGGGCATGCAAGTGCAAATTAAAGCGATTCTGTAATAACCAGAACATCACCACCCCACCCAATAGAGCGATGATGCTCATCATGAGCGGCGTATTAAATCCATGCCAAATCGCAATCGTATAGGGAGGAATCGGGCCACCAAACACGTCGTAAGCAGCCAGAAATACAAGGGGTGCTACAGTGATAGCGGGAAGAACGCCAACCGCAATACAAATAACCACTAGTAACTCAACAGGGATCTTCATGAAACGTGGCGGCTCATGGGGCGTATGAGGCAAATCCTTGGCTGTGCCATTAAAGAACACGTTGTGCACAAAGCGTGCGGAGTAGGCAACGCTGCACATCCCACCGAAGGTCACAACGATTGGTGCAATCACTCCAAACCAACCAAGATGCGAGAGGGTTAAGGACTCTGTGAAGAACATCTCTTTGGATAAGAATCCATTAAATAACGGGATACCCGCCATGGAGGCCGCAGCCACCATCGCCAGTGTTGCGGTGTAAGGCATGAACTTATAGAGTCCACGCAAACGGCGCATATCGCGCGTTCCGCACTCGTGATCAATGATCCCCGCCACCATGAATAGCGACGCCTTGAAGGTCGCATGGTTGATGATATGAAAGACCGCTGCCGCAGCTGAGAGCGGCGAACTTAAGCCAATTAAAAAGATAATGAGCCCAAGATGACTAATCGTGGAATATGCCAAGAGCCCTTTTAAATCATGCTTGAAGATAGCCACATAGGCAGCAAATGCCATCGTGGTTAAGCCAATCACAGAAACAATGATCTCAAAATCGTAGGAACCACCCAGGGCTGGGTATAAACGGGCCAGCATGAAGACCCCTGCCTTCACCATCGTAGCCGAGTGCAGATAAGCCGAGACAGGGGTTGGGGCTGCCATGGCCTGCGGTAACCAGAAGTGGAATGGAAATTGCGCTGATTTTGTAAATACACCCAACAAAATTAAGATCAAGATCGGTAGATAGAGAGGGCTCGATTGAATGGTCTCGCGAGCGGCAAAGATCCCGGATAGCTCATAGGTACCAGCTACATGTCCAAGTAACAAGAAACCGGCAAGCATTGCTAAGCCTCCACCACCGGTCACTGTTAAAGCCATGCGAGCCCCACGTCGAGACTCGGACTTAAAGTTCCAATACCCAATCAATAAGAACGATGAAATACTAGTGAGCTCCCAAAAGACAATCGTGAGCAAAATGTTCTCGGTCAGAACAATCCCTAACATCGCTGCCATAAAAAGCATGAGGTAGGTATAAAACTTACCAATCGGATCGGTATCTGCTAGATAGTATTTGGCGTACAAAATAATCAGTAAGCCAATACACAGAATCAGAAGAGCAAATAAATAGGCAAGTCCATCGAGACGAAAGGCAAAATCAATACCAAGCTCTGGAAGCCAAGAATACTTGGCAATGATCTTTTCACCAGCAAAGATACGACTGCTATAACTAAGCAGCAGTGTAAGACTAGTCGCTGTCACCCCCGCCACGGCCCAAGCAGAGGCCACTCGACTAAAGCGAGCAGCCAATAGCGCCAAGGTTGTTCCAACAAGCAGTGGCAATAAAATAATCGTCAATAAGGTCATAAAGCAAATGTCACTGTTGGGGTGATCAAAGCACGCATCACAAGCCGGCAATCAATGCCTGACCTACGATAAAACCATCCTGGATGATAACAAAGATCAGGCCTTACAAAGACCGAATCCTTGTAGGTCTTTCTTACGATTCAGTAGTCTTTCTCAAAAATTGACCCAAATCAATCAAATGAATTGGGTCAATCTATCCGATCAAGGGTTGGATGAATGCAAACCAAGCCCCAACCAATAACAGAAATACGCTAAACCAGTAAATCCGCAAAGAATTTTTTCGGGTTTTCAGGCAAGCGTTTCGGAGTACCGGGTCAATGGGACAAGGTGCATTGCGATTCCACCATTGCAGAATTCCACCGAGGACCATTAACAAAGTGCTGATCGCAAAGATAGCTTCTTTATGTTCACTAATCCATACGATTTGAGGAAAAACAGCAACCAATGAGGCCAGCGCAGCCCCAGCACCCAAACTAACCAGTAGCGCAGGAATCGCGCAGCAGATGAGCGTGCTGGAGCTTGCCAGTAAAGTAATGACCGAGCTAATAAATCCCGATTTTGATTCCTGTAAACCATCGATGCTCATTTCTTCTCTTTCTGCTGAGCTCTAAATTGCGCAACGGTTTGCGGAATGGTCTCAATCTTCACCACATCGTAGCCCGCATCTTTAATCTCGGCAGAAATTTCTTTCTCATTGAGTGTTTTTCCTTCTTTGGGCTCAATGACGACGACCTTATTCTTGAGGTCTACAAACACTGCCTTAGTTTCACCCATCTTCGAAATGCTCTTCTCAATTCCTTGGGCACAGAAGGAGCACACCATACCGTTCACCGTCACCTTCATACTGGCATGTGCTACAGACCCCAAACCCATGAGTGCAATAAATAGAATGGAATAAATTGATTTCATCATGATTCTCCTAATAGTTGTACATAAAGTTAAAGCGCCACTGTCCTGATAAATTGGCACCTGCTTCTACGAAATAACGGTTATGAATCACTCGTAACATCGGGGTGAATTCATACTGCTTTGAGACAAAGGTCATTCGCCGTGCTTCAATGATTAACCACGGCTGAGCTTCGTCATAATCAACTTCATAGAATGACGCGCCCAATCGTGCAACCGTGATATTGCTAGTTGCCCCCTCCGCGGCATACACTCGGGCCGAAGCCATGGAATAAAACCGGGTGGTTTCATAATCGACCTGAATACCTGGGGAAGCCATGGCCTTTGTGCCCACAAAGGTATTGCCTGTTGTAGCACCCAACCCGCCAATAAACCAAATATTGGCTTGTGCTTCGGGCATATTCCAGCGCGCTAGCTTACGGGTATAGACTGCCTCAGCATTTTGCTGTTTAGATACCGAGTTATCGGTCTGCATCGCGCTGGTTGAAAACCCAAATGCATCGTTCGCTGTAGCTGCATAGTTCACAGCAAACTCTTGGTAGGTCTTCGAGAAGTCCCCCATGATCATCCAGCTGTTCTTAAACCCCATAGGGGCAGCACTTACCTGACTAGCCAACACAGATATCCCAAGCAATAGGAGTTGGGAGAGTCGATTCATTTGAGCTTCTCCAACGCGGTGACATCTAGACTACCGCCGGCTTCCCTAAACTGAAATTGCACACGATCTCCTGGCCGATATGAATCCAGCGCAACATCTTTGGCCACATCAAAGCGCATAGTCATGGCCGGCATTTTGATGCTGGGAATGGGCTCATGCTTAAGAACGATCCGCTGCTTTGCGGTATCCACACGAACGACTTCTGCCCTAACCCACTCTGAGGCTGCAGCAGCCGATAAGGAAAAGATGCTAACGATTAGTAATAAAAGGTATTTCATTTAACTCTCCAAAGTAAAAGGTGCCCAAAATTTGGGCGGACTTATCCTAGGGAGTTAAAGAATCGGGGGCTTATTTCCTAAAACCAGATCTTCACTACTAAATCTTTGAAGATCGGTAAATAAACTTTGCGTTGGAGATTCAAAGCGCAAAATAGGATTAGTGATCAGGGTGGCACCGAAAGCCATACATAAACTGCAAGCATAACAACTAGTCTGCTTACTTTCAGTGCCCTGATCATCAGAATTTATTGCCGTCTCTTGATGGCAAGGATGATGGGCGTCTTGGGCGGAGATCGATGCACTGCCAAACTTTAAAGCCTCTTTTTGCAGACTCATATCCACCACTGCCCAAGATTGAATGGGCAGAATGGCGACCAAAAGAGTCAATAGGAGTTGCTTTACCATAGAATAATCCTAGCACTCTTTAGAAAAATTTGCCGATTCTTTCTGGTTGGGGAGCAAACTAAATGCTGATTCAATGCCCGTCGTGTAACAAATTAAACCGCTTATCCCCTGAAAAAGTGGCTAGCAAGCCGATTTGCGGTAGCTGCCAGCATGACCTCCTCTCTGCACCGATCGAGGCGAATACAGGTGACTTTGGGGAGCTAATTCAACAAACTCAGATACCCGTTATCGTCGATTTCTGGGCGCCATGGTGTGGGCCTTGCAAAATGTTTGCGCCCACCTTCAATCAGCTTGCTAAGCAATATACCAATCGGGTTTTATTTGTGAAACTCAATACCGAGGAGGAACAAGGTATTGCTGCTCAGTTTGGGATCCGATCTATCCCCACCCTCGCATTCTTTAAGGGTGGAAAAGAAACAAATCGAGTCAGTGGCGCACTAGGCGCAGGGGATCTAGATCGCTACATCCAACAGCAGTTATCTATCTGAGACCTTAGGGCTTGCGAGCAACCACGCCCATGAGGGCGGACATTCCATGATGCCCATCACCCTCATGGATTTCTACTTCATATTCTTGCCAATCACAGATTTCCATCCCTCTTAAGAGGTCCTGAATTAATTCAGTGGTGTAGAGATGATCGATGCTTGGTGGGCCACCAGTCTTGTAATCCAATTGCTTCGGCGTATAGCCCTGGAGGATTAAATATCCGCCGGGTTTTAAGGAATCGCGTATTTGGGCAAATAGATCAATGCGCATATTGGGGGTTGCAAACTGAATAAAAATGGCTGCGATCAGATCGTAGTGATTGGGTTTCCAAACCCAAGAATGGGTACTGGCAACACTGAAGGTAACCGATACCTGCTCTTCTTTTGCTAACTGCTTTGCCTTTTCTACGGCTACTGGCGATATATCAAAGGCCTCTACCGTCATTTCCTGCTTTGCTAGCCACACACTATTACGCCCCTCACCATCAGCGACACAGAGGGCATTAGCACCGGGCCTCATATACTTTGCTACTTGATTCTTTAAGTATGCATTTGGCTCTTTACCAAAGACATACTCCGCCCCTGAAAAACGTTTATCCCAGAATTGGGCTGCGTCTTTACTGAAATCAATACTTGTCATCGCATTAACAATAAGTTATCAATCTTTCAAGGATAATTGATCTCATGATCAATCGCGTCCCAATATCTGTGGTTTACAGTCCATGCGTAACCTAATCCTCGTTCTCGGCGACCAGCTCAATCGGGATTCGAGCGCGTTTGATGGATTTGATCCTAAGCAAGATGCAGTCTGGATGGCAGAAGTGGATGAAGAATCCACCCACATTTGGTCCTCAAAGCAGCGGATTGCTTTGTTTATTAGTGCGATGCGACATTTTGCGCATTCACTGCGCAAGGCAAAGATTAGCCTGCATTACAGAAAACTCGATGATCCTGGTAATACCCAAACACTTGAGGGTGAGCTTGCAAGAACCATTTCTTTGTGCAATCCAAGCAGACTCATTATGACTGCCCCGGGGGATTGGCGTGTTCTCGAGAAAATCAAACAGCTGTCATTACAAACTAGTATTGAACTAGAAATACGTGAGGATCGGTATTTTTTCGCAACCGTAAAGGAGTTTTTTGAACATGCCAAAGGGCGCAAGCAACTGCGGTTGGAGTATTGGTATCGCGAGCTTCGCAAAAAGCATAGCGTACTGATGAATGGCGATGCGCCTGTTGGGGGGGAGTGGAACTTTGATTCCGAGAATCGCTCCTCCTTTGGCAAGGATGGCCCCCCACCCATCCCACCGCCATTACGCTTGAAGCCCGATCACATTACCCAAGAGGTTATCCAACTGGTCGAGAGTCGCTTTACATCTCATCCGGGTTCGGTTGCGGCAAGTACCTCCGGCTTTGGCTGGCCAATCGATCGGCAAGAAGCCCTCCAGGTGCTAAATGACTTTATTCTTAATCGCCTTCCCCAATTTGGTGTGTATCAAGACGCGATGTGGACCGATGAGCCATGGTTATTTCATTCACATATTGCAAGCGCTCTGAATCTTAAGTTGCTATCGGCTCAAGAGGTAGTGATGGCCGCAGAGAAAGCCTATCGTCAGGGTCGTGCACCGATTGCAGCAGTGGAGGGCTTTATTCGTCAAATCTTAGGCTGGCGCGAATATGTTCGCGGCATCTATTGGATGAATATGCCAAAGTATCTTGAACTCAATGCATTGAAAGCGAATCAAGCCCTACCAGCATTCTTCTGGGACGGTAACACCCCAATGCAGTGTTTATCGCAAACCATTACTCAGAGTTTACGCACCGGCTATGCGCACCATATTCAACGCTTAATGGTCACCGGTCTCTACGCCCTACTTCTTGGAGTCAAGCCAAAGGAGATTCATGCGTGGTATTTGAGTATGTATGTGGATGCCGTTGAGTGGGTCGAACTCCCCAATGTAATTGGCATGAGCCAATTTGCGGATGGAGGTTTAATGGCAAGCAAGCCCTATATCGCAACCGGCAAATACATTGATCGCATGAGTAACTATTGCAAGCACTGTGTCTTTAAGCCTGATCAATCCACTGGTCCTGATGCCTGTCCATTTACCACGCTGTATTGGGATTTTCTGATTCGCCACGAGAACGCCATGAGCAAGAATCCACGCATGCTGATGCAGGTGCGCAATCTTGGGCGCATGAGCGATCAAGCCAAGCAGGCAATTCAAGATAAAGCCACAGAACTTCGCGATCCTCAGGCTGGTAAATAATCCCAGCAATCAAATCGGGCGGCTTGACCCACTCTCACTCCGTTTACATCGATTAGGTTCCAGACAGTGGCATTACGAATCCAAAACCGTTTGCCAGTTTTGGATATCCGAATTCCGGAATAATCATCGATAAAGCCAAACTGTTGCACGCGCTGCAGCAAGGCTTGGCGCTCATCTTGCAAAACAGGTTCTGCTGATTGTCGCGATGGAATTGAGGTGATTTCAGCCCAATTCATTTCAAATGCATTCTGGGCCATGCGATTAGCGTAACCAAAGATTGGATCAGCCTGCGTATCGTGTGCTACCACTGCAAAAGGAGCTTCATAGAGCATTTGTGCCGTGTTTATTAAGCTGACAGATTCAAAACAAGGCTTACCTAGAAAATGCTGATAGCTATCCAATATCAACCGAGCCTCGATGGGTAAAAATTGATTATCCGGATCTGGTTCAATGCGTGAGAACAGCATGCCGGTCGCTATCGACCAAGCAGTGAAATAATTTTGTAGCGGCCGTCACTACTCATCACTTTTAAAGTGTATTCCTCAATGAAAACCGCATCACTTAGTTTTGGAAAGTAAAACTCAAAAGACTTCCCTTTTGGTTCGTCTGCAATGTAGACCAATTCTTTGACAGGATCGATTTTTATTATTCGGTACATAAATGCTAGGTCATACAAAAAACTTGCAATACTAGAATTCAAAACTAAACATAAAATATCTAGATTCATTCTACAGGCGATTTAGGAAATAATGCAATTAGTCAATCCCATGGATTACACAATCGAAATCGAGCAGCAAACAATCTGGATTAAGAACCAAAATACCACGATCGCATACTGCCGATACTCCGATAACGGTGATATTGAGTACATCTATGTCCAACCCATGTATCGGCTGATGGGGTTTGGTCGCAAGCTAATCCAAGAGGCCCAACGCATTACAGGTAAGGTCGGCGTCCCGCAAGAACCGGTTTCACCGATGGGTCAACGTTTTTTTGCTGCCCTCAAGAACGATTTTTAATGAATGCTATTAAAAATATTTATCTGGGCTATTGCCTTCTCTTGGCGAGCATTACTGCGACGGCAAGTCCAATCATTGATCTTCGAAGTCAGGCCACTATTCATCAAGGGCAGTTGCTCGCTGAGCTAATCAGCGCCGACTATATTTTGCTCGGCGAGCTCCACGATAACCCCTATCACCATGAGGCACGCAGTCGATTAATTACTGCAATGACTAACAAAAAATATGCAGCGGTTGTTGAATATCTTCCCTCCGGTCCATTAGTCCCCTGGTCTGGATCGACCCTCCAATCCCTTGAGCAAGCAGGATTCTCTGCTAAAGCGTGGCCTTGGAAGCTCTATCAACCTCTATTTGAAGCCATTCGGGTATCTGGATTCCCGCTCTATGGCTCCAATCTCGATCGCTCTATCTCAAAAACCATCTTCTCAGGCGGGCCGATCCCGGCTGCGATGGAATCGGATTACCAAAAAAGTGTTCTATCAATTGAAGCAAAACGCAGCCTTGAGAAGGATTTGATCGACGGACATTGCGGCAAGCTCCCCGCCCAGTATTTAGAACCCATGTTTCGGGTGCAACGCCTAACCGATATTTCAATGGCGCAGACCATGATGCGCCATTCTCCTGCGATTCTGTTTGCCGGCAATGGCCATGTTCGCAATGATTATGGAGTTCCTCAAGTTTTAAGATCCCTTGATCCCTCTAAGAAACGCATGAGTGTTGGTTTTGTTGAAGAGGATCGGCGTAACCCTAAAGCACTGGCGGAGCTGGCCAAACTCTATGATTTTGTTTGGATTACCCCCGGCATCGAGCGCCCCGACCCTTGCGCTACTCTTCATTTTGGTAAATCCGAATCCTCTAAGTAGTACGCATCAGCAACAAATGCCGGACCTTTCATTAAATACACAATGAAAGCACATAAAGCGGCAGTGAAAAGCATCGTCCAGAAGAAAATAAGTCCGGCTATTAAATAGAGCTCCCAAAGTCTGGATGATCCACTGGGCTCTATTCCGTATTGCAAAATGGCAAGCGGTACAACAAATATGCTGGTGCCATAGAACATTAGCTTCGGCGTATGGCGCAAGATGACCCACTCAAAGCCAGGGGGCTCTCGACGCGTTGAGGGAATCCTCTTTAACCAGTTCATCGTTTCATCTTAATCGATCGCCCTTGAATTTTCTTGGACTGAGCCCTATATTTCTTTCGCAGGACTTTTCCTGACCTTTTTTAATAAATCAATAAAGGAGTCTATATGTCAAATTACAGTCAAGCGAACGTACGCTACTCCATCGCCGATTGCAAAGCATCGCTGGATAAAAATAATCACCATAAGCGCTATAACCACAGTATTCGCGAGTGCGATCAATCGATTCGCGCTGAGAAGAAATAAATCAATCCCAAGAGCCCCGAGTTTGAGCTTGGGGCTTTCTTCGGCATAATGGGCTATGGCAATTCGTCTAGAAACCATTAGTGCTGGGCTGGCAAAACCCCTGTGGGTTCGTGACGGGGAGGACCTCCGAACGGTTACATCAGCTATCAACAAAACACCAATTAGTACCATCATTCAACCCCAGGCGGTTGAAGTCACGGTAACCGGCATCGTTGGTGATGAACAAGCCGATCCTCAAGTGCATGGTGGGACTGAAAAAGCCCTCTACATGTACCCACAAGAGCATTACCCCTTTTGGAGCACGTTACTTTCTGAAGCCAAAGGCCAATCCCTCCGTTTGGAGCATGGTTACCTAGGTGAAAACCTAACTATTAGTGGGCTTAGTGAACACGATGTCTACGTTGGCGATCGCCTCCGGATTGGAGCCATTGAATGCGCGGTTACTAAATTACGGGAGCCCTGCTATAAGTTCACAGCAAAGACAGGGGTTGCAACTGCAGCTAAGGCAATGATCCAGGGCGCTCGTAGCGGCTGGTACCTGCGTGTTCTGCAGAGAGGAGTGATTCAAGCAGGCGATGCCATCATGGTTATTCCTGGGCCTCGCGAATGCTCAATCGCCCAACAAAATCATGCGCTACTTCATCGGGGTGATTGAGTCATCCGTTTGACCAGTTTTAATGCGAAGGGTCCGATGGCACCTGATATCGCATGTCGATTCTTAGCAAAGATCCGATACACTAGGTTCAAGATGGGTCTTAGAGTTTTTCTTGAAAATAACCAAGCCAAGATGGGTAAATTAGCGCGCCGATAAGCCTCTGCAAAGACAGGAACACCATGAATGGGGGCATGCCCCTCAATTTGCCCAACCATCTGATCAAGTGCAGCCTGGCACGAAACACCGACACGGTCTGGGTCGAATGCGCTGCTGTTGACGTCGACAAATTGAAGTAATTGCTGATGATTGCGGGTCTGCAAATAAAGAATCTCTGCCTGACACAGTGGACAGGCGCCATCATAGAAGAGGGTCAGCGGCAATAGGACTTGGCTCATACAATAGATTAATGTAATTATCAATTGTCCTGTAAATGCGCATTTTTTACTTTCTCCCCCTAGTTCTTCTACTTTCGGCATGCGGCCAAGCCGACTACACCACCTGGAACTGCATTCCTGAGAATGACTCCAACAAAAAGGTGGTCATGGTCTTGCAGCAATCGACCATGAAGTTTGGCGAACGGCAGATGCGCTTTTGTGGCAGTCTTGGGCTAATTAGCTACTTTGATGAGAGCTGCAAGGTCGGCGACGTCAAGGCATCGATCGCGCAATTGATTCAGAGCGAATCACGCCTAGCCATTGGCAAGGACGAGTACCGCTGTGAAAAGCTCTAGACTTTAATCGGAGCGCTTTAGCAGAATCTGCGCAGTCATTTTTCCAGCAAACACCAAGTCCATCTCCAGACCATCGTTGGCCGACTTGATATCAACACCATCTTGAATGGCCGGTTTAGTCTCTTGAACGGCGAGTAGCTTGTCTGGCCATGAGAACTTCATGTTTGCGGTCATGGGTAAATAGCCATCAAAAAGTCGTCGCATCAAAGGGCCAGCATTGAGTTGATAAAGGCCGTTACCCAGAGAGTCCAGAGCCTTGGACTGCAAATCAATACAAATTGATCCGCCTTTTTGTACTTCACTAAGGGTTACGCGATTGTCTTTGACCTCAGCCATCGCAATACCGTCCATCGTCCGAACTTGAATATCCCGGATTCGATCTTTGTTAAACAAAATGACTACTTTACGAATCGGATCCAATTTTTTATGGCAAGTCTGGATTTGTACTAAGCCAGAGTCAAGACTGGTTTCTAAGATGGTTACCTTCGATTCATAAGTGTATGAATTCGGATCGGGCTTGGTTTTGAGAAACCGAATCTGCCCTTCACCAACCACATCCGCAAGACCAGCTGCCAATACGCTGATAGGGAAAACAAAAAGGCACACCGCTAAGTGTGTGCCCCATCGAGTCACGATTGATCGCATTCGATCAAAGCACAATTAATAGATCTTTTTACGCAAGCGCTCATCACGCTTATCAATCATCAACTGTAAAAACCACTCTCCCCGCTTCATCGGGGAACCCATCATGCTTTGCATGAAGGACTGAAAACATGCCGCAAAACTTTGGTTTTTCATGGTGAGGCCTTTACTTTTAATAGTTAGTCAACTCATTGTAGCTAGTTTTAGGACAATGGGTGAAAGCAAGACCCAGCCAGCTTCCTAGGTCATCGCGAGGCCTTGCCCGCTTCCAAAATGGCCAATTGCTCTCGCCTCATGAAACCCCGAGCGATGGAGCAAATCCAGAACCTGGTCTTTAGCCTCCGGTGCACAAGCAATCAGTAACCCACCACTGGTTTGCGGATCGGTCAATAAATGCTGTTGCCAAGGTTGAACATCTGAACTAAACGAAACCTCCCCGCCATAAGCTTGCCAATTTCGGGTTGAGGCGCCGGTATAGATATCTTCTTTAACAAACTCAATCGCCTCCGGAATTACTGGAATATCACGCCACCTCAAATTAGCTCTTAGATTTGCCCCGCGACTCATCTCCAAAAGATGTCCTGCCAAACCAAAGCCGGTGACATCCGTCAGGGCATGAACTTCTTGCATCTTCGAAAGGGCAATGCCAGGCTGATTTAACTGGGTGGTGAAGGCAATCATTGACTCATATCCCTTGGCGGATAACCGCTCCTTCTTTAGGGCGGCACTCAAAATGCCAACCCCCAAAGGTTTACTCAAAATAATCGTATCGCCCTCTTCTGCACCGCTGTTGCGCTTCAAGTTAACCGGATCAACAATGCCAATCACGACCAAGCCGTAGATGGGCTCAACCGTATCAATCGAATGGCCGCCAGCGATCGGAATCCCCGCTGCGTGACATACAGACTCTCCACCCGCAATAATCTTCTGAATGACCTCCAGCGGCAATACATTAATTGGCATACCGAGTAAAGCCAATGCAAATAAGGGTTGAGCACCCATCGCATAAATATCTGAAATCGCATTAGTGGCAGCTATTCGACCAAAATCATAGGGATCATCGACGATTGGCATAAAGAAGTCTGTTGTAGCCACAATCGCCTGATGATCATTAATTTGATAAACCGCTGCATCCTCATTATTTTCTGAGCCAGCCAACAAAGCAGATGGAATCATTTTGAGGGGTGAGGCTCGCAAGATATCACTCAAGACGCCGGGGGCAATTTTGCAGCCGCATCCACCTCCGTGCGAAAGTGAGGTCAGGCGTCCGTTGTATGCATTAAGAGTCATAGGTTTATCTTGGCTATTTTCGAAAAAGCTTCTTGATGGTGGTGACGGCATCTTTGCCAAGTTGCTGAGCACTACCGGTAACATCGCGCAAAGTATCGGTAGCGATGTTTAAATAGGTATTGACGCTTTTAAGGGCTGCGCTCTTGATCACCGGAATAATGGCGTCGATGATTTTTCCGACGGCTTCTTTAGTTCCTGCGCCATCTTTACCGGTATCGATATTAGCGATCTGAATATCATCTAATTTGAGGTTAACGCTTGTGCCTAGGATACGCATATCCTGATACACCAGATCTGCCCCTTGAATATCAAATTGCTTGATGAGAATGCGTGGCTGCTTAGAATCGCTTGGGGCTTTATCTGCTTTGTTTTGAGCATCTTCCTTTTGATTAGCTGCGCTATATTGCCTAGCATTATTTTGTAGAACCGACAGATTGTCAGACTCTTTCGTTTTGACATAGCGCACACTCGGCTGGTTTAAGAGTACACGGTCAATCACTACAAAATCCAATTTAGATTCCTTGGGATTGAGCACAATCTCAATGGTTCCCGCTTTAAAAGCATGAGCCCCCTCAAAACCAGGGGGGTTAGCAACCTCAAGATTACGAATCGTCGCCTGAGTTTGACGCAAACTAAGATTAACCTCGCCTACCGTTACCTTGGTACCCAGAGATTGCGTCGCATAGTTCTCAATCGAGCGCTTCACATACCCATCTAATTTAGTTGCGGTGTAGTAAGCAACACCAATTGCAATCGCTATCGCCAATACGATCAAGAGTGCAAGCATCTTCAGGATTTTCATTATCAGAATTTAGTCAGAATACTGTGTGTGCCGAGTTATTTTGACATTTGTTTTAGTTTCATGAGTAAGATACTCAGAGCAAATATAAAGGTTAAGGCATTAGTCACAATTAGGGGCCAACTTTCAATCACAATCCCGTAAATTAACCATAATGCCACTCCCAGGGTAAACATGCTGTACATGCCTAGAGAGATGCCCGAGAGGTCTCTAGTTCGCCACGATTGAATGGCCTGAACCAGAAAAGAGAAAGTGGTCAGTAAAGCGGCTAAATAACCAATGATGTCAATATGAAACATCCTGGCATCTTAGCCGATTGATTGATCACTTAGCCGATGCGGCCGATCGCGCAACTCACAAATGACTTAGCAGTCGCAATTCCTTTATCAAGACCCGCGACAGAGCCCTTTTCTGGGTAGCCCATACTGAGTAACTTATCGACAATTTGCTGGCGCAAACTTAAGTCGGCATCCAGAACAACTGCTCTATTTGCATGATCGACTGTGACCGCTTGAACCCCAGATATTGCTCTTAAACCCTTAACAATGGTGTTCTCACAGCCACCGCATTTTAGGTTCTCAATTTCAATCGTTAGATTTGCCATAGGATCCTCCCTTTAGTCCTCTAAGTATGATCTTTTCTTTAGGTTTACGTTTGATCTAGATCATTATTTTACGAGGCGGCTTTTAGTTGGGTTGACAGGTCAATAAAGTCTTTAGCATGGTAGGTAGTCCAGGACTCATGCCCAAGATCCGTCCGTACCACCCTCGGTCCAAATTCAGCAGGCCGCTCAATGAAGGCTGTTTGCAAGCCACAAGCATGCGCTGCCTCCAAATCGTCTTTATGGGCAGCAACTAGCATCACGTCCTGAGGTTCTAGATCAAAGGTTTGACAAACGCCCAGATAGGTCTCCGGATCGGGCTTGTAGTGCCGAAATACCTCGGCAGAGAGAATCAGATCCCAGGGTAAACCGCCGTTTTTTGCCATATTGGCAAGCAAACCTAAATTACCGTTTGACAGGGTAACGATCGTAAAGTCTTGTTTTAAAAGTGTTAAGCCTCGCACTGTATCTGGCCAAGGTTTTAACCGGTGCCATGCGAGATTGAGATGTTTCTTTTGCGCTTCGGTCAAATGATCGATTTTCTGATCCGCAAGGACTTGATCCAAGATCATCCGGTGCAGATCATCAATCCGAGTCCAGCCCAGCTCTCCACTACGCACTCTAGCCATAGCGGGCTTGTATCCCGATCGCCAGGCGCTTGCAAACGCGATGGGGTCCGCCTCGGGAATCAGTTGGGCAACCTCGGCCGCAATCGAGCCATGCCAATCGACCACGGTTCCAAATACATCAAAGGCTAATACGGTTGGTTTCATCTCTGAGTTTGGGTTTAGTTAGGATCATTCATAATAGACAAATCATTAGTCTGTCTGATACATTTAGTTGTATTTACCTTGTAAAACTCATCATGCCAATTATTACCAATATTGAAGATTTGCGCGTCCTCCATCAAAAGCGCACCCCTAAGATGTTCTATGACTATGCAGATTCCGGGTCCTGGACCGAATCTACTTACCGAGCCAACGAATCGGATTTTCAGAAGATTAAGTTACGCCAACGGGTGGCTGTCAATATGCAAAATCGCACCACCAAGACAACTATGGTCGGCCAAGAGGTTGCAATGCCGGTCGCGCTGGCACCCACCGGATTAACTGGAATGCAATACCCCGACGGTGAAATTTTAGCTGCGCAGGCTGCTGAGAAATTTGGCGTCCCCTTCTGCTTATCGACCATGAGTATTTGCTCCATTGAAGATGTGGCTGAGCGAACCACTAAACCATTTTGGTTCCAGCTCTACGTCATGAAAGATCGCGGTTTTATTGAACGTCTGATTGAGCGGGCCAAGGCGGCAAAATGTTCAGCCCTCGTGCTCACCCTGGACCTACAAATCTTAGGACAGCGTCATAAAGATATTAAAAATGGCTTAAGCGCCCCGCCCAAACTTACCATTCCTAACATCATCAATATGATGACCAAACCACGTTGGTGTATGGGCATGCTACAAACACCGCGTCGTACCTTTCGAAACATTGTTGGTCATGCCACGGGCGTTGGAAATATGTCTTCCCTGTCATCATGGACTGCGGAACAATTTGATCCCGGCCTTAATTGGGGAGACGTCGAGTGGATTAAGAAACACTGGGACGGCAAACTGATTATTAAGGGCATCTTGGATCCCGAGGACGCCCGTGCGGCCGTCGGATCAGGCGCCGATGCCATCGTGGTATCAAATCATGGCGGTCGACAGCTCGATGGAGCGATGTCGAGTATCCAGGCGCTTCCTCCAATTGTGGATGCGGTTGGTAAGGACATCGAGGTCTGGATGGATGGCGGAATTCGTTCCGGCCAGGATGTTCTTAAAGCGTGGGCTTTGGGTGCACGCGGTACGATGATTGGCCGCTCATTCCTCTATGGTCTTGGTGCCATGGGCGGCCCGGGTGTAACCAAATGTTTAGAGATTATTCATAAGGAGCTGGATCTCACGATGGCGTTTACTGGCCACCGTGATCTCCATAATGTCACCAACGATATTTTGGTGCCAGGTACTTACTAGCTTAATTCTTGGCGTTTGGGAAAAATAACTGCTCGCCGCCTACCTTGTAGCTGGCAATCATATCTTGTCCCTCTTTTGAGGTAATCCAATCGATAAATGCTTGGCCTTCGGCTTTCTTCACTTTGGGATGTTTAGCCGAGCTCACCAGCATCACACCATACTGATTAAAGAGCTTGGGATCGCCTTGCACCAAAATCGTTAGATCGCCACGGTTCTTAAAGCTGAGCCAAGTTGCGCGGTCCGACAAAATATAAGCATTCATACCGGATGCGGTATTTAATGCAGGGCCCATCCCCGAGCCAGTTTCTTTATACCAAGGCAGATTGGGAGAAACTGCAATATCTGCGCCCTTCCAATAGCGTAACTCAGCAGCATGGGTACCGCTCTTATCACCGCGCGATACAAAAGTCGACTTACTGTCAGCAATTTTCTTAAGTGCTGCTTGAATATCATTACCACCAGCGACTTTCGCTGGATCAGCCTTGGGGCCAATGAGAATAAAGTCGTTATACATTACTTCAATGCGTTTGTCGGCAAATCCCTCGGCAACGAATTTCTCTTCAGCAACCTTGTCGTGAACCATCACCACATCAGCGTCACCGCGACGGCCAATGTCAAGAGCCTGTCCAGTTCCCACCGCAACTACTTTCACCTGAATCCCGGTCCTCTTCTCAAAGGGCGGCAGGATGTGGCCAAATAAACCCGATTGTTCGGTCGAGGTCGTTGAAGATAGGACGATGCTCTTTTGTGCATACGCAGCGGTGGACAACAAGAAAGAGAGGGTCAGTATCGAAATGATGGAACGTAGATTTTTCATGATGATGAATTGTTGGTTGAAAACGTTTTATCATCAAGAGATCAGTTTAAATAATCAATATGCAAAAATATTCATATGAAGCTTGTAATCCAACCCACCCTGCTCCTGAAAACCCCAAACTACCATCAGCACACCCTCGATCTAACGCATATTGGTAATTTATTACGCAGCGTAGATCAGGGGCGTACTCTAGCTGCGGCAGCAAAGGATCTGAATGTGTCCTATCGCACGGTCTGGAATGAGTTGCAAGAGGCTGAGCGGGAATTAGGTTGCCAGCTCTTAGAACGAATTAAGGGACATGGCTCCAAAATTACTCCTGCCGGGCAATTGCTGATTCACTCTCTAGAGCGCTTAGATTTGCAGCTATCTAGCGAGGCTCAACGTTTAGCAAGCGACATTAGTGAAAAACTCTCCAATCATCTCAATAAGACATTTGATCGATATATCTTTTGCAGCAGCAACGATCCTCTAATTGAGCAGATTCATTCAAAATTTGATGAGATTGAATATAAGACCATGGGGTCCGGACATGCATTGGATCGCCTCATGGAGAATAAAGCGACGATTGCCGGTTTTCATGTATCCGATGCAAGAGAGTTCAAAGCCATCGAGGATCACCTGCGACGCGCCGGTCTTATCACCATTCCCTTAAT
Source organism: Polynucleobacter sp. HIN6 (assembly GCF_030297575.1). Taxonomy (NCBI): domain Bacteria; kingdom Pseudomonadati; phylum Pseudomonadota; class Betaproteobacteria; order Burkholderiales; family Burkholderiaceae; genus Polynucleobacter; species Polynucleobacter sp. HIN6. Next base: position 663,190 of record NZ_AP028137.1, on the reverse strand, counting down.
GCAGCGCGTCCAAGGACTTTTATTGGCAAAAGGCAACCCCCTCAAGATTCATTCGATTCGAGATCTTGCTCGACCCGAGGTGCGAATGATTAACCGACAGAAAGGTGCGGGTACACGCCTTCTTCTGGATCGGCTTTTGGAGCGCGAAGGCCTTAAAACAAAGCAAATCAAAGGTTATGGACACGAAGAGTTTACCCATAGCGCCGTTGCGACCAGTATTTTGGCAGAACAAGCCGATGTCGGCATTGGCCTGCAGCACATCGCCAAAGAATATAAGTTGCACTTTATTCCTCTAGAGACTGAAACGTTTTATCTAGCCATAAAACCGGAGTTCAGGCGGAATAAGACCTTAATCGCCTTTGTTAAGGCTGTCCAGAATCGCTCCAATAAAACGCCGGGGTATAAAGCGGTTAAATAAATTGGGTTGATTTAATAAATCAGCGGAATTAGTTTTTTAGTGCGCTGCCGATAGTCTTGATAGTTCGGAAACTTTTCTAGTAGCCACTCCTCTTCTTTGCGGGACTTCAGATCAAAAAAGATGAGTAGCGCAACTGCAACGGCAAGGGTATACCAACTTTGCAAGGTCGCTGCCCAACCAAAGCCTAAGATAATGACCCCAAAATAGATTGGATGGCGAACCAGCTTATAAATCCCTGTCTGGATCAGCTCGCCATTGCGCTTCGGTTTAGGCATTGGGGTGAGATTGGGCCCCAAGGCAATCGCGGCCCAAAGCGCAATACCTAAGCCCAAATAAAAAAGAGCTCTTCCAGCCAGCCATAGGGGGTAATAAATAGTTTCTGGCTTACCGAAGAGATCAGCGGGACCAAAGAATAAGGCGATCAATAAAATTGCTTGAATGAATACGTAGATTTCGCCACGATCTTGTTTGGTTTTACTCATTTAGGCCTCAAGCTCTCTTAGGTATTGAAAAATCTCGCGATAGGCCTTTGGGGGCTTATTGGCCTCCCGCTCCTTCTTCGCATTTCGGATTAGAGTACGAATATTCTGAATATCCAAAGTCGGATACTGAGCAATGAGCTCTTGTAGCGCCTCATCATTTTGCAATAGGCGCTCACGCAGTCGCTCTAAGCGATGCAACTTTGCAGTTTCGACTCGACCAGGTCCCTCAATCACCTCAAGCTGCTTCTTGATGGCTGCAATATCCTCATCCGATAAGGCCCGCATCCGCTTACCAAGGTATTGCTTATGGCGCCGAATCCCCTCAAATGAGCGAACGCGTGAGGTTTCTGCAATCGCATCTCGCAAGTCTTCATCGATTGGAATTGACCTTAAGGCATCACTTGGAAGTGCGCTTAAAGCCTCAGCCAATTTTTGGCGATCGGCCATTTGGCGTTTGAGCTCTGATTTACTCGGGGGCAAATCATCGTCGGCGCTTAAAAGATCAAATTCGGGCATATATCCATTCTACTGAATGGTTTAATCCGATTAAAATCAAGGATTATTGATTGACCTCCCTTGTGCATTCATGGAATACCAAGACTATTACAAAATACTCGGCCTTGAGCGGGATGCAACGCCTGATCAAATTAAACAGGCCTATCGTAAGCTAGCTCGCAAATACCATCCCGACGTAAGCAAAGAGCCCGATGCTGAAAAGCGCTTTAAGGAAATTGGTGAGGCTTATGCCGTCTTAAAGGACCCTGAGAAAAAAGCAGCTTATGATCAGATGGGCAGCAACTGGTCGGGTGGTCAAGGGTTTAATCCCCCACCCAATTGGGACTCTGGTTACGAGTTTCGGGGCAATGGTTGGGGCGATAGTGCTAATCCTGACCACAGCGAGTTCTTCGAATCCATTTTTGGGCGTCGTGCTCAACAGGCCAATCAGCAAAGTGCACAGTTCAATATTCCGGGTGAAGATCACCACGCTAAGATCGAGATTGATTTAGTTGATTCGTATCTAGGTGCACAACGAAGCATCGGACTCAAAATGCCCGCACTGGATGATCAAGGCCATCTGCGCATGCAAGAGCGCACCTTAGAGGTCAAAATACCCAAGGGTATTCGAAGCGGTCAACATTTACGCCTCGCTGGTCAGGGAAGCCCAGGCTTTGGAAATGGCAAAGCGGGTGACCTCTATTTAGAGATTGTGATTAAGCCAAATGCCCTCTTTAAGGTCGATGGTAAAGATGTAACGGTTGAGTTAAACCTTGCCCCTTGGGAGGCGGCATTAGGAGCAACCGTAGACCTCCCCACTCCCACTGGCAAAGTTGAATTGAACATCCCGGCTAATACTATGGCAGGCAAGAAACTCCGCCTCAAAGGCAAGGGCATTCCGAGTCAAGAGCCAGGCGATCTTTATGCAAGTGTTCGACTGGTTACCCCACCAGCGAGCACTGATTCAGATAAAGAAGCTTACCAAGCAATGGCAAAGTCATTTGCTGCATTTAATCCACGTGCAAACGGTTAGGAGTAATCGATATGAGTACAAATCGTTCAGTATTACTAGAGGGTGTGGTGGTTGAAGAGCAGCTGCATTTGACTGTGACTGAAATCTGCCAAGCTTGCTCGATCAGTCATACGCATATTGAAGAATGGGTCGCCGAGGGAGTTCTTCAACCGCAAGGCTCAAACCAGAGCGAATGGCGTTTTACGGGCCACTCTTTGCGCCGTGCCAAGATTGCTAGCCGTCTAGTCCGAGACCTGGAGGTAAATACTCCAGGGGTTGCTTTAGCGCTTGACCTCCTAGAAGAGATCGAAGCGCTACGCAAACAACTCAATCAATCGTAGTTACTGAAGAGCCTCTTGAGCCGCAAGAATACCGCTGCCTTTGAGTTTGATGCCAAAACGGTTCATACCCATTTCGCATCCGCTGATGGCGGCAAGCAAGGACAACTCGTTGCAGTCGCCCAAATGTCCAATACGGAACAATTGACCTTTTACCTTACCCAAGCCAGTACCAAGGGACAAGTTATAGCGTTCAAAGATTAATTTACGCAAGGCATCGGCATCCACACCCTCTGGGGTACGCACGCCGGTCAATACTGGCGAGTAAACCGCAGGATCTTTGCACTGAACTTCCAATCCCCAGGCCTCAACTGCCGCACGGCAAGCCTTGGCAAGGCGCTGATGGCGAGCAAATACATTGTCCATACCTTCATTCAAAATCATCTCAATCGCCTCATGCAAGCCATAGAGTAAGTTGGTTGCAGGCGTTGAAGGCCAATAACCCGTCTTATTGGACTCCAGAATTTCATCCCAAGCCCAATAGGCTTTAGGTAGGGTGGCACGCTTACTGGCTTCTAACGCTTTCGGTGAAATCGCATTAAATCCGATACCCGGTGGGAGCATCAAGCCCTTTTGCGAACCGCTTACGGTTACATCAACACCCCACTCGTCATGACGAAAATCAGCTGAGGCTAGGCCTGAGATCGTATCGACCATTAAAAGCGCAGGATGCTTTGCCGCATCAATGGCTTTGCGCACCGCGGCGATATTGGAAGTAACGCCCGTTGAGGTCTCGTTATGAACCACACAGACCGCCTTAATTTGATGACCAGTATCTGCCTTAAGACGCTCTTCAATTTTGGCCGCATCAACCCCGTGACGCCAACCTTCGGCACCAGGCAAGCCAATGAACTCCGTTTTAATACCTAAACGTTGGGCCAACTTGTTCCAAAGGGTTGCAAAATGACCAGTCTCGTACATCAGGACGAGATCACCAGGTGAAAGAGTATTTACGAGAGCACCCTCCCATGCACCAGTTCCTGAACTTGGATAAATGATCACTGGATGCTTGGTCTTGAAGATGGTTTGCATACCAGCCAGTAATTGAAGACCTAACTCACCGAACTCGGGGCCGCGATGATCAATGGTTTGATAGCTAATTGCACGCAAGATTCTGGATGGGACTGGACTGGGTCCTGGAATATGTAAAAAATGTCTACCGGATGGATGTTGGTCAAGTTTTAGCATAATTTGTCTATCGTTGTCGTTATAAATGGCAATTACTTAAAAAAGTAAAGCCCCATTTATACCAGTTTCAGGGCTCACTTGCCTTGACCTGTTTGGGATATTCTCTACTCGACCAATTGGATGCGATAGCCTGTCAAGCCAAGCTGACACTTGCCATACTGAATTAGACTCTTGTTTATTTCATGATTCTTAATAGGGGCTTTTGATGGCTTATGTAACAGTAATTGGAACTGGCACCATGGCAACGGGCATTGCGGCTGGCTTCTTGGGGGCAGATGTCCCCGTGGTGGTTTTAGGTCGTACCCAAGAAAAGGCACAACAATGCTTAGAGGATGCGATCGCCTTATGCTCATCGGACAAACGGAGTGCTGCAGGGTCATCTCGCGCCGGCGAAATTGATACATGGAGCGACTGGACTGACTGTCGCTGGATTGTGGAAACAATTATTGAGGATTTGCCAACCAAGCAAGCCTTATTTCATTCTTTAGACCAACGTGTTCCACAAGAGATACCGATTGGGAGCAATAGCTCCGCCTACCCAATTAGCAAAATCGCACAGGGTTTGAAAACAGCCCATCGCATGATGGGGGCCCATTACTTTATGCCCGCTGAACTGGTGCCCCTAGTCGAAATCGTATTGGGTGAGAAAACCGATCCAAGGATTGCGGATGCAGTGTATGCCTTTTATCAATCCATTGATAAGAAGCCAGTTTTGGTCAGGCAAGATATTCCAGGATTTTTAGCCAATCGCATCCAGCATGCCTTAATGCGGGAAGCGCTCTACTTAATCGATCGCGGTGTTGCAACGCCGGAGGATGTGGATGATGCGGTCCGCTACAGCTTTGGATTTCGGTATGCTGCGGTCGGACCCATCACTCAAAAAGAATTATCGGGTTGGGATGTCAATTGCAATGCCGCCAAGGAGATCTATCCTGCGCTTTGCAATGACACTGCGATGCCAGAATCGATTCTGAATATGGTTAAGAGTGGCAAAACGGGAACCAAAAGTCTTGCTGGCTTTTGGTCGTGGACCCCTGAAAAAGTAAAGGCGCTAAAGGAGATTTACTCCAAGCGCCTTCAGGCTGCCTTTGCTGTCTTAAAGATCGAAAAGTAATTACTTTGCTGTGATCTTGTCCATCGCAGCTTCAAGATGCGTGATGGCGCGCTCAATATGAAGTAACTTCTCGAGACCAAATAATCCGATACGGAAGGTCCTAAACTCTGGGCCCTCGCCCACCTGCAATGGCACACCCGCTGCAGTTTGCAGGCCTACCTCCATAAACTTCTTACCAGACTGCATATCCGGATCGGTGGTGTAACTCACCACGACACACGGAGCTTGATAGCCTGTTGCGGCTACGCTTGGAAAGCCCTTAGCAACCATTAAGGCTCGAACTCTGGTGCCTAACTCAATCTGCTGCTGCTTGAGGTAATCAAATCCATGCGATTGGGTCTCTTTCATGGCGTTACGCAGGATCTTCAATGCATCGGTTGGCATGGTGGTGTGATACACATGCGCACCCTTCTCGTAGGTCTCCATAATCTGCAACCACTTCTTGAGATCAATTGAGAAGCTATTGCTTTGAGTATGCTCAATTTTTTGCCGAGCACGCTCGGAGAGACCAATCAAAGCGCAACATGGCGAGCTACTCCACCCTTTTTGCGGAGCGCTAATCAAGACGTCCACTTTGCTGGCTTTCATATCAACCCACATTGCACCAGAGGCAATGCAATCCAATACAAATAATCCATCAACGGATTCCACTGCGTCACCAATGGCCCTCAAATACTCGGGCGGCAGAATAATTCCGGCGGAGGTCTCGACATGCGGAGCAAATACGACGTCTGGCTTCTCTCTCTGAATAAAGGCGATAACCTCTTCGATCGGAGGGGGTGCATACGCACCTTGGGCAGTTTGTTCAACTTGGCGACCTTTGATGACATGAACATCTTGGGTGAACTGCTCAAGATCAAAAATTTGTGTCCAGCGATAGCTAAACCAGCCGTTACGAATAATTAGACATTTTTTACCAGGAGCAAACTGCCGTGCCACCGCCTCCATGCCATAGGTCCCGCTTCCAGGAACCACGACGGTGGAATGCGCTTTGTAAACATCCTTGAGAATTGCGGAAATATCAGTAATGACTTTTTTAAATTCCGCTGACATGTGATTTAAAGAACGATCGGTATAGACTACCGAGAATTCCAATAGACCATCCGGGTCTACATTGGGCAAAAGGCCTGGCATGCAAATTCCTTCGTATTTAGGCTAAATTAATGATTACTTGGTAAACCGTTATTCTAATTGTTTTGAACACCCAAGGCCGATATGACCGCCAAGCCTCAGATCCATGAAGAACAGACTCTGAAAGAGACCTTGTATCGGGTTATTTTTGAGTCCGATACCCGCGCTGGCCGACTCTTTGACCGGATTTTGATCTTTGTCATTCTGGTCTCGATTTTGGTGGTAGTGCTTGATAGTGTGCAGAGCATATCAGCCAAGTTTCACTCGATCCTCTTTGCCTTGGAGTGGTTTTTTACCTTCATCTTCACCGTTGAATACCTTGCGCGCCTCTACTGTGCTCCCGATCGACGCAAGTATGCGCTGAGCTTTTTTGGAATCATTGATCTCATCGCATTTTTACCAACCTACCTAGCGCTATTCTTCCCGGAGTTGCATTCACTGATTGATGTTCGGGTTCTACGTCTTTTACGCATATTCCGGATCTTCAAGCTCACGAGTTTCTTGGTCGAGTACAACCATCTAGCAAATGCCCTAGCCGCTAGTCGACGCAAAATTATGGTGTTTTTGTCGGTCGTGCTAATGGTCGTGATGGTAATGGGCACACTCATGTATGTGGTTGAGGGTCCACAAAATGGATTCACCAGTATTCCAATTAGTATTTATTGGGCCATTACGACCATGACCACAGTTGGTTTTGGTGACATCACCCCACAAACGGATTTGGGTAAATTGATTGCATCAACCATGATGCTGATGGGCTGGGGCACCTTAGCAGTTCCCACTGGAATTGTTACGAGTGAAATGGCGCTACGGCGCCATCGGCCAGATCTAGATCCGCGCACCTGTCCAAACTGCTTAGCCGATGATCTCAATGCCACCGATAAATACTGTCGCGCATGCGGTGTTGAGCTTCCCGCCGATCACCATAAGTGATTGACGGATTTATCCCGTATTTCGTAAGCCCGATGCAATGCCATTGATGGATAAGTGGATGCCCCGCTTAACCCGCTCATCGCTTTGCCCAGCACGATAGCGTCTGACCAGCTCAACCTGAATGTGGTGCAAGGGGTCGATGTAAGGAAAGCGATGGCGTATGGACCGGGCTAAGATTGGGTTATTGGCAAGGCGTTGCTTCTCCCCCGTGATTTGCACAAGTGCATCAATGGTCTTATCCCACTCCTCGCACATGGCTGCAAAGATCTTTTTGCGTAAGCGCGAATCCGTAACCAGCTCACTGTAAAGAGCAGCCAAATCAAGATCTGCTTTGGATAAAGCCATATCCATATTCGATAAGAGGGTTCGAAAGAATGGCCACTGACGATACATCCGTTTTAATAGAGCCAAGTTCGCAGCGCGCTCTTTCGGCTTGACGTCATGTAATAACTCGTAAATGGCAGATCCAAAACCAAACCAACCGGGGAGCGTTAGGCGGCATTGGCCCCAACTAAATCCCCATGGGATGGCTCGAAGATCCTCGATGCGCTGCGTCGCTTTACGGGATGCTGGTCGTGAACCAATATTGAGCTCGGCGATCTCACGAATCGGCGTAGCTTGGAAAAAGTATTCAGCGAAGCCCTCGGTCTCATAGATCAAGCGGCGGTAGGCCCGCATACTGGACTCTGAAATCTGGGCAGCCGTTTTAAGGAACAAGGGTGTTGCGGGCTTGGTAGGCTGCAAGAGTGTTGCCTCAAGAGTTGCCGCAATTAATGCCTCTAAATTTTGTCGACCGATTGCTGGGTTCGCGTATTTAGAACCAATCACCTCCCCCTGCTCCGTCAAGCGAATTTGACCTCGAACTGTTCCTGGTGGCTGCGCCAGAATGGCTTCATAACTTGGGCCGCCACCACGCCCTACTGTTCCACCGCGCCCATGAAATAAGCGCAGCTGAATATTGTGACTATTGGCTAAGCGCTCAAAGAGCTCCACCAGGGCAATCTCAGCACAATACAGCTCCCAGTTGCTGGTGAAGATCCCGCCATCTTTATTACTATCGGAATAGCCCAACATAATGTCTTGCTCGGCACCCGACCGTTTCACTAAATTGGCAATACCTGGCAAGGCATAGAAGTCACGCATGATGGGTGCTGCATTGCGAAGATCTTCAATGGTTTCAAATAAGGGTACGGTGATGAGATCAATCCGCGCCTTAGAATCTAAGGTACCGCGCATCAGACCAAGTTCCTTTTGCAGTAGCATCACCTCTAGCAAATCGCTGACGGTCTCGGTATGACTAATGATGTAGTGGCGGATCGCATCTGCACCAAAACGCTCACGTAGACGTTTAGCAAGGGCAAAAATGGCAAGCTCACTCATCGTGTGTAGGGAATACTCTGCGCCAACCACCTGCAGTGGCCGTGCTTCATTGAGTAAGCGGATTAATAATGCCTGCTTAGCAGCCTCATCTAAACCTCGGTAGTTGTCCTCAATCTTGGCGACAGACAGCAACTCTTGCAATACCTCTTCATGCTGGTCTGAGCTCTGGCGCAAGTCCACGGTCGCCAAGTGAAAACCAAATACTTCAACAGCACGGATGAGCGCCCTTAAACGCTGATTAATGAGTGCCTCCGCAGAATGGGAGCGCAAGGATCCTTCAATCACTTGCAAGTCGTCCAAGAATTCTCTTGCGCTTTGATAGGGATTTTGGGGTGGGACGGCGTGTCGCGCTGCATCGCCCCCGGTTAAGTCTTTGAGTGTGGCAGCGAGTCGCGAGTAAATACCGGTTAAGGCTCGGCGGTAGGGCTCATCCATGCGATGCTCATTCTCATCGGGGGAGCGATTCGCTAAGGCTTGCATGGCCTTTGGAAAGCCCACCAAGAATGCCGACAGAGAGAGCTCCGTGCCCAGATAATGCACTTCGGTTAAGTAATGACGCAATATCATCTCGGCCTGCCGTTTTAGGGCATATTCCAAGGTTTGGGCACTAACATTAGGGTTGCCGTCCCGATCGCCGCCGGTCCATTGACCCATTCGTAAAAAGGATGCGATATGCGGTTGCCCAAGACGGTCCTCTAGTTCAGCGTAGAGCTTGGGGATCTCCCGTAAAAAAGTAGCCTCGTAGTAACTCAAGGCATTTTCAATTTCGTCAGCAACCTTCAGTTTGGTATAGCGTAATAAACGGGTTTGCCATAACTGAATCACGCGTGCCTTGATTTGTAATTCATTGTCGGCAAGCTCACGCTCACATAACCGATCTTTTTTGAGCTGATATGCTTTTGCTCGATCTTTAATCTGATCCCGATTTAGTAATAATTGTGCGATGCTGCGCTCTGCATCCAAAATACTTTTGCGTTGCACCTCAGTTGGGTGAGCGGTCAGTACGGGTGATAAATAACTATCAGTAAGGGTTTTAACAATGGTTGCTTTACTAATACCAGCCGCATGAATTCGTTCTAAGGCTAAATCAATACTACCGGGCTGCTGGCTGGCAATACGTTCTTGGGCGGCTTGACGTCGCAATTGATGGCGATCCTCCGCCAGATTTGCCAAATGACTAAAGTAGGTAAAGGCTCGAATAACCTTGACTGCATCATCGGCACTCAATCCCTTTAAAAGCTTCTTAAGCTCTTTATTGGCATTCTCATCACCATGGCGATGAAACCGGACCGATAAGACCCGAATCTGCTCAATCAAATTGAATATTGCAACGCCCTCTTGTTCCCGAATCACATCCCCTAAAATGCGCCCAAGTAGACGAATATCGTCAACCAAGGCCGAGTCGGGGTCTTGCTTTCGGGTAGAAGATCGACTGGCCAATGCCTTACACCGCCATCAGCGCTTCTGCCGCATTGAGCATTTGTACGGAGTAGCCCCATTCGTTGTCGTACCACGCCAGGACCTTGACCAACTTGCCATCGCTCGAGACGCGCGTTTGTGAAGCATCATAAATACTGGGTCGGGGATCATGATTAAAGTCGATCGATACCAGCGGTAAGGTATTAAAGCCCAAAATGCCTTTGAGCTCATGCTCACTGGCCGCCTTCAGTATTTGATGAACTTCATCCACAGAGGTGGGACGCTTGGCAATAAAGGTGAGGTCAACGACCGAGACATTAATGGTAGGTACGCGCATCGCAAAACCATCAAAGCGGCCGGCAAGCTCTGGTAGCACTAAACCAACTGCTTTTGCAGCACCGGTTTTGGTGGGAATCATACTGCTCACGGCTGAGCGTGCTCGACGCTTATCCTTGTGATAGACATCAGTGAGTACTTGATCGTTGGTAAATGCATGAATCGTGGTCATGAGGCCAGATTCAATCCCAATCTTCTCAAGTAAGGGCTTGACCAGTGGTGCCAAGCAATTGGTGGTGCAGCTCGCATTGGAGACCACCACATCCGTGGGTTTTAAGACCTTCTCATTAACGCCATACACAATCGTGGCATCGACATCCTTTTCACCGGGGGCCGAGATTAATACCTTCTTGGCGCCCTGCTGAATATGGACCATCGCTTTTTCTTTCGAGGTGAACTTACCAGAACACTCGAGTACCAGATCAACACCCTCTTTGCCCCATGGGGTTTCAAGGGGATTGCGGGTTGAGTACATCCGAATCCGATCGCCATTGACCACCATGTAATCACCGTCAACGCTTACTGTTCCCGGAAAACGACCGTGGGCGGAGTCATATTGGGTGAGATGTGCGTTGATATCAATATCGCCCATCGCATTAATGGCGACGATTTGGATATCACGTTTTTTATTCTGTAACATCGCCTCCTCGTAGAGAGCGCGCAATACCATCCGGCCAATCCGGCCATATCCATTAATTGCAACTCGGATCGTCATGTTTTCCTCTTTATTCCTTTTACTCAATCATTACTGCACAACAGCTTTTAACTCTCCCTTGGCGTAGCGCGCTGCCATCTTCTCCAAGGGAATCACTTTAATCTTGCTCGCTTGCCCAGCGCATCCAAAGGATTTGAAGCGCGCCTCGCAAATTCCCTTAGCGGCTGCTGTAGCAACCTTGAGAAAAGCGCGAGGATCAAATTCTTCTGGGTGTTCTGAGAAAAACTTGCGGATTGCTCCGGTCATCGCCAAACGAATATCGGTGTCGATATTAATTTTGCGCACGCCGTGCTTAATTCCTTCAACGATCTCTTCTACTGGCACACCATAGGTCTCTTTAATAGTGCCGCCATGTTCACGAATAATCGCCAACCACTCTTGCGGCACGCTCGATGATCCATGCATCACTAAATGCGTATTCGGAATCCGCTGATTGATGGCCTTAATGCGATCGATTGCCAAAATATCGCCGGTGGGTGGTCTGGTGAACTTATACGCACCATGACTGGTGCCAATCGCAATGGCCAGCGCATCCACCTGAGTTTGAGCAACAAACTCGGCTGCCTCGTCTGGATCTGTGAGTAGCTGAGAATGATCAAGCACGCCCTCTGCACCACTGCCATCCTCATCACCCGCTTGTCCAGTTTCTAATGAGCCTAAGCAACCCAACTCGCCTTCTACTGAGACGCCCACGGCATGTGCCATATCGACCACCCGGCGGGTCACATCGACGTTATAAGCAAAGTCAGCAGGGGTCTTGGCGTCTTCTTTCAGTGAACCATCCATCATCACACTAGAAAAGCCGCTACGGATCGATGCCTGGCAGACTGCCGGGGAGGCACCGTGATCCTGATGCATGCAAATTGGAATATGAGGGTACTGCTCAACCGCTGCGAGTACTAGCATCCGCAGGAATGGCTCACCAGCATATTTACGCGCGCCTGCTGAAGCCTGCAAAATCACAGGGCTATCGACCTGATCAGCGGCCTGCATGATGGCATGGATCTGTTCCATGTTATTGACATTGAATGCTGGCAGTCCGTAATGATGCTCAGCGGCGTGATCTAAAAGCTGTCTTAATGAAATTAATGCCATTTTTTCCTCTAGGACAAAACAAGTTCAACAATACGGTCAACGGTAACACCTAAGGCTTGATAAACCGCTGGTGCAGGCGCCGATTCTCCGAACCGATTAATGCCAATCACAGCGCCACCTAAACCAACGTATTTCCACCATAGATCGCCCTGCCCAGCTTCAATCGCGATCCGGCGAACGCCCTTCGGCAAGACCTCGTCTTGCCACTCGCGAGACTGACGATCAAAGACTGACGTACATGGCATGGATACCACGCGTACCGACTTGCCTTTGGTACGTAAGAGTGCTTGGGCTTGTATCGCTAGACTTACCTCGGAGCCGGTTGCAATCAGAACTGCCTCAGGATTAGGAGAGTCTGATAAGACATAAGCACCCTTTAATACCTGGGTTTCCGTGATCGCCTGGGTAAGCTGGGGTAAATTTTGGCGAGATAAAAAGAGTGCGCTGGGTCCATCGGTACGCTCAATCGCTGCAGTCCAAGCGACGGCAGTTTCAAATCCGTCGCAAGGGCGCCAGAGGTCGAGGTTTGGGATCAATCGCAAGCTGGCTGCATGTTCAATCGGTTGGTGGGTTGGCCCATCCTCACCCAGACCAATCGAGTCGTGCGTGAGCACATAAATGACACGCTGGTGCATCAGAGCACTCATACGCATGGCATTACGGGCGTAATCCGAGAACACTGCGAAGGTGCCGCCATAAGGAATGAAGCCTTTATGCAAGGCAATGCCATTCATGATGGCACTCATACCGAATTCACGCACGCCATAGGATAGGTAGTTTGCTACTTGTTCAGGCTTTTGATGCCAGGTGATGCTGGCTTTCACAGCAGTTAAGTTGGAACCGGTGAGATCAGCAGAACCACCTAATAGCTCAGGTAGAGCTGGGACCAAAACCTCCAAAACCTGTTGCGATGACTTGCGACTCGCTGTCGGCGCTTCGATCGCTTTCATGCTCGTAAAGAGTTGGGACTTGGTATTGGCCCAACCCTCAGGGAATTTTTCATCAATACGACGCAGTAACTCTTTGGCGAGCTCAGGGTACTCACGTTGATAGTTGGCAAACGCCGCATCCCAAGCAGCCTGTTTGGCCTTACCTGCCACGATCGCACTCCATGCATCTTTAATCGATGCCGGAATTACAAACGGTGCGTGGGTCCACCCAAGTGCTTGACGGGTTGCTTGGGCTTCTTTCTCACCCAAAGGTGCGCCGTGCACATCATGGGTACCCGCCATATTTGGAGCTCCCCAACCAATCGTGGTCTTGCAAATAATCAAGCTTGGGCGCTTGGATTCATTCTTTGCTTTCTGAATGGCTTGTGAGATTGCATTGCTATCGTGACCATCAATGGGACCAATTACATTCCAGCCATAGGCCTCAAAACGCTTGGCAGTATCGTCCCGAAACCAGCCGTCGACATGCCCGTCAATTGAGATGCCGTTGTCGTCATAAAAGCAAATGAGTTTATTTAAGCCCCAGACGCCTGCCAGTGAGCAGGCCTCATGGCTCACGCCCTCCATGAGGCAACCATCTCCCAAGAAGGTATAAGTGTGGTGATGAATGATGGAGTGGCCGGGGCGGTTAAAGCGCTTTGCAAGAAGTGATTCTGCTAAGGCCATGCCCACCGCATTCGCAAGGCCCTGACCAAGGGGGCCAGTAGTGGTTTCGACTCCGGGCGTAATACCAACTTCGGGGTGTCCGGCGGTGATGCTATGCAACTGTCGGAACTTCTGAATATCGTCAATGCTGACGGCATAGCCGGTGAGATGCAATAAAGCATAGATCAGCATTGATCCATGGCCATTGGAAAGGACAAATCGATCCCGATTAATCCATGCTGGATCGGCAGGATTATGGTGGAGATGATCGCGCCATAAGACCTCAGCAATGTCGGCCATGCCCATCGGTGCGCCCGGATGACCCGACTTCGATTTTTCAACGGCATCGATGGCCAAAAAGCGAATGGCGTTGGCCAGTTCGCGACGATTAAGTGATGTTGTACTCATATCCATGCTTGTTATTAGTGTTACGCACGATCATGTTCGCGGTGATACTCCTCAATACGCTCTACTTCATTTTTAGATCCCAAAATGACGGGGATTCGTTGATGAATACTCTCCGGTTGAACATCCAAGATACGTTGACGTCCAGTAGAACCCAAGCCGCCGGCCTGCTCCACCACAAATGTCATCGGGTTCGCTTCATACATCAGACGCAAGCGCCCTGGTTTACTCGGATCCTTTGTGTCTTTGGGATACATAAAGACTCCACCGCGCATCAAGATTCGGTGAACATCCGCCACCATACTCGCAATCCAACGCATATTAAAGTCACGTCCTCGCACACTGGTTTTACCTTGCTTGCATTCGCTGATATAGCGACTCACAGGCGGCTCCCAGAAGCGCTCATTGCTGGCGTTGATGGCAAATTCACTGGTATCGGCAGGGACTTGAATCCCTGGGTGCGTCAATATGAATTCGCCAGATGCTGCATCAAAAGTAAAGCCATGTGTACCGTGCCCCAAACTAAAGACCAACATGGTTGCCGGTCCATAGATTGCATACCCTGCTGCAATCTGCTGGCGACCCGTTCGCAGGTAATCGCCCACTGTCAGCGTGGCGTTCGGGGTTGCGGATAATATTGAAAAGATGGTTCCGACCGAGACATTGACGTCAATATTCGATGAACCATCAAGTGGATCAAATAAGCATAGGAAGGATCCACCCTTGGGATTACTCAGTGGCTCATCATTCTCTTCAGATGCAATTCCAGCCACGAGATTGCCGGATCGAAAGGTCTGAATCAAAATCTCATCGGAGAGAACGTCTAATTTCTTTTGGGTCTCGCCCTGAACATTTTGACTCTCTAAACTGCCCAATACGCCAGCAAGCGCTCCTTGGGAGGTTAATAAAGCGATTTCTTGAACAGCTTTGGCAATTTCTAATACGAGCGAACCAAGATCAGGGTGGAGTGATAGGTGCTGAGCCGATTGCTGGCTTAAATACTCTGAAAGCGTGGTTCTCCCTGCTGGCATGGTGGCGGGTCTTTAAACTCATTAATCAAAACTCTATTTTCTCAGATATTGAGACCCGGGCCCCGATTTTTAGCTGAGGCCTACTTTATGCCTTTTTGAGCCTTGTACTTGGCAATTTCAACTTTTAGCTCGCGATACTCCTCGCACGGCAAGAAGCAGGCCTTATTGAGTCGGGCAAGCATCTGTTCGGCTCCAGCTAAATCATTTTTCATTAAAAATAACTCACCGTAGTACTCCAGGGCGCCACGATGTTTTGGATCAATCTTCAGGGCCGCCTGATAGTAACGCTCCGCAGCAGCTAAATCCGGCGGGGTCTTTTTGCGTTGCGCATAACCGACCAAATTGTTCCAATCCGCCGAGTTGGGCTGATTGGCTGCCAGTAATGTTTTGATGGCAGCATCGTATTGATTGGCCTTAATCTCTTTTTGGGCTTCCGCTTGCCAAGATGGAGCCGACTCGCTTAGTCCAGTATCGGCAGCGAATGCTCCTAATCCAAAGACGATCGAGAAAATTGAAAATAGGGAAATAGCAAACCGTTTGATCGCCATGATGAACTCTCCGATTGAAAAGTCATTATGATCCAAGTCCATCAAAATTGCTGAGCAGAATTTCTCCGGCTAAGATGGTGCCTATGAAGAAGCTTCGTAACTACCTCTTTTTGATCCCTTACCTGATTGCAGTGGGTATCGGCCTGAAATTTGGCTACGATTTTGGCATGCAAATTAGTGGTCCGATCATGGCCGTGACTACCGCCCTTCTGGGAGCGGTATTTTGCTCGATCATCGTGGAATCGTTTTTGGGTAAAAAACGCAAAGGCGATTCCTAAGTAATACTTACTTACGGCGATTCATATTCCGAATGGTGACCATGGCGCCAATCGCAACAATCAAAATTGCAACAACATAACCTGCTTCCATCGCTTTCTCCTTAATTAAGAACTACGACCCATGCCGCCTGAACTTGTTTGCAGGGGTTGCGGCATTCCCCGTTGCCTCATTAATGGGGCCATCGCAACAATCGTTACTATTAAAAGCGCGATCTCAATTGCATACACAGCAATGTATCCCGTGCTTGGGTCAACGAGAGTAGCACCAAAGTAACCGTTCATCGCAAAGTAATTAACAAGATCACGAATTACTCCGCCAAGGGCCATTGCAATCCCTGCCCCCGTGGCCTGCACAGCACCCCAGGCACCTAGAGCCAATCCGCGTTGCTCCGGCGGCGCAAGATTCATGGTGGCTGTTAATGTGCCATGACCAAATAAGCCGCCTCCAAACCCAATCAGGAAGACCCCGAAGCTAAATAATGATGCAGAGGCTAAAGGGGCCGCAAGAATAACCGCCACAAAAGCGGGTAAGCCAAGTAGCGCGCCTATACTAGCCATCCGAAATGGATCCGCCCCTCGACTGAGCACACGCGATGCCAGTCCAAACCCGATTAAGCCCCCCATTGCTAAGGTTGCAGTCAAGAACGTCGTTGAGCTAACGCTGAGTTTCAGAATCTCGCCACCATAGGGCTCTAACAGAACGTCCTCCATAGTGAACGCCATGGTTCCCAAACCAACCGCGGTTAAACGACGAATCGCATGATCGCCTTTACAAAAGAGTTCCCAGGATTGCTTAAACGTTGGCTGATCGGGATTCTTGAAGCGTCGATTTCGATCGCGGGTCTCCTGCTTCCACAGGGCAATTACATTCAAAATCATCGTGGTGATTGCGCAGCCTTGAATCACCTGAATCAGACGACCCGGTGAAAAATCCTTTAAGACTGCTGCAAATACAAAAGCGCTCACAATCATTCCGAGGAGCAACATCACATACATGAGTCCAACCACTTTGGGTTGCGATTCTTGTGGCGCTAAGTCGGTCGCCAACGCCAATCCAACGGTCTGGGTAATGTGAATCCCAGCACCCACTAACAAGAATGCCAGCGCAGCAGAGGCCTGTCCAATCCAAGCTGGGGCATCTGCCGACTGACCGCCGCCAGATAGAACCAGTAAGGCAAATGGCATGATGGCAAGACCACCAAACTGCACAAGTGTTCCCATCCAAATATAGGGAACGCGTCGCCACCCTAGCTCAGAGCGATGGGTGTCAGAACGAAAACCAATCAAGGCACGAAATGGTGCAAACACCAGTGGCAAAGAAACCATCATCGCCACTAAAGAGGCGGGTACCCCAAGCTCAACGATCATCACGCGATTGAGTGTGCCAATCAATAAGACCAAGGCCATGCCAACCGAAACTTGAAATAAGGAGAGTCGCAGAAGTCGCGAGAGGGGCAAATCGGGGGTTGCGGCGTCTGCAAATGGCAGAAACTTAGGACCGAGGCTGGTCCAGGATTGCACTAGTTTCTCGCTCAAGCGTTTCATGTATAGCTATCTCACCATCAGGATCAACCGGCGTCAAGACTCACTATCAAAATGCAAAAAGTCCGAGGCCCGCCGACCTCGGACTAGTGAAAAATTAAAGTACTTTACTTCTTCACTGCAGGTGCTGCAGGTGCTGCTGCTGCCGATGCCGAAGCGCTAGCTACTTTATCAGCATTGCCATTCAAAAATGCTTTAACCCACGTTGTATTGTTGAGGATCATTGTATGAACAGCAAACGAACCAACTGCGCAGGCGCCCAAGAATAGTGGGATCCCGACGGATGGTTTTACGACACACCACATTTTTCCGTAAATCATTTTTTTCTCCTTATTTCAGCCAAGGCGAATAAATGTACGCAAGCAAATGGGCAAGAGCTGCAATCATGCCAAAAAACTGCGTGCCTTGAATCAGATTACGGTGTAACTCTTCAGATTCAGCCTCCGTTAAGCCGGTGGGCCATACCTTGTTTGGGTCTGACATAGTTTTCTCCCTTTGAAAGACACCCTACTTCTCGTGCTCCACCCGCACGCGGGTTTTATGACACCCTCTGCCACAAAATCTTAATAACCTACTTTTCTTAAGTGTAATTCTAAATTTACATATATCTTTGTCAATAAAAATATACATATTTGGGTGTCAATATGCCTTTATATGGGAATAAGGATAAAAATATTCTTTTAAATCAATTAGTTAATAAAATAGAAAAAAGCCCCGAATTGGGGCTTTTGAGGGTCGTACAGGTGAAATCTAGATGTATTCGGCGACTTCAACCAGGTTTCCATCTGGATCCCTGAAATAGACCGACCGAATCGGCCCCAAAGCTCCCCGGCGCTGTACCGGACCTGTATCGATGGTTACGCCAACCTTTTGTAGGTGAGCAATGAAGTCATCCAGTGGAACTTTGGAGATCAAGCAAAAATCGCCAGCCCCAATCGTTGGCGCTTTTGCCTTGGTCGGGGTTTCGGTATTTTTGTCTTGCAGATTGATCTTGTATTGCCCAAACAACAAGGCATACCGTGGCTGTCCTTCGGGTCCTTTAAAGAACTCTCGCTCAAAACCGAGTGCCTTTTCATAAAACTGCGTAGTTTTCTCAATATCAGTCACCGTCAGTACGAGGTGATCGACACGGTCAATAAATAAAGTCATATCAATTCTCCTGATGATCTAACCGCCACCTCTACGAGTGTAAAGATCAAACCGCTCTAACAGTGCTTGAATTTGATGGTCGACAAGACCGGTAAATTTTAATTGAAGCTGAAGTTGAGGAATTCGGAGTAATGCAATTTGACGATCATTTTTTGTGAACCCAACCATCTGAATCAGTGGATTCTCAACATGAATCAATGTGATTCCATCAATTTCAAGTGAGCACCGTGGGTAATAACTGCCAAGAGCATCCGGAAGCCAGCGTTGCAGATCATGAGCTGTACAGCCCATCAAGCGCTCAAATTGCATTACCCGCCCGCAACGGGTGGGCACAGAGCAAGAGCATCATTTTCTTGAATAACCGTAGTAGCCCGTTGATCTGGAGCAACAAAATGACCATTTAGCAAAACTAAGTGTACTAACTGGTTGGGCAAATTTTGCATTTCAATCATCTGGGCAACGGTAATGCCCTCTGGCACATCTAATTGCACTTCATTCCTCTTAGCATGTTTTGGCAAATACGGAGAAAGGCTTGCAAAAAGTTTAAGGGTGACTTGCATCACTTAATTTTAAGAGACCCAGGCTGCTTGAGATTGCCCTTTGGCAAGATACGCAGCCATTATTTGGGTTGGATCCTCAAGTAATTTCTCTTTCCATTCCCCTAGGGCAACGCGGGTCTGAATCAACCCCCGCAGTGCTCCAATGTGGTCTGTGAGGCCCAAGCTTGTTGCGCCGATTAAACGATCTTGATCAAATTCCAGTCGAATGTACTGATATTGGTCAGGATTGGCTTTTTCAACGTATTCACCGCCCTCTACGCCAGCCCATTGACCGAATGAGCTAGAAATTAGGCCCAATGTATCAAGAACGTTTACCTGCAAAGCACCCCGGGTTTGTGCATTACCGCCTGCCATATTCGTTGCAGCAATCATGGCTTGATCTGCCGCATTCGGTTGAATGGCATTCACAATCGATTTGCCGGTACAGAAATCCGTTGATTCGGTAACATCACCAGCAGCATAAATATTGGGGTCCGAAGTTTGCATTCGATCATTGACCACAACTCCCGTATTAATTCCTAAATTAGCATCTTTTAGGAATTCAATATTGGGCTTTACGCCTGTGGCTGAAATCACCAAATCGACCTCAATGCGCTCGCCATTCGAAAGGCTCACTTGCAAACCAGAGCTTCCTTGAGAGATCGCCTCAACTTTAGTCTTTGTATGTACGGTAATACCTTTTTGTTCAACCCATTGCTTAATGAGTCCACCCGCCTTTTCGGTCATCATGCGTGGCACCATGCGATCACCCATCTCTACGACCGTCAGTTTGACACCTTGACTGGCAAGAGCCTCCAAAATAATGCAGCCAATAAACCCTGCGCCCATCTGGAGCACCCTGGCGCCTGGCTTTGCAATCTTTTGGATCGCACGAGCATCTTCTAGAGTCCAGCAGGGATGTACACCAGGCAAATCAATGCCTGGAATATTGGGGCGAATCGGTTTAGAACCTGTAGCAATGAGTAATCGATCGTAAGAAATGGCCTCACCTGAATCAAGGATGACGTGCTTCTTTGCGGCATCGACTTTTGTGGCGCGCGCTTTTTTAAGGTGAATCTTTAAATTTGCAAAATGGTGTGCATCTTTTCGCAGAAATGTTCCTTCTTCAGAAATATTTCCAACTAATAAATAAGGTATCGCCATGCGTGAGTACGGTGGAGAGTCCTCTGATCCAATCAGAATGATCGAATCATTTGGCCTTAGACGACGTATTTGCTCAGCAGCGATAACTCCCGCTGGGCCATTGCCCAGAATAACGTGATTCATCATCGATTAAAGACCTAAACGTTTGCGCGTTTCAGCGTTTAGACGACCTTCACTATCCCATCCGCGGACTTTGTAGTACTCGGGGAGCATTTTGTCAAGACCACTCACGGTGCCCTTACCAGGTCCTGTTTTTGCAGGCTCCGTCATCAAGCGCTTTGGTAAATTGTCGTCTTTACTCGTAAAGCCGGCGCGATTATTAAAGTCACGCTCCATGTTCCAAATGCGCTCACCAATCGTATTTAAATTTTCAACCGTAAACTCTTCACCGCAGGCTGCTTGCACCTGGGGTGCTACGTCAGCAAGCGTCCATGCAAAACTAGTAAATAAGCAAATACCTGCCGAGTCAAAAGCGGCCGTTGCGTCTTGAAATGCTTTGACCAACTCGGGCTTACCATTCGTTTCAGTAGGCTCGGTTTTGACAGGAATACCTAAGACCTCTGATGCAACCGTGTAACCCCGAAGATGGCAAGCACCTCGGTTAGAAGTTGCATAGGCTAAACCCATTCCTTGAACAACGCGCCCATCATAGGCAGGAAACTCTTGACCCTTCACACTCATGGATAAATCCGGCTGACCATATTTTTTGGTTAACTTTGCCGAACCAAGTCCAATCTCTTTTCCAAAGCCCTCGCCGTTTGCAGTAATTTCTGCAAAGTAGCAAAGCGCATTAGCTGAACCAAATGGGGCTTCAATGCCTAACTGTTCTTTTTTAAGCACTCCCATTTCGTACATTTCCATAACGGCACCAATCGTTGCGCCAAAACTAATGGGGTCCATGCCCTGTTCATTGCAAACCATATTGGCAAATTGCAAGGCCTCAAGATCATTCACACCATTAGCGGCACCAAGAGCCCATGCAGCTTCATACTCTAGGCCGCCCGAAGCATTGATGTATTGAGGACGGTTCTGAATCGAGAAATGTGTTTCATCGATCTTTGAAATCCGCCCACAAGCAATCGTGCAACCAAAACAGGCTTGATTGGTCACTAAATGGGCTTTACCATCTGTTTCACGCGGGGTGGCCATTGCTTCCGCCGAAATATCTTTAGCACCCTCGAATTGAACATCTTGATGATTGCGGGTTGGCAATGCCCCAACCTCATTAATCACATTCATCAGCACTTGCGTGCCATAGGTCGGCAATCCTTCTCCGGTCACCGCATGTCCAGCTAAAACAGCCTTCGCTGCCGCTGTCGCTTTCATAAAGCCTTTGGGGTCTTTCAAATTACCAACACCCTTAGTTCCCCGAACGGCAATCGCCTTCAGATTCTTACTCCCCATCACTGCGCCCACTCCAGAACGCCCTGCAGCTCTGTGTAAATCATTCACAACGGATGCAAATAAAACCTGATTCTCACCAGCCTTACCAATGCATGAAACACGAATTTGCGGATCTTGGTGTTTAGCTTTAATGCTTGGCTCTGTCTCCCAAACGGATTTGCCCCAAAGCGAACTTGCATCCAATAATTGCGCATCATCATCTTGAATAAACAAATACACCGGTTTGGGTGATTTACCTTCAAAAATAATCATGTCCCAACCAGCCATTTTGAGCTCTGCCCCCCAATATCCCCCGGAATTCGAGCAGGCAATGGCTCCAGTCAGTGGGCCTTTAGTCACGACGGTATAGCGCCCGCCGGTCGATGCCATGGTTCCGGTTAGTGGCCCTGTAGCCCAAATGATTTTGTTTTCGGAAGACAAAGGATCAACTTTAGGATCGATCTCCTCGACAAGATATTTGGAGGCTAGGCCACGCGAACCGAGATACTCTTTAGCCCACTCCATATTGAGTGGCTCAGACTGACAGGTTCCCTTGGTTAAATTGACACGAAGAATTTTTCCTGACCAAGACATAATGATCTCCTATTAAGCGGCGGGTTGGTTGCCAAGCTTGTCTGCCCAAGCTCTCATTCGATCTAAGCCAGTCCAATCGGCATCGACATAGGTAATGGCGCCCGTCGGGCAAGAGGTGGCGCATGCTGGATCGCCCCCACAGAGATCGCATTTCTGAACCTTCCCAGAATCCTGAACATAATTAATCGTGCCAAATGGGCATGAGATCGTACAGACTTTGCAACCGACGCACACATCTTCAATCACTACTTTTGCGCCAGTGCTTGCATCAATCCGAATTGCATCAACTGGGCAGGCCTTTAAGCACCATGCCTCATCGCATTGTGTACAGGTATAGGGAACCTTTTTTCCAGTGGTATGAAAATCAAAGACCTTAATGCGGGATTTAGCAGTATTAAAGACACCGTAGTTTTCATAACTACATGCCATTTCACATTGCAAACAACCCGTGCATTTATCCGCATTAATGAGTAATGATTTCTGCATAAGAAAGTCCTTAACGAGTAAATGATAATTTTGCTTATAACCATCCATATTACGGACAAGGGGAATGAAGAACAAGGGACTTAGGAACCAGTCAGTAAAAACCCTAAAGATTTATTAAGTTGACTAATTTATTAGGGAATTAGCACAAACAAAAGCTGACGACCAAGCCCACTGGAAATTATGCCCTCCAAGATGACCGGTGACATCTACACACTCCCCAATGAAGTAGAGATTCTGATGTTGTTTAGCCATCATGGTTTTACCATCCAATGCTTTGGTATCGACCCCGCCTAACATGACCTCCGCTTTTTTCCATCCCAGGGTACCTGCAGGCTTCATTTGGGCCTTCGTTAAATGGGTACGCAAGGCTTCTCGATCTTTCTTAGATACCTCCGCCCAATTACGTTTTGCGAGATTGAGCTGTTCGGTCAACAATTGTGCAACGCGTTGCGGCAATACCTCTGCGAGAGCGGCATCAACTGTTTTCTGGTGCGCCTCAGAAAAGATCGCATCAAAATCGGTCTTTCCTAGCCAATTGATGTGGATCGCTTCGCCCTCATGCCAATAGCTACTGGCTTGCAAAATAGCGGGTCCCGAGAGCCCTTTATGGGTTATCAAAAGATCTTCATCAAATCGATAGGTTCCGTAACCGTGGTTACGCTGTCCCGCCTGGACGCTAGCTTCCAAGCTGATCCCAGCCAAGCTGGTGAATACTGAAAACTCGTCTGAGGTGAATGCGAGTGGTACCAATGCAGGACGTACCGAAGTGGTTGGGATTTCAAACTGCTTGGCAATTCGCAGAGCAAAATCACTCGCGCCAATCGCTGGTACTGGCAATCCTCCGGTCGCAATAATTAAATGAGTAGCCTGTTTGATTCCATCTGTTGTTTCTAAAGTCCAGTTCGATTGCGATTTGATAATTTGGGTAACAGATACTGGATGCTGAATAGTGACACCGCCCTTATGACACTCAGCCAACAGCATCTGAATAACGTCTTTTGCAGAATCGTCACAGAATAGTTGGCCACGATGTTTCTCATGAAACGGAATGCGGTACTCACGCACGAGATTAATGAAGTCCTTTGATGAATACCGCGCCAGGGGGCTTTTTACAAAATGGGGATTGAGGGATAAAAAATGCTCAGGGGCTGAGTTCAGATTTGTGAAATTACACCGCCCACCACCGCTAATACGAATCTTCTCCCCCAATACTGGGGCATGATCCAGTACCAGAACTTTTTTACCGCGTTGACCAGCAATTCCAGCACAAAAGAGCCCAGCAGCTCCGCCACCGACAATGATGGCATCCCAAATCAAATGGAACTCTCGCGACCCAGAATTTGATGATCGCCCCGATTAAGCGCATTGCGCACATAATCAATGCTACTTCTAAGCGTGTAAAAATCACTCGAAGCACTCTTTGGAACTTTCAAAGCCAAGGCACGTCTTTCCATATCCGCAAGTGTTTCCAAATACTCAGGTACCTTGCTGGGATCGTAGCTAATTAACAGATCGTTCTCAAAAAACTTTAGCTCACCATAAATACGATTGAGTTTGGCTCGAACCCGCCTTAAACGATAGCTAGGCAAGGAGAGCACAATGGGGTATGCAATCGCAAAGAATGGTAGCAAGGTAAAGAACATTCGATGGATAAACTCAGCGACCCAAAATGGTAAGAAATCCATTAAGACTGGTAAACCGCGCTGATGAAACTGTTGCGCAATGGGACTTTCCGGAAACTCCGAGCTCATAAAGGCTGGGAACTCGCCACGCTTGGCAAAAAATGATTCTTTACCATTGATCTCTTGGGCTGCCATCAGAAAGAGAAACTGAATCGCTGGGTGCATCCGATCATCAATTAATAAATTAGTGACCGTGGAAATCATTTTGGTATCACTGGGCGGGAAATTACGCGCAATATTAAAACTGCCCATCGGTACCTCAAGTTCTTCTAGATAATGAATATTTTTTGTATAAGCGGCAGCACGATTAAAGTTGAGCAATCGAACAGTTGGATCATTTATGAGGGTTTGTACATTTTTTGCTCGCAAGCCATCTACCATCAAGACAATATCAACTTCACCTTTTTGCAAAGCAATCACCGCCTCATCATTATTGAGTGGTAATAGTGTGGGCATCCGCTCCACGGCACTAACTCGCAAAATATTCATGGCTTGGACATGAGTGCCACTACCCTCGGGACCAATGGCTACCCGAGCCTTGGCAAGTCGATCAAGATCTAAAATGCCATTTTTTAGAAACGGTCCTCTATAGAAGACCCAAATCGGCTCGTAGTCAACACTTCCAAGGGACTCAACACCAGGAACTTGTTTAGCATGCAAAGATCCACCTTGAACGAAAGCTGCTTGAACTGGATCTTTGCGATCCGCGAGGCGATTAATATTTTCTTGGGAACCTTCGGTACGCACCAGCTCAATGGTGACACCTTTTTTTGCAAAGAACTCCACATACTTCGCGGCTAATTGTTCATATGATCCTCCTTGAATACCGGAGGCCATGATGATATGGCGCGGTGGAGGTGGATTCCAGTAGGCAATGAGGCCAATTAAGATAGCGGCCAATAGAACAAGCAGAGGCCATGTTTCTTTAACGAAACTGACGGCATCACGGTACTGGTCCTGAGCGGTTTCAAGAAGCGCAACAACGGTATCTTTGAAGTCTTCCTTGAAACTGCCCATAATTAATGCACTACTTTTTCTTGGCGGTATTCATCCCTAAGAGCGGATACGCTGGGCAGAAACGAAAGATGCCGGTTGCTAATGGCACAACCCCGATCCAGCCCCATGCCCCAATCACTCCACTTAAAGATAAAAGAATTAATAAACTTCCTGCCGTAATTCGCAGGACCCGATCTGTATGACCGACGTTACATTGCATCATAAACCTCCTTTTAAATCAATTGGTTATTTACAGTAATTTTGGTAGAGCAAGTTCATCACTGACATCGCCACAGGATTGGCGCCGGAATAATAAATCTGCTTACCCTCGCGACGGGTTTTCACCAGCTTTTTCTTACGCAATACCGTTAGTTGTTGTGAGAGGGTTGGCTGATGAATATCCAAGGAATCTTCCAACTCGCCCACGCATTTTTCCCCTTGGTTAATTTCGCACAACAACATCATTCGATCTCGATTTCCCAAAACCTTCATTAAGTCAACTGCTTTATCAGCCGATTGGCGCATTTTCTTTAAATTGATATTCATAGCCACTCAGTCGCCAATTAGAGAACATTGAAGGGGATTTTGAGATAAGTCTTGCCATTCGTCTCAGCAGGCGGTGGATGACCGGCACGAATATTGACTTGAATCGAAGGCAAGATCAAAATCGGCATCTCTAAGGTCTTATCACGCTGATTCCGCATCTCCACAAACTGAGCTTCGGTGACCCCCTGATGCACATGAATATTTTTATGCTTCTCTTCACCCACGGTGGTTTCATAGGCAATTGGACGGTCGGTGGGGGGATAGTCGTGGCACATGAATAAACGCGTGTCATCTGGGTAGGACAAAATCTTTTGCATCGACTGGTAAAGCGTATTAGCGTTGCCACCCGGGAAATCACAGCGCGCCGTCCCAACATCGGGCATGAAGATCGTATCGCCAACAAAAATGGCGTCGCCAATCACATAAGCCATGCATGCTGGTGTATGTCCAGGAACAAATAAGGGGTGGATGGTTAAGTTACCCGCATACAAATCCTGGCCCTCTTCGATCAAGTAATCAAATTGGGAGCCATTGGTTGGAAAGTCACTCTCAAGATTGAATATTCCTTTAAATACTTTTTGCACATCCTGAATATGCGAGCCAATGGCGATCTTGCCCCCAAGATGCTTTTGAATATAAGGTGCAGCACTCAGGTGATCTGCGTGCGCATGGGTCTCCAAAATCCAATCGACTGTGAGGCCCTGATCTTTGACAAAAGCAATCACCTCATCTGCAGACTTGGTCTTGGTACGACCCGATTTAGGGTCATAGTTGAGGACTGTATCAATCACCACACACGGCGTGTTAGGTTTTTCATAAACGACGTAGGTAAAGGTCCATGTTCCTTGATCAAAAAAGGCTTTGACGATTGGCTTTTGCATGCTTTACTCCTTATTCAAGGTGAATTACAATATATATAAATATATAATATATTATGATTTAACTAATAGCAAGTCGTTGATACTATCTTGATGGATTTAATCGGTCTTTTACAACCCCACCTTATTCCTGCGGGGCTTGGCATATTCGTTGGCCTCATCATGGCGCTAACGGGTGCCGGCGGCGGCATCTTATCGGTTCCTTTGCTGGTCTTTGCGCTCCATTTACCCATGGTGGAGGCGAGCCCCATTGGGCTACTTGCAGTCACTGTATCTTCTGCGCTAGGCGCCATCATGGCTTTACGAACTGGGTTATTACGTTACCGCGCTGCCATACTGTTGGCCTTTGCAGGCTTGCTACTATCACCCGCAGGACTTTGGTTAGCACACCAGATTCCCAATCAACCCTTAATGCTGATTTTTTCTTTGGTTCTCCTCTACGTTGCTATCCGAATTTTTGTAGAGGCCTACCAACAATCAAAGGGGGTATATAAAGAGCCCAAAGCAGTACCCTGCTCGCTCGACTTATCGATTGGTCGCTTAATTTGGACCGTCCCTTGCGCACGCGCCCTGATTGGCTCTGGCGCCTTAGCTGGATTTTTATCAGGGCTTTTAGGGGTTGGAGGCGGCTTTGTAATTGTCCCTGCACTCAAACGGATTAGTGATCTACCCATGCAGTCAATCATTGCCACCTCTTTGGGTGTTCTGTCTCTGATTTCACTGGGAGGTGTTGCGGGCTCGGGGCTGGCTGGGACTATGAACTGGTTGGTGGCCATACCGTTCGCAATCGGCGCCATTGTTGGAATGATGGCTGGTCGCCTAATTGCTCCTAGAATCAGTAGCCAATGGACTCAGCTCATTTTTGCTGGATTCTCAGGACTCGTTGCAATTGGTTTGGCAATCAAAGCACTCTAGGTCAAACAAAATCCACTCTTTAATAACTCTGCTGGCAAGGTCATGCCACGATAAAAACCATATACAGCAGTTGCTATCAATAAGAGTGCGGCAAGGTATCGTACCCAGACCCTTTGTCCAAACTGCATCAAGGCACCACTGACTTTGGTAAATACCAATAGGCTTGGCAAGGTACCCAATCCCATTGCCAGCATTAGTAATGCGCCTATGATTGGATCGCCCGATAAAAATGCAAGGGCTAGGACTCCATATACCAAACTACACGGCACCAAGCCCCACAGCATCCCCGTCATCCAGCGCGCCAGGCCAGTGCGAGATTTTGCAAAATGTTTTGCCCACCATTGCGATAAGGCCTGTGCAATCTTTTGTCCAAAAAGATGGGTGATTTTTTTACCACTTGGGTGAATCAACCGATAGGCTTGATAGAAGAGAATCCCGGCCGTAATTCCAAATAATGCTCGTTGAATTGGAATCACCTCCTGCCTCCAAAAAGCAATTCCCAACCAGGCTGCTCCAGCTCCCAAAAGCATGTAACTGGCAATCCTCGCCAAATGAACCACTATTTGATCCCAAACGACTCTTGACCGATTGGGGTAAACCTTAATTTTTGCCACCGATTGATCAATCGAAGCCGCAATCCCCCCACACATCAAGGCACAATGCCAACTACTGGCCATTGTTGCTAGGAGAATTCCGATAAATAATGTGCTACTGAGCATGGGGCGTGAAATAGAACTTTTTTGGACTCTCGACTAGAATATGCATCATCATGAATATTTCTTCCAGTAAAGAAATTCTGAATAAATGCTCTACTTGTGTCTTGGGGCAATTTTGTCTGCCGCTTGGTCTGTCTGCCAATGAGGTAAGCCAGGTTGATACTCTCGTCAAAGATCGAGTCCATCTCCACAAGGGCGATACCCTGTACCGACACGGCGAGCCGCTCAATTCTATATACAGCGTTCGTTTTGGTACCCTAAAAACAGAGCACTTATTACCGGATGGTCGCGCACAAATCATCGGTTTTCATATGCCTGGTGAGATTTTGGGTTTAGACGGCATTGGCGAGCACCAATACCAAGCTAATGCGATTGCACTCGAGGAGAGCGAGGTTTGCATCATTCGCTTCTCCGAATTTGAAAACTTAGCATCACAAATTCCCAGTTTGCAGCATCAATTCCATCGCATCTTAAGTCGTGAACTAACTCAGGATCAACGTCATTTACTGTCATTGGGAACTCTCAGAGCCGAAGAACGACTCGCAGGTTTTTTAATTAACTTATCCCAACGATATGCCGCTCGCGGATATGAATTTACTGAATTTGATTTAAAGATGAGCCGTGAGGACATTGGCAGCTATCTTGGAATTCAGATTGAGACGGTAAGTCGGATGTTGTCACGGTTTACCGAGTCAGGCTTATTACAAATTAAGCAACGCCACGTTAAATTGATTGACATTGAAGGGCTCTATCAACTCGCTGGGGTTCCGAACGTGAATGAGAAAACCAACTGCTCATCACCTATACGACTCAGTTAAGCAGGTCATCTTCCGCTGACTTCG
This sequence comes from Polynucleobacter sp. HIN6, assembly GCF_030297575.1. Classification (NCBI taxonomy): domain Bacteria; kingdom Pseudomonadati; phylum Pseudomonadota; class Betaproteobacteria; order Burkholderiales; family Burkholderiaceae; genus Polynucleobacter; species Polynucleobacter sp. HIN6. Next base: position 633,845 of record NZ_AP028137.1, on the reverse strand, counting down.
AGTTTAAGAAGCAGTCGCGTACGATAAATAAAGAAATGGCGCTTGATATCGCGCAAATCGTCCAAAAGGCAAAAAAACCAATGGAGTATATTGCCTCGTTCGATAAATAATGGGGTTGCCCAAACAGGAGCAAGTCTTCGGGCCTAAATAAACTGAATACCAAACCTTCAGCAATAATGGCTGCTAAAAAGGAGGGCCAAAGAATCCAAATCGCTGTCTTGAGTTTCACGGCTGCACCTGCTCGACCTTCAGACCCCGCTTAATGCCATCTCGCACCGGTTCATCGGCATGCACAGTAAATGCCAAATAAATGGTAATCGCGCAACCAATCGCTGCCAAGGCTGGGCCCAGAATTAATAACCAGGGCCAGAGCTGTTTCCACCATGGTTTTGAAATTTGCGATTCTGCTTTCATAATGAACTCCCTTTATTGGCGTGGCACGATAAAGCTTGATTTCTCATCACGCGAGCGAATCTGTTCGCCCTCTTGACCACGAAACTGGAACTGAATCGGATGCGATCCGGATATCACTTCATTGATCGCCACGCTTGCCTTCACCGGAATCAATAAATTACTGGCAGGTGCAATCACTACGCTATGGAGGACCTTGCCGCTGGAATCGAGCACTGCAATGTCTGGCAAACCGGTTGCTTTGATATCGACCTGCATTGGCGACTCGGAAGAGTTCATCAATTGGACACGATAGACATTCTCAATATAGCGACCATCCACTTCACGAGCTAGAGCACCGCGATCACGCATCACATCCACTCGCAAGGGATTTCGTGTGAAGAGCGAAAACAAGAAGACCGAGGTTAATACCAAAATAATTGAGGTGTAAATCAAGATGCGCGGGCGAAATAAATGACTACGTGCCAATTGATTCGACTCCCGATTGAGCATGGCTCGCTCAGTGGTATAGCGCACCAATCCCTTGGGGTAGCTCATCTTTTCCATGACTTGATTGCAAGCATCGATGCAGGCCCCACAGCCAATGCACATGTATTGCAAACCATCGCGTATATCAATCCCCGTGGGACACACCTGCACACAGATACTGCAATCGACACAATCACCTAAGCCTTTTTGAGCTTGATTGTCTGATTTATTGCGACCACCGCGAGGCTCACCACGCATCTTGTCATAGGTCACCACAAAGGTATCTTTGTCGACCATCACACTTTGAAAACGGGCATACGGGCACATATATTTACAAACCTGCTCGCGCATAAAGCCTGCGTTGCCCCATGTTGCAAAACTATAAAAGAGTAACCAAAAGGTTTGCCATGGCCCTAAAGAAAAAGCCAAGATATTAGCGCTTAGTTCTTTAATAGGAGTGAAATAACCAATAAAAGTAAATCCAGTCCATAGGGCAATGACAAGCCATAAAGCATGTTTCGTAATTTTGAGTCGCCACTTTTTAAAACTCCAAGGCCACTCTTCCCCATCTAAGCGAATGCGGGCAAACCGATCGCCCTCCACCTTCCGTTCAATCCACATAAAGATTTCGGTATAGACCGTTTGCGGGCACGCATAGCCACAAAATAAACGGCCCGCGACAGCGGTAAATAGAAATAGGCTGAGCGCCGATAAGATGAGAAGTAATGTGAGATAAATCACATCCTGTGGCCACAATACCAAGCCAAAGATGTAAAACTTACGTTGCACCAAATCAAATAAAACAGCTTGACGGTCGTTCCAACTGAGCCATGGCAGTCCGTAGTACAACAACTGGGTCAGCACAACAAATACGATGCGCCAGCTTGCAAATGGTCCACTAACCGAACGGGGGTAAATATGTTTACGAACTTCGTAGAGTGACTGCTCTACGATCTCGATCACAGGCTTGCTGTGGCCAGCAGTCTGTGTCGATGAAGTTTGATTCATGGCTTTACTTCTTTGTATTCATCGGCTGATGCGACAAACCCCAAACATAAGCCGTCAGAATCTGAATCTTTTCTGGGGTTAGGATTGCGTCATGACCCGGCATCACGCCGTTACGACCTTTTTGCACTGTTTCGGTAATCGCCTTCTCGGAACTGCCGTAGAGCCAAACTTTATCGGTTAAGTTGGGTGCGCCCAGAACAATATTTCCCTTTCCGTCTGCCTCATGACAAGCCGCGCAGTTGGTTTTATAAACAGCTTCACCCTGAGCAACACGAAGATCATCGGCGGGTAAGTTGGAGAGGCTACGAACATAAGCCACCACCTCGCCAATTTGGGCAGAGCTTAGGTGGCCAAAGGCGGGCATAACACCTGCCCGTCCTTGCACAATCGATGCCCGAATCATCTCTGGTTCGCCACCATATAAATAATCTTTGTCATGCAGATTAGGAAATCCCTTAGATCCTCCAGCATCTGATCCATGGCATTGTGCGCAATAGTTCAAAAATAAGCGCTGTCCCATTTCTTTGGCTTTAGGATCAGTCGCAACCTGCTCAATGCTCATTTGCATGTATTTCGCATAAACCGGTTGCAGATCTTTATTTGCGGTCTGTACAGATTGATCGTGCTCCGCTTGAGTGCTATATCCCAAGATACCTTGATAGGTACCTAAACCAGGGTAAAGAACCAGATAAATACCTCCGAAGATACAGGAGATAATGAACATCCACATCCACCAACGTGGCAGCGGATTGTTCAATTCACGCAAGTCATCATCCCAAACATGGCCCGTATCGGTTACATTGCCCGAAGAATCGGTTGGTACTTTGGTTTTACGTTGCGACATCAATAGCCACAAGCACCAAATAATGCCGACGATCGTTACGATCGCAATAAAAATACTCCAACCGGGACTAAAAAAATCACTCATGATTGATCCTTCTGAAACTCATCCGGAAGTGCAAATGGTAAATTTGCTGACTCCTCATTGGCGGCCTTGCGATGCGTAGACCAAGCCCACCAAACAATTCCTAAAAACACAAATAAGCCAAAGGTGCTCGATATTGCCGATAGATAAGCGGTAAATGCTTGCATGCTGATCTCCTTTATTGGCTGGCAGTTTTAGTAGTGGCGCGACGATTAATGCCCAGGCCCTGTAAATAGGCAACTAAGGCATCCTCTTCCGTTTTGCCTTCAAGCTCTTTGGGGGCATTCGCAATTTCTTCATCGGTATATGGAACCCCTAAACGCTTTAATGCATGCATGTGTTTTTGAATACTCGATACATCTGCTGGCGCATTTTGCAAATACGGGTAAGCCGGCATATTGGATTCCGGGACGACATCACGAGGATTGCGTAAATGGATACGTTGCCAGTCATCTGAATAGCGTCCACCTACACGAGCAAGATCGGGTCCTGTCCGCTTACTACCCCAAAGGAATGGATGGTCAAAGACAGACTCTCCAGCAACTGAATACGGACCATAACGCTCGGTCTCTGAACGTAATGTACGAATCTGCTGTGAGTGACAGCCAACACAACCCTCGCGCTGGTAAATATCACGTCCAGCCAATTGCAATGCTGTAAACGGCTTGATTCCAGGGCTTGGCTCGGTGGTTGAGTGCTGGAAAAAGAGCGGCACAATCTGTACCAAGCCAGCCACACTCACAACCAAAATAGTCGTGATGATGAGCCAACCGACGTTCTTTTCGAGAGTAGCGTGAGAGAAAAATTTATTTTGATCTGACATTTTTCCTCCCAATTAATGAGCAACTTGAACATTTGATGGGATCGGTGCATCCACAAAACGCTCGCCATACAAGGTCTTAAATACGTTGTACGCCATCAAGAACATACCCCCCAAGTAGCAGATACCACCTAAGAGTCGAATCACATAGAAGGGGTAACTGGCTTTCACCGACTCTACAAAGCTATAGGTCAATGTGCCATCGGCCTCAAAAGCTCTCCACATCAAGCCCTGCATCACTCCAGCAATCCACATTGCGGCGATATAAAGAACGACACCAATGGTGGCAATCCAGAAATGCAATTCAATGAGGCGGGTGCTATACATCTCCTTCTTACCTACCAAACGAGGAATGAGGTAGTACAAAGAGCCGATTGTGATCATGGCAACCCAGCCTAGAGCTCCAGAATGAACATGGCCAATCGTCCAATCGGTGTAATGCGATAGTCCATTAACGGTCTTAATCGACATCATCGAACCCTCAAAGGTTGACATACCGTAGAACGACAGTGCCACGATTAGAAATTTGAGGATGGGGTCACTCCGTAGCTTGTACCAAGCTCCCGACAGGGTCATGATGCCGTTGATCATTCCGCCCCACGAAGGTGCCAACAGAATTAATGAGAACACCATCCCCAGCGATTGAGTCCAATCCGGTAATGATGTGTACTGCAGATGATGGGGTCCTGCCCACATATATGTGAAGTTAAGAGCCCAGAAATGCACAATCGATAAACGATAGGAATAAATTGGGCGATCGGCCTGCTTAGGAATGAAGTAATACATCATGCCTAAGAAGCTGGTGGTCAAGAAAAAGCCAACTGCATTATGACCATACCACCATTGAATCATGGCGTCTTGTGCACCAGAGTATGCCGAGTATGACTTCCATAGACTCGCTGGCATCTCAATATTGTTCACAATATGCAAAATAGCAATTGTCAGAATATAAGCACCAAAGAACCAGTTCGATACATAAATATGCTTGGTCTTGCGCTTCATGATGGTGCCAAAAAAAACAATGGCATAAGCAACCCAAACAATCGTAATCAAAATATCGATGGGCCACTCTAATTCGGCATACTCTTTTGAGGTGGTAATGCCAAGCGGCAAAGTAATAGCGGCTGCCACAATCACGAGCTGCCAACCCCAGAAGGTAAATGCAGCCAGTTTGTCGCTAAAAAGGCGGACCTGACAGGTGCGCTGGACAATGTAATACGAGGTTGCAAATAAAGCACTGCCCCCAAAGGCAAAGATCACCGCATTGGTATGCAAGGGTCGTAAGCGACCGTAGCTTAACCATGGAATATTCATTGTGATTTCTGGCCAAATCAACTGGGCTGCCAGAACTACCCCCACAAACATCCCAACAATGCCCCATAACACCGTAACGATGGCAAATTGGCTGACAACCTTATAGTTAAAGTTCGCGTCTTGCGACCCACTGATGGCTAACGCCATACAACCTCCCTGAGCAAAATAACTGTGCTAAAAGCCTTGGGAAATTATCGAGTTAGCGTAATTTCGGTATTTTGATGTAGATCAAATATTAGGGGGGTCTTTGCGCTGCGGGCTGTCATCATCCAGCAAGATCGACTCGCCAGGGCCCTGCAGATCATCAAACTGACCGCCCTGAATCGACCAATACAGTAGGTAAGCAAGACCAGCCACAAGGAGCAGCGATAAGGGGATCAAAAGATACAAACTTTCCATGCAAGTAGTCTAATCTAGACCTTACGTAAACGCCATGCATTGAGGGTTACTAAAAGCGATGAAGATGCCATCCCAATCCCAGCAACCCAAGGATTAATCCAAGCCATCATCGCCACCGGAATAATCGTCACGTTGTATAGGAATGCCCATAGAAGGTTTTGGCGAATGATTCTTTGGGTGCGATGTGCCAAGGCAAATGCCTTCACCAAGGTCTCAAAATTAGGGCTTACCAATACAGCATCCGCACCAGCCGCGGCTAAAGGGGCGCCACTTCCCATTGCGATCGATACATCGGCCTTTGCCAAGAACGGTGCATCATTCACCCCATCACCAATCGCACATACCTTGGCACCATTTGCCTGTAGATCACGAATAAACTCATATTTTTCTTCGGGGCTGGCACCACCACGATACTGCGTAATTCCGTGATGGCGTGCCCAGGCCTCGACAGTAGCCTGGGTATCACCCGACAATAAGTGAACTGCAATCCCATGAGCGCGTGCATATTGCAATAAAGCCTCAACACCCTCTCTGGGGCGATCTAAGAAGCTAAATTGGGCGATGAGTCCCTGATCATCGCTTAAGTAGACATGACTATAGAGTGCATCGAATGGAATCGGTGACCCCTGCACACCCACCCAGCTGGCCTTACCAAGACGGTAGTTACCATTGGATAGCCCTTTGCCTAAGTGGTTTTCACTTCGAGTCAAAAAACGCTGTGGCGCAAGCTCACGCTCTCGAAGTGCATCGCCAAGCGCTAGTCCCAAGGGATGATTTTGACCCTCCTCCATACCGACCGCTTGCGCTAATACATCTTGCTCACTCATACCATCTCGAAATACAGTGATGCTTTGTAAACGAGGCTCGCCGATCGTTAGAGTGCCAGTTTTATCCATCACCAAGGTATTTGCTTTACTCAAACCTTCAAGGGCGCGACCATGAATTACAAATAAACCAATCTTGGTTAACGCACCCTGTGCGGCTGCCAGAGCGGTAGGTATCGCTAACGATAATGCGCACGGACAACTGGCCACCAACACACCGAGCATCACGGGCCATGCTCGGCTAGGGTCTACTAATAACCAGGTGGCACTACTCATGATCGCTGCAATGATGAGAAGAATCACAAATCGACCGGCCCATACCTCAGCCAATCCCAACATAGGTGGCTTTGCTTGCAGAGCACGATCCAATAGGATTGCAATGCCAGCCAAGCGAGTGGTTTGTCCCACCGCCGTAATTTCCAGCGCAATACTATTTTGAATATTATGCGTGCCAGCAAATAAGCGATCACCAGGAGACTTCTGTACTGGTCTTGATTCACCAGTTAATAATGCTTCACTCACACTGGTATATGAATCCATCAGTACGCCATCTGCCGGGATAATCTCACCAGGACCCACCCGAACTCGATCGCCGACAAGGCAACGCACAACAGGTATGCGCTCAACCGCAGTATTCTTTGGGTAATCAAGGTAGCGTTCACAGCTAGCCGGAAGCTGTTTAGCCAATGCCTCCGAGCCACTTTGAGCATCCTGCCTAGCAATCAATTCGATATAACGCGCCCCGAGGGTAAAGGCCACAAACATCGTGATCGAATCAAAATAACTCGGTCCATCTCCTAGTAATAAGTTGACAGTACCCACAGTAAAGGCCATCCCCAGTGCCAAGGCAATGGGTACATCCATGCCCAAAGATCGTGTTTGCGCAAATGAACGTATACTCCGCCATGCGGAGCCAAAGATTGGGGCGGCAGAATAGAGAACAACAGGGACGGTTAATAGCCAACTGGTCCAGTTGAGTAAAAGATTGTTTTCTGGAGATAGGTCAACCGAGTCGGTATAAATCGGCCAGGCATACATCATGACCTGCATCATGCCCAATAGAGCAACCCCTAAACGGAATAATAGATTTCTGCGCTCGCGCTTACTACGGAGAGCCAACTCTGAGGGCTCATAAGGCCAGGCTAGATACCCAATGCGCTGCACCTCATACAATATTTTTGGTAAGGTAATTTTCTGAGGATCAAAGCGCACAATGGCTTTTAGGGTGACGTAATTAATTTGGACATCATCAATACCTAAAACACGTTGCAGATGACGATCGCAAAGCCAAACACATGCCGCGCAACGGATTTTTTCGAGCGACAGAATCGACTCAGCTAAGCCGGAAGCCAGAATCTTCACAAAGCGCGCCTGCAGGGTCGGATCGTTATAGACTTCGAGCGCTTCAGGAAGTTCATTGCCATTGACTAAATAGTCGGGTCGCTCGCCAGCGGGTATTTGGCGCTGATAAAAACTTTCAAGCCCTTCCCCATAGATAGTTTGCGCAACTGCCATGCATCCAGCACAGCAAAATGGGCGCTGGATCCCACCTAAATCAGCATGCAAGGCATCTGCTGCCTTGGTATCACTACCGCAGTGGTAACACGGTGTCGATGAAATGGTCATGCGGACTTACAAAAACAAAGGGCTGCCAAGGCAGCCCTTTTATTGAGTTGATGGCAAATTATTTCACCAAGAGAACAGGCTGCTTAGCTGAAGATACGACTCGTTGAGCAACCGATCCAATCAGAAGATCAAGCACGCCGCCGCGACCTTTGGCGCCCATCACAATCATGTCAAACTTTTCTTTGGTGGCAGTAGCCAAAATTTCTTTGGATACATGGCCGCGCTTAATAATCATATTGTGCTTAACACCTGCTGCATCTAAAACCTTCTGAGCAGGCTTTAACTCTTTTTCACTGATTTCACGTAAATAGTCATCCACTACGCTTTTGCTGACAAATTGCTTAACGTGATTGAGTCCGAAGTCATCGTGGACATTAATTAAGGTAACGGAACACTTACTGCGCATATTGCCAACTAATTGAGCAACGTATTTGGCCGCACTCAACGAAGTCTTTGAACCGTCAATTGGTAGTAGTATTTTCATATGATCCCCCTCCACAATGTAATCAGTTCTAGCAGTGTAGCAATATTATTGGGTATTCCCTTGATCCATATCAAATTCAGCCGCCTATATCCCTAATTTTTTTATGCATATTCAATTCCTTGGTGCAGGCCAAGAGGTCACCGGCTCTAAATACCTTATCCGCGGCAAAGCATGTGGGGTTCACCACTGCTTTATGGTGGATTATGGAATGTTTCAAGGAGGTCGAGAGGCGGACGACAAAAATTTGGCTGAACTCCCAATTTCTCCCCGTGAGCTCGATTTTGTGGTTCTGACCCACGCACATATTGACCACAGTGGATTATTGCCGCGCTTATGCGCCCAAGGGTTTCGGGGGGCTATCTATTGCACTCCTGCGACAGCCTCTTTACTCAAAATTATGCTTTTGGATAGTGCCCATCTACAAGAAGCCGATTATGAACGCGCTCAACGCAAACAGGCTCAGGGCCGTTGGAAAGGTGATCTTCCAGTTCCTCTTTACAGCACCCTCGAAGCCATCGATTGCTTGGCGCAACTCAAGACCGTGCCTTATCACCGCCGCTTTAGCCCTGGTCAAGGGATCGAAATTGAATTTTTAGATGCCGGGCATATCCTGGGAGCCGCAATTACGGTGATCGATATTCAAAAAGAAAATCAACAAAGCCATCGCACCGTCTTCTCGGGTGATTTGGGAATGTTTGATCGGCCGCTAATGAACGACCCTGAGCTAATTGAGCATGCTGACACCTTAATTATGGAATCGACTTATGGCGATCGCTTACACCGATCGCTACAGGACACAGAGGATGAGCTCGTAGAGGTCATTACGAATACACTCAAGCACAATGGCAATATCATCATCCCCGCATTTGCGGTCGGTCGCACCCAGGAAATCATTTTTGTATTAATGGATTTAATTCGGCGCAAACGTTTGCCGTATCTCAATATCTGGGTTGACTCGCCAATGGCTACATCTGTGACTCGATTGACCGAGGAATATCGTTCCTCCCTCGATGAAGCAGCGCAGGCTATCTTCGATTGGTATCAAAACAACCCTAACCGCCTAGATTTACGTTTTATTGCCGACGTTGAAGAGTCCAAAGCACTCAATCGCATTAAAGGCGGCGCCATTGTGATCTCTGCTAGCGGAATGTGCGAGGCCGGTCGAATTGTGCACCACCTCAAATGGAATCTACCTCACCGTAATAATGCGATCATCATCACCGGTTTTCAGGCAGAAGGTACATTGGGACGGCGGCTTGTTGATCAAGCAAAAATCGTTCATCTCTTTGGCAAGGAAATTTCTGTCAAAGCCTCTATCCATACCATTGGCGGTTTATCAGCCCATGCTGATCAGGCTGGACTCATACTTTGGTTAAAAGGATTTCGACAAGCTCCAACGCATGTTTATATTACTCATGGGGAGCCCTACGCCGCAGAACAACTGAAGGTAGCAATCCACTCACAACTGGGCTGGGAGCATATTCATCTGCCTCAGCTTCATAGCACCTACCCTCTCTAATCATGCCAAACCTAAATGCCTTTGCGCTGCGTGCCCGCTTGATTCGTAAGCCCCATGAACATAAAGGCGATATGGGGAAGGTATTACTTGTAGGCGGTGCGCCTGGGATGGCAGGTGCTATTTTTTTATCTGCGTATGGATCTCTGTATAGCGGTGCTGGGTGGACCATTATTGGGATCTTGGATTCGAAGTCAGCTCATGTGCAGGTTGATCAACCTGAGTTGATGGTTCAAGACATCAGTGAGGTGGTTAATGCCCGTAATTTCATTGAGCGCATGCAGTCGGATTCCCTTGCGATTGGTCCCGGCTTAGGTTTAAGTGATCAAGCGTTGCAATTTTTAGAGGCCAGTCTTGCGTTCCCTGGTCCACTAATCTTAGATGCGGATGCTTTAAATCTGATTGCTGAGCACCCACGGTTAGCACAATTATTGCGAGAACGTGAAGATCCATGCACAATCACGCCTCACCCCGGCGAGGCAGCTCGTCTTTTGGGCATGTCGGTGGATGAGATTCAGGCCAATCGATCAGGAGCCATTCAGCGCTTGATTGATCAATTGCAATGCTATGTGGCTCTCAAAGGCCACCACACATTAGTTGGTTCGCCAGCTGATGTGATTTATACCTGCAATGCAGGGAATCCTGGGATGGCAACCGGTGGCATGGGGGACGTCCTAACGGGCCTCATCGCCTCACTTGCAGCCCAAGGAATTTGCCATCATCTCAATTTGTGGGAGGCAACTTGCCTTGCAGTTGAGCTTCATGCGCGTGCCGCTGATCAACTGGTTCAATCCGGAATTGGGCCTAATGGCATGACCGCACTTGAATTAGCCAAAGCGGTTCGCGAATTAATGAATCAGACTTAGATTGATCCCCATGGACCCCAATGGGGTCCGGGTGGAGACTCTTGGTTCCATTTCACTGGATATTTGACCTTTCCAGGCCCAAGACGTGACCAGATAAATGCTGTGGCAGCCAGCGCTATGACACCCAATAAAACATGGGTCCAGATATCCATAAATCCTGCATGTGCATGAATCATGATCAAAGGATTAGCACCTGCAGGTGGATGAACAGTCTTGGTCAGCAACAATACTGCGATTGTGATTAGCACTGATAAGACCAGTACCCACGTTGCATCACCCAAAGTTTGGTAACAGATCACCCCAATCAAGGCAGATATAAGATGGCCACCAAATAATGCCCTGGGCTGCGTCGGCGGCAGTGTTGTTAGACCAAACAAAAATAGTGTTGAACCACCCAAGGAGGCAAGTAATAAGGTGGAATCTTGTGGACGGACCACATGAAGAGCCAAAAACAAGGCCACACTTGCGCCACTCAATACCCAGAGGATCCGCAAAATAGCTTGTTTCATGTAAGCAGTTTACGCCATTGTTCCTAGGGTCTTTATTCAGGTATATAGTGATACCTCACAAGGACCTATTTGCAAACCTTTTTTAATCACCTCTCAGTATCACTATTACGCTTTGTCCTAATTTTTCCATATACATGGATTATTCAACTGGGTCGTGGTTTAGGATGGGTCGTCGCGCACATACCAAGCGATCGTCAGCGGGTGGTCTTAATTAACTTACGTCTGTGTTTTCCACAACTATCGAATAAAGAAATTGAGGCTCTGGCTTTGCAGCACTGGCAGTTATTTGGGCGCAGTATTTTGGAACGCAGTCGCATCTGGCTGGGCACCCCTACCCAGATCAATGAAATGATTCAGATTCATTCTGAAATTGACTTAGGGGATCGAAAGCCCCGCATTTTGGTCAACCCCCATTTTGTTGGTATTGAAGGTGGCATTGCTTTGTGCGCCCTAGCCGAGAAAATGGATTGGCCACGCGGTGTCACCCTCTACCAAAAGATGAAAAATCCATATTTTGATCAAAAGATTATTGAGTGGCGTGGTCGGTTTGGCGGACGATCCATTCCAAGACAAGGTCATCTCATCGAAACGGTTCGAGAGATTAAAAATGGAAACTTTGTTTTTATCGCCCCTGATATTGATCTCGGCATCAAGGACTCCGTATTTGTACCCTTCTTTGGCGTTCAAACAAATACCATTACTGCGATTTCACGTTTAGCTAGGATAAGTGGCGCTGAAGTGTGCGTGATGCAGACAACACTTAAATCAGATCGCTCTGGTTACATTTGTCATATTGGTAAGGCGCTTGAGTCATTTCCAAGTGATGATGAGAACGCCGATACAGCACGCCTTAATCAATACTTTGAAGATGAGATCCGGCTGCGCCCAGCTGAATACTATTGGGTTCATAAACGCTTTAAGAATCGACCTGCTGGAGAAGCCAAGATTTATTAGTGTAAAAATAGCATCTTAAGGAGAAAAAGATGAGACAGTTTGTAAACGCTAATCAAATCAAGATCGCTTATCAAATCGACGGTCCGGAAAATGGCCCCCCCGTTTTTTTAAGTAATAGCCTGATGTCCAGTTTAGAAATGTGGGATCGAACCATACCCGCATTGATTGATCGGTATCGTGTAATTCGCTACGACACACGCGGTCACGGTCAAAGCGAAGTAACGCCAGGCCCCTACAGCATTGCCCTTCTGGCAGAAGACTTAGTTGCCCTGATGAACGCTCTCGGAATCAAGAAGGCACACTTTGCTGGGCTGTCCATGGGCGGCATGATTTGCCAATACATTGGCGCCAATTACCCGGACAATGTTTTATCACTTAGTCTTTGCGATACCGCCAGTGAGATGCCACCTCGCGCTATGTGGGAGGAACGTTTTGCGATCGCGAGATCTCAGGGCATCGCTGGTCTTGTTGATGGAACCATCAAACGGTGGTTCTTAAATGACTTTATTGAGCGCGAGCCAGATCAAATTGAACGAGTACGAAAGATGATATTAGCTACGCCTGTAGATGGCTATCTAGGCTGCGCTAGTGCAGTTCGGGATATGGCGCAATCAACGATGCTCTTAAAAATTAAGGCGCCAACTCTGATTTTGTTAGGCAGACAAGATCCAGCCTGTACATATGAGCAATCCACTGTCTTGCATCGACTTATTCCCCATTCTTCGCTAATCGCGATTGATCAAGCGGCTCACCTATCGAATATTGAGAAGCCTGCTGAGTTTAACCATGCGCTACGGGGATTTTTAGATTCTGTGGCATAGTAGACAAGCAGTCATAATAAAAAGGAGACATCATGAAAATTAGTATCAAAAAATATCTCATTGGCGCAACCACGCTTGCATTTGCTGGGGCATTTAGTCTGCCAATTCAAGCACAGAGTGCAGCGGCCAATTACCCTAATAAAACCGTCAAAATGGTCGTGCCCCTCACGCCTGGCTCAGGTGCTGATATTGCTGGGCGCATTGTTGCCAAAAGCCTTGCAGAAACCTGGAAGCAACCTGTCATTATTGAAAACCGGCCTGGTGCTGGTGGCTTGCTAGGCACTGGCGTCGTGGTGAACTCTGAACCTGATGGTTATACCCTTTTAGTTCAATCCGCATCCTATGCCGCCAATCCTGCGATTTATAAAAAACTGCCTTATGACCTCAAGAGCCTCACCGATGTCAATATTTTAGGTAGCAGTCCATACGCTCTCGTTGTGTCAGCTGAGAGTCCTTATAAGACCCTTAAAGACTTGATTAACGCTGCCAAAGCAAAACCGGGTGATATTCCATTTGCAAGCGCTGGTGTCGGAAGCTCAACCCATTTGGCAGCCGAGTATTTCAATCAAACCGCTGGCATCAAGATGCTGCACGTCCCCTTTAAAGGATCTCCAGAAGCAATTCAAGAAACCATTGCTGGACGTACCGCCTACTACATGGCTCCCCTACAAACTGCCATCTCACAAATTCAGGGTGGTAAAGTCCGCGCATTGGGTGTAACGGGTGCAACCCGTGCCGAGGCAGCCCCCAATATTCCAACGATTGCTGAGCAAGGTTTTTCTGGCTTTGAGATTGGTTTATGGGTCGGCGTTTGGGCACCATCGGCAACACCCCAAGCGATTTTGCAAAAACTGAATACCGACATCAATCGGGCGCTGCAGGACCCTGAGGTGAAATCAGCCTACGCCAAAGCAGGCATCACCATCAAGCCCATGAATCTTGCTGAAACAGAAAAGTTTGTTCGTAGCGAAATCAGCAAGTACACCAAGATTGCTAAAGACGCTGGGATTGAACCACAATAACGCTCCCCTTTGCCAAGCACCAGACCAGGCCCTCAAAAAGCCTGGTCTCGTTCTTTGTGAGAACGCAACGGATTGCCATGCTCACATCTGCGGTCCTCAGTCCTTGTATCCCTACATACCAAATCGGATCTATACCCCGCCAGATGCCTTACTTTCACAATATCAGGCACTACTGGACAGCCTAGGCGCTCAACGATCAGTATTGGTCCAGCCCAGTATTTATGGAACGGATAATCGTGCATTGCTGGCAGCGATTAAAACTAATCCATTGCGCTTTCGAGGAGTCGCAGTGGTGAATTGGGATATTAGCGATACAGAATTAGAAGATCTGCATCGCGCTGGAATTCGTGGATTACGCTGCAATATTGTCGATCTTGCCGAGGCTAAGGGCGTTTTACCAATCAAGCAATTAACTAAATTAGCGAACCAGATTGCATCATTTGGCTGGCATTTGGAGTTTCTCATGCATGTCAATGAGTTCCCAAATCTCTCGCAATTACTATCGAATTTCCCAGTCCCGATCGTGCTGGGTCATCTTGGGTATTTAAAAACAAATCTAGGTACCAAAGACCCTGGCTTTCAAAACCTCTTGTCGCTCATGCGCGAGGAGCGTGCCTGGGTAAAACTTACTGGCCCCTATCGAATCACAACTGAGGAAAGAATCCCCTACTCTGATACCAATCCATTTGCACATGCCTTGATTGCTGCGAATTCAAGGCAGGTGGTATGGGGCACGGACTGGCCCCATGTGATGGTCAAGGGAACGATGCCAAACGATGCAGATCTTTTAGATTTACTACAAGTGTGGATCCCCGATCCAGCAATTCAAAAGCAAGTTCTGAGCGAGAACCCGGAGCGTCTTTATCAGTTTTAACGACTGAGGGCTTTCTTACAAACCGCCGTTTTGCTGAGCCACCATCAAATACAACATGGGGATCGACAAAATGGTATTGATCCGCGAAGTGAGCATCGCGACGCGTGCAGACTTTGCTTTAGTCGCGGCATCTACTTCCACAATTCCGAGGGCGCGCTTCTGGTTGGGCCAAATCACGAACCAAACATTAAAGGCCATAATCAGAGCAATCCACATGCCCAGGCCAATTGCTAAGAAAGGCTGCTGAAGTGTGAAAGCTTGATGGGCATAGCCATTGAGTACAGCCAGAATAAATCCGGTTAATACCGTAGCCATCGCTGCATAACGAAACCATTTCAAGGCCATTGGTGCAATCACTTTCGCCACCGCAGGCTTTTGTTCATCCGGAATCTTTGGCATGGATGGAATCTGTACAAAGTTGAAATACCACAATAGACCCACCCACATCACCCCTGAAATCACATGCAGGAAGCGAAATACAAAAGTAATCCACGCTGAGCTCCCCACATTGGATCCCCCTAGGGTGATCACAATCAGGGTAAGCAGGATAAATCCGACCAGAACGGTCTTGCCTAAAGAGCTCAGAATGGATGTCATATGGATTGCTTACTAGAATTACGCTGCAAAGTTTTTGCTAACAAAATCCCAATTGACGAGATTCCAGAAATTCTCGACATACTTAGGACGAGCATTACGAGTATCAATGTAATACGCGTGCTCCCATACGTCACAGGTCAACAGTGGCTTCGCATCGGTTGTTAATGGTGTCGCAGCATTGCTGGTCGATACTAAATCGAGGCTACCATCCGCTTTCTTGACTAACCAGGCCCAGCCCGATCCAAAAGTACCAACTGCGCATTTGGTGAACTCTTCTTTGAACTTATCAAATGAGCCCCACTTTGCATTGATCGCATCCGCCAAGGCACCGGTTGGGGCACCGCCGCCATTTGGCTTTAAACCAAACCAATAGAAGGTGTGATTCCATACTTGAGCGGCATTATTAAAGATACCGCCGGATGATTTCTTGACAATGTCTTCGAGACTCGAGTTCTCAAACTCGGTTCCTTTGATGAGATTATTCAGATTAGTCACATAAGTCTGATGATGCTTGCCATAGTGATACTCCAATGTTTCCTTTGAAATATAAGGTGCAAGCGCATCAAGTGCGTAAGGCAACTGGGGCAATGTATGTTCCATTTTTTTCCTTTATTAGTAACAGAGCGAACACGTTGATAAAAACTCGGTGCTGTAACTATAGACCATTCTGGAATTTTTGTTTTTTCCATCCCGAAATGGGGTTTTCTTAATTAAAATAAGGTGTCAATGATTCTTTGCTAATAACGAACGAGCTTGTATGTCCGGTCAAACTCATATCAATCCGTCAACTCGGATTTACATCCAAGAGGTGGTTACTCGCGATGGCTTTCAGGCAGAACCGCGTTTCATTCCCACAGAGGACAAGATTCGCTTAATTAATCGCTTAAGTCGCGCTGGCTATGCCAAGATTGAGGTGACCTCCTTTACAAGCCCCAAGGCCATTCCAATGCTGGCTGATGCGGAGGCCGTGATGCGTGGCATTGAGCGCGTCCCTGGGGTCGAATATACAGTCCTAATCCCAAATCTACGCGGTGCTGAGCGCGCTCTTGCAGTCGGTGTTGATGAATTCAATCTTGTCATGTCAGTTAGCGAGACCCATAATCAATCCAATCTGCGTATGTCCCGTGCTGATTCAGCCAAAGCTCTGAGCGAGGTAATTGCCTTGGCACATCAATCCAAGGTGGCCGTCAATATCTCGCTTTCAACTAGCTTTGGGTGTCCGATGAGCGGCATGACCCCCATCCATGAACTAATGCATTGGATTAATCATTTTGTTGATCAAGGGGTTCGCGGTATTAGCATTTGCGACACAACCGGTATGGCCAATCCTCGTCAGGTCACAGAAATTTGCGAGAAGGCTCAATCCAAATACCCCAATACTCAGTGGACCCTGCATTTTCATAATACGCGTGGCATGGGTTTAGCCAATGTCTTAGCTGCAGTTCAAGCAGGCATTGTGCGGTTTGATTCGTCTTTGGGCGGATTAGGTGGCTGCCCTTATGCTCCAGGAGCCACTGGGAATATTTGCACCGAGGAATTGGTTCATATGTTGGATCTAATGGGCTTTCATACCAACATGAACCTTGATTTATTACTCGAGTGCGCAGTAGATTTGCGTACCCTGGTCGATCGCCCCTTACCAAGTCAGGTTCTGCTGGCAGGCAAAGTAGATCGCCTGTATGACAAGATCTGTCAGAGTTAGATACTTCTCTCTTCTTTACTTCTTCGCTGCGGCTTTCACCTTTGCGAGATACTCAGCAACACGGTGTTTAATATCTGGCACCGATCCTGATTGGACTAAATCATATAAATCAACCGTACGGGTATCGCGTTTGCAGGCATGCAGTGCCATCGCACGAGCATCGGGTGGGATCTCCAAAATATGCTCCAAAACTTGTGCTTCATACGCATGCCAATCAGTCGCCTCTAAAACTGCAGTAAGGATCCCAAAATCTTTAGCTTGATGCGCATCAATGCGACGTGGATTTCCAATGAGCTGCTGCGCGCGATCAGAGCCCACACACTCGGCTAATCGCCGCGATCCCAAGATCAAACCAAAACGGGCACCAGGAAACATCATGCGCATATCCTCCGAACCCGCCCGGTGACGACATGCCAAGAGCAAATCAGCCCCCGCTCCAATCGTTTGTCCATGGGCCAATGCCATCGTGTCATATGGTGCATGCGCAATCACTTGGAGCATTTGCTCAATACGCACAAAATGCAACAGTAGATCGCCAGGGCTCGCATCATCAAAGTTGGAAAAATCAAATCCGGCACAGAAACCCTGCCCCTCGCCTCGCAGTATCAGTAAGCGAGTGCCATCGGTCTCCGCCTCCTTGGCGACAGCGAGCAACTCACAAGCCATCTCATAGCTAATCGCATTGCGCTTCTCTGGACGATTAAGAGTGACTCGCTTGATGTGACCCGAATGCTCTATCCGTATGGTGTTCATAGTTACTCCACGATCTCAGAATTATGCTCACCCAAGCGCGGCGGTCTGCGCTCGATGGGAGCTATTGCGCCATTAAATTTAATTGGATTAATCACCGTTTTAGTTGCTTGACCATTGGCCATCACCATGGGCTGCACCCAACCCATCGCAAGGGTTTGTGGATCATTTAAAACAGCGGAATATTGATTGATTGGACAGCACGGTACACCTGCTTGACTAAATTGCGCAATCCAATTGGCGGCTGTATCTTGTTTTAAGATTGCCTCAATCAATTCTTTTAAAGCGATTTGATTTTTTGCCCGCAGTGCCGTACTAGTAAAGCGTTCGTCTTGCAAAAGCTCTGGGCTCTTCAAGATCTGACAAACAGTTTCCCATAGAGCTTGCGTACCAGCTGCCATCACCAAATAGTCGTCTTTGGCCTTAAATGCTTGATACGGGGCATTGCGAGGATGAGCTGAACCCAATTTAACTGGATCTTTGCCAACTCCAAAGTACTCCGAGGTTTGCAAGGCGGCGATGGCTAATGAAGTTCCCATCATTGGCACATCAATATGAACACCCTTACCCGTTTGCGCCACAGCTCGTAATTGCGCACAAATACTCATTGCGCCATACAAACCAGCTGTGAAATCCGCGACTGGCACGCCGCATTTGACAGGGGCTCCATCGGGTTCTCCAGTCACACTCATGATGCCGCTCATCGCCTGAATCGTGACATCAAAGCCACCTTCGTTAGCGCGTGGTCCCGTTTGACCATAGGCCGAGATCGAGCAGTAAATCAGTTTTGGATTAATAGTTAGGGCTGAGTCAAAATCCAGGCCAAGGCGTTTCATCACACCAGGGCGATTGTTCTCGATCAGAACATCCATATTCGCAATTAAAGCCTTGGCTTTTTGTTTATCATCCGGATTTTTTAAATCCAAGGTAATTGATCGCTTATTGCGATTTAAAGAGGCGAAGTTCTCACTCAAGCGATCATTCTCAGGACCGGTGTGGGGAGGCCAGGCACGCAGTGTATCCCCGGCACCTGGGTTCTCTAGCTTGATGACATCGGCTCCGAGATCGGCGAGCAGCAAAGCGCAAAATGGTCCTGCGGCGACATTGCAAATCTCGAGAACACGAATTCCGGCAAGTGGTTTTAAGGCAGAAAGATCAGCGGTGTTCATAGGCACTCTTGTGAATGGAATACCTTATTCTAACGATCTCATTAGTAGTAGCTCAGTGGCTGTGTTTTGCCCTTAAAGATACGGTAGGAGAACAAGGTGTAGGCCAGAATCGTTGGTAATACCACAATCGCGCCCCAGAAGATGACCCACAGCGATTGAGTCGATGCGGCTGCTTGCCACACCGTCATACGATCGACAACCAAATAAGGAAATAAACTATAGGCAATTCCAAAAAACGATAGCCAAAAAATTGCAACCGTTGCTGTGAATGGCAACCATTCCCGCTGGCTGGGATTCGCTTTGAGCTGGTGCAGCGCTCGATCCGTGATTAAAAATAAGAGTGCAGTTGCGATCGGAATGGGTGCCAAGTAAATAATATTCGGGTAGCTAAACCAACGACTCATGATTTCTGGGCTGAAATACGGTGTTGCTGCCGAGATCAAGGCAATGCCCAATCCAGTTAGCCACAAACTTGTCCGCGCCCATGAAATCGCTCGCAACTGCAATGCTCCCTCCGTTTTCATGATGAGCCAGGTTGAACCCAGCAAGGCATACCCTGCTGGCAAACAAATTCCGACAAGTGCAGCAAAAATCCAGCCTAATAAGCCAGACTCGTAGCCAATGATGTGGCGTCCAATCATTACACCTTGCGCTACAGCAGTTACTAGGCTACCAAAATAGAATAGGAAGTTCCAAAGTGGCTTTTGCGCTAAGTTCACCTTAGCCCGAAAATCAAATGACACCCCACGCAGAATCAACCCAGCCAACATAATCGCCACTGGCAAATAGAGTTCGGTGAGGACAATCCCATGTGCAAACGGAAATGCGACTAGCAAAATACCCACACCAAGCACCAACCAGGTCTCATTGGCATCCCAAAAGGGTCCGATCGAGGAAATCATCACATCTTTGTCGGCATCTCCAGCACGATTGAGCAAAATACCAACTCCCAAATCGTAGCCATCTAACACCACATACGACAACATGGCAAAGCCCATCGCCCCCAAGAAAAACAAGGGGAGCCAGACGGAAGCTTGGGACCAATCTGCTGGAATCATCTACGTTTGCAAGGAGGTAGATGAAGGCTGAATTACAGCTGGTACCGCATCTGCACTCTTTTTGTCAGCCTGTCGTGCCATATAGAAAATCGCCCAGATATAGGCAATGATCAAAGTAAGGTAGAGAAACAAATACATCATCAAACTGCTAAATACCATGCCACCCGGCAATTTTGTGGCAGCCTCTGCGGTTGTCAGAACGCCATGCACCAAATAAGGCTGACGTCCAATTTCAGTGACATACCAACCAGCAACCACTGCTACCCATCCTGAAAAGGTCATCCAGACAAAAGCGCGGGCCAGCCAATTGGGTAGATCCTGTCCTTTACGCATCCGCCACCACCCATACCAAGATAAAGCCAACATCAGTATTCCAATTCCAACCATAATGCGAAAAGCAAAGAAGACTGGTTTGACTGGTGGAGTCTTATCAAAATCTTTTAAGCCCTTGACCTCACCGTTCCAGTCATGGGTGAGATAGAGTGAAGCCAATTTCGGGATCGAAATCTCGAACTTATTGGATTGGGTTTTTTCATCGGGGATGGCAAACAAAACAGCCGGAACCCCATTACCAGTATCCCAAATTCCTTCCATCGCTGCTAATTTGGCTGGTTGGTATTTGAGGGTATTGAGACCATGCATATCCCCTAAGAAAATCTGAATGGGGGTCACAATCGCGGCCGCTACGATGCCAAACTTGAGAATGGCTTTATTTGCTTGAGTACGACTACCCTGTAAATAGCGATAGGCTGATAAACCTGCTAACAGGAAGAACACGGTTAGGAATGAAGCGGTCATCATGTGTGCAAAGCGGTATGGCATGGATGGGTTGAAGACGATTTCCATCCAACTCACCGCATGGGCCTGGCCGTTGATCATCTCAAAGCCTTGGGGAGTTTGCATCCAGGAATTGAGAACAATGATCCAAAATGCCGACAAAGTGGTTCCAAAAGCTACTAAGAACGTTGCTAGGGTGTGCACCCGTTGTGAAACGCGCTTTGCACCAAATAACATGATGCCCAGAAACGTCGCCTCAAGAAAGAAGGCGGTCAGTACTTCATAAGCAAGTAGAGGTCCAGCAATATTGCCGACGGTCTCCATATAGCCTGGCCAATTAGTACCAAACTGAAAACTCATCGTGATACCGCTTACAACCCCCAAAGCGAAGGTCAAAGCAAATACTTTGACCCAAAATTGATACGCCTCTTGCCAATAGACTTCACCAGTGCGATTGAACTTGATCTTGAAATAAAACAGGACCCAGCCTAAAGCAATCGTGATGGTGGGAAATAGGATATGAAAGGTAATGTTGGCGGCAAACTGGATCCGGCTCAACATGATGGGGTCAAACATAAATTTCCCCTAGGGTGTAATGAATGGAATACTGATATTTTAGGGGTCTTTGCCAATCGCTGCTTGCTGGGGAAATCCCCAAAGTATTCATATAATGGATCTATGACAAATCCTGCTGTGACCGATCCAATTGCCCCATTACGGCACTTTGTGACTCAAATGACCCAACTGGTCGGCGAGAGCCAAGCCGAGGATATTGTTCGTCCCAAAGCTAAAGCGCTATTACAAGAGTTAATTAAGACGGATTCTTGGTTACCGGATTTTTGCGCAGTTCCCCACCCTCAGTATTACCAGCAATACTTATTACACGCCGACCCACTGGAGCGATTCTCGGTCGTCAGTTTTGTTTGGGGACCAGGCCAAGCCACTCCAATTCACGATCACATGGTTTGGGGTCTAATTGGCATGCTGCGGGGCTCTGAAAAAGGTCAACGCTACGCCCGCAATGCGGCTGGTCAATTAGAGGCTGTCGGTCATGAAGAAACCTTATTGCCTGGTGATGTGGATGAGGTCAGCCCGAGCATTGGGGATATTCATATTGTGAAGAATGCCTTTGACGACAAACCCTCGATCAGTATCCATGTTTATGGGGGCAATATCGGTGCTGTGAAGCGCCATGTCTACGACCCACAAACAGGTTCTGTCAAAAACTTTGTTTCGGGTTACTCCTCATCGCAGATCCCCAATCTTTGGGATCGCTCTACTCAAGTTCGTTCCGAACTCAATTAATGTAATTTAACGTGGGGTTCGGTACGGCGCGTTATCATGCGCGCCAAGGTATCAAGGCTTACTTTGGCCCAGCCATGCAATGCCAGCTCATGCATTTTGTACAAAGACAAATACATTAGCTTGGCAAAGACGCCTTCGATCATGAGGTTGCCACCAATCAGGCCGCCCATCATATTACCAACGGTGCTGTACTTCCCTAAAGATACCAAGGAACCAAAATCACGGTAGCGGTATGGTTTCAGGGGTTTGTTCTCAAGACGCAATTGGATTTGCTTAAACAAATGAGAGGCTTGTTGATGGGCCGCTTGGGCTCGCGGCGGTACAAAGCCGCCCTGCCCCTCGTTTGCTTCTGGCCAAGGGCAGGCCGCGCAGTCGCCCATGGCAAAGATGTCAGGATCACGCGTCGTTTGTAAGGTCGGCAGCACCACCAGCTGATTAATTCGATTCGTCTCCAAGCCCCCGATGTCTTTGAGAAAATCAGGCGCCTTGACTCCGGCTGCCCACACAATCAATTCAGCGGGCAGACTCGTGTTGTCACTAAATTGAACTTCTTTTGGAAATACCCGCGCCACTTTCTTGTTCGTAATAACCTCAACACCCATCTTTTGCAATAAGGCTTCAGTCGCGTTTGAGAGTCGCGCCGGCAAGGCTGGCAAGATTCGGGGGGCTGCCTCGATCACGCTTACCTTTAAGTCCTTATTAGGGTCTACTCGATCAAGACCGTACGAAACAACTTCGCGCGTGGTGCGATGCAGTTCGGCAGCAAGCTCAACACCAGTTGCCCCTGCGCCAATAATGGCTACGTGCAATTGATCGGGCGAAAGTGGATTACTTTGTGCCTGAGCTCGAATAATCGCATTGAGCATTTGATGATGAAAGTTTTTGGCATCGTCTTGAGACTCTAAACGTAAGGCGTATTCCTCAACGCCGGGAGTCGCAAAGTCATTGCTGAGGCTTCCAATACTCATGACGAGAACGTCATAAGGAATAGAGCGTTGTGGGGTAATTTCGGTACCCAGGTGATCCTTATATGGCGCAACAATCACCTCTTTGCGCTCGCGATCCAAACCGATCATCTCACCAATGCGATAGGTAAAGTGATGCCAGTGGGCTTGCGCAATGTAATCAACTTCATGGTCGCCCAAATCCATACTGCCAGCGGCAATCTCATGGAGTTTTGGTTTCCAAATATGGGTGCGATTTTTATCAATCAAGGTAATAGAGTAACGACCGGGCTTTCCTTTGCGAGGACCAAATCGATCGCCTAGACGGGTTGCTAGCTCCAACCCTCCTGCCCCACCACCTACGATGACAATTCGTTGCATGACGAAGTTCTTCTTATTTTGATTGGAGTGATTAATTATTGCGCCGTCCAGCCGCCGTCCATATTCCAGGCAACACCACGGACTTCAGATGCATCCGGTCCACACAGAAATACGGCTAATGCAGCGAGTTGCTCTGGTTTCACAAATTCACCCGAAGGCTGCTTCTCGGAGACTAATGCTAATTTAGCTGCATCATTCGAAATATTGTCACGCTGGGCGCGTGCATCCACTTGCTTTTGAACAAGGGGGGTTAACACCCAACCTGGGCAAATGGCATTGCAAGTAATTCCGGTACGGGCAGTCTCAAGCGCAACCACCTTAGTTAAGCCTACGATGCCATGCTTTGCCGCTACGTATGCTGCTTTTTGAATAGAAGCCACAAGACCATGAACGGAGGCAATATTAATAATGCGGCCCCAATTACGTTCTTTCATTCCTGGTAGTGCTAAACGCGTTGCATGAAATGCCGAACTTAAGTTGATCGCAATCACCGCGTCCCAGCGCTCTGCTGGAAAATCTTCCACACTGGCGACATGCTGAATCCCCGCATTATTAATGAGCACATCAATTGCACTAAAGCGTTTTTCGGTAGCAGCAATCATTTGTGCAATCTCATCGGGCTTACTCATGTCGGCGCCGTGATAATCCACTTCCACTCCGTAGGCCTTGACCTCGGCAATTGCCGCATCCTTATCACCAAAGCCATTCATCATCACATTGGCGCCTTGGGCGGCCATGGCCTTAGCCATCGCCAGTCCAATACCACTCGTTGAGCCCGTCACTAAGGCGGTTTTACCCTTTAGAAGCATTCCAAAAAACCCTCGTTTGAACCAATAAGACAACTATCTTCTCATAGACCTATGAGTCGGCCTAATTCTTGCCAAAAGGACTTGGGTATCGAGGTTAGCAGCCATGTGAGAGTGATGTACCGCAGTAGCTTACCAACCGCCATGTAAATCATGCACGGTAACCATTGCAGACGCAACCAACCTGCTACCAAACATAAAGGGTCACCAATGATTGGTAACCACGAGAGTAACAACATTGGTGGCCCTCGTTTTTCTAGCCAGGCTTGGGCGCGTGAATGGGTCTCTCCTCGCAATGACTCATAGGTATTTCGCGCGAGTAATCCCAGCCACCAATTAATCATGCCGCCCAGGGTATTGCCCAGGGTTGCCACACCAATTGCCAACCAATAATCCTCAGGATTTAAGCTGACGTATGCAAACAAAACGGGTTCGGAGCCCATTGGAATAAGAGTGGCGGATACCGCCGCCACAATAAATACCGCCGGTAGACCCACGGTGGGCATACCAAACCAATCCATCATGGAATGAATGAGGGCTTCCATTAATGCAGAACGCCGGCGTCTTTCAAAGTCTGAATCTGTTCAACCGTAAATCCGTGCTTCATGAGAACCGATTCAGTATGTTCGCCAAGTGTCGGTGCGCGATGTCGAATTTGCCCAGGATTTTGGGAGAGCTTCGGAATGATGCCTGGCATCTCTACTTTTAAACCGTCTGCACTCTCAATGGTTTCAATCACACCGCGCGCACGGTAGTGCGGATCCTCCGCAATATCTTTCGCGCTATAGATACGTCCAGCAGGAACAGCAATACCCTGTAGAGCAGCCAGAATCTCTTCAAGGGTTCGTTGGCTCGTCCATTGCCCAATTGCTTCATCAATGGCGTCAGCACGTTTAGCCCGCCCATCGTTACGCGCCAATTCAGGATCGTTGCCTAAATCGTTACGACCGATCAGATCCATCAATCGCTTAAATAATGAATCCCCATTGGCGGCAATTAATACGTATTGGCCATCAATACAAGGATAGGCATTTGATGGGGCAATGCCTGGCAATGCCCCTCCTGCTGGTTGACGGATTGCACCAAAGACGTGGTACTCCGGCAAGAGGCTCTCGGTCAGATTAAACACTGCTTCGTAAAGCGCCACATCAATCATCTGCCCTTGACCACCTCGAGCATCACGTTCATAGAGTGCAAGCAAAACACCCAAGGCGCCATGCAAGCCAGCAATCGTGTCACCGAGTGATAAGCCCGCGCGCGCAGGCACCTGCCCGGGGTGTCCAGTTAAATATCGTAATCCAGCCGTTGCTTCCGCAATAGCGGCAAAGCCAGGCTCATCGCGACGCGGTCCATCTTGTCCGTAGCCAGAAACACGCAACATGATCAAGCTCGGATTAAGCGCATGCAATGCATCCCAACCCATGCCCCATTTCTCCATCGTGCCGGGCCGAAAGTTTTCAATCAGAACATCCGCCTCTTGGGCTAAACGTCGCACGATATCCTGACCCTCGGGTTGGCGCAAGTCAATGCAAATCGATTGCTTATTACGAGACTGCGCTTGCCACCAGACCGAGGTTCCCTCATGCAGCATACGCCATTTGCGCAATGGATCGCCATCCCCGGGCGACTCGACTTTAATAATCTCCGCCCCGAAGTCCGCCAAGGTCTTCGCTGCGAAGGGGCCCGCAATTAATTGGCCAAGCTCTAGGACACGAATACCGGAGAGGATTTGTTGCATGGCAATTAGCCCCATCAATCAAGAAAGTATCTAGATTAAACTACAAGATTCCGAATCTTGAGTTGGAGAGTCACAATGAAACAATGGTTGGTTGGTCTTATGCTACTTAGTTTTTTTCACAGCTCGTTTGCTTGTACTGCGGTCAATATTCAGGCCAAAGATGGCACGGTCATTGCTGGTCGCACCATGGAGTGGGCCTTTGATATGAAATGGACCA
Organism: Polynucleobacter sp. HIN6; assembly: GCF_030297575.1. Classification (NCBI taxonomy): domain Bacteria; kingdom Pseudomonadati; phylum Pseudomonadota; class Betaproteobacteria; order Burkholderiales; family Burkholderiaceae; genus Polynucleobacter; species Polynucleobacter sp. HIN6. The sequence goes on along the minus strand of NZ_AP028137.1, from coordinate 607,560 downwards.
TCAACAGCCTCCCACAAGGAACTAAATTTCGTACCACGGCTCCCGATAATCTCAAGTTACCTCCAATCCAGTTCATTACCAAATACGCTGTTCTCGGAATCTCCCCTGGAATCTTGCCGGGCGCACCTGCTCTGCTTGAGGGTCAAAATAGTGCCGGCTTAGGGATGAGTGGCAACTTCCTTCCTGGCTTTACTGAATATCAAACCGTTACCCCCAAAGATTTGGACTATGTCTCGATTCTAGATTTTGGAACGCTTGCCTTGGGAATGTTTGCTAATGTCGCTGAATTACGCAAAGAGATTCCACGCTTCAAAGTTTGGTATGACTCAAGCCTTCCCTCAGGCCCAACTCCCCCCTGGTTACATTTTGTGTTCACTGATCGCACAGGTGCCAGCATCGTAATCGAGTTCGTTAAAGGTCAAATGCGTATCCACGAAAATGTCGCAAACGTATTAACGAACTCCCCAACCTACGATTGGCACATTACCAATGCTCGAAATTACATTAACCTAACCAATTTTGCTCGCAGCGCGGTTACGGTGAATGGCCAAAATGTTACAGAGCTTGGTCAAGGTGGTGGGCTGATGGGCTTGCCTGCGGATTACACCCCGCCCTCACGATTTATTCGGGCTGCGTACTTACGCCAACTTGCTGCACCACCAAACAACCGCGCTGAGAGCGTGCAACTCACTGGTCATATTTTGAATAATGTTGATATTCCAATTGGTGTAGCTGCCTCAAAGGACGGTGATAAAGTGGTTTCCGATTACACCCAATGGGTCAACATTAAGGATCTCAATAACCAGCAATGGCATATCTCCAACTATGCAAATCGCACTAGTTATGTCACCTTAGATCTCAAAAAGATTTTTGAGAGTAATAAATCTGGTGCTTGGCCAGTAGATCAGCTCCCTTATCAAACCATCGACATCACTAATAAACTACTGAATTAATCATGGCATTAAGTATTCCAAAACCAGACCAATATCAGGAAATGCGCGAAGCGCTTCGCGATCTTTGCTCGCGCTATGACTCTGCCTATTGGCAAAAAATTGATCACGAGCGCGGCTATCCTGAAGCATTTGTAAAAGCAATGACCGATGCGGGTTGGTTGGCAGCTTTAATTCCTGAGGAATATGGTGGCTCTGGGCTGGGTCTTGCTGAAGCCTCCGTCATCATGGAAGAAATCAATCTCTCTGGAGGCAATGCTGGCTCTTGCCATGGTCAGATGTACAACATGGGCACCTTGCTACGTCACGGCTCAGAGCAACAGAAGCAACAATATTTGCCGAAGATTGCCTCGGGTGAATGGCGACTGCAAAGTATGGCAGTGACTGAGCCCACTACTGGAACCGATACGACTAAGCTAAAGACTACTGCAACCAAGAAAGGGGATCGCTACATCATCAATGGTCAGAAAGTTTGGATCTCGCGCATTCAGCATTCGGATTTAATGATCTTGTTAGCGCGTACCACTCCCCTCTCGGAGGTCAAGAAAAAGTCGGAAGGTATGTCCATTTTCATCGTCAATCTCCATGAGGCAATCGGTAAAGGAATGGAAGTGCGTCCCATCGCCAACATGGTCAATCACGAAACCAATGAGGTCTTCTTTGATCAGTTAGAGATTCCAGCCGAGAACTTGATCGGCACCGAAGGTCAGGGCTTCAAATATATTTTGGACGGCTTAAATGCTGAGCGCACACTCATTGCTGCAGAGTGCATTGGTGATGCCTATTGGTTTATCGATCGCGCACGCCGCTACGCTACTGAGCGTGTGGTCTTTGATCGCCCCATTGGCATGAACCAAGGTATTCAGTTTCCGATTGCCGATAGTTATATTGAGACCGAGGCAGCAAACTTGATGCGCTTTAAGGCCTGCGAGCTATTTGATCGACAAGAGCCCTGTGGGGCTGAGTCGAATATGGCGAAGTATTTAGCAGCCAAGGCATCCTGGGAAGCCGCCAATGTTTGCTTACAAACACATGGGGGCTTTGGCTTTGCTTGTGAATACGATGTCGAGCGTAAGTTTAGAGAAACCCGACTCTATCAAGTTGCTCCGATTTCGACTAATTTGATCTACTCCTATGTGGCCGAGCACTTGCTTGGCTTACCACGCTCATTCTAGTGATGCGGCCCTTAGACGGTATTACTGTCGTTGCACTCGAGCATGTCATCGCGGCGCCTTTTGCTACTCGTCAGCTAGCGGATCTTGGTGCCCGCGTCATCAAGATTGAGCGGCCTGGTGCCGGTGACTTTGCGCGCAACTACGATCAACGCGCCAAAGGGATGTCCTCGCATTTCACCTGGGTGAATCGCTCCAAAGAAAGTTTGACTCTCGATCTCAAACACGAGCCTGCGCTTACTATCCTGCGTCAATTACTAGAGACTGCCGATGTGTTTGTCCAAAACCTTGCTCCGGGCGCAGCAGCCCGGATGGGCCTTACTGCCCAAGCATTACAAGCAAGCAATCCCAAATTAATTTATTGCAATCTCTCTGGCTATGGTGAGAATGGGCCGTATCGGGATAAAAAAGCGTATGACCTACTGATTCAGAGTGAAGCGGGACTCTTATCCATCACTGGAACACCTGAGACCCCTAGCAAGGTTGGTATTTCCATTGCAGATATTGCAGCAGGTATGTATACCTATACCAATATCTTGGCAGCGCTTCTCCAGCGACAAAAGACGGGCAAAGGGTCAGTGATCGATATTTCCATGCTAGAAGCGCTTGGAGAGTGGATGGGCTACCCGATGTATTACAGTATGGATGGCGCCTCTCCGCCACCGCGCACCGGTGCTTCGCATGCCACTATCTTTCCCTACGGTCCTTATTTAGCCGGCGATGGCAAAACGATTATGTTAGGCCTTCAGAATGAGCGCGAGTGGGCTTTGTTTTGCGAGAAAGTACTCTTGCAGCCTGAGCTTGCGACCGATCCCCGCTTTGATAAAAACTTCAAGCGCAATGAAAACCGTGTGGAACTCAATGCCATTATCTTGAAGATCTTCTCTGCAATGACGAGCGAACAGGTTTTAGCCAAACTCGAGGAGGCTCAGATTGCCAATGCCTCCCTAAATGATATGCATCAGTTTTGGAATCACCCACAATTGCGTGCGCGCGGACGTTGGCATTCGGTGGAATCTCCCAATGGCTCAATCCCCGCCCTATTACCTCCAGGCATCAATACTGCCTATGAGTATCGGATGGACAAAATACCGGGGATCGGTGAACACACTGAGGCAATCCTAAAAGAACTCGGGCATTCTGCAGAATCGATCCAGCAGCTAAAACAAGCCGGAGCGATTTAAAGCAAGGGCGATGCTAGGTGCGCTGTGTTCTCCAACAGTCTTCGCCACCGTGGGCGGCGTTCCCACCCAATTCGATTAATGATCTGTGAGCGTTTAAGATAACTGGTAGTTAGCTGTTTAAGTTGAGTGCAGAAGGTTTGGTCGTACACAATGAGGCTGATTTCGAAATTAAGACGTAAGCTGCGCTGATCGAAGTTGACCGATCCAAAAATAGCAATCCGCTCATCAATTAAAAGGCTCTTCGTGTGTAATAAGCCTCCTTTAAACTCAGCGATCTCAACACCCGCACCTAGTAGAGTACTGTAAAAACTCCGACTGCTCCAAGCAACCAAAGTTGAATCATTCAGGCGCGGTACGATTAGCTTCACCCTCACTCCACGGTGAGAGGCTGCCATTAACGCCTGGACCAGACCCTCATCCGGAACAAAGTACGGGGTGGTAATCACGAGCTCCTGGCGCGCATCGAGTACCGCAGAGAGCAAGACCTGATAAAGAATATCGTCTCGATAAACTGGTCCAGACGAGAACTCCTGAGCTAAAGCGTTACCAGCCGGCTTTTTATTGAGACCATCGCGATCACTAAAGTGCATTACCCTTGGGTTATCAACACTCCAATCGTATGAAAAGGTAAGTTCAAACTGGGACACCACGGGTCCCTGAATACGAACCATGGCATCGACCCACTCCCCCACTCCAGAGTCCTGTTTAAAGGTTCGGGGATCAACCAAGTTCATACTTCCAGTCCATGCTGTCTCACCATCAATGATGAATATCTTGCGGTGTAAACGCAGATCGGCGCGTCGGAACTGAAAACGGCCAAACTGAATTGGTAGAGCTTCGGTCACCTCAATCTTGGCATTTGCAAAGCGCTTTGGCCAAGCAGATTTAAACCAGCTAGAACTTCCCAAAGAATCAAGCAAAACACGGCACTTCACTCCGCGCTTGGAAGCTGTAATCAGGGCCTCGCCCACTCGGTCAGCATCACCACCCAGCGACCAAATATAAAACTCCATATGAATGGATTTTTGGGCACGATTGATCTCATCAATGAAGTGCTGCAGGATCTCCAGCGAGTTGGTAAACAGTTCGATCTGGTTACCAGCGGCCACTGGTGTACCGTTCTTGGCCTGCGCAAGTAGGCTAATCGCATGCGCATCCTGATGCAAAAGGGCGCGGTCGGGCTCATGCAACTGACGCATTGCCTTACTAATTTTGGCGTACTCCTTTTCCATGCGAATGATCTTGCTTGTCAGCGTTCGGCCAACGGGTCGCTCACCAATGGTCAAATAAAGAATCAGGCCAATAATTGGGAAGGAAACGATAATCAATAGCCACGAGACTGCTACCCCCACTGGGCGTCGAACCCAGATGATCCGCAGGAAAAATAAGATCGCAATCACGACATGCAGGATCACAAACCACGGGACGTGATAGCCAAAAATGGTGCCGGTGAACAGGTGCATCATATTAGTGACCTAACTCTGCATATACAGCTAAATGATCTGATAATTTTGACCATTCGGTTAATACCTGCGCCTTCTGAATCTTTAAGCCACGCACATAAATACGATCCATCGCTAACATCGGCTTCGCACTTGGGAAGGTTTTAGCCGGGGCACCATACAAACTCTCAAACGCATCCACAAAGCCAGCCTCACCCATCGGCTCACTCGCAGAATTACGCCAATCATTAAAGTCACCCGCAATAATACTGGGCTCATGCTTTGATAGAGTCTCAATGTGCTGCAAGATGGTATCGACTTGGCGCTCACGTCCACGTTGCAATAAGGCCAGGTGTACACAAAAGCAATGGATGGGCGGGCCCTCTGCTAATTGAATAATAGAGTGCAAGAGACCGCGACGCTCAAACCGATAGGCTGAAATATCGTAGTTATCTCCTTTATGCAATGGAAATTTGGAAAGAATGGCATTGCCGTGATGACCATGTCGATACTCGGCATTTTTGCCGTAATGCCAATCTGCATAAAATCCATCAGCCAGAAAATGGGTGATTTCTTGCTTCGGCCAGGTGGATAAACGTTTCTGTCGACGGATGTTCTCTTGTTGTAGCTCTTGAATGAAGATTAAATCGGGATGTTGAGATCTCAAACGCTGACGTAAACGATAGACGGTCGAATCAATTTTGAGGGGTGACATCCCTTTATGCATATTAATCGTGACCACCCGCAAACCTGAGGCGGGCTGGATTGCACTAGGATGAATGTTGCTGGCGTCGAATGCGCGCATGATAAATTTCAGTTTGAACGAGCTCTTCGCATTGCATGCACTTATTACAAATTGATGCCTCTTGGCGCAACTCCTCGATGGAGTTAATTTCATGGGTTGCCAAGTACTCTCGTAAATCCTCGTCCCAAATTTGATTACATAAACAAATGACATCCGCCATGACATTCATGATACTGAATTACCGCGCCTTCAATTGAAGAAATGCAATTGCCTCAGGAATTGTCTTCACTACCGTGATATAGCTGAAATGACGCTCGATTAAAAAGCCATTATCGAACTGTTGTTGAGTAAATTGAAGCAGCAAGTCATAAAAACCATTTAGGTTCACAATCAGGATTGGCTTGCTATACGCCTTGACATGATTACCAGTCCACACCTCAAACAATTCTTCGATCGTACCAATACCGCCTGGTAGAACCACAAAAACATCGGAGAGCTCAATCATCATCTCTTTGCGGGCAACCATACTTTCTACGACGTAAAGCTCCGCCAAATTTTCAATCACAGCCTCTGCCTCAGTCAAAAAACTGGGGATAATGCCAATTACATTGCCATGGGATGCCAGAGCACCTCGGGCCAGATCACCCATTAGACCTCCCCCGCCACCCCCAAAGACGAGTCGCCAGCCATGCTTAGCAATTTCAGAGCCCAATTGGCTACTGGCAGTCGACCAGCTCGGATTAGAACCGGGTCGAGATCCACAAAAGACACAAACAGTAATTGACATCACACCATTGTGCCACCGAGACTTAGGGAGCATTGATTGTTAGAATCCAATGATCCTTTTAATGATTCTCGCTCATGAGCTCCACCTTTCTTGATGCCGTTGCACTGCTAGCCCATCTCGATGCGGCAATTGTGCGCATTGTCATCACCTCTTTGCAGGTGAGTATCACGGCCCTGATATTGGGGACCTTGGTGGGCTTGCCGCTTGGGGCTTGGCTAGCCACCGAAGAGTTTGCGGGTAAGCGCGTTGCAATCGTGATCCTGAATAGCATGATGGGGATACCGACAGTGATTGTGGGCGTTTTGGTGTACTTGATTCTGTCAAGAAGCGGTCCTTTTGGCGAGTGGGGCTGGTTATTTACGGTCAAGGGAATGATCGTGGCTCAGTTTTTTATCACCACCCCTTTAATTGCAGCACTTAGCCGCCAATTACTAGAGGATTCTTGGAAAATTCATCGCGACACCTTCATGGCTCTGCGTCTACCCTACTTTGCTCGTCTTAAGTGGCTCATTTGGGATTGTCGCTTCTCACTCACGATCGCCATTCTGGCTGGTTTTGCCCGGGCGATCTCAGAAGTCGGGGCAGTAATGATTGTGGGCGGCAATATTGATCGGGTAACGCGCACCATGACCACCGCGATTGCACTAGAAACCAGCAAAGGCGATCTTGCGTTTGCCTTGTCTTTGGGAATTGTCCTTCTTGGTATTGTGATATTGGCAAATATATTCATATTTGTCGTTCGACAAGTTGCGGAGCGACGTTATGGATAAATTGCTTAACCTACATAATGTTGAGGTCATCCGTGATGGGCGCATTATTTTGCAATCTGGCGATCTTCAAGTTCCCCTAGCAGGTATTACTGCCCTGATTGGTCCCAATGGCGCTGGGAAAACAACCTTATTACGCTTAATCCATGGCCTAATTGAGCCATCGCAGGGTCAATGCCAACGTCCCTTCACGTCCGATGAGAGTGCACTGGTGTTTCATTACACCCCCATGCTCAAAGCCACGGTTAGAGAGCACCTTAGCTTATTAAGGGATACCCATCGAACCATTAGCGATCAAGCAATTGATGAGGCCTTGCAATCTGTTGGAATTGCGCATTTAGCTAATAATCCCGCTCAACGCCTTTCTGCTGGGGAACGCCAAAAGCTTTGCTTTGCCCAAGCTCGCTTACAAAACCCCAAATTAGTCCTTCTCGATGAGCCCACCGCTAATCTAGATCCCAATGCCAGTGATGATGTAGAGCAGATGATTACTGAGCTTGCCAGAGATGGGAAGGTGGTTTTATTTGCCTCTCACAATATGGCCCAGGTGAAGCGCCTAGCGTCCAATCTCATCTTCATGCAAGACGGCAAAATCCTAGAAATTACCCACCCCGATGCCTTCTTTAAAAACCCTCAGACCAAAGAGGGTTCCCAGTTTCTTGCTCGCGAATTTATTGCACAATAAGTCAATTATTCAATATTAGGAGACCCTATGCTACTCACCAGTTCAAGCTTTCAAGATGGTGCAGTGATTCCAGGACAGTATGCGTTTTGCATTCCTAATGATCGGGGACATGTATGTCTTGGGTCAAATCACAATCCCCATTTGCGGTGGGAGGATATTCCCGCTGGCACACAATCGTTTACTTTGATTTGCCATGATCCAGATGTTCCCTCCAAGCCGGACGACGTCAATCAAGAAGGTAAAACGGTACCCGCATCCCTACCCCGCATTGATTTCTTTCACTGGGTCATGGTCGATATTCCCAAGACGATCACTGAGATCCCAGCAGGTCACTACTCAACCGAAGTGGTGCCCCGAGGTAAACCCGGCCCTGGAACACACCACGGCGCCTTACACGGGATCAATGATTACACCGCTTGGTTCTCAGGTGACGCTGAAATGAAGGGCAATTATTTTGGTTACGATGGCCCTTGCCCGCCATGGAATGACAGCATTTGGCACCACTACATTTTTACGGTCTATGCCCTCGATACGCCATCGCTCGGTTTAGGTTCCACCTTTGATGGCAAAACTGCATTAGCAGCCTTACAGCGTCATATTTTGGCAAGCGCACAGATCACTGGACGATACACCCTCAATCCCGCTGTCAAATAAAAAATCCCCAAGGGTCGCCTTGGGGACTCCTATTAAGAAATATTGAGTTATTTTTTAGCAGGTGCAGGCGCTGGTGCGACTGAGGCTGTTGCAGGAGGTACAAATGGGGGTGGCGCAACACAAGGGGCAGGATTGGGCGTACCTGCTGTTTTATATTTCATCGCAATGGCATTTATGGATTGGCAAAGCTGATAGCTGGCAACGGTTCCTGCATAAGCAGTTTTTGCTTTAGCAAGAGCTGCTGCCTCGGCTTGCTGTGGGGTTGGGGGTGGTAATGCAGCTAGGGCGACGGTTGATCCAATTAAACAGACAGAACCAACAAGCAAACGTTTCATGTGAATTACCCCTTTCCTAATTTTTTATACCAAAGCTCATGGTGCTCTTTAGCCCAAGTCTCATCGCAATACCCTGTTTTCATGGCATCGATTGAGCCTTGCATACCAATCGTACCGATGTAGATATGCCCGAGCGCAAGGGCAGTCATCAAAATCGCTCCCACACCATGGATGATGTTGGCAATCTGCATGGTGCCACGCCAGTATTCAATCTGAATAAATGGGACGATCATATCGAGCACCCATCCAGATGCGGATACTGCGGAGCCTAAAATCACCATTCCAACCCAAAACCAGAACTTCTCACCGAAGTTAAAAAATCCAGCAGGGATATGTTTGCCTGAGATCAAACCACCAAATCCAAGCGCCCAGGCCATATCGCCCTTCTCAGGAAGGTTTCTGCGGACAAAGAGAATAAAGAACACTACGATACTGACAGTGAATGCGGGGCCCACAAAGTTATGCACATTTTTGCAAACCAATAAGAAGGTTCCGAAGAATGCTGGCCCTGTTAATGGTAATAAGAAATATTTACCCCATAAGATCATGATGCCGGTAAAGGCAAGTGCCACAAAGGTAAACGCCATGGTCCAATGAGTAATGCGCTCTAGCAAAGTGAAGCGCTGAATTTTGCGTCCAGACATCGGCTCATGCAATTTAATCGTGCCCTTAAAGACGTACATGGCAACAATTCCGCAAAAAGCGATTGTCAGCAACCAAGCCCCGTAAACAGTAATCACTCCATTACGAATTAAGCGCCACTCTTGCCCGGTCTTTTGGATTAATACACCATTTTCAGCCCCTGGTAGGGAGGTGTAATGCACCTCGTCGCTATTCACCATTCTCCAGATTGGCGCATTGTTTCCTGGTTGATTTTTACCCGCCTCAATGGCAGCTTGAGTAGTTGCATTCGATGACCGTCCAACATCCAGAATATTGACTGACTCAACCTTCTGAGGAGTCGGCGACTGGGCGGTTCCTTGTTGAGCAATACTTAGAGAGCTGATAGCAAGACCTGCTGCCAACAGGATAGATCGTATTACAGAGCCAAATGATGCATTCATCGGATCATCTCCAAATTATTCTAATTTTTATTTGATTCTGCTGTACTCAGACTGAAACTGATTCCGCTTCGTAATCTCAGCATTCCAGCTCGCCTGATCACCTGGTTTCCAACCTTTCGCCATAAACCCATTATCAGCACCCATGTAAGGAGCCATATCGGGTCGCTTAGACGCTGAGGTACCCACATTCGCCTCGTTACAGCCAGCCAATAAAGCGGTTACAACTAAGGCGCTCGTTAGGGCGAGTTTCATGATTTACCTCCAGCGGCTGGTTTAGCAGCGGGTGCGGGAGCATTGGGTTTGCCGTAAGCAGTTGCCCAACCAAACACATCAGCTCCAGCATTCTTACCGGCAGCCATCCGCTTCACCACACGGGTTCGGAACACATCGGCAATTACATCGCCATCGCCACCGATGAGCGCTTTAGTAGAGCATAGCTCAGCACAGAGTGGCAACTTACCCTCGGCTAGACGATTACGGCCATACTTCTCGAACTCAGCGACGCTGCCGTTCTTCTCGGGACCACCGCTGCAGAAGGTGCACTTATCCATCTTGCCACGTAAACCAAACACGCCAGAGCTTGGGAACTGAGGTGCGCCAAATGGACAGGCATATGAACAATAGCCGCATCCAATGCAGGTGTCCTTGTTATGAAGTACCACGCCCTCATCGGTACGATAGAAGCAATCGACTGGGCAAACAGCCATACATGGTGCGTCTGCACAATGCATACATGCTACTGAGATGGATTTTTCAGCACCAACGACACCATCATTAATGGTAACTACCCTTCGGCGATTAACACCCCAAGGTACCTCATTCTCGTTCTTACATGCTGTAACGCAACCGTTGCATTCAATACACCGTTCTGCGTCGCAGATAAATTTCATTCTTGCCATAGTTAATCTCCTGACTTTGCGGTGTTAGTTAAGCAGCCTTTTCGATCTGACAGATCGTGGTCTTGGTCTCTTGCATCATGGTTACGCGGTCATATCCATAAGTGGTGCCGGTATTAACGGCCTCACCACGAACAATCGGATAGGCTCCTTTTGGATAAAAATCGAGCAGATCTTTTCCTTCCCACCATCCCGAGAAATGGAAAGGCACAAAGGCAGTATCTGGGGCTACGCGTTCGGTTACTAATGCGCGCACCTTGATCTTGGCACCCGTTGGTGATTTCACCCAAACAAAGTCCCAATTTTTGATACCTCGCCGGGCTGCTGCACTCGGATTAATCTCCACAAAGTTCTCTTGCTGTAACTCTGCAAGCCATGGGTTCGATCGAGTCTCTTCACCACCACCCTCGTATTCCACTAAGCGACCCGAGGTCAAAATGATGGGGAACTTTTCATAAAGCTTATCTTCAATTGCTTTGTTCTGAACTGTCTTAAACAAGGTCGGCAAGCGCCAGAAGGTCTTCACGTCATCGTGGGTTGGGTACTTCGCGACCATGTCTGGACGAGTGCTATAGAGCGCTTCGCGGTGAATTGGAATTGGATCAGGAAAGTTCCAAACCACGGCACGTGCTTTAGCATTTCCAAATGGATGGCAGCCATGGTTTTTCATGGTGACACGGATGATTCCACCAGAAAGGTCGGTCTTCCAGTTCTTTCCTTCGGCAGCTTTTTTCTCATCCTCAGTGAGCTCATTCCACCAACCTAACTTCTTCAAGAAAACATGGTCTACCTCTGGGTATCCAGTTTTGATGTCAGCACCCTTCGAGAACGAACCATCAGCAGCCAAGAGTGACTTACCATCCTTCTCAACACCAAAGTTGGCTCGGAAATTACCACCACCATCCATCACGTGCTTACTTGTGTCATAGAGGTTGGGTGAACCAGGGTGTTTGAGCGCGGCATTACCAAAGCATGGCCATGGCAATCCAAAATAATCACCGGCTGTGTCATAACCAGTAACTGGATCTTTGCCACCACGTGAGCGCAGTGTTTTCGGGTCAAACACGCTCATCATGCGCATATGTGCCTTCAAACGCTCTGGTGTCTGGCCGGTATAACCAATCGTCCAAACGGCCTGATTAATTTCGCGCAAGATCGACTCAACTTCGGGCTCTTTCCAGTTCTTACCAGCAAACTTAGAATCCAGCATCTTGAAGTTCTTCGAGAGCTCTTTTCCAAAGCCCAAGCGGTCAGCAAAAGCTTGCATCAGAACATGATCAGGAACAGACTCGAAGAGCGGATCGATCACCTTCTCGCGCCACTGCACTGAACGATTCGATGCGGTTGCGGAACCTGCGCACTCAAACTGAGTTGTAGTTGGTAGCAAATACACGGCGCGGTTTTTATTAACCGTCCCACCAGGAGCAGGTGGCATCGCTGCCATTGCAGCCGTTGCGCTTGGATAGGGATCGACCACTACCAAAAGGTCTAATTTATCCATGGCGCGCTTCATATCCAAGCCACGGGTTTGCGAGTTTGGTGCATGGCCCCAGAAGAACACGCCTTTTACTGCGGTGGCTTGATCAACCATGTCATCTTTTTCAAGGACGGCATCAACCCAACGAGAAACGGTAGTGCCCGACTTCTCCATCATGTCAGGAGCATAGCGACCTTTGATCCACTCATAGTCAACACCCCATACAGCAGCGTAGTGTTTCCACGAACCAGCGGCAAGGCCATAGTAGCCTGGTAAAGAATCTGGGTTTGGACCAACATCGGTTGCGCCCTGAACATTATCGTGGCCACGGAAGATGTTGGCGCCACCACCGGACACGCCAATATTACCGAGCGCTAATTGCAAGATGCAAGAAGCGCGAACCATGGCATTACCAACGGTGTGCTGCGTTTGCCCCATACACCAAACAATCGTTCCTGGACGATTCTTAGCCATAGTTTCTGCAACTCGCTTAACTTGCGCCTCTGGAACTCCGCAAGCCTCTTCGACATTAGCTGGTGTCCACTTTTCCATGACCTCTTTGCGAATGTCGTCCATACCAAAGACACGGTCGTTGATGTACTTCTTGTCCTCCCAACCATTTTGGAAGATGTGATACAGCACACCAAAGAGGAATGGGATGTCTGTACCAGAACGAATCCGCACATATTGATCCGATTTTGCGGCGGTTCGGGTATAGCGCGGATCGACCACGATGACTTTGCAACCATTCTCTTTTGCATGCAACATATGCAACATGGAAACAGGGTGCGCCTCAGCAGCATTCGAGCCGATATATAACGCCGCCTTCGAGTTCATCATGTCGTTGTAGCTATTAGTCATTGCACCATAACCCCAGGTATTTGCCACACCTGCAACGGTGGTCGAGTGGCAAATACGCGCCTGGTGGTCGGTATTATTGGTGCCGTAGAACGACACAAACTTACGGAGCAAATAGGCTTGCTCGTTGTTGTACTTTGATGAGCCAATAAAGAAGATGGAGTCTGGCGTGTACTTTGAACGCAGATCTTTCATCTTGGCGGTAATCTCATCAAGCGCCTGATCCCAAGAAATTTTCTGGTATTTGCCATCCACTAACTTCATGGGGGTGCGCAAACGATAGTCGCCATGCCCATGCTCACGTAATGCAGCGCCCTTTGCGCATGCGCCACCCATATTGATAGGCGATTCAAACACGGGATCTTGACGAACCCAAACCCCATTTTCAACGGTTGCATCAAACGAGCACCCCACTGAGCAATGGGTACAAACTGTGCGCTTCACTTCAATCTTGCCTTTGCCATCAAGCATCGCTTTGGTCTCAGCCGCATTCGCTTTTTGGAGCATATTTAATTGAGTAGCGGCAATACCAGCACCAACACCAATACCGGAACGTTTTAAGAACGTACGGCGGTCCATAGTCGGAACTGCTGAACGCAATCCGCGGGATAGGCTACCAATCAGTTGCGATGGAACCCGGCTAGAGGTTGAGGTTGATTTGCGAGTTAGGCTCATGGTGAGACTCCTGCGATAAGCGATAAATAAGTTCGTTCAATAAAAAACGCTCGATTAAACGAGCGTTGTTTGGTAATACTTCTTAATGTGAGCGGTCAGATGATAGCCATCAGGCTTACTGGTAACTGCCTCAGCAACATCCTGAACAATCGCCTGACCAAGCGGTGTTTGAGAAGCAACAGCAGCCGCACCAACAGTGACTCCCGCGCCAATGAAAAATTTACGACGCGATGGTTTGGATTTTTCTTGAGCGTCTACAACTTTTTTGCTGTCCATAAATATTCCTTTACACGAATATAGTTGATGCATTTCAACAGTTTTAGTGTAGAAGAATTAAATAATTTATGTAAGTTTTTGCATGTTTTTATGGCTAGGACTTACCCTTAAATGCAAAAACGATGGCGTCAATTAAATTTGACTAAACCATATCAAAACTTTGACCCTCAATCGCCAAAAACTCTCGAGTCAGGGCCGAGACGGCTTTGTACAAATGGGTTTCCGGATCAGCGTCGATTGCATCGCACAATTCGTCATACCAAGGGCGAATATGATCGTTGAAAAATATTCGCTGATTAGTCAAATTCGCTATCTCCACATCCTCCCCTGCGATGAGGTAACGCATGACCTCAAATAAGGCTGCAATATGATCCTCGGTTTCGGCAACTGAATCAGAGGTCTCCAGTCCAAATTGCAAAAGTGAACGCCTAATGTCTAGGAGCGGCTTTTCATGCAAATGCCCAGCGAGATAGTAGGAGCCATATAAAAACACATTGGGTTTGCCGACTCCCAAAAAACTACTGTCGTATTCGGCCTTCCAATCCGATGCCTTACTATGCTTGGCTGCCTCAACCAAGTCGGTCCAAACACTTGCCAATGGTGCCTGATTATCTGGGTTATCTGCATTTCCAGATGCGCTTATTTGATCGAGCAATACTTGATCTGGCGGCTGAAAAAATAAGTTTGCGAGTAAGCCATACAAATCGGCACGTGCCAAGTCTTCAGCTAAGCCCTCTTGGCTAAGTTCTGGTGTCTGGGGAATATTTGCTTCGCTCATGAATGTTGTTCACAGTTCTTTTTTCATCATATCCACGACACGGCAATCGCTACACATTTTCAGGCGATTCAAAGCCTCACCTGAGAAAGCGTGATGGGTGCCAATTCGACCAAGCATCAACTCGACCATCTTCAGGGTTCCAAATGCCTTGCCACAGCTGATGCAATGGAATGGCTCGGTTTTATTGAGTAAAACCTTTTGCTTGCGCTGCTCAATCGAACTCAAGCGAGGGCTTAAAGTGATTGCGTTTTCAGGGCAGGTTTGCTCACATAGTCCGCACTGCACACACTGTTTTTCGATAAATGAGAGCTGTGGCTCATCGGGGTTATCCAATAAAGCGCCCTCAGGGCATGCCCCCACACAGGACATGCAAAGCGTGCACGCCTCTTTATTGACCGCAATTGCCCCTAAGGGTGAGTGGGCTGGCAGTGGAACACCCTCGGCGGGGAGTGCCTGTGGAGCAAATTCCAATAAATGCTCCAAACTCATTTCAAGGGTCTCGCGCTTTTGCATCGCCAAAGCAAAGCTTGCCGGAGGTGCCATTAATTTTTGGGCTTTACGATTAAGTAACTCAGCCATGACCTGATTAACTGCATTGATATCCGAACTTGAGGAAGCCATGATGCAGCGTACACGTTGGCCATAGCCTAATGCTTGTGAAATCGAATTGGCCAAGTCAGCCTGCTCGGTAAGCGCACTTCGGTATCCAGGGTCTTCGTCACCACTCAGTAGCAAAACAACCTCACCGAAACCATACGACATTGCACCAAACCACAAATCAATTCCGGTTGAAGCAATATGTTCAACAGCAAATGGAATCACAAATGCAGGCAGCCCAACAATTTCTTTTGGTTTTGTGCGGGCAGCTCGCCCAAGATTCTCCAAAAGAGTAGTACCAGCCTGTTGGCTATGTATCAATAAGCTTGGCGCATTATGACCAGGCTTCGAACTACCAATACCGTTTAAATAGGTTTGTGCCAGTGTTTTGATCTCCCGTCCCTGATACGCGACGCTTGGAAAGTTATAACGCATCGCGCCTGATGGACAAACCGTCGCACAAGCGCCGCATCCCATACAGAGGTTTGGATTGACTTCTACCTTACCCTGTCCATCCTTAAATACTGACTGAATTGCTTTTGTTGAACACACATCAATACATGCGGAGCAACCGACCTTGCCATTACGTCCATGGGCACAAATTTTTTCGGTATAGGCAAAATATTTTGGCTTCTCAAACTCACCAACCATTCCAAGCAATTGACTGGCTGCCAAGGATTGCTCGAATCGATCTACGCCAGGCGCAAAATATCCCTGAGGTTTTTGACTAATTTGAATACTAGGATTCGTTTGCAGATCAAGAATCAGATCAAACTCGCCCTCACGAGAACGTTCTGCTCGCTCAAAATTAATTGCGCCGATGCCAGCACACGCAGTGACGCAAGCACGGTGGGATTTGCATTTATCCAAATCAATTTGAAACGACAAATCGATCGCATTTTCAGGGCATACAGCAACACATGCCCCGCATCGCGTACACATCTCTGGATCAATGGGATTAGTAAGCTCCCATTTGGCGATAAAGCGCCCTAGATAACCTTCGAGACTTGTAATCTTTCCAGTAAATACTGGGTAGCTTCGCCCAGTGGGCAACGGGCTGGGCTCCGTTAACAAGACACTCACTTCCAATGACTGACCAAGGCGCTGCGCCCAATAGATGGCTTGATCTCCAGGTCCGATGATCAGTACGCGTCCATCGCTGTGATAGTCAACAATCGGAACCGCATCGGGCTCAGGCAAATCGGTTACTGAAAGTAAAGCCTTGATCTTTGGGTGTGATTCCTTCGCATCCTTAGACCATCCAGCCATCTCACGAATGTTGACAAATTGAAGGGGTGCAATCAGAGGTTTTTCTGCCTGACTCGCAAGTTCAGTAAACAAAGCACGCTCTTGCGTACAAGCGACCACAATCGGCTCAGACTCATTTAGAGCATTTAGAAACTGTCCCACCTCTTGGCGGCATAAGGATGTATGAATGGGCATGCCCATTTCTTTTGGGTCAAGAGGCATACTGCGATTGCAGTCGCAGACTAATTTTTTACTCATTTTGTTTTAAAGCTTCGCGCTAAGACCCTGAAGTATCGGAATCGCGTTTTGCCTGTCTCTCTCCACTAGGTTTCTCATCAACTACTTTTGGGTTTAATGAATCTGATTCTATATCGATTGGCTGAGCAGCGTCCTGGTTATCCATGGGAGCTGGTTGTGATGATTGCTCAATTTGCGTATGTTCCTTGGCCGATGTTTGAATTGCATCCGCTTGATCCAAGGCGTCTTGCTTACTATCGGGATAGAGCTCCTCGGTCGATTTGAAGATACCCAAGAGCTCAGATTGCTGCATGCGTTTGAGCATATCCAGTGGAATTGGATCGGGTTTTGAGTAATCATCAATATAAATATCCAAACCATCCATCACATTAAAGTGCGGATCGCTGAACATTTTCTTAAGAGCGGCCTGCTGTACGACAGGATCGACATCGGGACGCATAAAGGCCGAGAAATCAGGTGATTTCACATCAATTTTTTCAACATCCTCAATGGTTGGAGTCGGGGGCTGCTGCGCCTGATCTGGGGCAAAAATTTCTTTTTTTTCTTCATTACTTACTTCATCATTTACTTCTTTTAATAGCGTATCGGGTGCTTTAGTAACGGGAGCAGTCGATGGCGCTGGAGCGGCCTCTTCTGCAAGCCCAGCTTTTTTTCGAGACCAGCGAGATAAAAAATTATCTTCGGCCATTAAGGCTCCGCTGGGCGGTTGGCGCCTTTAAAGGAGGCTGGCTTCGCACGTTTTTTGGGCTCCGGTTTGTAATTCTCTGCAACGTATTGGGCTAAGAATACTTTCATCTCGTCTTGCAGTGGGCTTGTATCGACCTGCTCCCCCCCATCAATCAATCGGGCTGCCTCGTTGTAGCTCAACATTAATCGATGAGGTATTGCAAGCCCCGCCCCATCATCATTACTTACCATCGGAATTGAATTTGGCTCTAAATAAGACTCGAAATCAGTTTCAAGACGCCACATCACAAACCAACATGGATCGGGTGAGGTGGAATTTAAATAGTAGCCCTCAGCCTCATCCCGAAAGAACTGGAAGTCAAATCCTGCGAATACCCAAGACTCGCCATCATCATCCCGCTCTAGAAGTCGTCCAACCACCTTAGGGTTAATGGGTGTACCCGCCTGTTCTAAAGAATTACCAAACTGCCCAATATCAGGAACAACCTGAAGTAAACACCAACGATAGTTTTGCCATGGATTATCAATCTTTTGCTTTCGAATGACGATGGCAAAACGCATAGTATGATCCGTTAGGTCTTTTGCACCACAATGCTAGGGAACTTACTGGTCATGTCTTTGCTAAGGTTGGCAATGCGAATGGCGACTTGTCGCGCAATCCCTTTATAGATTGAGCTAATTGCGCCATCAGGATCTGCGACCACCGTGGGTCTTCCAGAGTCTGCCTGTTCACGAATCGAAAGATTTAATGGGAGAGCACCAAGAAAGTCAACGCCATAGTCTTGGCACATTTTCTTGCCACCGCCCTCACCAAAGATATGCTCTTCGTGATTGCATTTCGGACACACATAGGTACTCATGTTCTCAATAATGCCGATGATAGGAATTCCCACTTTCTCAAACATTTTGAGACCCTTGCGCGCGTCAAGCAGAGCGATATCTTGAGGTGTGGTGACAATCACGGATCCGGTGACCGGAACCTTTTGTGAAAGTGTTAACTGAATGTCACCAGTTCCTGGTGGCATATCCACAATCAGATAGTCAAGGTCACGCCAACGTGTTTGGCGTAATAGCTGCTCTAAGGCCGAGGTCACCATGGGGCCTCGCCACACCATCGGGTTATCGGGCTCAATCAAAAATCCAATTGAACTCGCTTGCAAGCCATGTCCTTCCATCGGTTCAATCGTATTCTCGGCTAGCGACTCGGGGCGCCCAGTGATGCCAAGCATCATGGGCTGACTGGGGCCATAGATATCCGCATCCAAGATTCCGACTTGAGCGCCCTCAGCAGCTAATGCCAAGGCTAGATTCACTGCGGTGGTTGATTTTCCAACACCGCCCTTACCGCTGGCGACTGCAATAATATTTTTTACACCAGGGAGTAACTTGACTCCACGTTGCACAGCGTGCGCGACAATATCGGTGGTAATCGCCACGCTGACATTTTTTACCCCAGGAAGTTCTCGAATGGCACTGACCACTAATTGACGAATCAGATCAATTTGGCTTTTAGCTGGATAACCCAAAACAATATCGAGAGAAACATCTCCATCATTGACTTTGAGATTACGAACTGATTTTGAGCTCACAAAATCAATTTGTGTATTTGGATCCTTTACCCCTTTGAGGGCTTGTTGAACCTGTTCCGTACTAACCGACAATTTTGTCTCCTTAAAGCGTTTCTAATGCAAGAAATATATCTTTTAAAGTGATCATAACGGGAACTAAAGGAAATTTCCCAAGCCAGTGATTAATTGGGCTTGTAGTTCTTATATTTCAGCTCAATATCCCCATAATAGGCTTTGGTTTCAGAGTTGGTATTGTCTGTATCCGTCAAGAGTGCAATTCCAATCAAATTCCCTGGTGCGTAACCATAAGCCGCTTCATAGTCAGCGGTTAGGTCTCTGCTGTGCTTACGCCATTGTCCGAGGTTTTCTTTACCGGCATCGACTGCAATCATCTTGATCCGATTCGTATGTGAATTTGGCTTGATTTGATTGAGCTGACCATTAGGTGACCAGATATACATTAATGTGGCGTACGGCATTTCTTGTCCACTCATGATCTGCGCAAGCTCACCGACCATTTTGTCTTTCAAAGTTAACTTTGATCGATCGCCATCAAATGCAACTAGGATTCGCAATGGCGCATCATCCGCATATCGATCTAAATTATTTGCTTTATCTAAAGTACCGGTGGCTTTCCATTCCCACTCTAGCCAAAGATGTTGCGATGGCCGAGGTTTGAGTTTTACCGCCAACCCTGAGGCTGATTTTTTTGCATTCGCACTGAGCACTGTTCGACCCTGGTAGTTCTCAAGGCGATAAGCAGTATTTTTCTTATAGGGTGCCAAGCGATAAAAGCTCCATCCTCTAAGGGGTTCATTCGCAGGTTGTGCTGAAAACTTCTTGATATCTTCACGAGCCACCAAGGGGTCGAGCTTATCTGCACTGGACTGACTAGAGTCAGTACCAAACCCGGCGCAACCTTGAAGCAGATAGCCAAGAAAAAGATACAAAGGGATTAGAGCAGTATGCCTACGCATCATGCAATGCATTATCGTAGAGCTTTTATGACCGTGCAGAATGAATAAAAATCTCTGGTTTCTGACCCTGGCACAGGGGCTTTATCTCACCAATAACGTTACCTTTATTGCCATTAATGGCTTAGTGGGTTTCGCGCTGGCACCCGAGCCTTGGTTAGCAACTCTGCCGGTGATGGCGTATGTGGTGGGCAGCGCCATGGCAACTACCCTCGTGGCTAGAGTTCAACAGCGCTTAGGTCGCAAGCGCTCCTTTCAGATTGCCTTGCTCGTAGCCCTGTTCTCATCGCTCTTGTGTGCCTTTGCGACCTTAGAGAAACAATTTTGGCTTTTAAACCTTGGAACAATCATTGCGGGGTTTTATAACGCCAATGCTCAACTCTATCGGTTTGCAGCTGCTGAACTTGCCGACAAAACCGCTAAAGAGAAAGCGATCTCTTGGGTACTAGCTGGGGGTATCTTGGGCGCTGTTTTAGGGCCCAATATGGCAAGCTGGACGCGTGATTGGTTTATGCAACCCTTTGCGGGTGCCTATATCACCTTAGCTGGTGTTGCGGTGATCGCATTCGCAGTGATTAGTCAGATTCACTTTCCTGAAAAACGCGTGGATCCAAACCAAGAGCCAGGTCGCCCTCTCTCCGAAATCATGCGCCAGCCCTTATTTATTGTTTGCACTCTTACTGCCGCACTCGCCTACGGTGTAATGAACCTACTCATGGCGGCAACACCCTTAGCGATGGAAGCCTGTCAATTTAGTTTTGATAAAACCGCATGGGTTCTTGAGTGGCATGTGATTGGCATGTTTGCTCCTGGATTTTTTACTGGCGCCCTCATTAAGCGTATCGGCGTGATGTGGGTCTTGCGAATGGGAGTGGTACTCAACATCGCCTGCGTCATGATTGCTCTATCAGGCATTACTTTTTTCCATTTTTTGACTGCACTATTTTTACTGGGGGTGGGTTGGAACTTTCTATTTACGAGTAGTACCACCCTAGCCTTAGAGGCTTATCGCCCATCGGAGCGTGATAAGGCTCAAGGTGCCATTAATTTCTTTGTGTTTCTAGCCACCGCTTTGTCTGCATTGAGCTCCGGCGTTCTAATCACGACGCAAGGCTGGACCCTCCTTAATTTAGGATCAATTGTTCCGCTCACAATCATTGCCCTTGCCCTGATCTGGCTTGGGGTTCAGCGCAAACCTGTGCGAGCCCAGCCCCTTTAAAATAGGTCCATGAACTCTAGAACAACATCCTTGCCAGCTATTGGTTTTATTGGCACTGGCATCATGGGCAAGAGCATGGCTTCGCACCTATTAAAGGCGGGCTATCCATTGCATCTTTTTAACCGCTCTCCCGAGAAGGCAGCGGCATTACTTGAGCAAGGAGCGATTTGGCATTCTTCTCCAAAAGAATTGGCTGCTCAGTGCGATGTGGTGATCACCATCATTGGCTATCCCAAAGACGTTGAAGAGGTTTATTTAGGAACGAATGGTATTTTGGCTGGCGCAAAGCCAAACTGCATTGCCATTGATATGACCACCTCTAGTCCAGCATTGGCTGTGCGAATTGCAAAACTCGCTCGTGAACGACAAGTCTTTGTTCTAGATGCACCGGTATCCGGTGGTGATATTGGCGCACGCGATGCGCGTCTTTCCATCATGGTTGGTGGTGATCCAAGTGCTTATGAATGTGCTTTACCAATCTTGCAATGCATGGGCAATAACATTGCGCTACTAGGTCCTGCTGGATCCGGTCAGCATGCCAAACTCTGCAATCAAATTGTGATTGCATCGACCATCATGGGAGTTTGCGAGGGTATTCGCTATGCCCAAGCGGCGGGGCTTGATGCCTCGGCGGTCCTCAAAGTGATTGGTAGTGGCGCAGCAGGCGGCACCCAGCTCAATGTGCAAGGGCCGCGCATAATTAAAGGCGACTTTGCCCCAGGATTTATGGCCGAGCACTTTATGAAAGACATTGGTCTTGCAGTTGAATCTGCAGAGCAGATGGGACTTCATTTACCTGGCTTGGAGCAAGCAAAGCGTCTCTACCAACTAATGCTCGATGACGGGATGGCACGCGATGGCTATCACGCTCTTTACCAACTTTACATAGCTAACAAAGTCTGACGTTCCATGTCGACGCTAATTACCAAGCAAACACCCTATGCTTGGGCATTTATTCTGATTGCGCTCGGCACAATTATTCATTTGGCATTGGGCTTTACGACTGAGCTATCGGTTGATGAGGCGCATTATGCCCTCTATGCAGATCGTCTTGCATGGAGTTATTTTGATCACCCGCCGCTGGTGGGCTGGATACAGTGGCCGCTAGTCGCAATTGATGCGCCCGATGGCATTTTGCGACTCATTCCGATTGTGCTGTGGATTATCTCCTGCGCGCTGGTCTATCAGATTGCCGAGCAACTCTGGAATCTTTATCACCCAAAATCAGAGACGCAATCGTTCTCACGTGCGGGATTATTTGCCGTTGCAGTGATTGTTTTTGCCCCCCTACCGCATGTACTAGCTGTTGGGCTGGTACCTGACTCCCTATTAACGCCTCTTGCCCTCGGTATTTTGTGGATGGCCCTGCGGTGGATTGTGCAAGATGGGCAATATCGTTTTAGCCAATGGATTCTATTGGGGGTGTTGTTTGGATTGGCTGGATTGAGTAAATACACAGCTGTTTTATATGCACTGGCATTTAGCGTTGCTTGCTTGACCGTCCCACGGTGGAGCGTCTTGCGGGAGCCAGGGTTTTACATTGCCATCTTGATTGCACTGCTTCTCATTAGTCCTGTTCTTCTGTGGAATGCCGCCCATGACTGGATCTCATTTCGATATCAAATTGATCATGGCGCCGGTGGTGAATGGAAATGGCGCCGAGTGGCCACTTTTATTGGAATCCAAATCGGCGTGTTTGGATTTCTGCCCTTACTGGGCTCGTGGAGTATGCTGCGCTCGTCATTAGCCCAGCCTTCCAAAAAGCTGGTGGTGTTATTTATTTTCTTTGCGCTCCCCTTTGCAGTATTTGCTATCTTGTCCGGAGGTGGCGGCTTGCCGCACTGGACCACACCTGCTTGGTTTTGCTTAGCCCCTTTAGCGGGCGTTGGGCTTGCACTTTGGTGGGAGCAAGGCAAGCGTTGGTTGATTAGTTTGTTTTTGGCAATCCAAGGGACGCTGGTTGTCGTCGGACTAACACTCGTAATGACCGCCGGCTATCCAGTTGCTAATCAGATGAAATCGAATCCGCTAGCTGATTTATATGGTTGGCGTTCTGCATCCACACTTGCTAATCTTTTGGTGAAAGAACTCAAGGCAAGTGGTATTGCAGTCCAGAACTGGACCTTGGCAAGCCGAGTCGCTTGGTATGCCAGACCAACCTCTGTTTTTGTATTGGATGATCGATTTGATCAATTTGATCTATGGTTTGGGTCACTGCCCGAGGGATCGAATGTTATTTTGCTCAATTGGTCACAAATGTCCTTTAAGCCTCCGGTGGGGGAAGGTCAATTTCGGACCTGTCGCCCCTTGGATCGACTGAGCATCGGCCATATGGGTGAAGCACTTAGCCAATTTGAGCTCAGTTACTGCCAGGGTTGGGGCGGAAAGGCAAACCCGCAGCGAGAGGCATTATCCTTACGCCCATGAGCGCCTCATGGAAAACCGTACTAAAGAAGAGTTGGCCCACGATTCGGATTGTTCTATCGATTGCATTGCTGTGGAAAGCGACGAGCGGTATTGATTGGAAAACCCTTTTTGAATCCGAGTTGCAACTAGAGGCCCAATGGCTAGTTGCTGGTGCGCTGTGCATTACTGCCGCCTTTGTATGCGGTGGCCTACGTTGGGGATTGTTCATGCGACGCGCAGGATTTCAGGGGAGCCTAATAGGATACATTGGGCTGTATTTCTCGGGGGGATTAATTAATCAGGGCTTACCGAGCACTTTAGGTGGTGATAGTTACCGAGCCATTGCCGGTACGCACTTAACTCCTAGCGGCCAGCTCAGTCAACAACAAGAGCTTACAAAAGAGCTTTCTCATGCTGAAGACCTTGCTAAGCAGAACCCAAAATTACGGCTAGGCTTTGCAATGACCCTTTTGGATCGCGTGGTCGGTCTCATGGGAAATAACATCTTGGGTGGGATTGGTTTGGTATTGGGTGGGGCTACCCTGGCCTCCTGGGGAACCGAGTTGGGGTATTGGGTCTTAGCACTGATGCTGGGTGGCGGTGTTGCATTAGCCTTTGCGCTGACCTATCAACCATTAATGACCATGATTCGTTCGCTTCTAACACGCTTTTCTTTGGATCATGCCTTACCTGGAATTCGGTTTGCCTTTGCTTGGCCAACCAATATTGGGCAAGCTATTTTTGCGGTAGGCATTCATTGTTTTAATATTCTGGCGCTTGGCTTTTGTTTAAAAGCCTATGGAGCGGATGTTCCCACCGAGGCTCTTATGATCGGTTTACCAGCCTTGAGTTTGCTATTAATGCTGCCCATTAGTATTTCTGGTTGGGGTCTGCGTGAGGCCACCTTGGCATCAGTGTTGGCCCTCTGGGGCGTGAGCCCATCATTGACTGTTTTGGGGTCAATTAGTTATGGGGCCATTACCCTGTTATGTGTTCTTCCAGGCGCCTATCAACTACTTAAACGGAAGTAGGCCCCGCTCAGCATAAAATACAGTCTTCGACTGTTAGGAAAATAGAATGGCAATCAGCGTTAACGCAATGCGAACCATTGATCACTGGGTGGGTGTCCCGCTTTGCGCTCTTGCCAGTCCGATTGTGGCTTTATTCGATTTGATTGCAAAACCATTCAGAAAATCAGGCCCCCCCAAGCGACTCCTATTTATTGAACTCTCTGAGATGGGTAGTGCAATTTTGGTGGATCCTGCCATGCGTAAAGCACAAGCAAATGGCGCAGAGATTTACTTCTTGATCTTCAAGAGCAATGCGGCAAGCTTGAGTTTGCTTAACACTGTAAACCCCAAACATATTTTTACGATTGACTCCTCGAGTCTTTGGAAGTTGGCACTTGATACCTTGGGATTTTTAGCCAAAGCCCGCATTCATCGCATTGATACCGTAATTGATTTAGAACTCTTCTCGCGCTTTACTGCCCTATTAACGGGTTTATGCGGTGCAAAACGACGGGTCGGGTACGATATTTTTCATGGTGAAGGTTTATGGCGTGGCACCATGCTCACACGCAAGGTGCATTACAACCCCCATATTCATATTGCCAAGAATTTTATTTCTTTGGTATACGCTGCATTTGCTGAGCGGGAAGAGTTGCCATTTAGCAAAATTGCGATTACCGATGATGAAATTCGTCTCGCTCAGGCGGTCATCGATCCTAGTGTAAAACAAAACTTGCAGATCCGGATTGAGAATTTAGCTCAGCAAGCTCTCATTCCATTCAAAGTGGGCCAGCAGCGCATCATTTTGATTAATCCAAATGCCAGTGATTTATTACCTCAACGGCGTTGGGCTCCTGAACGCTTCTCCGAACTCATTATGGCAGTTCATCAGCGCTATCCCGAAGACTTAATCCTAATTACCGGATCACCTGCAGAGCATACCTATGTTGAGGGTGTACGCTTGGCAGCCAACGTCAAGCGCGCTCTGAATTTTGCTGGCCATGTTCGTTTCTCTGAACTCCCTGCCCTCTATACGCTTGCGCATGCGATGGTGACCAATGATTCGGGTCCTGGGCATTTCTCATCCGTTACTGCCTTGCATACGGTGGTGTTATTTGGACCAGAGACTCCGGCTCTATACGGTTCGCTCGGTAACTCCATTCCGATCACTGCCAACCTCGCCTGCTCACCGTGCGTCAGTGCAGCCAACCATCGCAAGACACCGTGTCAAGATAATGTGTGCATGAAATCCATTTCGGTGTCCCAGGTTATGGAGCAATTAGCTGTGCAAATTACTGCGGCTGATCGCGCCCGCGCGTCATAAAGATGCCCATGTCACTGGGTCGTGCCTGGGCAGTTCCACTTTTGCCACTCATCCTTTGGCTCACCTTGGTATTGAGTGGGCACGAAGTTGAACTCTTTTTGTGGATGAATCAAGCTGCTCAAGTTCTACCAAACTGGGTGTGGGCATGGTTTACATTCTTAGGCAATGGTTGGGGAGTGTTTGCCTTCTGCTTTCCCCTGCTCATCATTGCTCCTCGGCAGCTCTGTGCCGCTCTGCTCGCTGGCGGCTTTGCAGCCATCCTTAGTCTCATCTTAAAACCCTTGATTAATTTACCCAGACCTGCAGGCGTATTAGCAGAGAACAGTTTTACGATTTTGGGTAATCCCTTACTTCAACATGCGCTCCCTTCTGGTCATACTCTCACGGTGTTCTCGGTAGCAAGCGCCTTATTTTTTTCCACCAGTCCAGCACGTCGTAATTTATTGCTTGTGTTATTTGTGATTGCTACTCTGACCGGTATATCACGCAGTGCCGTTGGTGCCCACTGGCCGGGGGATATTTTGGTGGGGTCCGCACTCGGTATCTGGTGTGGGCTGATTGCTAGTCGCCTCATGAATCATGTGAAGTATCAATACCTTACCCCAACTAGCCTCATTCCTCGGATCATTGCAGTAGCGGGGATCTTGGAGCTCTATATTTTGCAAACTACGGTTTTGGATTTTCCGCACAACCAACTTTTACAACACCTCGGTAGCGCGCTTGTTCTCATCACACTACTGGTGTTTGTAATGCGCCAAAATAAACCGCAGTCCAATGTTTAGTTATCGCCACGCATTTCATGCGGGTAATCATGCCGATGTTTTAAAACACTTAGTGCTGATACATAGTGCGCAATACCTGCAAGAAAAAGATGGGGCAGTAATGTTTATTGATACCCATGCGGGTGCAGGTATCTATTCACTGCGCGATGGTTATGCGGTAATTAGCCAAGAATCGCAAGGCGGAATCGATCGTCTATGGGCAAGCCCGGAGTTTGATAACTCAGACTTTAAGCCTTATCGAGAGGTGATTGTAGATTGCAATCCCAAAGGGGCGCTAGATGTCTATCCTGGCTCTCCATTGATCATGGCGCATCTCCTACGCTCTCAAGATCGCCTTCGATTATTTGAGCTTCACCCAAGTGACATTGGTGTTTTACAAACCAATATTGCAAGCCTAGATAAGCGCTCCCAGATTGAAGTACGCCAACACGATGGTTTCACATTCCTAAAGTCTCTGCTACCCCCACCAAGCCGTCGGGGTTTGATCCTCATGGATCCATCGTATGAGCTCAAATCCGATTACCGAGCAGTCGAAACCAGCTTACATGAGGCCTTAGACCGATTTGCAACCGGTACTTATCTGATTTGGTATCCCGTCTTACAGCGCCCAGAGTCCAAACAACTCATCAAGCGCTTACGAACTTTATCTGAGCAATTCCAACGCCCATGGCTAAGAGCCGAGTTACGTATCTCTCATTCGGTTGGTGAGAAGCGACTCCAGTCCAGCGGGGTATGGGTGATTAATCCTGTTTGGACCTTGGCGCCCTTTCTAGAAAGAGCCCTACCAATCTTACAAAGGGTCTTGGGCGAGGATACGGGCGCAAGGTTTGACTTAGAAACTAGTAGTCCAGCATAACCTCATTGCGTCGCAGAAAAGGAATGCTCCAAGGTGGGTTGTAACGCGCCAATTGTGGCTCACCCAATGGGGTTAGATTCTTCGATTTCATCCAAGCCCTGAGTTCTGCAGTCTTCTCTTGCGTCTTTTCTTCCGAATTAAACCCAGTAAAACTAATAACGGCCTTCCGCTGCGCCGGAACCTCTTTGAGCTTAACCTCAGGGCTTAGCGGTGTTGGCAAGGTAGCTAAGGTGTACTGACTAGGCATCACAAAGAACATCCGCCATTGATTGGGTCCCGCTTGGTTTTCCATCGTAACTGGTGCGGTCATGGCAATCTTCTCGCTGGCAGGCTCCATGGTGACTGGAACGGTCATTGCAATCTTTTCATTTGATTTTGCATCGTTCGATAGATTGGCTTTGCTTTGATTTTTACCAAAAATATATCCAGCGATTAAGCGAAACCCCTTGCTTCCCGCATCACTCATATCCCCATCCACAGTAACCTCGGCGATGATCATGGGCGCATATTGGCGCAACTCAAATGGAGCAGCGCTTTCAATTACAGTGTATTTTGGTTCTTCGAGTGCCATGAGTGGTGTGGATACCAAAAAAATCAGGCTGGAGATAATTGCTTGTAGTGCACGTTTTACCATTTTCCTTCCAATACAAATCCTTTTAAGCTCGCTTGTAGGTTGACATGGGCACCAACAGGTAGGGTTAATTTATCGGTCACATGACCAAATGGCAGCCCGGTAAGAATTGGGGTCTTCTTGGTCAAGCGCTCCCGAATGTATCGAATCGCACTATCTAATTGATAGCCACGATCGACTTCGTACAAGCGGTATTGATTAAAGTGTCCCAAAATGATGGCCTGCTGACTGGCAAGTACCCCAGCTTCATGAAGCTGCAAGAGCATTCGCTCAATGCGATAGGGATGCTCATTCACGTCTTCAAGAAATAGAATCCCACCCTGAATCTGCTTAGCACTTGGAAAATAGGCGGTTCCTAATAGCGTAGTCAGAATACTGAGATTACCGCCCCACAACATCCCCTGAATGTTTTGGGAGAGATCAACTTCACCGGCAAAGTGCTGAAGATCGGGCACTGCCACACTCATGCGGCGCGACTGAATCGCGGTTTGAAAGTGACGCCAGGTAAAAGCGCTTGGAGTTTGTGGCTCGCCATACTCGTTCAGTGGCCCAAAATCATAATTGAGCATGGGTCCAGCTAGACTCATCGCCCCAGTTTTAGCAAGTAACCCCAAATGAAATCCCGTGAAATCGCTATGCCCACAAATTTGCAACCCCTGTTTTACTGAAATTGCTATCTCTTTCCAGGCAATTGCATCAAGCAAGCGATGAAGTCCATAACCACCCCGAACCGCCATGACGACCTCGTTGGGATCAACTGTAGGAATCGCATTCATCTCCGCTAAGCGCTCGTGATCGGTACCTGCAAAACGCTCATGCACACGCTCAGTGCAGGCCGCGTTATGCACCACAACGCCCTGCTCTTTGAGCCAGCGTAAACCGGCTTCTGGACTACGCATATCAGGACTTGCGCCAGACGGAGCAATTAAATGAATCTTCATGAACGTCGTTGTTTAAAAAACTCTCTTAATAAATTGCCGCACTCTTCTGCCAGAACACCGCCCTCAATATCTGTTTGATGATTAATCGCTTTCAGGTCAAAGAGGTTGGCAACACTACCGGCCATTCCTGTTTTAGGATCGGCCGCACCAAACACCACACGTTTGACTCTAGCATGAAGAATGGCTCCACAGCACATTGCACAGGGTTCCAACGTCACGTACAGGGTTGATTGCGGAATTCGGTAGTTTTCAAGGGATTTTGCCGCCTCCCGAATTGCCATCATCTCAGCATGGGCACTGGGATCATGTAAGCCAATTGGCTGGTTATAACCATGACCAATCACTTGATCATCAAACACGAGGACTGCACCCACCGGAACCTCATTACACGCCGCAGCCTTTTGAGCTTGCAGGATGGCAAGACGCATAAACGCTTCGTCTTGTGGCGATACCATTAGTCCTTAAGCCACTCGAACAGGATAATCAGCCCAGCAATTGGGGGTCTCATAGAGCCGCACACTAGAAAGGGAAAGTTTTCCTTGGGTCTCGGCTGCAAAAATTGGTGCTAAACGATCAAAAGCAAACTTAACCAGGTTCTCAACTGTAGGCACATCATCCAATACGACGGTTTTATGGTTAGGCAGGCTTTTGAGGAAGTTCAGTAGCAAGGTGTCCTGCTTGGCAACCAAAAATGCATGATCCCAGGGCTCCACCAAATGGGTCAATGCAATGCGTTTGATATCACCAAAGTCAATCACCATACCGTCATCTGCCTGCCCGCGACTTTCATGGACAGGACCTTCAACGGTTAACTCGATTGCATAGCGATGGCCGTGCAAGTGGCGGCATTGCCCACCATGATTGGGAATGCGATGGCCCGCATCAAATTCGAGGCGGCGAGTTATCGTGAGTTGCTGCATTACCGAATTCCAATCATCTTGTGGGTTTGCACACTTAAGCGCCATAGTGGATACTTTTGGCACAGTTGGATCGCAAAGGCCATATTGTCGCTTAGATTTGGTCCATCCATGGCCTGGATATAACGGTGGCGAAAGTCCATTGCCTCAAAGCGATGCAAAACGGATTCAATTGGTTGATGCCCTGCTTGCGGAACGACCAACTTAATTTCATGAGCCTGCTTCACAATGAGATCAGCCCCAGCCTTAGGGCTTAAGCAAACCCAGTCAATCCCTTTGGGAACCGCAATCGTTCCATTCGTTTCAATTGCGATCTCAAACTGCTTGGCATGCAAGGCTTTAATTAAAGGTTCATCGAGCTGTAATAAAGGCTCTCCACCGGTCATCACTACAAAGCGATAAAGTCGCGTTCCCATGGAGTCAATCCAAGCATTTTCAATCGCCTGCGCAAGCTCCTCCGGGCTTACGAACTTACCGCCCCCAATACCGTCGGTTCCGACAAAATCCGTGTCACAGAACTGGCAAATAGCAGATGAACGATCTTCCTCACGCCCAGACCATAGATTGCAACCTGCAAATCGGCAAAATACAGCGGCCCGCCCAGCCTGAGCTCCCTCACCTTGCAAAGTTGCAAAAATTTCTTTAACGGAATACATAAACCGGACTTACTTCCAAGAAATTAGTTCCCAGCGTAGATAGTCCTCCTTGATAGACTGGGACCAGCCGACCATCCCCAGCCAGAGATACTCACCAAAACTCTCACGCACCACCCAGCGTCCAATTTGTGGGACAAACCAAACTTGATCACGTCGATTATTGACGTAGCGCATGAAGTCGTCGCTCTCAAAATAATCTGCGGTGTTCACATAATAGAGAGCATCAAACTCACCAGCCTGAGTTTTAATTCGATTCCAAGCATTTGCTTGAATGGTTAAGCCCCAATAAAAATCATTATCTGGAAATCCAACTACCTGATAGCGGGTCCGATAAAACCCAGACCAGCCAGGCTTCATTTCTTGTGGCCAGAGTGGAACAGCTTTAGTAAATCGTTGCGGTGGGGTCCAGTGGGGATCTTGCAAAATCATTCCCCAAGGCTCTTGAATCTCATCGGGTAACTTACCCAGTTTTTTACCCTCTCTGGCAATTTGTACTTTTGGGCTCACTGAGACCACGGTCTCGGTCAAAATATCAACCAACTCGCCATTAAAAATATTGCGAACTTCATAGACCCACTGCTGCCCCACTGCAGGTACTCGAATGACTGGGGTGGGCTTAGGAGGGGTAATCTCACTCTTGGGGATGTGAGACACCGAACCCAGACAGGCGGTCAATAACAAACTAGCCATCACAGTGGCCGCACTTCGCCAAGAAAGGTATCTGAATAACACTAGACTATTTCCAGGATCGCAATTGCCAGGCTGTGCTGTTCTCGAGTAATACCGCACCAATTTGGCCCTGGATTTGATAGGAACCAGAAGATTCGCGTGCGACCCAGCGACCAATCTCTGGAGCAAACCAAATGATTTCATGGCGAATGCAATCCACTTTATTGGCATCATCACTCTGAAAATTAATTAGGTTCTGATAGCGCAAACAGGTGAATTCTCCAGCTGGAACCTTGAGCCTTTCCCAGCCAGCGCAGTACATATACTGCTGCCAACCAAATGAGTTATCCGAATATCCTGCAATCGAATAGCGCGTTGTAAATTGTTTGCTCCAGTTGGCCTGTATCTGCTCTGGCCAAAGAGGAATCGGGGGGCCATAGTTCAAGATTCGGCCCCAATGCGGATCCGTTGCAATCATTCCCCATGACGATTGAATCTCACTTGGAAGCGTTGCGCCATCTTGATTGCTACGGGAGATCGTGACTCCTGGCCCAACAATCTCAACACGCTCGGTCACCACATCGAGTAACTTACTTGAGAATGTATCGAACTGCAGATAAGTCCACTCCTGGCCCAATTGGGGTGAACGCACACTGGGGATTTTTTTGGGAGCGGCTACCGGAATTCCGCGGTCAAAGGTAGCGGTTGCGCAACCTAAGGGAGCTAAAGCAGCTGAACTAATGACCAGACGACGTAGGGGGTTCATACAAACTCCTAAAGACAAATAGCTATTCCCACTCGATTGTGGAGGGTGGCTTCCCACTGATGTCAAAGACCACACGATTAATACCGCGCACTTCATTAATGATGCGATTCGATACCTTACCTAGCAGTTCATGTGGCAGATGAGCCCAGTGCGCAGTCATGAAGTCTTGGGTTTGCACTGCACGCAGTGCAACGACGTATTCATAAGTACGTCCATCGCCCATCACGCCAACCGATTTCACAGGTAAAAAGACTGCAAATGCCTGACTCGTTAATGCGTACCAAGATTGCTTGGTGCTTGGATCAATCGTATTACGAAGTTCTTCGATAAAGATGGCATCCGCTCTGCGCAAAAGATCGGCAAACTCGGGTTTAACCTCCCCTAAAATTCGGACGCCCAGTCCTGGGCCTGGGAAGGGATGGCGATCGACCATCTCTTTTGGCAAACCTAGCTCAACGCCCAAGGCTCGCACTTCATCTTTAAATAACTCTCGTAATGGCTCAAGAAGTTTGAGGTGCATATCCTCAGGCAATCCACCAACATTGTGATGGCTCTTAATGGTGTGGGCACTATTTTTACCCTGACCTGCTGACTCAATGACATCCGGATAAATCGTACCCTGGGCAAGCCACTTGGCATTTTTGATCTTGCCAGACTCGCGCTGAAATACCTCCACAAACTCTTTACCGATGATTTTGCGCTTTTGCTCCGGATCGGTCACACCCTTTAACTGGGACAGGAACTCATGAGAGGCGTCCACATGAATCACCTTGACCCCTAAGTTCCGGGCAAACATATCCATCACCATCTTGCCTTCATGAAGGCGCAGCAAGCCATGATCGACAAATACGCACGTTAGTTGAGGTCCAATGGCTCGATGAATCAGGGCTGCAGCCACGCTGGAGTCCACGCCGCCCGACAGTCCCAAAATAACTTCGTCGCTACCGACTTGCTCCTTGATCTTCGCTACTGCTTCAGCAATGTAGTCACCCATTACCCAATCAGCCCGGCATCGGCAAATTTCATGTACAAAACGATTTAAGATCTCTTTGCCCTTTAAGGTGTGAGTGACCTCAGGATGAAATTGCAGGCCGTAGAAATGTTTTTCTTCATTGGCCATTCCTGCAATGGGGCAGGATGGCGTCGAGGCCATTAACTTAAACCCTGGAGGTAGCTCAGTAACTGAGTCGCCATGACTCATCCATACTTTGAGAATTCCATGTCCCTCGGCGGTGCGATGGTCCTCAATGCCATTTAGCAAATCCGTATGGCCCCGGGCACGCACCTCGGCATACCCAAACTCACGTGCTTTTCCCAAAGACTCGGCTGAAGCAACCCGACCGCCCAATTGGGTGGCCATCGTTTGCATGCCGTAACAAATACCTAGAACTGGAACATTAAGTTGGAAAACAATTTCGGGGGTCCTAGGACTATTGGGCTCCGTCACTGAACTTGGTCCACCCGAAAGAATGATTCCTTTGCAGCGACGCTCTTGAACAAATGTTTTGATTCGTTCCGGATCCGAGTCATACGGCCAGATCTCAGAATAGACTTTTGACTCCCGCACACGGCGGGCAATCAATTGGGTAACTTGCGAACCAAAATCCAGAATCAGAATCGTATCGTGCACAGTTTTGCCCAAGCGACTCTTAGTCAATGTGATAGTTAGGGGCTTCCTTCGTGATCTTCACATCATGGACGTGCGACTCTCGTACGCCTGCAGAAGTAATCTCCACAAAACTGGCCTTCTCATGTAATTCCGCAATGGTTTTGCAACCACAATAGCCCATCGACGAACGAATACCACCACTCAGTTGATGCAAGATACTCAGGACACTTCCTTTGTAAGGCACCTGCCCCTCAATCCCCTCGGGGACTAATTTCTCGGCATTGGCTGCGCTGATATCTTCTTGGAAGTAGCGATCAGCAGCACCATCGGCCATGGCGCCTAATGAACCCATGCCACGATAACTCTTATAGGATCGTCCTTGATATAAAAAGACCTCACCAGGGGCTTCTTCCGTCCCAGCAAACATGCCACCCATCATGACGCTATTGGCACCCGCAGCAAGGGCTTTTGCAACATCTCCTGAGTAGCGCACACCGCCGTCTGCAATTAATGGAATACCGCTTCCCTTAAGCGCATTGGCAACATTCACCACGGCCGTAATTTGTGGAACTCCGACGCCCGCCACGATGCGGGTGGTGCAAATCGAGCCCGGACCAATGCCGACTTTTACACCATCAGCACCATGGTCTGCTAGTGCTTTCGCAGCCTCGCCAGTCGCTATATTGCCGCCAATCACTTGAACCTGAGGGTAGTGCTTCTTGACCCATTTCACACGATCGAGAACGCCTTGACTATGGCCATGTGCGGTATCGACCACAATCACATCAACACCGGCCTTCACCAGCAGCTCAACACGTTCATCGTTATCCGGGCCCACACCGACGGCAGCGCCAACGCGCAACTTACCCTCACCATCTTTAGCAGCATTGGGATGCTCGGTCGCCTTCAAAATATCCTTAACGGTCACTAAGCCGCGTAACTCGAAGGCATCGTTCACAACGAGTACGCGCTCTAAGCGATGCTTACTCATTAAGCGCTTGGCCTCCTCAAGGCTTGCGCCCTCCTTCACGGTGATAAGACGATCACGTGGGGTCATCTTGGTCCTCACGCTTGCATCTAAATCCTCTTCGAACCGAAGATCGCGGTTGGTGATTATGCCAACTACGGTTTTTCCTTGCAGCACGGGGAATCCTGAAAAGCCATGCTCCCTCGATAGAGCAATCACCTGACGGACGGTCATTTCTGGAGTAATCGTGATGGGGTCGCGCAGGACTCCCGACTCAAAACGTTTTACTTTAGCTACTTCTTTGGCCTGCTCGGCAGGCTTGAGATTTTTGTGGATGATTCCGATACCACCCTCACTTGCCATGGCAATCGCGAGCCTACCCTCAGTGACCGTATCCATCGCGGCCGATACCAAGGGAATATTGATCGTAATATCGCGAGTTAACTGGGTGACCAAACTGGTGTCACGAGGAAGGACGGCCGAGTAGGCCGGCACAAGGAGCACGTCATCAAAGGTCAGTGCTTTTTGTATGAGTCGCATGCAAAACCCCTAGTCGCAAAATCCGATTATAAAGGTTCTGGGTCGAGGACTCCTTTAAGGTCTCGGTTTCGCAGCTTGCCGGCGCATGGCTTTGGCCTTTAAAAGGCTATCTTTATCGCGATTGGCCTTCTTTCGTCTGGCTAATTTAGGGTCAATGCGTAATGGTGCATAGAGCTCTAAACGGTCGCCGGCATATAGCGGGCTACTCCAATCCTTGCGCTTACCAAATACCCCATAGCAGCCCTTACGGCTAATCACTGGATCATCTTGATCTTTGGCAATGCCCAAGCTTTGAAGCGCCCAACCCACCGTGGGCTTTGTAACACTATTTAACGGAAGATGATGAATTTGAAGTAATGGCGGATCCTGGCGCGCATCGCATAAAAGTATTTCCATGGTCTGCGCTTTAGTGGCCATAGAGTTGCTCCGCACGCTTTACAAAGCAATCCACAAAGGTGCTGGCGATGTAGGAGAACACCGGACCAATAATCTTATCCAAGATGGCACTTTTGAACTCCCAGTGCAAATTGAACTCAATCTTGCATGCATCATCGCGTAAGGGAATGAAGCGCCACTGGCCAGTGAACTTTTTAAATGGACCATCAACAAATTGCATATCAATCGAATCAGGGCGATGGTTGGCATTTCGCGTATGAAAGAATTGCTCAATCCCTTTAAAGTGGATCTTGATTTTGGCATCGAGAACCGTTTCGGTTTGTTCATAAATATCCACACCGCCGCACCAGGGTAAAAACTCTGGATAGCGCGCAACATCCGTTACTAGGCTGTACATTCGGTCAGCGGATTGACCAATCAAAACCGTCTTATTGACGTCTGCCATAATGAAACCGTGGAACCTATAAAAACTCTAAACCATGAGTATCGTCGATAACAAAAAAGCCTTCTTTGATTATTTTATTGAAGAACGCTATGAAGCGGGCCTTGTCCTCGAAGGGTGGGAGGTTAAGGCAATTCGTGCTGGTCGTGCGCAAATTAAGGAAGCGTATGTCGTAGTGCGTAATGCTGAAATTTATTTGATTGGTTCTCACATCAGTCCACTCTCCTCGACATCGACTCATATTCATGCCGACCCCACCCGAACCCGCAAGCTCCTCTTAAATGAGAGCGAGATTCGGAAACTCATCGGCAAAGTTGAGCAGCGAGGCTATACCTTGGTCCCGCTCAATTTGCACTTCTCAAAGGGTCGAGTTAAATGTGAAATTGGGCTTGCCCGCGGAAAGAAACAACACGATAAGCGCGAGGCAAGTAAAGAGCGTGACTGGGAGCGAGAAAAAGCCAGAATCGTGCGCGGTCAACTCTCATAATCCTGTTTCTTGCACCATTTAGGTGCATATTTGCACCAAGCCATGCCAATCTACGGATGATTTGTCATTCGGGCGTAATACCGTAAAGACTATGAAAACTCCGTATGACGAAATGTTTGATGTACATGGTGCGGCTAGACCCCACTACGCCATCTTTCAGCAATGGCTAACTGAGCAAAGTGATGCTCTGATGGCCCTTAAACGGGCTGAGGCCGATCTCATCTTTCGTCGGGTTGGCATCACCTTTGCAGTCTATGGTGATGATTTGGGGACTGAGCGCACTATTCCATTTGACCAAGTCCCACGGATATTCACAGCAGAAGAATGGTCGACGCTTGAAGCAGGACTGCGGCAACGCGTGACCGCACTCAATCACTTTATTCATGATGTCTATCACGACGAAGCAATCATTAAAGCTGGGATTATTCCCGGGGAGCAGATTTTTAATAATGCTCAATATCGACCGGAAATGCGCCATATCGATGTACCACGGAATATTTATGCTCAAATCGCCGGGATTGATATTGTGCGTGCAGGCGCAGGTGAGTTTTATGTCCTAGAGGACAATCTGCGCGTACCATCTGGCGTCTCCTATATGGTCGAAGATCGCAAAATGATGATGCGCCTCTTTCCCGATCTATTCCAGCGCTATCGAGTTGCTCCTGTAGAGCACTACCCTGACCTTCTGTTGGAATGCCTGAAGTCCGTCAAGCCCGAGGGAGTAAAAAAACCAAATGTGGTTGTTCTCA
Source organism: Polynucleobacter sp. HIN6 (assembly GCF_030297575.1). Taxonomy (NCBI): domain Bacteria; kingdom Pseudomonadati; phylum Pseudomonadota; class Betaproteobacteria; order Burkholderiales; family Burkholderiaceae; genus Polynucleobacter; species Polynucleobacter sp. HIN6. The sequence goes on along the minus strand of NZ_AP028137.1, from coordinate 570,116 downwards.
CCCCAGGCATGTTTAACTCGGCCTACTTTGAACATACTTACCTTGCTCAACAAATGGGTGTCGAACTAGTCGAAGGTAAGGACCTTTATGTCAAAGATGAAGAAGTGTTCATGCGAACCACCCAAGGGCCTCAGCGGGTCGATGTAATCTATCGACGTATTGATGACGACTTTTTAGATCCCTTAGCATTTCGATCCGATTCTGCTTTAGGCGTAGCCGGCTTACTCAATGCCTATCGTGCGGGCAATATCACTCTAGCCAACGCGATTGGCACTGGAATTGCGGACGATAAATCCATTTATCCGTATGTGCCGCAAATGATTGAGTTCTACTTAGGTGAAAAGCCGATTCTTAACAATGTACCGACTTATCAATGCCGCAAGGCCGAAGATCTTACATACACACTAGCTCATCTTGATGAGTTGGTCGTCAAAGAGACTCATGGCGCTGGTGGCTATGGCATGCTGGTAGGTCCAGCATCCACCAAAGAGGAAATTGAGCGCTTTCGAGCGAACTTAATTCAACATCCCGATCAATATATTGCTCAACCGACGCTATCTCTATCAACCTGTCCAACCTTTGTTGAGTCTGGAATTGCCCCGCGCCATATTGATCTACGACCTTTTGTGCTCTCTGGCAAAACCATCAAGATGGTTCCGGGAGGGTTAACCCGCGTTGCCCTCAAGGAGGGTTCTTTGGTGGTGAACTCTTCACAAGGTGGTGGCACCAAAGATACTTGGGTACTGGAGGATTAGTCCATGTTAAGCCGTACCGCCGATTGCCTCTACTGGATGGCTCGCTATACCGAGCGGGCTGAGAATACCGCGCGTATGCTCGATGTGAACTATCAAACCTCTTTGCTGCCGCAGCCCTCTGAATACCGAGACCAAAGTTGGCGTAAGTTACTCACCATCTCTAAACTAGAACCGGCGTTCCTAGCGAGCCACTCCCAGATGAACCAGGAATCCATTTTGCGGTTCATGATCGCTGATGCGAATAATCCATCGAGTATCGTGTCTTGCTTGCGCGCCGCCCGTGAAAACGCGCGAGCGATTCGTGGACGGATTACATCTGAGCTGTGGGAAACCCAAAACACCACCTGGCTTGAGTTAACGCAATTACTTACCAAACAGGATTATGCTGATCCCAGTAGCCTTCTAGACTGGGTTAAATATCGCTGCCACCTCTCCCGGGGGGTCATGCATGGCACGATGCTGAAAAATGAGGCCTATTACTTCATGCGCATTGGCACCTTACTAGAGCGCGCCGATAATACTGCTCGCATCCTAGAAACCAAGTACCAAGATCCAGCAAGCTTGCGCCAATTAAAACCAATTCATGATATCACCGAGGAGGCGGATTCAGCATTCTTTGATTTCTATCATTGGGCCGCCCTATTGCGTTCTGTATCTGCTTATGAGATCTATCGTCAGATTTACTCAGACCAAATTACCCCTCAAAAAGCAGCAGAACTCCTAATCTTTAATCAACAAATGCCCCGTTCATTGCGCTATTGCGTTGGCGATTTAATTGTGCTGTTAGGTGAAATTCGGAATCAGAATTCCAAAGAGATTGAACGTCTTATCGGCAAACTCCAAGCTGACCTTGATTATTCTGATATCAATGAAGTCTTTCATATGGGTCTTGAAGAGTTCACGAAGCAGTTTTTAAAACGAATTAACCACATCGGTGACGAGCTCAGTAATGCATACCTCATCCCCCTTGCCGTTGCCTAAGATGAAATCGATGCACTTACAAATTGAACACCATACCGAATACCAATATGACAATCCAGTTCGCTATTCGATTCAGGAGTTAAGACTAAGCCCACTGGATAACAAGGGGCAAACGATTGTAAAGTGGCAAATTCAGTCGCCCGTCAAAGCCAAGTCCACTCAAGACACTTTTGGTAATACCTGCCAAACATTAGTACTCGACACGCCCTATAAATCAATGAGCATTACTGCCAAAGGAGAAGTCAAGAGCCATGGATGCTATGAGTACCAGGATGATACCCATGCCGTGTCCCCTTACTATCTGCTACAGCCAACCACCCTCACACAAATATCAGAACCAATGCAATCGTATTTTGAATCGGCACTTCCTAATAAACGTGACATTGATTCTGTTTTGGCTCTAGCCGATGCGATTCGTGCCGGCATTCGTTATCAAGCAGGTGTCACGACCTTTGCAACGACAGCAGCTCAATCATTTGCGATGCAGACTGGGGTCTGCCAAGATCATAGTCACATCATGCTAAGTCTATGTCGGTTTGCCAATATTCCAGCGCGCTATGTTAGCGGCTACTTCTTTGCTGAAGAATCTCCAAACCTAGCAAGTCATGCCTGGGTAGATGTTTGTTTGGATGCAGATCAAGGTCGCTGGATCAGTATTGATGTAACCCATGCCTGCCTGACGGATCAACGGCATATTCGCTTGGCCATTGGAAGGGATTATTATTCAGCTGCACCCATCAAAGGAATCCGTTCCGGTGGTGGCCAAGAGGAGCTACGGGCTCGCATTGCCATACAACAAGTGAAAGTGCTGTAACCATGACCTATTGCGTTGCCCTTTGCCTCGATGAAGGCCTAGTGTTCTTAGCCGATACTCGAACGAATGCGGGAGTTGACCAAATCGGCACCTTTCGTAAGATGGCCCTCTTTCATCAAGACCGAGAGCGTTTTTTTGTTCTCATGAGCTCGGGTAACTTAGCCATTACCCAAGCAGTCAAAGAAATTCTCCTCCAAGGTGAAATGTTCGATGGCGTCAATCTTTGGAATGCCAAAAGCTGTCACGAGGCAGCGACGGTGGTTGGTTCTGCAGTCAAGAAGGTAAGAGAGCGCGATTTTGAGGATCTGCAAAAGTCAGGAATTGAGTTCAATTGCAACTTAATTTTTGGTGGACAAATCCAGGGTGAAAAACCCCGTTTATTTAATATTTACGCTGCCGGTAACTTCATTGAAACTACGCCGGAGACTCCGTACTTTCAAATTGGAGAATCCAAATACGGTAAACCCATTCTCGATCGGGTGATTCGTTTTAATACCCCGCTTAATTTAGCGACCAAATGTGTCCTGATCTCGATGGACTCGACTATTAAAAGTAATATTTCCGTTGGCTTACCGCTCGATCTCTTGGTCTATGAGAAAGACTCTTTCAATTTAGATAGATTAATCACGATTGATGAAGATAATCCCTACTTCGAAATGATGCATCGAATTTGGGGTGAGAAACTAAAAGAAGTGGCACTCAGCATTCCAGAACCCAGTTGGAATGGCTCTAAGAAAAGTATTTCGATTCTATCGCCGTCAAAGAAGCTGGGCAGCGTACCTGTCCATAAACCCAAAGGCAAATCTTCAAGCCAAGTAAAACGACTAAAAAGGGTAAAAAAATAAGGCGGGTCTTGCCCGCCTTATTGGTCTTGTTGGACAGGAACTTACGATCCGTTCTTGGCCAAAAACTCCCAGGTTTGTACAACACTGTCTGGGTTGAGTGAGATTGAGGTGATTCCTTTTTTGACCAGCCACTTGGCAAAGTCTGGATGATCAGACGGGCCCTGTCCACAAATACCGACATACTTGCCTTGTTTGACGCAGGCATCAATCGAGCGCTCGATCATGAACTCCACCGCAGGATCGCGCTCATCGAAATCAATCGCTAAGAGCTCCATGCCAGAGTCGCGATCAAGCCCCAAGGTTAACTGGGTCATATCGTTTGAACCAATCGAGAAGCCATCAAAATACTCCAAGAATTGATCGGCCAGAATGGCATTCGATGGAATCTCGCACATCATGATCAATTTCAGGCCATTCACTCCACGTTGCAGACCAAACTTAGCCATCATGTCAATCACGCGCTTTGCCTGGGCAATCGTGCGCACAAATGGCACCATGATCTCAACATTATCTAAGCCCATTTCCTCGCGCACCCGCTTCATCGCCGCGCATTCAAGAGCAAAGGCCTCGCCAAAATCCTCCGACACATACCGCGATGCCCCCCGAAAACCGAGCATGGGATTCTCTTCATCTGGCTCGTAACGAGACCCACCAATCAACTTCTTATACTCGTTGGACTTAAAGTCTGACAGGCGCACAATCACTGGCTTGGGATAGAAAGCCGCAGCAATCGTTGCCACACCTTCAACTAATTTATCCTCATAAAATGCTCGAGGACTTGAATAGCCACGCGCTACACTCTCCACTGCTCGCTTTAGATCAGCGTCAATATTGGGGTATTCCAACACTGCGCGGGGATGCACGCCAATGTAATTGTTGATAATGAATTCCAGACGAGCTAGGCCAACCCCTGCATTCGGCAGTTGGCAGAAATCAAACGCTAATTGAGGGTTGCCGATGTTCATGGTGATCTTGACTGGTATGTCTGGCAGAACTCCGCGCTTTACCTCAGTAACCTCGGTTTCAATCAGACCGTCATAAATGCGTCCTTCATCACCCTCGGCGCACGAAACAGTAACAACCGCACCATCTTGTAAGACATCGGTTGCATTACTACAGCCCACAACTGCAGGGACCCCCAACTCGCGCGCAATAATCGCGGCATGGCAGGTTCTGCCACCTCGATTGGTAACAATCGCTGAGGCCCGCTTCATGACGGGCTCCCAATTTGGGTCGGTCATATCAGCCACCAAAACATCGCCAGGCTGAACCCGATCCATTTCGCTGGCGTCCCGAATCACACGTACCGGACCGCCTCCAATTTTTTGACCAATGGCTCGGCCGGTTGTAATGACTTTTGAATTTCCCTTTAAGCGATAGCGAAGTTCCACTTGATCTGCCGCTTGGCTCTTCACGGTCTCTGGACGGGCTTGAAGGATGTAGATCTTGCCATCCACACCGTCTTTGCCCCATTCGATATCCATGGGTCGACCATAGTGCTTCTCGATAATGACTGCATACTTGGCAAGCTCAGTAACATCTTCATCAGTAATCGAGAAACGATTGCGTTCTTCAGGGCCCACCTCAACAGTTTGTACACGCTCTGCGGATCCCTGGGGAGCAAATTGCATCTGAATTAATTTCGATCCTAACGACTTCCGGATAATCGCTTTTTTACCTTTTGCAAGAGTCTCTTTGAAAACATAAAACTCATCGGGATTAACTGCACCCTGCACGACGGTCTCGCCCAAGCCATAGCTTGAGGTAATAAAAACCACTCCTGGAAAGCCAGACTCTGTATCGAGAGTGAACATCACGCCTGCCGCTCCAAGGTCTGAGCGCACCATACGCTGCACACCCGCAGAAAGAGCCACATCTGCATGGGCAAATCCTTTGTGGACACGGTAGGAAATCGCACGATCGTTATACAGGGATGCAAACACCTCACGGATCTTTTTTAATACATCATCAATACCCGATACGTTCAAAAAGGTTTCTTGCTGACCTGCAAATGAAGCGTCAGGTAGGTCCTCAGCCGTTGCCGAAGAGCGGACCGCAAACGATCCTTTGCCGGATGCATCGAGTTTTTGAAAAGCTGCTCGTATTTCGGCCTCTAACTGAGGTTGAAAGGCAGCTCCTTCGATCCACGAACGAATCTGCGCACCCGCTTCTGCCAAAGCACGAACGTCATCAACATTGAGCTTGGCAAGCCGCTCTGAAATTTTTTGATCGAGTTGATTGTGTTTTAAGAAATCCCGAAATGCGATGGATGTGGTGGCAAAACCGGTTGGCACACGGACCCCTGCAGATGCCAATTGTGAAATCATTTCACCCAGTGAGGAATTTTTACCGCCTACCGACTCAACATCGCCGACACGCAGCTCCTCAAAAGGCAAAACATAGGCGTTTTGCTTATTTTGCATAGACATAAAGACTCTCGTAAAGTTAAAAAACTGACTAAAGCGTTGCCCCTAAAATCGGGCATACTTGAATGATCAATATTGTATTACTGGACCTTAATTTGCCTATTTTTTAATCAATCTTTATCGCAATAACCACCATGACTCTTCCGGCCAATACTCTACCTCGCATTGTTTACATCGTCTCTGATGGAACGGGTATTACCGCTGAAAACTTTAGTCAATCGATCCTAGCTCAGTTCGAGGCTAGCTTTCGACAGGTTCGTATTCCTTTTGTCGATACTGTAGATAAAGCACATGACGCGGTATCTCAAATTAATGGCACCGATCCTAAGTATGGCCAAGCGATTGTTTTTACCACCCTTGTCAATCCAGAGGTAAATCAGATCGTTGGGCAAGCCAAAGCCCTGGTGCTTGATATGTTCCAAACCTTTGTGGCGCCCCTTGAACAAACGCTAGGAATGCGCTCAACCCATGCGATCAATCGCCTGCATCACAATGCTGATACGGATGCTTATAAAAACCGGATTGAAGCGATTAACTATTCTTTAGCCCATGACGATGGCCAGTCCAATCAAAATCTGGTCGATGCGAATGTAATTTTGGTGGGCGTGTCTCGGGTTGGTAAAACACCAACTAGCCTTTATCTGGCGATGCAATATGGATTAAAAGCAGCCAACTATCCCTTAATCCCCGAAGATTTTGAGCGCGGCCAGCTGCCCAAAGATCTTCTCTCTCATAAACAAAAGATTTTTGGTTTAACGATCGACCCCGAACGCCTCTCTGAGATCCGGAATGAACGCCGGCCGGGAAGCAACTATGCCAAGCTAGAAAACTGTCGATATGAGATTAATGAAGCCACTGCCATGATGCGACGCGAGTCCATTCCATGGGTCTCGACCACTAGCAAATCAATTGAAGAGATTGCAACCACCATCCTTCAGGCCATTCGTTCTGATAAAACCATCCTTGGCTAGCAAGGCTCAGGAATTAAATTGCCCTCGGGCCCGCAGGGTTTCATACAAACAAATGGCGGCGGTGCTCGCCACATTTAAAGACTCCAGCTGTGGATTTTGGGGAACCCGAATTGGAGTGGCTTGTCCCAAGAGCTCTGGGGAGACCCCTTGTCCCTCATTACCAAATACCCAAGCAACCGGCTTTTGTAGACGCGCCTCAATAGAGTACAGTGAGCGCTCGGCAGTCATGGTCGTTGCCAATAAGGGTGCCTCAATATTACTGGTCACATCATCGATGCTTTGTGCCTCATAAAAAGTCAGGTAACGATGTGCTCCCATGGCCGCACGAAGCACCTTCGGCGACCAAATATGGGCGGTTCCAACCGTACACACAATTTGATTGAAATTACAAGCTAAAGCGGTACGCAAAATCGTTCCGACATTCCCAGCATCCTGAATAGCATCCAGAATTACAGTGTCACCGAGCAGATTCTTTGCAGTAGACTTTGGAGATTCAAGGCGAACTAAGCCCATGATTTGCGGAGCATTCTCTAGCTCGCTGATAGAGGACCATAAAGACTCATCAAGCAGCTGGATCTCAACTTCTGGGCATTGCTCACAATGTACATCAATAATCGCTGCAATCTCTGTATTTGCGAGTGCTGATGGAGTAGTCAGGATGCTCTGTAAACGCGGGTCGCCTTGCCAGACTTGGAGTAAATGGATGCCTTCCATGACCGCAAGCTGATACTCCTGGCGAGCCTTCTGCCCCTTGCTACCCGCTTGCTGAAGTTGACGAATGCGCTTGAGCAAATGATTTTCTTTAGAAGAAATAACACCCTTGGAGTTATGCATTGATGAGCTCCCGAACCGGCCCAAAGGAGCGTCGATGATCCGCGCATGGGCCATAGTGTTTAAGGGCTGCAATATGGGCCTCGGTGGGATAGCCCATATGCTGATTAAAGCCATATTGAGGAAATTGTTCATGCAGGATTTGCATCTGTTGATCGCGATGCACTTTAGCCAAGATCGATGCAGCTGAAATGGCCGGCTCTTTTGCGTCTCCCTGAATAATTGCACGCGCTGGTATAGGTAGGGATGGGCAACGATTACCATCGATGAGCGCTTCGCTTGGCCACTCACCCATTCGATCAACTAGGGACTGTATCGCTCGTTGCATGGCTAACATGGTCGCTTGCAAGATATTGAGCTCATCAATCTCTTGGGGGGATGCTTCGCCAATACCCCAAGCCCTTGCCTTTGACACAATTTCAGCATAAAGCACTTCACGCTTGGCAGGGCTTAACTTTTTTGAGTCTTTAAGTCCAATAATGGGTTGCCGGGGATCCAGTACGACCGCTCCAGCGACAACTGCACCAACCAATGGACCGCGCCCTGCTTCATCAACTCCGCAAATCCAAATACTCATGGTGAACTATGCTCTCTCACGCAGAGTTTGCTCAACTGCTTGGGCCACTAAAAGCCCAGTTGGCCTCTTCAGTATTCGATGCAGCTCTTCAAAACGCTTTTGAAGTTTTTGAACGGCTGCGGGGTGGCTCAGCCAATGCATCACTTCACGAGCCAAGGCCTCAGGCTTGGCTGCATTTTGTAAAAGCTCGGGCACCACAAACTCGCCACACAGAATATTAGGCAAACCCACGTATGGCAAGTACCCTTGTCGTTTCATAATCTGGGCAGTTAGCCAAGGCACCTTATATGAAATCACCATGGGTTTTTTCCAAAGCGCCGCTTGTAGGGTTGCGGTCCCGCTGGCGATCAAGACCACATCGGCAGCGGCTAATGCCAGGTTAGCATCTCCGTCCAATAGGATCAATTGGACATCGGGATGACTGGCTAGGAGTTGCTGCTGTAAACGCTCAATGGCAGGTCGTAAATGTGGTGCCGCAATAGGAAGAACAAAATGAACCTTCTGGCCCTCCAATTGCTTTGCAAGAATGCTGATGGTCTCAAAAAATAGTGGGCCGATTAACTCAATCTCCGACTGACGACTGCCTGGTAACACCGCAATAGTGATGCCATCAATACCTAAATCGTTCTTTGCTGCAGCTTGATCCACAATTTCTGGGATCTCGCTGGCTAAGGGGTGACCAACATAGCTTGCAGCAATCCCAGCCCTCTCATAAATCTCTGGCTCAAATGGAAACAGGCACAGAACCCGATCGACCGCACGAGCAATTTTATGAATGCGGCCACCTCGCCAAGCCCAAATGGATGGGGAGACTAAATGAAGCGTTGGGACTCCATGCTGCTTTAAGCGGGTCTCGACCCCCAGATTAAAGTCAGGCGCATCAATGCCTAGAAAGATATCAGGCCGCTCGACCTTTAAAAGATAGTGCAGCAACTCGGAGCGTAATCGCAAAATAGCAGGTAGTTGCGCAAGCGCTTCAACATATCCACGCACACTTAAGGTCTCCATCGGCCAACGGGAGATAAAACCTTCTGCTTGCATCGCTGGCCCGCCAATCCCAAACATCCTAAGATCGCGAGTGTACGGTATTTGCTTTAGGGCTGAAAGCGCAGGGGCTGCGATTAAATCCCCAGACGGCTCTCCTGCAACACAAGCCAGACTCGGCAAAATCAGTTACCGGATAATGCCGCGACTGGAGGCGGCTAAGAATTGATGAAACTGAAGCAAGGCTTCTTGGGTTTTGACATCCGCTTGCTGCTTTGCCATGGCGTCGATCGCAACTTTTGCCTCTTCAAAACTCAGCCCATCTTTGTATAAAACCTTATAGGCATTACGGAGCTCCATAATCGCCTCCGGTAAATAGCCGCGGCGCTTTAAGCCCTCGACATTGATTCCATGGGGTCCAGCTTTATCCCCCGCTGCCATGACAAAGGGAGGAATATCTTGTACAAGTGCCGAGGCCCCACCTAACATCGCATGAGCCCCAATACGAACAAACTGATGAACACCCGACATTCCACCCAGAATCGCCCAATCTCCTACTTCAACATGCCCGGCAATTTGGGCGTTACTTGAGAAGATGGTGTGATTACCAATTTGGCAATCGTGGGCAATATGTACATAAGCCATGATCCAATTGTCATTGCCGATTCGAGTGATGCCCTGATCTTGCGCAGTACCCGTATGAATGGTCGTGAACTCCCGAATCGTATTGCGGTCACCAATGATCAATTGGGTTGGCTCACCACGGTATTTCATGTCCTGCGGTTCGCCGCCGATGGCTGCAAAGTGACCAATCCGATTATCTTGTCCAAGGCTTGTATGCCCTTCAATCACGGTATGCGAACCAACCGTGCAACCTGAACCCATGGTGACATGAGGCCCAATCACAGCATAGGGTCCAATAACGACGTTATCGGCTAATTGCGCCTTGGAATCAACGATGGCACTTGCATGGATTGTGGCCATTACACACTCTTCTTTCGAACCGCACAGGTAATGGATGCCTCAGCTGCTAATTCATCTTGGACGGTCGCTTTAACCTGAAACTTATAAATACCAGCCTTACCGCGCTCAAATGTAGCGTGCATGATGAGCTGATCACCAGGTAATACGATCCGTTTAAAACGCGCGCCATCGATTCCAGCAAAGTAATACACATCCTCCGGGTCATGCTCTTCAGAAAACGTCAAGAGTGCTGCGGTTTGAGCTAGCGCTTCAATAATCAGGACACCTGGCATCACCGGAAAATCTGGAAAATGACCCTGAAAGAATGGCTCATTCATCGTGACATTTTTCAATGCCTTGATGGTTTTTCCGGGATCTAACTCAATAACCCGATCGACCAACAAAAAGGGATATCGATGAGGGAGTAGTTTCAGAATCTTGTGAATATCAATCACTGCTTGACTCATAGCATGTCCATAAAAGTTACTAATCGGGTTTACTAACCGAATCGGATGCTTTACCTTCAAGGCTTCGAATCCGCTCCCGTATTTTATCCAGTCCGCGCAAAATCGCTGCATTTCGCTCCCAGGCAGAATGGGGCATTGATGGGAATACACCGGTAATGTGCGTACCGGGCTCCGTTATAGAACGAATCACGGGGGTGCCACCCGATACGGTGGTGCGGTCTGCAATCTGAAGATGACCGGCAAAGTTCGCATTGCCACCAATCACACAGTAATTACCAATCGTGGTACTGCCAGCGATGGCAGCACAACCAGCAATCACGGTATGAACACCAATCACTACGTTGTGCGCAATTTGGACTTGATTGTCGATCTTACAGCCATCCCCAATCGTGGTGTTCGCCATTGCACCACGATCAATCGTCGTGCAGGCCCCCACTTCAACATCCTGACCAATCCTTACCCCACCTGTTTGTGGGATTTTGAGCCATTGACCGCCATGTGCTGAAAAGTCAGGAGCAAAACCAAAACCATCAGCCCCTATCACGGCACCGCTATGAATAATGCAACGATCGCCAATTGTGCAATCGTGATAAATCGTAACGTTGGGGTAAATGAGGCAATCATCACCCAAGGCGGCGCCCTCACCAATACTAATTTGACCCAGAAGAACCACACGCTCTCCTAAACGAACACCGGGGCCAATTTGCACAAAGGGTCCAATATGGCATGAGGCAGGAATCGTGGCCGTTTTATCCACGACTGCCATGGGACTAATTCCTGGGGGGTAGATTGGAGTACTTTGCTTCGCAAACCACTGCGCCATCTTAGCGAAGCTGGCATAAGGATTTTTTGATACCAGATAACTTGTCTTTGTAGTCTGAGAGTGCCCTTGCAGGAACTTTAGGTCTGCTTCACTGACGATTAATGCACCCGCACTACTATCAAGTGCCTGTTGGCGATAGAGAGGGTTCGATAAAAAAGAGAGCTCGTCAGATTGGGCTCGCTCAAGCGGAGCAAGCCCGCGCAATAATCGGGAACCATCCCCCACCAAGCTAACTTGAAATTGTTCGGCTAGCTCGATGGCAGTTGGCATGTGAATTACTTCAGATTATTTAATACCCTGATAACCTCATCGGTCACATCAAGTCTTGGATTGAGGTACGCTGGGGGTTCTTGAAAAATCACATCGATCTTACGCTGTTCAGCCACCTGCCGAATGGCAAGATTAGCCTTTTCAGCAATTTTTGCTCGCTCTTCCGCATTACGTTGATTGGCATCATCGTTTAACTCGCGATTCTTGCGTTGCAACTCACGGTCAAAGTCGGCCAACTCCCTCTGCTTGCGAATTCTCTCAGCCTCAGGCATCACGGCAGCCTCTTTATCTAATTTCTCAGCAGCAGCTTTAATTTTCTGAGCACCATCCCGAATTTCATTCTGACGTTTCGCAAACTCATTTTGCAAACGCGATTGGGCTGCTTTTGCCATATTGGACTCAACAAAAATCTTCTCGGCGTTCACAAACGCAATGCGAGGAGCAGTCTCTTGGGCAAAAGCAACAGAACAAATACCCGTCAAGAATGCAGTTATAACTAATTTAGACCCTTTGGTCATTAATCCCTGAATCATCATCATTTTCCTTACAATTAAAACGCTGTACCCACTTGGAACTGCAATCTTTGGATTCTATCAGTAGGCTGTGCATTTACTGGTATGCCGTAGCTAAATTTTAATGGTCCCAATGGGGAAATCCAAGACAAGCCAACACCGTAAGAGTATTTCAGGACTAAATTGATGTCCTGAAAGGCATTACCGCCGTCCGCAAAGGTAAAGAGGCGTAAGGTTTTGTCTGCCCCCGAACCCGGGACTGGGAAGGTATATTCCACATTGGTAACGATCTTCGATTGACCGCCGGTTGGTAAGAAGGTACCGGTTGTGGTGTTGAAATAAGTTGGACCCAAGGAACCCGGGGCATAACCCCTAACTGATCCAATACCGCCGACGAAATAGTTCTTGGTAATGGGGTATGGCTTATTACCGTAGGCTTCTCCATAACCAACCTCGCCATTAAAAGACAAGATATTACCTTTAGAAAATGAGTGGTATTGCTGATATTGGGCATTTAACTGATAGTACAGAAGATTGCCCAATGGTGTTCCAACCTCTGCAGACAAGCGTTGCAATGAACCTTTTGATGGAATGAGTGCGCTATCACGACCATCACGCGCCCAGCCCACATTCACTGGAATATTGTAGGTTTGCAAACGACTGGGGATGGTTTGACCCCAATCCTGTACATAGGTTTGGTAGGGTTGCGGGGTATTTTGAGTGACGTAAATATCAAAAAACTCGAGCGCCGTTCCATAGAACACCCGATCAACCTCAGTGTAAGGCACCCCAAACTTCAAGTTCGTACCAAAAGACTTGATCTGATAGTCAGGATCACCCACGTAATACAGCGGCTTATTGGAGCGATAGAAAAAGTCGGTGTAACGACTAATACCATCCTCAGTAAAATAAGGGTCAAATTGTGATAGTGCCAAGGATTGATTAATTTTACCGAGCGAGAAATTAAGACCAATACTGGTTCCAGTTCCAAACGCATTCTCTTGGTTAATACCTGCACTCAGAATTAACTTTTCAGTAGAAGAAAATCCAGCACCAATCGAAATCGCACCCGTTGGCTTTTCCTCAACCTTCACGTTCACATCGACTTGATCGGGGGAGCCGGGAACATCGGAAGTGGTGATTTCGCTATCCTTTACATAGCCGGTTCGACCAATCCGCTCCTTCGAAATTCGGATCTTTTCACTATCAAACCAGGCACTCTCAAACTGTCGCATTTCTCGCCGAATCACCAGATCCCTTGTCTTTGAGTTCCCTGTGATTTCGACTTTGCGCACATACACGCGCCGACCGGCATCGATCACGAGCGTAATGTCCACTTCATTTAAATCACGTCGGATATCGGGCTGCGGATTAATCACCGCAAAGGCATAACCATACGAACCTAACTTCTCAGCAATGGCCTTGGTGCTTTCCGCTAACTTTGCCGACGAGAAAGTATCCCCAGCTTTGATCTTCAATAGAGACTGGAACTCTTTTTCCTTGCCAAGTAATTCCCCAGCAAGACTAATGTTCTTAACAGTAAATTTATTACCTTCACGAATACTGATGGTTAGATAGATATCGCGCTTATCGGGGGTAATAGAAACCTGGGTGGATTCAATCACAAACTCGAGATAGCCCCGATTGAGGTAATACGAACGAATGGTCTCGAGGTCAGCGGTTAGCTTTTGCTTTGAGTACAAATTATCTTTGGAGTACCACGATAACCAACCACCGGTTTGAAGCTGCATCTGACTGCGTAAAGTACTCTCACTAAATACCTTATTGCCGATGAAATTAATCTCTTTAATCTTGGCTACTGGTCCTTCATCAATATTGAAGAAGATCGCCACTTGATTACGAGCTCCTGGGGTAACCGTTGTAACCACCTCAGCAGCAAACAATCCCTTACTCACATATTGACGCTTGAGCTCCTGCTCTGCTTTATCAATTAAGGCCTTGTCATAAAAACGTGCGTCAGCTACCCCGACGCTTCGCAATGATTTGCGGACCACTTCAGGGTCAAACTCCTTCATACCCGTGAACTCAATACGAGAAATCGTGGGGCGCTCGTCCACAATCACAATTAAGACATCACCTTGCGCCTGAATCTGTACATCCCGAAAAAATCCAGTGGCATACAAGGCTTTAATTGAATCAGCAGCCTTTTCAGGGGTAAAACGCTCACCCACCTGAACAGGGAGATAACTAAATACCGTACCAGGCTCAACCCGCTGCAAACCCTCAATCCGAATGTCTTTGACGATAAATGAGTCCGCAGCCAATGCTGACTGAGTCAATCCTGCATTGGCCAACAAAATGATGCAAAAGCACGAGGCTAAATATTGCATCAGGCGGTTAGGAAGTGACGAAAAACGGATCATGAAGACAGAAATAAGCGTTGTAGATCGTTAAATACAGCAAATAGTGTGAGCGCAATAATTAATATAAAGCCAAAACGCTGGAAAACCGCTTGCAACTGAGTAGATAAGCGCTTTCCAGAGACCAACTCCCATGCATCATACAGGAGCTGACCACCGTCCAGCATTGGTAAAGGGATGAGGTTTAGCAATCCAATACTAATACTGAGAAGTGCTAGAAAAGAAACGAAGGATTGCCAGCCAAACTGGGCCGATTTGCCCGCCATATCGGCAATACTAATCGGACCACTTAGCTGTTTTAAGGAGGTCTCCCCGGTAATTAAGCCAATCATCATTCGGGTCGAGACTTTGGTAATCAACCAAACGCGTTCACTGGCATAAACCAGAGAATCGATTGGACCGAGCTGGAGCTCAAACCACGTAGACCCTCCATCGGCATCTTTGCCTGGAATGGGTAGGATGCCCAAACGCGCAAAGGGATCTGTACCCGGTGACAGACGAGGCAGAGCATCTGCCTTAAATTCCACGATGTGGCGCTTACCAGACTCCGCCTCCAGCTCCAATGAGAAGCCACGCTCCGCAGTGATTGCATCCAATAAACGCCAGCGTAAATCATTCCAGCTCACAATTGGTATAAATTCGTCATCGCCTGCAGTCTTCCAAGCCAAAATCTCATCACCCTTTTCCATATCTAACTGGGCTGCCATGGTTTGCTCAGCAGGCGCCTGTATTTGTGCAGGTAATTGGGGTACGCCATTGATATAGATGAACGCCAGCAGAATGATTGCCAATAAGAAGTTCGCTAGCGGACCGGCAGCCACAATGAAGGAACGCTGCCATAAGGGCTGGTTATCAAAGGCTACGGCTTGCTCTTCAGCTGATATCTGCTGCTCCGAATCACGTCCATCCAAAAGCTTCACATAGCCGCCCAAAGGAATCGCGGCAATGACCCATTCGGTTCCAGATTTTGATTTCAGAGTTAGAAGTGGCTTGCCAAAGCCAACTGCAAACCGCAGCACCTTCACCCCGCACATCCGAGCGGCGCTGTAATGGCCAAATTCATGAAAACTCACCAAGATCCCAATGGTGATTAAAAAATAAAGAAGTGTTGAAATCGCTTCCATGCTTAATGGCGTGCAATCCAGTCACTGGTTCTAAGGCGAGCCTCTCGATCAACCGTTAAAACCTCATCCAAGGATCCTGCCTTTTGGCCGGGAAACTGATTAAGCGCGAACTCAACGGCCTGCGCAATTTTCAAGTATGGCAAGCGGCCTTCTAAAAATGCAGCGACGGCAATCTCATTGGCAGCATTTAGAACCGTGGGGCTTGTCCCCCCTTGCCTCGCAGCAGCAAAGGCAAGACCTAAGCACGGAAAACGCAAAAGATCAGGTTCGGTAAAGTGCAAACCAGATAACTGAGTCAAATTGAGAGGCGCAACACCAGCATCAATTCGATTAGGCCAAGCCAAGCCAAATGCGATGGGTGTGCGCATATCTGGCTGTCCGAGCTGAGCCATGACCGAACCATCTCGATAGCGCACCATGGAGTGCACTACGCTCTCCGGATGAATGAGCACCTTAATTTGCTCGAGGGGCAATCCAAATAACCAATGCGCCTCGATTACCTCAAGGCCCTTGTTCATCATGGTTGCAGAATCAACTGAAATTTTGCGGCCCATTACCCAATTTGGATGAGCGCATGCCTGATCTGGCGTGATATTAGCCAACTGATCAATTGGGGTATTTCGAAAGGGTCCACCAGAAGCCGTTAACCAAATTTCCTCAACCCCCAAACGTTCTTTCATGCTCGAAGTATTTTTTGGACTGGTAAAGTGCGGCGGCAAGCACTGAAAAATTGCATTGTGTTCACTATCGATTGGCAATAACTCTGCGCCACCTCGGATTGCGGCATTCATAAAAATATCTCCGGACATCACTAGAGATTCTTTATTCGCAAGCAGTACCCGCTTACCGAGCTCAGCCGCGCGTAAGGTGGGCAAAAGACCCGCAGCACCAACAATAGCCGCCATCACGGTATCGCAGTCGCTCTCTGAGACTGCGGCAATGAGACCCGCCTCACCATGATGCACAGCAATCGTTAGGCCTTTACCTTCGAGTAATTCTTTTAGGGTGTTGGCATCAGCGGCCGAGTGAACCACTGCGATCTTGGGTCTGAACTCCAAGCACTGCTCTGCCAAACGTTCAATTTGCCGACCAGCAGTGAGTGCGCTTACCCTAAATTGATCACGATGAGCCCGAACCACATCAAGCGTATTCATCCCGATTGATCCGGTAGATCCTAAAATACAGAGATTGCGGGCGATAGGGTCGTGCATAAGCAAAGTCTTTTTTTAGCTTCTCACTATTATCGAGAATAATGCAGCAATTGGCATGACCGGCAGTAAAGCATCGACACGATCCAAAAATCCACCATGCCCTGGTAATAAATGGCTGCTGTCCTTTACTTTTGCGATCCGCTTGAGTTGCGACTCAAATAGATCTCCCATGATGCTGTAAGCCACCAAAACTGCAGTCATGAGAAGCATCCAGCCCCAGCCCCATTTCGATTGATACGATCCAAATAGGGTATCGTTCACCGGTAAATAGTGTGCGCAGCCAATGGCGTACCCCAAACATATGGCTAAGCCACCGAGAGCCCCTTCCACAGACTTACCTGGACTAATTTGGCTTGCAAGCTTTCGTCGACCAAAGGACTTGCCAACAAAATAGGCGCCAATATCAGCAAGCCAAACTAATATCAATGCGCTTAATAACCACCCCAAGCCGATTTCACGAAGCAAATCCAAAGATAGCCATGCGCTCGGCAAAATAATGAAACCAAGAACGCTAAAAATAAATCGCCACCGTGACAGCGAAAGATGAATCCCTTGGGACAAGATCATTGGCATACCAATGATCCAAAACGCAAGCGCGATACTCAGTAATGCGATTTCTACCGTAGGGATTGCAAAGAGCCATAGGAAAAGAACAACCATGGCGCACACCAGTGCATAAAAATAGGCTGCATACGATGCATGGGGGGCAATCAAGCGACTCCACTCCCAAGCCGCTGCCACTAGGATTAATAAAAATAATCCAGAGAGATAGATTGGGGGTAGCAAAAACAATACTGGCAACAAAATGGCCAGCATGATGATGGCAGTTACGATCCGAGTTTTAAGCATGCCAATTAGACGGCATCGGAGAGGGAAATGGGGTTGGACCCTTCCGCCAGCTGGGCACTGGTGCGACCAAAGCGACGCTCCCGCTGGGCATACCAAAGAAATGCTTTTTGTAATTCAGCGGCATCAAAGTCTGGCCAAAGAATATCTGTGAAATACAGTTCGGTATATGCCAATTGCCACAAGAGGAAATTACTAACCCGCTGCTCACCACCCGTACGAATAAATAAATCAGGCTCGGGTGCATAGGCCATCGAAAGATGGGGGGCCAACCACTCCTCAGAAATGCCATCTGGATCAAGATGTAGGTTTTGCGCTAGTGCTTTTTGCATCGCTTGCAAGATATCCCAGCGCCCACCGTAATTAGCGGCAATCGTCAGGGTTAAGCGATTGCAATCTTTCGTTTTTTCTTCCGAGAACTCGACCATTTCGGTAATCGCACCTCCAAAGCGGCTAAGGTCACCAATCATCTTCAGACGAATATTATTTTCAGCAAGGCGAGCAACCTCTTTACGAAGGGATTTCAGAAAGAGTTTTGTTAAAAATCCCACTTCCTCAGGGGGTCTACGCCAGTTCTCTGAACTGAAGGCAAATAAGGTCAGATATTCAACGTTTTGCTTGACGCACTCCTCAACCACCTTACGTACCGCCTCAAGCCCTTCTGAATGCCCAGCAACGCGCGGCATAAATCGTTTAGTTGCCCAACGACCATTGCCATCCATGATGATGGCTACATGCCTGGGAACACTACCAACGGCAGGAACTGCAAGCGTAGAGCTGGTAGCTGCTTGGGTCATGTGACCAAATCATGACGGTTAAACCGTCATGATTTCCTTTTCCTTCTCAACGACCAATTTATCCACATCTGCCACAAATTTATCGGTCAGTTTCTGGATCTCATCCTGAGCACGACGCTCATCATCTTCCGAGATCTCTTTATCTTTGGTTAAACGTTTTAAATGCTCATTGGCATCACGTCGCAAATTCCGAATTGCTACTTTAGTCTCTTCGCCTTCTGCTTTCACGACTTTGGTCAGCTCTTTGCGACGCTCCTCAGTTAAGGGGGGCATTGGCACTCGAATCACCGTACCCTGAGTTGCTGGATTTAGACCGAGGTCCGATTCGCGAATCGCTTTCTCAACCACCGCGACCATATTTTTTTCCCATGGGGTCACATTAATGGTGCGCGCATCGGCTAGCCCTAGATTAGCCACTTGCGAGATTGGCGTGGGATTGCCGTAATAATCCACCATTAGGTGCTCCAAAATACCAGGGTTGGCACGACCCGTTCTGATTTTTGCGAGATTAGCTTTAAATGCCTCAATTGACTTTTGCATTTTTTGATCTGCATTGGTCTTTATTTGTCCAGCCGACATGCCACTCTCCTTTTAAACGTGAACTAGGGTACCTTCTGGCTCGCCCCGCACAACACTTAATAATGCACCTGGTTTTAAGATCGAAAATACGCGGATAGGTAATTTTCGATCGCGGCATAAAGCAAATGCAGTTGCATCCATCACCTGAAGATTTTTAATGAGGCACTCATCAAAAGTAATAGTGGAATACAACGTGGCACTTGGATCTTTATTAGGATCGCTGCTGTAGATACCATCCACCTTAGTTGCTTTGAGCATCACCTCGACACCCATTTCCGCGGCACGCAATGCGGCAGCAGTATCAGTTGTAAAGAATGGGTTACCGGTACCAGCAGCAAAGATCACAACCTTGCCCTCTTTCATGGCTCGAATGGCTCGCGGCCGAATATAAGGCTCGACCACTTGATCCATTCGCAAAGCAGACTGCACTCTTGCCTCAACGCCTTTTTGTCTTAGCGCATCTTGTAAGGCCAACGAGTTCATCATGGTGGCCAACATCCCCATGTAATCAGCCGTGGCCCGATCCATCCCAGCTGCACCGCCTGCTACACCACGAAAGATATTTCCGCCACCAATCACGATGGCGATTTCAACGCCCAATTGAACCACCTCAGCGATTTCGGTGACCATGGAATCAATCGTTTTCGGATTGATTCCATAGGCATCATCACCCATTAGGGCCTCGCCCGATAACTTCAGTAGAACGCGTTGATATCCCGGCATATACCTTAGGCAGTTGCCTTTGCAGCAGCAACCTGAGCAGCTACTTCTGCAGCAAAGTCATCTTGACGCTTTTCAATTCCTTCGCCGACAACGTAAAGGGTGAAGGATTTAATCGTCGTATTGGCTGCTTTTAGCATTTGCTCAACGGTTTGCTTGTCGTTCTTTACAAAAGCTTGGTTCAATAAAGAGACTTCCTTTAAATACTTTTGAACCGAACCCTCAACCATTTTGGCAGCGATATCAGCTGGCTTGCCAGACTCCAAAGCCTTTTGCTCAGCAATCTTACGCTCGGTTGCAATATTTTCTGCGGGAACGTCAGCAGTCGATAGAGAAACAGGCTTCATTGCGGCAATGTGCATGGCAACATCTTTCGCTGCTGTTGCATCACCCTCATACTCCACCATCACACCGATTCGGTTGCCATGAAGATAAGAAACCAGTTGGCCACCACCAGCAAAACGTTTGAAGCGGCGGGGGTTCATGTTCTCACCGATCTTTCCGATCAGTTCGGTGCGCACAGCCTCGACAGGCTTACCATTGAGTTCTAAAGCGGCCAAAGCGGCGACATCTGCGGGATTTTTCTCGGCAACCAGCTTGGCGCAGCCATTACTAAATGCCAAGAAGTCATCGTTTTTGGATACAAAATCAGTCTCGCAGTTCACTTCCAATAAAGCTCCGGTTGTTCCATCAATATGGGAAACAATTACACCCTCTGCCGCAATCCGTGATGCAGCTTTACTGGCCTTGCTTCCCAACTTTACACGCAGGATCTCTTCGGCTTTAGCTAAATCACCATCGGCTTCCGTTAATGCTTTTTTGCACTCCATCATGGGAGCGTCGGTTTTGGCGCGGAGTTCGCCAACCATTGCTGCGGTAATCGCGGGCATCAGTCTTCCTTCCCTTCTTCAACAAACTCTTCTTCGCCCTCTTTAACAGACTCGAGGACTTGCTGTACCGCATTTGCTTTACCTTCTAGGATGGCATCTGCAATACCGCGAACATAAAGAATGACTGCTTTACTCGAGTCATCGTTACCCGGAATAATGTAATCAACGCCCTCTGGTGAGTGATTGGTATCCACTACGGCAATCACAGGAATACCCAATTTGTTGGCTTCGGTAATTGCAATTTTGTGATAGCCCACATCCACAACAAAAATAGCATCCGGTACACCGTTGAGGTCTTGAATACCACCAAGTGATTTTTGTAACTTATCAAACTCACGCTCATTGGTAAGGGCATCTTTTTTCGAGAGCTTCTCCCAATCGCCCGCCTCTTTTGCAGCGGCCATATCTTTTAAGCGCTTGATCGAACCCTTTACCGTTTTGAAATTGGTCAGGGTGCCTCCAAGCCAACGGCTATCAACATAAGGCATACCTGCACGAGTTGCCTCTTGGGCAATAATTTCGCGAGACTGGCGCTTAGTACCAACAAAGAGAATTGTGCCGCGGTTGGCAGCTACCTGACGCACAAATTTCAGGGCATCCTGAAACATGGGCAAGGTCTTCTCTAAATTAATGATATGAATTTTGTTGCGATGACCAAAAATGTAAGGGGCCATCTTGGGGGACCAGAAGCGCGTTTGGTGGCCAAAATGGCACCCAGCTTCCAGCATTTCACGCATTGTCACTGACATTACAATCTCCTAAGGGTTGGTTCTAAGATCAAGTCCTGACTGCGCTCAAAAGCGCCACCCTGGATGGCTTGATCTGGGATTTCAGTCTCACCATGAGACCGATTCCAAAATTATACCTTAAATATCAATCCACTAGTGATTCGGCAATTACTCAAAATCAACCAGATTCGGCCATAATACGCGGTATGCACAGCGTATTTACTGATGAAAAAGATCTAAATGGGATGCGAGAGGCTGGCCGCCTTGCGAGCGAGGTTCTCGATTACATTGGCCCCTTTGTCAAACCCGGCGTGAGTACCGGGGAATTGGATCGTCTTTGTCACGCCTACATGCGTGATGTGCAAAAGACCATCCCCGCCCCATTAAATTATCAACCCCCAGGCTACCCGCCTTTTCCGGCATCGATCTGCACCTCGGTCAATGATGTCATTTGCCATGGCATTCCAGGTGACAAAGTACTTAAAAATGGCGACGTTGTTAATCTCGACATCACGGTCATTACCCAAGCCGGCTACTATGGGGATACCAGTCGAATGTTTGCAGTCGGCGACATCTCGATCTTGGCTACCCGATTGAACCAAGTCACGTTTGAATGCATGTGGCTTGGAATTGCCCAGGTAAAACCAGGAGCCCGTTTAGGAGATATTGGCTATGCCATTCAGTCGCATGCCGAACAGGCTGGCTACTCGGTGGTGCGCGAATACTGTGGCCACGGTATCGGTAAAGTATTCCATCAAGATCCTCAGATTCTTCATTATGGAAAACCAGGTACCGGGGAAGTATTAGAAGAAGGTATGACCTTCACGATTGAACCAATGATTAATGCTGGTCGACGCGAGATCCGAACCATGCCCGATCAGTGGACCGTGAAAACAAAAGATCGTAGTCTTTCAGCCCAATGGGAACACACTGTTTTAGTCACTCACCATGGCGTTGAGGTCTTAACCTGGTCTGCTGATACACCAAAGGCTCCTGCTTGCGTTGGCAGCCTAAACTATCGACCCAGCGTAGTCGCTGCTTAGATTCTCCTCATCTTTAGAACGCGCTCATGAGTTCGGAATCCCATCCACTCAAAGATGCACGGGGCTTGGCGTGTTCTGATTTTTTAGTTCACCAGAATGTTGGCAAGTTAATGCAGCGTTTAACCCAAGCAACCGATCAACAGTTGCTGGATTTATGGAATCGCTGCAATCTTAGTACAGATGCTGCCTTGCTAGCCGTTGGTGGCTATGGTCGCTCTGAATTATTTCCTCACTCCGATATTGATATCTTAATTTTGCTTGATGATGCACGCAGTGAGGATCCGCAACTGCAGTCCAACCTGGAATCCTTCATTGCGCTGTGTTGGGACTCGGGTCTAGAAATCGGCTCTGCGGTTCGCACGCTGTCCGAGTGTTTATCAGAAGCCCAGCAAGATATTACCGTGCGTACCTCGGTTTTAGAGGCGCGCTTACTGGGTGGTCATCGCGGCTTATTTAAGTTATTCAAGCGCAGTCTTGATGAAGCGATGGATCCCAAGGCATTCTTCCAGGCGAAGTTATTGGAGCAGCAGCAGCGTCACTATAAGTTTCAAGAAACACCCTATGCACTCGAGCCAAATTGCAAAGAGAGTCCAGGGGGATTGCGTGATCTACAAATCATTCTATGGGTCAGTAAAGCTGCATCCCTCGGCAATAGCTTTACTGATTTATTCAAAAAAGGGTTAATCACAGAGCGCGAGCTCAAAGAACTCAATCGCAATCAGAAGTTATTGCAAAACATTCGAGCTAATTTGCATTTGCTTGCAAAACGTCGTCAAGACGTTCTGGTATTTGATCTTCAAGCCGGTCTGGCTAAGCAGATCGGGATTGATCAAGAATCAGGCAGGCTGGCCAGCGAAGAGCTGATGCGACGTTATTACTGGGCGGCCAAGGCCGTGAGCCAGCTCAACATGATTCTGCTTCAAAACATCGAAGCAATCTTATTTCCCAATGAATCACGTACGACCTATCCCATCCCAGGCCCCGATAACACAATGTTTATCGAGCGCCAAGGTTTATTAGATATTGTTGATCCCCAGCTTTACCAAAAACATCCCGAACAAATATTGCGGACATTTTTAGTGTTTGCCCAAAACCCAGCCATCAATGGTTTGTCAGCAAGCGTCTTTCGGGCCCTCTATAACGCACGGCAGCTTATGAATGCCTCGTGGCGCAAAGACCCACGAAATCGTGCTGTGTTTATGGAATTACTCAAATTACCGGATGGTGTGACCACCGCCTTTCGCCTGATGAATCAGACCAGTGTTCTGGGGCGTTACTTGCCATCCTTCCGTCGTATCGTCGGTCAAATGCAGCACGATTTATTTCATGTGTACACCGTTGATCAACACATCTTGATGGTCTTGCGCAACGTCCGACGCTTCATGATTCTTGAGCATACCCATGAGTTCCCATTCTGTAGCAACCTGATTGCAAGCTTTGATAAAAACTGGATTATTGTCTTGGCTGCCCTATTCCATGACATTGCTAAGGGGCGCGGGGGCGATCACTCCGAACTCGGAAAACGCGATGCCCGTACCTTTGCCAAAGACCACGGCTTAGCCAACGATGAAACCGAGCTATTAGTTTGGTTAGTTGCCGAACATCTGACAATGAGTCAAATTGCTCAAAAGCAGGATATTACGGATCCTACGGTCATTACTGCCTTTGCAAAACGCATGCGCGATGAACGGCATTTAACTGCACTCTACTTGCTGACCGTTGCGGATATTCGGGGTACTAGCCCCAAAGTCTGGAACGCTTGGAAAGGCAAATTATTAGAGGACCTCTATCGAGCAACCCTTCGGGTCCTAGGGGGCGCCAAACCCGATCCATCGTCGGAGTTAATTCAGCATAAGGAGGAAGCGTTAACCCAACTGCGTCTAGCAGGAATTGATGACGATGCACCTCAAGCCTTATGGCAGAAATTAGATGTGGCATTTTTCTTGCGCCACGAGGCTAATGATATTGCGTGGCTTACACGACACCTCTATGCAAACGTCCATACGAATGAACCAATTGTCCGTGCCCGTCTCTCACAAGCGGGCGATGGTTTACAAGTCGCGGTTTATGTCAAAGATCAATTGGATTTATTCGCCCGCATCTGCGCCTATTTTGAGCGCCATCATTTTTCCATTTGGGATGCGCGGATTCATACAACAAAGCATGGCTATGCCTTAGATACCTTCCAAATATCTGGCAGTCATTTAGTTGATGAAGGTGGCAGCTATCGCGACTTGATTCAGTTAGTTGAGTATGAACTTGCGGAGTCCATCAAAAAATCGGCCCCTCTACCAGAACCCAATATGGGTCGTTTATCTCGACAATCGAAAAGCTTTCCAATCCAAGCTAGGGTTAATTTGCAGCCAGATGAACGCAATCAATACTTTGCTCTCACCCTCTCGGCAGCAGATCGCTCGGGTCTTCTATACGCAGTCGCTAAAGCGCTTGTTAAGCACCAAATCTCACTTCATACCGCACGTATTAATACCTTGGGTGAGCGCGTTGAAGACATCATGTTGCTTGATGGTAGCAATCTTAGTAAGAATCCAAAGCTGCAAATTCAGCTCGAGACTGAGTTGTTGGAAGTGTTAGCGGCCTAGAAGTTTCAGTAAGCCAAGCTCATCCAAGATCGGTATACCAAGCTCATTCGCCTTATCAAGCTTACTTCCCGCTTCGGAGCCAGCAACTACGAATGAGGTTTTTTGAGAGACTGAGCCTGCCACTTTAGCTCCGGCTGCCTCGAGTAGTTCTTTTGCTTGATCTCGAGAGAGTGTTGGGAGCGTTCCGGTCAGAACAAAGGTCTTACCACTTAAATCAACGGCTGCGATTCGTTCTTCTTTCTGAAATTCGATACCAGATGCGAGTAGTTGCTCAATGACCTCGCGGTTATGCGGTTCTGACATAAAACTAACAATTGAATCAGCAACCACCGGTCCAACATCATTGACCATTAATAATTCATTCATTTGTGCATCCATTAAGGCGTGGATGCCTCCAAAGTGCTTCGCAAGATCTTTGGCAGTACTTTCGCCAACATGACGAATCCCCAATCCAAAAATAAATCGCGCTAAGGTGGTTTTCTTGGATTGAGCAATGGATTGCAGAAGATTGTCAGCGGACTTCTCTCCCATGCGCTCCATGTTGACTAAAGCGGTAAATCCCAAGCGATAGAGATCTGCTGGTGTTCGGACCAAATTGAGATCAACCAATTGATCCACAATTTTGTCGCCTAAACCTTCAATATCCATCGCGCGGCGTTGTGCAAAATGCAATAGTGCTTGCTTGCGTTGTGCTGCACAAAATAGGCCGCCGCTACAGCGGGCAACCGCTTCGTCAGATAAGCGCTCAATATGGGACTCACAGACTGGGCAGCGGGTTGGCATGATAAATACTTGTGCATTGGCTGGCCTGCGATCCAAAACGACGGATACCACTTCAGGGATTACATCACCCGCCCGACGAACGACCACCGTGTCACCAATGCGGACATCTTTGCGTCGTACCTCATCTTCATTATGTAAGGTGGCGTTGGTTACAGTAACACCGCCTACCAAAACAGGCGCTAAGCGAGCCACAGGTGTAATCGCTCCAGTTCTACCCACTTGCACATCAATCCCCAGGACCGTAGTAATTTCTTCTTGCGCAGGATATTTATGCGCAATGGCAAAGCGTGGCGCGCGCGATACATAACCTAGTTGCGCTTGTTCAGCAAAGGAGTTCGCCTTATAAACCACGCCATCAATCTCATACGGTAACTGTTGACGCTTAGCAGCAATCTCGGTGTAGAACGTCATCAAGCCCTCGAGCGAATCCACTACCCTGCGCTCTCTGCATACAGGTAAACCAAGTGATTCATATTGATTTAGTAACTCACTATGGGTTGAGGGTAGCCATTGACTTGGCTCTAAAGCACCTAGACCATAGGCAAAAAAGCTTAAAGGACGTTTTGCAGTGATCTTTGAATCTAGCTGACGCAAACTTCCTGCAGCCGCGTTTCTAGGATTGGCAAATTCCTTCTCACCATTGGCTGCAGCCATTTTGTTCATCTTCTCAAAATCAGTTCGATGCATAAATACTTCGCCACGAACTTCGATCACTTTTGGAAGATTGGGTCCCAACAAACGCAATGGGATTGCCCGAATCGTTCGGATATTACTCGTTACATCCTCGCCACTTGCCCCATCGCCGCGGGTTGCTGCCTGGACCAAGACACCGTTCTCGTAGCGCAATGAGATTGCCAAGCCATCAAACTTCAGTTCACATGCGTACTCCACGCGATCTAAACCTAGACCCTCACGACAACGTCGATCAAACCCAATGAGTTCAGACTCCTCAAAGGCATTGTTTAAAGAAAGCATGGGGACCGAGTGCTTGATCTCCATAAATTCTTTAAGGGGAGCACCTCCTACCCGCTGCGATAAGGAGTCAGGGGTCACCCAGTCGGGATGTTGGGCCTCAAGTTCCAATAACTCGCGATACAAACGGTCATACTCAGCGTCGGGGACCAAGGGCTGGTCTAAAACATAATACGCATGCTCAAGACGAGCAAGTTCTTGCTGTAAATAATGATAACGATCCGCGGCCGAGGATCTACCTTGACTCAAGATCTTGTCCTAAGAGAATAAACGGAGTGCAGTGCCGGACCCTGCAGGGATGCCTGCTTTGTCAAGCTGAGCATAAAGAGAATCAAGTTGTTGGCGAATCACATACACCGAGTTCTCAGTCAAGTGAACTCCGTTGTCATCAACCAAGCGTCCTTGCAAGGTCTGTGCCACATCCGCAGCCTCATTGAGCATCAGCTCAAAGGGTCGCAAATGTTGTGCAACCACAGGCACTTCCAGTAAGAAAGTAATTTGTCCAATTGGCGCTTGCCGATCAAATGTCCCTGTCCGAAATGCTGGCTTACCATCGACTGCATATTCAAAGGCATATCCCTGAGGGCTCATGCGGTAGCCTCTTTGGGTAAGGGCTGACTCAATATGGGGCCAAGACCATGTTTGCTGATCAAACACAATGTTCATTCCCAACAAAATATCGCTTTGCGCAGCAAGGGCATCCAGTTCTTTTGCACTCTCTAGCATAGTATTTACAGCTGGCATATCAATTTGGGCATCCAAGGACTCTGCCAACACCTGAACACGGGAACAAAAGTCCGATAACTCAAGGACCCCAATGGGGCCACGCCGACTAGCGAGTTGAACTGCAAGCTGAATCTCAAGATACGAATGATCTGCCTCTAGGGGCTCCCAAACACCCTCATTTGCGCCAGTTGCATAAAGCCCATCGGCCATCCACGCAATTGGCAGATCGCTCCACGATTTAAGAGCCTCCAAAATCTCCAACCCAGAAATGGCTTGGTTAAAACGCAGAGTGATCACGCAATCGATCCGGGGATCAATCGTTTGAGGTGCCGGGCCTTGGTTTACTGTATCGACAGAAACAGGGGGTGCCTCGATTAGTTCTTCATCAGTGACATTAGAGCTTGGCTCAATACGCTCTTCGATTGCTTTGGATTTTGCTCGAGCATTGCGAACGTTATAGATCACCACCCAAGTAAGGAACAGAACCCCAAAAGCTCCTAGCGCCAGTTGAAGCTCTGACAAACCCAACTGAGATGCAAACTGATCAAGCGGCATTAAGCCGCCTCCACCATCGAAACAGCCGACGCAATATCAACAGCAACAATCCGCGATACGCCTTGTTCCTGCATCGTAACGCCAATTAATTGGCTGGCAATTTCCATGGTGATCTTGTTGTGTGAAATAAAGACGAACTGAGTTTTATCCGACATCCGTGCGACCATCTCAGAATAGCGCATTGTATTCGCATCATCAAGGGGTGCATCCACCTCATCGAGCAAACAGAACGGTGCTGGATTTAGTAAGAATAAGGAGAAGACTAAGGCGATAGCTGTCAGAGCCTTCTCCCCACCGGAGAGTAAATGAATTGTGCTATTTTTCTTACCGGGCGGCTGCGCCATCACTTGGACACCTGCATCTAAGATCTCTTCGCCTGTCATAACGAGCTGCGCATTACCACCACCAAAGAGCTCAGGGAACAATCGCCCAAAATGGGTGTTCACCTGATCAAATGTGCCTTGCAATAGATCACGTGTCTCAGCATCAATCTTTGCAATCGCATCTGTCAATGTCTGGATCGCCTCATTTAAATCGGCTGATTGCGCATCTAAGAATGACTTGCGCTCACGGCTACTCGATAGCTCATCAATAGCAGCCATATTGACGGGTCCCAATGATTGAATCTCATTATTAAGGCGAGTGACCTCTCCTTGCAGACTGCTCGCACGCAGATCTGGGCTATAGCGCTCAGCAAGTGCTTGGTAATCCGCCTCATCGTCATTCAATAAAGTTGTGAACTGCTCATAACTCAAGCGAGCTGCTTGCTCTCGCAACTGCAGATCAACCACTCGGTCGCGCATCGGCTGTAGGGTTTGCTCAAGCATTAAACGCGCTTCATCCGCCTGACGTAACTGGTGCTGCATCGCCTCTTGCTCGGTTCTAGCCTTTGCTAACGAAGCCTCGCGCTCAGAACGGGTGACCAACAAGCTTTGTAGTTTGTTTTGTGCTGCCTCATCACTCAAGGTCTTTAGCTCGTTTTGATTAGCATCAAAGCGGTCCTGAAGCTCCATAATTTGGGTTCTAGCAGTACTTTGATCACGCTGTAGATCATTGATGCGTTGCTGTAAGGAGCGAGTATTAAATGTGGCTTCTTGAGCAGTCATTTCGGCTTGACGCAAAGCAAGGCGCAATTCCTCGCGAGCAGCACTAGCTTGCTCCAGGTCATTCTGAGCAGTTGAGAGCTGAGATTCCAGGTCTGATTTTTGTGCGTTCGTATCCCGGAGCTGCTGTTCAGTTTGAGTCTTTACCTCTGAAATACTCTTTAACTGTTGATTAATTTCCGATAACTCAGAATCGATTTGTGCAGCCCGAGTACTGTACTGCTCTTTAGCTTGCACTAATTGCATTTTTTCAACTTCAAAGGCATGCGCCTCTTGAACGGCTTGCTCTGCGGCAACTCGGGATTGATCGGCAGCAGCAAGTGCAGCCTGATAGTTCGCATTAGCTTGCTCGAGCTCGCTTTGCAACTCGCTCTGAATTAACTGTTGCGCCTTAAGTTGCTTCTCAAGGCTTGCCATCTCTTGTGCACGAGCCAACATTCCCGCCTGCTCAGAATCAGGTGCATACAGCTGGACACCAGCGCGCGTCACCAAATGTCCTTGTGCGGTGACCAAAGCAGCGCCACGGGTGAGTTGTGTACGTCGCCGTAACGCATCCTCTAAGGTATCAGCGATATAAATATTGCTCAACCACTCTTGCAAAACATTGGCGATGACACCAGATGCCTGCACACGTGAGATAAATGGCACAAATCCCGATGGAGCCTTAATCTCCCCAGACTCCAAATCATCGGTCAAAAGAATGGCTAAGCGACTTGGTGGCGCCTCTTTAGCAAGGCTTAGAGTCTCATTCAGACTTTTACCGGTTAATGCCGCTAGGCGCTCGCGTAATACTGACTCCAGAGCGGGCTCCCAACCCTTTTCAACTTTAAGCTCCTGCCATAAGCGTTTACTCTCTTTTAAGCCTTTACTTTCTAACCAAGGGCCAATCTTGCCTTGTGCTTGAACACTTGCTTGTAAAGCAGCCAGTGCGCTGAGTTTGGCCTCGCTTTGCTGCACATCCTGATTGGCTTTTTGAATCTGATCCAATGCAGCTTGCCGCTTGGCATCGGTGACAGGCACGTGCTCTTGGTTTTGAAGCGCCTTAGCTTTTGCTTCATCTGCTTTGCGTAAAGCCATGATGTGACGATCCGTAGCCATTTGCAGGGCTTCTTCATCTGGTTTACGCATCGTCGCCAACTCATCCTGTAAACGAGTCGACCGTGAGGTGGCGTCTTCAAACTGGGCTTCACCAGCATGAATCCGCTCTTGCAAACTAACAAGTCGCTGCTCAAGGCTTGCCAATGCAGCGCGCGCGCCATCGAGTGCTTGGGTTGCTGACTGCAAACGTTCATCGTAGGAAGGTGCTTGCGCTTGCAGAGCCCCAAACTCTGCTTGCAATTTTGTTTCGTTCTCACTCGCAGCCCGGAACTCTTGCTCGGCCTGGCGCTGCGCTTGAGCAGCCTCCTTCTCTTGCGTAGTCCAGCGATCAAGTTGGGCCTGCAAATCAGCTACTTGTTCTTGAAGGCGTTGGCGGGATTCATGAACGTATT
Organism: Polynucleobacter sp. HIN6; assembly: GCF_030297575.1. Lineage (NCBI taxonomy): Bacteria > Pseudomonadati > Pseudomonadota > Betaproteobacteria > Burkholderiales > Burkholderiaceae > Polynucleobacter > Polynucleobacter sp. HIN6. The sequence goes on along the minus strand of NZ_AP028137.1, from coordinate 539,349 downwards.
TAATCTCGGCTTCAACTTGACTAATTTCCGCATTGGTTTCGTATAAATCGCCCTGTGCTTTGGATACCACGTCCTGCAGTGCATACTGCTGCGTGCGCATCGTTTCTAGCTCGGACTCTGCGTGACGCAGCTTTGCAGTTTCTTCTTCTAATTTGACCTGGGTTTCACGAATGGAGTTGGCGTGTTTCTCTTGCTCCTTACCTGACTCGGTTTGCTTTACAAACCACAGTAATTGCTGCTGCGATTTCATCTGAGTCAGCAGTTCATTATGACGACTAGCCACCTCAGCCTGTGCTTCCAAACGTGCTAACTGCTGTTCTAGCTCCCGCAAAATGTCCTGAACGCGAACTAGGTTCTCTTGGGTATCTTCTAGGCGCGCTGCAGTTTCTTTACGACGCTCTTTATATTTTGAGACGCCAGCAGCCTCTTCCAAAAACACGCGCAGTTCCTCAGGCTTGGACTCCAAAATACGCGAAATCGTGCCCTGACCAATAATGGCATAAGCACGTGGACCAAGACCGGTTCCCAGAAAAATATCTTGTACGTCTTTACGGCGTACCACCTGATTGTTGATGTAGTAACTTGAGTTACCGTCGCGGGTTAAGACACGCTTAACTGAGAGCTCAGCAAAACTAGACCATTGACCTTGTGCACGACCATCGGCATTATCAAAAATGAGTTCTACGCTGGCCCGACCAGATGGTTTACGTAAGCCAGAGCCATTAAATATGACGTCTTGCATCGACTCACCGCGCAACTCGCTCGCCCGTGACTCTCCTAGAACCCAGCGAACCGCATCAATGATATTTGACTTACCACAACCATTCGGACCAACCACACCAATTAACTGGCCAGGTAACTCAAAATGGGTTGGGTCAACAAAAGATTTGAAGCCAGATAATTTGATTGATTTCAGTTGCACGGATGTTCTTCTTAGTAAGGCAAATTAGGGGATTAATGGTCTAAACGTTCTAATCCAAGATGATAACAATCCCAGGACCATTTAACCCTTCCGTACAAGCCCCAATATAATGACTGTTAAGTATTTATATTTCAGTTATTTCTAAAAATCCTTATCAATCCTATAGTTATCTACACCTTATGACGCAAGCCCTCCAAAACACTATTGAACAAGCCTGGGAAAACCGTGGGAATTTATCTCCGAGCTCAGCACCGGTCGACATTAAACAAGCAGTTAGCACTGTTTTAGACGGTCTCAACAATGGCTCAATTCGGGTTGCCGAAAAACGAGGCGTCGGTCAATGGGATGTCAATCAGTGGGTCAAAAAAGCGGTATTGCTTTCGTTTCGCCTTGAAGACAACCAGCCAATGTCAGCCGGTGGCTTTACCCAGTTTTACGACAAGGTACCCAGCAAATTTGTAAATTACTCATCCGAAGACTTTGCCAAAGGTGGGTTTCGGGTGGTGCCACCCGCTTTTGCTCGTCGCGGCTCATTCATTGGCAAAAATGTTGTGCTCATGCCCTCCTATGTCAATATTGGCGCCTATGTGGACGAAGGTACGATGGTCGATACCTGGGCCACGGTTGGATCGTGTGCGCAAATCGGTAAAAACGTTCACCTCTCTGGCGGCGTAGGTATTGGTGGTGTCCTAGAGCCCATTCAAGCGGGTCCTGTCATCATCGAAGACAACTGTTTTATTGGCGCTCGCTCCGAGGTGGTTGAAGGAGTGGTGATTGAAGAAAACAGCGTTCTCTCAATGGGCGTCTATATTGGCCAGAGTACCAAGATTTATGACCGCGAAACTGGTGAGGTTCATTATGGTCGTGTTCCGGCAGGATCCGTCGTGGTTCCAGGATCGATTCCAGCCAGTAATGGTAAATACAGCTTGTATGCAGCAGTGATTGTGAAAAAAGTTGACGCTAAAACCAGAGCGAAGACGGCTATTAACGAACTCTTGCGTGACTAATTGATGAATACGGCCCTTACGCTGACTAAAGAGCTAATTGCATGTCGCTCGGTGACTCCTGCGGATGGCGGATGCCAAAAGCTGATTGCAAAGCGCTTAGCAGCAATTGGCTTTGAGGTCGAAACCATCGTCAGCGGTCCAGAACACTTTCAAGTGACCAATCTTTGGGCAATCAAACGAGGTAAAAACTCCCAAGGCAAAGTATTAGCCTTTGCTGGACATACGGATGTGGTGCCAACCGGACCAATAGAGCAGTGGACCAATGACCCGTTTGCCCCTACCGAACGCGATCAATTTCTGTACGGTCGTGGCGCTGCGGATATGAAAACTTCCCTTGCCGGTTTTGTAGTGGCAACCGAAGAATTTGTAAAGACGCACCCGAATCACTCTGGATCAATTGCCTTCTTAATTACCAGCGATGAGGAAGGGCCTGCCCATGATGGGACTGTAGTCGTATGCGACCTCCTTAAAAAACGGGGTCAAAAACTGGATTACTGCATCATTGGTGAGCCCACCTCCGTAGAGCGCTTAGGCGACATGATCAAAAATGGGCGACGCGGATCGCTTTCGGGGAAATTAAAAGTCAAAGGGGTTCAGGCGCATATTGCCTACCCTCATTTAGGTCGTAATCCCATTCATGAAGTTGCCCCGGCCCTTGCGGCACTGGTTGCCAAAGAGTGGGATCGCGGCAACCAATACTTTCAGCCGACTAGTTTTCAGATCTCAAACATTCATGCCGGTACCGGTGCAAACAATATCATTCCGGGCGAGTTGGTGATTGACTTTAATTTCCGCTTCTCCACCGAAAGTACGCCAGAGCAGTTAAAAGCAGGGGTTGAATCGATCTTGCGAGACGCCAAGCTTCAGTTCAGCATTGACTGGACCTTAGGTGGCGAACCGTTCTTAACCAGCGATGGCGAATTAGCGGGTGCGATGCGCGAAGCCATTTTGGCTGAAACCCAAGTTCATACAGAGCTCTCAACCACCGGTGGTACCAGCGATGGTCGATTCATTGCAAAGATTTGCTCCCAGCTGATTGAATTTGGACCTGTGAACGCAACTAGTCACAAGATTGACGAACGCGTGGCGCTCGACTCCATTGAGCCACTGAAGAATATCTATCGTCGCGCACTTGAAAAACTAATTGCCTAAGGATTTGTTGGGTAAGCTATTGCCCATGGACCCCATTCCCATTAAAACCAATTTGCCCAGCATGACAATTGATGCGTGTTGTCAACGCATTCAAAGTCTTTTGGAATCGGCTGATCTTTATTACGGACATGGTGCGAGTAATGCAGAGGCCGAGGCATTGTGGATTGTCAGCAAACAATTAGAGCGATCGCCTTCAGAAACTCTTGAGCATCTAGACTCCATGATTTCTGGAGAACTTAGCCAAAAGGCTTTCGCGGTGGCTCAAAAACGAATTGAATCACGTCAACCTCTCGCCTACCTTTTGGGAGAAGCATGGTTAATGGGGGTACCCTTTGATTGCACTACGCAAAGCATCATTCCGCGTTCATTCATCGCTGAGCTAATCGCTCATGAAGCGCTTGAGTCTTGGTTACCCGCAGATGGCAAGGTGCTTGATTTATGCACCGGTAATGGTTCACTGGCGGTTCTCATGGCCCTTTATTACCCCGACTTACAGGTTGTGGCTAGCGATCTCTCTTTGCCAGCTCTCGCTCTGGCCGCTCGCAATCTTGATCGCCATCACTTAAGCGATCGCATTGAATTACTGCATGGCGATCTATGGGAACCGATTGCAGAGCAGGATTTGCAATTTGATTTAATTGTTTGCAATCCACCCTATGTGAATGAACAATCGATGCAAGCCCTCCCTCCTGAGTACCGTGCCGAGCCGCGTGAGGCGCTTGCTGGTGGATCAGATGGCATGGATCTGATTCGTCAGATCATTCACTCCGCCAGCGAATATCTCCATGAACGTGGCGCATTAGTACTTGAGATCGGTAATGAGTATGAACATTTCCAAAAAGCTTTTGGGCATCTTTCCCCGATTTGGATGGAGGTATCTGCGGGCGACCGGCAGGTATGCTTGATTGAGGCAGAGGATTTACGTCGCTAGTATTTTCTAATACAAATCGTTGATAGCAGCAATCGCCTCATCAATTCGCTCGACTGCAATCATTTGTAAGTCAGCAATTTTTGTTTTTGGCAAATTAGCCTTTGGAATAATTGCAATCTTGAATCCCAATTTAGCGGCCTCCTTGAGTCTCTCCTGACCGCGCGGACATGGGCGAATTTCTCCAGCCAAGCCAACCTCACCAAATACCACCAAATGTTTTGGTAGAGCACGATTACGAATTGATGATGTGATCGCAAGCAAAACCGCAAGATCGGCAGCTGGTTCGGTAATTTTGACACCACCCACTGCATTTAGGAACACATCCTGATCAAAGCAAGCGATTCCAGCATGACGGTGCAAGACCGCTAACAGCATGGCCAAACGCGCCTGTTCTAAGCCAACCGCTAGGCGTCTAGGATTAGGAATATGCGCCGTATCAACCAGCGCCTGAATCTCAACCAACAGTGGCCGACTCCCCTCCTGCGTTACCAATACACAGGAGCCAGGCACCGTTTGCGGATGTTGCGATAGAAAAAGAGCGGACGGATTGTTGACACCCTTGAGACCTTTCTCGGTCATCGCAAAGACGCCGAGCTCATTGACCGCCCCAAAGCGGTTTTTAATCGAGCGCACTAAGCGAAATGACGAATGCGTATCGCCCTCAAAATATAAAACGGTATCGACAATGTGCTCAAGTACGCGTGGGCCAGCCAAATGACCATCTTTAGTCACATGGCCAACTAATAAAACACAGATGCCACTTGACTTTGCGAGACGTGTTAACTGGGCGGCGCACTCACGCACCTGAGCGACTGATCCAGGCGCCGATGTAAATGCCTCGGAATACAAAGTCTGGATGGAATCAACTACCAATACCTGCGGCTGCGCAGCTTCAACCGATAGCAATAATTTTTCTAACTGAATCTCTGCCAAGATTTCAAGCTGAGGTGCATTTAAAGAAATACGTTGAGCACGCAAGGCAATTTGAGCAGCAGACTCCTCTCCGGAGCTATATAAAACATCAACTCCTTGCATACTGAGCTCAGCGAGGGCTTGCAATAGCAAGGTGGATTTACCAATTCCAGGATCACCGCCGAGCAAAACTACTCCACCGGCTACCAATCCCCCACCCAGCACGCGATCGAGCTCCGTAATTCCTGTGGGCAAACGAGGCGAATCCTGCGCTTCAATGCTCACTAATTTTTGTCGCGGGATTGACTTGGCCAATCCCTGAAAACGATGGTTGGCGGTCTCAGCCAAAGACTCTTCAAGCGTGTTCCATGCATCGCATGCAGGACATTGGCCCTGCCATTTAGGAGAACTGCCTCCACACGCTTGGCAAACATAGAGGGTTTTGGTCTTTGCCATATCAGTCTAATTTCACACCAGATTTATTCTCTTGTGCACGTCGTGGAGCATCTTTACGACGCTCCTCTAAGTCTGCAGCACGGGCTGCCGCATCCTTTTGTTTTTGTAAAAATGCTTTTTCATTCTCAGCGCGTTCTTGTGCACGTTTCGGATCAGCCCGCTCAGCAGCCCTGCGAGCATCGCGTTCAGTCTTGATACGCTCTTTAATAATGCGTTGGTTTTCATTGAGCAATACTTCTTGTGCCCGAATCGGATCGATTTCTTTCCGATACTTAGCTCTTGCATCGCCAAGACAGGAGTTTACGAAAAACTTCTCATAACACTCCGCACTCGTTTTCTTCCAACGATATTCAACCCATTCACGCTGCAACGTTAGTTGAGCCTCGATTTGATTCAACTTTTCAAGCTCAAGTTCGTCACTTGTTGATGCATTGACTGGAACAATCGTCAATCCAAAAAGAATAGCAACAGTTAAAAATCGATCGGCGTACTTCATTAAATCTCGACCTTAGCACCCAACTCAACTAAGCGATTAGCCGGAATGTTATAAAAATCCGATGGCTTAGCAGCATTTTGCATCATCCAAGCAAAGAGACGCTCGCGCCAAACGGCCATTCCTGGAGATTTAGATGGAGTAATGGCGTCTCGCGCGAGGAAGAAGGTAGTATCCATTAAATCAAATGGCAACCCATACTGCTTGGTAATTAATTCAAGTACTTTATTGATATCAGGGGTTTCTTTAAAGCCATGCACACTGCGCACAACATAAACATTTCCACCAAGGTCTTTCAGAGATAAGCGATCTTCATCTCGGACAAAAGGCACGTCCCAGGTACTCAGCTTTAAGAAAAAGACACGTTCATGCATGACATGGTTGTGCTTTAAGTTATGCAGCATTGCCGCCGGTACAAAATCAATATGCGGGGTCAGAAAAATAGCGGTGCCTTCGACTCGATGCGGTGGGTGAGCCAACAGATTCTTAATGAATCCCTCAAGCGGAATAGATTCAACAATCAATTTATCACGTAAGAGTTTGCGTCCGCGATACCAAGTCAGTGAGCAGGTAAACATCACTAGAGCTAATGTGATGGGATACCAACCACCATCCTTGATCTTGATTAAGGTGGCAGTCCAGAAGCCAATATCAATTACCAAAAACATCACGATCATGCACAAAATAATGATTGGATTAATATGCCATTCACGACGCATCACAATGCTTAACAAAATAGTGGTCACCAGCATCGTGGAAGTAACCGAAAGTCCGTATGCTGCCGCCAAACTTACAGACTCTCTAAACTCCAACACGGTAACGATTACCATGATCAATAGGGCCCAGTTGACAGCAGGTATATAAATCTGACCACGCTCTGAAACTGAGGTATGCAAGATATTCATACGGGGAATGAAGCCCAGTAGGATCCCTTGATTCACCATGGAAAAGGCACCAGAGATGACCGCCTGAGATGCAATCACGGTTGCAGCGGTTGCTAAACCAACGATAGGCCACAACGCCCACTCTGGAACCATGAGATAAAACGGGTTTGATATAGCAGTTGGATTTGATAACAGCAGAGCACCTTGACCTAAATAATTAAGGAGCAAGCAAGGCAAAGCGATTGTTAGCCATGTAAGACGTACGGGATTTTTTCCAAAGTGCCCCATATCAAGATACAAGGCCTCAACACCAGTTACCACCAAGACTACAGCGCCTAAAACAATGTAAGCCGTAACCGGATGATCGGAGATGAAGTTGATGGCATACAGAGGGTTAAACGCATAAATAATGTCGGGCGACTTCGCAATATTCATCACGCCCAAACCAGCCAAGACCAAAAACCATACCAAAGTAATAGGTCCAAAGAGTTGGCCCACGGCAGCAGTTCCGTATTTCTGAATTATGAATAAACAAACCAAAATTAGTAATGAGATTGGGATTACTGCGTCTGCCAAGTTGGGGGTTGCTACCGCGATACCCTCAACAGCAGAAAGCACTGAAATCGCTGGAGTAATCACAGACTCACCCAATAACATACAGGCACCCAGCATCCCAAGAACCATCACCATGAAATACTGCTTTGAATCACTTTTCATAGAGCGCAGGGCAAGTGCCATTAAGGATAAGACACCACCCTCGCCTTTGTTATCGGCACGCATAACGACAAAGACATATTTGAAGGTCACCACAATCAGAAGCGCCCAGATCATCATGGAGATCACTCCAAATAGTGCTTCGTTCGAGAATGCAATGCCATGATCTGGACTAAAGCATTCTTTGAGAGCATACAGCGGGCTTGTACCAATATCTCCAAAGACGATTCCCAAGGCCGCAAGCATCATGATTGGCAAACTCTTCTTCTGATGCTCACCACTACTCGAGATTTCGACTGGCTCTAATAGGGATGAATTGGAGTACTCAGGCTTACTAATCGTCATTCAACAATTGGGTAAAAATGATCTTGTGGCTATGATACGCCCTTTAAACCACTTAAAACAGGGAGAAGCTCGACAGGTGAAAGTAAAAAATGGTAGAATCTAAGGCTCAGGCGCGGGGTGGAGCAGTCTGGCAGCTCGTCGGGCTCATAACCCGAAGGTCATAGGTTCAAATCCTATCCCCGCAACCAATCTCTCAAGCCTTTCCGACTCAGAATGCCTATCTTTAGGTATTCACTGTGATTGGCTAGTCGTGATGCCACAATCGCTTTCGCTTCTGTCTCACGAAATCAACAATCAGCTCGTTTGTCATAGCATGCCAATGTTGAGCACCAGTAGTGGTTGTCTCTAGAAACGGAATTTGATTATCCCGATATCGTTCTTTCACAACACGATGTGGATGACCATATCGATTTCGATATCCGTGCTGAGAAAATGCCACGGTCGGTTGAATGGCATCTAGCCACACTTGAGATGATGATGTTTTGCTACCATGATGCGGGGCCATGACCACCACTTTATTGGGCCTTTGATAACCCATTTCCTCTAGGCGTCGAGCATGCTCATGCTCTCCACGTTTTTCAATATCGCCTGTTAACCAGAAACTTGTGTTGGCATTGCGGATCTCTAGCACGCAACTATTTTCATTGGGCTTTCCGCGATGGGACTCTGCTTTAAAGTCTACCTCCTCAGATGGATGCCAGACTTTAAAATCTATGCCATCCCATTGCCATTCTTGACCATACTGACAGGGCAATGCTGGTATGGCTGATTGTTGGATGTCATTCATTAACGGATGATGCTCCGGCATCGTTCCCAAGAATGATTGAATATTTAAGTTCTTCATCAGAGTGTTTGCACCCCCTATGTGATCTGAGTCTTTATGGCTTATAACTAAGCGATCCAATCGATCAATTCCTTCTCCGCGAAAGTAAGGAAGTAATACCCGTTCTCCAGCATTGTCATTTTTTCCAGAAAGTGGGCCAGCATCATATAAGAGCCGATGTGATTTGGTCTCAACAAGGACTGCGGTGCCCTGCCCAATATCAAATACATATGCCTTAAATTGACCATGATTAATGGTATCGGTCACTTGCCAAAATAAAGGGATGCAAAGGGCAAGCCCCACAATGCGACTCATTCGATGGCTTGTCATCGGACCGGGACGAATATGCCAATAGATTCCAAGAGATGACAGCGCCATTGCCCAGAGCGTTGGTTGATGAGACCAATGCACTGTCCAGTCAAATTTTGCAAGCCAGTTCAGGTATTTCGCCGTCCATTCCATTGCCCCATGAGCGAGCTGGAGAAGGATGGGTGCAAACCACTCAGGAAGAATCGCGCCAGCAATCGCCAAGGGGGTCACAACAAAACTAATCACTGGGATTGCCAGTGCATTCGCTAGTGGCGATACGATAGATACTTGATAAAACCAATATAAAGTACAAGGAATGAGTGCAATGGTCACAATCCATTGCAAGCGGCAGGATTCAAAAAAGGCTTGTTTGAGCCGTTCGAGTCGGCTACGCTCCCACTCGGCTCCATTCGGAATACCAATGAGGCTTGATGAGGAACCCATCCCATACAAGATGATGGCTACCGCTCCAAACGACAACCAAAATCCCGGGGTGTAAGGGGCCATGGGGTCAATTACCAGAACCAGTAATAGTGCGATCCACCAAATATCAAAGGCGCGTGGAATTCTGGAGGTCCAGAGTGCAAAAGCCACAATCCCAACCATGTAGAGCGTTCGTTGGGCTGGTATTTGAAATCCAGCTAACCAGGCGTATAAAAACGCAGTCAACAACCCAGTGGCAGCTGCAACTTTTTGAACAGGAATGATGAGCGGCCATTCACGACGACGCCATATCCATGCCCCTAATAAGGCGCCCAATCCAGAGAGCATCGTGACATGCAAACCCGATATCGAGATTAAGTGTCCGACTCCAGTGGCATTAAATACCCGCCAATCCGATTGCGCAATTGCATTTTGATCGCCAATTACCAAGGCAATTAATACCCCAGCATAGGGCGCAGAGGGATCTAGAGCGGCTTTGATCTTATTGCGAAGTCGCCAGCGTTGATACTCGATGGCTGTTTTTAATGAAATCCATCGAGACTCTTGAATTCGCTTACCCGACCTAACTGAACCATTTGCTCCAAAGCCTTGATGAAACATCCATCGTTCAAAATCAAAGCCATGGTCATTCATTAAGGTATGTGGTCTTTTGAGTTTGACAACAAATTGCCACTCCTCACCGGGGACAAGCTCCGGAATCAAACGATTTTTTTGCCACGCCCCACTCCAACTCAAGTAGATTTTTCTTGGCAAGGTCTCAGATTGATCATCATTCCAGTCAACTACCTCAAAGGCAAAGCGCTGATGTTGATGATCACCAGTAGGTAGTTGATCGACATATCCCCGGATCGTTAATTCTTGATCTTCAAGAGAAACTGGTAAGGGCGATGAAAGTCTCTCCTTTGCATAATGAAAGTGATAACCCCACCCCAATAATCCCAAAGCTAACACAAGCGCTAAGCATGCGAAGGTGCGATTACGATCTCGGAAGTAATAGCAAACGCTCAGCAAAATGATTCCGGAAATAATGCTGATCTCGAGGCCGTGATTCGGTAATTTGGGTAAAAAGAAAAAAGCCGACCCTCCGGCAATCCATGCCGTAATTGCGATGCGGAGCACGTTATTGGTTCAGAAGCTGGCCCCAGCGCGGTAGGGCCTGACTGACGTTACGGATAACTGCTTGTGAAAGGGTGTTTGGCTGCACGCTACGGATTTCTGCCAACACCTGCGCAATACGAGGTAAAAATGCCGGCTCATTGCGACGCCCTTGTTCAGAGCGTAACCATGCTGGTGGAATATCTGGCGAATCGGTCTCGGTCACGATAGCTTCTAGTGGCAACTCTTGAATAAGCCTACGAATTTGTAAAGCACGCTCATAAGTTGCCGCGCCTCCAAAACCCAGTTTGAATCCAAGATCAATAAATTGGTAGGCCTGCTGAAAACTACCATTAAATGCATGGGCAATGCCGCCACTTAAATTTCGTTGGCGAAGCGCCTTCAAAATCATGTCCTGAGAGCGACGAACATGCAAGATCACCGGCAGTTGATAGTGTTGGGCTAAGTCTAGTTGCGCATGAAAGAATAGAGCCTGTCGATGCGGATCTAACTCAGCAACAAAATAATCGAGGCCAATTTCACCAATACCGACAAAGTGAGGATCATTTTTAGCATTGGTTACTGCAGTCTCTAAGGTTTTTAGATCACTTTCGCTAGCACGATCGGTATACAGGGGATGAATCCCTAAGGTATAGACTAAATATGGAATGTCGCACTTAAACCGATGGGTAAGCTCTTGAACGGCCTCAAAATCTTGGGCTCGTACTGCAGGCAATAAGATACCGGCTACGCCAGCACATTTTGCACGCTCTACGATGCTCTCGATATCACTCAAAAATTCTGGGGCATCGAGGTGGCAATGGGTATCAAGCCACATCACTTACTATTCCCCAAATGGCTCGAGTACACCGCGGGTTAAGCGCAAAATACGATCACAGCGTTTAGCACGAATCGGATCGTGGGTCACAATTAAAAATGCGGTGCCCTGCTCTTTGGCAATATCGAGCATTAAATCAAATACCCGATCAGCAGTCTCCGTATCCAAGTTACCAGTTGGCTCGTCGGCCAATACACAATCGGGTTTTCCAACTAAGGCGCGCGCCACTGCAACGCGTTGACGCTCCCCACCCGATAACTCTGCTGGGGTGTGATGCAGACGTTTTCCTAAACCAACCGCATCCAATAGGATCTGGGCTGGGGCTTCTGCCCCTTCCTGACTCAAGCCTCTAATACGTAAAGGCAAAGCAACATTCTCAAGCGCTGTTAATTCGTCAAGCAGATGATGAAACTGATATACAAAGCCCAGGCGTTCATTACGGATTTGATCAAGCTCCTTCGGGCTCATCCGATTGAGTAATTGACCTGCTAGCTCTACTTCACCAGCGCTTGCCGTATCCAATCCCCCCAAAAGGTGAAGTAAAGTACTCTTACCCGAGCCGGAGGATCCCACAATCGCAACCTTCTCAGCCGGACTTAACTCTAAATCGACTGCTTTCAATACTTCAACAGCATTAATACCTACTCCATAGGTTTTAGCAAGTTTGGACGCTTTAAGAACCGGCTTACTCATAGCGCAATGCCTCGGCTGGTTTGACCTGCGCTGCTCTACGGCTTGGGTAAATCGTCGCAAGAATCGATAGAACAAAAGCCATGATTCCTACCTTTAGTACATCATCGAGACGCACATCCGATGGCAGCTGGCTAATGAAATAAATATCTCTTGGCAAGAACTGTACTCGGAAAAGAGTCTCAATAAATGGCACGATCACATCGATGTTAAGAGCAATAAGTAATCCAAATGCAACGCCTAGGAGCGAGCCCAACAAGCCAATCGCCAAACCTTGCACTAAAAATATACGCTGTACGAGTCCCGCGCTCGCTCCCATGGTTCGAAGAATCGCAATATCGGCCTGCTTATCGGTCACAGTCATTACTAGAGTGGAAACTAAGTTGAATGCTGCTACCGCAATAATCAAGGTCAAAATAATGAACATCATTTTTTTCTCAGTTTGGACTGCAGCAAACCAATTGCGATTAGAGCGTGACCAATCGCTAACCCAGAGCGCTTGCGGTACGACCTGAGCTAGACGCACCGCAATTTCAGGAGCTTTTTGCATGTCATCAACTTTTACCCGCAAACCGGTCGGATCGGTCATTCGCAACAAGGCAGCAGCATCCTTCCAGTGCATCACTGCCAAAGTACTATCGTATTCATAGTGACCACTATCCACCATGCCAACTACCTGGAGAGCGCGCATCCGCGGCATCATGCCGGCGGGACTCAAATCACCTTCCGGAACTAATAGGTTTACGCGATCACCCACCCTTACACCAAGCGTACCTGCCAGTTGGGTTCCTAATACAACCCCAAATTGCCCGGGCTTGAGATCGCTCATTGAACCCACAATCAATTGCTTGGGTAGATCAGATACTCGACCCTCTAAGGCTGGATCCACGCCTCGCAACGCAACCCCGCGCATTGATTCAGCTCGAGATAAAAGACCCTGGGAACTTACCATTGGGGCAACCCCGAGAACATGAGCTTGTTTTGCAAGTGTCTCGGCGATTGGCTCCCAATCGACCAAACCACTTGGGGAGGTAATCTCAATATGGGAGAGAACCGAAAGCATACGGTCTCGCACCTCTTTCTGAAACCCATTCATGACAGAGAGCACTACGATTAGAGCCGCTACCCCTAAAGCGATCCCAGCCATGGAGATCCCAGAAATAAAGGATAGAAACCCATCACGCTGACCAACCGCTTTCCTGCGTCGTGAGCGCGTGTACTTAAGACCTATCTCTAGCTCAATCGGAATCTTCCACATCTTCACAGTTTAAGCAATTGGCACCGCCTACTAAGCAAATTGAGTAATTGCCACCTAAAATTAGGGTCATGAGTCATCACATTAGCATTCTCCTGCCTGGCGAAGATCAGATTAATCACGATGTTGAGCGTGCGCCCAAAGCTTTGCCGCATGAGCGCTATCTGATTGGCGACTCCTTTGCACTTGGTAGTGCCCTGCATACAAATCCGAATAATCAAGTTCAACTATGTATTGAGCCGGTTCATTTACACGCGACTCGCGATCATCTCGTCCTACTTCCGTTATCGGAATTAACTGTATCTAGCGATGAAATCATGATCTTGATGGAGGAGGCAAACACCATCTTCGGCGAAGAGGGAATGATCCCGATTTCAAATAATGGCTATGCCTGGGTTTATGCAGCAAGTGATTATCAATCACTCTACACCAACAGCCTGGCACAAGCCACAGGCCGTAATATCGATTGGTGGCTCCCAAAAGATACCGTCGTGTCAGGTTTAGCCAAGCGTTGGCGCAGGGTTCAGAACGAAATCCAAATGCGCTGGCATATTCACCCCATTAATGAGGCACGGGAGGCGCAAGGATTGCCCCGAATTAATTCAGTTTGGGTATATGGGATTGGTAAAGCAACCGATATTACTTATTCGCCTGAATTAACTAATGCTACGCAAATTATTAGTGATCATCCCTGGATGACATCGATTGCTGCACAACGTGGCATCCCTCTTCTGAACTCCCAAACTGTTCAGTGGGAACAACAAGCAAGCGATATCTTTGTGTGGTTAAAGGATATTGACAAACAATGGCCAAGACTGGTGCAAGCGATGTTCGAATTTGACCTAGAAATCACGCTAATTGATTTTCCGCAAGGCATTCGCAAGCGCACGCTTCGAGCCAAAGACTATCGAGGACCTGCATGGAAGTTTTGGCATAAAAATCAGCCACCGACCTGGGAGGAATTACAGGCATGAGTGTTTTCAGCCAACGCGCCTACCCAAATGAAGTTACTACAAGCTTAGAGGGGCATGGCATTGATCCGCTCTTTGCCCGCTTATACGCTGCTCGAGGCATTCAGGAGTACTCCGACTTAAGTCTTGAGGCAAAGCATTTACTACCACCCTCGTCACTGAAGGAATGCGAGACAGCCGCGAGATTATTAGCAGATGCAATAAGCTCTAAACGATCGATGGTGATCGTCGCTGATTACGACTGTGATGGCGCAACCGCCTGCGCTGTTGGCCTGCGAGGATTACGCATGCTAGGGGCATCTGACCAGCAATTGGGTTACTTGGTTCCCAATCGCTTTACCATGGGATATGGGCTAACCCCCGAGGTGGTTGATATGGCGCTTGAACTCAATCCAAGACCATCGCTCATAATTACGGTTGATAACGGAATTGCTAGCCATCAAGGAATTGACTATGCCAAGACACACGGCATCGATGTTCTGGTCACTGATCATCATCTACCCGGCGAGGAACTTCCAAACGCTCTAACAATAGTCAACCCCAATCAGCCAGGATGTCCATTTTCTAGCAAAGCACTAGCGGGCGTTGGTGTGATGTTCTACATTTTGATTGCCTTACGAGCCCTGTTACGAGAGCGAGGCGTATTTACTGTCGAGACCCAGCCAAAACTCGAGCAGCTCTTTAGCTTAGTGGCGCTTGGCACGGTGGCAGACGTTGCCCAACTCGATCGCAATAACCGCATCCTGGTCTCACAAGGTCTCAGAAAAATACGTCAGGGTCTTGCGCCAGCAGGATTGCTAGCCTTATTTGAGGTGGCTGGACGAGATCCCAGAGCTGCCAGCCCCTTTGATCTGGGATTTGCCATTGGGCCTCGCCTAAATGCTGCTGGTCGCTTAGCCGATATGAGCTTAGGAATTCAATTGCTCCTATGTGACGATGAGGTTCGCGCAAGATCCCTGGCACAAGAGCTTGATCGCATTAATCGAGAGCGGCGCGTGATCGAATCCGGTATGCAAGATTCCGCGCTTGCGAGCCTTGCTAATTTATCCGTGAATGAACAACCCGCACTTTGCTTATGGCACCCTGATTGGCATCAAGGCGTGGTGGGCATTGTCGCCTCGCGACTAAAGGAACGCTTTAATCGCCCAACGATTGTTTTTGCACCTGCCGATGATGACTCTGGCGCTCGATTGCTGCGTGGCTCTGGTCGGTCGATTCAGGGCTTTCATCTGCGTGATGCGCTTGACTTAGTATCAAAAAAATATCCTGGTCTTATTTTGAAGTTTGGCGGCCATGCCATGGCTGCGGGCCTAACGATTCGCCAATCCGACTTTGATGACTTTGAGAATTACTTTCGAGAGATCAGTACTAGCCTGCTCGATGATGAAATTTTACAAAGGCGCTGTATCCATGATGGTTCCTTGAGCCCAGATCAATTTACTGTTGAAATTGCTGACCGCCTGGTGCAAGAGATCTGGGGACAAGGTTTTCCGCAACCACTCTTTTATGGCGAATTTCAGGTACTACAGCAGTCGTTAATGAAAGATAAACATTTACGTCTTTCACTACGCCCAATTATGCAGGACGAAAGTGATACCCCCGTCGTATCAGCAGTTTGGTTTAATCGCACCCAAACACTACCGCAGCTCGCATTTTTGGCATTTCGTCTAGTGAGTGATCGTTTTCGCGAAGAGGCCCGTATCCAATTGATCATTGAGGCCATCGACGACCCACTCCATTAGGCGCTTACCCGTATAATTCAGTAATGGAAGCCGAACAACTTAATCAAATTACCAACGCCTTCAAAGATCTCCTCGCTCGCGAGCACGCCCTTCGGGGGTATCTTTGACTTTGATGCTAAATCAAATCGCCTAATTGAAGTCAATCGTATTTTGGAGGATCCCAAAATTTGGGATGATCCAAAACAAGCACAGGCCTTTGGGAAAGAAAAAAAGTTACTTGAAGGCGTAGTGAGTACCCTAACTGATTTGCAGCAAAACATTATTAGCAGCATGGAGCTAATGGATCTTGCTCGCGCCGAGAATGATTTAGATACCCTGCTATCTCTTGAAGCGGATGCAGGTACTTATGAAAAAATTATTGCCGATCTCGAATTTAGGCGGATGTTTCATAATGAAATGGATCCCTGCAACTGCTTTATCGATATTCAGGCAGGGGCCGGGGGTACCGAAGCATGCGATTGGGCCAGCATGCTGTATCGCCAGTACCTCAAATACTGCGAGCGCAAGGGCTATAAAACCGAGATTTTGGAAGAATCTGACGGTGACGTCGCTGGCATCAAAAGTGCCACAATCAAGGTGGATGGTGAATATGCGTATGGTCACCTCCGCTCCGAAACGGGTGTACACCGCTTAGTCCGTAAATCACCATTCGACTCCTCGGGTGGTCGCCATACCTCATTTGCCAGCATTTATGTCTACCCTGAGATTGATGACTCGATCGAAATCGAGATCAATCCTGCCGATATTCGTACTGATACCTATCGCGCCTCTGGCGCTGGCGGTCAACACATTAACAAGACTGACTCTGCGGTTCGTCTTACTCATATTCCAACGGGCATTGTGGTGCAGTGTCAAAACGATCGTAGCCAGCATCGCAACCGAGCTGAGGCAATGAGTATGCTCAAATCACGCCTATATGAACATGAGATGCGTAAACGACGTGCCGAACAAGATAAGTTAGAGGCTAGCAAAACCGATGTCGGCTGGGGGCATCAAATCCGCTCTTACGTGCTTGATCAAAGTCGCATTAAAGATTTACGAACCAATGTTGAGATCTCGAATACCCAGAAAGTCTTGGATGGTGATCTCGACGCATTTATTGAGGCCAGCCTTAAACAGGGCGTGTGAGATTCCATTATGAGTAACTTAGACCAACAAGATCCGCTAATTCCTGCGCAAGATGAAAATCACATCATTGCTGAGCGACGTGAGAAGTTAGCAAAGCTACGCCAAGCAGGCATTGCATACCCCAATGATTTTGTACCAACTCACTTGGCGGCCGACCTTCATCAGCATTACGACTCATTTAATAAAGAAGAATTGGCCAGCAAACGTGTTCATGTGAAAGTTGCTGGTCGGATGGTTCTAAAGCGAGTGATGGGTAAGGCCAGCTTCGCAACCATTCAAGATCGTAGTGGTCAAATTCAGTTTTACATCAGTGATGATGTCACTGGCAGTGATGTTCATGCGGCCTTTAAGCATTGGGATTTAGGCGACATCATTGCTGCCGAAGGCTATTTATTTAAAACGAACAAGGGTGAGTTATCGATTGAGTGTTCAACACTGAGACTTTTAAGCAAGTCTTTACGCCCACTGCCCGATAAATTCCATGGTCTTGCCGATCAAGAATTGAAGTATCGGCAACGCTATGTGGATTTGATTGTGAATTCAGATAGCCGAAATACGTTCTTGGCGCGCAGCAAAGTGATTACTTCGTTGCGTCGTCATATGACTGACGCACAGTTCATGGAAGTCGAGACGCCCATGCTTCATCCGATTCCGGGTGGAGCTGCAGCTAAACCATTTATTACCCACCATAATGCACTTGATATGCAAATGTTTTTGCGTATCGCTCCAGAGTTATATCTAAAGCGCCTAATCGTAGGTGGTTTTGAACGGGTTTTTGAGATCAATCGTAATTTCCGTAATGAAGGTGTAAGTCCTAGGCATAACCCCGAGTTCACCATGATGGAGTTTTATGCAGCCTATACCGACTATCGGTGGCTCATGGATTTCACTGAAAATCTCATTCGTAGCGCTGCCATCGATGCCCAGGGGACTGCAACCCTAACCCACCAAGGTCGTCCGCTGGATCTTGCCAAACCCTTTGACCGTCTGACCATTACCGAGGCGATCTTAAAGTACAGTCCTCTTTCGAAAAAATCCTATACCGCGACTCAACTAGAGGATCCTGAATTTATTCGCAGCGAGCTTAAAAAAGGTGGTGAAGACCTGAACGCTCCGCCACTAAAAAACGCTGGTTTGGGAGCATTGCAGCTTGCCTTATTTGAACTGGTAGCTGAAGAGCACCTTTGGGATCCGACGTACATTATTGACTACCCCATCGAAGTGAGTCCGTTGGCGCGCGAGTCTGACACTCGCAAAGGAGTAACCGAGCGTTTTGAGCTTTTTATTACAGGCCGTGAAATTGCAAATGGTTTCTCGGAACTCAATGATGCCGAGGATCAAGCCGAGCGTTTTCGAAAACAAGTGGCGCAAAAGGATGCCGGCGACGAGGAGGCCATGTATTTTGACCACGACTTCATTCGGGCGCTTGAGTACGGTATGCCCCCTACCGGAGGCTGCGGGATTGGCATTGATCGATTAGTGATGTTACTGACCGACGTACCCAATATTCGTGATGTGATCCTGTTTCCTCATTTACGTCGGGAAGACGAATAAACCTAATACTCTTTTAAGCGAGAGCTTTTAGCAACTCGCTCATAAAAGCCATCTGGCTTATTTTTCACCCACTCAATGAAGCGTTGCATCTGCGGATGTTGGCGAATCGCTTCTGCCGAGTTCAAACGTCTTGCTAATTCGGTCTCGGTAAATAAAGCGTGGATCTGACGATGACAGATTCGATGTAAATACTGTGTTTCCCTGCCACCCTTAGAGCGTGGAATCAGATGATGTGCATCCATTTGGGCGGGAGGAATCTCGCGCTCGCAAATAGGGCAAATCATAGGGTTGGGGGTTACTGATACCGCATCGATTGAATCAATTTGCTTTTGGCGAATCCGACCCAACATAGACTTTACGACTAATGATTTTCTTTGGCGTGATTGATCGAATATTTTGGGATTTCAATCACTAAATCCGTTTTGGCCACAATCGCCTGACATGATAGACGGGATTGTGGGGAAAGGCCCCAAGCACGATCGAGCATATCCTCTTCATTTTCATCAGGCTCATTAAGACTTGCAAATCCTTCGCGCACAATGACATGACAGGTGGTGCAAGCGCACACCATATCGCACGCATGTTCAATTTCAATATCATTAGCAAGCAAGGTCTCACAAATACTGGCCCCTGGTTCAGCTTCAATCACTGCGCCATCAGGGCAATACTCAGAGTGGGGCAAGACAACTATTTGGGTCATTACGTTTATCTCAAGAGTTAAATTTCAGCAACATTTTTTCCAGTCAGTGCACGCTGAATGCTGGCATTCATGCGTTTTTCAGCAAACGGATCGGTAGTCTTGGCGGCTTTTTCAATCGCTTTACGCAACACATCACTGTTTGTTTCCACTTCTAAAAGTGTCTGTAACTGAGTCATTTCCTTTCGAATCAGGGCACGCTCGACATCGGTTAGCAGATCACCATCCTCCTGCAGTGCTACAGTCACTGCCTCTAATAAGCGCCTTGCTTCCACCTGCTCTTCACGTAATGCACGAGCGCGCATATCATCCCCGGCGGCCTGGAATCCATCTTGCAGCATGCGAGCAATCTCAGAATCACTTAGCCCATAGGATGGCTTGATTTCAATGGATGCCTGGACTCCAGAGCTTTGCTCGATCGCATGCACCGATAAAAGTCCATCTGCGTCGACCTGGAATGTCACTCGAATACGCGCAGCACCAGCAACCATCGGAGGAATACCCTTGAGCTCAAATCGCCCTAGGGACCGGCAAGCATCAACGACCTCGCGCTCCCCCTGTACAATGTGGAGCGATAAACCGGTCTGACCATCTTTAAAGGTCGTGAAGTCTTGTGCCCTGGCAACAGGAATTGGCGTATTGCGCGGAATTATTTTTTCTACGAGTCCACCCATGGTTTCCAAACCAAGGGATAGCGGGATAACATCAAGTAATAACCACTCATTGTTCTTGCTTTGATTGCCCGCTAGAAGATCGGCCTGCATTGCTGCGCCAAGAGCAACCACCTGATCGGGATCAAGGTTGTTTAAGGGCTGAGTCTTAAAAAATGCCCCAACCGCTGCTTGTACTTGCGGCATACGGGTGGCGCCACCAACCATCACGACACCCTTTACTTCATCCACTTGGAGTTGAGCATCACGCAGTGCTTTACGAACCGAAACCATAGTCTTATCCACCAATGGCTTTGTAAGCGCTCCGAACTTGTCGCGAGTCAGAATTAGGGAGATGGACTGTCCGTTCGTGAGCGTGAGCTCAATAGGGGTTTCGGTCACATTGCTTAACTCTTCTTTGGCGCGCTTGGCTGCGCTCAGAAGCGCCCGCTGATCCTGAGGCTCAAGGCTTATCAGCTTAGCCTCATTAATAACCCAGTCATATACCGATCGATCGAAGTCATCACCACCCAAGGCAGAATCTCCACCGGTGGATAAAACCTCAAACACGCCCTTACTCATTCGCAGAATCGAAATATCAAAGGTTCCGCCGCCAAGATCATAGACGGCATAAATACCTTCCGAGGCATTATCTAGGCCATACGCAATCGCAGCCGCTGTGGGCTCGTTTAATAGCCGCAGGACGTGGAGCCCGGCAAGCTTAGCAGCGTCTTTCGTAGCTTGACGTTGGGCATCATCAAAATAAGCGGGAACTGTGATGACCGCCCCGACGATTTCATCCTGTACGGAATCTTCGGCTAACTGTCGTAATCGCGCCAAGATCTCTGCGCTCACCTCCACCGGGCTTTTATCCCCTGCAGCAGTTCGTAACTTAACCATGCCTGGCTCATCGATGAACGTGTAAGGGAAATCGTGACCCGTGAAATCATTTAAACCGCGTCCCATGAAACGCTTAACTGAGACAATCGTATTTTTTGGATCCTCGATCACATGTTCTAAAGCCTCAAATCCACCCTGCGTTCTGCCATTTGGCAAATACCGAACCACCGAGGGAAATAGAGCCTGACCAGCAGCATCCGTTAAGACTTTTGGTAAGGCATCACGAACGACCGCAACCAAGGAGTTCGTCGTTCCTAAATCGATTCCAATGGCCACCTTGCGCTCATGGGGCGCCAATGCCATTCCAGGTTCAGCAATTTGTAGTAGAGCCATATTTGTTTGTCTTAGACCAGTTGCGCGATTGCATCATCGAGCTCGGTAGCAAATTTGTTGATAAAGAGTAAGCCACGCAAGATATCGACCGCTTTGGAATAAGAGGACTGCTCAAATGCATTGGTAAGCTGCTGTAATGAATCGCTACGAGAGGCTTCAACCTCAGTTGCAAGTTGCTCCAGAGCCTCCAAATCATCGGCATGGTCATCCAAAGCTTCGCGCCACTCCATTTGCTTCATGAGAAACTGGGCTGGCATTGCAGTATTAGTCTCGAGATCAGCTTCAACGCCCTGGAGCTGACAGAGGTAGAGGCCACGCGCGATGGGGTCTTTCAGGGTTCGGTAAGCGCTATTGGCATAAGTCGCCATTTGCATCGCTAAGCGTTGCTCGGCATCAGACCCCGAGGCGTGACGATCGGGGTGAACTTCCTTTTGAATCGCTAAATAGGCCTGATCCAATGCCGACGTATCAAATACGAATCGGGGAGTGAGGCCAAAAAAAGTGAAGTAGTTGTCAGACGCGGAAAGATTCGCCACAACCACACTCATCTTTCACATTGGGATTCTGAAACTTAAATCCTTCATTTAAGCCCTCGCGGACAAAATCAAGCTCGGTGCCGTCGATATAGGTCAGGCTCTTTGGATCAACAAAAATCTTGATGCCATAGGATTCAAATACTTGATCTTCTGGAGCGGCCTCATCAACATATTCCAATTGATAGGCAAGGCCTGAGCAGCCAGTGGTGCGCACGCCCAAACGCAAACCACAGCCTTTACCGCGTTTTTGCAAACTACGGTTGACGTGGTTAGCGGCCTTTTCAGTGAGGGTGATGGGCATAGTAGTTTTTATTTAACAGGATGCTTGTCTTTGTAATCTTTTACTGCTGCCTTAATGGCATCCTCAGCCAAGATCGAACAATGAATTTTCACGGGTGGCAATGACAACTCTTGAGCAATTTGGGAGTTCTTAATCTCCAAAGCTTGATCAAGAGTTTTACCTTTTACCCATTCGGTCACCAATGAGGAGGATGCAATCGCAGAACCGCAACCATAGGTCTTGAATTTCGCATCTTCAATGACACCATGATCATTCACACGAATTTGCAATTTCATCACATCACCACATGCGGGCGCACCAACCATTCCGGTGCCAACCTGCTCATCACCCTTGGCAAAGGAGCCAACATTTCGGGGGTTTTCATAATGATCAATTACTTTATCGCTATATGCCATTTCAAATTACCTCGTTTAGAACAACAAACATCATTAATGCGCTGCCCATTGAATCGTATTGAGATCAATGCCGTCTTTGTACATTTCCCATAAGGGAGAAAGTTCCCGCAATTTTGCAATCTTGTCTTTGACCAACGCAATCGTGAAATCTACTTCTTCTTCGGTGGTAAAGCGACCGATCGTAAAACGAATCGAACTATGGGCAAGCTCATCGTTACGCCCCAATGCACGCAATACATAAGAAGGCTCTAAAGATGCTGAGGTACAAGCAGATCCAGAAGAGATCGCAATGTCCTTTAATGCCATCAACATCGATTCACCTTCAACATAGTTAAAACTGATATTGAGGTTATGGGCAACACGGTGATCCATATCACCATTGACATAAACTTCTTCAATGTCTTTTAAACCAGCTAACAAACGATCACGCAATTTGCGAATCCGCGCGGCTTCCTCAGTCATCTCAATCCGAGCAATCCGGAACGCCTCACCCATGCCAACAATTTGGTGAACAGGTAAAGTTCCCGAACGCATTCCGCGCTCGTGACCGCCGCCATGAATCTGCGCTTCAATTCGCACTCGGGGCTTGCGTCGCACATATAGAGCACCAATCCCTTTGGGGCCATAAGTCTTATGTGCTGAGAAACTCATCAGATCGACTTTGAGCTTTTCTAAGTCAATCTCAACCTTGCCGGTTGCTTGCGCAGCATCCACATGAAAAATGACTCCGCGCGAGCGGCACAATTCGCCAAGTCGTGGAATGTCTTGAATCACTCCAATTTCGTTATTGACATACATCACCGATGCCAAGATGGTGTCTGGACGAATAGCAGCCTCAAACTGAGCAAAATCAATTAGACCGTTTTCCATGACATCGAGGTAGGTAACATCATATCCCTCGCGTTCAAGCTCACGACAAGTATCAAGGGTCGCTTTATGCTCAGTCTTCACCGTAATAATGTGCTTGCCTTTTTCTTTGTAGAAATGGGCTGCGCCCTTCAGCGCTAAATTAATACTCTCGGTTGCGCCACTGGTCCATACGATCTCACGAGGATCGGCATGAACTAATTTAGCAACCTCAACCCGCGCTTCCTCGACCGCTTCCTCGGCCGCCCATCCAAATGCATGGCTACGGGAGGCTGCATTACCAAATTGCTCCCGCAAATAAGGCAGCATTTTGTCAACCACGCGCTGATCAATCGGCGTCGTCGCCGAGTAATCCATATAGACCGGGAAATGCTTGGGGCTATATATGGAAACGGGTTGTAAAGCTGCCTTCATGGGAGCGTTCATACTTAACCTTGTCTTGCTAAATTGAATACTGAATTAATTAAGGGCCGCTTAGGAGCCTCTTCTTTTTTAGCAACTGCAGCGACTGCGGGCTTTTTCAACTTCGCAGGCTCAACGCGCACTTTTTTCTCGCGCATATCAGCAATCACCACTCCGCGGCTTTCTTGCTGTTTGACCAAATCGCGTAAGGTGACCGAGTCTAGATACTCAACCATCTTGGCGTTCAAATTGGTCCATAAGTCATGGGTCATACAGCGACTATGGGTGTCTTCCTCGCTATGGCAATTTCCCTTGCCGCCGCACTGGGTAGCGTCTAAGGGCTCATCCACAGCCACAATGATGTCGGCCACACTGACCTCCTCGGCTTTGCGGGCTAATGTATAGCCGCCACCTGGACCGCGAGTACTCTCAACAATGTTAAAGCGACGCAATTTTCCAAAGAGTTGCTCTAGATACGAAAGCGAAATCTTCTGGCGCTGGCTAATTCCAGCTAGGGTTACGGGACCATGCGCTTCGCGCAAGGCTAAATCAATCATCGCGGTTACAGCAAAACGACCTTTAGTAGTAAGTCTCATAAATCACCTTGGTTGTGGGTTGATATGGACAGCCATTGCCAGAGGGGTAATACCTGACAATTCCACTCAAGTATAACATATTCCCGAGTATTTTTATCAGGAATAAGCCATAGGGGTAATGTGGGGATAAAAACGATAAGCGCTTGATTTATATAGAATCTTTAGCAAGCGCTCCAAATGCCAACTCCTTAATTTTAGCAATCTGGTCTCGAGTTGCGGCCGCCTTCTCAAACTCGAGATTTTTGGCCTCAGCCATCATTTGCTTCTCGAGACGATTAATTTCGCTCGCTAACTCACGCTCACTCATCATCTCATACTGGGCCTTACGCTGCGCAACTTGCAACTCCGCGCGCTTTTCCTGAACATCGTAAACGCCATCAATAATGTCTTTGATTCGCTTCTGAACACCTTTGGGCTTAATGCCATGCTGCAAGTTAAACGCAATTTGCTTATTTCTGCGACGCTCAGTTTCCCCCATCGCTCTTTTCATGGAGTCCGTTATCTTGTCGGCATACAAAATCGCTTTGCCATGAACATTTCGCGCTGCCCTTCCAATGGTCTGAATCAAACTCCGCTCTGCTCGTAAAAATCCCTCTTTATCCGCATCCAAGATTGCGACGAGAGATACCTCGGGGATATCAAGACCCTCGCGCAATAAATTGATACCAACTAACACATCAAAAACACCTAAACGTAAATCACGAATAATCTCGACACGCTCAACCGTATCAATATCCGAGTGAACATAGCGTACTTTTACGCCGTTATCAGCCAAATATTCTGTTAATTGTTCGGCCATACGCTTTGTAAGCACTGTGACCAATATGCGCTCACCCGCTTTCACACGCTCATGAATTTGACCCAGTAAGTCATCCACCTGAGAGCTGGCAGGTAGAACCTCAATTTCAGGATCGACCAGACCTGTAGGACGTACGACTTGCTCAACCACTTGGCCCGTTTTTTGGTTTTCATAATCGGCTGGAGTTGCTGAGACAAAAATTGCTTGGCGCATCTTCGTCTCAAACTCTGGAAATTTCAGTGGGCGGTTATCCATTGCCGATGGTAAGCGAAAGCCGTACTCCACCAAGGTATGTTTACGAGAGCGGTCCCCGTTATACATCCCATTCAATTGCCCAATCAAAACATGGCTCTCATCTAAAAACATGAGCGCATCATCTGGCAGGTAATCAACTAATGTGGGTGGCGCTTCACCCGGTTTTGCACCCGATAAATGTCGCGAATAGTTTTCAATCCCTTTGCAAAAGCCAAGTTCCGCGAGCATCTCAAGGTCAAATCGGGTACGCTGCTCTAAACGCTGCGCCTCCACTAACTTATTCCCTTTAACAAACTCATCCAAACGCTCCCGTAACTCAGCTTTAATAGTTTCAATCGCTCTTAAAACTGTTTCTCTTGGGGTTACATAATGCGAGCTTGGATACACCGTAAAACGCGGTAATTTTTGCTTAATCTTTCCGGTTAATGGATCAAAGAAATGAAGTGATTCAACTTGGTCATCAAATAGCTCAACCCGAATCGCCAGTTCATTATGCTCGGCCGGGAAAATATCGATCGTATCGCCGCGGACCCGAAAAATGCCTCGCTGAAAATCCATCTCATTGCGCTCATACTGCATGGAAATCAATCGAGTCACGATATCGCGTTGACTTAATTTATCACCAGGTCGTAAAGTCAACACCATACTGTGGTAATCGCCTGGATTACCAATGCCATAAATGGCCGATACGGTTGCCACAATCACCACATCTCGACGCTCTAATAAACTTTTTGTGGCCGATAAACGCATCTGTTCAATATGCTCATTAATTGATGAGTCTTTTTCGATGAACAGATCGCGCTGAGGTACGTAAGCTTCTGGTTGATAGTAGTCGTAATAACTCACAAAATATTCAACAGCATTTCTGGGGAAGAATTCCCGAAACTCAGAATACAACTGTGCTGCGAGAGTTTTATTGGGCGCAAAGATAATGGCCGGCCGGCCCATTCTCGCAATGACATTCGCCATGGTGAATGTTTTGCCCGAACCGGTAACCCCTAATAGAGTTTGAAACAACAATCCATCCTCAAGTCCTTCGCATAACTGATCAATCGCAGTCGGTTGATCACCGGCGGGGGGAAATGGTTGATAGAGTTGATATGGTGAATTTGGAAAGGTAACAAACTTCGATTCATCCAGAGTCGTTGCCTGCTCAATCTGTAAAACAACATCCTCTGCGACTCCAGAAGAATCGGTAAAAACGACCGGGTCTGGGTTCTTTTTTTTGCTGGTCGATTTTGGATTGAGCTTTGGCATCTCGGCTATCATTTATGGCCAGGGATGAATTACCTAGCAATTTATAAATAATCTTCAATTTTGCCGTTTTTATTCCGTTTATACCAACCGCTTCTAAGAGCCTGATTTACAACAACTAATCGAAATTTCCACCATGAATCTGTTTTCTTCCGTCCAGCTTGCTCCCAAAGATCCAATTTTTGGCCTAACCGAGGCTTATAGCGCTGACCAAAGGCCCGGCAAAGTTAATTTAGGTGTAGGGGTTTATTACACCGACGAAGGCAAAGTTCCGCTCTTGCGCGCTGTCCTGGAGGCGGAGAAAGAAGTCGTTGCTAAAGAAGCGCCTCGTGCCTACATTCCGATTGAAGGACCCAATCCATATAACTCAGCTGTTCAGAACTTACTTTTTGGCAAAGACTCAGCATTGATTCAGGCTGGGCGAGTGGTCACTGCAGAGTGCCTTGGTGGCACTGGAGCCCTCCGAGTTGGTGGAGATTTTGTTAAACGCCTTGAACCCACTGCAAAAGCAGCCATTAGCTCCCCAAGCTGGGAGAACCATCGCGGTATTTTTGAGGCTGCTGGATACGAGGTTTTGGAGTACACCTACTTTGACCCAAAAACACGGGGCGTTGACTTTGATGGCATGGTGAAATCGCTGGAGTCTTTTCCTGCGAAAACCTTAGTCATCCTCCATGCCTGCTGTCACAATCCAACGGGCGCGGATCTCAACAAAGATCAATGGAAAAAAATTATTTCGATTTGCCAACAAAAACAGTTAATTCCATTTCTTGATATTGCTTACCAAGGCTTTGCGGACGGTATTGAACAAGATGGTGCTGCCGTACGCATGTTTGCTGATTCGGGAATGTCTTTCTTCGTATCGAGTTCTTTCTCCAAATCATTCTCTTTGTATGGTGAGCGTGTTGGTGCTTTATCCATCGTGACACAAAGCAAAGAAGAGTCTGCCCGCGTTCTGTCGCAGCTCAAACGCGTGATTCGAACCAATTACTCAAACCCACCAACGCATGGTGCAGCGATTGTGGCAACGGTTCTCAACTCACCAAAACTGCGTCAAATGTGGGAAGATGAATTAGCCCAGATGCGCGATCGGATTAAATCCATGCGTCAAGGCCTAAAAGAGAAATTGGCAGCAGCTGGCGTATCGCAAGATTTTTCATTTATTGAAGCACAACGGGGAATGTTCTCCTACTCAGGGCTGACCTCTGACCAGGTCGCCAAGCTCCAAGAACAGGATGGCATTTACGCTCTGTCCACGGGACGCATTTGCGTGGCTGCTTTAAATACTAAAAATATAGATCGGGTCGCTCAGGCAATTGCCCGGGTTCTCATGTCAAAATAGGATCTTTGCTGGTTCTGGAGAGTATTCAATGCTTTATCAAATCTATGATTTTCAAAAAGCATTATTGCAACCCCTAACAGAGTGGGCTAAAACGACCGCTGAGACTTTTGTTAATCCCGCGAACCCGCTCTCACTGGTGCCGGGTGCCGAACGTCTAGCAGCCAGTTATGAACTCTTGCACCGTCTTGGCAAGGACTATAAAAAACCCGAGTTTGGAATTCGGAGTGTCAAGGCACACGGCAAAGAAGTGGTTGTCCAAGAATTTACTGCTCTAGCCAAGCCTTTTTGTAATTTGGTTCGCTTCAAGCGTTTTTCAGATGATATTGAAGTCATCTCCAAAATGAAGCAAGACCCTGTTGTTTTAATTGTTGCCCCACTCTCGGGTCATCACTCGACCTTATTGCGCGATACCGTTCGCACCATGTTGCAAGATCACAAGGTCTATATCACCGACTGGATCGATGCCAGGATGGTTCCAAATGACCAAGGTGTATTCGGCCTAGATGATTACGTCCATTACATTGAAGATTTCATTCGCCACATTGGCGCTGAAAACTTGCATGTGATATCGGTGTGCCAACCAACCGTACCAGTACTGGGCGCTGTATCTCTGATGGCTTCACGTGGTGAGAGCACACCTCGCTCACTGGTGATGATGGGCGGACCAATCGATGCACGCAAATCACCAACCGCAGTGAACTCTCTAGCGATGAGTAAATCGATTGAGTGGTTTGAGGCAAATACGATTCATAACGTACCGCCACCCCATCCTGGTGTCGGGCGACGAGTTTATCCAGGGTTCTTGCAGCACATGGGTTTTATTGCCATGAACCCAAGCAACCATCTGCAATCACATTGGGATTATTTTCAAAACTTAGTACGTGGTGACGAACAAGATGCGCAAGCCCATATCCGTTTTTATGACGAATACAACGCGGTGCTGGATATGGATGCTCACTACTACTTAGATACCATACGTACGGTCTTCAAAGACTATGCACTACCAAATGGAACTTGGATGGTACGCAATGAGCTCGTTAAACCTCAAGATATTCAGGAGTCAGCCTTACTGACGATCGAAGGCGAGATGGATGATATTTCTGGGAGTGGTCAAACGCGTGCGGCCCATAAACTGTGCAAGGGAATTGAGGAATCGAGGAAAGAGCATTATGAAGTAAGCGGTGCCGGACATTACGGTATTTTTTCTGGAAGTCGTTGGCGCAATAAGGTCTATCCCCGCATCCAGCAATTTATTCGGGCTCACCACTCATCGAATCCCAGCAATCAAGACGCGAATTAAATTGCATCGGATTTAAAGTCCATGCCCTCAACCAAGCTGGCCGACCTACTCGAAGACGCGCTTCCGCAAACACAATGCACAAAGTGCGGCTACCCCGATTGCCGCGGTTACGCAGAGGCGCTCGCTGAGGGAGAAAAACCCAATCGTTGCCCCCCGGGCGGTGTCGAGGGAATTATTCGTCTTAGCCAAATCCTGAATTACCCCTTGGATGATGAGACCCGCACCATTAACCCAGAGTGCGGGGTTGAGCGTCCCCGCCCTGTCGCTTGGATTGATCCGAAAGCCTGCATTGGCTGCACACTCTGTATCCAGGCATGTCCCGTCGATGCCATCGTTGGCGCGTCCAAACAAATGCATACCGTTCTTTCCGAGTGGTGTACAGGCTGCGATTTATGTGTTGCCCCTTGCCCAGTCGATTGCATTCACATGCTCAATGTAACGGGTGAACAAACCGGCTGGAATGCCTGGTCAGTCGCCCAAGCCGATCTTGCGAGAGCTCGCTATGAGTCGCATTTAAATCGATTAGAACGTGAAGAGCGTGATCAACAAGAGCGATTAGCCACTAAAGCCAAAGCTAAATTGGCTGCACTGGATCAGAATGAGGCCACTAGCCAAGCACAACTCGATGAAATCGAACGGAAACGGGCGATTATTGCTGCAGCCATTGCACGAGTAAAGCAATCAGGCTCATCAACATCATGAATCTTGAGCAGCGCATTGCCTTTTTTGAGCAATTGAAGGCAAATAATCCAAAGCCGACTACTGAACTCGAATACAGCTCGCCATTCGAACTATTAACTGCGGTCTTACTATCTGCGCAAGCAACCGATGTATCGGTGAATAAGGGAACTCGTCGATTATTCGTAGTCGCCAATACTCCTAGAGCCATCCTAGAGCTCGGCGAAGAAGGGGTACGTCCTTATATTCAACATATTGGACTGTATCGAACAAAAGGTAAACATTTACAGGAGACCTGTCGAATCCTGCTTGAGCGCCATGGTGGTGAAGTACCCAGAAACCGATCTGACCTTGAGGCACTTCCTGGGGTTGGGCGCAAAACCGCCAATGTGATCCTCAATACGGCATTTGGGGAACCAACGATTGCGGTAGATACTCATATTTTCCGAGTATCGAATCGCACAGGTCTTGCCCCGGGTAAAAATGTCATTGAAGTTGAAAAAAAACTCATGAAACGGATTCCGAAGGACTACCTCATGGATGCTCATCATTGGCTGATTTTGCACGGCCGCTATGTATGCAAAGCTCGCAATCCAGATTGCGCGCAATGCATCGTCGAGCCTTTATGCTCCTATCGATATAAAACCAATCAAGGAAAAATACGTGGCACTGTTTAACCCAAGCCGTGATGAGGTTCGACAATTCTTTTGCGGGGCATGGCAAAAAGAGTTATCTGGGGGTGTATTAACGCCCCTGGAGATGATGGCCTGCTCATGGATCAAGCTTCACCCTGAGTACCACGCTATTTTGACGAGCAATAAAGCGCTCTCTCATGAATTCACACCCGAACAAGGGCAAACCAACCCCTTTTTGCATTTATCGATGCACCTATCGATTAGCGAGCAGATTTCAATTGATCAGCCCCCGGGAATCAAGTTGGTAGCCGAGCAACTTAGTCGAAAATTAGATTCAGAGCATGAGGCCCAACACCAGATCATGGAATGCCTAGGTCGCGCACTTTGGGAATCACAGCGCAATGGTCAGGCTCTCGATGCGCATGCATATATTGAATCGATCCGAAAATTACTCTAGGTTTTCAATGAATCAAGCGTCTGAATCTGACCCAATCACTTTATTTCGCTCCAATTGGGCGACATATCAAAAACTACTTGAGCATAACTACATGTTTCATCACGAATTAGTTCATGCCAGTCAAAAGCTAATTCAATCAATTGATCGACCGCTGTCTCTTGTAGATCTTGGTTGTGGAGACGCCACTCTCAGTCAAACACTTTTTAAGAATAATCAAATCTCGCGCTACATAGCATGCGATCTTTCACAACCAGCGCTGCAGCTTGCTAAAACTAATTTGGCACCCTGGTCTTCGCAATTGGAATTAAATTGCTTGGATATGCTTGAGCAACTTCGTCAAATACCGGACTGCGCCCTGGATTTAGTATTTTCAAGTTATGCCATTCATCATTTGAATGATCAATCCAAGCTGGCTCTTTTTAAGGAATGCTTTCGGGTCTTAAAACAGTCGGGGTCATTTGTGTTGATCGATGTAATGCGCAATGATCGACAAAGTCGAGATGACTATCTCGATCAATATTTATGTATGGTTGAAAAGGACTGGGTAGAGATCAATTCCATCGAATGCGCCCGTATTACTGAGCATGTGCGAGCCAATGACTTTCCTTTGAGCCCCTCTGAATATCAATCGCTCGCGCGCCAGGCAGGCTTTCATCAGGAAAATTTACTAGACGCCCACGGCTTTCATCAAGCCTGGGCCTACCAACGCTTAAGCTAAGTCAGCAATACCTGATCGGATCGCTTCCGGAACTCCCTTAGCAAGCTCACGTCGCGACTTCAGTACAGCTTCAGCTGTATCGCGCTGCCTTGAAGACCAAATTGACTCTGGAAAATATGGATCATCGGCAAAACGGGGGATCACATGCCAATGAAGATGGGGAACTTGATTACCCAATGAGGCTAGGTTTATTTTTTGGGGTCGCATCACACGGCGGACTGCAAACTCAACCACGTCCACCAAGGCCAGCAAGATTTCTCGCTCAACTCGTGATAGCTCACTCATCTCAGCAGTATGTCGATTCCAAATCACCCGGCAATAGCCAGGCAAATCGGGAGCATCGACCAGAACAACGCGCGCATCATCACCGCGCCATACTAGATGCCCGCCCTCGTCTTTGCAAAGAATGCAATGGTTCATAGTCACTACTGTAAAACAGAAAGGCGCCTAAGTCACCCTTTTGGGATGCTAAAGGCGCCTTCCATAACTGCATTAGCCGCAGATTAGGCGAATAAATGATTAATGAAATTGCTCTTCTTCGGTCGATCCAGTCAAGGCAGTTACCGATGATTTCCCACCTTGAATCACGGTTGTAACGTCATCGAAGTAGCCGGTGCCAACTTCTTGCTGATGTGAAACAAAGGTATAACCCCGATCGCGTGCTGCAAACTCGGGCTCTTGAACCTTCTCAACATAAGCCGTCATACCGCGCTTGACATAGTCTTGTGAAAGGTCATACATGTTGTACCACATCGAGTGAATACCGGCCAAAGTAATGAACTGGTACTTATAACCCATCGCACCTAGCTCGCGCTGGAACTTAGCAATCGTTGCATCATCTAAGTTTTTCTTCCAGTTAAATGACGGCGAGCAGTTGTAGGCCAACATTTTTCCGGGGAACTTCTCACGAATGGCTTCAGCAAACTTCTTCGCAAAATCCAAATCTGGGGTACCCGTCTCGCACCAGACCATATCGGCATATTCTGCGTAAGCCAAACCACGAGAAATCGCCTGTCCGAGCCCTTTACGAGTTTTATAGAAACCCTCAGGTGTTCTCTCACCAGTCAAGAACGGTTTATCGTTTTCATCATAATCCGAGGTTAATAGGTCAGCAGCCTCAGCATCGGTTCTTGCCAAAATAATGGTTGGCACACCCATGACATCGGCAGCCAAACGAGCAGCAATTAATTTCTGCACGGACTCTTGGGTTGGTAACAGCACCTTGCCACCTAAGTGTCCGCATTTTTTAACGGATGACAACTGATCTTCAAAGTGCACGCCGGCTGCACCATTTTTAATCAATGCTTTGCTTAATTCATAGGCATTCAGAACACCACCAAAGCCAGCTTCAGCATCGGCAACGATGGGTGCGAAATAATCGATGTAACCAGGATCGCCTGGATTAATTCCTTTTGACCACTGAATCTGATCTGCGCGCTCAAATGTATTATTAATTCGCTCAACCACCTTAGGTACTGAATCCACTGGATAGAGGGATTGATCAGGATACATTGCTGCATAGGTATTGTTATCAGCAGCTACTTGCCAGCCTGACAAATAGATTGCTTTAACACCTGCCTTCACTTGCTGCATGGCTTGACCACCGGTCAATGCACCCAAGCAATTTACATAGGCTTCGTTATTCACTAAATTCCATAACTTCTCAGCGCCCTGTTTCGCTAAGGTGTGCTCTGGGCGAACAGAACCACGAAGACGAACGACATCTTCTGCGGTGTAGCCACGCTTTACCCCCTGCCAACGTGGATTGGTATCCCAATCCTTCTGAATAATTGCTGCTTCTGCTTTACGAGTCACCATATTGCTCTCCTTCATTCACGATAAAAATGGATATCGACGAGGGCTTGAGAAACCCAAATTCTTATGTCTTATATAAGAGTTTAGAAAGCAATTGATTAATAATGACTAAATCTACTAATGATATAAAAATAAATTAACTCAACAGATTCAATTACTTATTGATAAAATTTTGCTTTATGAAATAAAGAATTAGAAAATGAAATGGGGTAACAATTTTCATTTTTCTATCTTTCCATCTAATGAAATTTTGATTTCACTAGATGGAAATTAGATTTAATCCGCCGTAGCTGGTCGATTGGGGATGCTACTTGCAACCCTAAATGCGGTAAAGATAATTAAGCATTGGATAAAGGCAACCCCTAAGAAGAGCCAGTTGGGCCTGCCAGCATCGAGCAAAATTCCAAAGGCAAGAGGGCCGACTGAGGCGCCAAGGTCAATGCCTGAGTAGACAATGCCATAGACTCGACCAGAGGCGCCTTGCGGCGTTGCTGACCGAATCATTAAGTCGCGTGATGGCGCAGCAATACCCAAGCCAATTCCGATCACAACAAACAAGGTTGGAATGAAGGCAGCCGATACCAACTCTGCACCGATGATCACCGACATAAGCACACTAACAAATAAGCAGATCACAACCGTTCGTTCCGGGGCAGCAAAACGACTTGCCAGATAACCGCCTAATAGCATGCCGCCAGCGGTTCCAAGTGCTAGGAGAGTTAGGAAAAAGTTTCCGGAGGCAACCGAGATTTCATAAGTCTTAAACAGGGCACTAGGGGCAAATGATTGAATACCTGACATCGCCACCATGCTAAAAAAGAAGAAGAGCCAGCATAGCCAAACGGCAGGCAACTTTAAGAAATCAAAAGTTCCCAAGGGGCTATGGTTTGGGTCTTCCTTACGCGCATTCGCTAAATTACTAGCTTGACGCTCTTTTGCATCATCCGTTAACAAGTCACGGTTAAACCAGAGCAACAACAGAACCGATATGGCTAAGATGGCTGCCGCCATCATTGCCGTTCGCCAGTTTACCAATTCGGCAATCGCCACCATAAAGACTGGGGCTAAAGCCCAGCCTAGATAACCTGTGACCCCATGGAAGGAATACGCATACGGTAGTCGTTTTGGCGAAATCTTATGATTAATTAGGGTGTAATCAACAGGATGAAAAACGCCGTTACCACACCCCATCAAAATTGCACCAATCATCAACCCCAAATAGCTTGAACTCACAGCATAGGTCACTGCGGATAGAGCCAATAGTCCGATCCCGGCGAAAAGGACTGGTCGCGCGCCTTTGTGATCCACCAGAAAACCAGACGAGGCCTGAACAATGCAAGACACCACAAAGAAGACGGTCATCAATAAACCGAGTTCGGCGTACGACAAGCCGAACTCAATCTTGAGCCAAGGAAATAGTGGAGGAAGAACTAAATGGTAAAAATGTGAGGTACCGTGCGCGAGGCTAATTAAGCCAATCGTACGGTTATCACTAGAATAAAAACTGCCTTGGGCAAGCGACATGGCACTAGTTTAGCGCCAGTCGCTCAATCCGCCAAAACGCTTAATGCACGAGACGCGAAAAGCTGAAATCGCCCTTTTTATCGACATCCACCGGAATTACATCCTGCGGGCCAAATTTACCCTCCAAGATCATCTTCGATACCGGATTTTCAATATGTTGCTGAATCGCTCGCTTGAGTGGTCTTGCTCCAAAAACAGGATCAAAGCCAACCTCGGCTAACTTATTCAACGCGGCATCACTAATATCTAATTGCATATCAAGACGCGCCAAGCGCTCGGAGAGGTTTTGTAAGAGGATTTTTGCAATCGAGGCAATATTCTTTTGGTCAAGTCCATGGAAGACCACGATCTCATCGACCCGGTTTAAGAACTCAGGACGGAAATGATTCTTAAGTTCGCCAAAAACTGCTTCTTTCACTTCTGCTTGATTTTTTCCAGTCATGGACTGGATCAAATGAGAACCAATATTACTGGTCATCACAATCACCGTGTTTTTAAAATCAACCGTGCGACCCTGACCATCGGTTAAGCGTCCATCATCCAAAACTTGTAGTAACACATTAAATACATCAGGATGTGCTTTTTCGATCTCATCAAACAAAATCACGCTATAGGGTTTGCGACGCACCTGCTCAGTAAGATAACCACCCTCCTCATAACCCACATACCCAGGGGGCGCACCAATTAAGCGAGCGACGCTGTGCTTTTCCATGAACTCACTCATGTCAATACGTATGAGTCGGTCATCACTATCAAACAAAAACTCAGCCAATGCTTTGCAGAGCTCCGTTTTGCCGACGCCAGTAGGCCCTAAGAACATAAATGAGCCATAGGGTTTATTTTCCTCAGAAAGACCGGCACGCGAGCGACGAATCGCGTCCGATACCGCGCGAATGGCTTCATCTTGCCCCACCACGCGTTCGTGTAAATGTTCTTCCATTTTGAGCAGTTTGTCCCGTTCACCTTGCATCATTTTAGAAACAGGGATACCAGTGGCGCGCGAGACCACCTCAGCAATCTCTTCGGCACCAACTTGAGTACGAAGCAATTTCGGCCGGCCTGTATCTTTTTGTTCTGCTTTTGCCTCAGCAGCCGCCGCTGACTTGAGCTTTTGCTCAAGCTCAGGCAATTTACCGTATTGGAGTTCAGCTACTTTCTCGAGCTTACCCTCACGCTGCAGCTTGGCGATTTCTGCTTTAACGCGTTCAATCTCCTCCTTCACAGAGGCAGCGCCCAAGGCCGCACCCTTTTCTGCCTTCCAAATTTCCTCAAGGTCAGCATACTCGGCGCCCAAACGGGTAATTTCTTCTTCAATGAGATCTAGGCGTTTTTTGGAAGCATCGTCCTTCTCTTTCTTGACCGCTTCACGCTCGATCTTTAATTGGATCAGGCGACGATCCAATTTATCCATCACCTCAGGCTTTGAATCAATCTCCATCTTGATGCGAGAACCAGCCTCATCGATAAGATCAATTGCTTTGTCCGGTAAAAATCGATCTGTGATGTAGCGGTGAGAAAGCTCAGCTGCGGCCACAATCGCTGGATCGGTAATCTCAATGCCGTGATGTAGTTCATATTTCTCTTGTAAGCCACGCAGAATCGCAATCGTTGCCTCAACACTTGGCTCATCAACCATCACTTTTTGGAAACGACGCTCTAGAGCGGCATCCTTTTCAATATATTTACGATATTCATCCAGTGTGGTGGCACCAATACAGTGGAGCTCACCCCGCGCTAGTGCGGGCTTTAACATATTGCCAGCATCCATTGCGCCATCGGCCTTACCAGCTCCAACCATGGTATGAATTTCATCAATGAACATAATGGTGCGGCCTTCATCTTTTGCCACATCATTAAGAACGGCTTTTAAACGCTCTTCGAATTCACCGCGATACTTTGCGCCTGCTAGTAACAGTGCCATATCCAACACCAAGACGCGTTTGTCTTTTAAGGTTTCCGGCACTTCACCGTTCACAATACGTTGCGCAAGGCCTTCAACGATGGCCGTCTTACCGACACCTGGCTCACCAATTAAGACCGGGTTATTTTTACTACGCCGCTGAAGAATTTGAATCGCACGACGGATCTCATCATCGCGCCCGATCACTGGATCAAGCTTTCCAAGTCGAGCACGCTCGGTCAGATCAAGGGTGTATTTCTTTAGAGCTTCGCGCTGCCCTTCGGCATCCGCTGAGTTCACCGACTCTCCGCCGCGCACTAAATCAATGGCTGCTTCTAAGGCCTTGCGACTCAGCCCATTCTCACGGGCTGCTTTGCCAAGCTCGCCTTTATCGTCTGCCAAAACCAATAAGAATAGCTCGCCAGCAATAAATTGATCTCCGCGTTTACTTGCTTCCTTTTCGGTTTGATTGAGCCAACTTAATAAAGTCCGACCGATCTGAACGTCGCCCCCGGTACCCTGCACCTGAGGTAATTTGGCGATCATCGCCTCGGCAGCCTTTTCAAGGCCAGCAACATTGGTACCGGCCCGAGTTAATAAGCTACGCGCCCCCCCATCTTGCTGGCGCAGCATGGCAAGCAGCAAGTGCTCGGGCTCAATGAACTGGTTATCGTTAGTTAAGGCAAGGCTTTGTGCGTCCCCTAACGCCTCTTGGAATTTAGTGGTTAATTTATCGATTCGCATGATTTAAATGAATTTATTTACTAATGAATAAGTCTACTTAGAATATGGGGGTAAAACCCCATTATTCAAGTTTTTTATTTCAATGCAAACTGCGATGCCCTGGTTCCTTTACCTCCTCGAATGTGCTGATGGTAGTTATTACACTGGCATTACCAATCAGCTGGAGGGGCGGATACTTGCACACAATCAAGGGCTTGGTGCACGCTATACGCGTGGACGAGGGCCAGTGAGGTTGTTGGAGGTAAAGACCTATCCTGACCGCTCAGAGGCCTCTAAAGCGGAATGTGCCGTGAAACGTTTACCACGAGCCCAGAAAAGAGGGTTCTTTAGCAATCAGCCTAGCTTTTAGACCAGCGGGCCAAAGCGGCATCATCTGAAACGCGGGCATCGACCCAACGAGCGCCATTTGGAGTATCTTCTTTTTTCCAAAAAGGCGCTTGTGTCTTTAGGTAATCCATCATGAACTCGCATGCAGCAAAGGCCTCGCCACGGTGGGCGCTGGTAACGGCGACCAGCACAATCTGATCGAGCGGCTGCAAGGGACCGACGCGATGAATAATCAGGGCTTGATTCAAATCCCAGCGACCCTTAGCCTGATCAATAATTGACTGTAAGGCTGCTTCGGTCATCCCCGGGTAATGCTCCAAGGTCATTTGCCTCACAGCGGAACCGTCATTCAGATCCCGAACCGTACCAACAAAAATAGCGACCGCACCAACTGCACCGTCGCCAGCTCGTAAATTTGCAATTTCTGTACTGAGGTCAAAATCCTGCTCTTGAATACGAACCGGCATATCAGCCTCCAGTGACCGGAGGGAAGAAAGCAACTTCAGCGTCCTCCAATAGAGCGGTGTCTGCGCTGACCATTTGCTGATTGAGAGCACATCGCAAGACGCGATCCTTCGACAACACATCGGACCACGGCGCGCCTCGCGTTGTTAAGAAGGCGCGAAGATCTGCAATAGTTTTGACCGAGTCGGGAATCACAATCTCTTCTTGCGCCACACCTAGGCCTTCTCGTATCGAGGCAAAAAAACGCAGATGCAGTTTCATGGCGATGAATTAATAAAGTAGTCCACTAAAGGGGATATATCGAACCATATCACCCTTTTTGAATCCCTGTCCGGCCGGACAATCAATCAAGCCATCCCCCCAAGCTGCGCTTGTCAAAACACCCGAGCTCTGATTGGGAAATAGGTCAAGACCACCTTCTGCGTTCATTTTGACTCGCAAAAACTCATTACGGCGATCTGGCTTTAGCCAATCAAAGTCGGCTCTCACCTGAAAAGATGGTGGTGCCAAATCGGACCGCCCCTGAAGTTTTAAGATAAATGGACGAACAAATAGAATGAAGGTCACAAAACTAGATACTGGATTACCAGGAAGACCGATAAACCATGCCTCGCGATTTGCCTGATTTTGTTTGCGAACCGCGCCAAATGCCAGCGGTTTACCTGGCTTAATACCAATCTGCCATAAATCCAGTCGACCTTCCGCATGAACGGCTGGCTTAATGTGATCCTCTTCGCCCACGGAGACTCCGCCTGAGGTAATAATCAGATCATGATCTTCGCTAGCAGTTCGTAAAGCTTGGCGGGTTGACTCCAATCGATCAGGAACAATCCCATAATCTGTCCCAACACATCCCATGCTCCGAATAAGCCCCAATAAGGTGTCCCGATTCGAGTTATAAATACCGCCAGGCTTTAAAGGTTCGCCTGGTAAGGACAACTCATCACCAGTAAAGAATGCTGCTACTCTTACCTTACGCTTAACAGGCAGCTGTGC
This sequence comes from Polynucleobacter sp. HIN6, assembly GCF_030297575.1. NCBI lineage: Bacteria > Pseudomonadati > Pseudomonadota > Betaproteobacteria > Burkholderiales > Burkholderiaceae > Polynucleobacter > Polynucleobacter sp. HIN6. The sequence continues at coordinate 499,798 of NZ_AP028137.1, read as the reverse complement.
ATAGCCAGCAGACGCAGCGACGCCCAGATGTTGAGGTCTTAAAACGGTGCCAGCCGATAAAGCAACTTTTCCGACACTTAAATCCTCCCCGCGTCGACGAATCCATTGTCCCGCGTTAGGAATAGAGTTAATTTGTACCAAATCGGATTGGGCCTGAGTTACACAATCCTCTTGCATCACAACCGCATCTGCCCCTGGGGGTATCGGCGCACCCGTAAAGATTCTGGCAATGGTCTTTGGCTTAAGCGGCTTACCGACCGATCCCGCTGGAATGCGTTGATCCACTTTTAAGATTACGCCTGGCTCCGAAATATCCCGAGTAGCTAGCGCATAACCATCCATCGATGTGTTGTCGAGTGGCGGCACATCAACTGTACTAACAATATCCTCAGCAAGTACACGCCCTAGTGCATCTTGGGTTGGCACTAACTCTTGGGCCTCAACCGGCACAGGGTTTTTCAGTAAATGTGATAAAGCATCGGCTGCACTTAGTAGTGGTGGTTTATTACTAGAGCCTGAGGATGAGCTGATGGCCATGATCAATCGACGTGATCTTGGATAAAGGCCTTCACCGTTGGGGTGCTAGCCGGTACATTCGTCACACGTTGTGGCTTATTTTTAATGTCACGAAATGCGGGTGGGCAATCGGCAGGCCGACCCAATGCTTCTTGGATCGTTTCTTCAAATTTAATTGGCAAGGCGGTCTCCAGCACTAGCATCCGAATGCCATCCTGCAAATACTCACGTGCCACTTTAATGCCGTCAGCAGTATGGGTGTCAATCATGACACCGTAGCGCTCATCAATATCCCGAATCGTTTCTAAACGATTTTGATGTGTACTTCGACCCGAGACAAATCCAAATTGAGAGATGTTTTTAAATGCCGGATCATACGATAAATCAAAGCCACCATCCGTTTCTACTTGTTTAAATAATTGGGCAGTACGCTTACCGTCACGACCAAGTAGATCGAAAATAAAACGCTCAAAATTACTTGCTTTCGAAATATCCATCGACGGGCTTGAGGTATGTAAAGTTTCGGCAGATTTGCGTGCTCGGTAAACGCCGGTTTTAAAGAACTCATCGAGGACATCGTTTTCATTGGTTGCAACTACTAAGTGCGCAATCGGCAAACCCATCATCCTGGCGATATGACCTGCGCAAACATTACCAAAATTACCGGATGGCACTGCGTAAGATATTTTTTCCTCACTCGAAGCTGTTGCTAATAAATATCCCTGAAAGTAGTACACCACCTGCGCTAAAACACGTCCCCAATTGATAGAGTTCACTGTTCCAATTCGATATTTAGCTTTGAACTCCAAATCATTGCTAACCGCCTTCACAATATCCTGGCAATCATCAAATACTCCGTCGACCGCGAGATTAAAAATATTGGGGTCTTGCAAGGAATACATTTGCGCCGACTGGAACGGGCTCATCTTGCCACGCGGCGACAGCATAAACACTTTAATGCCCTCTTTACCTCGCATAGCGTACTCGGCCGCACTTCCAGTATCCCCGGAAGTGGCCCCCAAGATATTGAGATCCTGCTTGGCATGTTTTAATGCGTATTCAAAGAGATTGCCTAACAACTGCATCGCCATATCTTTGAAAGCAAGGGTTGGGCCATTCGATAAACTTAAGAGTCCCAACCTTGCACCATGCTCCTCACCTAACCAATGCACCGGGGTAATGTCACTTGCTGCGTCAGCAGGACGACCATTGCAATAGACCTGCGGAGTATAGGTCTTGTGAAGCAAGGCTTTTAAATCATCAGCGGGAATATCATCGCAATACAAACGAATAATTTCAAATGCCAAGTCGGGGTACGACAGACCCCTCCAAGAATCTAACTGCGCCTTGGTCACCTGAGGATAGTGAGTTGGCAAATACAAACCCCCATCGGGTGCCAGGCCACCTAATAAAATTCCCTGAAAAGTTTGTTCTGGGCTTGCGCCTCGGGTTGATTGATAAAGCATATGTAAAACTGGGTCTAGGAAAGATTTTCAAGACGAATCTTCACGATCTCACCAATCACGGTTTTTAGATCTTGCATCTCTAACAAAGCCGCCGTCATATTTTTTTCTTTGGTCTCATGGGTCAGAATCACGAGATCGGTTTGGCTTTCACCTTCGGCAGCTTCTTTTTGCAAGAGAGCATCGATGGATACGCCATGCGCAGCCAAAATTCGTGTGATATCGGCCAAAACGCCAGCCTGATCAGCAACTGCTAAGCGCAAATAATAACTGGTCGTTACTTCTGCGATCGGCAGGATCGGAGTATTTTGCAAGGCATCTGGCTGAAACGCCAAATGGGGCACCCGATTTTCAGGATCTGCCGTTTGCAAACGCGTCACATCGACCAAATCGGCAATCACGGCAGAGGCTGTTGGCTCTGAACCAGCGCCCTTCCCGTAATAAAGAGTGGTACCTACCGCATCACCAAATACTTGTACCGCATTCATGGCGCCTTCAACGTTAGCCAACAAACGCTTAGCGGGAACCAAGGTTGGGTGCACACGTAACTCAATACCACTTGGGGTTTTCTTGGTAATCCCTAAAAGCTTGATGCGGTAGCCCAATTGCTCAGCATACCGAATGTCAGTGGCAGAGAGCTTGGTGATTCCCTCAACATGCGCTTGCGCAAATTGCATCGGCACTCCAAAAGCAATAGCACTCATGATAGTTGCCTTATGAGCCGCATCAATTCCTTCAATATCGAAGGTTGGGTCCGCTTCAGCATAGCCTAAGCGTTGCGCCTCTTTTAGGACGACATTAAAGTCCAAACCCTTATCGCGCATCTCAGAGAGAATAAAGTTAGTCGTACCGTTAATAATTCCAGCAATCCATTCGATCCGATTGGCACTCAAGCCCTCACGCAAGGCCTTAATAATTGGAATGCCGCCAGCGACCGCAGCTTCAAATGCGACCATCACTCCCTTAGCATGAGCTGCTTTAAAGATCTCATTACCATGCACAGCAATTAAAGCTTTGTTGGCAGTGACCACGTGTTTTCCATGTGCAATGGCTTCAAGCACCAAATCCTTAGCGATCCCATAGCCGCCAATCAGCTCGACCACAATATCTATCTCGGGATTCTGAATCACCTTACGTGCATCGTTGACCACCTCGGCCTGGCCCTGTACAAGCTCTTGCGCGCGCTGGGTATTTAAATCCGCTACCGTATGAATCCGTATTCCGCGCCCTGCGCGCCGCTGTATTTCCTCTTGATTACGAGCGAGAACGGTAAAGACTCCGCTACCAACGGTGCCAATCCCCAGAAGTCCAACTTGAATAGGTTTCATCATGCTTTTACTGTGGTTGCTGTGACCGAATTGCTTGCGTGTTTCGTACGATAGCGTTCAAGAAAGTGAGCAATCCGCTTGATAGCCTCACGCAAAGTATCTTCATGGGGTAAGAAAGTAATCCGGAAATGATCTGGTTTGGGCCAATTAAAACCGGTGCCCTGCACCAAAAGAACTTTCTCCTCTTTGAGAAGATCGGCAATAAATTGCTGATCGTCTTTAATCGGATACATCTGTGGGTCGAGTTTTGGGAATAAATAGAGTGCTGCTTTAGGCTTGGCAACACTGACCCCTGGGATCTCACTCATGAGTTTGTAAGCCAAGTCACGTTGACGAGTTAATCGACCATCCTTAGCCACCAGGTCATTGATGCTTTGATAGCCGCCTAATGCCGTTTGAATCGCATATTGCCCTGGAACATTAGCGCAGAGCCGCATTGAGGACAGCATGTTTAAACCCTCAATGTAATCAGCAACCATTGCTTTATCACCAGACACAACCATCCAGCCCGAGCGGTAACCGCAGGAGCGGTAGTTCTTTGATAGACCATTAAACGTAATCGTGACTACGTCGGTCGATAGCGATGCCAGCGAAATGTGTTTCTCGCCATCAAAGAGCATTTTGTCGTAGATCTCATCGACAAATAAGATCAAATTATGCTGGCGCGCAACCGCAATGATTTCTAGCAACACTTCTTTGGAATACAAAGCACCGGTTGGATTATTAGGATTGATTACCACAATAGCTTTGGTTCGCGGAGTGATTTTGGAGCGCATATCCTCAAGATCAGGCTGCCAATCCTTAGACTCATCACACAAGTAGTGATGCGGGGTCCCGCCTGATAATGAAACAGCGGCAGTCCATAGTGGGTAATCGGGTGCCGGCACCAACACTTCATCGCCATTGTTCAAAAGCGCATTCATCGCCAGAACAATTAACTCAGATGCACCATTGCCGGTGTAAATATCATCCAAGGTAACACCTTGAATCCCTTTTTCTTGGCAATACTGCATGATAGCTTTACGAGCCGCAAAAATCCCCTTGGAATCCGAGTAAGCGGACGCATTTCCAAGATTACGAATCATATCGAGCTGGATTTCTTCCGGAGGATCAAAGCCGAACACACCGACATTGCCGATGTTTAGCTTGATAATTTTGTGCCCTTCCTCTTCCATGCGTTGAGCAAGTTCAAGTACAGGGCCACGAATGTCGTAGCAGACGTTGTTTAGTTTGTCGGACTTTTGTATGGGTTTCACAATCAGATCTTCTACAGGGTTAAGCCATTGAAATTTAGGGATAATTTGCTAGCTATAATCCTCTAATTATGACAGAGCCTCAGCGTGAAGTTACATTCTGACCCACAATCTAGCCAAAATACGATTACCGGCTACGGAATTGGCTTTATTGAGGTCAATAAAACCCCGTATTCGCAAGCCCTTATCGTTCAGCCTGATGGCGAAGTGATGGTGTGGCCAGTTGAAGAAAGCCTTGACCTCACAGAAGATCATTTCTCGTTAATTAGTGGTTTGCAACCTGAGTTGGTGATCATAGGCACCGGCAAGAAGCAGGTATTTCTGAACCCCAAAATTCTGCAACCACTGATTAAGGCCAAAATTGGTTTTGAAATGATGGACTCCCAAGCGGCATGCCGCACCTACAACATCTTGATGGGCGAGGGGCGGAAAGTGCTTGCCGCCATCATCTTGGAGAAAATTAGTTAGATGTTTGCTGAACGCCAACTCACACCGCTCAATGCAGGTGCATTACTGATTGTCTTCATCCTTGCGAGCGTATTATGGTTTGCCACTCTGGACTATCGGCATCTGATTCCAACGGATGAAGGTCGTTATGCGCAAATGGCCCGCGAGATGATGGTGAGCGGCGATTACATCACACCCCGGTACAACGACTACAAATATTTTGAGAAGCCACCTCTGCATATTTGGGCTTCAGCAATTACGTTTCAACTCTTCGGGCTAGGGGAATGGCAAGCACGCTTTTGGAGTGGGCTGACCGGTTATCTTTCGATTTTGTTGGTTGGATTTACTGCGGGTAAATTATTTGGGCGGGTTACCGGATATCTATCCGCACTTATTCTGCTATCAAGCCCCATGTGGGTCGTGGGCGGACATTTCAATGCGCTCGATATGGGCTTATCGGCTTTTCTAAATTTAGCCCTATGCTCACTTTTATTAGCTCAACATGCGTATCAACAACATCGCCCACAATCCGGCCGCCTTTGGATGTGGGTCTGCTGGTTGGCAATGGGTCTTGCCACCCTATCAAAAGGACTGATCGGCATTGTGATTCCAGGAATGGTGCTATTTGCGTATATCGTGACGCGCTTTGACTGGAAACTGTTAAGCCGCTTACATATTCTCAGTGGATTAGTGATTTTTCTGATCGTGACTGCGCCCTGGTTTATTGCGGTATCGATTCAAAATCCAGAGTTTGCTCACTTCTTTTTTATTTATGAACATTTCGAGCGCTTTACAGCAACAGCTCATGGGCGCACGGCACCGGCTTACTTTTTCTTACCATTAGTCCTTGTGGGCTTTTTACCCTGGATGCCCCAGTTCTTTCGGTCCGCCTGGCAAACCCTCAAGCAATATAGAATCGGATCATTCTCGGCAGAGTGGATGCTCTGGGCATGGTTCGCAGTTATCCTTATTTTCTTTAGTATCTCGCGCTCAAAATTACCGGGCTACATCATGCCGGTCTTTCCAGCCCTGGCTATTTTGGCAGCCAAATCAATCGCTGATTATTTAGAATCGCATGCGCACCTTTCCATAGGTTGGCGATTACAAACCTTATTTTTTGCCTTACTCGCGCTCACCGGCTTCTTCTTTTTGTCCGAAATTGGTCGCAATGGTCAGCCTGATGAAGTCGCTGCCTATCAGGCTTACACCGTTTGGATTGTGATCGCTCTATCTTGCTTATTGGCATTTAGTCTGGTAGCAAGCCTGTTTGCGAAGCGCAATTCACTGCTCAGCATTGCCCTATTTGCTTTTGGCTTTTTCTTAACCGCCACCATTGCTGGAACGGGACATGAAACTTTGGGTCGCGCTGTCTCTGGCTATGACCTGGCACAAAGAGTGAAATCACAAATCCCAAAGGATGCCAAGATTTACTCGGTTCGCTTACTCGATCACACTGTTCCCTTTTACCTGGAGCGCAACACCATCATGGTCGAGTTTACCGATGAACTGACCTTTGGTGCCAAACAAGAACCCCAGAAATGGATACCGACTCTCAGTGAATTTATCATCGTCTGGAATCAAGATCCCAATGCCATCGCGCTAATGCGCCCCGATCAATTTGTTGAGCTAGAAGGTCTCGGGCTTCCCATGGAGGTATTGGGTCGCGATAGTCGACGGGTTGTGGTTCGACATCCACAAGAGCCTTTGCGACAATAGGCAGATGGAGCAAATGAGCCAGCCATTTATTCCCTTTACTAAGCCAACGATTGATGAGGCCACGATTGCAGCAGTAGCCGATGTGTTGCGCTCTGGCTGGATTACGTCCGGCCCAAAGGTTTTAGAGTTTGAAGCGGCTTTGAGTCAGTATTTAGGTGGCGCGACTGTTCGTTGCTTTGCAAACGGCACGGCCACCATGAAAATCGCCCTTCAAGTTGCTGGGATTGGTCCAGGCGATGAGGTGATCACGACTCCAATTTCGTGGGTCGCCACTTCCAATGTGATCCTAGCTGTGGGCGCAAAGCCTGTTTTTGTTGATATTGATCCGAAGACCCGTAATTTAGATCTTCGTCAAGTTAGCTCTGCCATTAACGCCAAAACCAAAGCTATTATGCCGGTGTATTTGGCTGGATTGCCTCTTGATATTGATGCGCTTTACGCGATTGCGGAGCATCATCAATTGCGCGTGATTGAGGATGCCGCTCAAGCACTCGGATCCTCGTGGAACGGATTGCGCATTGGCACAAAAGGTCGGCATGATTTAGTCAGTTTTAGTTTTCAGGCAAATAAAAATCTAACCACCATCGAAGGTGGTTGCTTAGTTTTTAACACCGAGCGCTTTGGTGAGGATCAAGTCAGTCTGGCCGAGAAATTACGGTTGCAAGGATTGGTGCGTCATGGTCCTGATGGCATGGAGGTCGATGTTCTGGGTGGCAAAGACAACCTAACCGATGTCAATGCTGTTATTGGTCTTCATCAATTAAAACAATTGGACTGGTTTCAAGGGCAACGCCTCGCTCTCGCCCGTCATTATTTTGATCAGTTCGAACAATCGGGTTTGAACAAAATAGGTTTAGGTCTGCCAATCGCCGATTTTGCAAATAGTAATTGGCATATGTTCCAGGTCTTACTGCCCTTGGAGCGCTTAGGCCAATCACGTAGCCAAATCATGCTTGCCTTAAAAGAACGTGGTATTGGTACTGGGGTGCATTACCCAATCATTACCAGCTTTGCACTGTATCGTGAGCGTGGGTACTCGGAACAGGCAACCCCAGTTGCCAATATGATTGGTCAATCCATTTTAACTCTGCCACTTTTCCCCACCATGACCAATGCCGACGTTGATCGTGTGGTCAAGGCACTACAAGAGGTTTTAGCGTAAACGCCTCTAGATCAGGCAAAATGGTGTCATGAACAGCTTTGCTCATCCACGCTTAAGTGTCGTGATCCCGGTTTATAACGAGGAAGAGGGCTTACAGGCTCTATTTGATCGCCTATACCCCGCACTTGATCATGTTGCGAGTCAGTATGCACTCAGCTACGAACTTATATTTATTAACGATGGCAGTAAAGATCGGTCTGCTGCCATGCTCGCGATGCAATACGAAAAGCGGCCTGATTTAACACGCGTGGTTTTATTTGCAAATAACTTTGGCCAACACATGGCGATCATGGCTGGTTTTGAATATGCACGCGGTGAATACATTGTTACCTTAGATGCGGATCTACAAAATCCTCCGGAAGAGATTGGGAAAATTGTGCGTCAGCTGGAGGAAGGTCATGACTATGTTGGCACGATTCGAGAAAATCGCCAAGACTCATGGTTCCGAAAGACGGCCTCGCGTGCCATGAATCGATTACGCGATAAGCTCACTCGCATCACCATGACCGATCAAGGCTGCATGATGCGTGGCTACCATCGCCGCATCATTGATTTAGTGCGGCAGTGTGAGGAAGCGAATACCTTCATTCCTGCCTTGGCTTACACCTTCGCCAACAATCCAATTGAAATTACCGTTAAACATGAAGAACGGTTTGCTGGAGAATCAAAATACAGCCTGTATCAATTGATTCGTCTTAATTTTGATTTGGTCACTGGCTTCTCAGTGATGCCACTGCAACTCTTTTCGATCCTCGGCATGCTATTAGCTGGAGCAGCAGGCTCCCTATTCCTTCTCCTTTTAATCCGTCGTTTTGTATTGGGCGCTGAAGTTGAGGGTGTGTTCACACTCTTTGCGCTCACCTTCTTTTTAATTGGCGTCATGCTATTTGGCCTGGGCCTCTTAGGGGAATATATCGGCCGGATTTACCAACAAGTTCGTCAACGGCCTCGCTATATGGTGAGCGCGGTCTTAGAGCAATCTAAACCCTAGATCTTGAATCAAACACCAAAGCGCGCAGTTGTTTTTGCCTACCATGATGTCGGTGTTGCTTGTTTGCAAGCATTAATCGATGCAGGCATGCAAGTTGATTTAGTCATCACCCATGCCGATGACCCCAATGAGAGGATTTGGTTTGGCAGCGTTCAAAAACTCTGCGAACAACGGGGTTTGCCGTGTCGAATCGTGCAACAGAGTGAATTATTAACCTTACTCCCCGAGATCAAGGAGATTGCACCCGACTATCTCTTTTCTTTTTATTACCGCTTCATGTTGCCCACTGAGTTACTTGAGACCGCAACCATTGCGGCTCTCAATATGCATGGCTCGCTCTTACCGAAGTACCGCGGCCGTGCTCCTGTGAACTGGGCCGTGTTACATGGCGAGACTGAAACGGGAGCAACCCTACACGTTATGGAAGCAAAACCCGATGCCGGTGATATTGTGGGACAAGTGGCTGTTCCCATTGAAATTCATGAGACAGGCAAAGAGGTGTTTGACAAAGTCAGTCAAGCCGCAAAACGGGTGATGGAGAATGTGCTACCCCAACTCATGCAAGGAGAGCTTCCTCGACAAGCCAATCGATTGGCAGAAGGTTCTTATTTTGGGGGTCGCAAACCCGAGGATGGTCGCATCGATTGGACCAAGTCAGCCATGTCGATTTACAACCTGATTCGGGCGGTGGCGCCGCCCTACCCTGGTGCCTTTACCGAATTAAGTGGGCAAAAAGTGATTCTTACCAAAAGCTCCCTACCACTGGAACCTAGCGTAGACCTACCCCCCTCAATCGCAGCATTCCTCAAAAAATCCGGGTTGGGGATGCATCTCGTCGATAATCGTTACTTTGGCCTGTGCGGCGATGGCAAGGTTCTTGAGCTATTTTTAATGCAAGAGTAGTCGGTCGTTGGCCTCTGAAGTTCATCAAAGGAATGGTTTTATGAAAAAGATTTTGATTTTGGGTGTGAATGGATTTATTGGCCATCACCTCTCAAAGCGCATATTGGAGACCACGTCGTGGGAGGTCTACGGCATGGATATGCAAAACGACCGAATTGGTGATCTTCTCAACCACCCTCGTATGCATTTCTTTGAGGGTGATATCACCATTAATCGTGAATGGGTGGAGTATCACGTTCGTAAGTGCGATGTGATCCTGCCGCTCGTTGCAATCGCCACACCGGCAACCTATGTACAACAACCACTGCGTGTATTTGAGTTGGACTTTGAAGCCAATCTTCCCATCGTGCGCTCGGCCGTGAAGTATGGCAAGCACCTCGTCTTCCCGTCAACCTCCGAGGTCTACGGCATGTGCACAGATACTGAATTTGATCCAGCCTCATCCAATTTGGTTTATGGCCCCATCAATAAACCGCGCTGGATTTATGCCTGCGCCAAGCAATTGATGGACCGAGTCATCTGGGGTTATGGCATGGAGGGCTTACGCTTTACTTTATTTAGACCATTTAACTGGATTGGCCCTGGTTTAGATAGCATCTATACCCCCAAAGAGGGTTCCTCACGGGTGGTTACTCAGTTTCTAGGCCATATTGTGCGTGGTGAGCCGATTAATCTGGTCGACGGGGGCTCTCAGAAACGGGCCTTTACATACATTGACGATGGCATTGATGCTTTAATGCGCATCATCACTAATCAAGGTGATATTGCCAATGGCAAGATCTATAACGTGGGTAACCCCAAAAATAATTACTCAGTTAAAGAGTTGGCTGCCATGATGCTTGCGATTGCCAAGCAAATCCCTGAGTATGCAGTTACGGCAGATCGAGTTCAATTGGTGGAAACAACCTCCAAAAGCTACTATGGCGCTGGATATCAGGATGTCCAAAATCGAGTTCCTGCCATCGAAAATACGATGGCTGAACTTGGTTGGAAACCCACTATTGCGATGAACGATGCACTTAGTAAGATTTTTGAAGCCTATCGCCATGATGTCGATAAAGCGCGACATCTGGTTGAATAGTACTGAGTCCCATGGCAAAAATTGCACTGAAAGTTGACGTTGATACATTACTTGGAACCCAAGTTGGAACTCCAAATCTAGCCAAGCTTTTTGCAGAGCTCGATATTCAAGCGACTTTTTTATTTAGTCTTGGGCCCGACCATACAGGTTGGGCATTAAAACGAGTTTTTCGGCCAGGTTTTCTGAAAAAAGTATCGCGCACTTCGGTGGTAGAGCACTACGGCATCAAAACCCTTTTATACGGGGTTCTCCTCCCGGCGCCTGACATTGGCAAAACTGCTGCGCATGAAATGCGTGCTGTTGATGAGGCCGGTCATGAGACCGGGATCCATACCTGGGATCATGTCTATTGGCAAGATCATGTTTATCAACGTGATGCAACGTGGACTCGAATCCAAATGCAAAAAGCCTATGATCGTTTTTGTGAGATATTCAAACACCCTCCACTTACGCATGGTGCTGCAGGCTGGCAAATGAATGAAGCGGCCCTGATGCAACTCGATGATTGGGGGATGCAATACGCCTCTGATGGGCGCTCTGAGCCCAATCTCGCGCCGTACCGTATTCAATTTAAGCATCAGCGAAGCAAGCATATTCAGTACCCCACCACACTTCCAACCTTTGATGAGCTCATTGGAGTGGATGGGCGGGATGCCTTTGGAGCGGCCCAAGCAATTCTTGGGCTCACTCAAAGTAATCCCAATGATCAAGTCTTTACCCTGCATGCTGAGTTAGAAGGACAAAAGTTGTTACCTGCCTTTAAATCATTACTTCAGGGGTGGATGATGCAAGGTCACGAACTGGTTACGATGGGTCAATTGCACAAATCTTGGCTGGCGACTGGGCAACTCGATAAAATAACCACTGAGCCATTCCAGTATGGCAGTATTGCCAATCGCAGCGGTGAACTGATGATCCAAATGCGCCATGCAACTAATTTCACATAACCATTGACGAGGGGAATTACGATGACGATTAAGATTGGGCAGACGATGCCAATGTGTGAGATTCCGGCAACATCAAACCTCACTTTCTCGCCAAAAGCGTATCAAGGTAAAAAGCTAGTGCTTTACTTTTATCCCAAAGATTCAACACCGGGATGCACGGTTGAAGCAGGAGAGTTTCGGGATCATATTGACGCATTTAATCAAGCAAATGCTTTGGTGGTTGGGGTGTCCCGGGATAATTTGCGTTCACATGAGAACTTTCGCCAAAAATTAGGTCTGCCTTTTGAATTGGTTGCCGATACCGAAGAAAAACTGTGCACGATCTTTAATGTCATCAAAATGAAAAATATGTACGGCAAACAAGTTCGTGGCGTTGATCGCAGCACCTTCCTATTTGATAGCAAAGGCGTTCTCCAAAAGGAGTGGCGAGGCATTAAGGTTGCAGGACATGTGGCCGAAGTACTCGCTGCCGCCAAGGCTATGTCCTAGGGATTTATACGGTACTTGCAAAGACATCAATTTGGGTTACAGTATGGCTATATGCACCGTAAGCGATGGATGCCATTAAACCCGCATCGGGGTCTATTTAGGCCACGACGGGAGACCGGCCCCCTAGTAAATCGTGCATATGATCCCGCCCTCTGCGTCACCCCTCAAAACCGCCTTTCGCTCTTCGTAGGCGGTTTTTTCATCTAGGAGAAGTTCTCGCATGCCATTACCTCCACTGCCCACCCAAATTGCCGATCAAGTCAATTTAAGTCGTCAGAAAACGCCGGATCTCAAAAACCCCCCTAAAAAGGTAAAAAAAGCACATGCGCCAAGCTGGGCCCAAGAGGTAGAACCCAATATTGATATGGATGATGATCTGTCAGCCGCGGAGGCGGCATTAGAACAGATTAAAACAATTGCTCCCACCCAACATCTGGAAAAGCAACTGGACTCCAAGCTAGAGCGACCAAAGCGCACAGTGCGTACAGGTCCACCAAGTTTATTTGTCTTAGATACCAATGTATTAATGCACGATCCGTCCTCGCTCTTTCGGTTTGAGGAGCACGATTTATATCTGCCCATGACAACCCTTGAGGAGCTCGACAACCATAAAAAGGGGATGAGTGAGGTTGCTCGTAATGCACGCATGGTGAGTCGCTCGCTCGACCAGCTGATTGCCGGTACCAGCGGTCAGCTCGACGAAGGAATCCCGCTCAATAAATTGGGTAATCAAGATGCAACGGGGAGGTTATTTTTCCAGACCCAGTTTTCCACCGCCCCCCTACCCGAGGGGTTGCCAGAGGGTAAAGGCGATAACCTGATTTTAGGGGTGGTTCGTGATCTGCAAAAAGCCAAACCTCAGCAAGAAGTTGTTTTGGTATCGAAAGATATCAATATGCGAATCAAGGCCAGAGCTCTGGGCCTTCCGGCCGAAGATTACTTCAATGACCAGGTCTTAGAAGATCGAGATTTAATGTACTCGGGCGTGATGGCGCTACCGAGTGACTTTTGGCCGAAGCATGGCAAGGCCATGGAGAGTTGGGCGGATGGCAAGAGCGGTACGATGTTTTATCGGGTTACTGGCCCGCTGGTGTCCAGCATGCTGATCAATCAATTTGTTTATCAAGAAAATCCAGACGGCACGACTCCCTTTTATGCCCTGGTGCGCGAAATCAATGGCAAAACTGCATTACTTCAAACTCTGAAGGATTACTCCCATCAGAAAAATAATGTGTGGAGTATCACCGCGCGCAATCGCGAGCAAAACTTTGCCATGAATCTCCTCATGAATCCAGACATTGATTTTGTGACTCTGCTTGGTCAAGCTGGTACCGGTAAAACTTTACTTGCCCTTGCAGCCGGCCTCGAGCAAGTATTGGATAGTAAACGCTATAACGAGATCATCATTACTCGAGCAACCGTTCCGGTTGGTGAAGATATTGGATTTTTACCAGGCACCGAAGAAGAAAAAATGCAGCCCTGGATGGGCGCTTTTGACGACAACTTAGAGGTATTACATCGGAGTGACGACACTGCAGGAGAATGGGGTCGCGCTGCCACTCAAGAACTAATCCGTTCTCGGATTAAGGTTAAAAGCATGAACTTCATGCGAGGTCGTACATTTGTGAGTAAATTTCTGATTATTGATGAAGCTCAGAACTTAACACCTAAACAGATGAAAACGCTTGTTACACGAGCTGGTCCCGGTACCAAAATCGTATGCCTTGGGAACATTGCCCAAATTGACACTCCTTATCTTACTGAGGGCTCATCCGGCCTTACCTATGTGGTCGATCGTTTTAAAGGTTGGCGTCACAGCGGTCACATTACCTTGGCTCGTGGCGAACGTTCGCGACTAGCCGATCATGCAGCTGAAGCACTGTAATACCAATTTACTAGTCACAGCGGTGGTTGCACTGAGTGTATTAACACTCAGTGCTTGCTCCACCACCCCAACTCGTAAATCTGGCGGGGTGGTAAGTAACCCGCGTATTGCGCACTTTAAGAACGATACAAGCGTTGGTAACGAAGGTATTTCGATTGCAGCAATGGGCTTGGTCGGTGTCCCTTATCGTTATGGCGGCAACACCCCAGCAGGTGGATTTGATTGCAGTGGATTAATTGTTTACGTCTACAAAAACAGCTCGGGCATCAAACTACCAAGAACGATTCAGCAAATGAGTAATGTTGGCACTGGTATTGGGCAACAGGCTCCTGCGCCCGGCGACTTGGTGTTCTTTAATACCACTGGTGAGCGCTACTCTCATGCCGGAATATATGTTGGCCAAGGCCGTTTTGTACATGCGCCTAGCGCAGGTGGCACAGTCCGTCTTGAACGGATTGATTCACCCTACTGGGCAGCGCGCTATACCGAGGCGCGCCGGATTACAGGCAATTAAAAGGGGCTAAACCCACCGCCATACGAAGGAGTATTGGGGGCCAAGTTATCGAACTTAGTGAACTGTCCTTGCCAACTCAGGCGGACTGTACCAATTGGACCATTACGTTGCTTACCAATAATGACTTCGGCCACACCTTTATCGGTTGTGGTGTCTGGGTGATATACCTCATCACGATAAATAAACAAAATTAAGTCAGCGTCTTGCTCAATGGCTCCAGACTCACGCAGATCAGACATAACAGGTCGTTTATTGGGACGTTGCTCAAGACCACGATTAAGCTGAGATAAGGCGACCACTGGGCACTGCAACTCTTTGGCTAGCGACTTTAAGGACCTTGAGATCTCAGAGATTTCGGTGGCTCTGTTTTCTCCACCGCCACCCGAGCTACCACTCATTAATTGCAGATAATCAACCACAACCATTCCTAGGGTGCCGCCATAATTGCGCGCAATACGACGAGCGCGGGCGCGCAACTCGAGACAGGTTAAGGAGCCGGTCTCATCAATGAGGATTTGGGTATTACTCAGTCGTGCAATCGCATCAGTAACACGTGGCCACTCATCATCATTTAACTTACCAGTCCGCATCCGACTTTGATCAACTCGACCGACTGATCCAAGTAAACGGGTTGCTAGTTGCGCTCCAGACATCTCCATCGAAAACACAACAACCGGGAGACCTTCATGCAAGGCCACATTCTCAGCAAAATTTAGGGCTAACGCGGTCTTACCCATCGAGGGTCTGCCAGCCACGATGACCAGATCGCCTTTTTGCAGACCACTGGTTTGTTTATCGAGATCAATAAAACCAGTTGCGATTCCAGTAATGTCGCTACCGCCATCACGGTTATATAACTCATCAATACGCGCAACCACCGCCTTTAAGAGAGGTTCGATTTCGAGATAATCTGCTTTGCGACTCCCCTCTTCACCAATTTGCAGAATGCGTGATTCAGCCTCATCCAGTAAGGTACGAACTGATCGACCCTCAGGCATAAATGCCGTATTGACAATACTGTCTGAGACCTCAATTAAGCGGCGTAAGATACTGCGATCCCGAATGATCTCTGCATAACCTTTGATATTGGCTGCACTAGGAGTATTTTGTGCTAAGGAATTTAAATAATCGATACCGATGAGATCTGCTTCGGGCTCATTCTTGATCGCCTCAAATACAGTAATCACGTCAGCCGGTCGGTTATCACCGATTAAACGCTCGATAACTCGATAAATCAGCGCATGCTCGCTACGATAGAAATCCCGCTCGGAGAGGATGCCGCCTAAACGATCCCATGCGGTGTTATCCAAAAGCAAACCGCCGAGAACCGATTGCTCAGCCTCGACGGAATGGGGTGGGACTTTGAGAGCCTGCACAACCGCGTCACCAGGCCCAGGCATGCCTGGGTTCATTGGTACGGGACGGTTGCGAGGTTCGGCCATAGGGCTAGTGTACCGAAGTCAACTAGGCCTGCTCACCAATCACACGAATATTAATATCAACCACCACGTCCGTATGAACAGCAACAGCCACTGGGTGGTCACCGACTACTTTCAATGGTCCGGTTGGCATCCGAACTGCAGCTTTTTCAATTTGAAAACTCTTTTTCGCCAGAGCTTCAGCGATATCGTGATTGGTGACTGAGCCAAACAAACGGCCATCAACGCCGGCCTTTTGACTAATCTCCAACACTAAGCCTTTGAGCTTCTCGCCAATCGCTTGCGCAGCCGCGAGCTTCTCTGCAGCAATCTTCTCAAGCTCGGCACGACGTGCAGCAAAGTCAGCAATGGCTGCCTCGGTTGCGCGACGCGCTTTGCGCTGAGGAATTAAAAAGTTGCGAGCAAACCCATCTTTGACTTTAACAACATCACCAAGGTTGCCCAAATTGGTTACTTTTTCAAGCAGAATAACTTGCATCGTGGGCTCCTAATTATTTCTTATGTTGATCTGAGAATGGCAGCAATGCCAAAAAGCGAGCGCGTTTAATTGCGGTATCCAACTGACGCTGATATAGCGCCTTAGTACCCGTTAAGCGAGCTGGCGTAATCTTGGCGTTCTCACCAATAAAATCCTTAAGCGTATCGACATCCTTGTAGTCAATTTGCTCAACGCCTCCAACCGTAAAACGGCAATAACGCTTGCGTTTAAAGAGTGGGTTCTGTGCAGGCTTCTTTTTGAAGTCTGTCTTTTTGTTCATTTTTCCAAAAGCCATAATGGTTTCCTATTTGTTCGATGTGATCTTCGTAATATGAAAAACGAGGCGCTCATTTCGTAAGGTCTTTTGCGTTAAGAACCCCTCAAATACTGCTACTACTCCTAAATCCATCGCTAGTAACTCTCGATGAATCTCACCAATTGCCACGGCTTCAACATTCATCCGAATTTGCCGAACTTGATTTGCTTCGCTTAACTCACCATCATGATGTAACTGACAATGAATCACGGGCAAACCCGCTGGGGTATATCGAATGGCGTCCTTGGCGATTAGAGAAGCAGTCAGGATGAGAAGGTTTGAACTACGCTTCACAATCAGACCGACTTTTACGAATCAAAGCCTCCTTTTCAACAATAATTAGGCTGCTGCCGGTGCGTCAGCTTGAGCGAGCTT
Source organism: Polynucleobacter sp. HIN6 (assembly GCF_030297575.1). Classification (NCBI taxonomy): domain Bacteria; kingdom Pseudomonadati; phylum Pseudomonadota; class Betaproteobacteria; order Burkholderiales; family Burkholderiaceae; genus Polynucleobacter; species Polynucleobacter sp. HIN6. The sequence continues at coordinate 482,495 of NZ_AP028137.1, read as the reverse complement.
GCGAGCTTCTTCACGCTGCACTTCTTTCATCATGATGGATGGCTCAGTCTCAGCCTTCTTCATCTTGACAATGAGGTGACGTAACACTGCATCATTGAACTTAAATGCATGCTCGAGTTCTTCAAGCGTTTTTTGATCGCATTCAATATTCATGCAAACGTAGTGGGCTTTAGCGAGCTTGTCGATCATGTAAGCCATCTGACGACGACCCCAATCTTCGATGCGATGCACTTTGCCACCATGGGTGGTTAGGATCGACTTGTAGCGATCAATCATCGCTGGAACCTGCTCGCTTTGGTCCGGATGGACGATAAAAACGATTTCATAATGACGCATTAATCACTCCTTATGGATAAAACTGCCTAGGCGTCTTGCTTAATTCCGCTGTCAAGAATTAAGCACCAGTGCAGCAAGGGTGGAACAAATTGTTTAAATTACTTACCGAAATTCCGATAAGCCTATCATTCTAGCAAAATAATCCTGCCAACTCAATGGATTAGCACCTGACTGGGTGGCAGCGAATAAGGCTAGCTGCAAAGCGATTCGGGCTTTTGCGGGATTTAAATAACCCGCGCTCAATGCCTTTGCTAATCGACCATTAGGAAGAGTGCCGCCAATATAGCCCCTACCAATTCGAGACGCCCGCACCACCGCGCCTCCAGCCTCAATAAAGCGCTCCAGAGGAGTTGCAAGCTTCTCGTGTACGGTACCTGCACCAGTGCCCGCCAGAACAATGCCCTGAACCCCATGATCCTCTAAAAACTTGACGGTTTCTGGTCTGCCGCCCGAGTGGCTTGTAATAATTTCAACCCAGGGCCATTGATTATCTGGTGGTATCGGTAAGTCATTGCTAACTTGAACCCAATCATTAGGCAGCGCTTCACCAAAAAAGGCGTTCGTCTGAGAGCTATGTCCCTTGACCAAAGCAAGGCCCAGTATTGGCTTAGAGCCCATCACAGCCCAAATTCCACTCTGACTATCCCTTTTCCCAGCAAATTCAATCGCATCGGATAAATTCCCCGGACCATCAGCCTGTGGATGATCAGAGGGAAGCATCGCTCCAGTCAAAACCACCTTCTTGCCAAAATTTCTGGCAGATCCACCGCAGACAAACTCCAAAAAAGTAGCGGTTTCTTCCATCGTATCGGTGCCATGGGTAATTACGATCCCTATTACTTCGGGGTCTGCTAGTCCCATGCGAACCTGGACACCTAATTCGCTTAGAAGGGGCTCACTCAAATCACAGCTATCAATATTTGATAACTGCATGTTTTTTAAAGTAAATTTGCTATTAATCTGGGTCAAAAGGGTTGAAATCGGCACTTGACCAGCTTGATAACCCCCATTTCCTAAATCGGTCCTAAGGCCAGCGATGGTACCGCCAGTGCCTATCACCAAAATAGAGGAAGAAATAGAAGAACTTAACATCTAGGCATTATCCAACCAAGCAAAAGTTCTTGAAATGCCATTTTTTACTGTATACAATCCCAGTATGAACATAAATACAGTAATTGACAGCCCATCTTTACCAAAACTGACTGCTCGGCAGGAAGAGATTTTGGGGCTCATTACCTTGGCCATTGAGGAAAGTGGTCTTCCTCCCACCCGCGCTGAAATAGCAAATCGACTTGGTTTTGCATCTGCCAATGCTGCCGAGGAGCATTTACGTGCTCTAGCCAAAAAGGGCTATATCGAATTAAGTCCTGGAACGTCGAGGGGCATTCGAGTTACCAATACGCAGACTCTTTTACAAGGGCAAAATTTTCGTCAATTGAATTTGCCATCGGGCAGTTTGCAACAACTGACCCTTCCCTTAATTGGTAGGGTTGCCGCAGGCTCACCCATTACTGCGATTGAACATATTGAGAAACATATTCCAGTTGACCCTGGCTTGTTTAGTAAAGGCGCAGACTACCTGCTACGCGTCAAGGGGATGAGTATGCGGGATGCAGGCATTCTCGATGGTGACTATTTAGCCGTTAAAAAGACCACTGAAGCGCGTAATGGCGACATCGTGGTTGCTCGCATCGATGATGAGGTCACTGTAAAGCGCTTTTTGCAAAAGAAAGGCGCTGCTGGTTCATACCTCGAGCTCCAAGCTGAAAATCCAGATTTTGAGAACATCATCGTTCTCGCAGATTCCAACTTTGCCCTTGAGGGGCAAGCGGTTGGGCTAATCCGAGCAAACGGACTTTAAGGCTTACGGGTCGGCGCAATCACATTCGCATTTTTAGGCGAAGAGGTGATGGTGATGATGGATTTAGGGCCTGTTAGAGATCCCTCATTAATTTCAACCGTGCAAGTGCGTTCGCCTTTGGTAAAGACCAAGAAACTGGTTTTTGATTTCGTGGCGGTAACCGTGGTCCACCCCGCTTTGGGATATTCGGACTGAAAAAACGCGTACACATCGGTTGCACCTTGTAATGCGCTGATATTAACGCGGCCTACCCAGCCATCACCACGACCAATAATTAATGAATCAGACCCAATAATTTTGGCCCCAGTTGGCAAAGGCATGTCGCCAAGCAACTGCGCCTGGATTTGATTGATTTCTTCCTGAGTTCCAGTAGGGCTATCACCAGTGGCACAGGCTCCCAACAGCGCAGCAGCGGCAAGAGTAACAAAGTGAGTTTTGGAGATCAATCGATTCATGGTTTTGTTCCAAGGCTAATGGATAAAAGTACCAACAGTCTCTATTTTAGGGCAGAGGGTTAATTCGTCAATGATTATGGGTGGAGGCGCGTGAGGGAATCGAACCCCCGTACGAAGCTTTGCAGGCTCCTGCCTAACCACTCGGCCAACGCGCCCTAATTGGTTTGGAATCCACCAAACAACAACTCAAACAAAATGGGAAGCTTTTGGGGCTTCCCATCAATGAATGGAGCGGGAAACGAGGCTCGAACTCGCGACCTCAACCTTGGCAAGGTTGCGCTCTACCAACTGAGCTATTCCCGCATTACAGGATCGACAGTTTAGCAAAGATTCAGGGATGGGGTCCTAATTAGCAAAATTTCCTAGTTTTACGGCTTATTGGTTAATTGCGGTAAAGCCTTTTGTAGATAGTAAAACATGGACCAAAGCGTGAGAAAAGCTGCAATCCAAATCAGCCAAGTCCCCAAAAGAGAGCTATGGATACCCAAAATTTGCCCATTAAAGAGCAAGAAGGGAATGGCAATTAATTGGGCAGTCGTTTTTAATTTACCGACCATATGGACGGCAACGCTGCGTGACGCACCAACTTGCGCCATCCACTCACGCAGAGCAGAAATTGTGATCTCACGGCCAATAATGACTAATGCGACCCAGGCCTGCACCCGATCTAAATTGAGCAATACCAGCAAAGCAGCAGCCACAATTAATTTATCTGCGACAGGATCTAAAAACTGACCAAAGGCCGACTCTTGGTTCATCCGTCTTGCTAAGAATCCATCTAACCAATCCGTAATGGCGGCAAATACAAAAAGGCCTGTTGAAACGATATTTTTTTCGGGCAGTGACAACCAATCATTGGGTAAATAGAAAATCCCCACCAATAATGGAATGGCTGCTACACGCAGCCAGGTCAAGGCGATGGGTAAATTAAATGGCATTTTTGGAGAATAAACGATTTAATTGATCGATTAATGAAGCTGACGGTATATCTGCTCCGCGAGAGTTTGAGAAATTCCCTCCACGCTCGCTAACTCTTCAACGGTTGCATTTGCAACCCCCCGCAACCCACCAAAGCGCGCTAATAGTTTTTGTCGACGCTTGGCCCCAATGCCCTCCATCTCTTCAAGCCTAGAAACAGTCCTTGACTTAGCACGCTTGGCACGCATCCCGGTAATTGCAAAACGATGCGCTTCATCCCGAATCTGTGCAATCAACATGAGCGCCTGGCTATCCGAACCCAATCGGATGGGCTCCCGCTCATCAGCAAAGATCAGCGTTTCTAGACCAACCTTACGGTCCTCTCCTTTGGCAACACCAACAATTAGCCCAATATCAATACCGAGCTCACTAAAGACCTTCCTGGCTACTTCTACCTGACCCTTACCGCCATCAATGAGAACGAGTTGTGGCACTTTGTCGGCTGGGATTTCCTGAAAATTTGCATAGCGGCGTTGTAATACTTGCTGCATCGCTGCGTAATCATCTCCGGCTGTAATACCAGTAATGTTAAAGCGTCGATACTCACTGGGTTGGAGTTCATTTTTGGCAAAGACTACGCAAGATGCTTGAGTAGCTTCACCAGATGTGTGACTAATATCAAAGCACTCAATGCGTAATTGATCAAGCTGCTCCAAATCGATACCAAGTGCATCTGTAAGTGCTCGAACCCGAGCCAGTTGTCCGCCCGCTTCTGCAATGCGCCGCAGCAAGGCAATCTTGGCATTCCCCTCGGCCATCGCTAACCAATGCTTGCGCTGACCCTGTGGCTGGAACAAAAACGAAATGGGTCGTGCCGAGCGCTCCGTCAGTGCTTGACAGATCGCTTGCGCACGTTCGCCCTTGAATGGTACGTTCGTAATCATGACAGGGGGTGTGATCACGGCTAGGTCAGAAGATGAATCGGTCGATAAATAGTGTTGCTGAATAAATGTTTCAAGAATGATCTGGAGATCAATCGGCTCATCTTCGGATGACTTTAGACCCTTGGAAAAATAGGCACGATCCCCCAAATGACGGCCGCCACGAACCATCGCTAAATTGACACAAATTTGGCCATCGATTTCGGCAGCCGCCAAAATATCAACATCGCCCTCCCCTTCGGCCGCCACATCCATAGACTGCTGCTGAAGAACATTGGATAAGTCAGCAATACGATCACGAATTACAGCAGCCATCTCAAACTCCATAGCAGCACTATAGTTTTCCATCTCACGCTCTAGTTCAGCCAAAACAACTTGGTGGTTACCTTCCAAGAATCGCAGGGCTTGACCAACATCTTGAGAATATTGCTCCTTGGTCAACTTACCCACGCATGGTGCACTACAGCGATGAATTTGATGCAAGAGACAGGGGCGACTTCGATTACGAAAAATCGTATCCTCACAGGTTCGCAAACGAAATACTTTTTGCAAAATTTGCACACTATTACGAACTGCCCAAGAGTTCGGGAAGGGGCCAAAGTAACGATTGCGTCGATCAATCTTGCCGCGATAGGAGGCTAAACGAGGGTAATCATGCCCTGTGAGCATCAGGTAAGGATAGGATTTGTCATCTCTAAAAAGAATATTGAACGGTGGGCTGTATTCTTTAATCAGATTATTTTCAAGAATCAAGGCCTCCGTTTCGGTGCGAGTAATCGTGATTTCGAAACGGATAATGCGCTTGACCATTCGCTCAATTCGAGGGGAGTGGTTATTCTTTTGAAAATAACTCGAGACCCGCCGTTTGAGATCCTTGGCTTTGCCAACATATAAGATATGGCCTGACTCATCAAAAAAACGATAGACGCCTGGTAGCCCAGGAAGTCCCTTTAAATCAATTCGTAAGGATTCAGGAAGTAAATTAGTCATGCGTTGGGATATTTTCTGCCAAATTATCGATAACTATGGCGATGCGGGTATTTGCTGGCGTCTAGCACGATCACTGGCAACTCAATACGATCAAAATATACGCCTATTTTGCGATGATTTGCATACCCTACAACTCATCATGATGGAACAATCCCATCTTAAGGGTATTGAGGTTCTTCCCTGGGAAACCAGTTATCAAAATGCCCGGCATCCGCCAGAGCTTCCCGATGTTGTAATCCAAGCGTTTTCATGTGAGCTACCCACCCGCTATCTCAATAGCATTTTGGTCGCCCCCCAAAAGCCGATTCTGATTCATCTCGAGTACTTAAGTGCAGAGCCATGGGTTGCGGACTTTCATGGCAAACCATCCCCTAATACGCATGGCTTACAAAAGTATTTCTTCTTTCCAGGATTTCAAGCCAATACTGGAGGCCTATTGCTTGATCCCCTTCCAAAAAATGATCAAGAGGATTGCCCCAAGAGCCTAAAGACAATCTGGCAACAGTCTCGGGCCGATTCAAAAAAACTGAGTATTTTTTCGTATCCCGGGGCGCCAATTAAAGAATGGCTCGTAAACCTTAATCAACTGAGAGAGCCCTTTGATATTTTTTTAGCATTTGGTAATGCGCAACTGCTCAATCTACAACAACACCATTGGCCAAATTTAAATCTGATCTCGATGCCGTTTATTCCACAAGATGATTATGACTGGCTCTTGGCACGCTGTGATTTCAACATTGTGCGCGGGGAAGATTCCTTTATTCGGGCGCAGTTAGCAGGCAAGCCCTTTATTTGGAATATCTATCCTCAAGACGACGGCGCGCATCACACCAAGCTCAACGCTTTTTTAGATCTCTACCTTGAGGGTGTCGATCCACGACTGCAAAACCTCATTACAGATGCAATGAATTGGCGGGGGACTCAAAACTGGTGGGACCAACTACCGATGTGGTTAGAGCATGCCAAACACTGGCAAAGAGCCATAATTGATCGCCAATCCGATGGCGGCTTAGCGGGCAGATTAGTTCGGTTTGTCAGTTAAATCATTAACCAGTTAAAATACTAGGTTTGAATCAGTTGGCCCCAATAGGAGCCAATATCCGTAAATATCAGGAATTATTATGAAAATCGCTCAAGAACTCCGCGTGGGTAATGTTGTCATGATTAACGGTGACCCCATGGTGGTCCAGAAACACGAATACAGCCGCTCTGGCCGCAACTCAGCTGTAGTCAAAATGAAGTACAAGAACCTATTAACAGCGGCGCCAAATGAGGGTGTTTACAAAGCGGATGATAAATTCGATGTTGTGATTCTTGAGAAGAAGGATTGCACCTACTCCTATTTTGCAGACCCAATGTACACTTTTATGGACGGCGACTACAACCAATATGAGGTCGAGAAAGACAATATGGGTGATTCACTCAATTACCTCGAAGAAGGGATGGCGGTTGAGGTTGTTTTTTATGACGGCCGAGCCATCTCAGTGGAATTACCCACCACAGTAGTTCGCGAAATTACCTATACCGAACCCGCTGTTAAAGGGGATACCAGCTCCGGTAAGGTTCTCAAAAGCGCCAAAATTGCAACCGGCTTTGAGATTCAAGTTCCCTTGTTCTGCAATACCGGGGACAAGATTGAAATCGATACCCGTACCGGCGAATATCGTAGTCGCGCTAACTAATGAGTAAGGCCAAGGGTTTTTAATAAATCCTTGGCATGCAGATACTCATCGTTTTTATGCAACTCATCCCAGGACTGAGATTCACCCTTCGGAAATAATTTCTTGAGTCGCGTTGCAGACTCTGTGAATTTCTTTGGAGAAACACTGAGTTCCTCAAGTAAGCGATCAGCAAGATCGGGGCGATTACAAATCAGTACCGCGTCACATCCTGCCTTGAGTGCTAATTGAGCACCCTGCACCACATCACCAGCAACACTGGCCCCCTCCATGGAGAGGTCGTCACTAAAAATCACTCCACCAAACTTTAGCTTTTTACGTAAGATGGTTTGCAACCAAATACTAGAAAAGCCTGCCGGTAATGCATCAACCTTGGGATAAATGACATGAGCAGGCATCACTGAGGCAAGACTGATATCAAGCCACTCGTAAGGCTTCATATCATCACTCTCAATTGATTTTAGTGAGCGTTCGTCTTGGGGAATAGCAATATGAGAGTCTGCCTCAGCCCATCCATGTCCCGGGAAGTGCTTACCGCAATTAGCCATATCACCTAAGCGGAGCCCCTCATTCAAACTTTTTGCTAGAACATACACAATTTCTGGGTTGCGATGAAATGAGCGATCGCCAATCACACCACTGCGGGCATAATCCAAGTCCAAAACGGGCGTGAAACTAAAGTCAACTCCACACGCTCTTAGCTCGGTTGCAAGCACGTAGCCGCATGCGGTTGCTGCCTTCATCGCGGAAATTGCAGAGCTTGCCCCAACTCCATTGCGCATCCATAGATCACCCAGGCGGCGCATAGCAGGAAGATGCGTAAACCCGTCCGTTTTACAACGTTGTACTTGACCTCCCTCATGATCAATGCATATCAGAATGTCAGAGCGGACTTGCTTGATTGATTTAGTGAGTGCAGTTAATTGTTTACGAGATTGGAAGTTCCGCCCGAATAAAATTACGCCTCCCGTCAAGGGATTTTTAATGCGTCGGATATCGTGTTGGTTTAAGGTAAGCCCCTCAACATCCAAAATAATGGGGCCTGGGTTATAAGTCGATTTTTTTTGGGTTGCCACGGTCTCATCCAAGATAGTTTTGCGGATCAAAGCTGGTAACAATGGGTGTGCCGTAACTGACGACCACAAACGCCATCACCAATTCTTGCTCGTCAGTCACTGTCACATGCGCATACCATTGTTTATCTTCCATAAACTGCAACAGAGCCCCAGAATATTTTGTATAAGGCTTACCACTGGGCTCATTGAGTGTTTGCAAAGATCGCCAACTCATTGGCATGTGCATACCCAAGCCAATTGCTTTTGAAAACGCCTCCTTAGCTGCAAAACGGGTAGCCAAGTAGGCCATTCCCCGCTTGTGATTACGGCTAAGTCGCTGTTGAAACACCTGATACTCCTCATCCCCCAAAACCCGCTTGGCTAAGCGACCTTGGGTGCGCTCATAAGCCGACTGCAGTCGACCCATCTGTAAGAGATCAGTGCCAATCCCAACAATCATTACGAACGCGCCTCATTCATGAGTCTGCGCATATCCCGAATCGCATTGGGAAGACCCTTAAAAATAGCCTCTGCAATGATCGCATGCCCAATATTCAGCTCGCTAATTTCAGGGATTTTGGCGATGGGCTGAATATTTTTCTCATTCAAACCGTGCCCGGCATTGACTCGAAAACCTAAACTCTTTGCATAGCGTGCAGCCTCTGTAATTCGCTGCAGCTCAAATGATTGATGCTCTATTTGAGCATCTGCATAGGCTCCAGTGTGTAACTCAATTACATGTGCTCCAAGCTCCTTAGCGACATCAATTTGGCGAGGGTCTGGATCAATAAAGAGTGATACCCGAATACCAGCAGCCTGTAGTTGTTTGGTAGCAGAATGGACTTGATCCTGATGAGTGATCACATCGAGCCCGCCTTCGGTAGTAATTTCGGTCCGCTTCTCAGGGACCAAGCACACATCCTGCGGCTTAACCTGAATCGCAATGCCCAGCATCTCCGTTGTAATTGCACATTCCAAGTTCATACGGGTTCGGATCAAGGGTCGAAGCGCAAATAAATCGGCATCTTTGATATGACGCCGATCCTCACGTAAATGCAAGGTGATCAAATCAGCGCCTGCTGCTTCGGCAATTTGTGCCGCCATGAGTGGATCGGGATAGGATGTCCCGCGAGCATTACGCAGGGTTGCAACGTGATCGATATTGATTCCGAGCTCTAGTGGGGCCATACCGAATATTAAAGCCATAGTCCCACTTAGATCTTTTTTAGATCAATCAAGATTTGACGAGTGGTCAAAGTCTGATCTTGCAAGTGAATACCTAAGAGGAAACGCATTAATTGTTTGCTCTGGCTTAGGGTCTCTGATCCCGAAAAGTCTCCCTGCGCCATGGCTCGCAGTGCCGACCCCTCAAGTACCGGCCAATGACTGGGGTCATCGGGTTGCCATGGACGGATCCCCTTCTCGGGCTGATAGACATATCGCTCGCCATCAATTAGTTGGGAGCGGGTCTCCACACAATGATCAAGAGCTGCAGCATATCCAGTCTCTCGCAAAAGGGCCAGCTCAAATGGTCTTAAGGTTTGCTCGATTGATGGTCCGGCGGACTCGATTTGTGAGAGCGCATAAACTGTCTCGGCATAATGATCGTAGAGCGACTCGTAGGCATCTTCTCTGGCCAAAAACTTCACCAGCAACTCATTGAGATAGAAACCACACAAAAGTGCATCTCCAACCAAAGCCGGAGAACCTCCGACCCATTCTGATTTAGTGAGAGTTCTCAGTTCTGATTTACCACTCCACGAGATGAGCAGTGGCTGAAAGCGCTGCAGAACTGGTCGTAAGCTCGAATGAGGGCGCTTCGCACCTTTAGCGATTAATGCCAGTCGTCCGTGCGAACGGGTAAATACATCCAGAATTAAGCTTGTCTCTTTATAGGGAATACTGTGCAGTACAAATCCCGGCTCATCCAGAACACGAGTTCCTGCCATTTATTCTAAACCCTGAGCACGTAGTTCAGCAAGGTCATCCGCCCATCCCCGCTTCACCTTCACCCAAGTCTCCAAGAAAACTTTGCTATCAAACAATGCTTCCATGTCTAAACGAGCTTCGGTCGAGATCTTTTTTAGCCGCTCACCTTTCTGGCCAATGATCATTGCCTTATGACTGTCACGATCTACCAGAATGGTTGCAGCAATACGTCGCATTTTGCCATCTAGCTTGAACTGATCTATCACCACAGAGCTTGAGTACGGCAACTCATCACCGGTATAACGAAACACCTTCTCGCGCAAGATCTCAGCAGCCATAAAGCGTTCGCTACGATCCGTCAGAGTGTCCGGTTCGTATCGCGCCTCGCCCTCCGGCAAATACTCTGCAATTAAATCCAATAAGCGTTCAATATCATCCTTGTTCTTACCACTCATTGGAATCACTTCAGCAAAGGTTTGCTCAGGACTTGCAATTGTTTGCGCTTCACAACCCTTGGTTTGCTCGGCAATTGCCCCCCATGGCTGTGCCATTTTTTTCATGAACTCAAAAAGTTCCAGATCACGAGCGTCGGAATTATCAAAACGCGACGCAAATAAATCCAGCTTATTTGCAACTAATAGCACCGGCTTGTCATTTGGTAATAAACGCAAAACGTTGACATCATCGGCACCCCAGTAACCTGCCTCCACAATGAAACAGATAACATCAACGTCGTGCAAAGTGCTGGTCACGGTTCGATTGAGGGTTTGATTAAGGGTATTCATGACGCGCGTCTGAAAGCCCGGAGTATCGATAAAGATAAACTGCGCGTGCTCACGCGTTTGCACCCCCGCAATTCGGTAACGGGTCGTTTGCGCTTTGCGCGATGTGATGCTAATTTTTTGACCTACAAGTGCATTTAATAAGGTGGATTTGCCCATATTGGGCCTGCCCACTAATGCGATCGTGCCGCACCTAAACACTTCAATCCTTTAACTTAAGAGGTAACTGCCCTTTAACCGGATCGGATTTGGCAGCTTTCTTTTTTGCAGCACGAGTCTTCTTGGGCTTACGCGACTCTTGTGGCAAGGCTTTTTGTACAGCAACCAAAGCAATTTTTGCAGCGCCCTGTTCTGCAGCACGCCGCGATGCCCCTTCCCCTTTTACGCTCACTTTAAGATTTGGAACAATGCACTCGACCTCAAACTGCTGATTGTGAGCGGCGCCAGTCGTAGCCACCACGTTATATGTAGGTAGAGGTAGCTGAAAGCCCTGTAGATACTCTTGTAACAAGGTTTTATCGTCCTTACCTAAGGTTTTGGGATCCACGTTTTGCAAGATGGTGGAGTACAGTTTACGTAGACTTGCCTTTGCCGCCTCGAATCCTCCATCAATAAAAATTGCCCCCGCAATGGCTTCAAGTGTATCGGCTAGGATTGAAGGTCTACGAAATCCACCGCTTTTTAACTCCCCTTCTCCAAGCTTGAGATAGTCCGATAGCATCAATGCTTGAGCAATTTCATACAGCGCTTGTTGCTTTACCAAGTTGGCTCGTACCCGTGATAGATCGCCCTCATCAAGATCGGCATAACGCTCATACAAAATCTCAGCAACTACACAGTTCAATACAGAGTCTCCCAGAAACTCGAGGCGCTCATTATTCTTTTTACTATGACTGCGATGGGTTAAAGCTTGAGTTAATAAATCAGGCTTTTTAAATTGATATGCCAAGCGATCCTGCAGTGGGCCAAGATCGAGTGTTGCCCGGGCATTCATTACTGAAAGCTTCCAATTCGGCCAAGTGAACCCATGTTCAGCCAAATGAAAAAGGCGCGACCAACTAAGTTTTGATCGGGTACAAATCCCCAGAACCGCGAATCCAGACTATTGTCGCGGTTATCACCCATCACAAAATAATGGCCTGCTGGCACCTTACAGCGCAGTGCAGTTCCTTGATATTGGCAGTTCTCCGATCCAGGGAAGTTCTCGCCTTGGTAGATCGTGCTGCGATCGGGATCATTCAAAATCTCATGAGTATTACCACCAAGATCGGCTGGAAAGCTCTCTTGGTAGAGCTTGGCATACCGCATGCTCTCAGGATCAAGATAAGGGGCTCCACCAGCGTATTGAAGTGGCTTCCCGTTAACAGTGACCTTTTTATCCTCGTAGAGGATGTCATCACCAGGAATCGCAATCACGCGTTTAATGTAATCAACCGACTGATCTTTGGGATAACGAAAGACAACCACATCACCCCGTTTTGGGGTACCGATATCAATAATTTTCTGATTGATTACTGGCAACCGAATGCCATAGGTGTATTTATTGACGACAATGAAATCTCCAATCTGCAGGGTTGGAATCATCGATCCGGATGGAATCTTAAATGGCTCAATCAAAAATGAGCGCAGAATGAATACCGCCAAAATAACCGGGAAAAAACTTGCCGAATACTCCAACCAAAGTGGCATCCGCTCAATTCCAGCAGCTTTGCGTTTTGGGGCAAAGTAGAGTTTATCGGCAACCCATGCGATACCCGTGATGATGGCCAAGATGAATAAGATAAGGGCAAAGTTCATTTTTCTTCCACCTGAAGGATGGCCAAAAATGCTTCTTGCGGAATTTCAACATTACCCACTTGTTTCATGCGCTTCTTGCCCTCCTTTTGCTTCTCGAGCAACTTACGCTTGCGAGTAATATCACCACCATAGCACTTCGCCAATACATTCTTACGTAAAGCTTTGACGTTTTCTCTGGCAATGATATTGCTACCAATTGCCGCTTGAATTGCGACATCAAACATTTGTCTAGGAATAATGCCGCGCATCTTAGCAACCACCTCGCGACCGCGTGACTGGCTATTACTTCGATGCACAATAATGGATAGGGCATCAACTCGATCCCCATTAATTAGGATATCGACCTTTACTACATCAGCTGGCCGATACTCTTTGAACTCGTAATCCATCGAGGCATAACCCCGTGAGACGGATTTCAGGCGATCAAAGAAATCCAACACGATTTCTGCCATTGGTAACTCATAAGTGAGCTGTACTTGACGCCCTAAATAGGTCATATTGGTTTGAATGCCCCGCTTACCAGTACATAAGGTAATGACCGAGCCAACATATTCTTGAGGCATATACAGATTGACTGTCACAATCGGTTCTAAGATTGTCTCGATCTTGCTAGGGTCAGGCATTTTGGAAGGGTTATCCACCACAACCTTCGTGCCATCACGCTGCTCCACCTGATAAACAACCGTTGGCGCGGTTGTAATCAAACTCATATCAAACTGCCGCTCTAAACGCTCTTGCACAATTTCCATATGCAATAAACCTAAGAAACCGCACCGAAATCCAAACCCTAAGGCTTGAGAGACCTCCGGATCAAACTGCAAGGATGCATCGTTTAATTTGAGCTTTTCCAAAGACTCACGCAATGCATCGTATTGATTGGCTTCTACTGGATATAAACCTGCAAATACCTGTGGCTTAACCTCTTTAAATCCAGGCAGCGGCTGTGGCGCAGGGGTACGACCCTGTTGACCGGATGCATGGGTCACGGTATCACCCACCTTGGCAGCCTTCAACTCTTTAATGCCAGCAATAATGAATCCGACCTCGCCTGCACTGAGCTGGGGACGAGTCACTGACTTCGGAGTAAAAACACCAAGCTGTTCGACCAAATGAGTGGATCCAGTAGCCATCAAGGTAATTTTGTCTTTTGGTTTTAGGGTGCCGTTCACCACTCGGACCAACATGACTACACCCACATAGTTATCAAACCATGAATCAATAATTAAGGCTTGCAGAGGTAATGTGGCATCACCCTTTGGTGGCGGGACGCGCCGAATCATTTCTTCTAAAACATCAGCAACACCAAGTCCTGTTTTGGCAGAACAGGTAATAGCATCGGTTGCATCAATACCGATCACGTCCTCAATCTCTTTCTTAGCTGATTCAGGATCTGCAGATGGTAAATCGATCTTATTGAGGATTGGAATGACCTCTACACCCAGTTCAGTAGCGGTGTAGCAGTTAGCCACCGTTTGCGCTTCAACTCCTTGGCTGGCATCGACAACCAACAATGCCCCTTCACAGGCAGAAAGAGAGCGACTGACCTCATAAGAGAAATCGACGTGCCCTGGGGTATCAATCAAATTAAGGTTGTAGGTTTTCCCATCTTTTGCCTTATACGTTAGGGCAGCGGTTTGGGCCTTAATCGTAATGCCTCGCTCGCGCTCAATGTCCATGGAGTCGAGAACCTGCTCCTCCATTTCACGGTCGGAGAGACCGCCACACAGCTGAATAATACGATCGGCTAAGGTTGACTTACCATGGTCAATATGGGCAATGATGGAGAAATTACGGATGTGATCCATTGGCGCTGTTCGATAGAGGTCTTGATAAAACGCCTTGTCGCAACGCAACACAATGATGCGCTGCAATAAGATGTCTTTTCCCTATTGTACTGGGAGCAGAAAAATCAGCGCTTTTCCCCACCCCCAAAAGAAATAACCCAAGAAAAAGGGGTGACTTTTTGGTCACCCCTTGATGGTTTTGTTCTTATATCCGGATTTACTTCTGAGCGGGTCGGATGGGTACCACGATGGTGGCATCACCGCGACGCACAAAAATAGGTACCGCCTTACTGGGGTCGAGGGTTTTGGTTACCGACTCAAATTGCTTGATCCCTGTAATATCGGCATCTCCAATTCGGACAATCACATCTCCAACCCGTAAACCTGCTCTAGCAGCGGCACCATCACCCACATTAGTAATTTCAACCCCACCTTTGCCGCCCAATTCCTTATTTTTGGCCTCAGTCAATTCGGCAACACTGATACCCAATGATTTGTTTGCCGTGCCAGCTTGCGGAGCTGGAGTCTCTGACTTGCGTGCAACCGCTTTATCGGGCTCTGCATCCGCAACCACAACCGTTAGGTCACGTGTTGTCCCTTTGCGCCAAACTTTAACCGTTGCAGAGGTACCGGGTTTTGTCTCACCCACAATACGAGGTAGATCGGTGGACTTATTAATATCACGCCCGTTAAAGCTCAAGATCACATCACCGGCCTCAATGCCGCCCTTAGCTGCAGGCGCACCAGGTTCCACATTGCGGACAAAAGCGCCGCGTGGTTTACCAAGCCCAAGGCTTTCAGCCACATCTTTATTGATCTCACCAATCGCCACGCCAATTCGTCCACGCACTAAACGGCCGGTGGTTCTTAATTGATCTGCGACCCGAATGGCCTCATCGATTGGAATTGCAAATGAAATTCCCATATAGCCACCTGAGCGACTAAAGATTTGAGAATTAATACCAATCACTTGGCCAGCAGTATTGAGCAATGGTCCACCAGAGTTTCCGGGATTGACTGCGACATCGGTTTGAATGAATGGCAAATAGTCTCCTGTGTCACGGCTTTTGGCTGACACAATTCCAGCAGTTACCGTATTCTCCAAACCAAAGGGTGAGCCAATCGCTACAACCCACTCGCCCACTTTCACCTTAGAGGAGTCACCTAAAGGAAGCCTTGGTAAACCGGTGGCATCAATTTTTAGGACCGCAAGATCGGTACGCTTATCTGCGCCAAGTAGTTTTGCCTTGAACTCACGCTTGTCTGTTAGGGTGACATAAATCGTTGTTGCACCTTCAACTACGTGTGCATTGGTCATCACAATTCCGTTGGAATCAATAATGAATCCCGAACCAACACCGCGTTCAATTTCTTCTGGTTGGCCACGTCGATTACCCTGACCGCGAGGGGTATTGGGTGCTCCTGGAAGCGGTACCCCAAAAAAGCGACGAAAGAATTCCGCTTGCTCATCAGGTATGCCTGGGACAGAGCCTTGAGCCTGTTGATTGGATAACCTCTCGGTAGTACGGATATTAACCACTGCGGGACTAGCCTTTTCAACCAATTCCACGAAATCTGGGATCGCTACCCGAGGAGGCTGAGTGTTTGTCTGAGAGGAAACCGTCGGTGAAAACGACAGGATTCCCCAGCTAAATACTGAGAAAACGACCAATAGAATTTTTTTCATACCAAATTGAGCTTTGCTCAACCCATTAGTTGCAATACTTCAGATATTAGGGCTTTTTCCCAAATATCAAGGTACCGTTGGTACCCCCAAATCCAAAGTTGTTTTTCACAGCGTAATCAATTTTGAGATCCCTAGCAGTATTGGCGCAGTAATCAAGGTCGCATTCGGGGTCTTGATTAAAAATATTGATAGTCGGTGGTGATTTTTGATGGTGCAATGCAAGAACTGTAAAGACCGATTCAAGGCCCCCAGCGCCACCCAATAAATGGCCCGTCATCGATTTCGTGGAATTCACCACCACTTTTTTGGCATGATCGCCTAAAGCTGCCTTGATGGCATCTGTCTCATTCTTATCGCCCAAGGGTGTTGATGTACCATGTGCATTTACATACTGAATCTGATCTGCCGTAATCCCCGCATCACGCATTGCATTGACCATGCAACGGCGCGGTCCATCCATATTGGGGGCGGTCATATGATAGGCATCACCGCTCATTCCAAAGCCACATAACTCCGCATAAATTTTGGCGCCACGCGCTTTCGCATGTTCGTACTCTTCGAGAACCATTACACCAGCACCCTCACCCAAAACAAATCCATCGCGGTCTTTATCCCAGGGGCGCGAAGCAGTTGCAGGATCATCATTACGGGTCGACAATGCCCTGGCAGCTGCAAAACCACCAATGCCCAGAGCAGAAATGGTCGACTCAGCGCCGCCGGCGATCATGACATCTGCGTCGCCATACTGAATTAAGCGAGCAGCCAAACCAATACTATGCAAACCGGTCGTGCAGGCGGTCACCGCCGCAACATTGGGACCCTTCAGATTAAAGAGAATACTCAAATGCCCAGAAATCATATTAATGATCGAGCCTGGCACAAAAAATGGTGAGATACGGCGCGGACCACGAGACAGTAACTCGGCATTGGTATCCTCAATCATCGGTAAACCACCAATTCCTGAGCCGACTAACACACCAATTCGCTCGGAATTTTGATCGGTGACCTCTAAACCACTATCTTTAATCGCTTGGGTTCCGGCTGCGATTCCATAATGAATGAAAGTATCCATATGCCGAGCTTCTTTGGCAGAAATGTAGTCCTCGACATTGAAATCTTTTACCTCACCGGCAAAATGCACACTAAGTGCTGAGTGGTCAAACTTAGTGACTGTAGCAATACCAGTCTTGCCCGCAATCAGGTTATCCCATGCGGTTGCGACTGAATTGCCAACTGGTGAAATCAGACCTAAGCCGGTGACCACCACGCGACGTGGTTGATTTGATGCGGGCACGGCTTAGCCTAGATACGAATTAAGCCTGTCCAGCTTTCGTTTTTGCGAAATCAATCGCAAGCTGTACAGTGGTAATTTTTTCAGCCTCTTCGTCTGGTATCTCAATACCAAACTCATCTTCTAAGGCCATTACCAATTCAACTGTGTCAAGAGAGTCTGCGCCCAGGTCGTTCAAAAAAGAAGACTCATTCTTGATGTCTGCTTCTGGCACGCCTAACTGCTCAGCCACAATTTTCTTAACGCGTTGTTCGATGTTGTCCATTCATTCCCTCCGGGACTTGTTAAAACGAATTACAGGATTTTATCAGTTTGTTTGTGACACCGATCATTTGACGGGAGACTCAAGCCAGATATAGGCCGCCATTGACATGGAGGGTATTTCCAGTGATATAAGCTGCCGCCGGAGAGGCCAAGAAAGCGACTGCCTGAGCAACATCCTCAGGGGTTCCTAAGCGAGCTAGAGGAATATTGGCTTTAAGGCTATTTTGCTGGTCTTCACTTAAAGCGCGGGTCATATCGGTATCGATGAATCCGGGTGCTACGCAATTCACAGTAATATTACGGCTACCAATCTCACGCGCCAGAGCACGGGTCATGCCAGCAACTCCCGCTTTAGCAGCCGCATAATTTGCCTGACCAGCGTTACCCATATGCCCAACAATCGAGGTGATATTAATAATCCGGCCTGATCGAGCCTTCATCATGGGTCGCAACACAGCCTGTGATAATTTAAATACCGAACTCAGATTGGTAGCAATCACATCGGACCACTCATCTTCCTTCATGCGCATTGCTAATTGATCCTTAGTAATGCCTGCGTTATTGACCAAAATATCAATGCGCCCAAATTGCTTGACGATCTCCTCAATCATTGCCTCACAGGCGGCTCCTTCTGTGACATTCAAGACCTTACCAATGCCCTTAGATGCGCTCAATCGCTCGGAGATTGCATTCGCGCCAGACTCTGAGGTCGCGGTACCGATCACGATTGCGCCACAAGATGCCAATTCAGTGGCTATTGCCTGTCCGATACCGCGCGATGCGCCGGTTACTAGTGCTACTTGATTTGTTAAATCGAGGTTCATAAGAATTTCACAAATTAGGTTTTTAACTGTTGCAATGCGTCCATCAAGCTTGATTCGTCGGTAATCGCCATGCCTTGAAGTCGATCATCAATTCGTTTTGTTAGTCCAGCTAGTACTTTACCGGGACCGCACTCGACAACCTGAGTAACTCCACGATCAGCCATAGCGCGGATGGTCTCTTGCCAACGCACTGGCTTAGCCGCTTGACGAACTAAGGCATCTTTGATTTGTTCTGGGGTCTCGAGAATAGATACGTCCACATTATTAATCACTGGCACACAAGGCGCATGAAATTCAATGCCCTCTAAATAAGTCTTCAGCTTTTCGGATGCAGGCTGCAGGAGCGAGGAATGAAACGGGGCGGAAACCGGTAGGGGTAGAGCACGCTTAGCACCAGCTGCTTTAAGAAGCTCACATGCTTTGGCAACTGCCTCGGTCGCACCGGCAATCACAATCTGGCCAGGAGCATTGAAATTAACGGCCTCAACAACCTTGCCGCACTCACGGCTTGCAAGCGCGCACACCTCGATCACTTGCTGATCATCAAGCCCCAAAATTGCTGCCATGCCACCTGTGCCAACTGGCACCGCAGATTGCATGGCCTCTGCACGAAATCGCACCAAAGGTAAGGCATCTTTAAAACGAATCACTCCGGCAGCAACCAAAGCTGAATACTCACCCAAGCTGTGACCCGCAACTACGCTGGGCTTGGGTCCACCAGAGGCCAACCAAGCTCGATAGCAGGCTACCCCAGCGGTCAGCATCACCGGTTGAGTGTTGGTAGTTAGGGCCAATGCCTCGGCAGGCCCTTCGGCAATTAACTTACCAATGTTCTCACCCAGTGCATCGGATGCCTCTTGCAGCGTGGCATGCACTTCTGTTCGCGAAGCCAGGGAATTAAGCATCCCCACCGATTGTGAGCCTTGACCTGGAAATACAAATGCAAATGTCATATCAATTTTTTCTCATTAATAGCGCAATACAACCGCGCCCCAAGCAAAACCGCCCCCAACGCCTTCTAACAAAATATGCTGACCGCGCTTAATTTGACCCGATCGAATGCCATGATCGAGCGCCAGGGGAATCGATGCTGCTGAAGTATTACCATGTTCATGCACCGTAACAATCACTCGATCCATGGACATTCCCATTTTGCGGGCCGTTCCTTCCATAATGCGAATATTAGCTTGGTGAGGGACGAGCCAGTCAATTTGCTCAGGCTGCATATCGGCTTTTTGCAAAACCTCGTGGGCGACCTGCTCTAACACCTTCACGGCTAATTTAAAGACGGCTTGGCCATCCATTCGCAAAAAGGGAGCGCCTTCAATCCCACCGCAAGTTGCTCGTCCAGGGATGCACAGAATGTCACGTTGACTGCCATCCGCATGCAAAGCGCTTGCTAAGATTCCGGCCTGATCAGAGGCTTCGAGCGCAACAGCACCCGCTCCATCGCCAAAAAGTACACAGGTACCGCGATCTTTGAAATCCAAGATTCGAGAGAATACTTCAGCCCCAATGACCAAAATCTTTTGATACATACCAGCACGAATGAATGCATCCGCCGTACTCAAGGCATATGAGAATCCAGCGCATACCGCCTGCACATCAAAGGCAGCGCAACCATTCCTTAGACCTAATTTATCTTGAATCACGCATGCCGTGCTTGGAAAACCGCCTAGATGATCGGGGGTTGAGGTCGCCAAGATGATTAACTCAATATCATCGGCATTCCATTGCGCTTCCATCATTGCGCGCTGTGCTGCCTTGACCGCTAAATCGCTCGTTAACTCATCGGGCGCAGCAAAATGCCTAGATGAAATACCGCTGCGAGTTTTAATCCAATCATCACTGGTCTCAACACCCTCTTTGGCCAAACGGTCCACCAAATCTTGGTTACTCAGCCTTAATGCGGGCAAGTAACTGCCGGTTCCTGCAATTCGAGCAAATCGACCCATACTTATGTGGACCTCAATGTAAATGACTCAGCAATTTTCTCAACCATCCGATTCTTAGCGGCATCGTATGCACGCTCAAGCGAGACCTTAAAGGCAAAACGATCGGCAGAGCCATGGCTTTTGATCACACAACCCTTGAGACCCAATAAAACTGCACCGTTGTAGCGCCGATGATCGACCCGTTGACGTACTCTTTTCAACGGCAATAGAGCAGCAAGACCCATTAATTTAGTTAATATGGATCGATTAAATTCTTCACGGATCATACCGCTCATCATTTTCGCCAAGCCTTCGCTAGCTTTTAAAACAACATTACCAACGAAGCCATCGCAAACCACAATATCCGTGGTTCCCTTGAAGATATCGTTGCCTTCGACGTTGCCATAAAAATGCAATTGGCTTTGGCGCAATAGTTCCGCAGTTTGTTTAACCACCTCATTACCCTTAATGACTTCTTCGCCAATATTTAAAAGGCCGATCGAGGGTTTTGGATTGCCATTGACCACGCGCAACATCACATCAGCCATTTGCGCAAATTGTAAAAGGTGAATTGGCTCACAATCGGCATTTGCACCCAGATCAAGTACGGTAGTGCCTTTCCCCAACTCATTCGGTATCGCAGTTGCAATTGCCGGTCGATCAATCCCATCCAAGGTTTTTAAGATATAGCGGGAGATTGCCATCAATGCACCCGTATTGCCCGCAGAAATGGCGGCATCTGCCTTGCCATCACGCACCTGCTCAATGGCGACTCGCATGGATGAGTCTTTCTTACGACGCAGAGCAACTTCAATGGGATCGTCCATCAAGACAATTTCAGAGGCACCGAGAATCTGGAAGCGATCTAGTAAGTTTGGATTAGATTTGCGAACCGACTGCTCAATCGCTTGGGCGTTGCCAATTGCAAGAATCTTAGCGTCAGGATGATCTTGCAGAAAATCACAGCAGGCTGGGATAGTCACTTCTACCCCAAAATCCCCGCCCATAGCATCAACTGCCAGAGTGATACTCATTGAATATGTATAAAACGTCGATTCTGTTTAAGAAAAAAGCGGCCTGAGCCGCTTCGATCAAACAATGAGGAATTAGTCGTTCTTTGTTTTAACGACTTTACGACCACGGTAGTAGCCATTAGGGGATACGTGGTGGCGCAAGTGGGCCTCACCGGTAGTGGACTCTACTGCGATTGCAGGTGCAGTCAAAAAGTCGTGTGCGCGATGCATGCCACGCTTTGAGGGGGATTTTTTATTTTGTTGGACGGCCATAATGAACTCCTAAGCAAGGCGCAATTCTAGCATAGAAAGTGGTAAAAACCCGCATTCGCCAACAAAATAATGGCTATTTCTTGAGGTTTTTCAGTACCTTAAAGGGATTAGGCTTTTCCAAGTCAGCCCCGATTTGCCGCAATTGACACTGGCCCACCGGGTGTTTGGGGGCGTGAGGCAGTGCTAGCAAAATCTCATCTTCGATCGCTTCAAGCAAATTAAAGTGGGTTGAGGCGACCATTGCCTCCTCATCATCGCGATCCATGGGGAATTGATCTGCCTCTACTTCCGTTCTTAAAAAAACGTATGTCTTTTGTATTTCCAACTCTAATGCCATGGGGTCTAAGCAACGTTGACAGGCAATCGCCATCCGCCCTCGAATCTTTACCTCCATGAACGGCCGGCCATCACGATGCAAACTAACAATTTGGCAATCAAATCCATCGCCTGGGCTCACAGAGGCTGATTCGGCTAAAAGTCTTGGAAAATCGGCAAGCTGGATAAATCCCTCGCCTTGGTAAGAGACAGGCGCTAACATATCAACTCTAAGCAAGGAGCTGGGGTTGATTTCTAACGATTGAATTGGGTAAGGCGAGTTCTGTTTCATCCGATCGACGATTTGTAATTCATTCAAACTATTGACATTATCAAACATCATTCAATTACTCATTCATGCCGTCCGTCCCCACCCTGATTCTTGCCTCAAGCTCACCCTATCGGCAGCAACTGCTTGAACGACTTGGGATGCCATTTGTAGCGATTGCACCCAACCTAGATGAATCCCCCCTGCCCGGCGAGACTCCAAAAAATCTCACGCTTCGGTTAGCGCAAGCAAAAGCACAGGCGATCGCATCCCTGCACCCGAACGCGTGGGTGATTGGCTCCGATCAAAGCGCTGATTTAAATGGTCACATGATTGGCAAGCCAGGTTCGCACGCCGCCGCCTTAGCTCAACTCAAACAAATGCAAGGTCAGGCTGTTGTTTTTCATACATCGCTTTGCCTAATCGGTCAGAATTTTTGCAAAACAATCCATGTCCCAACCACGGTTCAATTTCGTAAACTACCCGAGCAGGTTCTGGATCAATACCTCCGCCTTGAGAAACCCTATGATTGCGCTGGTAGCGCTAAATCAGAGGGCATGGGAATTATTCTTCTCGAAAAAATTGAGAGCGAAGATCCAACCGCGCTGATTGGTTTACCGTTAATTGCCTTAACAAGCCTATTTCTTGAAGCGGGAATTTCTCTGCCTGCGACTCAAGACTCTCAATAGCATGCAAATTGGTAACTTATATTTGGTACCCAATACATTAGGTAGTGAAAACCGAGCTGCGCAACTCCATCACGTCATACCAGCCGAGAACCTTCGGCAAATTGCCAAGATCAAGTATTGGATTGTGGAAGACGCCAAAACAAGTCGTGCATTTTTAAATGCCGTTCATGAAATCGAACCACTGCATCATTCATTACAAGAGATGGTGATACAAGAGTGGCGCGGCCCGGACCGCAAACATGCCTTAAGTCTTAAACCGGAGGAATTGCTTACTCCCATTCAAGCGGGGCATGATGTGGGCCTCTTATCAGAAGCAGGTGTTCCGGGGGTTGCCGATCCTGGCGCAGAGATTGTCCAAGTCGCACATCAGTGGGGGGCCAAAGTGAAGCCCTTAGTCGGCCCCAGCTCGATCTTGCTTGGGCTGATGGCAAGCGGTCTTAATGGTCAGTTTTTTCAATTCAATGGATATCTTCCTGTCGAAGGTGCAGAGCGTTCAAAAAAACTCAAGGAGTTAGAGGGGGCCTCTAGGCAGCGCCGCGAGACCCAAATTTGGATTGAAACTCCCTATCGAAATACCGCAATGCTGCAAAGCTGCTTGAGCTCACTATCTCACCAAACGCGACTCTGTGTAGCAATCGATTTAACACTGAGTAGTGAGTGGGTGTGGACAGGGCCAATTGATTCTTGGCGCAAGCGCTATACCAAACCTGAAGCACTCTCCGATCTCATCAAAAATAAGCCTGCTATTTTTTTGATGCTGGCTTAGTTTTACCGCATCTCCGCGCTTCGCGATAAGGCCTTGCTAATCGCAGCACCGGTCTCTGCCCCAAAGCGCTTTGCGACACGCTCAGCAAAATTCTCTTTCAAGGTGTACTCCACCACATCAGGGGTTTTTAAAAGATCACGTGCGACAGAATCAACTGTGCCATAACCATCGACCAATCCCAACTGAACTGCCTGTTCGCCATTCCAGACGCGACCCGAAAAAATATCCGGATCATTCTTTAGGCGCTCGCCACGACCCTCTTTCACGACATTAATAAATTGCTGATGGATTTCATCAAGCATTTTTTTAACCATCTCAACTTGCTTGGGATTTTCTTTAGAGAAGGGGTCGAGCATGCCCTTATCCGACCCCGCTGTAATCAAGCGTCGCGAGATGCCCATCTTATCCATCAGCCCCGTAAATCCAAAGCCACCCATGACGACTCCAATCGAGCCAACAATACTGGCTTTATCCACCAAAATCTTGTCTCCAGCTACAGCCACATAGTATCCACCGGAAGCACAAACATCTTCGACCACGACATAAAAGGGTTTATCAGGATACAAGCCGCGTAAACGTTTAATCTCATCATTAATCATGCCGGCTTGCACGGGAGAGCCGCCTGGACTATTGATGCGGAGTACTACCCCGGCAGCCTCTTTGCTTTCAAATGCGGCGCTTAATGCCGAATTAATATCCAAAGCATTTGCAACCGAATTGGGTGAGATCTCACCCTCAATGCTAACGAGTGCGGTATGTTTGCCACTACCCCCGCCGCCGGGTAAACCAATGTCAAAGATTTGTGTGACTAGGCCCACCAACACAACCAAGGTCAAGATACGCAGAATAGCTCGCCAACGTCTTGCCTTGCGATTTTCTTTTAGGTTCTCAAGCAAGAAATGTTCGAGAGCGCTACGCTCCCACTGCGCATTGGAATTGGATGACTCGGGGTTTTGATTCATACACTTAGCTCGCTTTACTGAATTCGGCAGGATCTTGGAATGGTTGATGCAAATTCTGCATCAACCAGTTTCCCAAAGTCTCTACATTATCAAAGCAAGCCAAAGAATTTGCAGACCGCAAGGCATCGGCCGGATGGGCGCCATAAGTGACTGCGATCGCATCCACTCCAGCCGCTTGGGCCATCTGAAGATCGTGCGTCGTATCGCCAATCATCAGCATCTTGCGAACTGGAACTTGAAGACGATCCGATAAGTCCATCAACATACCCGGGTGGGGTTTGGCAAAGGACTCATCCGCAGTTCGTGTGTCATGAAATAGATGCTCTAACTGATGATGACGCAAGGATCGATCGAGCCCGCGCCTAGGCTTACCGGTTGCAACTCCCAACATAAAACCCTGAGTCTTTAAGCTCTCAAGCAAGTCTCGCATGCCCCCAAAAAGATGCAACTCATGATCCTTTGCTAAATAGTGATAGCGAAAACGATCAACGAGCGTTGGAAAATGCTTCGGGTCGATAGTCGGCACGACACGTCTTAGTGAATCATGAATACCCAAACCAATTACATAGCTCGCAATCGAGTCCCCGGGTACCGGGAAATCGAGGTCTCGGCAGGCTTGCTGAATGCACTGAACAATCGTTGGCGTGGAATCCATAATCGTGCCATCCCAGTCCCACACGATTAGCTCATAGCGACGTTCGTTTGTCTTCAATCGATCTCTTTCGGTTGTAGCGTTTTAGCCAAAAAACGACTGTCCCATTGTGCGAGAAAATCATGAAACCGTTTTGGCAGATCGGCTTCAATACGCATTTTCTCCAAAGTTTTAGGATGCGAAAAGACCGCAAGATGCGCATGGAGAAAAAGTTGCTTAACTTTCAACTCCTTATCTCCGGCTTCCAATCCATACTTATCATCTCCCAAGATTGGGTGCCCAATTTTTTGCAAATGCACCCGAATTTGATGCGTTCTCCCAGTTTTTAACTGTGCTTCAACCAATGTAAAACTCGCGCCATCTCGTTGAAAGAGCTCAGTAACCCGAATGTTGGTGTGACTTTCTTGTCCTTTTGGGTCCACCCGAACCCGACGCTCACCGTTCTCTAGCAAATATTTCAACAGAGGAAACTTTAGTTGCTTCGTGCCACTGATTACATCCATTGCTCCATGGGCGATTAAACGATAACGCTTATCAGTTAAACCTTCCCGAATCTGCCGATGCATTTCCAGAAGTGCGCTGCGCTTCTTTGCCATGATCAGGATTCCCGAAGTATCTCGGTCTAAGCGATGGACCAGCTCCAAAAATGAATTCTCTGGCCTTGCCTTACGAAATAACTCGATAGCCCCTAACTGAACACCCGAACCTCCGTGAACCGCCAGCCCAGAGGGTTTATCAATCACCAATAAATATTCATCCTCAAACAAAATGGGGATATCTGTTGCCAGGGTTTTAGCCTGCGCTTCCGAGATGACTTGATCCAATTTCTTAGGTTCAGCCAATCGGGTGGGGGGCAAGCGAACCACATCGCCCTCAACCAGACGAGAGCTTGGCAACGCCCTTTTTTTGTTAATCCGCACCTCGCCTGAGCGAATAATTCGGTAAATATGGCTTTTTGGAACCCCTTTAGCCCACCTTAATAAATAATTATCGAGTCGCTGACCGGCAAAATCCGGTCCCACGGTTTCCAAAACAGCTGCCAAAACCTTAGTTTTATGGGCATCCTTGCTTGAAATACGTGGTTTTGAGGGGGGCTTTAGCGATTTATTCATTGTAATATTCCCATTGTCGACCGTTTTGTGTCCTATAATCAAGGCTCTAAGTCATTGATGACTAAGAATTTGAATTCCGGAGCTTGGAGTCGCCCATGAATAGACTCCCGGGGTTGCCCCTCTCCCGTTTTAATGAGGCGCAAGGGTTGGCGTGATATTTGCCGCGACCCCCGAAAGCAGATGACCGTTTTTAAAACGAGCGCCTACATTGAGAACTAAAGGACATCTCTGTGGCGAGCGTTCATGTGAGACCCAAGCCAATTTGATTGGTATTTTTCCTGTTTAGGAACTTTGTTTGTCTCACCCCAGTACTCTGGGGATTTTCCTCAGAGCATATTTGTCATCCACTTCGTGTCGCTCAAGTCCGCCTCCCATTTAGGAGAGTGTTATGAAGCGCATGTTATTCAATGCAACGCAACAGGAAGAGTTGCGGGTTGCCATCGTTGATGGTCAAAAACTAATCGATATCGATATTGAAACTGCCGGCCGCGAACAGCGCAAAGGCAATATTTATAAAGGGGTCATCACCCGTATTGAGCCGTCTTTAGAGGCCTGCTTCGTCAACTATGGCGAGGAGCGGCACGGTTTTTTACCTTTTAAGGAAGTTGCAAGAACCTACTTCAAGGATGGTATTGATGTCCGCAATGCGTCGATCAAGGATGCACTGAGAGAAGGTCAAGAAATCATTGTTCAGGTTGAAAAAGAAGAGCGCGGTCAAAAAGGCGCTGCCCTGACCTCCTTTATCTCCCTAGCAGGTCGCTATCTAGTATTAATGCCAAACAATCCGCGTGGAGGTGGTGTGTCGCGCCGCATTGAAGGTGAGGATCGGCAAGAGTTACGCGAAGCCATGGCGCAACTTGAGGTACCTGACGGAATGAGCATCATTGCTAGAACGGCAGGAATCGGTCGGGATGCCACCGAGTTGCAGTGGGACCTTAATTACCTCATGCAATTATGGAAAGCCATTGATGAGGCAGCCAAAGCAAACTCAGCACCCTTACTCATTTACTTAGAGTCGAGTCTTGTGATTCGCGCCATTCGCGATTATTTCCAGCCCGATATTGGCGAGATTTTGATTGATACCGATGATATTTATGAGCAAGCCCAGGCATTTATGTCAGTGGTGATGCCGGATAACTTGCCTCGGGTGAAGCGTTATCAAGATGACGTCCCCCTCTTTTCGCGATTCCAAATTGAGCATCAAATTGAAACCGCCTATTCCAGAACGGTTCCCCTACCCTCTGGCGGTGCGATCGTCATCGATCATACGGAGGCCTTGGTATCGGTCGATGTGAACTCCGCACGCGCAACGCGTGGGTCGGATATTGAAGAGACGGCAACCCGAACCAATCTCGAGGCGGCCGATGAAATTGCACGGCAAATGCGTCTACGTGATCTTGGCGGTCTAATCGTGATTGACTTTATTGACATGGAGTCCTCGAAGAGTCAGCGGGACGTTGAAAATCGTCTGCGCGATGCCTTGCGCCATGATCGCGCACGGGTGCAAATGGGCAAGATTTCAAAGTTTGGTTTGATGGAGCTCTCGCGTCAGCGTTTGCGCCCTGCTCTATCAGAAGGTAGTCACGTTACCTGCCCACGATGCAATGGAACTGGTCATATTCGTGATACCGAATCCTCTGCATTACAAGTCCTGAGAATTATTCAGGAAGAGGCCATGAAAGAGAATACGGCTGCAATCCACTGCCAGGTACCAGTAGAGGTGGTTGCATTCTTGCTCAATGAAAAGCGTGCTGAAGTGATCAAGATTGAGACGCGCTTTAAGGTGCATATTTTGATGATCCCGAATAAGCATCTGGAGACCCCTCATTACAAATTAGAACGTCTGCGTCATGATGACCCTCGCTTAGATGAGCAAAAACTGAGCTACGTCATGGTGGAAGAAGCCGCGCGCGAGCTTGAAACCGATGCAGTCATTGGTCGCAAAAACGAGGAAGTGCGAGCTCGCCCTGAGGCCGCAGTGAAAGGGATTACCCCAAGTCAACCGGCACCTGTCGCATCACCGCGTCCGATTCGAGATTCCAAACCCAGTTCCTCGACTCCAGAGTCAGGTGGTTTCCTCGGGTTTATCAAAAAACTATTTTCCTCAAGCGCTCCAACGGCAGCCCCAGAGACAAAACCAAATCTGCGCTCTGAAAATCGTGGCCGTAATGGTGATCGCAACCGCAATAGGGGTCGCAATCGCAATGAAAAAAATCAGCGTACCGATTCATCTGATCGCATGGAGAAAACTTCTGAGCCAACCGAAGCTGCAGCAAATCGCCCATCGCGTTCAGAAGGTCGTGGCCGTAACCGCAGTGAACGACAAAATACCCAAGAGAAGCTAGAAAGTGCTAATCCAGTACCGCAAGTGGTTGGTGCCACCGATGAGTCTGAAAGCGCTGGGGACGAACGCCGCCGTGGACGTAACCGTCGAGGTCGTGGCCGTAACCGTGGCGATCGAAATGAGCGCAACGAGACTGGTAACTCAGCAATCAATTCAGAATCCAATCCAGGCTTTCCGATGGGGCTAGGTGGTCGCTCGGCATCGGTGCCGCTGACTCGAATTGTGAGCACTTTCCGAGAGTCCACCGGAGGACGACGTCCGAATCAGCGTCGGGAGCGACGTGAAGAAGCAAACCCAATCGTGACTGAACCGATGAATGTGCCCGCGATAAGTTTAGAAGTGGCTACTACAGCACCTCTACCTGAACTACCCAAAGTAGCATTCACACCCTTAGCTGAAGAACCATTAAAGGATGTGGTGCAAGGAGCAGGGATGGTTTGGGTGGGAACAGATCAATCGAAATTGGCAGAAGTTCAAACCCAGATTCAGGCAGAAATCCCGGCGCCCCGCGTTCCGCGAGTGCCTAAAGCGCCTGCAAGCCTCCCAATAGGCCCGATGGTGCTGGTCGAAACAGGTGGCCAAGAAAAAACCATCGATAAAACGATTTAGTCGTTTAAGGCCATAATGTGAATTATGGTGAAGCCCGTCATACCGATACGCAAAGAGACCCCCAGGGGTCCTTTGCCATTGATCCCAAACATACTCAGCGAGGCCCATAGTCGCACCCTTGATCGTCGACAGCGGCCATTACGTGATTTACGCATCTCGGTTACCGATCGTTGTAATTTTCGGTGCACCTATTGCATGCCCAAAGAGGTATTTAATCAAGACTATCCATATCTCGCACAATCCGAATTATTAAGTTTTGAAGAGATTCATCGCTTAGCCACGATTTTTGTTTCTCTTGGGGTTGAAAAAATTCGCTTAACTGGTGGTGAGCCCTTGCTTCGTAAAGATCTCGAAACCTTAATTTCTATGCTTGCCAAGCTTCGGACACCCAAGGATCAGGAATTAGACCTAACACTTACAACCAATGGCAGTCTATTGAGCAAAAAATCAACGCCCCTAAAAGAAGCAGGCTTGCAACGACTCACGGTCAGTCTGGATGCGCTCGATGATTCAGTCTTCAAGGCGATGAATGACGTCGACTATCCAGTCAGCGATGTGCTCAAAGGAATTGAGGCAGCACAAAAGGCGGGCTTCGAAGGCATCAAAGTCAATATGGTGGTTAAGAAAGGGGTGAACGACCACGAGATCCTACCAATGGCGAAGTATTTTCGTAATCGCGGCATCACCCTACGCTTTATTGAATTTATGGATGTTGGCTCTTCAAATGGCTGGAACCTAAATCAAGTTCTGCCATCTGCTGAAGTGATTGCCAAGATTTCTGAGCACTTCCCTCTTGAGCAAGTCGATCCCAATTACGCCGGCGAAGTCGCTCAACGCTGGCGGTATCAGGAT
Source organism: Polynucleobacter sp. HIN6 (assembly GCF_030297575.1). Classification (NCBI taxonomy): domain Bacteria; kingdom Pseudomonadati; phylum Pseudomonadota; class Betaproteobacteria; order Burkholderiales; family Burkholderiaceae; genus Polynucleobacter; species Polynucleobacter sp. HIN6. The sequence continues at coordinate 452,113 of NZ_AP028137.1, read as the reverse complement.
GGAGCTGGCGAAATTGGCGTGATCTCCAGCGTGACCCAAGCGTTTTGTCATGAATGCTCCCGTGCCCGGCTATCCACAGATGGTCAACTGTTTTTATGTTTATTTGCTACCGAAGGATTTGATTTTAAAACTCTCATTCGATCTGGTCGTTCTGATCTTGACATTGCAAACGCTGTTATGCAAACATGGTCAAATCGCGATGATCGCTACTCCGAGATCAGACACCTTCACACCAAGGATTTAGAACGCAAGCACGGTAAAGTTGAAATGTCCTATATTGGTGGCTAGGACCTGCCGATGATTGCGCGTTCTGAAATTACCGGACTATTACTTGCTGGCGGTCGTGCACAGCGTATGGGTGGGATCGATAAGGGCCTCGTACCGTTTCAAGGCAAGCCTTTAATCGAACATGCAATTCAGCGCCTTGGACCACAAGTCTCAGGTTTGCTGATTAACGCCAACCGTAATCAGGATATTTATTCGCAATATGGTTACCCTATTGTGGCCGATGAGAACCAGGATTTTGCTGGTCCCTTAGCGGGCTATCTGGTTGGCCTTAAGACTTGCAAAACACCTTATTTGGTGACTGCTCCCTGCGATTCTCCACTTTTTCCAACCGATTTAGTGATGGCGCTTGCCAATCGACTAGAAAAACAAGATGCGAATATTGCCTATGCATCTAGCCAAGATTCTGCAGGAAAAATTTGGGCCCAACCGGTGTTTTGCCTAATGAAACGAGAAGTGCTTGATTCGTTGGAGCAATTTTTAGCTAATGGGCAACGCAAGATTGATCGCTGGTTTGCATCTCAAGATGCATGCACCACTATTTTTGCAAATGAATCTGCATTTACCAATGCCAACACTCCAGAAGAGCTGGCCCAATTAGAAAAATTTACCAACTAAAGATATGGAAACTAATAAAGCAAATCAAGAGTTCCAATCGGATTTTTTGTCTGTAACGGATGCACGCCAAGCCATTGCTGACTTAATTGCATCCAGTTACGAATCGTCGGGAATGCATCTCAAAAAAGAGATCTTACCTCTCCATCAATGCCTCGGTCGTATCTTGGCGGGCGATATCTTATCCCCCATCGATGTTCCCGCCCATGACAACTCTGCCATGGATGGGTATGCATTTAATAGTGGAGAACTACGTGATGATCGCCAGAATCTTGAATTAACCATCATTGGAACACTGCATGCTGGGCAAACTGAAATGCTTACCGTCAAACCTGGGCAATGCATCAAGATCATGACGGGGGCTCTGATGCCAGCGACATGTGACACCGTTGTACCCCAAGAATTTACCAAGACTCTTAGCAATGGTCTGGTGAGCTTTTCCAGTAGCATCGTTCGTGCTGGCGAGAATCGTCGCTTACGGGGCGAAGATTTACAGTCGGGCAAAGCGGCCATTTTGCAGGGGCGAATTTTGCGCCCTGCTGACCTGGGTCTTGCGGCATCCTTGGGCATTCATCAGCTTGAAGTCTATCAACGGACCAAGGTGGCAATCCTCTCCTCCGGCAATGAGCTTTGCGACATCCATGAATCCTTGGCGCCTGGCAAGATTTTTGACAGTAATCGCTACAGTCTAAGAGCCTGCATTGAGCGCCTGGGTATGGAGGTGATTGATTATGGGATCGTGCGAGATAACCCCGACGATCTTCGCAGGGCTTTCATTGCTGCAGCCCAAACGGCCGATGTCATCATCTCCTCAGGTGGGGTCTCGGTTGGGGAGGCAGATTTCACTAAGCAAATGATGGAGGAACTGGGTGAGGTTGGATTTTGGAAAATTGCCATGCGTCCTGGTCGACCCATGGCATTCGGTAGCCTAAAGCCAAGTTCGAGCAAGCCTACCCCCACCGTATTTTTTGGCTTACCCGGCAACCCCGTAGCCGTGATGGTGACCTTCTATCAATTTGTCCGCAATGCGCTATTGCAACTAAATGGCGCCAAGTGGGTTGAGATCCCCTTGATTCCAGTTCGATCTGCCGCAGGAATTCGGAAGAAATCCGGTCGTACCGAGTTTCAACGGGGGATTCTATTTCAGGATGACCAGGGTCAATGGGTCGTTAAAACAACAGGTAGCCAAGGCGCTGGGATTTTGCGCTCCATGAGTGAAGCGAATTGCTTCATTATTCTTCATCATGACCAAGGGAATATCGCGCCTGGCGATTGGGTAGATGTAGAGATTTTTGATGGACTGCTTTAAGATGGCGGGATCATGAAATTTACCAAAAAAGAGATTGTATTTTTAGATCCCATGCATACCGCCAAAACCTTGGTTTTGGTTTACTTATGCTTTTCGGTCCCCATCGTTTTATTGGCGCTCTTTGTCGCCTTTATTCGAGATGGGTCGATTCCGGGTTTTACGGTGATTTCTGCCCTGGTCCTAAATGCGATTTTGGGCTTTGGTCTCTTATGGATCGCCTGTAAGGTCTATAACTGGGTTGCGGAAAAGTTTGGCGGCATTGAGCTTGCGCTCAAAGAACTCACCGAAGAGACCGACGATATTCAGCAATAAGGACTAACTGAATTAGGCTTGCCACAATTCGGTATTGATCAAACTCGGCGGACGTTTTCCCTCGAGAGCTGCGCTAAGGTTTTCAGCCGCTAACGCAATCATGGCACGTCGAGTTTTTTCAGTCGCACTGGCAATATGGGGCGCCAGTACCACATTACTTAACTTGAGCAACTCCGGATGAACTTTCGGTTCTCCCTCAAAAACATCAAGTCCTGCGGCAAAGATTGTTTTTGCTTTTAATGCAGCCGCCAAAGCTGCATCATCCACAATACCACCACGGGCAATGTTAACTAGCGTAGCAGTCGGTTTCATTAGCGCAATTTCTTTGGCGCCGATTAGATGATGGCTCTCTGCAGAGTATGGCACCACCAAGATCACATGGTCAGCTTCGCGAAGTAGGGTTTCTTTATCAAGATATCGAGCACCACACGCTTTTTCATCCGCCTCGCTTAAGCGTTTACGGTTGTGATAAACCACTCTCATCCCAAAACCTAAGGCACGCTTAGCAATACCCTGCCCAATTCGACCCATACCAATAATGCCCAAGGTGCTGTGGTGCAAATCCATGCCCAAGGGATTGTGCACGATAGACCATTTATCCCATTGGCCATTTCGGATCCAATGCTCAGATTCTGTGATCCGACGGGCAGTAGCCATTAGCAGCGCAAAGCCAAAATCAGCGGTTGTATCAGTCAATACATCCGGAGTATTTGTTGCCATGACTTTGGCTGCAGTCATCGCTGGTACATCAAAATTGTTATAGCCAACCGAAATATTTGCTACGATTTTCAGGCGCTTTGCATCGGCCAAGGCGCTTTGATCGATTCGCTCACTGCCAGTCACTAATGCCCCATCTACACTCGCTAGATGGTTACGCAATTCATCCGGGGTAAACACCTGATCAGCCTGGTTAGATATCACCTCATAACGATCCTGTAGTTTTACTAAATCATCTGGAAAAATGGCGCGGGCAACGAGGATTGTTGGTTTGGTTGTCATGGCTCTGTATGGAGTGTGATATCGGTGGAATCAAGACTTTACACCATTTGGGATAAAATCCAGTGATTGATTATTTTCGTGTTTTTGATGGTATTTATTCTTCAGAGCGAGCTATGACCTACGTTGTCACTGAATCCTGTATTCGTTGTAAATACACCGATTGCGTTGATGTATGCCCTGTTGACTGTTTTCGTGAGGGTCCGAACTTTTTAGCAATTGATCCGGATGAATGCATTGATTGTGCGGTATGCGTACCAGAGTGTCCTGTCAATGCGATTTACGCAGAAGATGATGTGCCAGGTGATCAGCAAAACTTTATTGCAATCAATCTTGAGCTTGCGAAGCAATGGCCTAGCATTACAAAATCCAAGGCACCTCTCGCCGATGCGGATGATTGGAAAGATGTCAAAAGTAAGCTTGAGCATCTCGAGAAGTAATATCAAACTGCACTGACTTAATTTCGCATGCGCCAATTTCACGAACTCATGCACCATGTTCTAGAACATGGTGCTGAAAAATCGGATCGTACCGGAACTGGAACTTTATCGGTTTTTGGCTATCAGATGCGCTTTAACCTCGCAGAAGGCTTTCCACTGGTTACCACGAAAAAGCTTCACCTGAAATCCATCATTTATGAGCTTTTATGGTTTCTGAGTGGCAATACGAATAATCAATGGCTCAAAGAGCGTGGCGTATCCATTTGGGACGAGTGGGCCGCTCCCAATGGGGATCTTGGACCGGTTTATGGCTACCAATGGCGCTCCTGGCCCACACCCAATGGCGAGCACATCGATCAAATTAAAGAGATTATTCATACAATTAAAACCAATCCGGATTCCCGCCGGATTATTGTCTCCGCTTGGAATGTTGCTGATATTCCCAAAATGGCCTTGGCGCCCTGTCACGCCTTCTTTCAGTTTTATGTCGCCAATGGAAAACTCTCGTGCCAACTCTATCAGCGTAGTGCCGATATTTTTCTGGGTGTACCTTTTAATATTGCCAGCTACGCATTGCTAACACATATGGTTGCAGAGCAATGTAATTTACAGCCTGGTGAGTTTATCTGGACCGGTGGAGATTGTCATTTGTACAGCAACCACCTGGAACAGGTGAAGCTTCAGCTATCACGCACGCCCTATCCATTGCCGAGCCTTAAGATTCATCGCAAACCTGAGTCGATCTTTGATTATCAGTTTGAAGACTTTGAAATCGTGGGCTATGAGTCCCATCCCCATATTAAAGCCCCGGTTGCGGTCTAAATAAATTGATAACAAAACCTGCTATATCGATGATCGTTGCTCGCTCACGCAACCATGTGATCGGCAAAGACAATCAAATGCCCTGGAAGATCTCGGCCGATTTGCAATTTTTTAAGAAAGTAACCATGGGTTACCCAATTATTATGGGGCGTAAGACCTGGGAATCGATTGGTAGACCCTTACCTGGAAGACGCAATATCGTGGTTAGTCGCAATTCTGACTATCAGGCAAATGGGGCTGAGCTTGTCTCGTCGCTTGAAGAGGCCTTGCAATCATTGCGCGAGTTTGAGCGAGTGTTTGTGATTGGTGGTCAACAATTATTTAATCAATCTTTTCCATTAGCAGATCAGCTCTTCGTTACCGAGATTGAGCTGGAGGTCGAGGGCGATACCTTTTTTGAGATTCCCGATCCGCAGAATTGGCAAATTATGGAGCAGCTTGCGGCAAGCGAAGGTGATATTCAGTTTAGTTATGTGACCCTAAATCGAGTTCGTCACTAACTATTTACCACCGATCGTCATCGAACCGATCAAAATAGAGCCCGTTTCTTTGGTGCCACGAATAATGGTGTCGTCTGCCACTGCGGCAATATCCATCAACATCTCTTTGAGATTACCCGCAATCGTAATCTCTTCAACCGGATGCTGAATCTCTCCATTCTCTACCCAGTAACCAAATGCACCACGTGAGTAATCCCCGGTCACGTAATTCACGCCCTGACCCATAAGTTCTGTCACCAGCAGACCGGTACCCATTTCTTTGAGTAAACCAGGCAAACCTCCGGACGGGGTATTTTGACTGTGCAATTTCAAGTGATGAGCACCACCGGCATTGCCGGTGGTTTGCATTCCTAACTTACGAGCTGAATAACTGGATAAAAAATATCCTTGCAGCTCTCCCTTAGCAACGACTGAGCGCGCTTGGGTACGAACCCCTTCTTCATCAAAAGGAGCGCTACCGGTCTGTCGTTTTAGATGCGGTAATTCAAATAAATCAAGATGGCTTGGCATCACAGGTTTACCAAGACTGTCTAGTAAAAAACTAGAGCGTCGGTAAAGTGCGGCCCCTGAAGTTGCTTGAACTAAAGATCCGATCAGTCCAACCGCAATGGGAGCCTCAAAAATGACTGGGCAACGACGCGTACTTAATGACTTCGCATTTAAACGAGAGAGCGCGCGTTGGGCCGCATATCGACCAATCAAGCTTGGTTTAGCAAGTTCGGTGGGTACCCGAGAGGTACTGTACCAATCATCGCGCTGCATCGAACTGGTCTTCCCCGTTGCATTCGCAATCGGAGCACATGAAATAAAGTGTCTTGAGTATGGATAACCGCCGATAAATCCGTTACTGGTCCCCAACATAAAGTGCGCTTGATGCGCAGATACCGAAGCTCCATCGCTATTGACAATGGCTCGATCGACCGCAAAAGCCGCTTTCTCTGCCTGCCGTGCAATTGCGATCGCTTTTTTACTGTCAATTTCCCATGGATGAAATAAATCCAAATCCAATGGGTAGTGCTCTAGCAGATCTGGGTCGGCCAATCCAGCGCAATCATCTTCTGCAGTGTGTTTAGCAATGTGGAAAGCGGCTTGCACCGTGGTTCGTAATGACTCGGGTGAGAAGTCGCTGGTGCTGGCATTGCCTCGGCGCTGACCCAAATAAATACTAACCCCGACTTGCTTATCAACACTCTGCTCAATCGTCTCTACCGCACCTTTACGAACCGTGACGGATAAGCCATGGCCCTCTGAAATTTCAGCGGCGGCATCTGTGGCTCCAACTCGCTTGGCTTCTGCCAAAATAAAGTCAATAATGATTCTGAACTGATCTTGTGAATATGCAAACATCCTCTAATGATAGCTAGAATAGAACCATGAAGCAGCCAAGCCCCTTTGAACGCAGTTTTCCTAATGAAGCCAAAATTGGATTGGTCTCAATTTCAGATCGAGCCAGTCAGGGTATTTATGTCGACGAAGGCATTCCTAGCCTACGAAATTGGCTATCGCGCGTCATCACCACACCCCTTGTTTTCCATGAGCGCTTAATCCCCGATGAGATAGAACATATCTCCTCAACTTTAATTGAGCTCGCTGATGAAATGGGCTGCGATCTGGTCTTGACCACCGGCGGCACCGGCCCCGCACGTCGGGATGTCACCCCAGAGGCAACTCTAGAAGTGGGGACTCGCGAAATGCCGGGGTTTGGTGAACAAATGCGTCAAATTAGTTTGCATTTTGTACCCACCGCAATTTTGTCAAGGCAGGTGGCTGTTCTGCGAGAAATTGAAGGTCATAGCGCCCTGATTCTCAATCTTCCGGGCCAGCCTAAATCCATTCAAGAGACCTTGGAAGGCTTAAAGGACTCTGAGGGCAAAGTCTTAGTTCATGGGATTTTTGCAGCCATACCCTATTGCATTGAGCTCATGGGTGGGCCGATCATTGAAACCGATGAGGCCATTGTCAAAGCCTTTAGGCCCAAGAAAAAGAAGTAATTAATCGCTAGTTGGCGTGGGTAGCCGAAAGAAGTGCTCTCGGTAGTACTTTAGCTCCTCGATCGATTCCATAATATCGGCTAATGCCGTATGGGCCTGCTGCTTTTCAAAGCCCTTTACCAAATTGGGCTGCCAACGTTTTGACAATTCTTTAACGGTTGAAACATCAACATTTCGATAATGGAAATAGGCTTCAAGCTTAGGCATATACCGAGCCATAAAGCGTCGATCTTGGCAAATTGAGTTACCGCACATTGGGGCAGTATTCGCTTTTACATATTGCTTTAAAAAGGTGATGCACTGCTGCTCAACCTCCGACTCACTTAGCAAGGAAGCTTTCACTTTATCCACCAGACCCGACTTGCTGTGGGTTCCTTTGTTCCAAGCATCCATACCATTTAAGACCTCGTCCGTTTGGTGAACAACCCATACCGGCGCTGTGGCTATTACGTTCAAGTGAGCATCGGTGATGATCATAGCGATTTCCAAGATTCGGTCGCTGTCGGGCTTTAGGCCGGACATTTCCATGTCGACCCAAATCAAAGGATCATTCCCGTTGGGGGTGTGCTTCATTTGTTCGCTCATCTCTATAATACTTTCATGACCTTTACATTGATCTTCATTGCCGCCCTACTGCTAAGCGTTGGTATGCGCCACTGGTTGGCCATGCGACAAATACGCCATGTCGCCCTCCACCGCGCTAGTGTACCGAATGAATTTGCTTCGCGAGTTTCTTTGGCTGATCATCAAAAAGCAGCTGATTACACGATTGCTAAATTACGCTTAGGTCTTCTCGAAAATGCCTTTGGTGCATTTGTGTTGATCGGCTTTACCTTGCTGGGTGGCTTGGAGTGGCTTAATCAAACGCTCTTGAGCTTAGTGGGACCAGGCATTACCCAGCAAATCCTTCTTTTAGTTTCTCTGGCCTTCATTTCCGGTATATTAGATTTACCTTTTACCTGGAAAAAACAATTTGGGATTGAAGCATCCTTTGGCTTTAATCGCATGACCCCGCGCCTCTTTTGGCTGGATACCTTCAAAGGAATTGCCTTGGCGGCTGCGCTTGGTTTACCGCTCTTATGGTTAGTTCTCGAGCTTATGGCCACTAGTGGCACTTATTGGTGGTTGTGGACATGGGTAGTTTGGACACTATTCAACGCCCTACTGCTATGGCTCTTTCCCACGGTAATCGCACCCTTTTTTAACAAATTTAAGGCGCTCGAGGATGGCCCCCTAAAAACCCAAATCGAGCAACTCTTAAAACGCTGTGACTTTGCTAGTCAAGGTCTTTTTGTCATGGATGGGAGTAAACGAAGTGCCCATGGCAATGCTTATTTCACGGGTATCGGCAAAGCCAAGCGTATTGTCTTTTTTGACACCCTGATTGAAAAGTTAGAGCCCTTAGAGGTAGAAGCAGTTCTAGCGCATGAGCTGGGTCATTTCAAGCGTCAACATATCCGTAAGCGTTTACTGGTCTCATTTGCTCTCAGTTTTGTAATGCTAGCTATTTTGGGATGGATTAGTTCACAACCCTGGTTCTATTTCGGATTGGGGGTAACCCCCGATCTCAATGGTTACAACGGTGGTCTGGCTCTTGCCCTCTTTATGTTGGTAGCGCCTGTATTTGGATTCTTTTTTACGCCACTGGGAAGTCTTGCTTCGCGTAAACATGAATACGAAGCCGATCATTTTGCAGCCCAGAAGTCATCTGCAAGCGCCCTGATCTCTGCCTTGGTGAAGCTGTATCAAGACAATGCTTCCACCCTCACACCCGATCCAATCTATACGGCTTTCTATAGTTCTCACCCTCCCGCCCCATTGCGGATTGCGCATCTTCAGCGATTTGCATGAGTGATATTCGGTAATGGGTCCTTTTCGTGCCCTTCTAAGCGCTTCGTATGGCAGACATTACTTAGCGCAACGGATTGAGGCTGATGGATCCCATCACGGGCCATTCATTCATGTGAGTGCTCCTGGTAAACAACACCTTGGGGCAGTTGGCGATCGCTTGATTCTAGAGAGCACTTCGGCGGATCAGGCCCGTATTCTTGAGATTGAACCTCGCAAGAATTTACTGTATCGCTCAGATGCATTTAAGAGTAAGATTATTGCCGCCAATGTTGATCAGATACTGATTGTTTTGGCAACCGCACCCGCATTCTCGCCAGATCTTCTCGGACGCGCAGTGATTGCGGCTGAACTGAGTCAAATTGATCTTCATATCATTTTGAACAAATGCGACCTACACGATAAGCTTGAAGCGGCACGTGATCAGCTTGCCCCATACAAATCGATGGGTTACACAGTGCATGAAGTCTCTTCAAAATTGAATCCGCAATCGCTCGACGCACTTGTGCCACTCCTAAAGGGCAAAGTATCGGTTTTGGTCGGCCAATCCGGAATGGGTAAATCAACGCTTCTAAATGCCTGGATCCCCAATGCAGCGGCTGTCACTCAGGAATACTCGCAAAAACTGGATAGTGGCAAACACACCACTACAGCCTGCCGCTATTTTGATCTACCCGAATGGGGTCGCGATGCAAATAGTTTGGGAGCAATTATTGACTCACCAGGCTTTCAAGAATTTGGCCTTGCGCATGTATCAGAGAGTCAGTTACAACATGCGTTTCGGGAGTTCAAACCCTATTTGGGTCAGTGTCGCTTTCATAATTGCAAACACGATAATGAACCTGATTGCGCAGTTCAAGCCGCCGTCTTGGCAGGAGTCATTGCGAGCGAGCGCTTAGCACTTTTTAAACAGCTGGTCTCAGACTCGAGAACAGCAGATATTCAGATCCAGGGGATTAGCCCAGCCAAAGAGCGATGGTCAACATTGCTAAAACCACCATACAAACGATAAGGGCCCGCCACACCAGACCGATTGCCGAGCGCATGGATCGCTCGCTAGGCTCATGACCGATTTCGTAAATCGGCGGCTCACCTGCTTCAGCTCTTGCCAATGCCTCATCGCTGGTTGGCTCCCGCAGAGGCTCTCCCAAGCGAACGCCTAGTGCTCCACTACCTGATGCTAAGAGAACAGCCGAGAGTGGATCTGCCCACTTACCGGTTAAGTTCCGCCAGGCATAAATCGCATCCTCAAAGTTGCCTACAATCGCAAAGCTGATTGCGCTGAGTCGGACAGGGACCCAATCCAATATGAAGAAGAAATGTTTAGCGGCCTCAGATAAATTCAAACCAAAGCTCTCCCAACGCTTACTCGCCTTATCTGCCAGTCGGTACAAAACGACTCCAGCGGGGCCAATGGGCATTAAGAACCAGAAAAATACCCCAAATACGTGGCGATGAGCCCCAATAATAGCTCGCTCGAGAGCAATCGCGATGATTTCGCTTTCAGATAGATGTGAGGTATCAAACTCATCACCCACCCACGCTTGCAGTGCTTGCCGCGCAGCAGGTAGATCATGGTTTTGAATTGCCTCATGCACTTCGGTAAAGGAGTGGCTAAATTGCCTAAAACCGAAGAACAGATACACGATGATGATGTTCCACACAAATGCTAACAATGGGTTCACGATGTATGCAAATACATAGACTGCGAATACCAATACTGTTGGTAAGCCAAACCCAACTAAGCAGGCTAAGCGGGCGCCCACGGGTGTTGCACCCTGCTCGGATTTGCCACCAAACTCTTTAGCGACCCAATCGAGCCATGCGGCACTGATTCTCCGAATCCAATGCGATGCGGTAACGGGCCGGTATTGCTCGGCAATGAGAGCGAAAAGAATAGAGAAAAAGGTCATGCTTTTAATAAATGATATAGATTTCGTAACATTCCAGCAGTAGCGCCCCAAATAAATCGATCCGCATACGGAATGGCATAAAACCGTCGCGAGCCCTCATCACTATGCCACACCCGTACCTCGTGATTCGCTGGGTTCATCAGAAATGGTAGAGGAACCTCAAAAACATCCGCCACTTCAAATGGATCTGGTCGATATACTCGAGGAGGCTCAACCAGAGCAACCACGGGGGTCACCCGATAACCAGAGACGGTCAAATACTCCGGCATGGTTCCAATCACATCAATATGATCGCTGGACAAGCCGATCTCTTCCTCACTTTCGCGCAATGCAGTGGAAATGATTGATTCATCGGCATGATCTTTTCGACCACCTGGAAAGCTAATTTGCCCGGCATGATCATGCAAATGATCGGTTCGCTGCGTTAAGAGAACATTTAAACCGTTTGGCTGCATCACAAGTGCTAACAAAATAGCGGCTTCTGTGATCAAGCCCTCTGCCTCACGTTGCGCAATGATGTCACTGGCGATCACATGCCGATTTTCATCGGTAATTTCAGGAGTCCAGGCCGGTGGAGCAGCAAAATGCCTTCGTAGGGCCTTGGCATCAAACAGATGCTCAGCCACCTGCGCTTGATCCTCGCAGCGATGCGCAATTGGCACCCTTCGCGGATTAAAACTCGGTGGAGCAGCTAAGCTCTTTTTGATGGATGTGGATGAATGAACCATGCCATCATTTTAGGTGATTTAAATAAACAAAAAGGCGACCGAAGTCGCCTTGATTGCTGATATCAGATTAATTACTCAGCGCTTTGCTCAGCAACGACCTCTTTAGCACGGGCAGTGAGCTTCTCTTTGATACGCGCGGACTTACCGGAACGATCGCGCAAATAATACAACTTGGCACGACGCACATCACCGCGACGCTTCACCTCAATACTGGCAATCAATGGTGAGTAGGTTTGGAATGTACGCTCAACACCCTCACCCGATGAAATCTTACGAACAATGAAGCTGGAATTAAGACCGCGATTACGTTTGGCAATCACCACACCCTCAAATGCCTGAGCGCGTTTACGGTTACCCTCAACAACATTGACGCTGACAACAACGGTATCGCCAGGAGCAAAACTCGGAATCGTTTTGTTGGCAGTTAGGCGAGCAATTTCTTCTTGCTCAATCGTTTGAATCAAATTCATTTCAACTCCTTTGGCATCGTATTGACGTTAATCCCACACATAGGTGGACTCAATAGAGGATGCAGTTCAATTTTTGCCAAGCTTTTAGGATTTAAGCGTCTTTAAAAACGCTTCATCTTTCGGGCTTAGCAACCCATTTGCACGCGCTTTGATGATGAGATCTGGGCGGCGCTTGAACGTCAGCTCCAAAGACTTTTGCCGACGCCAATCTATTATTTTAGCGTGATGTCCGCCCAAAAGCACGTCTGGCACCGATTTATTTCCATAAACCTCTGGACGGGTGTAGTGGGGATGGTCCAAAAGGCCATTCATAAAGCTATCTTGTAGAGCAGAGTCTTCATCCCCTAAAGCCCCCGGGATTAAACGGATTACGGCATCCATGAGGATCATAGCGGGCAACTCGCCCCCCGAAACCACAAAATCACCGATTGAGATCTCAAAATCCACTTTGTCATCAATAAAACGTTGATCAATAGCTTCATAACGACCACAAATTAGGGTTAATTGTCGATAATTGAGGATATCTGTCGCTAACTTTTGTGAAAATGGCTCTCCTTGGGGACTTAATAAACAAACCGGCCCAGGATTAATCCCTCGATTAAGGTGGGAGCGCCCCACAGCCTCAAGACAAGAATCTAGGGGTTTGGCCATCATTACCATACCAGGGCCACCACCATAAGCCCGATCATCGACCGTTTTTCGAGAATCCTCAGAAAAATCTCTGATATTCCAGGTAGTTACGGAAGTTAGCCTTTGCTCACAGGCGCGGCCGGTCACCCCATATTGCGTCAGAGCAGCAAACATCTCTGGGAAGAGTGTCAACACATCAAAATCCATCTTGGTTGAATCCATGCTCATTCACTCCAGTTGGGCTGCCAATCCACTACAAGTTTGCCTAATGGAAGTTCTGCTGACCTCAGCTCAACTGATTTCACAATTGCAGGGACAAAAGGAATCAGCTCACTGCCAATCGTCATGACTGGATGAGCCCCAAACTCGGCCATACCCTCAATCATGCCCAGATGAACTCCTTGCTCGTTATAAACTTCGCAGCCAATCAAATCGACCCAGTAATAGGCATCTTGCTCAGGCACTGGAAATGCCTTTCTTGGTAGCAAAACCGTCTGACCCTTGAGGGCTAACGCAGCATCTCGATCACAAATACCATCCAAAAGCATCACCACGAAGCCAGAATGAATTTTTGCACTATGTACACGATAAACAACGGGGGATGCGGCTGAGTGAGTGCCCCTCAAATAAGCCTCCTTGCACGCCAAGAGGGAGATTGGGTCAGGGGAATAGGGACGGACTTTGATGTGGCCTTTTAGCCCCTGGGCATCGTATACGATACCCAAATCAATCAAATCAGAGGGGGGTTGATGACCGCTCACCACTCCCCCTTCAGTCATGGCCAAGATTAGGCCGCTGGGTGATCCTTGATCAAACGCTTTACGGTTGGCGAAATTTGCGCACCAACGCCAGACCAATAAGTTAAACGGTCTTGAGAAAGGCGCATTGCCTGCTCTTTTTCAGAAGCTTGGGGATTAAAGTAACCCAAACGCTCGATGAAGTTCGAGTCGCGACGATTGCGTTTGTCGGTAGCAACGATGCTAAAAAAAGGGCGCTTTTTAGAACCGCCGCGGGCAAGTCGAATGACGACCATAGGTATTTCCTTAAAATCAAATGATTACAAAATGGTTGACTGAATCGTCTTCGCTCAAAAGGGTTTTTGACCAACGAGTGCGACGATCGCAGAAAACCTCATATTCTAGACGAAATACCCTAAAAACTCCATCACTTCACCAAAGATTATTGACTGTGACCAATAAATATACATATAAATCAAAGGCTTATATAAAAAATCCCGGACTAGAGGTCTCACAGACTAAGAGAGGGCTAATGAGACTCATTAGTGCAACCCCAATTTTTTTGATTGGTTGCGCCAATATAGTGCCGCCGTGTCCCGGGAAAACGACCCCGCCCTACTCTGAACTGGTTGGCACTCAATGGGAACTAAATCGCTGGAATATGCCACCAAACAGTATGGGTGAGGTTCGCCTTCGCTCGATGCCCAGTGATGGTGGGCCAAAAATTAGTTTGCAATTTAGCCAGAGTCGAATGAGTGGTTATAGCGGCTGCAATCGCTTCACTGCCCAAATCATCGAAGATCCTCGGGGTTTTCAAATTGAACAGATCGCCACAACTCGCATGGCCTGCGCTTCCAATCGCGAGGATATTGAACGCGATTTCTTATATTTGCTGCGGGATTACCGAAGCATTGCACGCGATGGTAATTATTTACTTATCATTGGACCCAATCGCGAAGTATTGGGCTTTAATTTAATTCAACGAACTAATCCATGAGCACCCCATTTCGGTCCAAATTAACATTCTCTGCACTGGGGCTATTTCTTCCTGGAACTGGATTGAATTGCTTTTATTTGCTCGGTATCAAAAGTTTTTGGGGATGGATCCAGCTTGCATCCCTAATCGCGGGCATTCTGGGTTTTATGCTCTTAAACACAAGTCCAGAATCTTCTGCGGCAGCCTGGGTGTTAATTATTCTTGGGTTTATTGCCTTAGAAGCAAGTTGGTTAAGTACGATTGTTTTTGGATTGCGTCCCGATGAGAAATGGGATGCGCAATTTAATGCTTCCTTTCAAGGCAAACAAAAAACGGAATCGGGTTGGCCTGTCGTAATTTGCGTAATCCTCTCGTTGGTGATTGGCGCAGGGGTCATGATGAGCTTTCTGGCTATTGGCTTTGAACAATTCTTCATCTACCAAATTGAAGAGGCCAAAAAGCTCAGTCAATAAGTTGAGCTTAGATCGAGGCAGTTAACTCGGGTACCAGAGTAAACAAATCACCTACGAGTCCGTAGTCGGCGACCCCAAAGATCGGTGCATCTGGATCTTTGTTAATCGCCACAATGACTTTAGAGTCTTTCATGCCAGCAAGATGCTGGATTGCCCCAGAGATCCCCACTGCAATATAAAGCTGAGGGGCTACAATTTTTCCAGTTTGACCTACTTGATAATCATTGGGCACATAACCAGCATCAACTGCTGCTCGGGAAGCGCCGAGAGCAGCGCCAAGCTTATCGGCTAGGGGCTCAATCAACTCTTGGTATTTCTCGGCAGAGCCAAGCCCACGACCCCCAGAAACAATAATTTTTGCGGCAGCCAGCTCAGGGCGGTCTGATTTGGTTAACTCGCGACCTACAAATTGACTGGCAGTATATGGCTCTACTGGAGAGATTGATTCGATTGAGCATGATCCGCCAGTTCCCGCAGGATCAAAATTCGTGGTTCGTACGGTAATCACTTTTTTAGGGTCAATCGTTTGAACCGTTGCAATTGCATTACCCGCATAAATGGGACGCTCAAATTGATCGGCGGACACAACCTTAGTGATATCGGAGAGCTGGGCAACGTCCAACTTTGCCGCAACCCGGGGCATCACACTTTTACCGTGTGCCGTCGCAGGTGCTAAAAAATAGTCATAGTTTGGGGCTAGGGCAAGAATTTGCTCCGCAACTGCCTCCGGCAACTGATTCGCAAAATGCGGTGCATTGGCATAAAGAATCTTTCCAACCCCCTCAATCTTGCTGGCTTCCTGGACTATCGCATCCACGTCATGGCCCACTACCAAAATATCGACCGTATTGGCGCACTGCTTCGCAGCACTTACCGCATGATGCGTGGCCATTTTTAATGATTGCTGATCGTGCTCAGCGAGAACCAGTGCAGCCATTACAGTACCTTTGCTTCGTTTTTTAATTTATCAATCAAAGTTGCTACATCCGGCACTTTGATACCTGCTGAGCGCTTTGGTGGCTCCTCGACCCGAATGGTTTTCAACCGTGGGGTAATATCAATTCCTAGATCATCGGGTTTTACGATATCCAACTGCTTTTTCTTAGCTTTCATAATGTTGGGTAGAGTGACGTAACGCGGCTCATTTAAGCGTAGATCGGTCGTAATCACAGCAGGCAAAGAAACTGCGACGGTCTCAAGGCCGCCATCTACCTCACGTGTAACCGATGCCTGCCCATTACTAATTGTTACCATAGAAGCAAATGTTGCCTGGGGCAGATTGAGCAAGGCGGCTAACATTTGGCCGGTTTGATTACTATCATCATCAATCGCCTGCTTACCCATAATGATGAGCTGAGGCTGCTCTTTGGAATAGATTGCCTGAAGTAATTTAGCAACTGCTAAAGGCTGTAATTCGATATCGGTCTCGCATAAGATGGCACGATCTGCACCGATCGCCAAGGCAGTTCTTAAGGTCTCTTGGCATGCTTGGGGGCCTGCTGAAAAAGCAATAATTTCTGTAACAAGGCCTGCCTCTTTGAGTCGAACCGCCTCCTCAACAGCAATTTCATCAAAGGGATTCATGCTCATTTTGACATTCGCAATGTCTACCCCCGATTGATCCGATTTGACCCGGACCTTCACGTTGTAATCGACCACTCGCTTGACTGCGACCAAAACCTTCATGAAAGAGGACCTTTTTACGTATCTAAACCTCCATTTTATCGTGATTCAGATTAAATCTCGGCCAAGGTTTTTAGATGGGCAGCAACGCTTCGGCCTAACGCCGAGAGGTTATATCCGCCCTCAAGGCAACTCACAATCTTGCCATCGCAATAGCGATTAGCAACCTCCATTAATTGCTTGGTCATCCATACATAATCATCCTCAACCAAGCCCATTTGGCCTAAATCATCCTCACGATGAGCGTCAAAACCCGCTGAAATGATAATGAGCTGGGGTTTGAATTCATCAAGTCGTGGAATCCAGGTTTTACTAATCATGTCGCGGACGATCTTGCCATTAGTGGTTGCCGGCAGGGGCACATTGACCATATTTTCCCCGCCATCTAAACCACTGTAGGGGTAAAAGGGGTGTTGAAAAAAACTGCACATGAGTACATGTGGATCATTGATAAATGCAGCCTCTGTGCCATTACCGTGATGGACATCAAAATCAATCACGGCGACACGTTCTAGGTCATACTTTTCGATGGCATAACGCGCGGCAATTGCCACATTATTAAATACGCAAAACCCCATCGAGCGATGAGGCTCAGCATGATGTCCCGGAGGCCGAATCGCACAAAATGCATTATTGACCTCACCTTGCATCACGGCATCCACTGCTGCTATTGCTGCGCCGGCTGCACGCAAGGAGACTGTTAACGTTGCTGGGTTCATGATGGTATCGCCATCAATCATCGAGTAGCCACTACTCGGAGCCTTACTCTTCACAAACGCCAAATGATCTTCGCTATGCACTCGTGTGATATCAGCGTCCGATGCAAGTGGGGGATCAATCCGCTTTAAATGCGTATCCAGACGACTCTGGATTAGCTGGTCCTCAATTGCGGCAATTCGCTCAGGACACTCTGGATGATGGCGACCCATCTCGTGTTTCATAAAATCAGGATGGCTGATGTAGGCTGTGCTCATATTTGTCTCTCATTGAATAACAACTAACTATACTTAATGTGAATTTATATTAAAAATACTTTTATTATTATCTTAGCGCGATCTTGAACTTTCTACCGTTTTTCTCCAACCTGGTACTAGCGGTTCTGTTAGGCGCCTGTGCATCGCCCACTCCACCAAGCACAGCATCCAATCCTCAATCCACAAAACCCGAAGTAGAGGTTCATGCTGATAAGGCTACTGTATCAAGTGCTAAACGAGATCCGTCTTCACTCAAGGAGCTTCTCGATCAGATCTCACGGCAGCAAAACATTCCTTTGGCATTTCTGGATAGTGGCTTTAAAGATGTTCAACATCTATCCCAAGTCAAAAAATTAGTTGCTCCCCCGCCTGTTAGCTTTCAAAAAAACTGGCGGGTATATCGTTCGCGCTTTGTGGAACCAGTCCGTATTCGAGCTGGCCTTGCCTTTATCGAGCAAAATCGTGCTGCCTTAGAAGTTGCCGAATCGGAATCTGGCGTTCCCCATCAAGTGATTGCGGCGATTATTGGGGTTGAGACGATTTATGGTCGTCAAATGGGAAACTTCCGGGTCAAGGATGTACTGAGCACCCTTGCTTTTGACTATCCAGAGGCGCCCAATCAAGCAGCGCGTGAGCTTCTTTTTCAGAATCAACTGAAAGACCTCATTATTTTGTGCTGGCAAGAGGCCAAAAATCGGCAAGATGCGTTTAATCGTTGCCTCAATCAAAGTAGCTCCTATGCAGGTGCCATTGGACTTCCCCAGTTTATGCCTGGGAGTATTTTGCAATTTGCCACCGACGGGGATGGCGATGGCGTAATTGATCTTCGCAATAGTCGACGTGATGCAATCTTTAGCGTCGCCAACTTTCTCAAAGTTCATGGCTGGCAACCTGGTATGCCCATCTACTTTCCTGTCATTCAAAATGAGCAAACTCGGGCAAAAATTATTGAGCTAGCCGATGGCCAGCCGATTGCCAAAATTACAGTTGCAGAGTTAATTCAGCTCGGTATTTTGGAGCCCAGCAACGGCGACCTGCTGCAAGGCGGGGTTGAACCGGGTAGCAAAGCTTTGATTGTTGATTTGCCATCTCCTGGAGTCAATCAAGAGCCCGAGATTCTGTATGTTGTTGGACTCCAAAACTTCCTCAGTATCGTGAACTACAACCGTAGTTACTTTTATGCTCAAAGTGTTGCTGAATTTGCGCAGGCGCTAGGGTATCAAAACAAAAGTGTGTTTACACGTGACCAAATCGAGAAACCGGGGCCTACGCCCGCTAGTAAAAATCGATCCACGACAACTAAAACGGCAAAAAAAGATAGTAAATTGAAAAAATCGAGCAAGCCACCAAAACCTAGTAACTAGGCTGGAAATACACCTGTCGATAAATAGCGATCGCCCCGATCGCACACAATGAATACAATCGTGGCGTTTTCAACCGTTTGAGCAACGCGAAGTGCAATCACTAAAGCGCCTGCAGCAGACACACCACAAAAGATACCTTCTTCCTTAGCCATACGACGGGCCATTTCCTCCGCTTCCGCCTGACTAACATACTCAATTCGATCAACACGTTCAGCTTGGTAGATTTTGGGCAAGTAGGCAGGTGCCCATTTCCGAATTCCAGGAATCTGCGAGCCCTCTTCAGGCTGCCCACCAATAATTTGGATCTCTGGATTCATGGACTTTAGATATGTTGATACGCCAGTAATCGTTCCCGTAGTCCCCATCGCAGAAACAAAATGGGTAATCTGACCATGCGTATCACGCCAAATCTCAGGCCCAGTGGTCTCGATATGAGCTCGCGGATTATCTGGGTTTGCAAATTGATCTAATAGTTTGCCGCGACCCTCTTTTTGCAATTGCTCTGCGTAATCACGAGCCAACTCCATCCCGCCTGAACTGGAGGTCAAAATAAGTTCCGCACCATACGCTGCCATGCTCTGTCGACGCTCAAGGCTTTGGTTTTCGGGCATGACCAAAATAATTTTGTAGCCCAACATAGCCCCAACCATCGCAATTGCAATACCAGTGTTGCCACTGGTAGCCTCAATTAGAGTATCGCCAGGTTTAATCTCACCACGCAACTCAGCGTGCTTAATCATGGAAAGCGCGGGTCGGTCTTTGACCGACCCGGCTGGATTATTACCTTCCAACTTACCTAAAATCACATTACCGCGGCGCTCATTCTCCACACCAGGAATACGCTGTAAGCGAACCAAGGGGGTATTACCAATGGTTTGAGAAATCGTTGGATAGAGTGCCGCAGATGGATTGAATTGGGTCATAGAGTTATTTTAGCGATAACTTCACCCAAAACTGCTGATTTCAGTAGCGGTGACGCGAACCTGTCGACCGCTCACCCTCCGCCGTAGACGCTTTAGTTTGATACTTGGAGTTCTTTTTTGTGGAACGCGCCTCTGAGCGTGGGCCACTTTTTGTCTCACGGTATCCACTTTGACCCTCGATTTTCAAACCATTCTCCATTAATTTACTCACCGAACGCTCGCCAATACCGCGAACCCGTGATTGCAGATCATAGGAGTCATAAAACGCACCGCCCTTTTCTCGCTCAGCAATAATTGCCTTCGCTTTTGATGGCCCAAGCCCACGAATACCCTCTAACTCGGTCTGACTGGCCGTATTGACATTGACTGGAGCAGCTTTTGCAAGAGTTATGCCAAGAGGAAGTGTCAGTGCTAATGCCATCATGCCAATCATCGATCCTTTAGATACAGCGTTAGCAGATGTGTGAAACAGAGTCGATAAACCCATAATTTCTCCTTTGAGGTTGATGAATGAACCATGACGAATATGTCATGGCCTTCTTCAACGCCCAATGGTTGATTGGGTTGACGAAAAAAATAGTCTAGAGGGGATTGGCTAAAAAATCAGAATTTGCTGATAACCAGGCAATGTATTGACTGACACCATGCTCAACATCCAAGAAGCTATCGGTATAGCCTGCCGCCCTTAATTGAGTTAAATCGGCTTGTGTGAAGCACTGATATTTGCCCCGCAAGTCATCAGGAAATGGAATGTATTGAATGAAACCTTGTTGTACTAAATCTGCCAATGCTAACGCTGGTTGATTGGCCAGTTTACGCATGGTATTTACAGTTGCTAGTGCGACATCATTAAAAGGTTGAGCGCGCCCTGTGCCAAGGTTAAAAATGCCACTCTTTTCTGGATGATCCAAGAAAAATAGGTTCACTTTTACAACATCTTCAACCGATACAAAATCCCGTGATTGCTGACCGGGTGCATAGCCGCCATATTCACCAAATAATTTGACCGTTTGATTTTTTTTGAACTGATGGTAATGATGGAATGCAACCGAAGCCATCCTCCCTTTATGGGACTCACGTGGACCATATACATTGAAATACCGAAAGCCAACCACCTGAGCGGTCGGAGCCTTCTCAGCCATGCGTGCACGCATATATTGGTCAAACAGAAACTTTGAGTAGCCGTAAATGTTCAAAGGCTTCTCATACTGACGATCCTCTACAAACGTATCAGACCCCCCATAGGTTGCAGCCGATGATGCATAAAGAAATGGCACCTTTTGGTCGGTACAAATCTCATAGAGATTGATAGAGTATTGATAGTTATTGTTCATCATGAAAACCCCATCGGTCTCCATCGTGTCTGAACAGGCACCCTCATGAAATACTGCCTTTACCTTACCAAACCAGCCCTCATGAAAGCCTTCTAAAAAATCATTCTTATCGATGTAATCGGCAATATCCAAATCGGCTAGATTGCGATATTTATCTGCAGGTCGCAAATCATCGACTGCAATAATATTTTTTTCACCACGGGCATTTAAGGCACGAACAATATTCGCCCCCACAAATCCGGCGGCACCAGTCACGATATAGGTCACTGTAGCTCCTCTGCACAAACGGTTGCTGTTCCCAGTTTACCGACTACGATTCCTCCAGCGCGATTGGCTAGGGACATCGCACGCTCCAGCGGCCATTTTGCTGCCAAGGCTACTGCTAAAGTAGCAATGACGGTATCGCCAGCGCCTGATACATCAAATACCTCGCGGGCCTGCGCACGTACATGACTTGCGCCCGCTGATGTAAATAATGTCATGCCTTCCTCAGAGCGAGTTAAGAGCAAAGCCTCAACCTGAAGCTGCTCTCGTAAGGCTTGCGCTTTTTGGGTGAGCTCCGCTTCGCTCGACCATGCGCCAACCACTTGCCGCAATTCGCTTCGATTGGGCGTCAATACAGTAGCCCCCTGGTACTTCGCATATGCATCACCCTTTGGGTCGACCAGAACGATCTTATTTTTGGCTTTTGCTAGAGCAATCATGCTTGCTACTTGCTCAAGTGCACCCTTGCCATAGTCGGACAAGATAACAACATCTGCTTCGGGCAATAATGCCTCGAACTGCTTGAGCTTTTGAGCGAGCGAGCCTGGACTCGGAGTTTCCTCAAAGTCCAAACGAATCAGTTGCTGCTGCCGAGCAATCACTCTTAACTTAACCGTCGTGGGTACTTTGGGATCAGCTTGTAAGTAGCTTTGTACACCACTATCTTGCAATAAGGCTTCTACACGTTTGCCAGCCTCATCCACTCCAATCACCCCTAGAAGGCTGGTTTGCGCTCCTAAAGCCGAGGCGTTGCGGGCTACGTTAGCTGCACCCCCTAAACGCTCATCAATCTTACCAACCTGCACCACAGGAACTGGGGCCTCAGGCGAGATACGACTAGTGTCACCAAACCAATAGCGATCGAGCATGACATCACCCACCACCAAAAGGCGTGCTTTGCTAAATTGTGTACGGTCAGCTTTCTCAGTCATCGCTCTAAATTTAATTCAAATGTTAATTATGCCGACCAATTCCGTAATACTCAAAACCGAGGTCGGTCATGGACTGAGGTTCATACAAATTACGCCCATCAAAAATGATCGGGTTCTTCATCGCCTGTTTTAGATGATCAAAATCAGGGCTACGGAACGCCTTCCACTCGGTCACAATGATTAATGCACTGGCCCCTACTAAGGCATCCTCAGGAGTTTTTACTAGGGAAATTTTTTGAAGCTGATCTGGTTTTCCTTGAAAATCGATCTCAAAGGCGTGTTGTGCCTCAGGCATTGCAACTGGATCATGAGCCATCACCTCTGCACCACGCTTGACTAACTCAGAAATAATATAGCGACTAGGAGCCTCACGCATATCATCCGTGTTGGGTTTGAATGCCAAACCCCATACTGCAAATCGATGCTTAGAGAGGTCATCACCAAAACGTTTGGTGATCTTCTTGATCAAGATTGTTTTTTGGCTCTGATTGACTGCCTCGACGGCCTCTAAGATTTTTAGGTCACGCCCATGCTGTAAAGCTGTTTTGGTCAAGGCTGATACATCCTTTGGAAAGCAAGAGCCACCATAGCCTGTTCCTGCGTATAAAAATCCATAACCAATCCGTGAGTCGGAACCAATCCCCTGGCGAACGGCCTCAATATCAGCGCCAACCGCATCGGCTAAATTGGCAAGCTCATTCATAAACGAGATGCGCGTTGCTAGCATTGCATTGGCAGCATATTTTGTAAGCTCGGCACTCTTTACATCCATGTAATAGGTGCGCTCATGATGACGATTAAATGGTGCATAGAGTTTGCGCATCAGTTCTTTGGCACGCAGTCCTGCGGCATCCTGATTGGTGCCAATCACAATGCGATCGGGGCGCATAAAATCCTCAACCGCAGCACCCTCCTTCAAAAACTCAGGATTGGAGACCACTGAGCACCATGTGAGATCCAAATTGCGCTTTTTTAATTCCTCGGTAATGGCTTGAGTCACTTTATCTGCAGTACCAACTGGCACCGTTGACTTATCAACGATGACTTTGGGACCGTTCATATGTTTGCCAATATTGCGTGCTGCCGCAATCACATACTGCAAATCGGCCGAGCCATCTTCATCTGGCGGGGTACCCACGGCAATAAACTGAATTTCACCATGCTGAACAGCCGCTGCCACATCGGTCGAAAATTGAATGCGTCCAGCCGCGCGATTACGGGCGATCATCTCTTGCAACCCCGGTTCGTAAATTGGAACTCCGCCCGAGTTTAAGATATCGATCTTTTTCTGATCGAGATCTAAACAGAAAACCGTATTACCGAGTTCGGCTAAACATGCCCCGGTAACTAATCCCACATATCCACTTCCAACAATAGTGACTTTCAATCTTTATTCCTCATTCAAAGTACTTACCAGATCATTTGAGTGATTGATTACATCGACGGGCCGCTCGGAACAGCGCCCTCAGTCCGTCGGGGTGAGTATGCCTCCCAATGATTACAACCAGGGCACTGCCAATAAAAACGCCTTGCCCGAAATCCGCAATTGCCACAGGTATAACGCGCCAAAGCAGTTGTCCGCTGCTTGAGTAACCCAAGGGTAGACTTAAGATCGGCTACCCGTGTCTCGGGACCCGTCACTTCTGCCAAGGCTAAACGCGTCTCCGCCAGTTTTGATAAAGCACTGAGTGTCGGAGAATGTTGCATGACATCAACCAACATGGCTTCGGCCGCCTGAGCCCCCCGAATTTGCATCATATGCTTATGCACGATGTCCAAGAGCTCCCCAATGGCTTGGGTTTTGAGAAGAACGAGTAATTGATCTAAACCAAGATCGACTTGGTTGACAGCATGATGTGCAGCCATCCACCGATCGGCTACTAAATGCATATAAGCGGGATTCTCTTTCGCCACAATTGCCCAGACATCAATCGCCTGTTGGGGGCGCTCATTGGCCAAGTAGTAATCACCCTGCAAGATTAAGGCTCTGGCATGGTTTGGAATTGCGGATAGGGCGTGATGGATGGCCCCATCTGCCTCAGGAAAATCAGCGCGTCTTAGCGCTTCTTGGGCAATCTCGCAATAAAACTGCGCAATCTCTAATTGATGGCTTTTATCCTGCAAGCCCTGAAGTTCATTAGCAGCAATAATGGCTTTTTTCCAGTCCTTCTCAATTTGATACATCTCGAGAAGACTTTCTTTGGCGGGTACGGCATATTTGCCAGCACCGACTTGATTGAGAGATGCCTCAGCTCGGTCTAATAGACCGGCACGCAAGAAATCGCGGCCTAACTCATATGCGGCATGATCTCGATCGCGCGGTTTCAGATCTTCACGGTTGGCCAGATGTTGATGAACGCGAATTGCTCTTTCGGTCTCACCACGACGTCGAAACAAATTACCCAATGAAAAATGCAGATCCACCGTCTCTGGATCCAATTGGGCAACCTTGACCAAGGTTTCAATCGCCTGATCTGGCTGCTCATTGAGTAATAAGTTTAAGCCCTTGAAAGTTGAGCGTTGCTGTTTAAGTCGTTCACGCTCTTCCTGCCTTGCCTCTAAGCGTAAATCCCAGCGAGAAGCTAGCCAACCCAAACCAAAAAAAATGGGGATTAGGAGTAACCAACCAGTTTCAATTTGAATCATTTCAGTGGCAAATGAATAGACGTACTATTTTTAGATCCCTAAGAGATCTGCCACCACAGGATTAGGCACCCGAGCTACCCGAGTCAGAAGTAATTTTTTGATCAAGTGGCTTGTAGTCAACGCGCTCACGGAGCTCTTTACCCGGCTTGAAATGCGGAACACGCTTTTCTGGGATAAGAACCTTCTCACCCGATTTGGGATTGCGTCCAGTCCGAGCGGGACGATGATGCAAAACAAAGCTGCCCACACCACGTAACTCAATACGCTTGCCTTCAGCTAAGGCTTGGGTCATGGTGTCTAGCAAGGTTTTTACTGCTAGCTCAACATCCCGAGGCAGGAGTTGCGGGAATTGCTCCGCAAGACTCTCAACCAGCTCAGAACGGGTTATCGCTTGGTGCTCTTGATCTGACATAGTCTAATTAGCCCGCCACCCAAAGGGTGGCGGAATCACCTTAGCTTTGATTATCCATTTTCGCCTTCAACAGGGCGCCAAGATTGGTTGTGCCAGAGCCAGCATCACCCTGTAACTTATTCATGGCATCTTGTTGATCAGCGCTATCTTTTGCCTTGATCGATAAATTAATCGAACGTGATTTACGATCAATATTAATGATCATGGCAGTGACAGAATCACCCTCTTTCAGAGCATTGCGCGCATCTTCAACGCGATCGGTTGAGATCTCTGAGGCGCGCAGATAACCTTCGACCTCATCAGCGAGGGCAATCACAGCACCTTTAGCATCAACACTCTTCACGGTACCGGTGACCATGCTACCTTTATCACTAGTCGATGTGAAGTTGTTAAAGGGGTCGCCTGACATTTGCTTGATGCCAAGAGAGATACGCTCCTTCTCAACATCAATTGCCAAAACAACAGCTTCCAATTCATCGCCTTTCTTGAAGGCCTTAACAGCCTCTTCGCCAGGCTCATTCCAAGATAGGTCAGACAGATGAACTAAGCCATCAATTCCGCCAGGCAAGCCAATGAAGACACCAAAGTCCGTGATGGACTTAATTGCGCCTTTGATCTTGTCACCCTTTTGATGGCTACGTGAGAACTCTTCCCATGGGTTTGCTTTGCATTGCTTAATACCCAAGCTAATACGACGCTTATCTTCATCAATGTCCAGAACCATCACTTCTACTTCGGTTCCCAAAGCAACTGCTTTACTTGGAGCCACATTCTTATTGGTCCAATCCATTTCAGATACGTGAACCAAGCCCTCAATGCCGCTCTCGATTTCAACGAATGCACCATAATCGGTCAGATTGGTGACCTTACCAAATAGGCGTGTATTGGGTGGGTAACGACGAGCAATACCAACCCAAGGATCATCGCCCAACTGCTTAATGCCTAATGAAACGCGGTTTTTCTCTTGATCAAACTTCAGAATCTTAGCGGTTACCTCTTGACCAACAGTCAACATCTCGCTGGGATGACGCACACGACGCCAAGCCAAGTCAGTAATGTGGAGAAGGCCATCAATACCGCCAAGATCAACGAATGCACCGTAATCGGTAATGTTCTTAATGGTGCCCTGAACAACGCTACCCTCTTGGAGGTTAGACATCATCTTCGCGCGCTCTTCACCTTGGCTGGCCTCAACCACGGCACGACGCGAAAGAACAACGTTATTGCGCTTACGATCTAGCTTAATGACCTTAAACTCCATGGTCTTGCCTTCATAAGGGCTGGTATCTTTAATTGGACGGGTATCGACGAGCGATCCAGGTAAAAAGGCACGAATGCCATTTACCATGACGGTCAAGCCGCCCTTAACCTTACCGGTCACTGTACCGGTAACGATCTCAGCCCCTTCAAGAGCTTTCTCGAGGTTCATCCAAGACGCAAGGCGTTTTGCTTTGTCGCGTGACAAAATCGTATCACCATAGCCATTTTCTAAGGCGTCAATTGCGACAGATACGAAATCACCAGGGTTGACTTCGAGCTCGCCCTGGTCATTTTGGAATTCTTCAACGGGTATAAATGCTTCGGACTTTAAGCCGGCATTCACAACCACAAAATTATGATCAATACGAACGACTTCGGCCGAAATAACCTGGCCGGTTTTCATATTAGAACGGGTTAGGGATTCTTCAAATAGTGCTGCAAAAGATTCAGACATGAGGTTCACTTTGTGCCGCCAATTACTGACGGGTTAGGTTAATAAAACTCAAGCTAGCGGTTTTTACCGTAGGTGCTAACTTAAGCGCCAAACTTCAACTTCTACTTTCACTTCTAATTTCTATTTACTTCTTGGTACCAAGACAGTACCTGCTCAACTGCCTGATCAATCGATAAGTTCGAGGTATCGAGCAAATGCGCCCCTTCAACTTGTTTTAGAGGCGCGGTTGCTCGTTGAATGTCTCGAGCGTCTCGTTCCTGCAAATCTTGCAAAAGGACATCCATTCTAGCAGAAATTCCCTTAGCGATCAATTGCTTATATCGACGCTCCGCCCGAGCCTGCACACTAGCCGTTAAAAATACCTTCAAAACAGCGTCTTTAAAGATCCGGCTAGCCATATCCCGACCATCGGCCACTAAGCCAGGAGCCCTTCGAAACCCTCTTTGGAGGGCCAAAAGGGCATCCCTCACCTCTGGATAAACTGCAATTTGGGATGCCAAAACCCCAATGGATTCGTCTCGAATGGCCTCTGTGACATCCTCACCATCCAAGAAAATGAGTCCATTTTTAAACTCAATCTGTATAGTGAGGGCAAGCCCACCCAAGGCGCGGCAATCGGAAGGTGAAATACCCTTTTGCTGGCTAGCAAGCGCTACTAGACGATACAGGGCGCCGCTATCTAAATAATGGAACCCAAGACGGTTGGCAACTTGCATGGCCACGGTACCTTTACCTGAGGCAGTAGGTCCATCAATTGCGATAACCGGGGGAAGACTCAACCCAATACTCCTTTATAGGAAATTAATACGTGATTCGCGCTAACTCTGAAAAGTAATGCGGAAAGGTTTTAGCAACGCATAAAGGATCATTAATTAAGATTGACTTTGGACCGAATGCTGCTAAAGAGAAACACATTGCCATCCGATGATCATCATAGGTATCGATTCCCTGCGGTGGAGTCTGCCATTGCTCATCAGTTAATGGATGAATCTCAATAAAATCCTCGCCCTCATGAACCACTGCCCCTAATTTACGCAACTCGGTTGCCATGGCCGCAATTCGGTCTGTTTCTTTGACCCGCCAGCTGGCGATCTTCTCTAAGCGAGTTTTTCCTTGAGCAAATAACGCCATCATAGCGAGAGTCATCGCTGCGTCTGGGATTGTGGTGCAGTCAATCGTAATCCCTCGCAATCTACCATCGACATGAATAACGCCGCTGGTCTCAAGAAAATCATCGCCACGTAGCACTCTTGCTCCCATTTGTTCGATGGCATCTGCGAAGGCAATATCCCCCTGAATGCTATTTTTACCAACCCCAAGAACGCGCACTGGGCCACGGCCTAGAACGCCGGCAGCCAAAAAATAAGATGCGGAGGATGCGTCGCCCTCGACCCAGAGTGTTTGAGGGCTTTTGTATACGGCCCCAGCTTGAGTGGGCGTAATCACAAACTGATTGGGCGTTGGGTTGCTTACCTCAACCCCAAACCGGGCCATCAATTGAATTGTGATGTTGATGTATGGTCTAGAAATTAATTCACCGATCACTTCGATCTGAATTGGTTTACGGGCTACGAGAGGCAGTGCCATCAATAAAGCCGTAAGAAATTGGCTGGAGACATCGCCCCTAACCCGAATCACCTCTGGCAAGACAAGCTTGCCTGCATGGATTTGAATGGGCGGATAACCGACCACTTGCTCATAATCAATCTGCGCGCCAATTTGCGAGAGTCCGTCAACTAAATCACCAATCGGTCGCTCGTGCATCCGCGGCACTCCAGAGAGTCGATACTCACCCTCTTGCATGACTAATGCTGCAGTGAGCGGCCTAATGGCAGTTCCGGCATTTCCCATGAATAAGTCAGCGCGCTTGACCGGGAAAACGCCAGCACAACCTGTCACTTCGCAATCATAACCACGATCCTCAGCCTTTACGCCCAATTGACGCAAGGCGTTGCGCATCACCTGGGTATCATCGGCATCAAGTAATTGCTTAAGAGTAGTCGTACCGCTTGCTAACGCAGCAAGCAACAAGGCGCGATTCGAAATACTTTTTGATCCAGGCAGGGTCATCTGACCCTTGGCGCCTTGGAAAGGTCCAATCTGCAATGACTCGCTCGCCATTACGACTCTTCCCACCGTTTGCGAGCTTCACTGGCTTTCAGAAAAACTTTCTCGAGCGCTTGCGAATCCTCCTTGGCAATCAGGTCACGAAGAGCATTTGTAATCACGAGATACTGGTCTAGCTCTTTCAAAATCGCTGATTTATTAGCAAGGCAAATATCGCGCCACATCTCAGGGCTCGAAGCGGCAATCCGCGTGAAATCCCGAAATCCAGCCCCAGCGTGGCCAAGCTTTTGCTCAGCATCTTCGGAGTTCAGCACGCTCGTCATTAATGCGTATGACAGCAAATGAGGCAAATGCGAAACCGCTGCGTAGATTGCATCATGCTGAATCGCTGATATCCGTTTAATGCGCGACCCCAATGCCTGCCAAAAACTCTCAACCAGAGCCACATCTGCTGCCGAGTTCTCTTGCAACTGACAAATAATGGTTTGTTTTCCGTGAAATAAATCGGCCTTCGCTGCCACCACACCATGCTGCGCACCACCTGCAATGGGATGGGCCGGAACAAATTGACAGGCCTTCTTACCCAAAACCTCTTTAGCCGCCGCAATCAGATCACTTTTAGTACTACCGGCGTCAGTAATCAATGTGTGCGGATTGAGATGTGGCTCAATCGTTTGAAAACATGCGCGCATTTGCGCAACAGGCACGCACAAAATAATCCACTGGGCTTTTTTACTTGCGCCCACAAGATCATCGATGCGATCAATCGCCCCTAATTTTTTAGCCTCTTCAAGATTGCTTTCACTTCGACCGACGCCGATCACTTCGGTAACGACCCCTGCCTTTTTGAGCGCTAAGCCGATGGATCCACCAATCAAACCAACGCCAACAATGGCGACTGTTCCAAACTGATTTTGGCTCATGCAGTACCCTGTGGCTTACTTAAAATGGCGCCAAGCGCTTGAATGCAAATAGTATTCTCTTCTGGCAAGCCGATGGAGATTCTGAGCCACTGAGGTAGCCCATAATTGCCAACGGGTCGTACAATCACGCCCCGCTTTAATAACTCACGGTTGACGCGTGCACCCGCTTCGTCATCATCGCCCACCTTCACTAAAACAAAATTTCCAGATGAGGGCAGATAGGTTAAGCCCATTTGCTCAAATGCCTGTGTCAATTGTTGATAACCGGCTCGATTTAACTCATAGCCTTGTTGTAGAAATGCTTCGTCACCTAGAGCTGCAATAGCAGCGGCTTGCGCCAAACTATTCACATTAAATGGCTGTCGAATCCGGTTTAATAAATCAGTTAAATGGGGTTGCGCGATACCATATCCAATACGTAACCCTGCTAATCCGTAGGCTTTTGAAAAGCTGCGCGAGACCACCAAATTAGGATATTTTTTTACCCAAGCAATCGCGTCGTAGCGCTGCTCTGGGGAAAGGTACTCGTTATATGCCTCATCTAACACGACCACGACATGCGCAGGCATCTCAGATATAAATGCTTCAATCGCTTTTGGCTGCAAGTAACTACCGGTTGGATTATTTGGGTTCGCTACAAATACCAACTTGGCAGTCTCCCCGAGTGATCGAATGGTCTGCAGCATGGCCGGCAGATCATGCCCGTAACTTGCATCAGCAGCAACCTCCACTGCTTTTGCGCCAATCGCTTGCGTTGCCAAAGGGTAAACTGCAAACGCGTGTTTAGAAAATACGACAGCATCACCAGCGTGTGCTACCGCTCTAGCGGTAAGCTCCAAAATATCATTGCTACCATTTCCCAAGGTAATCCAGTCTTCTGGGACCCCCAGCCGCTTGGATAAAACGCGCTTAAGCTCAAAACCATTGGAATCTGGATAGCGGCCCAAATCATTGGCAGCCCGCAACATCGCTTCCTTAGCCGATGTTGGCATACCCAAAGGATTTTCATTGGAGGCCAACTTTACGATCGCGCTTTCGTCTAAACCAAACTCACGCGCTACCTCGCTAATGGGTCTACCACCAACATAGGGTGCAATTGCATGCACATGATCTAAGCCAATTTTTTTGGTCATGAATCAGACTCTTAATTTTTAGCGCGGGGATAGGAGCCCAGGTTTTTATAAAAAGCAGCGATGGTTTTTAACTCAGAAATCGCAGTGGCCACTTTGCCATCACTCGCATGCCCATCAATATCGATATAAAAATGGTATTCCCAAGACCCCTTGCGGGCTGGTCGTGATTCAAACCGCGTCATGGACACTCCATGTTTTGCTAATGGACCTAACAAGTGATGAACGGCTCCAGGTTGATTGGCGACCGACAGCACCAAAGATGTCTGATCATGACCGCATGGTTGACATGCATATTGGCCGATCACGACAAACCGCGTACGATTGTTTGGATCATCTTGAATCTGCGCTGAAACAATTTGCAAACCATAAGCCAATTGAGCCGGCTCACCAGCAATCGCGGCAATACTTGGATCTTGACTGGCCATCCGTGCAGCCTCGGCATTACTACTAACAGCCTGCCGATGCAATTGAGGCGCATGCATACTTAACCATTGTTGGCATTGAGCCAAGGCCTGAGCATGAGCGCAAACTGTTTTTACACCATCCAAACTTCCATGCTTAGTTAAGAGGTGATGCCGAATGGGCAAGACTACCTCACCACTAATTTGCAATGGACTTTCTAGCAATAAATCCAAGGTTCGCGAAACAGCGCCTTCACTGGAGTTCTCAACAGGCACTACCCCAAAAGTAGAGACCCCTTTTTCAACCGCCTTAAACACCTCATCCAAACTCGCACATGGCAAGCCGTCAATCGACTGCCCAAAAAATTCATGCGCCGCCTGTTCCGAGAAGGTGCCGGTTGGACCCAAATAAGCGATAGTTTGCTTGGATTCAAGTGCACGACATGCTGACATGATCTCGCGCCAGATCGCAGCAAGGCCACCTGGCAGCAACGGGCCAGGATTCTTTTGTAAAACATTCTGGATTACCTGGCTCTCTCGCTCAGGACGAAAAATAGGGGCTGATGACTCATTTTTAATATGGCCAACCGCTTGGGCCGCCTTTGCGCGCTTCGATAAAAGCTCCAAAAGCTCTTGATCGATCGCATCAATCTGGGCACGTAGCGGAGCTAAGCGCTGATCATCATTTGACATTAGGCACGCCTTTCGAACTCACGCATGAACTCCACCAAGGTCTCAACGCCAGCAATTGGCATGGCATTGTAAATACTAGCGCGCATCCCTCCTGCGGCCTTATGACCTCGGAGGGCTGCCAAACCTGCAGCACTGGATTGCTCCAAAAACTCTGCATTTAAACCTTCGTCTTTCAGAAAAAATGTGACGTTTGTTCTCGAGCGACACATTGGATCCACGCGATTTTCATACAAGGAGCTTCCATCAATCAACTCATAGAGCATGTTTGATTTCAATTGACTACGGCGCTCCATCTCTTCTACCCCACCTTGCCGCTTGATCCATTCAAATACTAAGCCCGAAACATAAATTGGGAAAGTGGGTGGAGTATTGAACATCGATTGATTAGCCGCCTCCTTGGCCCAATCCCAGATTGAGGGGGTAATAGGCATCGCATGCCCCATCAAGTCCTTGCGCACAATCACAATGGTGACCCCCGCGGGACCAATATTCTTCTGTGCGCCAGCGAAAAGTACGCCACACTCGCTCACATTCATCGCTTTTGAAAGAATATTGCTCGAGATATCAGCAACCAATGGGGTCTTGCCAAGCTTTGGAAACCCAGCAAATTCAACGCCGCCAATCGTCTCATTAGCGCAGATATGCACATAGGCCGCATCTTCGGACAAGGTCCATGTTCTTTGATCTGGAATCGACCGAAACCCCTGCGCCTGGGAACTCGCAGCGATGTGAGCTTCCCCATATTTTTGTGCTTCCTTGACTGATTTCTCAGACCAAATCCCGGTCACCACAAAATCTGCCTTGGGTTTCTTGGCTAAGGGCATCAGGTTCATCGGAATCGCCGCATTTTGACCAATCCCCCCACCTTGCAAGAGCAAGATTTCGTAATCGTTTGGAATGCGCATAAGCTCGCGAAGATCGGCTAAGGTTTTTTCATAGACCGCCATAAACTCTTTGCTGCGGTGACTGATTTCCATCACACTGGCACCGAGGCCCTGCCAATTCAACAGTTCATCGCGCGCTTGTTCCAAAACCTCACTTGGCAAGGTTGCTGGGCCCGCTGCGAAGTTATAAATGCGGCGGTCAAAACTCATCATGAAGTCCGGTTAGTCGAAGCTTTGATTAAGCATCAGGCGCTGCATCGGATTTGCCATTGCCCTGCTCATCACTCATGTCATCGCCATCCTCATCCGAATCACTCTCTGCGATGCGCTGCAATCCGGATAAATGGGTTCCCTCATCGACGTTAATTAGAGTGACGCCTTGTGTGGCGCGACCCATCTCCCGAATCTCAGAAACCCGAGTACGAACGAGTACTCCACCAGTAGTAATCAACATAATTTGGTCTTCTGGGGAAACCAGAGCAGCCGCAACTACCTTACCATTCCGCTCGCTGGTCTGAATCGCAATCATGCCCTTCGTGCCGCGCCCATGCCGGGTGTACTCGGCAATCGGGGTGCGCTTACCGTAACCATTTGCGGTCGCAGTTAACACACTATTTGGTGCTGCGGCATCTTCAACTGCTTCCACTGACCCCTCTGCAACTTCGGCAGGAGCAACTAGCATCGCAATCACTTCTTGCCCATCCGACAAATTCATGCCGCGGACACCACGCGCGGTACGACCCATGGGTCGTACGTCATTCTCATCAAAACGAACGGCTTTGCCTGCATCTGAGAACAACATCACATCATGCTTACCGTCTGTAATGGCTGCTCCAACCAAAAAGTCGCCTTCATCCAAGTCAACCGCAATGATTCCGGCCTTACGAGGATTCGAAAAATCCGATAAACGGGTTTTCTTCACGGTGCCTCGACGAGTTGCCATAAATACATAGTGATCCTCTTGATAGCCCTGAATCGGCAGAATCACTGTAATCTTTTCACCCTCAACCAGTGGGAACATGTTGACAATTGGCTTACCGCGCGAAGTCCGACTTCCTTGGGGAACCTCCCAAACTTTTAACCAATACATCCGACCTCGGTCAGAGAAACACAAAATCGTATCGTGGGTATTGGCGACAAACAGAGTATCGATCCAGTCCTCATCTTTAGTAGCCGCAGCTTGCTTACCTCGACCCCCACGCTTTTGCGCCCGGTATTCGCTTAACGGCTGACTCTTCATGTATCCAGCGTGCGAAAGCGTAACCACCATATCGGTTGGGGTAATTAGATCTTCAGTAAACAGCTCTGTGGCGTTCATTTCAATATAAGAACGACGACCCGAGTCGCTACCTTCTGAACCAAACTCTGCCTTCACCTCAAGTAACTCAGTTTCAATGACTTTGGTAACGCGCTCAGGCTTTGCGAGCAGATCCAATAAATCAGCAATCTGATCCATCACCTCTTTGTACTCATTCACGATCTTGTCTTGTTCAAGACCAGTTAAACGCTGCAAGCGCATTTGCAGAATTTCTTGGGCTTGATCATCCGACAAGCGATATAGTCCGCTATCTTGCATGCCATATTCTGGCAAGAGGCCCTCGGGCCGGAAGGCATTGCGACCACCGGGAGCCTCGCCCTCAGCGCGGGCCAGCATCTCACGCACTAACGAAGAGTCCCAGGCCTGTGCCATTAGCTCCTGTTTGGCAACTACTGGATTAGCGGCTGCCTTGATGATGGCAATGAATCGATCGATATTGGCAAGGGCAACCGCTAAACCCTCAAGCACATGACCCCGTTCGCGGGCTTTGCGTAACTCGAAAATGGTGCGCCGGGTAATCACCTCACGGCGATGCGCCAAGAAATACTCGAGCATTTGCTTGAGGTTAAGGAGCCTTGGCTGATTGTCGACCAAGGCGACCATATTCATACCGAAGTTATCTTGAAGCTGAGTACTCTTGTATAAATTATTGAGAACGACTTCGGGCACTTCACCGCGCTTGAGTTCAATTACGACTCGCATTCCCGACTTGTCAGACTCATCGCGCAAATCCGAGATGCCCTCAATTTTTTTCTCATTGACCAACTCGGCAATGCGCTCAAGCAGGTTTTTCTTGTTCACCTGATAAGGTAACTCGTCCACAATAATGGCTTGACGCTGACCCTTGTCCATGTCTTCAAAATGGGTCTTGGCGCGCATCACAACTCGGCCACGCCCAGTGCGATACCCCTCACGAACTCCCTGAACGCCATAAATAATTCCGGCAGTTGGGAAATCAGGCGCCGGAATGATCTCAATGAGCTCATCGATCGTGCAATCCGGCTGATGCAAGACATGCAGACAGGCCTTGATCACCTCATCCAAATTATGGGGAGGAATATTGGTGGCCATACCCACCGCAATACCAGAGGAGCCGTTAATGAGTAGGTTAGGAACTTTTGCAGGCAGGATAAGAGGTTCTTTTTCACTGCCATCATAGTTAGGGCCAAAATCAACGGTTTCTTTGTCCAGATCCGCTAATAGCTCATGGGCGATCTTACGAAGACGAATTTCGGTATAACGCATCGCCGCGGCATTATCGCCATCGACCGATCCGAAGTTACCCTGACCATCGACCAACATATAGCGCAAGGAGAAATCCTGGGCCATGCGGACAATCGTGTCATAAACCGCCGTGTCGCCATGGGGATGGTATTTACCAATCACGTCACCCACGATACGGGCCGATTTCTTAAAAGCCCGGTTCCAATCGTTGTTTAATTCATACATGGCGTACAAAACCCGGCGGTGTACGGGTTTTAAGCCATCCCGTACGTCTGGCAAGGCTCGGCCGACGATTACGCTCATGGCATAGTCCAAATAGGACCGCCGCATTTCGTCTTCTAGGGATATCGGGAGAGTTTCTTTAGCGGCTTGTTCCATCTCGAAATAATATCATTTCACAGGCCCATAACCTGTGCTAATATTCTGATAGTTGGTAACTATTTATGTTGTAGCGCTTTGGGCTTTTTTGGGCTTTTAGGCGATTCGGTTGCATTAATTTATTAAATGTTTTTTGAGGATAAAAAATGAACAAAACCCTAAAACTGATTCTTGCTGCAGTGATTACGATTTCTGCCGGTTCAGTCATGGCCCAGCCAAAGAATGTTGATAACTGGGTAAACTCCACCGGCACTCCATGGAGAAACGGTGACGGTACACTCTGCTGGCGTGACGCTAGCTGGACCCCAGCAACCGCCGCTCCAAATTGCGACGGCTGGCTCGCTCCTAAGCCTGCTGCTGCTGCGAAACCAGCTCCAAGCAAAGTGACCCAAAAGAAAATCACTCTACAAGCCGATACTTTGTTTGACTTTGATAAGTCGACTCTCAAGGCGGAAGGTGTTGCAACCCTGAACAAACTCGCTCAAGACATCAAAAAGATGAAGCTTGAGGTGGTCATCGTTGTTGGTTACACGGACAGTGTTGGTACTGATGCTTATAACATTGCCCTCGGTCAGCGTCGTGCCAATGCTGTTAAAGCGTTTTTGACTAATGCTGGAGAGGTTGATCCAACCCGCGTTTACACCGAAAGTAAAGGTAAAGCTGATCCAGTCGCTAGCAATGCAACTGCTGAAGGCCGCGCCAAGAACCGTCGTGCTGTAATCGAAGTAGTTGGTACACAAGCTGTTAAGTAATTTAGTCCACTGGACACTAAAAGCCCGGCTTGCCGGGCTTTTTTATTGCTTTTTTTGTATAGTCTTACTTATTCCTTTAAATGGTATTTTCAATGAGCAATGTTGACCAAGGTGAGATTGATAAATTTAGCGCCTTAGCGCATCGCTGGTGGGATCCGACCAGTGAATTCAAACCTTTGCATGCAATCAACCCCTTACGACTAGGTTGGATTAAATCGATCACTAATTTAGATGGTAAACGAGTACTCGACGTCGGATGTGGCGGCGGCATTCTGGCTGAGTCGCTCTCCAAGTCAGGGGCAACAGTAACTGGTATTGATTTATCGACCAAAGCGCTCAAGGTCGCTGAATTGCACCAATTAGAGAGCGGTACTACCGTGCGATATCGCTCGATTTCAGCGGAGGATTTAGCAAAAGAAGAGCCCCATTCATATGACGTGGTCACCTGCATGGAAATGCTTGAGCATGTACCTGATCCAGCCTCCGTGGTGCAAGCTTGTGCAAATCTCTGTAAACCTGGTGGGCATCTCTTCTTTTCCACCCTCAATCGCAATCCAAAATCCTACCTCTTTGCAATCATTGGCGCGGAGTATATTTTGCAACTCCTCCCCAAAGGTACTCATCAGTATGAGAAATTTATCAAGCCATCTGAACTGGCACAATTTACTCGGACTGCCGGCCTAGAGGTATTGCAACTCAAGGGTATGACCTATAACCCCATCACACAAATTTATCGCTTGGGTAGCGATACGGATGTGAATTACATGATGGCAACCCGCAAGCCTCAATAATGGGCACGCCAGTATTTGAGGGGGTCTTTTTTGATCTCGATGGCACGCTCGCGGATACCGCACCAGATTTAGTTGCAGCAGCCAATCGTCTGCTAATTGCCAATCAGCGTGCGCCCATGGCCTATGAGGTCCTCCGACCCATGGCATCTGCTGGAGCGCGGGGACTAATCCAGAAAAGTTTTGGGATTGATCCCGATCATCCTGAGTTTATTTCCCTGCGCGATCGCTTCTTAAACTTTTACGAAGAAGCGCTCTTGGTTCACAGTAAGCTGTATGAGGGCATGGAAGCGCTTTTACAAGAACTTGATGAGCAAAAGATTCCTTGGGGTATTGTCACCAATAAACAACAACGATTCACCCAACCGCTCACAGAGCAAATGGGCTTACTAAAAAGAGCCCATTGCGTGGTCTCAGGCGATACCACGCCCCACTCCAAGCCCCATCCAGAACCGATTTTGCACGCCGCTCGCTTGGCTAAGGTCGATCCAAAGAGAGCCATTTATATTGGTGATGATATTCGTGACATTGTGTCTGGTAAGGCTGCTGGGATGCAGACAGCAGCCGCTCTCTATGGCTATTGTGGGTGCGAAGAGCCGCCGCACGCCTGGGGTGCAGACTACCTGATTCATCGCCCACAGGATCTGCGCCAAATTCTGTTTGCCAATTAGGTGTGCAAATTACTCCACAAAGACTTAAAATAGTGGTCCTAGTGTGAAAATAATTCGGGGTCGACATGGTTTCGACGTGGATTACAAAGCATCAAGGGCATACCGAGGACCCGTTATCTCGTAAATCAATGGGAATGCAATAACTGCTAACGACGAACGTTACGCACTAGCCGCTTGATTGCGGCTGCCCCTGAACTGATTCTCTCTTGGGTCAGGTAGCGCAAGCTACGTCAGGGTCATATACAAGAGATAAGATCAGCCCGCGTCACGAGAGTTGATACGAAAACTGAGTGAATCGCTAATGCAAAGCGTGTCGATTCGCGTTGCCTTAGTTAAATTAAATAATTAGACTAAGTATGTAGAACTTGTTGTAGCGTGTTTGCGGACGCGGGTTCGATTCCCGCCGACTCCACCAATTTAAGGTTGGAACTGTTTAAAACAGCTGCCAACTTAAGGTGTTTGTAGAACACTCTCCATCTGCATGGAGAGCTTTTCGTAGTGGCTGAAAGCCAATTTCGTTGGGACGATGTGCTTTTTGCGAGCATCGGCTTTATCAATTGACAACTTGATATAACCCATCGCCTGCAAATTTTTGATCCGTCCATGAAGTGTTGCCTGAGAGCCAAGCTCATGGGCAGTTAATAAGTCTCCAACCAAGATCGTTTGCTGGCGATCCCAGGCCAACATCACCCGATTTAATAACTGCTCCTCAATGGAATCTAATTTTTTTCCGGGATTGATCCGATCCAAAGTATCCAAACAGTTGAGAAAACGTAAATACGATAGAGAGCGGTGTGACATGAATTTAATTAGAATTGGTGAATAACATGCAAATGTGAACCATATACCAAACAAACTCGAATCGCAATAATCGTTGTCAATTTTTCATGAGCCAAGCAAATTATTCAAAGGAATCAATCCTTTCTGCAAAGACAATCATTGCTTGCGCTCTCGTTTATAGCTTTCTTTTTTATGCCAATGATTGGCTTACTTCATTTTTAGAGGCAGCCCCTGGTGTCAACTGGATTTACCTTCCCGCAGGACTCAGGCTATTTTTAGTTCTTATTTTTGGTTTGTCTGGAGCACTTGGGATTGCGATTGCCTCGACCTTAATCACTTTTGGTCGCGATCTTGGTGATGACATGATTGGCATTCTTGGCATCGGCCTTATTTCAGGATTTAGTCCCTATTTAGCCCGCCTAATCGTGATTCATAATCTCAAAATTAATCCGGATTTGAGCAACCTCAATATACAGATAATCGCTATTAGCGTTTTGGTCTTTGCTCTTTTGAGTACCGGATTACATCAAGTGTGGTTTGTAATAGTGGGCATCCCGAGTGGCAGTCTCTCCAATGCGATTGCGATGCTCATTGGCGATATTTTAGGAGCCCTGTTATTTATTTCCATCTGTAAATTTGGAATTGATCTTTATAAGAAATTTGTTAAGGGAGAATCGCTCCCTTAAACGATTGCTCCATTTCCATGCGAATTTTGTAAGCATCGGTGGTTTTATCGATTAGTACATCATCCCAACAAAGACTTTGTCCTTTTTTCACCGGTCTGATGACTTTAATCTGATGCGCTAAGCCTAAAGGTAATCCGCCCATGGTATGTGATTTCTTGGCGGGTAGTAATTTCCCCCAAACGGTATACCCACCCTCACCATCTAATCGATCACCCGGATTTAGGTCGCGCTTGGCGGTTGCGATGACATCGGCATTCCAACAATAGGGCACCCCGGTTGCTTCTTTACGGAGAGCAACGCTGGCTACCGACAAACCAACCTCTAGTCCGATTAAATGCCAGCGCTTATACAGCGTGAAATACCGTCCACTTGGATCGGTATGGGCTTTGTACTCTTCAAAGCAATTCTTGATGTAATCAGTCTCTGCTTCAACCGTGACCCAAACCCCCATGCGAATGTCATAGGGTATTTTTCGGCCATCCTTTTCTAAAGAAGAGATCACTTCGACCATCCCTTTACGTTCTAAATGGCCACCCTCTGAAATCGGTCGTGTTACGACAGGAATATCTTCAACACTGGCTGGAGGGTATAAAAGACCGTTACTTGGTACAGCTAATCCCGTCGCATTGGCGACTGCAGTGGATTCGATTGCAGGCTTTGAACCATCCAAAAAACTATTAAACATTTTGGGATTGAGACCACCCCGTTTTGCCTGTTCAGGAGTTAAACCGTAGTAATTCCAGACCGTTTCTGGGGTTGAATCCGCATAGTGCGGCAACCACTGATGACCTCTACCAGCAGCCACGACTGGGAAGCCACAGGTGCGAGCCCAATCTACCAGATCACAGATTAAGGCCGGCTGATCGCCAAAAGCAAGGGAGTAAATGACGTTCGCATCTCTCGCTTTTTTGGCTAACAAGGGTCCACAAAAGGCATCTGCCTCCACAGTGACATTCACAACGTGTTTACCCTCTGAAAATGCCCGTAAACAATGCTCAACTGCTGCGATTGGATTACCTGTGCATTCCACAACAACGTCAACTGCTGGATGCCGCACAATCGCTTGCCAATCATCGGAAACATAGCACGTACGCTCACGAAGCGCCGAATCAATTGATGAAGCCTCTAATTGAGTTGCGTCCCAGCCAACGTTACATAAATTCTGTTTAGCAAGCGCGGGCATCAAATCCGCCACTGCAACCAATTGCACCCCAGAGGTTCTAGGAATTTGGGCCAGATACATCGAACCAAATTTACCGGCACCAATTAGTCCAATCCGAATCGGTTTTTGCTCAGCCTCACGTTGTAAAAGTTGTTGATAAAGACTCATGGCTTGCTCTTAGGGAGTAGTTAGTCGATTCTGTTGATAATCTGCAATTGCTTGCATAATCTCTTCTTGGGTATTCATGACAAAAGGGCCATGCTGAACAATCGGCTCATGGAGTGGTTTTGCAGCAAGCCAAATGGCTTTAGCCCCCTGAGCGCCAGATTGCATCGTCACTTGATCACCCTCACCCAAAACGAGCGCCGCCTGACGTGGTACTCGCTCCACTTGACCACCAAGGGCTAAATCACCTTCGTAGACATAGAGAAAGCTATGGTGCGAGACTGGTATTGGATGACTAAACATCTCATGACCCAAGAGGTGAATATCAAAAAATAAAGGTTCGGTACTTAATCCATGAATCGGGCCCTGGATCGCAGTGCCATCGGGCGACTGGCACTCCCCAGCAATCACCTTAACTAATCCACCTTTCGGTAAATGAACTCTTGGAATGGATATATCTTGAATATCTTGATAACCTGCTGATTTCATTTTTTCGCGAGCGGGCAAATTAATCCAAAGCTGAAACCCGCGCATCGCACCACTTTCTTGCTGGGGCATTTCTGAATGAATTATTCCGCGACCGGCCGTCATCCATTGCACGCCACCACTTTTTAAGTGGCCACGATTACCCAAGTGATCCTCATGCAACATGTGACCCTCGAGCATATAGGTCACGGTTTCAAAACCGCGATGTGGATGGGGTGGAAATCCAGCAACATAATCATTTGGATCGTTGGATGAAAACTCATCGAGCATCAAAAATGGATCTAGGCGCTGCCGATCTTGACCGCCCAAACTGCGACGTAAGCGAACGCCCGCCCCATCAGAGGTTGCAACACTTGGAATCACCTGAATAATTTGACGATCCATTACTTAAGCCTTGGGAGCCTGATCTTCGGGATGAATATCTAAAGCAATCAGAAAGCGTGACACCATGTTGTACGCTGCAATCACCGTTACCAACTCAACTAATGCAGTATTGCCTAAAGCTTCTTGCAGGCGCTTCATCAACGCAGGATCAACCTGAATGGCTCGGGTCATTTGTAAGGTTAGTTCGAGAGCGTCTCGCTCTAATGAGCTAAAGGAGCTAGGGTCAAAGTTGTTACCTCCCAAATACCGCATTGCATCGACTTGGGCTTGTGTGCCTCCTGCTTTCAGAAAAGGTGGGGCATGATGGAAGAACTCATACTCGGCACCATTGAGAACTGCAACACCACACATTCCCAGTTCACGTAACTTGGGATCGAGTGAGAGTTGCTGGCGCACATTACCAATAAAATGATTCCAGCCGCGGGCTACTGGCTCACTATGCAACAGCATCCGGTCCAGATTAATCAGCTGGCCACCGCGACGTTTGCGGATCTCGGCAACCAGATCTGCAGGCTCCGCTAAATCTAGGGGTTGGTAGGGAATTAAACGATCGTTTTTCATTAAATGATGGGGTGGGTTTCAGTGCTATAAGTGTACCGATAAACTTGGTCGATAATACAGTCATGAATCATGAGCGTCCGGGCTCAAACGCCCTTTCCATCCTCAATATTGCTGGCTATCAGTTTGTCCGTCTAGGCGAGCTTGATCAACTAAAAGAATCACTCTATCAAGTTGCCTCAGAGCTTCACCTCAAAGGAACAATTCTGCTATCAGAAGAAGGGATTAATTTATTTCTGGCTGGTCTCGAGACCAACATTCAGAGTTTTCTGGCCTTTTTACGAAATGATCCACGACTGGCATCGTTTCAAACAAAGGACAGTTGGTCAGCAACGCAACCGTTTCGTAAGCTTTTAGTTAAGATCAAAAAAG
This sequence comes from Polynucleobacter sp. HIN6, assembly GCF_030297575.1. Taxonomy (NCBI): domain Bacteria; kingdom Pseudomonadati; phylum Pseudomonadota; class Betaproteobacteria; order Burkholderiales; family Burkholderiaceae; genus Polynucleobacter; species Polynucleobacter sp. HIN6. The sequence goes on along the minus strand of NZ_AP028137.1, from coordinate 408,997 downwards.
AGATTATTCGCATGAATCATCCGACGATCGCCCCGGAAAAAGGTCGGGCGAAGTTTATCTCTCCGCAGAAATTAAAAGAATGGCTTGATCGGGGCCAAGATGATCTGGGGCGCCCTGTAGTGATGATTGATACACGCAATGGATTTGAGGTGGAATACGGAACATTTAAGAATGCATTGCATTTCAACATCAATAAATTCAGTGAATTTCCGCAAGCAATTGAGGCGCATCTCCCGGAACTAAGTGATAAGACTTTGGTCAGTTTTTGTACAGGTGGAATCCGCTGTGAAAAATCAGGGCTATATTTGCGAGAACGCGGTCTTGAGCATAGCTATCAATTAGACGGTGGGATCTTGCAATATTTTGAAGATATTGGTGGCGATCACTATGTGGGTGATTGCTTCGTCTTTGATGAACGCGAAACTCTAGAGCCCAGCCTTGCTGCTAAGCCCCAGGGCAGACTCAAGCCCAAGAAAAATCAAGCTTAGTTAAACCTAGTCGGACTTACCGACTAAATTGAAATGCTCAACGGCAGGCGCTTGGGTAAAAAATGGGCCCACAATGCTGCGCCATTCGGTAAACGCTGGGGATCCCCGAAAATCAACCATATGGTTCTCAAGGGTGTCCCAATAGATCATCAGTAGGTAACGATTGGGGGACTCAATGCTGTGATTGACTTTAAAGCCCCGAAAGCCCTTAGCAGGAGCGATGGTGGTGCGCACTCCCCGTAAAATTGCCTCATTAAATTCAGCTTGCTTACTTTCATCGATACGAATATCAACCACTTCTAGAATCATTTTGTTTCCTCAAGATCACGGTTAAACATCAATTATCATCGATTTATTCATTGATTCTGCGAATTTCTATGCATACCAAACCGATTATTGCTGTCTTAGGAGACTACGAGCGCTGCTTGCAAGACTATGCGGATTGGTCACCAATTCAAGCGCACTCTAAACTGCGATTTTTTCATGAACCTCTCTCCGGGGAATCGCTCTATGAAGCTGTTCATGATGCAGATGCGATTGCTTTGGTCCGTGATCGGTCTCCCTTTGACGCATCACTCATTAAGCGCTTACCTAAGCTCAAATTATTTGTTTTTACTGGAACACGCAATGCTTTACTTGATCACACCGCCCTCCTCCATCAAGGGGTAACGGTCGCTTGTACACGCGGCGGACCATCCAAAGAAACCACCACTGAGCTAACTTGGGCCCTCATTCTGGCTACCAGTAAGCGGGTGGTCGATCAGTCTCAGATGATGAGTGACGGGCAATGGCGTAATGCCCATTCCGTATTACCCATGCTCCACGGGCAACGTCTTGGGATTATTGGACTAGGCGGCATCGGTAGCTTAGTCGCCAAAGTAGGCGCTGCATTTGGAATGGAATTGGTTTGCTGGAGTCCGAATATGACCCATGAACGCGCCAATGCCGCTGGGTGCGAGTTCTTGCCACTAGAAACCCTTCTTCAAACCTCAAAAATTGTGAGTTTGCATTTGGTTGCCAGCGAGCGCACCAAAGGCCTCATTCATCGGGATCGCTTAGCGATGATGCGAGCAGACTCTATCTTGGTAAATACCTCGCGCTCAAGCCTGATTGTGACCAATGATCTGATCGCGGCTCTCAAATCCGGTAGACCAGGTCAGGCTGCCCTCGATGTCTTTGATCAAGAACCACTTCCAAAAGACTCTGAACTGCATCGCATCCCAAATTTACTAATGACCCCCCATTTAGGCTTTGTGGCTGAGCCTATTTTTCAGGGTTTTGCCCAAGGTCTTGTTGATACGCTTGATGCTTGGCTCAATGGCAAGCCTGTACCGATGCCCTACCCTGCCAATTCATAAGCCATGCGGCACAGCCCAGCTCATTTATTCATTACTTTCACATTCATTGGTTTATCGGGCTTTGGTGGCGTTCTGCCGTGGGCCAGGCGAACCTTGGTGGAGCAAAAACAATGGCTCAGCTCTCAAGAGTTCAATGCGCTCTTGGGAGTCTGTCAGTTAGTTCCTGGTCCTAATATTGTTAACCTTGCGGTGTGTGTAGGCGAGCGTTTTGGGGGCGTACGAGGAGCATTCGCCGCTGTTGGTGGGTTGATGCTGGCTCCCATGACCGTTGTGATTTTGCTGGCCTTACTCTACGACCATTACGGAGAGTTTGAGCGGGTGCAAGGTATTTTGCGAGGCATCTCTTCCGTGGGGGTTGGCTTAATCGCTGCTACAGGATTTAAGATGCTCAAAGATGAATTGAGTTACCCACCAATGCTAATGGTGATTTTGATTAGCATCGTGATCGCTACGATCTATCAGTTAGCGCTTGGCTGGGTCGTTGCCATCACCTTGCCGCTTGCGCTATTGGTTGCTTGGAGAAAAGCGCGATGATGATCGGCCTCTTAGGACTGTTTATCAAACTGTCGTTGTTCTCATTAATTGCATTTGGCGGGGTCAACGCTCTCCTCCCAACCTTGTATGACATTTCGGTCAACCAAGAGGGTTGGATCGATCCTCAAACCTTCATTCATTACTTTGCGATTGCGCAAGCGGCACCAGGGCCTAATCTATTAACCGTTACCTTAATTGGTTGGAATGCCTTTGGCTTAGCGGGCGCCCTCTTAGCAACTTTAGCCGTTTGCTGGCCATCGTGTATTTTGATTTTTTATCTACAGCGGGTGATCGCAAAACTGCAACATTTGCAGTGGAAAAAAACCATTGAGTACTCAGCAAGCGCCCTTGCAGTTGGCTTAGTGCTTTCATCTGCCTGGCAAATTGCCATTCGCATTAATGGCAATTGGGCAGCCTATGCATTAACCATCTTTAGCATTCTGTTTGTCTTGCTCAGTAAGCGTCATCCTCTCTATCTAATTGGACTCGGTGCAATCCTGGGATTTTTTGGTTTTATTTGAGAGCATGAACAGTCCAAATCCCTAGAAAAGTTAGTAATAAGGATCCGCAGACATGCATGAGGGCGAGGCCTAAAGCGAGCATCAATTGATCTCGCTGCATCAACTGCACAACCTCTGCCGAGAAGCTTGAGAACGTAGTCAGCCCACCCAAGAACCCGGTGATGATAAAAAGTCGCCATTGTGGAGAAATCGTTGGTTGATCCATGTAATACGCCAAAGCAATACCTACTAGATAGGCGCCCAGGAGATTAGCGATTAAGGTTCCTGCGGGGATCGTAGAAGAAAATGATTCGGCAAGAACATTAAACCAGGCGCGTAAGAGCGCCCCAAGGCCGGCTCCAAAAAAGATGGCGGCAATGGATACAGAAGTAGTAGACATTCCCATAACTGGGATTATGAGGGATTAGAAACTGGGACGATAGCCCAGATAGGTTTGCTGGCGTTCGCGCTTAGTTAACACCAGTTGCCATAGTTGCCCTTGGCCAGAGCGGAAAAATCCAGCGCAACAGCACAGGTAATAGCGCCACATCCGATAAAAACGCTTGGAATACTGGGTTTGTAACTGCGGCCAAGCGCGCTCAAAATTACTTAACCATGCCATCAGCGTTTTGTCGTAGTCGTGTCCAAAGTTATGCAAATCCTCGACCAAAAACCGGCGCTCTAATGCTTGCGATAACTCCACTAAAGATGGTAAATGCCCATTCGGAAAGATATAGCGATCAATCCAAGCATCCGTTTTTTTAACCGTTGCGTAACTGCCGATGGTGTGCAAGAGAAAAATTCCTTGATCACTTAACAAGCGATGAGCGATATCAAAGTACTCTGCATAATTTTTTTGCCCAACGTGCTCAAACATCCCAACTGAAACGATCTTATCGAACGATCCCGTAAGATCTCGATAATCAATTAAACGAATTTCAACTGGAAGACCTTGGCAATGTTCGATAGCTAAGGCCCGCTGCTCGCTCGATACGGTGATACCTAAAACCTTCACACCATAGCGCTCCGCCGCGAATTTAGCCAACCCACCCCAACCACAACCAATTTCTAATAGCGACTCACCTGGCTTTAACTGAAGCTTCTTACAAATCAAATCAAGTTTATGTTCTTGTGCCTCGGTTAAATCCTTTGCATGAGCCCAGTAAGCACAGGAGTAGATCATGCGTGGATCAAGCATGGCCTCAAACAGATCATTGCCCGCGTTATAGTGCTGCTCACCCACCTGAAAGGCTCGATCTTTGGATTGCAAATTAAATAGTTTGGAGCGGGCGATTTCATAAAGAAGGCGGACTTTAGCGAAACCCTGCACGCTCTCATCTAATTCATCACGCATTAAACGATAAAAGAACTCGTCTAGACGCTGGCAGTCCCATTGCCCATCCATGTAGGATTCACCAAGGCCCAAAGACCATGTTTGTAAAATCCGATCAAAAACCATCGGGTCATGAACTTGCATGTCCCAAGCTTGAGTACCGTTAACGGCAATACCGGCTTGCTGAAGAATTTGTTGGAGTGCAGCAGGGGCTTTGATACCCCCGGGAGGTGAATAACTTGCGGAATTACTTGACATCATGGCAAGTGATACCGGCTTACATCATCGTGCTAGAAGCACTGGCATTTAACCAAATACGTAACCCATATGGGCTGCAACCAAGGCAAACAAAATCGCTAGGCTGGTAGCGGCTGCCAACATCACAATTAGGGTAATCATCTTTTTGTTGATGACGTCTTTGCTTTCATTTTGCCATTCGTTCATGGTCTGCCCCTTTATCTAAACGATATAGTCAATATTATCCACACTTTAGGTGATTATCGGCCCCGACCAGCTTTTCGCATCATGCCCTTACCACCCCCAAATCCTTGTTGTGGCTTGCCCCCCATACTTTGAGGGCCCTTCCCGACCGGTGGGCGGGCTGGAAGCTTAGGTGCCTTCACGGCGGATTTAACTAGGGGTTTCTTCTCATCGGTCACAATAGTCTCCTCTCGATATGATCTTAATATGATTTCTGACTATTCTATCCAAGCTATTGCAATTAATGCGATTCCCTTGGTTTTTGCCATTACGATTCATGAGGCTGCTCATGGCTATGCAGCCAAACGCTTTGGCGACAACACTGCTTTCTTGCTTGGTCGTGTCACGCTTAACCCCCTAAAACATATTGATCCGATTGGCACTGTTTTAATCCCGATTGCACTGATTTTGGCAAACTCCCCCTTCTTGGTTGGTTATGCTAAACCGGTTCCAGTGCGCTTTGATCACTTGCGCAATCCTCGAATCGATATGATTTGGGTCGCACTCGCTGGGCCTGGTTCTAATTTTTTTCAGGCGATCGCTTGGGCTATTGCTTGGATTTTGCTTCAAGGGTCAGGTATTAATGAGCCGTTTTTGATCTCCATGGCTAAGGCGGGGGTCTTTTGGAACATTGGACTCTTGGTCTTTAATTTATTTCCCCTCCCTCCATTGGACGGTGGCCGCATTTTGGCAGGCTTGTTACCGTACCGCCAAGCCCTGTTATTAGGTAAATTAGAGCCCTGGGGCTTTTTTATTGTGTTGGGACTCGTGTTTACCGGAATTATTTCTCAATGGTGGATGGTTCCCTTAAGTGAGTTCTTCATTTCGATCGTGCGGGGCCTCACCTACCCCATCAGGATGATTTTTGGAGCTTAATGAGCTCACAAGGACTGTCTTATCGCCATCACAAAACTGGAGTATTCTTAAATCTGAATCAATTCTGATTAGTTTCATGGAGGATTTATGAGTATTCAATCACTTCGCTTTTCCCTAAAAGCCCTCATCCCAGCACTTGCTCTCGTAACCGCATCACCGGCCATGGCCCAGTTTGCCAAGCCAGAAGATGCAGTCAAGTACCGTCAAAGTGCATTTGTATTGATGGGTGCTCATATGGGCAGACTTGCTGCCGTAGTTAAGGGTGAAACCCCCTACAACAGAGATGAGGTTGTTCGCAATGCAGCGGTCATTGGAACGCTCTCGAGCTTGCCTTGGCAGGCATTCCCTGCTGGCACAGAGAGTGGAAAAACGCCTGGGAAAAATGATGCACTACCAGTTATCTGGACTGAAAATGCAAAATTTAAGTCTGCTGCTGATCGGATGCAAGCCGCCGTTGCAGAGCTCAATACTGCAGCTCAATCAGGCAATCCTGAGAATTTGAAGAAGGCGTTGGGTGCAACTAGTCAAACCTGCAAAGCTTGTCACGACGATTTCCGTAAGAAGTAATTATTCGCCACAACTCGGCCTATATTCTCTGATTAAGCAATCAGGAGATATAAGCCGAGAATAATCAACAAAAATATTGCCAGTGCCAGCATGCGTTGGCGAGATGAATCAACCGTTTCCTGCAACTTTGGAGCGGTAGTAGTTAATTTATCTCCAGTGACCATAGGTCGGACTAAGTTTTCTCGTTTCACGAAATAGTAGTACGAGATTGCGGCAATATGCAGTCCGACCAAAGCAAATATTGAGTATTGGTTGAAGCGATGAATACTAGTGAGTAGTGCGACCGTACTATTTGATACATATTTTGCAAGTGGTCCCTGGAAAAAAATATCATCATCGGCAAATAGGCCTGTCAGAGCCTGAATTAAAACGACAAGTAATAAACCGATGACGGATAAGGCGCCGAGCGGGTTATGACCAAGTCCGCCATCGACTTGACCCCGAAGAAAAGCAATTAGCGTTGCGGGGCTGGGAATGAAATTAGCAAACCGTGCATACTGCGAACCCACAAAACCCCAAATGATGCGAAACAAGATCAGTGCCAGCGCAGTATAGCCACAATAGGCATGCCACTGAATAGCATTACCGCCAATTTTTACAAACACAATACCGAGCACAATACAGATCGCCAAAGCCCAATGAAATAGCCGCGTTGGCAAATCCCAAATGCGAACCGGCGTGCTCACTTTATTTGATTTCAGGAAGTTCTTTTTGTAAGAGTTTCAAACCGGCACGAAGCAAATCATCATACCGCTGGCGCTCTGCTTTGATCGCCTCGGCATCCCAGGAATAAAACCCTTGGCCTGTTTTCATTCCGAGATTTCCAGAATCTACTTTTTCCTTAAGGCATTGTGCAATCTCACCTTTGTTATTCAGGGAGGGGTAGATACTGGCTCCGGCCGCGGCATGAACCTCAACACCAGCATGATCACGCTGTAATACTGGGCCTGCAGCCAAGTAACGAAACCCGAAACCAAAACGTACTGCTTTATCAACATCCTCGGGGGTCACAATCCCCGCATCGATCAGATCAAAAGCTTCACGAGAGAGTGCATGTTGCAATCGATTGGCCAAAAACCCTGGCAGATCTTTTTTGACTGTAACGGGAACCATGCCACACGCGGTCATTAAACGACTCAAACTGTCTGCTACCAAACGCGATGTTTTTTCACCATAGATCACTTCCACACAAGGAACCAAATGTGCGGGCATAAAAAAATGCAAACCAATCATGCGAGCAGGACTTTTTAAACCTTTGGCAATTTCACTAATAGGAAAGCTAGAACTATTACTTGCTAGAACAGTTTCAGGGTTAACCACCTGCTCGAGTTGGGCAAATAAATCCTGCTTGACTTCGAGTTTTTCTGGAACGCACTCAATCACCAAGTCAATTTCTGACCAGTCAAAATGATTGAGCGAATCAACGACAGAGAGTAAGTGGAATCGATGCGCATAGCCAATTTCTTGCAATTTAGTTTCAAAATAATTGGGCAATAGAGCGCGACGTTCAGCGCTCGATTCAAAAACTTGGGTTGCGCACCCTCCACGAGCACAGACTATGGCAACATCAGCCCCCATGGTTCCACCACCAACGATTAAAACTTTAGTCTCGGCTGGATTAAATAGCATCTCATTTTCCCTTTAGAAGTGGTACCACGCCATGTGCAGAGGGAACCATAAAGTCAAAATCACACCCAACATCTGCTTGCGTAACCGTCGTTTGATAGAGATGACGATAACCTGTTTCTGGAATATTCAAACGCTTTGCTGGTGTCTCAAGAGCAGCGATGCGACGCGCAATTTCTGCATCATCAAGCTCTAATTGCAATAAACGATTTTCAACATCCAAGGTAATCATGTCGCCATCCTGAACGATGGCAAGCGGTCCATTCTCGGCCGATTCTGGGGTGACATGCAACACAATCGTGCCAAAGGCAGTGCCACTCATACGTGCGTCTGAAATCCGGACCATGTCTTTAACCCCTGCTTGAGCCAGCTTTTTGGGAATCGGCAAATAGCCCGCTTCAGGCATGCCTGGCGCACCTTTGGGGCCAGCATTTTGTAAGACCAAGATATCTTCTGCCGTGACGTCTAGATCTGGACTGTCCACACGCAAGGCTAAATCCTCCAAAGATTTAAAGACTACTGCGCGACCGCGATGCTTGAGCAAATTAGGGCTAGCCGCTGAATGCTTAATGACTGCTCCACGTGGTGCTAAATTGCCCTTCAAAACAGCCAAGCCACCGACAGGATAAATTGGTTCACTCGCAATCCGAATGACCTTACGGGCTTTGGTAACTTTTGCTGCGTCAATCTCCTCGCCCAGTGTTCTGCCAGATACTGTTAAGCAATCGAGGTACAAGTGGGGTTTTAGCTCTCGCAAGACACCCATCAAACCACCGTCTTCGTATAAGTGCTCCATGTAGTGCGAACCACTGGGCTTTAAATCAACCAGGACCGGTATATTTCGGCCCAAGCGGTCAAAGCGCTCTAAATCCAGTTTGATTCCCAGACGTGCTGCGATCGCCGTGAAATGAATCAAGGCATTGGTTGAGCCCCCGATTGCATGCAAGACAACAAGCGCATTCGTCAACGCTTCGGGACTTAAGATGGTTCGTGGTGAGAATTTACCTTCACCAGCTGTTTTGCCAAGCTCAACCGCTCTGCGACCGGTGAGCTCCGATAAACGAAAGCGTTCTGCAGTGACTGCTGGAGCTGCTGCTGTGCCAGGCAAACTCAAACCAGCGGTCTCAACCATGCAGGCGATGGTGCTGGCGGTTCCCATTACCATACAAGTACCGGTCGTTGGAGCTAATTTGCCATTGATCTCATCAATTTCTGCTTGGTCAATTTCCCCAGCCCGAAACTTTCCCCAATATCGACGGCAATCGGTGCAAGCTCCTAAACGATCGCCCTGATGCAAGGTGGTCAGCATAGGGCCTGTTGGAATTGATAACACTGGCACATCAAGACTAGCCGCAGCCATTAATTGGGCGGGGATGGTTTTATCGCAACCACCAACAAGTACTACGGCATCCACCGGTTGCGAGCGCATCATCTCTTCGGTATCAAGCGCCATCAAATTGCGCAAATACATGCTGGTTGGAAATGCAAACGACTCGTGAATGGAGATGGTTGGAAATACCATCGGCATCCCACCCGCCTGCATCACACCACGCTTAATCGCCTCAATCATTTGCGGCACATTGCCATGGCAAGGGTTGAAGTCACTATAGGTGTTCGTGATTCCAATAATGGGTCGGTCAAGAGCGCTGTCACTAAATCCCATCGCCTTGATAAAGGCTTTGCGCATAAATAAAGAAAATTCAGTATCGCCGTAGCGAGTGAGGCCCTTGCGAATTCCTGTTTGGGGTGTGCTGTTCGATGCAGCTTTAGGATCGTTATTAGTGCTCAATGGGTGGTATCCAAAATGTTAAAAATATCGACTTACAATGTCACATTATTCCAATAAAAATAGAAACGAGACATGATTCCAGTCAATAGCGTATTACAAGTGGGATTTTTCCCTGAAATCATGCAAGATGAGGTCTTACGTCGCCTAACACCAGTGATGATGCCTGACCCTCAGGGTCTCATTCCACAACAGGATGTTCAGGCGATTTTGACAAGACCCAGCTATCCAATCACGCCCGCTCTTTTAGATCAATTGCCCCGGGTCGAAATGATTGCCTGCTGTGGCGTTGGATATGACAATCTTCCGCTCGATTATTTAAGGCAAAAAGGGATCATGGCATCGAACACGCCAGGGGTACTCAACGATGCAGTGTGCGAACTCACGATCGGCATGTTGTTTGCCCTACTGCGACAAATTCCGAAGGCGCATGAGTTTGTAATTCATAAAAATTGGAGTAAAGGGGCCTTTCCGTTTACAACTTCCTTGGCAGGTAAAACAATCGGGATCGTAGGCATGGGACGAATTGGTCAAGAGCTCGCAGCGCGACTAGTGCCTTTTAAGGTAAAGATTGCCTACCATGGCCCACATGACAAGCACCTGTCCTATCCATACATTTCCTCATTAATTGAGCTAGCAAGAATGAGTGATATCTTGATTCTGTGCTGCCCCGGCGGCAAAGAAACCGAGCGCATGATTCATCGGGAGGTGCTTGAGGCTTTAGGTCCCTCGTCCTACTTGATTAATGTCGCCCGTGGCACTGTGATCAACGAGTCCGATTTATTGGACGCACTTCATGGCGGGAAGATTGCTGGAGCTGCCTTGGATGTATTTGAAAACGAGCCCAATCCTGATCCACGATTTTTAGAGCTCCCCAATGTCTTACTAACACCCCACATTGGCAGCGCGACCCAGGAGACTCGTCAAGCGATGACGAATCTTGCGATTGATAATCTTGATGCTTTTTTTAATCAGCGCCCTCTACCAACCCCTATTGTCTTTTAATTGGAGATTGTGATGCCCGTTCACCCCTCAAGTTTTTCAGCAGTCCTGTCACCGGTTCTAACTCCATTTAATGCCGATGGTGGTCCGAATTCCAAAAAACTCCTGCGACAATGTCAATGGCTACAAAGTCACGGAGTGGGTCAAGCGGTCTTTGGAACGAACTCTGAAGCCAATTCCATGTCCGCACGCCAAAAGATCATGGTGCTAGAGGAATTGATTGATGGTGGGCTCAACCCAAATAATGTGATGCCAGGGACTGGTGCATGCTCGGTTGATGATGCAGTTGCCATGACACGTGCCGCAGTGAATGCTGGTTGTGCCGGAGTATTGATGCTCCCACCCTTTTATTACAAAGACGTCGCCGACGATGGCTTATTTGCGTTTTATGCTGAAGTCATTGAAAAAGTGGCTGATGCAAACTTAAAAATCTATGTCTATAACATTCCTCCGGTCACCAAAATTGGTCTGAGTATTCCCCTGTTGGAGCGCTTGGTGAAGGCTTATCCCAATACTGTCATCGGGATGAAAGATAGTTCGGGAGATTGGCCATATACCGAATCTGTGATTAAAGCGTTGGCGGGCTCAGGATTTCGGGTCTATGCAGGTAGTGAGGTATTTTTACTGCGCACCCTAAAAGCTGGGGGCGTGGGTTGTATCTCAGCCACCGCGAATGTCAATCCAAAAGCAATTGCCCAACTAGCAGCTCGCTGGCAAGAATCAGGGGCAGATGCCCTCCAAGAGTCCTTATCGGCAGTACGGGCCATTTTTGCCCAGTTCCCGATGATTCCTGGCATGAAGGCCGCGGTCGCTCACTATAGCGGTGATCCTGATTGGCTTCGCGTGAGACCCCCACTGCTATCCCTCGATGCAGAGCAGCAAAACAGACTGGTTCACGAACTGCAAAAAATTAACTTCCAGATGGAAGGGCTTTAAGACGATTAAATTGGTATAGACTTACGGCTTGTAGTAACGATCAATAATGATTACAGGAGATATCTACATGAAACTACTTAAATTGTTGCCTCTGTGCTTTGCACTGCTTTGGGGCAGCGTTCAAGCTCAAAATCTTTCGGTCGCGACTGGCGGTACCGGCGGTGTTTACTATCCCATGGGTGGCGGCCTAGCAGCTGTTCTGTCCAAAAAAGTGCCTGGGATGTCTGCGACTGCTGAGGTAACTGGCGGCTCAGTGGATAACCTCAACCTGATCGGCACTGGTAAGCCTTACATTGGCTTCTCAATGGCCGATGCCGCTAAAGATGCACAAACTGGTCAAGGCAAGTTCTCGGGTAAAAAAATTGACCTCAACACCTTGTTAGTTCTCTATCCTAATCGGATGCACATTGTGACCACCGAGGCATCGGGCATCAAAACGATGCAAGATCTCAAAGGCAAGCGTGTGAGTACAGGAAGCCCTGGCAGCGCTACTGAGGTGATGGCCTTTCGCGTGATTGAGGCTGCTGGTCTCGATAAAGATAAAGACATGAAGCGTGAGCGTCTTGGTGTTGCAGAGTCTGTCAATGCTGTCAAAGACCGCAAGATTGATGCGTTCTTTTGGGTGGGTGGCTTACCAACCGCTGCTGTAACTGACCTTGCCAATACTCCCGGAACTAAGATTGTGATGATTGATCACTCCAAAGAAGTGGATGCCATGAACAAAAAATATGGCAACCTTTACTTCAAGGACGTGATTCCAAAAACTACCTACAAGGGCATGGATAAAGATAATAATGTGATCTCTGTTGCCAATATCTTGGTGACTAGCTCAAAGATGTCTGAAAAAGAAGCCTATGACATCGTGAAAGCCGTGTTTGATAACAAGATCGACTTGGTTCGTTCACACTTTGAGTACATCAATGTGACCCCCGAAGGTCAAAAAGCTGCCTCAACACCAGTTCCATTTCATCCTGGTGCTTTGAAGTACTTCAAAGAGAAAAACATTAAAGTCAATTAATTCGTTTCTTCGTTTTGTTTGAATGGCCGCTAATGCGGCCATTTTTCAGTAAAGACCTATACCATGAGCCAAAGTGCAATTGATAGCGCAACCCAAGAAAAATTAGATGCGCTGATTAAACAAGAAGAGGGTGACTCCAATAATTACAAAGGGATCTTTGCGATCTTTTTGACCTTGATGGCGGTTGGTATGTCGCTGTTTCATTTGTACGCCGCTTACTCCATTGTTCCAACCCAAGTGCTTAGAACAGTACACGTGAGCTTTATGCTTTTTTTGGTCTTCTTAAGCTTTCCGATGTTGGCGCGGTACAAGAATCAAGTGAAGTGGTGGGATGTGATTTGCGCCCTGTTGGCGATTTATATTGCCTATTACGCAATTGCCGGTGGAGATGATTTTGGCGATCGCAATACTGCGCCCGACCGCATGGATGTGGTTTGGGGCTCCATACTGATCCTATTAATCCTAGAGGCTGTGCGTCGCACTAGTGGCGCTATTTTGGTATCAGTGACCATACTATTTTTACTCTACGCACTTTTTGGAGACTTGCTTCCAGCCCCATGGACCCATAAAGGCTACTCAGTAGACCGTCTGGTTGGGTTTATGTATATGACCCTAGAGGGTATCTACGGTACCGCGGTTGATGTATCCGCTACCCTCATTATTCTCTTTACGATCTTTGGGGCATTCTTGCAATTTACGGGTGCGGGCAAGTTTTTTATCGACTTCTCATTTGCTGCCATGGGCGGCAAATCATCTGGCGTAGGACGCACCATTGTTTTATCTTCATTCTTGCTAGGCGGCCCCTCTGGGTCCGGCGTAGCCACCACCGTCACCGTCGGCTCAGTAGCAGCCCCAATGCTCGATAAGGTAGGTTACGAGAAAAACGCGGCTGGTGGCCTCTTAGCAGCTGGTGGCCTAGGGGCGATCATTTCTCCGCCAGTATTGGGTGCAGCAGCCTTCTTGATTGCCGACTTTTTGAAGATTTCGTATCTCGATGTTTTATTAATGTCGATTATTCCGACCATTTTGTTTTATCTCGGACTTTTTACGATGGTAGAAATCGATGTTCGTAAGTACGGCATGAAAGCAATGCATTTTGAGGCGGTCGAGAGTGCCTGGTCCCTCAGCAAAAAATACTGGTTTCATTTCTTCTCGCTGATCTCAATTGTTCTATTTATGCTGATGGGCTTCACGCCCGTCATGGCTGTGTTATGGGCAACAATTATTTCCGCGTTGACCAGCATGTTGCGCCGGGATACGGCCATCATCCCCTACGAGTGGTTTATGGGTAAACAGCCCATCCTTAAGGGTCTTTATGAATCCAATTTAACCAAGGCGCTCGCTTCTGGCTCAACCGGTGTTCTGGCGATTGCGGCAACCTGCGCTGGTGCCGGCCTGATTGTGGGTACCGTGGTATTGACTGGTCTAGGCCTCAAGTTCAGCTCGATTGTGATTCAGTATGCAGGCGGCTCTTTATTACTCACCGCCATATTTACTGCCTTCATTGTTTGGATTGTCGGTCTAGCAGTACCAGTCACTGCTTCGTACATCATTTGTGCTGTGATTGCAGCTCCTGCGCTCATTAACTTGGGTGTACCCGCATTTGCAGCGCATATGTTTATCTTTTACTATGCAGTGTTATCGGAGGTTTCACCGCCAACCGCCCTATCGCCCTTTGCGGCGGCAGCGATTTGTAAGGGTAACCCATATAAAACAACTTTACAAAGCTGGAAATACGTGGCGCCTGCGATTTTGGTGCCCTTTATGTTCGTGCTAGATAAATCAGGGGTTAGCCTCTTGCTAATGGGCTCTACCACTGCATTGGCCGAAGCAAATTGGATGGAAATCGTTTGGTCAACACTAACCGCCATCGTCGGAATTGTGGCACTGGCCGGCGGTCTGCAAGGTTGGTTTATTGAGAAGACCAATATTGTGGAGCGTACCCTGATGATTGTTTCCGGGGTCGCGCTGGCCTACACCTCACCAACCGCCGATATGATTGGCTTTGCTGGATTTGGCTTGGTACTCATCCTGCAGTTCTTTAAGTACTTTAAGGCCAAGCCTAAAGCCAGTACCTAAATGGTCATCAACTAAAAAGCCGCTTTCATCAAGCGGCTTTTTTGATTCGTTTCGTACTATTTTTTGATCGTAGTCCAGGCTGATTTGCCGGCGTATTTCTTAACCGCAGCTTCATCAAACTCAAATCCCAATCCTGGTGTTTTATGCAAAATCAGATCACCGTTCTTAAATGCCAACTGCTTGTTAATAAGGCGTCTGAAGTTTAAGACTTGGTTGTCAGGGAAAAACTCCACAAAGCGAGCATTGGGTGTTGCCGCAACTAAGGGAGCATGCAAATCATGGAACCAGTGGGGGCAAACTGTAATCCCTTTAGAGTCAGCATAAGCAGCAATCCGCCTGAATTCGCTAATGCCACCGCACACTGCCGCATCCGCTTGCAGGATGGTTGCGCCACCGGCATCAACCAGCTCACGAAAACGCCAACGGCCTACCTCAATTTCGCCAGTAGCGATCGTGATGGAGGTTTTTTTTGCCAAGCGGGCATGCAAATCAATAGCATCCGGGGAAAATGGCTCTTCCAACCAATAGGGGTTGTATTTCTCAAAACGACGGACATACTCCATCGCGGTTGGTAAATCGCGCCAAGCATTATTCGCATCGAGGGTTAAAAGGACATCATCGCCGACTGCACTGCGAGCGGCTTTGACTCGAGCCTCCTCCTCACGAGGGGATAGGCGGCCCACTTTCATCTTCACCGCCTTAAAGCCAAGCTTCACAAACGATTCCATTTCCTTGCCCAATTTGGCTGGAGTTTTACCTTCCAAGTAGTAACCACCGCTGGCATAGGCAGGGACACGATCATCTACCACACATCCCAAGTATTGATGGAGAGGCAAACCAACTGAGCGGGCGTTGAGATCCCAAATTGCAGTATCCAGAATCGAGATGCCACGCATCACAGAGCCAGAACGACCTTGCAAAATCGATTCCGCATACATCTCCGACCACAGACCCTCGCTACGATGGCTATTCTGACCAATCAATTTAGGAGCCAACAATTGCTCAACGGCGACTTTGGCGATACTGCCGGCGGCAGATCCGACGTAACAGAAGCCAACCCCCTCGTGACCATCTTTACTGCGAACTTTAACGATGCAGTAATGGCGCTCGCTCACGGTTCGAGTCGCAAACGATGTTACAACATCTAAGGGAACTGGCACGCTGGCCACTTGAACAGATTCAATAATCGGCATTTTTTCCTCTTTTGGTTGACCAATCAAAGAAAATGATTGTAGCGATTATTTGCCGATGGATTCTGCAAGACAGCGTTTCATAAAACTCTCTTTAGCAACGTCGATCAATTTACGATCTCGTGCCGTCCGCTCACAATCGATGCGAGCCTGCTTGACACAATCGTCATAACTCATGGGCTTGGATCCTGGACGAGCAGAATTTTGTGGGGCCAATTGTTCTGAGCAACTCTTGGCCGACGCCTGCGAAGAAGGGATACTAAATACACAGGCAGCGGTCATCAAACGAATCATCACAGCTTGCATCGATTACCGCTCCCTTGAAGTCAATGCCTGATCATACCTAGTTTTTAGATACAAAAATGTTGCACTACGGAATAAATACCTCGATTACCCCTCTTGATATTGGATAATCGAGGTGTGCATCAAACCCATACCTCTCGATTCAGTGTTCAATCTTTGGCTCTTTGGGGCAAAGTATGTTTTGGAGTTTGCCTCATACTTTGCAGTCAGATCGCGCTCTCTCAATCTAATCAAAACACCAAATCGAATGTCACCAACAAAAAAGTGACCGCTCCCCAAAAAGGAATTCAGGTTAATCAACGCACCCAAAGTAAAGCAGGGAGTGGTGGCTCGGGCTTGCAAAGTAAATCCGTTGCAGAGCAAAACCAACAGCTGACCGATCCTGGCAATGAAGAGTACAGTCAGTTTGATGCGGTACCTGATTTTCAGGTACAACGTGGCTGTCTAAAGCGAGGATTTCGAGAGGGCAATCTTCCCAGTCGAATTGGAATCAACGATCCTGAATTTTTAGAGTATTTCAAGAATCAAACGGGTCGGTTCTTCGACTCCGCAAGTGGTCCATGCATCCCTTATGTCGTTGCTTTCGGAAAACGGGGGCGCTTTGAGTCGCTGAGCATCATGAATGGGCCAAGTAGGAATGAAAAATCGCAGATTTTGACCTTTACTGCCTCAGGGTTTGGGGGATACCTCGTTCAAGAAGAAAACCTTGCTGACCAAATGCAGTTTTGGACAGAGTTATTTATTCCGTTGCAAGAGGTACTCTATGACCCCCAACGTTTAGGAGATAAATTACCTGTTGAGCTTGCCTGGGAACTCAACTCGATCGTGAAGCAACTTTATCCAGATGACTCCGCCTCACTTGGAAATAGCCCAAAGCAAGTGCGCGTGATCGTTGATTTTGGTACTCGGGATCGTTGGGCACAAATTTGGGCAGTTGAGATTCTGAACCTAGCAACCAATCAAGTACTAGCCGATGCATTTTGGTTGGATCGCGATGATATTCCTGGATCATTTTTTACTGCCAACGGCGACTCTATTGAGCGTAGCTTTTGGACCAATCCTCTTAGCTATCGACGGATCTCTCGAGGTGTTGGACAGGTTCCGATTCGCTCCCGAACCAATCCTAATAATCCGCAAGCCCAAAGCAAAGACCGACGCTATCGAACCCATATGGGGATTGACTATGCAGCCCCTACTGGTACGCCAGTATTTAGCGTTGCGAATGGGAAAGTGGCTTTTCTTGGTTACAGCGGCGCGTACGGCAAACTCATCATCATTGACCATCCAGGCAACTATCGAACCTATTACGCCCACTTGAGTAATTACAATAATGAATTAGTAGTCGGAAATGATATTCGGCGCGGTATGGAGATCGGCTATGTTGGCTCGACCGGTCGTTCCACCGGCCCCCATTTGCATTACGAATTACGAAAGAATGGTATCTATGTGGATCCATATAACCCAAAAATCCAGCTGGATTTGTGGACCATGCGCCCAAGCGATAGCGGCTCGTTCACGAAGCAGCTGTTAATGTTAGGTAGCATCCCCAAAGAATGAGTGCGCATGTCTAAATCGTTACGCCTTGAGTCCATTGCATGCGTGCGTGGGGGTCGTACCTTGTTTGAAGATCTCCGCCTTGAAATTAAACCGGGATCTATTCTACGCATCTCTGGGGATAACGGTTCAGGCAAATCCAGTCTTCTGCGTATTCTGTGTGGCCTACTCTCACCCCATTCGGGACAGATATTTTGGGGACCAGATCCAATTACCGAGGACCGGGATCAATTTCATAGCGAGCTGATTTATCTTGGGCATATCCCCGCCCTGAAGTCAGACTTTAGTGCGATCGAGAATTTAATGTCATTGGCATTACTAGGTGGACAATCGATCTCCAACGATGAGGCTATGTTCGCTCTGCGTGCAGCGGGTTTGGAGCGCCAAGCCCATCGTTTTATTCGCACCTTATCGCAAGGGCAAAAGCAACGTATCGCGCTAAGTCGCTTGCGCCTTCCTCAAGCAAAAACAATTTGGGTTTTAGATGAACCATTTAATGCCTTGGATCGAGAGGCCAACCTTGCGTTACAAAGCTTATTAATTGAGCATGTCA
The DNA here is from genome assembly GCF_030297575.1 of Polynucleobacter sp. HIN6. Taxonomy (NCBI): domain Bacteria; kingdom Pseudomonadati; phylum Pseudomonadota; class Betaproteobacteria; order Burkholderiales; family Burkholderiaceae; genus Polynucleobacter; species Polynucleobacter sp. HIN6. The sequence continues at coordinate 390,814 of NZ_AP028137.1, read as the reverse complement.
ATCATGGAGGAATCGTAGCACTTAGTAGCCATCAAGAGCTACAGATCGATAGCGAACCTTGTGTGATTCGATTAGAACTATGAGTCAAAGCGCATCCGGATTTGTGATCTTCCAAGGCGTGATTACGCGCGACCTGCGCCTCGCTCTGCGACGCAAAAGCGATAGCCTTGCGGTCATCATTTTTTTTGCCGTAGTTACGAGTCTTTTTCCATTGGGTATTGGGCCAGAGCAAAACTTGTTGATGCAAATTGCACCAGGCATGCTGTGGATTGCCGCCTTACTAGCAGCCATGCTATCGCTTCACAAAATATTTTCAGAGGACTTTATCGATGGGTCTTTGGACCAAATTGCGTTAACCGCCTTACCCTTGCCACTCGTAGTGCTTGCTAAAACCATTGCGCATTGGATGAGCAGTGGTCTATTACTTGCCCTCATCTCACCAATCCTTGCCTTGCAATTTAATTTACCGATGGATACGGTCGGTGTTTTGTTTTTATCCCTTCTACTGGGAACACCTCTATTGAGCCTAATCGGCTCTATTGGTGCAGGCTTAACCTTAGCCAGTCGTGGTAGCGGGACCCTGTTGGCCCTGATCATTTTGCCCCTCGTAAGCCCCGTCCTCATTTTTGGAGCCGGCGCAGTCGAGTCCTACCAGAGTGGCCTTGGAGTTGCCGCCCACTTTTCTTTGCTTGGTGCCATGCTCGCACTCACATTATTTTTAGCCCCCTTTGCCAGCGCGGCTAGCATTCGGATTGCCCTGGAATAAAAGACGATCACACGCAATCGACTTACAATACTTTCGGTTAATTAATCCTTTAGGTTTTATTACTTTGTCTTTACTCAATCTAAATTGGTTTAAGTATGCAGCCCCCCAACGTTTTTATGGGCTCGCCGGATCGCTAATCCCATGGTTTGTGGTGAGCGGCGTGATCCTGACCATCATTGGTTTAGTGATTGGCTTAGGTATTGCGCCCACTGATCATCAGCAGGGTGACTCGTATCGCATCATCTTTATCCACGTTCCTGCGGCCTGGATGTCAATGCTGATTTATTTGGTTATGGCATTTTGGGCGGCGATTGGTCTCATTTTTAATGCACGCTTGGCTAGTATGCTGGCGCTTTCTCTTGCGCCCACAGGAGCCATAATGACCTTTATTGCTCTGTGGACGGGTGCGGTTTGGGGTAAGCCAACCTGGGGTACCTGGTGGGTCTGGGACGCTCGCCTCACTTCAGAGCTCGTATTACTTTTTCTGTATTTTGGCTTCTTATCATTACACGCCTCGATTGAGGATGTGCGCAAGGCCGACCGAAGCGCAGCACTACTGGCAATAGTGGGGGTGATCAATGTCCCCATTATTTATTTTTCAGTGAAATGGTGGAATACCCTTCATCAAGGGGCCTCCGTTAGCCTCACCAAAGCCCCTACGATGGCCACTCAAATGTTGACTGGCATGCTCATCATGGTTTTTGCTTTTTGGATGTATTCGATTGCAGTTGCCCTATATCGCTGTCGCAATCTCATTCTGGACCGCGAGCGCCACGCCGACTGGGTGAAGGAGGTGCTGTAATGTTTTATTGGTCGAGCTTTTCTGACTTTCTTCACATGGGTGGCTATGCCCTCTTCGTATGGGGGTCTTACTTGGTCACGATTTTGGTGCTAGTTATTGAGATAGCCCTGTTACGAAGTCGGAATAAGACCCTCCGAAAAACCCTAATTTCTGAAATTCGCGAGTCCCAAAGAAATTAGGCAAAATAGGGGGTTATGAAACCCCGTACAAAGCGCGGTCTTGCGATCGCTGGTGGTCTGGCCTCATTAGGTGTTGCAGCCTATTTGGTATTGCAGACCTTCCAAAGTAATTTAGTGTTCTTTTTTAGCCCATCCCAGGTCTATGCCAATGAAGCACCGAAGAACAAATTATTTCGGATTGGCGGCTTGGTTAAGGAAGGTAGCATTACACGCGACCCCGGTGGTCTGAAGGTGAACTTTATCGTGACTGATACTGCACACGATGTCCCCGTTCAATACGAAGGTCTTTTGCCAGATTTATTCAAGGAAGGTAAAGGCGTGGTTGCTCAAGGTCAACTCGATCAAAACGGAATCTTTCAGGCAAAGCAAGTGCTTGCTAAGCATGATGAGAACTATATGCCACCAGAGGCTGCTGAGGCTCTTGAAAAAGCCAAATCAAAAGACCCTCAAGCCGCACCTACTCTAAAAGAGTATGGGGGTAAAAAATGATTGCAGAAATCGGCCAATACGCGATGATCTTGGCGCTGGTGACTGCGCTCATCCTCTCTGTGTTTCCAATGGTAGGCGCCCAGAGTAATCGCCCTCATCTCATGGCCATTGCTAGGCCTGCCTCTTGGGCCCTCTTTATTTGGGTCGCAGTTGCCTTCGTTTGCCTCACAGTGAACTTCATTCAAAATGATTTCAGTGTGCTGTATGTGGCACAAAACTCCAATTCCAATCTGCCTCTAATTTATCGAATTTGTGCCGTCTGGGGTGGCCATGAAGGCTCCATCTTGTTATGGGCATTAATGTTGGCGGCCTGGACCTTAGCCGTGGCTGTTTTCTCAAAACACCTTCCAGACAAAATGATTGCACGCATTCTGGCCGTATTGGGTATTTTGAGCGTGGGTGTTTTGCTATTTACCATCCTGACCTCCAACCCCTTTGATCGGCTCTTTCCTCCCGCTCCTGAAGGGCGCGATCTGAATCCTCTGTTGCAAGACCCTGGGATGATTATTCATCCGCCGTTTTTATACATGGGCTATGTGGGTTCAGCAGTCGCTTTCGCATTCGCAATTGCTGCTCTTTTATCTGGTCGACTCGATGCTGCCTGGGCGCGCTGGTCGCGCCCTTGGGTTACTACCGCCTGGTGCTTCTTAACCATTGGTATTGCGCTTGGAAGCGCTTGGGCATACTACGAACTCGGTTGGGGTGGCTGGTGGTTCTGGGACCCCGTTGAAAATGCGTCCTTTATGCCTTGGCTAGTCGGTACCGCATTGATGCACTCGCTTGCCGTTACAGAAAAGCGTGGTGGTTTCAAAATGTGGACCGCCCTCTTAGCGATTTTAGCTTTCTCACTATCGCTATTGGGAACCTTCCTAGTTCGCTCAGGTGTGATTACTTCGGTTCACGCCTTTGCTACCGATCCTGAGCGGGGCGTATTTATTCTGGGCTTTTTAGGTCTGATCGTTGGTGGCTCCTTATTGCTATTTGCATGGCGAGCTCCGAAAGCCAACATTGGTGGTAACTTTGAGACCGTCTCACGCGAAGGCATGCTCCTCGTCAACAATGTTCTCTTATTGGTTGCCGCCGCCGCAGTGTTACTAGGCACTCTCTATCCACTGATCTTAGATGCCTTAAACCTTGGAAAGATCTCGGTGGGCGAGCCTTACTTCGAAGCAGTATTTGTGCCACTCATGACGCCTGCATTATTTTTAATGGGAGTTGGTCCAATTGCGCGCTGGCGCCAATCGCCGCCAATCGAACTGGCGACTAAATTGAAGTGGGCACTTGCAGCAAGTGCGATCTCTGCGATTATTGCCCCCCTAATTCTGCGTTCCTGGACGCCAATGATCGGCTTTGGACTTTTGATTGCTGCCTGGATTATTAGCTCTGGTATTACGCAATTAATCGATCGTGCCAGGATTAACCCAAGTAAGACCTGGTGGCAAAACCTACGGATTCAACCAGCTGGTTACTACGGCATGCTACTGGCACATTTTGGGGTTGCAGTATTTATTATTGGCGTGACCGCAGTGCGTGGCTTTGAAACCGAGCAGGATGTGCGCATGCAAATTGGTAGCGTATCGCAGTCCGGTGGCTACGACTTCAAGATGGTTGGCTTAAAAACCATCAATGGCCCTAACTATGCGGCCATTCAGGGTCAATTTGATGTAAGCAAGAATGGCAAACCAGTAACCAGCTTGTTCCCTGAGAAGCGGATTTACACCGCAAGCCAAATGCCGATGACCGAGGCAGCAATCGATTCTGGCCTGACACGCGACCTGTACGTATCTCTAGGAGAGCCAATTAATGAAAGCGAATGGAGTGTAAGGATTTATCACAAGCCATTTGTTGATTGGATCTGGGGCGGATGCTTCTTGATGGCTCTCGGTGGTTTCTTAGCGATTACCGATCGTCGCTATCGTAAGAAAGAAGCTTAAGATGCGACGTTACCTGATTCCCTTCATCATCTTTTTGGTGCTGCTGGTTTTTCTGGGAATCGGCTTACAGCTGAAGCCGCGTGAGGTTCCCTCGCCATTTATTGGTAAACCTGCTCCGATGTTTAATCTACCAGTGCTTGGTAAAGAACAAACAAGTTTTTCTCCTGATCAGATGAAAGGACAGGTGTGGATTCTCAATGTCTGGGCATCTTGGTGTGCTGCCTGTCGGGACGAACATCCTTTACTAGTTGACTTTGCAAAAACTCAGAGCACACCTCTGATTGGGCTTGACTACAAAGATAAGCCTGAGGCGGCGCAAGCGTGGCTCAAGCAATTCGGCGATCCGTACCAACTCTCAGTATCGGACATTAAAGGTCAGGTTGGAATTGATTATGGGGTCTATGGGGTTCCTGAAACCTTTGTGATTGATCGCTCTGGCGTGATTCGCCTCAAACACATCGGGCCACTCACCAAGGATGCGATCGAGAAAAAAATTATCCCCTTGATTGCCAGCCTCTAATCATGAAACGCCTCTCTATTCATTTAACTGGACTCTTGCTTAGCTTTGCTATTCCCGGCCTGGGTTTTACACAAAGCAATACAGCCCCCTCGGTCTCCGATAACCCAGCGCTTGAGAAGAAAGTTCTTGAGGTCTCGAATGAACTGCGCTGCCTAGTTTGTCAAAATCAGACGATTGCAGATTCTAATGCCGATCTTGCGGTGGATCTCAAAAACCAAGTTCGCCAACAGCTAAGTGAGGGGCGCTCCAAACAAGAGATTTTGAAATACATGACCGAACGCTATGGGGACTTTGTGCTGTATAAGCCCCCCTTTAATGCAGCGACCGTAATGCTTTGGGTTGGTCCATTTTTACTGATGCTGCTTGGTCTCATTTTATTAGTTCGCCAAATTAAGCAACGCAAACAAGAGCTGTCTCAAGAAACGTTTTCGGCTCAAGAAATTGAGCGCGCTAGACAACTGCTAGACCGCAAACTAGGAAACCAGTAATGACTCTTTTCATCCTGATTGCTGTATTGATGACCGTAGTTGCGGTTTTACTGATCATTATTCCGTTTCGTAAAAGCAAGCTTAATACTGAAAAAATTAGCCTCGAGCAAGATGAGAATATTGCCATTCTTCGAAATCAATTGCGTCAATTTGAGCTTGATCACCAAGAAGGTCGAATCACCAAAGAGCAACTAAATGAATCACGTCTAGACATTGAAAAACGCTTACTCCAGGAGGAGCGGGCGATCGCTGCTGATCAACTTGTCTTAGATGGTGAGTTGCATCAACGTAAGAAAAAATGGTCGACCATTTTCATTGCCACTACATTACCCATTGGGGCGATTGTTTTATACCTCTTGGTCGGCTCCCCATTGGCCCTGTACTTGCCAGAGGCTAATCAAGGCCAACCGCAGCTGACGCAACAAGATATTGAAGGCATGGTTGAGCGTTTAGCTCAACGACTCGAGAAAGAACCTAATAACGCTGAGGGCTGGCAAATGCTGGGGCGCTCATATGCTGCATTAAACCGGATGGCAGAGGCTCGGGCGGCTTATAAGAAGGCATTGGAACTCAACCCCAATAATGCCCAGCTCTTAGTGGACTATGCCGATCTCTTAGCGTTTGAGAATAAGAGTATTCGGGGTGAACCGATGCGCCTGGTGCAAAAAGCCCTGCAGATCGACCCCAATAATCTCAAAGCCCTTGCTCTTGGAGGCACCGCTTATTTTGAGATGGGCGACTATAAAAAGGCTGAAGAATATTGGGCGAAGGCAAAAGGCTTGGTTCCTGCCGATAGCGAGTTTGCACGTGGCATGGATGAAAACATCGCTGCAGCCCGCGCTGAGGCGGGCCAACAGAAAAAGAAGTAGAAACTAGCCTAAAACCAATACTGGCAATTTAGTGTGCACGATCACTGCGTGGGTTTCACTGCCGAGCATAATCCCTTTGAGGCCAGTATTTTTATGGGATGCCATCACAATCACATCTCCTTTTGATTTCTTGGCAGCTTCAATAATACCTTCGAACAGATTGACATGAAAAACATGGCGGGTATCAACCATTAATCCTTTACCTAATTTTTCAGTGGATTTAGCCAACACTTTTTTTGCAAAGGCCTCGCAGGTCTTTTTATGCTCGGTATCGGTAAACGCAACGCCCATCGTGCTATCGGCATATGCAATCGGAGGCAATGGATCAGACACATAAACTAAAGTAATTTTTGCCCCATCTGCTTTTGCTAACTCAGCTACTTTCTTGAGCGATTTCATACTCACATCGCCGCCATCAACGGGTACGATTAAATTCTGAAACATAGAGGCCTCCAACGAAATAATTGAAAGATATATACTCGAAGTACTATGTTAAGTCCGATTGACGTTCTGTGCGGCTGGTTCTGACCAAAATGCTCAAGTATTTCATCCCCTATTTTGCCTTCCTGCTTTGCCTCTTAGTGATTGATTTAATTTGGTTATTAGGAATTGCCAAAGGCCTGTATCGCAGTGAAATGGGCACCCTCATGTCCCCCAATCCCAATCTGATGGCCGCTTTAGGCTTTTATCTGTTGTACGGACTTGGAGCCCTAATTTTTGTGATTTATCCCGCCCTACAAAAGCAGGTGTGGCTTAATGCACTCATTTATGGGGCGTTTTTTGGACTCTTTTGCTACATGACCTATAACCTCACCAATCTAGCCGTGATTCGTGATTTTCCAAGTAAGCTTGCTCTGATTGATATCGCCTGGGGCAGTATTCTGACAGCAACATGCTCAGTGTTGGCCTATGGGATTACTCAGTGGTTGGGGAATTGGTTTAAAACCTAAAAACCCACAATGGCTTTCTTTCGACCAGCCATCCTTGATTCATTTAGCGAGTATTCGCGTCAACAGTTCTCACAGGATATATTGGCTGGTATCACGGTTGGAGTGATTGCACTGCCACTAGCAATGGCGTTTGCAATTGCTAGTGGCTTAAAACCCGAGGCTGGAATCTTTGCCGCCATTATTGGGGGATTGATTGTCGCCCTATTTGGCGGCACTAAAGTTCAAATTGCAGGGCCTGCTGGTGCCTTTATCGTGATCGTTTATGCCATTGTTGATCGCTATGGGGTTGCCAATCTCTTACTAGCCACCACCCTATCAGGTATTTTTTTATTTCTGATGGGACTGTTTCGCCTAGGAACTCTAGTTCGCTTTATACCGATTGCGGTGATTGTTGGCTTTACCAATGGCATTGCAGTTCTCATAATCCTCTCGCAAATTAAAGATTTCTTTGGTTTGCAAATTCCACAATTACCATCGCAATTCGTTAGCATGGTACAAACGCTCATTCATCAGGCCGCTACCTGGAGCCCAACGACCTTAGCTCTATCACTCTCAAGTCTGCTCTTTCTGATTCTATGGCGACTCTTTCATAAGCGCCTCGGAAAACTGGGGATCATTCCAGGGACCATTTGGGTTCTGGTACTTGCAACTCTGGTAACCACCATCTTTTCGTTACCAGTGGAGACGATTGGCACTCGATTTGGAGGTATCCCGTCTGGCCTTCCAAGCCCTCAATGGCAAGGAATTACCTGGGAGAGCGCTCAATTGGTGATTGCCCCAGCGATGACCCTAGCACTATTAGGCGCCATTGAATCCCTGCTCTGTGCTCGTATTGCCGATGGCTTGACGCATGAGCGCCATCGCCCCAATCAAGAGCTCATGGGCCAAGGAATTGCTAACTTTTTCATGCCTTTCTTTGGGGGTATGCCAGTTACCGGTACGATTGCCCGCACGGTCACTAATATTGAATCTGGCGCTAGAACACCAATCTCAGCAATTGTTCATTCAGCCACTCTACTGCTCATCATCGTATTAGCATCACCATTGGCAAAAAATATTCCCTTGGCATGCTTAGCCGCGATCCTCATCTTTATTGCTTGGAACATGGGGGATTGGAAAAAGTTCATCGATGTCCAACAATTTCGTCTGCCCTACCGCATCACCATGATCAGCGTGTTTTTACTCACAGTCACGGTGGATTTAACGGTTGCTGTGCAAGTGGGATTAATCTTGGCGTTCATCACTTTTGTATATCGAATTTCAAGTCTCTCACGAATTGAAAATGCGCCGATCACTGACTTTCCATTTCTTGAGGGTCAAGAGGATAAAGTGGCAGCGTATCGCATTTATGGCGCACTCTTTTTTGGAGCTATTCAGCTGCTTGAAAAAATCGAGCAACGGCTGCCGCAATGTGCGGTGGTATTGGATTTTAAGAATGTAATTTATATGGATGCGACTGGGATGGATAGTTTGATGGAGTTCATGCACCATTGCCAAACTCAGGGCGTAGTAGTTTATATCTGCGGCTTAAATCATCAAACCCATGATATTGCCCTGCGCTCTGGTCTTTACGACAAGATGAGTTCGGAGTATTTCTGCCATGACCTCGCTAGTGGACTTCAAAAAGCCAGAAATGCATTTTTGATAACTTAGCGGACCCAGCCCTTGCGACGTTCATAGATCACAAATAAGACCCCCCAAACTACGATCGAAGCATAGGCCCAAATCCAAGAAACTCGATCGGATTGGGATCCGGTGAGATCAAGCACAAAACCAAAAATGGCTGGGCCCAATAATCCACCCCCAAAACCCATCAGCGAATGTAAGCCCATTGCTGCTCCCTTGAGCTTCTCATCAGCGCTTGTTACTAGCCCCGCGGTCAACGTAGCAGAATCTGCCATGATAAAAATGGCATGACCAATTGCCAGTGCCAAAATAATCCAACTGGCATGGCCCATGGAGTAAGCGAGCGCCACTCCAAAAAAAGCACTGGTGATCATCACAATACACACCCATTGTTGGCGACCAACCTTTAAGGCAAGCTCGTTACCCAAAATCGAGGCAGGTACCCCAAAGAAATTAATGACTCCAGCAAGTGTCGTAGCCGCCAGAATAAATTGCTCGCCCGAAAGCTGGGTGCTAAGGATAAAAAAGGCAACTAACCAACTGCGCGAGGCAAAGAGCTCAAGTGAATGAACGGTATATCCGAGGATGTATCCTGAGGCATTGCGATTTTGCAAAACTTGTTGCCACTTCCGGATCGGAAAAATATTACGCCAATCAATCCTTATATTGTCTTGCCAGTGAGAATGACGTGTTGGCTGAATCAACACCAACACGATCAGGAGCGAGCATGCTGGACCCAAAGCGACCCAACGGTAAACATGATGCCAATCACCCAGATCGAGGATCCACCCTGAGATGACGTAGGAGAGGCCCGTGCCAACCCCAAAGAACGCGGTATAAAACGCAATATGGCGGGTGATTTCCCCTTGAATAGCTCGATCGGAAAGGATTTTGAGACCTGGCATATAGGTAGCTGCTAACCCAGCGCCGCTCACCATCATACAAGCGCAAGCGCTGATAAAGCCACTGGCGATAAAGCCCATTCCCAATTGACCCGCAATCGCCAACAAACTTCCAGTCATATAGATACGCCGCGCATCCATCTGATCGGTTAGCGCCGTGGCAAATGGCACCACCGCGATATAACCTACGAAGAATGCACTGGCAATTAGGCCGGATTCAAAATTAGAGAGGCCCCACTCGCCTTGCAAAGTGGTTAGGGTCACAGCATATGCAGCAAAGCCCAATAGAGCACCGACTTGGGCTACCAACATCCATGGTGTATTCCCTTTCAGAATGCTCATGACGATTTAATTACTGATCTTGCCGATTTGGAGGCTCTTGAAAACCATTGCGCCGAAAGGTAATCACCAAGGTGTCTCGATAGCCATGGGCTCCGATGGGTTGAATTGGTGTGGTCTCATGAATCATCTTCGCATCATTTAAAACTAAGGCTGTCCAAGAATCCTGCAAGGTAAACCGCAAACCAATCGAGCCTTGTGCTTCAAAAATACGGGTCTCCCCGCCTTTGACACCCACTCGATCCACCAAAATCACCACAACGTAGTCGACACCGTCGCGATGTGCTCCCTCAGGCGTGGGGCGACCGATACCATCACTGGTATCGATCCGAAAAGGATGGGCCTCAACATACCATCTTGGAGATGCAGGAAATAATTGCGAGATCCCCAGCATTAATTGTTGCCAAGTAGAGTTGTTCTGCAATTCGGGCTCTAGGGGCTCAAACCAACGCTCGATCCCGCCATGCAGAGCGTTGTAATCAACCGATTGCCAATGGGCACGATGGGGTGCTAATTCAAGAGTTCCTTGATGAAGCAGATAGCTCGCATGACGACGAAACCGATAGCGTCCCCCATCTTTTAAGTACGGATCGCGCGGCAGATCATTCCAATGGGTCTTCAATGCCCCCAGATCCTTGAGAGGGACCCTCACTAATTGGCTCAGGCTATCGGGGGATATCACCGCATAGCCCCGCTCTTGCAAGGAAAGTTGCAGTTGATCAAATGGGGTAAATGGGGGCGCTAACATTGAAATCTTATTTTGCCTGTTTTAACTGATTACGTACTAAAGCAATATGCGAACGGAGATCATAAAGTTCTTTTGACTGAATTAGGGATACATTGAGTCGCTCAATGCGTTTCTCAAGATCATTTAGCTCAGTCAACAAATGATCCGCATCTCTTGAAGATGCAAAGCGTTTTTCAATATTTTTCAAGACTCTATAGAGTCGGCCCAGCCGAATCTTCAAGCTTAGGTTCAAAATCGCAGGCAGATAGGCAAAAATGGGAAACAAAATGATGAGCAACGGGATCAAAATCTTGATGACGCGCTCAAGCCATACCGCACCCCAAAAAGGCAGATGTCGATAGAAAAATGAAGGGCCGTCTTTTAAGAAAATCTCTGCGTCTAAATCAATTGGAAAATCCAAGCCTTTACTGGAAGGAAACTCACCGGGTTTTTGCAAGCGCGAGTAATTGCGCAATATGTCATAGGAAGCACCTAGCAAAAGACTCACCGTAGCAGGATTGATATTCGAATGTGCTACTAAGGTTGCCGTGGGTGCAATCACATGAATATCTTCTTTTGGTAAATCATGTGCAATGCTCACAATGCCCCTTGGGACATCAACCCTCTTGAGAAAAGGCAGAACACGGGTGTATGCCTCTGCTTGATCAAAGTCCATTAGGCGAATGCCGGGTAATTGGTAGAAATCTTTCAATAAGGGCGCTTCGCCAGCAAGAACAATCATGGCAACGTCAATCTCCCCTTTGCGAAGCTGTGAAATCGCTTCATCAGGATTGAGGGTTAATAAATGAAGTTGCCTGAGCTCAATATCATTGAGTTTGAGAATCGCTCGGGAGAGTAAATTTGTGCCGCTCCCCTCATTACCGATTGATACTTTTTTTCCCTTGAGCTGATTCAATTGCTGTAAAGACCCCCCATCTTTGACAAAGGCCTCGGGTCGATACCAAACCCAAAGAGGTTCGTAGAAGAGTCCTGCCAATGCGGTGAGCTTTGAATACCGACTAGGGTCACCTACCCCACTCTGAATAATCGCTAAATCCACTCCCGATTTGGGATCTGCCATTAGCGCCAAGTTATCCGCACTGCCACCCGTATTCCGGATACGCAAGGTGATCTTTTGTTTTGCGAGTTCTGCTTGAAGTTGCGTAGCAAACTGATGATAGAGCCCCTCCGGAAAACCGGTAGCAATCGTCAATGTCTTGGGAGGCCCAGGCAGTAACAGCCAGATCGCCAAAAAGATACTGGCAATGATCGCGATAAATGCCGTCACCAAGTAGGCAGGTCGAGAGGCGATCTGATACAAAAGGTTCATGGCTTTATCATTCTATTTTTAACCATTATGCCCTGATTAAATCCATGCCAACGAACTCAAACTCTCTGCGTGTTGCTCTTGTTACCGGTGCCGGAACTGGTATTGGTAAGGCCGCTGCTAAAGCGCTGTTATCCGATGGATTCTCGGTCGTGCTTACTGGGCGCAATCTAGAACGTTTACAAAAAGCAATTAACGATATTGGTGGCAATGCTAGCAATTGCTTAGCGGTGGCGTGTGATGTCGGTAAACCTGAAGAAGTGAAATCATTATTCAGTAAGCTCAAAAATCAATTCGGCCGCATTGATGTACTTTTCAATAACGCGGGGATGGGCGCACCTGCGATCCCGATGGATGAACTCTCCTATGAACAGTGGATGAATGTCGTCAACAGCAATCTTTGTGGCGCTTTCTTATGTGCACAAGAGGCTATGCGGATGATGAAAGCCCAGTCACCACAAGGTGGTCGCATTATTAATAATGGCTCAATTTCAGCCCATGCGCCTAGACCCAATACCGCACCTTACACCGCAACTAAGCATGCAATTACCGGTCTAACCAAATCCATCGCCCTCGATGGCAGGCCATTCAATATTAACTGCGGTCAGATTGATATTGGTAATGCCGCTACTGAAATGACCGAGCGCATGGCCGCCGGAATTATGCAGGCTGACGGCTCGATCAAAGTCGAGCCGCGGATGGATGTCGATCATGTTGGACAGGCTGTTTTACAGATGGCCAAACTGCCGCCCGAAAGCAATATCTTGTTCATGACCATCATGGCAAGCAAGATGCCATTTGTTGGTCGCGGTTAGTCGTCTAGCGATAGCCTGCCTGATCCAAGATACGCTGCGCTGCTACTTGATTACGGCCAATGGCAGCGATCGATACTTTTTCGACTTGATAAGGTCCGAGCGCTTTTAAAGCAGGATTGTCGACTTTTACGCCCGCCACAACCGGCCATTCGTTATTACCATCGGCCAGATAGATCTGCGCCGCATCGCTGGCTAGATACTCTAAAAACTTAACGGCTGCTTGCGGATTGGGAGCGTTCTTGGCTACCCCTCCCCCAGAAATATTGATGTGCACACCACCGGCATTTTGATTGGGCCAAATATGACCCACTTTAGCAACCACCGCAATATCCTCAGGCTTGGTCGAGCGCATTAGGCGCGCTAAGTAGTAGGAGTTGGTTAAAGCAACAGCACACTCACCCGATGCAACAGCACGGATTTGATCGGTGTCGCCACCTTTCGGTGCGCGCGCCATGTTGGCAACCATGCCTTTGGCCCACTTTTCAGTGGCCGCAGAGCCATCACGCTCAATCAGAGCACCCACCAATGACAACATATAGGGGTGTGAGCCCGAACGAGTGCATACCTTACCTTTATTGATTGGATCAGCTAACTTTTCGTAAGTGTTCACATCCTCCGGCTTAATACGATCTTTGTTGTACACAATAATGCGCGCCCGAGTTGAAAATCCAAACCAGGTGGTTCCATCCGGATCAGCCTTAGCACGCAGGTTGGCAGGTATGCGCTGATCCAATACCTTCGACTGAATCGGCTTGAACATTCCATTGACTTGAGCGCGCCACAATCGTGCTGCGTCAACAAGCAAGATCACATCGGCTGGGCTTTTGGCACCTTCGCTATTCAAGCGCTCAAGCAAAGCATTGTCGTCTGCCTCAATCCGGTTAATCTTGATACCAGTACTTTTTGTGAAGTTGGCGTAGAGCGATTCATCGGTTTGATAATGACGCGCGGAGTACAAATTAAGAACTGTATTAGGCTCAGCCGCATGGCTAAGTGGGGCACTAATTGCAAAACCCAAACCAAGTACGAAAGATACCTTCTTGATTGAAGATGTGAAGCCTGAGCGAATTCCTTGCATGTCAAACCATTCCTATCAGCAATTACAAAGATTACATTGTAATACGAATGAGAATGATTATCAATAATATTGGTACTTATGTGGTTTTTTAACGTTTCTGAGCAATGGCCCTAGATAGCAAGATCACCGGTAAAAGACCAACCAAAACAATGCTTAAGGCAGGTAAGGCTAATTCGGCCAGACGCTCATCAGCTGCTAATTGATAGGTAGCGACTGCCAAGGTATCTAAGTTAAATGGTCGCAATATTAAGGTGGCTGGCAGCTCTTTCATGACATCAACAAACACAAATAACAAGGCTGTTAAAACACTGCGTCTTAGTAATGGCAGATGAATCCGCCAAATCATCTCCATCGGCTTGGCGCCCAAGAGCGCAGCGGTCCCATCCATCGCTGGGGTAATACGGGTCAGGCCAGTCTCAATACTTTGCAAGCCTGCAGATAAAAAACGAATCAGATAGGCGTAAACTAATACTCCAACGCTTACCGACATCAACCAAGCAATATCCAATAAACCCAATAGAGACAAAATACCGACTCCCAAAACTGCACCCGGCAAGGCATAGCCAACCGTAAGCAAGCGATTGACCCCTTGCAACGTTTTGCTTTGAGTGAGGCGTGCCGCATACGCCAAAAAGAGTGCGCAGAATACAGCCAATATCGCAGTGAACGCGGATAAGCTTAAGGAATTTTTTAACCACCCCCAATAGCGCGGATCAGCCTCTAGCCCCTGCTCGCTTAGAAGATCAAATAAAACTGCCATTGGCAAAACAAATGCAAAAAATAGGGTTAAGGCGCAGAATAAAAATGCGTAGAGCGCATGCGAACCGACTAAGCGTTTTGGGATCGCAGGTCGGGTATTCGTGTTAGCGAGGGCATAGCGTTGCCTGGCTCGATTATGGCGCTCCCAATAAAACACGATGAGGACAAAACTTAAGAGCATGAGGGATAGATGAACTGCAGCACTGCGGTCCCCAAACGATAACCAAGCCTTAAAAATGCCGGTCGCAAAGGTTTGCAAGCCAAAGTACGATACTGCTCCAAAATCGGCTAAGACCTCCATCAGTGCCAACGCAATACCGGTAAAAATTGCGGGTCTAGCCATGGGCAATACTAGCTTCATGAATGCTTGCACACTGGTGTACCCCAGAGTCTCGGCAACCTCCATAAATCGTGCACTTCGATCTAAAAAAGAGGTGCGAGCCACTAAGTAAACGTATGGATATAAACACATGGAGAAGGTCCAAATCGCACCTCCCAAAGAACGCGGATCGGGCAATGCCAATGAAAGACCTAAATTCTCACGCAACATAGTTTGCACAGGCCCTGCGTGCTGCAAAAAATCCACAAACAAATACGCCATCACATAGGCAGGAACTGCAAGGGGCAGGATCAAGGCCCATTCAAAGATTGCCTTTCCTGGAAATTGATAGTTCGCTACTAGCCACGCATTACCAACGCCCAATACAAAGACGCCGATACCAACGCCTAAACACAACAAGATCGTCGTGACAATGTAATCGGTCAGCACGTAGTTCCAGAGGTGGGTTAGCGTACTCTCGGCGACTATCCCATCGGATAGGATGGGGCTAGGTTGACCCAATAAAGCTGCCAAGATCAACCCTAGAATCGGAAGACTGAGGGCGAGGGCTAAAAGAATGGAGCTAGTGCGCATCGACTGCTGTGAAGGATCAAATAAATAGGTAGGTTATGGTGTTTTTATGAATTTTTATGATTCAATGCGAAAATTATAGGGATGAATTCCAATCCAGCCCTGATTTCCCTTGAAAACATTGCTATTGAGTTTCCAAAACAGGAAGGCTCAGGCTTTATTCGAATTGTGAATGGGCTCAGTTTCCAACTTCCCAAAGGGGATATTGCCTGTCTATTGGGCCCCTCCGGCTGTGGCAAATCTACGGTTCTACGCGCCATTTGCGGCTTTGAGCCCGTGCAAACTGGAGAAATCAAGATTTATGGCAAAACGGTGAGCTCACCAGGTATTCGAGTTCCACCAGCAGAGCGCAAAGTGGGGATGGTTTTTCAGGACTTTGCCCTCTTTCCACACCTAAGCGTTCTCGAGAATGTCATGTTTGGACTGCGCACGGGTACAACAGCAGAGCGTGAAACTGTTGGGATGCAATGGTTAGAACGCGTAGCACTTGCCGATAAAGCAAGCGCTTATCCTCATGAGCTCTCGGGCGGACAACAACAACGCGTAGCTCTGGCACGTGCAATGGCTCCCGAACCCGATCTCATTTTGCTCGATGAGCCCTTCTCCAACTTGGATATTGATTTGCGTGAACGTCTGGCTAGTGAGATGCGCGACATCCTCAAGGCCAATGGAGTTACCGCTCTTCTCGTCACACACGATCAATTTGAAGCGTTCGCAATTGCGGATCACATTGGGGTGATGAACGAGGGCAAAATTATTCAGTGGGATACACCTTATGACCTTTATCACAAGCCTAATACACGGTATGTCGCTGAGTTTATCGGTCGCGGGGTATTTATCAAAGGCAAAACCCAAGATGGTGGTGCCGTTGAAATTGAACTCGGTCAGTTACAGTTAGACCCAGGTGACGAACTAAGTCCTGGAAAACAAATTGATGTGCTCTTACGCGCTGACGATATTCAGCATGATGATGAAAGTCCGATGCAAGCTGAGGTTGTACGCAAAGCGTTTCGGGGAGCTGATTTTTTATACACCCTCAAACTTAGCTCAGGTCAAGAGGTATTTGCCTTTGTTCCCAGCCACCATAATCACGCCATTGGTGAAAAGATTGGGATTCGTTTGGGCGCTGATCACGTAGTGACATTTAAAAACTAAGCAACTACTCCGTTGGGGTTGGATTTTGATTGGGCTTGTTGCCAATCGATAGCAAGATCGCAATACCAATTAGTACAACCACAATACCAGCAAGCTGTAATGTGCTCACAGGCTCACTCAAGAAATACCAACCCAAGAATGCCGTTCCCACCGGGCCAATGGTGCCTGCCTGAGCGGTCAAGCTTGAGCCAATACGATTGACGGCCATCATGATAAAGAGCATGGGCATGAAGGTACAAAACAAGGCATTGACGAGAGCAAAGTAATACACCTCGGGCTGTTGTACAAAAAGTTGATCGGCCCCCAGAACGAGGGATTGAATACAGGTTGCGACCGTGGCTGATGCACTTGCAAGCGCAACCAGTCTGATGCTGCCTACACGACCGACTAGCTCACCCGCAAAAATTAAGTAGATCGAATAAACCACAGCCGCTAGAAAGACCAAAATACTGCCCAAGACAACGGCGCCATGCTCATTCAATTGAATATCGTGCATAAATACCATCACAATTCCTAAATAAGCAACGACCATTGCCCAATATTGCCTGCGAACAATCTCTTTTTTAAGAAAGAATTTTGAAAGCACTAAAACAATGGCTGGGGTCAAGTACAAAATGACCCTCTCTAAGCCTGCTGAGATGTAATGCAATCCTAAAAAGTCTAGATAGCTCGATAAAAAATAGCCTAATAAGCCAATCGCACAGACTTTAATTACATCTTTCCTAATGAGAGGCTGCGGCGATGTGGCTCTCTGGTTCCACCAAACTGCTAGCCAAAAGATGGGGAGTGAAAACACCATCCTCAGGGTGAGAACGACATCCGCAGTGGCACCATATTGGTAAGAAAATTTCACCACAATTGCCTTAGCAGCAAATAGGATGGCTCCTAGACTGGCAAGAATGATGGAGAGGTAAAAGCCTGACTGCACTAGCGCTTTCTAAAAATAGTCACCTATTCTTCCCATGGAAATCGTTGGCGTGATAATTCTTCCATGATCTCGCGCTTACTCATGGTGGGCTTGGGCTCAGATTTGATCTCAGCCTTGAGTTGGCTTGAGGATTGATCTTCCTCCTTTGCTTGATCAACTGAATTTCTATTGTTTGGCTCAGATGAATTCATGATGCTGAAATTGTAAAGCTATATCCGCAAGATACTGTTAATCAAAAAGTAAACTCCCAGCTTATTACGGCTACGCCGTCGGTTTCAGGAAGAAATCGATTGCCAAGGCAACTACTGGTGGCTCGATGCGGTGCGGGCCTTTGAATTCTAAAGAAGTTACGTCATAACCTGCGGCTTTAAGTTTGGTTACGTGAGGACGTGCACTAGTTTCAATTGACAATTGCTCATCTTCCAAACCGTGGGCGATGAAAATGCGGGGTGCGCCATTTTGTTGAAGGACCGACATAAAGCCTCCAGAAAATACGATCACATGACTTACAAAGTCGCCATTGGTCAGACCTACTGATAGTGCATAGCTGCCTCCGTCTGAAAACCCAGCAAATCCCAAGTGGGATGGATTAATAGAAAAACGTGAGGCTACTTCGTGCAATGCTTTGTCTAGCCGCTCTAGGTCTGGGCCATTACCACCCACAACCAAATCCCAAGTCGGAAACTGAGACTGCGGCAGTAGAAGCAAAAAGCCATGCTGACGCGCATGCTCGATCAAAAATGGCAGCACCTTATCAGCGCTGCCACCAGCACCATGAAACATCACAAGCAGAGCAACTGGGACTCCAGGCTGGAGACCTTCCGGTACGATTAATACTGTATCGCGCTCGCTAGCAATACCCAGGTTGTGACGACCAGCGGGCAAAGGTTCCTTGTCGGGTACAGTGCCAGGCCGAAAACTGAGCCGGCCCAGCAGCAAATCTCCAAGGAGGGATGTGTCAAACGTTGCCATCTTAGACGGATTTGCTGATACTGCGAAAAGCCGCGCACTGAGCAAATGCATCTTCGTTCAGTAACAAATTCCTACCCTTGCAGAATTTGAGCGTCAGCTTGAGCAACTCCTTGATATCGCGGCCGCTGGCAGCTGGGTAAGTTACTATCAAGCGCTCAACTAGGTCATCAGACAGCTCGGTGTTGAACTGCTGCGCGAGCGATTTCCATAATTGTTTCGCCTGCTCTTGTGTCGGCGTCTCGAACTGGATGATAGCGATGCAGCGCGATAGGACAGCATCATCAATATCGGCTACGCGGTTGGTGGTCATGAACAGCAAACCGTTGAAGTACTCGAGGGTCCGCAGAAACTCGGCCACGATGGCGTTATGCTCCAGATCATTGTCGCGGCGGCGAATGTAGACGTCAGCCTCGTCGAGCAATAGCACCGAATCCCAGCGCGCAGCACGCCGCAGGATTTTCGAAAGGTTAGCCTCCACTGAGCTTGCCGTCACCCCGAGTTGACCAGAATGTACCCGGTATAACGGTTTTTCGACCACTTCGGCATAGACCTCTGCTGTCAGCGTCTTGCCAAGCCCAGGCGCCCCTTTACACAGAATGGTTGTCCCGCCTGACTTACCCTCGACAATGTCTTCCATTAGGAAGTTACGATCAGCGGTCAAGATATCAATCAAGTCGCGATGAGCATTTGGCAGAACGAGCTTGTCACGCAATTCTGGCTTATAACGATAAGCCTTCACATTTTGCACATGAGCCCATATGCTGCGGTGGTAATCCAGGTGAAATAGGTGTAGATAGCAATGCTGGGGAATCCTCTCAAAACCCTCGCTAATGCCGCTTGCTCGCCAGAAGATTGCGTCAGCGGTGGTATCGAAGTGGCGTTCCAGTAGCTCTTCATCATTGACGCATCGAGCTGTTGTACCGGCCTGCAGCCTCAGGCATTCGAGTTGTGGACGAGACCCTTCGCTAGACATCCAGACAGTGCCAGAAACAGTAAATTGCGCACCAAACTTCGGTTGCATTTGCATGAAATGTTTCAAGTGTGTCTCGTATTCGTTTTTGAATTCCACACATTCTTTGAAGTAACCATAGCCCGTCATCAATTCAGGAATCGTGCAATCCTGAATATCTTCGGCGTAAAAGGTGATACTGTTGGTCATGCCGGTGCGCCTTAACCTCGGATCGTTAATTGGCTCACGATCTGCGGCCTGCAAGGTATTCGCCAGAAGGCCGATGATGACGTAAGCTGCACCATCGACAGGCTGTACATAGCGCATCGAATGGACGAGCCAGGGCAGCAACACACCATCCTTGCCAAGTTTGTAGAGCCAGCCATCGATCATGTCGCGCGACAGCCAAGCGATCAGACCGGGGATCAGATGCTCCAAGCTTGGGATTTTTCGGGCAGCCGGCGCAGCATGGATATTGTCCAGCGCAATCATTTGGAACATCAGCTCACGCTCGTCGGCCGTGCGGCACAGGCCGTAGAGCGTGTTCAATGAAGTGGCATCGAAAAGACGGCTGGATACCACACGTTTACCACGGGAAAGGCCGTACTCGCTAAGCCGCTTCGCGAGGAGCGTATCCCCATCGATCATTCCAAGAAGCGTATTGGCTAGGGTTTCTGGTATTTCGAATTCCATGTGCTCCTTTTACTCTTCTACTCGTTGAATAAATCATAGAAAGCAAGGTCTGAAATATGATTGACTGCAGTCAATGCAAGCCAAAATTGGGTCTATTTTAGGCATGGTATATGCCCTAGTAACACTCAAAAAACAAAAACCCCAGGATTACTGATGAGGGTTTTTGTATTCTAGTGGGCCCACCGGGACTTGAACCTGGGACCAAAAGATTATGAGAGCAGACAACCAAATAAAACCATTAGGATTTCAAGAGCTTACGTCTCCTGTTTATTGGTGTGTGAGTATTTGTGTGATTACTTTTAGGTTTATTTATTAAATTCAATCACAGCACCTTCGGGAGCAATAACAACCGGCCCCTTAGACCAGCCTTTTAGATCAACTAGGACATTTTTATTATTGCGAATTCTTGATTGCCCAGTTGCCTCCATACCAGTAGTGACTGCAGTGAAAGTGCCTGCAAAATCAGATGCCTTGTTGAGGTTATAGACAGTCGCATCGGCAACGAGTTGGGCTGCGCCAATTTGGTTTTCATTTAAACCAATTCCTTTGACTGTAAACGGATATTTTTTACCTTGGTAAGTTAGAACGCCACTGGCATTACTCACTTTTTGTCCGGAACTTAACGCGTATACCTTAAGATCAAATGTAGCGGTCGCCGATACAGTAGGCGAAGGAGCGCTGCCTTGCGCATTCGCAACTCCGATGGCAGAACAAAGGCTTACTGCCAAGGATACAACCACTACTTTAAGGCGATTCATAGAAATTCTCCATTTATATAATTTAAATTAATCACTACATGGGGTGGATGTGTTTTATTAACTCCAAAAACTATATCAGATGCTAATGCAATTAATTTGGATGTATCGCAAGAGCTAAAAAAATACCAACCCGAAGATTGGTATTTTCATTTCTGGTGGGCCCACCAGGACTTGAACCTGGGACCAAAGGATTATGAGTCCTCTGCTCTAACCAACTGAGCTATGGGCCCCTAAGACTTCATCAATCTTCTTCGAGGAAGGTTTTCAACTTATCACTGCGGCTTGGATGACGCATCTTACGCAATGCCTTCGCTTCGATTTGACGAATGCGTTCACGCGTCACATCAAACTGCTTACCAACTTCTTCGAGGGTATGATCGGTACTCATCTCAACACCAAAACGCATCCGCAATACTTTTGCCTCGCGCGGTGTTAAGGAATCAAGCACATCCTTCACTACATCGCGCATCGAGTCATGCAGTGCGGCCTCGGCAGGTGCCAAGGTATTGGAATCTTCAATGAAGTCGCCCAAATGTGAATCCTCATCATCGCCAATCGGGGTTTCCATAGAAATCGGTTCTTTTGCGATCTTCATGATCTTCCGAATCTTGTCCTCTGGAATCTCCATCTTCTGTGCCAAGGTTGCAGCATCGGGCTCATGACCAGTCTCTTGCAAAATCTGGCGACTAATGCGATTCATCTTATTGATGGTCTCAATCATGTGCACCGGAATACGAATAGTTCTAGCTTGATCCGCAATCGAGCGAGTAATTGCCTGACGAATCCACCAGGTCGCATAAGTAGAGAACTTGTAACCACGACGGTACTCAAACTTATCGACTGCTTTCATGAGGCCAATATTGCCCTCTTGAATCAGATCCAAAAACTGTAAGCCACGATTGGTGTACTTCTTAGCAATCGAGATTACTAAGCGCAAGTTTGCGACCGTCATCTCGCGCTTCGCTTCCCGCGCACGCTTCTCACCGGCAATCATTTGCTTATTCACTTCTTTGAGCTCATTGAGCGGTAAGACCACTTTGGTCTGAATATCGATCAACTTTTGTTGTAGCTCTTGAATCGCTGGGACATTGCGCTCTAAGAGAGCGCTGTAGGGTTTTGGCTCTTTGAGAAGATTTGCGGTCCAACGCAAGTTCATGGCCATTTTTGGAAATGCTTGTAGAACTTCGGCACGCGGGATCCCGATCTTATCAACCAGAATACTCACAATGCCACGCTCAAGCTTCCATACTTCATCGACTTGGGCACGCATGGTGTCACAGAGCTTTTCAACACTCTTTGCTGTTAAGCGAAAGCCAAGTAACTCGTTTCGAATCGCGTCTTGCGCTTTTAAATAACCAGGTGAGTTATAACCATCGCGGTCATGGGCACGTCGCATCTTGTCAAACTGCGTCCGAATCACCGCAAACTTTTCAAGGGAACGTTGCTTGAGCTCTTCGAGTTGCTTCGCACTAGCAGTACTCGCGCCACCACCGCCACCTTCATCATCATCGCCCTCTTCGCCCTCATCCATCATCTCCAGATCCTCGGGCTCATCGGCAGCCATCGGAATATCTTCAGCATTAGGATCTACTAGGCCATCGACAAACTGATCGATTTCCATCTCTCCGGAAACGATCTTGTCGACATTGGTGAGGATCTCTGAAATGGTGACGGGGCAAGCAGAAAGAGCCATCACCATATCTTTGAGACCGGCTTCGATCTTTTTGGCGATCACGATCTCACCCTCGCGGGTTAAGAGATCGACGGTACCCATCTCGCGCATATACATGCGCACGGGGTCAGTAGTACGACCGAACTCCGAGTCAACGGTTGAGAGAGCAGCTTCAGCTTCTTCTTCCGCCTCTTCTTCCGAGGTTGCGGTAGGGCCATGTTCATTTAAGAGTAAGGTTTCTGCATCGGGAGCTTGCTCATAGACGGTAATCCCGATGTCATTAAGTAGGCCGATCAGAGTTTCAAGGGCGTCCACCTCTGACAATTCATCTGACATGACATCGTTCATCTCGCCATGAGTTAAGTAACCCTTGGACTTACCCATTTTGATAAGGGTCTTCAAACGTGCACGGCGTAACTCTTGCTGCTCTTCACTACCCAATTGTTGTGCAGCAAACTCTTTGAGGAGGGCCTTTTCTTTTGCTTTACGATCGCGTGCTTTTTGGCGATCGGTGCGGTTATCAATACCAGGCTCGCCCGCTACTTCGACCTTTGGTTTACGACCACGCGTCTTTTTAATCGGCTGACCATTTTCATCCAACTCAACCGCCGCCTCTTTGGCTTTTAACTTGGCGGCTTTTGCTTCGGCCTTGGCTTGTTCCTTCGCCGCCTTCTCTTGCGCTTTCTTCAGGGCTTTCTCTTCTGCTGCTTTTTTAGCCAATTCTTTCGCGGTCAGCTTTGGTGCCGCTTTCACTGATTTAGCACTTGGCTTGGCAGTCTTTGCTGTCGGCTTTACAGTTTTGGAAACCACTTTTTTAGCTGGCGCCTTCGTTGCTTTACCCGCTGGTTTGCTCACTTTTTTTACTGGAGCCTTGGCGGGCTTCTTAGCAACCGCTTTTGCTGACTTCTTTGCAGGAGCAGCAGGCTTTGCTTTTTTAACCGGTGCCTTAGCTTTAGGTGCCGGTTTTGCTAATTTTTTAGGAGCGACTTTGGAAGCTGGTTTTTTCATGGATATCTTTGCAATCGATCAATCTAATAAGTTAGTAAATACTCACTTAAGCCATATTTCCTGACGATCTGGTTTATTGAACCGTATCGATCATCCAAAGGTACTCAGGCCATGGAGGTAAGTGGCTGATTCAAATAGTTTTTTCTGGAAGTGCGTATTATACTCGATTGAGCCAATCAAGACCTACAAAAGCTTAAAAAATATCGATTTAAGCCATTTATTTTCTGATTTTCCTACCGCCTACTCAAACGCTGACTAATTTCCCGGTAGCGCTCTAAATCCTGTGTATTTGCAGTTCCCTGAGTCATTTTTTCGGTAATTTCAGTCATTTCGGCTTTCAAATGACCAAGTTCTAGCTTATTTAAGACTCCCTCCAGATCCTCTTTTGCTCCAAGATACTCAATCTCAGAACCCAAAATGCGTTGCCTGAGGATTTGGTACAAATCGGCCAATGGACTGGTTGCTAACTGATCCTGAAAAACCGCAAAGGAAGAATTTGGATTTTGAGTATTGATCTCCAGAATGTCGCATTGATGAATCAGGTCGCTCATTAAATCATGCGCCTTATCTGATCGTTTTTTGGCGACCTCCATTGCCAATTGACGTTGATCGGGGGTCATGTCTTTTCCAAGAATCGGGAACTGAATCAGTAAACGCATGATGTGTTCTGACAAATCGGTTGGCCTGGGTGGTTCAACGTTAGGACGGGACTGCTTTGCCGATCGTGCGGCGATCGGTTTTGTAATTACCGGTTTGATATTCTGCGATTTGGTTTGGGCTTGAGTGGTAGGGAGCGGAGTTTTAGTAGCAGAAGTCAATGCACAAAATTGCTCAAGCTCACTCACACTCGATGCGGTACGATTCGCAAGCTCACGCAGCAGTTGAGACCGCAAAGCAATTGCTGGCATCGATTGCAACCAGGGCTTAGCAACATGGTGGGTTTTAGCTCGACCCTCTGGAGTTCCTAGATCATTACCCTCACTCGCAAGCTTGAAAAAGAATCCGGATAAGGGCATCGCCTGATGAATTGCTTGCTCAAACGCGGCAGCGCCATATTGACGGATATAGCTATCGGGATCGTGCTCACTGGGCAAGAATAAAAAACGAATTTCTTTATCGTCACTCAAGATGGGTAGGGTTGCCTCCAGCGCACGCTGCGCCGCACGCTGACCGGCTGCATCCCCATCAAATGAAAATACAATCCGATCGGTTTGGCGCAATAAAGTGCGCACATGAAAGGGTGTGCACGCAGTCCCCAAGGTGGCAACCGCATTGGCAAAACCTAGTTGGGCCAAAGCCACCACATCCATATAGCCTTCACAGACCAAGACAAATCCGCGATCCCGAATCGCTAAGCGCCCCTCAAATAATCCGTAGAGGGTATTTCCTTTGGAAAACAACGGGGTCTCTGGAGAATTTAAATACTTAGGCTCCCCTTGATCTAAGATGCGGCCGCCAAAGGCAATCACTTGTCCTTTGGGATTTCGAATGGGGAACATGATCCGATCTCGAAAGCGGTCATAACGTTTGGTCTTGCCCTGACTGTCGGTACCCTCCCCCTGGATAATCAAGCCAGCCTCGATCAGTAATTTGGCAGTTTCATCTTTGATGTACGAATCAAATACCGCCTCGAGTCCCTGCCAGCCATCAGGTGCATACCCAAGGCCATAGCGCTTGGCAATCTCGCCGGTCAAACCACGCCCCTTCAGGTAGTCAATGGCCCGCTGCGATCCTTTTAGTTGCTGAGAATACCAATCGCTCGCCATAGTCATTACTTCGCCCAGGGCCAAGGCTTGCTTTTGCGCAATCACATCACGAACATTGCGCTCTTCACGGGGAACAGACAGACCCACCGAGCGGGCGAGATCTTCAATCGCATCCACATAAGACTGTCCGGAGTACTCCATCATGAAGCCAATTGCCGACCCATGCGCGCCGCACCCGAAGCAGTGATAGAACTGCTTGGTGGGGGATACTGAAAACGAGGGTGACTTCTCTTGATGAAAAGGACATAAGCCTTGATAGTTCGCGCCCGCCTTTTTGAGTTTGACGTGCTTGCCCACCACATCCACAATATCGACCCGATTGAGTAAATCGGAAATAAAGGATTGGGGAATCAGGGCCATAAAAGAATCACTACTTTGCGAGAGCGGCCTTGACCATGCCCGAGACCATTCCCATGTCGGCTTTCCCAGCAAGTTGTGCCTTGAGTGCTCCAATCACTTTGCCCATATCCTGTGGGCCCGCAGCTCCCAAGCTCGAAATTGTCTTTTGAATCGCCGCCTGCACTTCAGCCTCTGATAGTTGGGCTGGCATATACGCTTGTAAGATTCCCAGCTCTTTACTCTCTTGGTCCACTAAATCCGTGCGACCTGCTTTCTGAAACTGCTCAATTGAATCTTTGCGCTGCTTGATCAGTTTTTCAACAATGGCAATGATGCCGGCATCATCTACCGTAATACGCTCATCCACTTCGCGCTGTTTAATTGCAGCCAACAATAAGCGAATGGTGCCCAGCCGCTCGGTCTCTTTAGCACGCATAGCTGACTTCATGTCTTCGGTAATTTGCTCTTTGAGAGTCATTTAAGTTCTCCAAATCGTAGATGGTACTGATCCATTATCCAAGAGATTAAAAAAACAAAGCCCGCAGACTAGGCGGGCTTTGATGACTGGTGGTTTTCGGGAACTTTCCGAAACCCAGAAATTATTAAT
Organism: Polynucleobacter sp. HIN6; assembly: GCF_030297575.1. Taxonomy (NCBI): domain Bacteria; kingdom Pseudomonadati; phylum Pseudomonadota; class Betaproteobacteria; order Burkholderiales; family Burkholderiaceae; genus Polynucleobacter; species Polynucleobacter sp. HIN6. The sequence goes on along the minus strand of NZ_AP028137.1, from coordinate 364,487 downwards.
AGAGCTTTTTGGGGAGCATCTGGCTACGAATGCGCTTGTAATGGCGTTTTGCAGCGGCTGCTTTCTTACGCTTACGCTCGGCAGTGGGTTTCTCATAGAACTCACGAGCACGAAGATCGGTCAATAGACCATTCTTCTCGATGGTGCGCTTAAAGCGGCGCAATGCCACTTCAAATGGTTCGTTTTCGCGAAGGCGTACTGTGGTCATGCTGTTTTTACTCGCTTTTACTCTTTGATTGCTTGAAAATGGTCAAAATTTACTAAAACACGGATTCTAGCACGACCCCGCCACCAATGATAGTCCTCGGTATTGAAACCTCCTGCGACGAAACCGGCCTAGCCATCTATGACACAGGGCCCTGGGAGGCCGGAAGACCTGCCCATCATGGCATCTTAGGTGCCGCTTTGCACTCCCAAATTGAGATGCACCAAGATTATGGTGGGGTGGTTCCTGAATTGGCCTCACGAGACCATATTCGCCGCTTAATTCCCTTATTAAACAAGGCGTTAAAAGATTCTGGCCGCACCTTCCAGGAAGTCGATGCCATTGCCTACACCCAGGGGCCTGGTCTGGCAGGCGCCCTGCTGGTGGGATCAGCCTTTGCCAATGCACTAGCCCTGGCAACCCAAAAACCCCTGGTCGGAGTTCATCATTTAGAGGGTCATCTACTATCCCCTTTGCTAGCAGATGGATCCTCGCGCCCACCTAAATTCCCCTTTGTTGCCCTATTGGTCTCCGGTGGGCATACGCAACTCATGCTCGTAAATCGAATTGGGGACTATCAACTGCTTGGGGAAACAGTGGATGATGCAGCCGGTGAGGCGTTTGACAAGACTGCCAAATTATTAGGTCTTGACTACCCAGGCGGGGCAGCGCTCTCAAAATTGGCAGAGTCTGGAAAGGCTGCCGGATTTGATTTACCCAGACCGATGTTGCATTCCAAAGATCTGGATTTTTCGTTTTCGGGACTAAAAACCGCAGTGCTGCACCAAGTCAAAAAAGCGCAATCCACCAATTCTGATACCGAGTCTTTTCGTGCCAACCTCGCCTGTGCATTTGTTGAGGCCGTGACCGATGTCTTAAGTCATAAAGCAATGGCAGCACTCGAGCAAATGGAGTGTCGTGATTTAGTGGTTGCCGGAGGTGTGGGTGCCAATACCCAGCTTCGGAAAAAACTCACCGCAATGGCAACTGGACGCGGGTATCAGGTGCACTATCCACCAATCGAGTTATGCACTGATAACGGAGTGATGATTGCATTTGCAGGAGCACTTCGACTACTGCAAAGTGGTTCAACCACGAATGGGGCATTTGATATCAAACCCCGTTGGGATCTGAGTTCTTTAGATCGCTCGAATCATTAAGGAAGGCTGATACGGGCGAACGCACTGTGGTTATGGATGGACTCAAAGTTCTCCGCTTCGACCATCAAAGACAGGATTCGTTCATCGTGCTTTAACCGGGTAGCAACATCACGTACTAAGTCTTCCACAAATTTAGGAGTCTCATACGCGCGCTCTGTTACCCACTTTTCGTCAGGGCGCTTCAAAATAGCCCACAACTCGCTTGAGGCTTCGGTCTCTGCAATACGCAATAGCTCTTCAACATTCAGATTGGCGGCAGGATCGACTTTGACCAAAATGGTGACATGCGATCGCTGATTGTGGGCGCCGTATTCCGAAATCTCTTTTGAACATGGGCATAAGCTCATGACCGGTACGATAGCCTGTAGATACAAGTCAACATCGACGCTTTCATCAGGCATTTGTTTGGCCTCGGCACGATACGTGACCTCGTAATCCATCCAACTTTCTACCGAGGAAACGGGTGCGCTTTTCTTTTCAAAATGGGTGTATTGCATTTGAATACGGCCCTGCTTCGCCTGCAACAGGGGTAACATTTTTTTTGCCATCCCAACGATCTTTGAGCCACTGTAAGCGCCTTGCTCATCGTGCAAAAGATGGACAAAGCGCGACATATGGGTCCCCTTTTGGTCAGCTGGGAGTGCCACATCCATTTCAAACTGAGCAACAGTTGGAAATGATCCAGAACCACTTTGAACATGAATGGGATGCTTGATGCCACGAATTCCAACACGCTCAATCGCAAGAGCGCGAAGGTCATGACCACCTTGAATGTCAGGCAAGGCAGTCGTGTTCAGGAAGTGGGTGTTTAAATCATTCATACCAGTATTTTCGCTCAAAACAATCCAACTGGCTCAAGGAGCGCCTGTACAAACGCTTTACTTACCGACGGGGACCTGATCCGATGGGGTCTTAAGATTGAGTGGGGCGGTACCCAAATCTGGGAAGCGGGCAAGAATTGCTCCCTCGATTCCTGCGGCATCCAATCCACACTGAGCCATGAGCAAGTTGTAATCCCCGTGCTCAATAAAGACATCGGGTAATCCAAGAGTTAATACCGGCTTGGTGATACCCAAGAGGTTCATGGCCTCCATGCAAGCGCTACCAGCACCACCCTGAACACAACCGTCTTCAACAGTCACAAAGTAATCATGATTACGGGCAAGCGTTTTGATCAACTCAATATCCAGCGGTTTTACAAAACGCATATTCACTACCGTAGCATCCAGTTTTTCGGCAACATCCAAAGCAGGATAGAGCAGCGTTCCGAATGCCAGAATAGCGAGACGTTTACCCTTTGTTTGTGCCTCACGACGAATTTCACCATACCCGAGTGGTAAGGAGCGCAATTCGGCAGATGGCGGATTGCCAATACCTGCGCCGCGGGGATAGCGAACTGCGCTTGGGTGATTTTGATGATACGCGGTCGTTAATAGATCACGGCACTCCGCTTCATCCGCCGGAGTCATGATCAACATATTAGGAATGCATCGCAAATAGGCAATATCGTATGCCCCGGCGTGAGTCGCACCATCGGCACCCACTAACCCAGCACGGTCAATCGCAAACACAATCGGTAAATCTTGCAAGGCCACATCATGAATTAACTGATCATAGGCACGTTGTAAGAAGGTGGAGTAAATCGCCACGACGGGTTTCATACCCTCGCAGGCCATACCTGCAGCAAAGGTCACAGAATGTTGCTCCGCGATACCCACATCATAGTAACGATCGGGGAAACGTTTTTCAAACTCGACCAAGCCTGAACCTTCGCGCATTGCAGGTGTGATACCAATTAATTTTGGATCCGCCTGCGCCATATCGCATAACCACTCACCAAATACTTGAGTGAATGTTTTCTTACCCGCACCACTCGATTTGATTCCTTCTTGGGGATTAAATTTACCGGGGCCATGGTACAAAATGGGATCCGCCTCAGCCAACATATAGCCTTGGCCTTTGCGCGTGATCACATGCAAGAACTGAGGCCCATTCCCCTCCTTTGCCAAACGGCGTACGTTTTGCATCATCGGGATGAGGGTATCCAAATCATGGCCATCAATGGGACCAAAGTAGGTAAAGCCAAACTCCTCAAAGATGGTGGATGGGGATACAAAACCTTTGGCATGATCCTCAAGACGTTTAGCAAACTCGCGCAACGGCGGTGCCATCGAGGACAGAACTGAATCAATTCCTTTTTTGGTTGCCGAGTAAATATTGCCGCTCAGAAGACGCGCTAGATAGCGATTGAGGGCGCCAACCGCTGGTGAAATTGACATATCGTTGTCATTTAGAATGACTACCAGAGGCATATTCTCATACACGCCTGCATTGTTCATGGCTTCAAACGCCATTCCCGCACTCATCGCGCCGTCGCCGATCACAGCAACTGCCACCCGATCCTCGCCCTTGGTTTGCGCTGCGCGCGCCATCCCCATGGCTGCCGAGATGCTGGTAGAGGAGTGAGCTGTACCAAAAGTGTCATACTCACTCTCAGAACGTCTTGGAAATCCTGACAATCCCCCAAATTGCCGTAAGGAGTGCATCTGATCGCGACGTCCAGTCAAAATCTTATGCGGATAACTTTGATGACCCACATCCCACACGATCCGATCGTGCGGTGTATCGAATACATAATGCAAGGCAATCGATAGCTCTACCGTTCCTAAATTCGACGAGAGGTGACCGCCCGTCTTTGATACAGAATCCACGATGTACTGTCTTAGCTCATCGGCAAGTGCCGGGAGCTCCTCACGTGTTAATTTACGTAAATCGCGAGGGTCATTGATCGAGTGCAACATACTATTTTTTGCGATCCACAACTAAATGAGCAATATGACGCAAGGCATCGGCCTGTGGCCCAAACTCATTCAGACTGTTTAGCGCTCTCCCCTTTAATTCATTAGCCAGTTCGTTTGCATAGTCTAAACCCTTCAGGGTCACATAGGTAGGCTTATCTTGCGCCGCATCTTTGCCCGCCGTTTTTCCAAGTGTTGCACTATCAGAGGTCGCATCCAGAATATCGTCCACCACCTGAAAAGCCAAGCCAATCGCCTTTGCGTAAGTATCAAGTTGAGCCATCGCTGGATCGGACAATTGGGCGGCAATCCCTCCGAGCTGGACAGCGCAAATGAGTAGAGCACCGGTCTTCATGGCATGCATTTCTTCTAGAGCGGGCAAGTCCATTTTTTTGCCCACGTTCTGCAAATCAATCGCCTGTCCACCGGCCATGCCCTTAGAACCCGAGGCATGAGCCAAGGAAGCAATCATGCGCAGCTGTGCAAAACCGGTCTTTGGGTCAGGACCGACTGGATACGAGAGGATTTCAAAGGCACGGGTTTGTAATGCATCGCCCACTAGTAAAGCAGTCGCCTCGTCATAGGCTTTATGAACTGTAGGGCGTCCGCGGCGCAAATCATCATCGTCCATGCATGGCAAATCATCGTGCACCAGGGAATAGGTATGAATCATCTCAATCGCACTCGCGGCACGATTCACGAGCGACCCATCCACTTGATCAACTGACCCTAACTCACTCGCAGCAAATACTAATAGGGGACGAATTCGTTTGCCACCACCCAACACGGCATAGCGCATGGCGGCGTGCAAATGCTGGGGGATCGCAGTATCTGAGTCGAGATACTGCAGGAGCGCACATTCTGCTCGCTGGGATTGGGAGGCCAACCATGCCTCAAATGAAAATAGGCTCATCAACGCGACTTGAATCGAATTAGGTCTCGATCACTTTGACTTGTTGCTCAACCTGTGCCAACACGCCCTGACAGTGTTTTAAGAGTGCAGCACCTCGTTGATAGGCGACCAAGGTTTCTTCAAGGGATAGCTTGCCAGATTCCATAGCAGCCACCAAGGACTCAAGCTCTTTAAGGGCTGCCTCATAGCGCATTTGGGGGTCAATATTTCCCTCGATTGGGGCTGGGTTCATTTTTTTACTTGCCATTTCAAGATCTTAATACCGAATTGAATTTCAACTGATTTAGGGGTTTATGGGGATTTTCGTCGTTTGACAAATGTCACGAGCAAGATTTTGCCCCATGGGTATAATCCTTTTTCCTTTCCAATATCGACACGTCGATGGTTGGATTGGTTGTTCCGCTTAGCTTCGGCTGACTTTTTCGGGGGTGGGGAGAATGACTAATCTGGCTACCGCGCAATTTCTTGCGCCGTCCAATTTACAACTGCCGGTTTCGGCATATTTTGACGTTGATTTATTTCAACAGGAATTGCAATTGCTGTTTAAGCAAGGGCCCGGCTACGTCGGTCATGAACTCATGGTTCCAGAAACAGGTTCGTACCGAACCCTGCTAGCGGAAAATGAGGGGCGTATTCTGGTTCGCAATCACGAAGGTCCAAACGGTATTGAGCTCTTATCCAATGTCTGTCGCCACCGACAAGCACTGATGCTCAATGGTAGCGGAAAGGTCGACAACATCGTTTGTCCACTGCATCGCTGGACCTACGATCTCGAAGGTCAGTTGCTAGGTGCTCCACATTTTGGGGACAAGCCTTGTTTGAATCTTGGTAAGTCACCTTTACAAAATTGGCAGGGCCTACTATTTGAAGGTCCTAGGGATGTGCAAGCCGACCTCGGAAAACTCTCCGTGGGTCGCGATTTGGATTTTTCGGGTTATATGCTCGACCATGTTGAGGTGCACGAGTGCAACTACAACTGGAAGACCTTTATTGAGGTATATCTCGAGGACTATCATGTAGTCCCTTTTCATCCAGGGCTTGGTAAGTTTGTGTCTTGTGATGATTTGCGCTGGGAGTTTGGTGACTGGCACAGTGTGCAGACCGTCGGGATTCACAAGGAACTGAGTAAGCCTGGTACACCAACCTATCGCGCCTGGCACGACGCGGTTTTACGTCATCACCAAGGTCAGATGCCAAAACATGGTGCCATCTGGCTCACTTACTACCCCAATGTGATGGTGGAGTGGTATCCAGGTGTACTCTGTATTTCAACGCTACATCCGATTGCCCCAAATAAGACTCGCAATATTGTGGAGTTCTATTACCCTGAGGAAATTACTCTTTTCGAGCGCGAGTTTATTGAAGCGGAACGTGCTGCGTATATGGAAACCTGCATTGAGGATGATGAAATTGCCGAACGCATGGACGCTGGTCGCGCGGCACTGCTCGCACGCGGCCAAAACGAAGTGGGTCCCTATCAAAGCCCGATGGAAGATGGCATGCAACACTTCCACGAATGGTATCGTCGTGAAATGAACTACTAATGGATCTTCACCCAGGAGGCTATATGAATCCCATCATTACTGCAAATCAACTGGAAGAACTGATCAATGAAGGCAGCGATGTCTTAATTTGCGATTGTCGCTACGACCTCACGAATGCCAACGCCGGCTATGCAATGTACAAAAATGCCCACATCACTGGCGCCATCTATGTGAATGTTGAGCATGATTTATCGGGCCCTAAAACGGGGAAGAATGGTAGGCACCCACTTCCAAGCCCTGAGGCTTGGGCAAAAACGCGTCAACGCCTTGGGATTGCTAATCACACCCATGTGGTTGCCTACGATAGTCATGGCGGCACCTTTGCGAGTCGTTTATGGTGGATGCTACGCTCGATTGGCCATGCCTCGGTGCAAGTGCTTGATGGCGGACTAGACGCTTGGAATGGCAGTATTGGTAATGTGGGTCGTGAACCAACACCATTGACCTCGATGCCAGAGGTCTATCCCTTCCAGGGAGTTATCACAACCAATGAGATGGAACAAAACGTCAAAGCCGATACTCCTAAAATGGTGATTGATGCGCGCACACCCGATCGCTTTCGCGGTGAGAATGAGACTTTAGACCCGGTCGGTGGTCATATTCCCGGAGCAACTAATCGCTGCTTTAAGGAGAATTTGGTCTCGGGTAAATTTAAATCGCCCGAGCAACTCTATAAAGAATTTGTTCTCCTCATTGGCCAACAAAAACCAGGAACGATTATTCATTCGTGTGGATCTGGGGTTAGTGCTTGCCATAATCTGTTGGCGATGGAAGCAGCAGGCCTCAGTGGCTCACGCTTACATGTAGGTAGTTGGAGCGAATGGTGCTCAGATCCAAGTCGTCCGATTGAGCGATAAACCCGGTTTGTATTCCTTAAATTAGTGGTTGTGGTCGGTTAGTAAAACCACAATCCCAACCCCGATTGCAATTAATACGATCTGGCGTAGCGACTCCTGCCAATGGGGTCGCCGATGCATCTGCGGAATTAAATCACTCACCGCGATGTAAATAAAGCTGCTCGATGCAATCACCAGCAGATAGGGCATCACTTGAGTAGCGCGCTCTAAAAAGTAATACGCTAATACGCCCCCGACCACTGCCATCAAACCACTAATTCCGTTGTATAGCAATGCGCGTGCCCGAGAGAAGCCCGCATTGAGAAGTACGATGAAGTCTCCAATCTCTTGGGGGATCTCATGCGCAATGATGGCTAAGGCAGTAAAGATACCGATTTGCACATCGACCATAAAGGCGGCAGCAATCAAAACACCATCCACAAAATTATGAATGCTGTCACCCACCAAAATCATCCAACCACTACTACCCGCCTCCTCTTTATCGTGGCCGTGGTGATGGTCATGCCCATCGCCTTCGTGGTGATGGCTATGACGAAGGAGTGCGATTTTCTCCAAGAGAAAAAATCCAAGCAATCCACCCAAGAGGGTGGCAAATAGGTAGTTGGCTTGTGCACCTGGGATCTCAAAGGCCTCGGGCAGAGAATGCAAAAAGGCGGTGGCCAACAAAATACCTACCGAGAGGCTCACCATATTATTGACGATCTTGGCAAGCAAGGTTAAGGAAAGGCTTGCGGCAGCGAGCACACTCGCAAGCCCGGCGCCTGCGGTGACCAAAACAATCATTTGAAGTGTACTCAAACCCACAGGCAATCCGCTCGATTCAATGGATTTTTAAGAGACGCCGTACTGCTTAAACCAAGCTAGACATTTTGCCCAGCCGTCTTTTGCGGGACCCTCGCGGTAGGTATTGCGATAGTCCGCATGAAAGGCATGTGGGGCATCTGGATAGATCTCGAACTTGGAGGCTTTCGCCGCAGGATTGGAACTTGCTTTAGCGAGTGCTGCTTTCATTTGCTCCACGGTATCGAGTGGAATACCAGTATCAGCTGAACCATAGAGACCCAATACGGGAGCTTTCAGATCGGCTGCAATCTCAACGGGCTGTCTTGGGTTATTAGCGGTTTTATCGCCCACCAGGCGTCCATACCAAGCTACGCCCGCCTTCACCTCAGGCATCGTTGCTGCTAACCAGGTAATGCGTCCACCCCAGCAAAATCCAGTGACACCGACTTTTTTAAGATCGCCGCCATTTTTACCAGCCCAGGCAATCGCAGCCTTGAGATCGCCCAATACTTGAGCATCGGGGGTCTTGGCCACAATATTGCTCTGAATCTCGGCAATGGTTCCAAAGGTATTGGGATCGCCCGCACGAGTGAAGAACTCTGGCGCAATCGCCATGTAACCCAACTTTGCAAAGCGGCGGGTGGTATCAGCGATGTACTCATGCACTCCAAAAATCTCACTCACGACAATCACAATGGGCAAGGGGCCACTTGCTTTCTCAGGACGAGAAATATAAGCCGGCATATTAAAACTACCCACCGGAATATCCTGCTCACCCGCTTTAATGCCAGTAAAGTCGGTTTTAATCGCTTGGGCCAAAACAGGATCCGAAGCGGCTACAAAGCCAATCCCCAAGGCTCCGGCGGTCACCGTTGCTGTTGAGGCTTTCAGTGAGGTCTTCATGAAATCACGTCGACCTGAATCATTTTGCTTGTGATCATTACTCATTGCCTTGTCTCCCAGTTTGTTTTCAATAACGAATGCGCTAATGCGCTTCTTCCCAATTATCGCCAACTCCGATACTTACAATCAGAGGCACCTTGAGTTCAGCAATCGATCCCATGAGTCGAGGTAGGGATGATTTTAGATGCTCAAGCTCCTCAGGCGGGGCCTCAAAGACGAGCTCATCATGCACTTGTAAGAGCATGCGGGTCTTCAGTTGCTCTTGTTCTAGCCAATTTTGTACGGCGACCATCGCCAACTTAATGAGATCGGCGGCCGTTCCTTGCATTGGTGCATTAATCGCTGCGCGCTCAGCGCCCTGGCGTTTTGGTCCATTGGCTTTGATGTCCGGTAACCATAAGCGTCGCCCACATACGGTTTCTACATAACCATTGACACGAGCCTCTTCTCGAGTTCGTTCCATATATTGAGCAACGCCTGGGTAACGCTCAAAATATTTTGCAATGTACTGCTGAGCAGCTGCGCGCTCGATCTTTAAATTGCTGGCTAGTCCATAGGCGCTCATGCCGTAGATGAGACCAAAGTTAATCACTTTGGCATAGCGCCGTTGCTCCGAGCTCACTTGCTCCAGTGGAATCGCAAAGATCTCGGCCGCTGTCGCTTGATGAATATCCTTACCCGCCTTAAACGCAGCTAATAAGTTTTCATCCTCGGCAATGTGCGCCATGATACGCAGCTCGATTTGCGAGTAATCAGCCGAGACCAAACGATAGCCTGCTTGGGGAACAAAGGCCTCCCGAATGCGTCGGCCTTCCTCGGTGCGCACTGGAATATTTTGCAAATTAGGATCGTTTGACGCCAAACGGCCGGTGACCGCAACGGCTTGGGCGTAATTGGTATGGACGCGCCCTGTTTTGGGATTGATCATGCGCGGCAGTTTCTCGATATAGGTCGACATCAACTTAGCCAAACTACGGTAATCCAAAATCCGTGCCGGCAAGGGAAAATCCTCGGCTAGTTTTTGTAAGACCTCTTCGTCGGTGGATGGCGCTCCTGATGGAGTCTTTTTAACTACAGGTAATTGCAGTTGCCCAAACAGAATTTCACCGATCTGCTTGGGTGATTGGATATTAAATGGCTGACCCGCCAGTTGATGAATCTCTTTTTCGAGGACGAGGAGTTTTTTTCCAACCTCCTGCCCCTGGATTGCTAACTTGTCACGATCAATCGTGATGCCATTACTTTCCATGATGCCCAAGACGCGCATCGCTGGCATTTCGATCTGTTCATAGACGAACCGCAATCTCGGCATGCGTTCCAATTGTGGCCATAAATGGTGATGAAGACGCAGGGTGATGTCAGCATCTTCAGCGGCATACTCGGTCGCAGTTTTGAGATCCACCTGATCAAAGCCAATTTGATGCACGCCTTTGCCACAGACCTCTTCATATTGAATGGTCTTCACTCCCAAATGGCGCTGGGCTAAGTTGTCCATACTGTGGCTAAGGTGCGACTCTAGGACATAGGATTCGAGTAAGGTATCGTGCTCAACGCCTTGTACCTGAATTTGATAATTACCAAACACGTGCATATCGTATTTAAGGTTCTGACCCAATTTTTTGGCTAGCGGATTTTCAAGCCAGGGCTTTAGTTGCGCGAGCACCCAATTGCGATCCAGTTGCTCTTCGCCAGTACGATGCGCAACCGGGATGTAACAGGCCTTACCCTCTTCAACCGATAAGGAAATCCCAACCAGCTCGGCTTGTAAGGCATCTAGGCTCGTGGTCTCGGTATCAATACAGGTTAATGTGGCATGCTTAATTTTCTGTAGCCATTGTTCAAACACTTCTTGGGTTGTCACACATGTGTAGTCACGCGTAATCTCACTTTTAGATGGTGCTTGAGACTCCTGCGAAAGAGGCTCTTGGAAGACTGGGGTATCTGAATGATTCGTTGCGCTCTGTGAAGTTGGAGCAGATAGACTCTTAGCGTCTAGTTCTTTCAACCATGATTTAAATGCGTAGCGCTCAAAGAGTGCTCTCAGTTGGCTTGGGTCTTCGGGCTTCGCGTGTAAATCATGTAATGAACCGATGTGCGGATTGAGATCGCAATCGAGTTTTACTGTCAGCAGTTCTCTGGCCTTAGGTAACCAATCAAGACTCGCTCGTAAGTTATCACCCACCACTCCTTTAATTTCACTCGCGTGGGCGATGAGTTGATCCAAATCACCATACTCAGCTAACCATTTATTTGCTGTTTTGGGTCCGGCCTTATGAACTCCTGGAACGTTATCCACGCTATCCCCAATAATCGCTAGATAATCCACAATGCGCTCCGGTGGCACACCAAATTTAGCTACCACCCCCGTGCGATCTAATTTCTCGTTGGTCATGGTGTTCACTAAAGTTACTTTGTCATTCACGAGTTGCGCAAGATCCTTATCACCCGTGGAGATCACGGTTGACCAGCCCATCTCAGCAGCTTGCCGGGCCAGAGTGCCAATCACATCATCGGCCTCGACACCGGAGATCATGAGCACTGGCCATCCGAGCGCCTTAACTACCTCATGAATCGGCTCGATTTGTGCCACCAAATCCTCGGGCATGGGGGAACGATGCGCCTTGTACTCAGGATATAAATCCTCTCGGAAGGTCTTACCCTTGGCATCAAATACACAGGCAATGTGATCGGCGCCGATTTCCGCACGGGCGCGTCGCATCATATTGACCATACCGTAGATTGCCCCAGTCGGCTCCCCAGCACTATTTCGTAGATCCGGCATGGCATGAAAGGCTCGGTAGAGGTAACTAGAGCCGTCGACAAGGAGTAATTGGTGTGCTGACATGCCTCAATCGTACAATTTAGTTGCTGGGGTCTGGAAAACCCCTGATTTTGCTGTATCGGCGTAACGGTGGGGCAAATCCTAGTTTCTTAGGATAATAGGTGGCATTCTCTCTTAATAAAAATGACGATATCCCTCAATTTACCTACTAAATCTGGACTACTTATGAGGCGCTATGTTTTCATCGTATGTTCTGCCGCACTCTTATCTCATGGTGTGTTTGCCCAAACATCTGGCACACAAGCGCTAAGCAAAGAAGATCTGAACCAAATTAATAATCAGCCATTAGCTCCGTCATCCAGAAATCCTGCGGGTCTTGGCGTCAAGGAAGAGCGCAAGCCCAGCTTTGAATACACCGACCCCTCCGGTACTCAAATCCGCGAATACCGGGACAGTAATTTACCTACTGAGATCGAGGTGAAATCCGCCTTTGGTACTTATGAGATGTCACCCCCACAAACGGTATTTCCAGCAGGCGGTATGTCATCGGATAATTTGATTAGCGTTCCGAGTATTCGGATTCCGATAAAGTAATCCGACTCATGGCGGTTTATACCTCCCTCACTCTTGATGAGATCGCTCCTCGCATTGCTAACGATTTTTCAATTGGCAATGCCATCGAACTTAAAGGTATTCATGGTGGGATTGAGAACTCCAATTTCTTTCTGGATTGCCAAACCTCTGAAATCAATCACTATGTTCTGACCATCTTTGAACGGTTAAGCGCTGCGCAACTGCCCTATTACTTGGAGCTAATGCTTCATCTTGCCAATCAAGGCATCTCAGTTCCCAAGCCGATTGCCAATCGTGCTGGACAGCTATGGTTTGAGATCAAAGGAAAACCGGCAGCGATTGTCACCAAACTCTCGGGTCAATCAGAACTTACCCCCCAGAGCGAGCATTGCGATGCCGTGGGTAGAGAGTTAGCGAAAATGCATCTGGCTGGGCAATCGTTTGCGCTATCCCAACCCAATTTACGCAGCCTCTCCTGGTGGCAAGAGACCGTTCCTGTCATCGTGCCACACCTTAATACGTCTCAAAAAGAATTGCTCTTATCCGAGATGCAATTTCAGGAGACATTTTTTCAATCCTCGGTATACAAGTCTCTTCCTGAGGGCCCTTGCCATTGCGATCTCTTTCGGGACAATGTGCTTTTTACTCGCCACCACAGTCAAGAATCCTTAGGTGGTTTTTTTGATTTCTACTTTGCGGGCAATGACAAATGGTTGTTTGATTTAGCCGTCACTGCCAATGATTGGTGTTTGGAGGAGCCCTTTACCAATGGCTCAGGCGCTCTTAATCGCGAGCGCTTGCATGCCCTTCTCACTGCCTACATCAACGTTCGCCCACTCACCGATGGCGAAGAAGCATCGTGGAGCGCGATGTTGCGCGCGGCCGCTCTGCGGTTTTGGATCTCGCGGCTTTGGGATTTTTACCTACCTCGTAATGCGCAGATGCTCACACCCCATGATCCAACGCATTTTGAGCAAATCCTACGTAACCGCCGTCACACAAGTTAAGGTAAGCTAAGCGCCTATGAATCTCAATCCCGTTGCAACCAATGAAGGCTATGTATGGGTCCGCCAGGGGGTTTGGCTCTTCAAGCAAAACCCGCTAGGCTTCTTGATGCTTGTCTTTATGTATGTTTTTCTGGCTCAGCTAGCCATCATGATTCCATTGGCTGGAGTATTTGCAGTCCTCATTTTGACCCCTGCTCTATCGGTTGGCTTCATGACCGCGTGTCGTCAAACTATTCAAAAAGAACGGATTTTGCCAACCGTCTATCTAGCGGCGTTTCGCTCCAATAACCCTGAAGTTAAAAAACGCATCTTGCAACTAGGACTGGTATATGCCCTCATGATCTTCACCATGAGCTTAATTGCGAGTATGGTGATTGATTTTCAGGCGCTCCTGCCATTCATTACCAATGACAAACCGATCACCTCTGAGGTCATGCAGCAGTTGTATTACTCACTGATGATCGGTGGTATTTTGTATATCCCTGTAGCTATGCTCATGTGGTTCGCCCCCGTCTTGGTAGCGTGGGCTGATATGCCACCGAGCAAAGCTTTATTTGCTAGCTGGATGGCGTGCTGGACCAATAAAGGCGCGTTCTTTTACTACATCACCATCTGGAGCGTAGTGCTGATTGTGATTCCGCTCACTCTGGGAATGATCATGGATATCATCGGTTTGAGCCGTTACGCGTCTTTTGTGGTGGCGCCCTTCTCCATGGCTGCATTAACGGTGATGTATTGCTCGTTCTTTGCGACCTGGAAGGGTTGCTTTACGGGTAATGATTACGAGCAGTTACCGAATTAGACCGGAGTATTAGGTCTCAACTGCCACCAGCTTGGCAATCGATAGTTGTAACCACTTTGCGCCATGGCGTTTGAAGTTCACTTGCGCCTTGGCATCGACTCCTTCACCTTCTAGTGCAGTCACACGCCCTTCACCAAACTTAGTATGAAATACTTCTTGACCAACCCGAAAAGAATGTCCGCGCTTCTTGTTTTGCTCTAACTGCAATGAACTCGTAACAATCGCGTTACTCGCCTGATCATTGCGTACAGGCACATCACTCTCGTTGCCGCCCCACCATAACTCATCGACACTGTTTGTATTTACAGATCGTCCTTTTTGCCACGATGTTGCTCCCCAGCGGGCATCTTTTGCTTTAGGTGTTAAGTGTTTGAGGCTCTCCGCAGGCAATTCATCCAAAAAGCGTGATGGCATGTTGTAACGCACTTGACCATGGAGCATACGTGATTGCGTATGCGAAAGATACAAACGCTCTTTGGCGCGTGTAATTGCTACATACATAAGGCGTCGCTCTTCCTCAAGTCCACGGGGCTCTGAAATACTATTCTCATGAGGGAATAATCCCTCCTCTAGGCCAGTCATAAATACGGCAGAGAACTCCAAACCTTTCGCCGAATGCACAGTCATCAACTGAATCGCATCCTGACCGGCCTCAGCCTGATTGTCGCCAGCCTCAAGCGATGCATGGGCCAAAAATCCTGCCAGCGGTGAAATATCCTCCACCCCAGCTTGCTCTGGGCTGGGTGGCGTAGCGGCTTGAACATCTTGACCATAGCCCTCTTCGGCCACAAACGCGGTCGCAGCATTAATCAGCTCTTGTAAGTTCTCAACGCGATCTTGCCCCTCACGCTCAGTCAAATAATGCTGAATTAAACCACTGTGCTGAATCACATACTCCACCGTCTCCGGTAAGGTATTGTGTTTAGTCGCATCTCGCAGATGCTCAATTAAGCGCACAAACCCCGAGATACTATTACCGGCTTTACCCTCAATGAACGAGGCTGCTGCATAGAATGAGCACTGGTGTTGTTTGGCAGCATCTTGTAAGGCTTCGATCGAACGCGCTCCAATACCACGAGCCGGGAAGTTCACAACCCGTGCAAAGGAGGTGTCATCATTGGGGTTTTCAAGTAAGCGCATATACGCTAATGCGTGCTTAATCTCAGCGCGCTCAAAAAAGCGTAGGCCTCCATACACGCGGTAAGGGATATTGGCTGAGAACAACCCGTGCTCAATGATGCGTGACTGAGCATTGCTGCGATAGAGCACCGCAATCTCGCTACGGCTCATGCCACCGCGAATCAAGGCTTTGATTTCATCAATTAGCCAAGCGCACTCCATACCATCGCTTGCGGCCTCATAAATACGAACCGGCTCACCTACACCGGCTTCAGTACGCAGGTTCTTACCCAAGCGATTTTGATTGTGTGCAATCAAATGGTTAGCAGCATCGAGGATATGCCCGTGTGAGCGATAGTTTTGCTCCAACTTCACGGTTACAGGCTTAAATTGCTTCTCATAGAGTCGCATATTCTCGACATCTGCACCCCGAAATGCATAGATACTCTGATCATCGTCACCAACCGCGAATACCGAGCTGCTAGTCATCTGACCATTGCCGGCTAAGAGCTTGAGCCAAGCATATTGCAAGGCATTGGTATCTTGAAACTCATCAATCAAGATATGTTTAAAGCGCTCCTGATAGTGTGTGCGGATTAGCTCATGGTGTTTAAGTAACTCATAGCTGCGCAATAAGAGCTCCGAAAAGTCGCACACCCCTTCGCGCTGACACTGGGCATCGTATGCCTCATACAACTGAATCATGCGGGCCTCAAAATCATCCCCCGGATCGAGATCCTTGGCACGCTTGCCCCGCTCCTTGGCATTGGCAATAAAGTACTGTAATTGCCGCGGTGGAAACTTCTCATCATCGACGTTGAGGCTCTTTAAAAGCCGTTTAATCGCGGAGAGTTGATCTTGTGTATCCAGAATCTGAAAGGTCGATGGCAGGCCCGCATCGCGATGATGCGCCCGTAGTAATCGATTACACAAGCCGTGAAAGGTGCCTACCCACATACCTCGGGTATTAATGGGCAGCATCGCACCCAAGCGGGTGAGCATTTCTTTAGCTGCTTTGTTGGTAAAAGTCACCGCCAAAACCCCAATCGGAGAAATTTGTCCCGTTTGAATCAGCCAAGCAATGCGGGTAGTCAAAACGCGGGTCTTGCCGCTACCCGCTCCCGCCAAAATCAGTGCTGATTGAGGGCGCCCATCGGGGTGAGTTGGAGGTAGGGTCACCGCCTCCCGTTGTTCGGGATTGAGGTTCTCAAGTAAATCAGCGTACATCGTCCCAATTATAATTTGATGCTTATGTCTGACACTGCCCATTCCCCTGAAAAACCCTCGCTCAATCACAATCCTGACTTAGCCAAATTAGCCAAGTCATACGAGCCAGCCCCAATCGAAGCATTCTGGGGACCTGAGTGGGAAACGCGTGGCATTGCTACCGCTAAGGTTGATGATGGCAAAGACAATTTTTGTATTCAGCTACCACCGCCCAATGTCACGGGCACCTTGCATATGGGTCATGCGTTTAATCAAACCATCATGGATGGCTTAGTGCGCCATGCACGCATGTCCGGTAAGAATACCCTCTGGGTTCCCGGCACTGATCACGCCGGAATTGCCACCCAAATTGTGGTGGAACGCCAACTCGATGCCCAAAAAATCTCCCGCCATGATCTTGGGCGCGAGGTCTTCCTGAAAAAGGTGTGGGAGTGGAAAGAAGAATCCGGTTCCACGATTACGCGGCAGATTCGGCGGCTTGGTGCATCCATTGATTGGTCACATGAGTATTTCACGATGGATCCCAAGATGTCCGAGGCTGTAGTTGAGGTCTTTGTCACTCTCTTTGAACAAGGACTGATCTATCGCGGCAAGCGTTTGGTCAATTGGGATCCGGTGTTAGGTACTGCAGTTTCAGATTTAGAGGTAGTGAGTAGCGAAGAGCAAGGTAGCCTCTGGCACATACGCTACCCCCTCTCTGATGGGAGTGGCCACTTGGTGGTCGCAACGACACGTCCCGAAACCCTCCTGGGTGACGTGGCGGTCATGGTGCATCCAGAGGATGAGCGCTATCGTCACCTGATTGGTAAAACTGTTGAGCTTCCCCTTTGCCAACGCAGCATCCCGATTATTGCGGATACCTATGTGGATATGAGTTTTGGGACTGGGGTAGTAAAGGTCACGCCCGCCCATGACTTTAATGACTACGCGGTAGGTCAGCGTCATCAGTTACCACTCATTAATGTCTTAACGCTCGATGCCAAAATTAACGAGCATGCTCCGAAGGTCTATCAAGGGTTCGATCGCTTTACCGCTCGTAAGCAAATTGTGGCCGATCTCGAAGCAGCTGATCTATTGGAAAAAGTTCAGCCCCACACCCTCATGGTGCCGCGGGGTGATCGAACCCAAACCGTGATTGAGCCGATGCTCACCGATCAGTGGTTTGTGGCGATGTCGAAAGCAAGTCCCGATAATCGCTACCAACCGGGTCAATCGATTGCTGGAGCCGCCTTGCATGCGGTCACCTCGGGTGACATCCAACTCGTACCTGAGAACTGGATCTCAACCTATACCCAGTGGCTCGAGAACATTCAGGACTGGTGCATCTCGCGGCAATTATGGTGGGGCCATCAGATCCCCGCATGGTATGGAGATAACGGCGAGATCTTTGTGGCGCGCAATGCGGATGAAGCGCAGGCTAAAGCCAAGGCAGCGGGCTACGCAGGAGATCTCAAGCGTGATGAGGATGTCTTAGATACTTGGTTTAGTTCTGCCTTGGTGCCATTTAGTTCACTGGGGTGGCCCAAACAAAGCAAAGAGCTCGATCACTTTTTACCCTCCTCGGTCTTGGTCACCGGCTTTGACATCATCTTCTTTTGGGTCGCGCGCATGGTGATGATGACCTGCCACTTTACTGGGAAGGTACCATTTAAAACTGTTTATGTGCATGGCTTAGTGCGCGATGCCGAAGGCCAGAAAATGAGTAAGTCCAAGGGCAATACTCTGGACCCCATCGATTTGATTGATGGTATTGCACTCGACGACTTGGTTCAAAAACGCACTGTAGGCCTCATGAACCCCAAACAAGCGGAGAGCATTACCAAGAAAACCAAGAAAGAGTTTTCAGAGGGTATTCCGGCCTTTGGTACCGATGCATTGCGCTTTACCTTTGCCTCGCTTGCTTCATTGGGACGTAATATTAACTTTGATCAAAAACGTTGCGAAGGTTACCGTAACTTTTGTAATAAGCTGTGGAATGCCACACGCTTTGTTTTGATGAGTTGCCCCGGGGATGAAAAAGACAATGGCTTCGCACCGTGTGATAACCAATGTGGCCCCGAAGGGTATCTGGATTTCTCGCAAGCGGATCGCTGGATCGTCTCGCAACTGCAGCGTACCGAAGCGGATGTCGCCAAAGGCTTTGCCGATTACCGGTTTGACAACATTGCTCTCGCCATTTATCAATTTGTGTGGGATGAATATTGCGATTGGTATTTAGAGCTTGCCAAAGTTCAGTTACAACATGGCAGCCCTGCTCAACAAAGGGCAACCCGTAGAACGCTTTTGCGCGTTCTCGAGACCATTTTGCGCCTGGCTCACCCCATCATTCCATTCATCACCGAGGAGTTATGGCAAACCATTGGTCCCAAGAGTGGTAAGGCGCTTTCCAATCAACCGTTGCAATCCATCGCACTCCAACCCTACCCTGTATCGCAAAGTGACAAGATCGATCCGGCTAGCGAGTTATGGATGGGTGAGGTTAAAAGCATTATTGATGCGTGCCGTAATCTGCGTGGAGAAATGCAAATCTCGCCTGCTCAGAAGGTGCCCTTATGGATTTATGGGGACACAGACTTTTTAACCAAAGCGGCTCCCTACCTAAGCGCACTGGCAAAGCTCTCAGAAGTGAAAATCGTGACTGATGAATCCACTTTGGAAAAAGATGCGCCAGGAGCACCGATTGCCCTCGTCGGTCGTAATAAGTTATTGCTGAAGATTGAGGTTGACCCCAAAGCAGAAGAAGCGCGACTTACCAAAGAAATTACGCGCCTTGCCAACGAGATCGCTAAATGCCAAAGCAAACTAAATAATGAATCTTTTGTGTCCCGTGCTCCCGCTGCAGTTCTGGAGCAGGAGAAAAAACGTCTAGCAGATTTTGAAGTGAGTCATGCGAAGCTGACTGAGCAATTAGCCAAGTTGAAGTTGTCATCCTAAAGCCCCATAATTATTGATATGAGTTCAAAACCCATCACCAAAGCAGTCTTTCCTGTTGCAGGATTGGGTACTCGCTTTTTACCAGCTACCAAGGCATCTCCTAAAGAAATGCTCAATGTGGTGGATAAACCATTGATTCAGTATGCAGTCGAGGAAGCCATTGCTGCTGGCATTACGGAAATGATTTTTGTGACCGGTCGCAGTAAGCGCGCGATTGAGGATCACTTTGATAAGGCGTATGAGCTTGAAGCGGAACTTGAAGCGAAAAATAAGCAAAGCCTTCTAGAGATCGTGCGCAATATCAAACCCAGCCATGTGGATTGCGTCTATGTACGCCAAGCAGAGCCATTGGGCCTCGGACATGCGGTTTTATGCGCTGAGAAATTAGTACGTGACGAACCGTTTGCCATTATCTTGGCTGACGATTTGTTGGATGGCAAAACTCCAGTCCTCAAACAAATGGTTGATCTGCATTCCAAACACAATGCTTCAGTCTTGGCTGTCGAGAAAATTCTGCCAGAGCAAACCAAATCGTATGGGGTCGTAGCAGCCAAAGCCCAAAGCGCTGGAATCCACTCCGTTACTGGAATCATTGAAAAGCCAGCGGCTAAAGATGCTCCATCCAATCTTGGGGTAGTAGGTCGCTACATCCTCTCATCATCTATTTTTGGCCACATTCGTAATCTTAAACCTGGTTCGGGCGGGGAATATCAACTCACCGATGCCATACAAACTCTCCTAAAGGATGAGCCGGTACTGGCTTATGAGTACGAGGGTGTGCGCTATGACTGCGGCAGTAAGTTGGGCTACCTTAAGGCAACTATTGAGTTTGCACTCAAACATCCTGAACTCAAAGATGAGTTTGGGTCTTATCTTAAAAATCGCTCATAAAAATTAGGCGTACTGAATTTCTACCGGATTAGGGCTTGAGCCTGTTTTACTTCCCAAAATCTGATGCAAGTTGCGTAGGCAATTGTCATCCGGGTAAAGACGGACATCTTCTGGAAACTGGACTAAACAAGCTCCGCCTTTAGCCATTACAGCAGCAGTCAATGGCAGTCCTTTCGGTGGATTTTGTAGGGCGCTCCCCATTGGGGCTTTGACTAAAAATGGATTGATCTGGGCTTTCAGAACCTTTAGATCAATGCCGGTATCTAAGTTGAGATGAACGTTTCTGGCAAAGCGTAGACGTGCGCCCACAATATCCATCACACTCTCAGCAACAATTCGCAAGCCTCCTGAGAATTTATCAGGACTGACATTCACCTTAGCAATTAATAACTCATCTTCTTTAAGCCAAGAGCGATTGGGTTCGTACACTTCGCTATAGAGCGTGAGCTCAACGGCTGCACTACCATCATCAATCGTAGCAATCATCATCCGTCCACGCTGCCCCATCAGCATCCGTGACGAGGTAATGATGCCGGCGACGAGTTGATCCTTACCCTCTGTGAGCTTGATGAGTGGTTGACGAATAAAGTGCGTCACTTCGGGCCGGTAGGCATCAAACAAATGCCCGGTTAAACACAGGCCCAATGCCGCTTTTTCATCTTGAAGTCGCTTCTTCTCAGAAAAAGGAAGTTCCTTCACGTACTCCGGTGCATGGGCTTGCGCCACATCCTCTGCATCAAAGAGACTTACCTGATGCACTGAGGCTTCAGCCTGCTCGGCAGCCTCGATCGCACGGGAGAGTGAGGCTAGAAGTGTGGAGCGCGCATCATAGGTATTTGCGAAGCCTTTAGCAGCATCGGTCGCAATCGAATCAAATGCCCCCGCCCGAATCAAGGCTTCAATCGCACGGCGATTGACTTGACGCCGATCCACGCGGGCACAAAAATCAAACAGATCTTTAAATAGTCCATTCTTGCGAGCTTCCACAATGATTTGGATTGCCCCTTCACCGGTGCCTCGGACCGCTCCCAAGCCATAACGAATTGTGCGTATCCCTGCGCTTTGCTCCTCATCATCGGGCTCGGTAATCGGTGTGAACTCGTACATACCGGTATTAATATCCGGCGGCAAAATCTTTAAGCCATTGTGCAGGCTATCGTCATACAAGATCTTCACCTTATCGGTGTCATCCATCGAGAGCGATAAGTTGGCCGCCATAAATTCAGCGGGGTAATAGGCTTTCAGCCACGCGGTTTGATAGGCTAAGAGCGCGTAGGCTGCTGCATGGGACTTATTAAATCCATAACCCGCAAAACGCTCCATGAGGTCATAGATTTCATCGGCCTTGTGCTCGGTGAGTCCATTTTTTTGCGCCCCCTCGCGAAAGATCTGGCGATGTTGAGCCATCTCCTCGGGCTTCTTTTTACCCATCGCGCGCCGCAATAGGTCAGCACCCCCTAAGGAGTAACCTCCAATCATCTGCGCCATTTGCATAACCTGCTCTTGGTAGACCATGATGCCGTAGGTCTCACGCAATACGGGCTCAATGCGAGGATCGGGATACTCCACTTTCTGCTGCCCGTGTTTACGTTTAATGAAATCGGGAATGAGGTCCATGGGACCCGGTCGGTATAACGCCACCAAGGCAATAATGTCTTCAAAGCGATCGGGTTTGGCATCGCGCAGCATCCCTTGCATGCCCCGACTTTCCAGCTGAAACACGGCAACCGTATTACCGCGCTTTAAAAGCTCAAAAGCTTTGGGATCATCCAGTGGGATATCACTGATACTCCAATCCTTACGTTCCGCATGTAGTTTCTGAATCCAACGCTCTGCCCCCGCCAAAATCGTCAGAGTGGTGAGTCCCAGGAAGTCAAACTTCACAAGACCAATCGATTCCACATCATCTTTATCAAATTGGCTAATAACCCCTGCATTGGCATCGCCCCCATCTTGGGTATAGAGCGGGCAAAAATCGGTGAGTTTGCCAGGGGCAATTAACACCCCTCCGGCATGCATGCCCACATTGCGGGTCATACCCTCGAGCTGCTGTGCAAGCGCTAAGAGTTGGCGCACTTCCTCTTCATTTTTTTCCCGCTCAGCGAGTTGCTTTTCTTCTTTCTTGGCAGACTCGATCGTGACTACTTGCCCTGGCTTAAACGGTACGAGCTTGGCAATGCCATCAACAAAACCATAAGGCTGCTCTAGAACCCTTCCCACATCCCGAATCGCGGCCTTAGCTGCCATGGTTCCAAAAGTGGCAATTTGACTCACCGCATCCTTGCCGTACTTCTCTTTCACATAGGCAATCACGCGGTCGCGCCCATGCTGACAAAAGTCAATATCAAAGTCGGGCATCGAAACTCGCTCGGGATTTAAAAAGCGCTCAAAGAGTAAGTTGTAGCGCAGAGGATCCAGATCGGTAATCCCCAATGAGAACGCGACCAAGGATCCAGCGCCCGACCCACGACCCGGGCCCACCGGCACGCCATTATTTTTGGCCCAGTTAATGAAGTCCGCGACAATCAAGAAGTAGCCTGGGAAGCCCATTTGCGCAATCGTATTGACCTCAAAGCGCAAGCGCTCGCGATAGCCGGGCTCAAGGGCCTTACGCTCTTCTTCGTTGGGATAGAGTTTGCGCAGATTTTTATCCAAGCCGATCTCCGCCTGTTGCATGAGGTATTGATCGAGTGGCATACCATCGGGCGTTGGGAACTCGGGTAACCGCGCTTGTCCTAAGGTCAGGTTGAGATTGCACATCTTGGCAATTTCTACGGTATTGGCAAGCGCCGCTGGGAGATCCGCAAAGCGCTCGCTCATTTGCGCTTGCGTCAGAAAATATTGCTCTTCGGTAAAACGTTTGGGACGACGCGGATCGCCCAATAACTCGCCTTCTGCAATGCACACCCGCGCTTCATGCGCCGTGTAATCCTCGGGCTTCATGAACTGAATCGGGTGGGTGGCAACGACCGGAATCTTCAAATCACTAGCGAGTTGGCATGCAAGCTGAATATGCGCCTCTTCTTGAGCATGACCAAAACGCTGAAGCTCCACAAAATAGCGGCCACCAAAGACCGTTTGCCAGTGTTTGGCCGACTCACGCGCCCTCGCCTCATCCCCGTTTAGGAGTGCAACTCCCACATCCCCCAGATGTCCACCCGAGAGCGCAATTAAGCCCTCGGCCAATGTTTTCTTCTTTGATCCTTTAGTACTTGCGGGCAGCGACTCACTCAACCATTCCGGTTGGATCTCTGCTCTTCCGTGACGCTGATTATGGAGCGACGCTTTACTTAAAAGCTCGCAAAGATTGAGGTAACCGGTGTGGTTTTGCACCAAGAGCAGCATGCGATAGGGTTGGTCGGGCTCCTGGGTGTTGGTCACCCACACATCGGCACCAGCAATCGGCTTCAGACCGGAGGAGCGGGCAGCCGAGTAAAACTTAATGAGACCAAATAAATTGCCCAAGTCGGTAATTGCGAGGGCGCCCATGCCATCCAAAGCAGCGGCCTGCACCGCGTCATCGATGCGCACTACCCCATCGGTAATCGAGTACTCCGAATGCAAGCGCAGATGAATAAATTGGGGGGCTGCCATATGAGATGATTTTAGCTGTGCGCACCACCAAATCATGAGCCTGATGACCCGCCCTTCAAATCCCCAATTCAATCAAGGCACTAGGTCGGAGATAGGCCATGGGGTTGATAGACCCTACCGGGGTCGCTTTGCCCCCTCGCCCACTGGACCCCTTCATCTGGGTTCGCTCGCAACCGCTTTAGGAAGCTGGCTCGATGCCAGGGCGCATGGTGGAACATGGCTGGTTCGCATCGAAGATGTGGATACCCCCAGATCAGCACCTGGGGCCGCTCGGTTGATCTTGGATCAACTGCAAGCATGTGGCTTGGAATGGGACGAGGCACCGGTCTGGCAATCCCAACGGACAACTCACTACCAAAACGCTCTGGAAGAACTCATCACGATCGATCGTATCTATGGCTGTCAATGCTCCCGCAAGCAAATTGAAGAGGCTTTACAGAAAAAAGGTGTTTTGATTAAACCTAATCAAGAATTGATTTACCCAGGGGTGTGTCGAGAACGAAAGGTATCGATTCAAAATCATGCCTTGCGCATTCGCTTGCCACACGAGTGCCAGATCAGCTTTACGGATCGAGATTTAGGTAAGCAAACTCAAGATATCAATACACAAGTGGGGGATTTTGTTCTGCGCCGAGCTGACGGACTCTTTACCTATCAGTTAGCAGTGGTGGTCGATGATCACTTACAAGGGATCACGCATATTGTGCGGGGTGAAGATTTACTCAGTAACACTTCACGGCAAATCTATTTACAACAATGCTTGGGTTATCAAACCCCGAGTTATTTGCATTTACCACTCGTGACCAATGACGCTGGCGAGAAACTCAGCAAACAAACGAAAGCAACTGCGGTTGATATCACTCGCACGGAGTCGATTCGCGAAAGCCTCTGCCGTGCGGCAAATCACTTGGGATTACAAAACGATCCGATTAGTGGAAGTATCACGCAGTGGTTAAACCTTAAGGTGCAGGAGTGGCAGGAACGCCACTTCATGTAGTTACTTTTTAGTGCCGCCCAAAAGTGCCCCAAGCACTGGCTTTTTTTGATTGGTGCCCGGCTTGATCGATGAACTGGTTGGCTCTTGCTTTGGTTCTGCCATGATTTGCCCAGGCTCATAAGGCATGTAGAAAAATGGGTCGGCTGCAATCGCTTTAGAACCACCACTTTTAGCCTCTCGCTCACTCGTGGGTAAGCGCGCAATCGTGAGCTTACGCTTCATGAGTTTCTCAATATCCTCGAGTAAGCGCTTTTCACTATCATCAACTAAGGCAATTGCATCACCTTTACTACCGGCGCGCCCAGTGCGACCAATTCGATGAATGAAGTCTTCCGCATTAAAGGGCAGCTCATGATTAATCACGCACGGCATATCGGCAATATCTAAGCCGCGTGCTGCAACGTCGGTAGCAACTAAGGCATCAATCGCGCCGGTCTTAAAGGCTTCCAAAGTTGCCATTCGTTCAGTTTGGCTCTTATCCCCATGAATCGCTGCCGCTTTGATGCCATCGCGCTCCAAGGCACTTGCTAGGCGCGCACATCCCATTCGGCTATTGGTAAAGATGATGCACTGTCGGCTTAAGCCTGCCTTCACCCGGTTTTGCAATATTGCCACGATGGCTGCACGCTTATGTTCGGAGGGTACCAAGTGCACCACTTGATTGACCGTATCGGCTGCGGCATTTTGCCGAGCCACTTCAATGGTTACGGGATTGCGTAAGTAGGTTTGTGCGAGCTTCTTAATTTCTGGAGAAAAGGTGGCAGAGAACAATAAGGTCTGACGCTGTGCGGGGATTAAATTGATGATGCGTTGCAGATCGGGCAAAAAGCCCATATCGAGCATGCGATCAGCCTCATCCAATACCAAGAGTTGCACTTGCGACAAATCGGCCGTTTTACTGGTGATGTGATCAAGTAAACGCCCAGGGGTTGCAATCAAAATCTCTACCCCCGATCGCAGCAAGGCTGTTTGAGGTTTGATGTCAACACCACCAAATACAACGGCCGTGCGTAGATCCGTAAATTTGGCATAGAGGCTCGCGTTATCAGCCACCTGATCGCTCAATTCCCGGGTCGGGGTCAAGATTAGGGCCCGAATGGGGTGGCGTGCGGGCGAGGTACTCGTATTCGCCTGAGGCAAGAGCTTCTGAATGATCGGTAAGGTAAAGGCGGCGGTTTTACCAGTTCCAGTTTGGGCTGCGCCCATCACATCCCGACCTTCTAGGACGACTGGAATCGCCTTGGCCTGAATTGGGGTTGCCTGGGTATAGCCTTGCTCCTCAATCGCTTTGAGGATCTTGGGATCTAATTGGAAATCAGCAAAATTAGCGCTGGGCGCATTACCCGAATCGGGTAGGTTTGGATCAGTTTTTGTAGACACCCCTTGATTTTACAGGCTTTAGAGACCCGTTTAGGATTTTGGTCAAATATTGCCAACTAAAGCATGGATCAAAAACCATCAACCAAGTTCCGACTTTTTGAACATAAATGTCAAGAAAGTTGGGAAAACGAACGATTTATATGAATCGGCTCACATTTTCCTACGACCTGGTTTTTTGGATCAGGGCAAAATTGCGGCGATGCCGGCTCGAGCAATACCTGCATCATCGGCCGACTTCACGCCAGACACCCCTACCGCACCGATGGTATGCCCATCGACATCAATATTGACCCCGCCCTCGAGCATGCCCTTAATGTGGGGTACGGTCGCAAAGGCAGTTCGGCCGTTATTAATGATGTCCTCATACACCTTGCTCTCACGCTTGCCCATTGCCGCAGAGCGAGCCTTGTCCTGAGCAATATAGGACGACACCGGAGCGCAACCGTCACGACGGATCAATCCCAATAGATGCCCGCCGTCATCGCACACGGCGATGGTGACCGCCCAGTTGTGTTTCTCGGCATGGGCATTGGCGGCATCTAAAATTTTTTGCACATCGACTTGGCGCAAATAGGGTTTATTGGCTAGCATGGCGGTCTCCTTGGTATTTTGATTCTTTCTTTAGGGTCATTCTGCCACGGTTCTTATCAGCCTAGGCAATAGCCACCCGCAAACTCCCAATTGGCTTTCTAACTGGTTTTACCCGAATCTCAATGTTGTAACCAAGGCAGGTGAGACAGTCCATCAGCTTGCGCTCGGACAAATTAGAGAAATCTCCATGAATCATGGCAGAAACTTTTGGCTGTGAAATACCCATCCGTTGCGCAGCTTCAGCCTGAGTCAACTGAAGGCGCTCAATCGCTTTAATAATTTGAATGACTAGATCAGTCTTAATCTTAAGTTTGTCAGCGTCAGGCAAACCTAGGTCTGCATACACATTTTTCGATCCTCGGGTAATTTCAGTACCGCCCATTTCTCTTTTCTTCATCTTCCAACTCCTTGGCAATTTTTTCAGCCATCTTTAAGCGTCCTCTAATGACATCCATATCCTCTTTTGGCGTTGCTATTCCCTTTTTACTCTTTTTCTGAAAACAATGTAGTACAAAAACTGCTTGGGCATACTTCACGGTGTACATTGCTCGATAGGTACCCCCCTCATCTGTTTCAATAATCTCCAAGACGCTCGATCCACCAAACCCCTGCAAAATTTTGGTCGACGAATGACGAAGACCCGATTGAGCCAAAGAGAGTGCATATCCAAACCCTCGCTTTACTTCATTTGGAAGAGCCAATAAATCTTTGTAACTGCTTCCGATCCAAATTAAAGGTTTTTCAATATCATGCATTAGAAAATTATACCTGAAATAGTATAAACAATTCCTGAGTAGTTCCTTGCCCATAGTCGGCAAAGGGATCCTTGCAACCCCTGAAAAGTAGCACTTAAATCACTACAATTATTTTTAATAAATATTGTTCTATGTCATTGCGCATCAATCACCCTGCTAATAGTCTTCCTTCATGACCAAAATTGCACCCGATCCCAGCTTTACTGTAAGCAGCCTGCCGCCTGAGATTTCCACCAAGCTCCAACAGCATGTTGAGGGCGAGGTCTTGGTTGATGGTGCTAGTCGTGGGCGCTACGCAACCGATGCATCAATCTACCAACAGTTTCCGGTAGCAGTTCTCGTTCCTAAATCGGCGCAGGACATTGAAGCGGCCCTTGAGGTTGCCAATGAGTCAGGTATTCCCGTTTTACCCAGAGGCGGCGGCACCAGTCAATGCGGCCAGACCACAGGTGCTGCACTCGTGATTGATAACAGCAAACACTTTCGCAAGATCCTCTCTTCTGATCTGAGTGATCCGGATCACGCCACGGTAGAGGTGGAACCAGGTATGGTGCTGGATCATCTCAATGCCCACCTTAAACCCCATGGGCTTTGGTATCCGGTTGATGTCTCCACAGCAGCCCAAGCGACCATCGGCGGTATGGCGGGTAACAACTCGTGTGGCAGCCGCTCCATTGCGTATGGAAATATGGTGCACAACGTTTTAGGGATTGATGCCTGGCTTGCTGATGGCGAGCTTGCCAGCTTTGTTGCGTATTCTGAGAGCATGGGTCGTGCCAAAGCCTTAGGTGACTTTGTCAAACACTTAGTCAATGATCTCAAGCCTGAGATTGAAGCGTATTGGCCCAAAGTGATGCGCCGTGTAGCGGGTTATAACTTGGATGTCTTTCATCCGCAAAGTGAGTTGCCTTACACCTTAGATAACAGTGTCAATCTTGCTCATTTACTCGTAGGTAGTGAAGGTACTCTCGCCTATTTCAAATCCTTAACACTCAAACTTGCGCGCTTGCCCAAACACAAGGTCTTAGGGGTCGTAAACTTTGCGAGTTTTTATCAAGCGATGGATAGCGCCCAGCATATCGTGAAGTTAGGGCCTACTGCTGTCGAGCTCGTCGATCGCACCATGATCGACCTCTCGCGCAATAACCCCGCATTTCGTAAAACCATTGAGACCGCGCTCGTGGATGCCCAGGCTAAAACAGTCGATGCGATTTTGCTCGTGGAGTTTAGTGGCGATGAGCATGCACCTCTCTTACAAAAACTTCAAGATCTCAACACCCTCATGAGTGATCTGGGTTTACCTGGGTCGGTCGTGATGATGCCCGACGCGGCGATGCAAAAGAACTTATGGGAAGTGCGTAAAGCAGGGCTCAATATCATGATGAGTCTCAAGGGTGATGGTAAGCCGGTGAGCTTCATTGAGGATTGTGCTGTGCCCCTAGAGTACTTAGCTGACTACACCCAAGCCTTGACCGAGGTCTTCAGTAAATATGGCTCGCGTGGTACCTGGTATGCGCACGCATCAGTCGGCACCCTGCATGTGCGCCCAATACTGGATATGCGCCGCGATGGGGCTCTCAAGATGCGCGCGATTGCAGAAGAAGCGGCGGAGCTCGTGCGCAAATACAAAGGTGCCTTTAGTGGCGAGCATGGCGATGGTCTGTGCCGGGGGGAGTGGATTAGTTGGCAATTTGGTCCCAAGATTACCGAGGCGCTTGCCAAGATCAAAACACAATTTGATCCCAAAGGGCTTCTTAATCCCGGCAAGATCGTCAATCCCCCCAAGATGGATGACAGCACCTACTTTCGCTATCCACCTTCCTATCAGGTCATTACTGTTCAACCGAAGCTCGATTGGTCCGCCTGGAATGTACAAAACAATCCCGTGACCGAAGCCGTCACCGCGGCAGGTACCGGTGGCGATCCCGCGCAAGGCTTAGCCAAAGCGATTGAGATGTGCAATAACAACGGGCATTGCCGTAAGTTTGATGCGGATGTGATGTGCCCGAGTTATCGCATCACCCGCAATGAAAAAGATCTCACCCGCGGTCGTGCCAACACCTTGCGTCTTGCGATCTCAGGGCAAATTACGAGTACGAGTGATACACCTCCTGCCCATTTGCCACTGGCCACCCAAGCAGTGAAAGAGGTGATGGATTTGTGCGTGAGTTGCAAAGGCTGCAAACGTGAGTGCCCCACGGGCGTGGACATGGCCAAAATTAAGATTGAGTATTTGGCGCAATACAAAGAGCGCTTTGGCCATACCCTACGTGATCGCTTAGTGGCCCATTTGCCGAACTATGCCCCCATCATTGCGCGTATTCCTGGTTTGCCCGCGCTCATGAATCTGCGCAATCACATGCCACTCTTAGCCAAGCTCCAAGAGTGGCTTACCGGAATTAGCGCCCAGCGCTCATTGCCGATGTGGAAGAGCAAGCATTTTTGGAATCAAGCACCCCTGCCATTTGCAACGCCTGAGGAACTCGCCAAGCACGACAAACGCGTCGTGCTCTTTGCCGATACCTTTAATGCCTATTTTGAGAATGAGAACTTGCAAGCGGCACTTGCCCTCTTACAAAAGTCGGGCTACGCGGTTCATGTGGCGCAACCTGCAAAAGATCTCGATGAACAAAAGCCATTTTGCTGTGGTCGCACCTACTTAGCATCCGGTATGGTGAATGAGGCGAAGACACGACTCTCAGCACTTGTTAACCATTTAGCAGCCTATGCAAACGAAGGAATAGCAATTGTGGGTCTAGAGCCCTCTTGCTTATTTACGCTTCGCGATGAAGCGCTCACCATGGGTCTGGGTGAGTCTGCGCAAGTCGTGAGTAAGCATGCCCAACTCCTTGAAGAGTTTTTAGCCAGCGAACACAAAGCCAATCGGTTTGTGCCGAACTTCAAGGAGTCCGCTCAGCCGATTTTGGTACATGGCCATTGCCATCAAAAAGCCTTTGCGGCCGTGAGCCCCGCCCTTGAATTACTGAAACTCATTCCGAATGCCAACCCCCAACTGATTGAATCCTCGTGCTGTGGCATGGCGGGTAGCTTCGGGTATGAGGTGGAGCATATCGAGGCTTCCAAACAAATGGCAGAACTTAGTTTATTGCCACGTATTCGCAAGGAGCCCAATGCAATCGTGGTCGCTGATGGCACCAGCTGTCGTCACCAAATCGCCGATGGGGCAAGTCGCGAGGCAGTGCATATTGCGAAGGTTTTAGAACAGCATTTGAATTAAGTCGGGTAACTTAGAGATTGGTGTCACGAATTACCGCATCACACCAATCGTGACCATCAATAAAGTACCGGTGAGCAATGCCGGCACCAAACGCCGATTGGGATTGGAGAGCATCACTCCCAAAGCCAAGATGCACACCAGAATACGCAGATAGAGCGGCACCGTAGCTAAGAGCCCAATCGGTAAAAAAATCAAGCGAATCGTGAGTGCTGCCACCATCGCATAGGTCACTGCGGAAAGCCAGCGAAAGAACTCGCTATCTTGGCTGACTTGCCCCGAGAGCATCACCCCCACCGCGCGGCACACATAAGTTCCAAGAGACGCTGCCAAAAGCGCAAGCCATGCGCCCCACCCCTGTTGAATCGCAAAGGCGGTATCGAGGTTTTGGGCTAGAGATGCTGTCACACTCATGTGGACACCTTTCGGTCATAGCGCCTGATCCAACGCCGATCGATCCAGTAGGCTAAAGTACCGCCAATCAGTCCGGCGGTTAATAGGCTCGTATCGCGATCGAGCAAATAACAGATGGGGCCGGCAATGCTGCCTAGAAGAATGGCTAGGCGATAGCCACTTACCTTAATCTCGGTAAAAGTGAGCAAGAAAAAGAGGGGATTAATAAAGATGAGTCCCAAAGTAATGGGCATAGGGACCGAGCCCGCAATTAAAAATCCCACAATCGTTCCGGGTACTGAAATTAACCAGCACAAGATCCCAAGCCCTACAAAGTAACTTAGACGATGCTTAGGTTCAATCGTTTGGAATTCTTTCAAAGAAACTGCCCATGCGGTCATTGCTAGAAGGTGCACTTTGGCATAGAGCGCCTTATTGCGATCGCGCTGATGGAGCATCGGAAACAACGTGGCGGTCATGGTCACAAAGCGGGTTGCGGTGAGAGTGGTCGCAAGCGCAATGGTGAGCGATGAGGCACCCACCAAAATCATCTCGAGCATCACAATCTGACCGGGCAAGGCAAACATCAAAAAGCTTGTTGCGGTGGTAAACCACAAATCAAACCCGTTAGTACGCCCCATCGCCCCAAAGCCCACCATCCCGGCAAAGAGCACCATCGCTGGAGCTCCACGGCCATCGCGCACCCCACTCCAAAAGGCATCATGTGTGCTCATAAAGCGCGGGGTGATGGGTGAATTAGATGGCGATTGAAGCGCCTTCTCATGAGACTCGAGCGCATCGATTTCGCTCACCACCCGATCAGCCGGACGCTCAGCACCCGTTTTAGATACATCGTTCGAATGGTTGGGCGGTGTACTCATAGTGGATCTACCCTATTTTAGCGGCTTGACCCTTGGGGATCTTGTGAGCTATCTCGACTGAGTGCCCAAGAGATATGCTCGGCGACCAATGGGCTTGCGCTCGATAAGGCCTCTTGTAAGTGCCAAACAATCTCCCTCTTTACTTCATCATCAAGATTCGATGCCAAGGCATTTCCCAGAGCAACGGCTAGATTGCGTCGCCAGCGCTCATAGCCAATGCGCAAAATGGCGCTACCCGCATGGCGCTCGATAAACTGGGCTTCGCTCCAGCTCCAGAGTTCCAGTAGTGATGCGCTTCCCAATCCATTTCGCTCCCCAAAATCCGCTACGGTCGAGAGCTGGGCGTATTTATTCCAGGGGCAAACGAGTTGACAATCATCGCAGCCATACACTCGGTTACCCATGGCACTACGAAACTCTACGGGGATTGCATCACGATGCTCAATCGTTAAATAGGAAATGCAACGCCTGGCATCCAATTGATAAGGAGCAACAATTGCATTTGTGGGACAAATGTCGATGCACGCCTGACACGAGCCACAATGCGCCTCCATGGGCTCATCGATTGGTAATGGGACGTTGATGAGGATTTCGCCTAAGAAGAAAAACGACCCGGAGTCGCGATTAAGGAGTAAGGTGTGCTTGCCCCGCCAGCCCAAACCGGCTTTGCGCGCTAACTCCACCTCCATGAGCGGCGCAGAGTCGGTAAAGACACGGTATTCCAGGGAATGGTTCAATTCACCGAACGCCGCTTGTAGTTTTTCTTCAAGTTCAATTGCCAGTGTTTGTAAACGCGAGCGAATCACCTTGTGATAGTCCCGCCCTCTAGCGTATAGCGACACCACCGCTTGATTGCTCTCTAAGAGACGCTTTTCTTCATGCTGAAGGAGTTGCTCGACTGAAGACGCATCTATCTCATGCGGCTCAGGCTGCCCATGCTGCTCATGAAACTTACTTCGCTCACTCAAATACGGCATGGTGAGGCAAATGCTACGAATCGCGCCTGCTTGCAAAAGACTGGGGTCAGTACGCAGATCCTTATGGCGCTCCATGTAGGCCATCTGGCCATGACGACCCTCCTCTAACCACTTCACTAAATGAGGGTGAGCATGACTGACATCGGTATCGGTAATTCGTACCTCCCCAAAGCCCAACTCCTTGGCACGGGTATTGAGCCATGCGCGCAACGCTTCCCACTGAGTGTGCAATTCTTGCGAAAATGCGTGAGAATGCATGGGCAATTTAGAATCCATCCCTAAATAAGTGTGAACGCACGAGGTCATGACGCGCTTGGCAATCAACCATACGATCCATTGTAAAGATGAGAAGGCCACCGCGGAGGCGGTGCAAATGCTCGCTAATGCCATCCTTGCGTTTTATGCCGCCACCCCCGATAAACCTCAATCACTCTTTATGAGTCTTCATGGCGATCTGGGAGCGGGTAAAACCACCGCCACCCGTTACCTTCTCCAAGCGATGGGCTATCAGGGTAAGGTCAAAAGTCCGACCTATAGCCTCTGTGAAGAGCACATTCTGGATTTACCCAATCAAGCACTCCACGTCTTTCACTTTGATCTCTACCGCATGCAAAGCCCAGACGAATGGGTCGATGCTGGTCTCTTAGAGCACTTCACGCATTCCGAGTACCCGACGCTGTGCATCATTGAGTGGCCAGAGAAAGCCGAGCACACCCTGCCCACCATGGATCTGGCGATCACCCTGATTCATCCTCAAGAGACGCAATCTGAGCTTGCGAGAACGGTTGAGATTGCCGCACAGACCCCAACGGGTGAAGCCGTCCTTCAATCCCTCGTCACCCAATCAACAAGCAATCCATGAACCCCAAACGTCGCCAGATGATTTCGCAAGGGCTGCAGTCGATGGGCTCACTGGGTGTGCTTTATCTCTTGCTAACTGAAAGTGAATTGGTGCAAGCCAATAGCGGTGCCAAACTCTTGGGGGTGCGCATTTGGCCCTCGGAGGACTACACACGCATTACCCTGGAGTCGGATAAGGCGCTGCCGATTTCTCATCAACTACTCACAGGTCCTGATCGATTGGTGGTCGACATCGATGGTTTGGAACTCAACCCCACCTTGAAAGATTTGGTTGCGAAGGTCAAACCCAATGATCCATATGTGGCGCAAATTCGGGTGGGGCAATTTCAACCCACAGTTGTAAGACTCGTGTTTGATCTCAAAGAAG
Source organism: Polynucleobacter sp. HIN6 (assembly GCF_030297575.1). NCBI lineage: Bacteria > Pseudomonadati > Pseudomonadota > Betaproteobacteria > Burkholderiales > Burkholderiaceae > Polynucleobacter > Polynucleobacter sp. HIN6. Next base: position 329,958 of record NZ_AP028137.1, on the reverse strand, counting down.
CGGTCAAGCCTCAGCTCTTCACCCTAGAACCTATTGCCGAGTATCAGTACCGCTTGATCTTTGACCTCTACCCCACCAATCCCCCCGATCCGCTCATGCAACTGGTGAAAGAGTCCGCCAGAAAAGAGAAGTTGCTGGCAGAAGAACAGGCGAAAAATCCGAAAGGGGCTGCTACTGAAGAGGATCCGATTGCAGCGTTTGCCAAAAAAGACACCCCCAGCAAAAAGAGTGGCCCCAGTACCGCTCAACAAAGTCCACCCAGCGCAAGTACTGCCAATACCCAACGCATTCCGTTTAAGCGCTTAATTACCGTGGCGCTTGACCCCGGTCACGGAGGTGAGGATCCAGGCGCGATTGGCGCACGAGGGTCGTACGAAAAAAACATCGTTCTCTCGATTGCCAAGCGCTTAAAGAATAAGATCGATCAAGAAGACTCAATGCGGCCCTTTTTAACCCGCGATGGCGATTACTTTGTGCCCCTGCATCGCCGCGTCTTTAAAGCACGGCAAGTGGAGGCTGACCTTTTTATTTCCATTCATGCAGACGCATTTATTCAGCCGCATGCTAAAGGAGCATCTGTCTTTGCACTCTCCCAACAAGGAGCGACGAGTTCTGCCGCGCGCTGGATGGCGAATAAAGAAAATGCCTCGGATCTTATTGGTGGCATCAACATCAAAACTAAGGATAAGCAAGTGGCGCATTTACTCCTTGATATGTCAACCACGGCCCAAATCAATGACTCCTTACAAGTAGGTCACTCGGTCTTACGGAACATTGGTAACTTTGCGCCACTGCATAAAAATCGGGTTGAGCAAGCGGGCTTTGCAGTCTTAAAGGCCCCCGATATTCCCTCGATCCTGATTGAGACCGCTTTTATTAGTAACCCCCAGGAAGAGAAAAAGCTCAATGATGAGACCTACCAAGAGCGGATTGCGGAGGCGATTTTGGCGGGCATTAAGGATTACTTTGCCAAGAACCCGCCTATGGCGCGGCGCGGCTAGGGGCAATCAATCGTCAGGCGAAGATAAGCCAGAAGTCAAAAACGGGCGATCCAGTAGACTACCAACATCTTGCTATAATCTTGGTTTTGCCAAATATCATGAATTAAAGCGGTTTTTCTTGCAGTGTTCTTATTAGGCAAATTTCTTGCTTATTCAGTATTGAATCTAGCAACACCACACTGGGTCGGTAGCTCAGTCGGTAGAGCAGCGGACTTTTAATCCGTTGGTCGCGAGTTCGAGTCTCGCCCGACCCACCATCTTCATTTGGCACATTCAGTGCAAATTGATTTGAATCTTTTCTTCGATCGGATTGCTAATCAATCCACTAACTGGATCCAAGGTTTCAAATACGAACTGATCAAGAAAGTTCGATGCATTAGAAGCCAATCGTATAAGTGGCTAATACAGTCGTCGTTGAAACTGCTTGGAATGGCTCTTGACGATAGATCCCTGTGATACCAATGCGTTGGTTTTTGAGGATGTCGTAGTAACCCCCCACAGTTGCAGTGGGTCTAGTCTTCACAGGATTGGGATTAAAGTTCACTGGGGTTAAACCATCCACACCGGTTGCCGAATATGAACCATTACTGGTATTGGTATCGGTTTCGACTCCCGCGCTGGCAAAGAGCGTGGTCTTGGGAATACCCTGATAACGCGCTCCAACCCCAGCTAAGGCAGTCGTAGCATTCGTGTTCAGTGCCGAGTAGGTTAGAGGCGCTGTGACAGAACTCGATGTTGCTTCGGTATAGCCGCCCATATTGTTTTGCGTGTAACGCACTCCAGCATAGGGTGAGATCACCACAGCGGGCATCACTGCAAAGCCATATTTTGCGACCACTTGAGCACCTTGGCTAATGAGTTGTGAGCTACCAGTGCCCGCTTCACTCGTACCCACAATTTGCCGGGTAATAGTGGTGTCTTTTTGTCCATAAGCAGCAGATACTTTGACTTCGGCGCCCGCGCCGTCAGGGCGTTGGCTCCATACTCCAAAGAGACCAATCATGGGGGTGCTATTACCGAGTTTCACCGTACCGGGAGCGCTTACCGATAAGTTCTGATCGACCCACGCACCAATGCGGCTATTGTTCTTACTTAAACGGTAGGAAGCAATCAAGAGACCGCTGGTGTTATTGATGCCTTGGGCTTGGACAGTGGTATTGCGACCGCCCGCACTGATACAAATCCCTCGCTTATCAAATAAAGAGCAGTCATAGGTAAAGCCATTGACCATGACTGAGTTTTGAAGGGTGTAGGTACCTTGTAGTACAGAAGCTGTATTCACTAAGGATTGTTGGGTGTCAGCCGTGGACGCTCCGGTCACAATCAGATCCCAAATGTCTGCCGAAGAATTACTAAGACTCCAACGAAAGCCATTAAAGGTACCTGAGGTGTTGTTGAGATTACTTGAAGAAAATCCTGAGAGCACCGCACTATACGTACCTCTTGTCACAGTAGAGCCAGTGTAAATACCAAACGTGGTTGCACCAACAACAGATCCCATTAACTGTCCGTACTGGGTTGGGCTATTGATAATCACGTTATAGCTCCCTGGCAATTGGCCATCGTAAATTAAAGCTCCATTGGCATTACCCTGACCCTGAAGATTATTAAGGGTACTAATACTGCCGAAATTGTAAATACCACCGCCAGCGAGACCAATGATTGATCCAGTATTGGTAATCGATTCAATAGTGCTCGAGATATTAATATTGCCGATACCATAACTCCCGCCAGCAATTGTTCCAGAGCTCGTATTGGTGATAGCGCCAATAGAACCTTCATTAACAATAGCGTGCCAATTCACGCCACTCATCGTACCTGAATTAGTGAGTGAGGCAATACTTCCAGCGTTACGGATTGCAGAATCAATTGCACCAACGAGTCCCAGATTATTAATCGTTCCAATTGCAGCAGTTGAACGGTTGAGTATGCCCACTTCACCCGCCGCAATCAAAGCGCTCGTATTATTCGTTACGGCATCAATCGTTCCATCATTATCGATACCAAAAAAATTACTAGTGATCGATCCGGAATTACTGATACTAGAGATTGAGCTGGTGACCCCTGCGTTATAAATTGCGGTACCAGCGCCAGTAATTGCTGAGCCTGAATAATTGACCAGCGACCCAATCGTCCCCTCATTTTGAATTCCCTGAGAACTGTTACCAGTAATGTTTCCAGAGTTAGTTAAGGTAGTAATTACACTTGAGGTCCCAAAATTATAGATACCTGCATGTCCGGTTATGGACCCATCGCTTCGATTCTCCAGAGAGCTAATCGTTGCCTCATTTTGAATACCAGAAAAACTACCAGTACTACTTGAAATGACTCCAGAGTTAATTAAAGTCGTAATTCGACTTGAGGCCCTATAAACAAATATACCCACACCTCCACTGATCGTAGCGCCATTATTATTAGTTAAGGTACCAATCATGCCGCCATCTAAATAAATACCGGCAAAGCTGCCGGATAGGGTGGCGCCTGAGTTATTCGTTAAATTGCTGATCGTTCCACCGTTATACACTCCACTAGAAGTGGAATTAATCGTGTTGGAATTGGTCAGCGAATAAATACTGGCGCCGGCGTTTGCAGAGATTCCTGTACTGCCATTGATTGTCCCTTGGTTGGTGATTTGCACATCCTGTACGCTAGGGTTGCTCACTGCCGCAAAAGAACCTGTTACAGTCACGCCCGAGTTAATTTGTAGGCACTCGCCATCGGTACCCAAGGTAATGGGTCCACTATTGGAGGTGATGGTCGTTGTGGTTGAGCAAACGGGCGGACTCGATTGAGCACTGACTCCCAGGGAAAAAAGGCTAAGACCCCATACACCAAGAATGGTTCGAATCTTTAATATTTTTAGCATGATTAAGACAGTCTGGGTCAAGGGTTGTACAAGATCAATTAGCCTGAAAACGCCCAGTTTATCGGAATTGAAGGGCAATACAGAAATTATCCCTACACGGTGCACAGACTGCTAAGTCGAGCGGGACTACAGACCAATCGTGTAGGTTGCTAACACCGTCGTTGAGCTCACCGCTTTGTAAGGCTCTTGGCGATAAATTCCGGTAATCCCCAGTACGTGGTTTTTTTCGATGGCGTATGAGGCGCCCACAAGTGCGGTGGGTCTCGTTTTCACCGGATTTAGATTCATGGAAATGGGAGTTAGATTGGGAATATTGGAGTTACTCGCCACATAATTTCCAGCGCTGGTATTGGTATCACTTTCTAAGCCGCCACTCAGATTGAATGTCAAATCCACGCGGGGTTGATACGTGACTCCTAAGCCAGCGAGTGCCGTCGTGGCATTACTTTGCACCGCGTTGTAACTGAGCGGATACGCAACCGTTGCGCTGGTTGTTTCAGTATAGGCGCCCACCGTACTTTGCGTATAGCGCATTCCAGCGTACGGGCTCACCGTCCAACGCGCCGCTACTGGAAAACTGTATTTCACAGTGGCTTGCACACCCTGATTGGTTAAATTCGATGAACCGCTTCCGGCTTCACTGGTGCCCACGACCGGGCGAGTGATATTGACAGATTTTTGCCCATAGGCTCCTGCCATACGTACCTCCCAACCAGTTCCGAGTGAATTTTCAGACCACGCGGCAAAGGCACCCACCAAAGGGGTGGCATTACCAAATTGCACGTAGGAGCTGGGGTTACTAGCGGATAAGTTTTGATCAGCAAAAAGCCCGATGCGCCATTGCGGTGCGACGCGATACGCTGCAATCAATAGGCCGCTGGTATTGTTGATCTCGCGTGCCTGCACGGTGGTATTGCGACCGCCAACTGAAATACAAATGCCGCGCAGATCAAATACCGTGCAGTCATAACCTAAGCTATTGACAAGCACCGCATTTTGCAAAATTAAGCTGCTTTGTAAGTAATTGGCAGTAGTATTGAGCGCACTTTGGGTATCGGCAGTGCTTGGGCCAACGGAGGTAATCTCAAAGTAGACATTTTGGGCATCGTAATTAATTTGATAGCGAATGTTGCTCGCAAGATTAGTATTAATGGTGCCAAATTGACCCGTGAGGCGATTGGAACTCAATAAGGTGTAGGTTTTTCTGCTGTACGTACCCGATTGCGCATTAATCACCAAACCACCGGCAATCGTAGCGTCACCCAAGACATTTAAAACGCTATTGGCCGTTGGCGTCACATCGCTTTGCAAGGTGCCACTACTCGTTTGGGTGTAATTACCAGCAATTGTTAATGTACCGATCGAGCCGCCCGGTTGCACAGTTCCCGTTGAGGTTACAGATCCTGCGACCATGCCATGGCCTTGCAACAAAGCGCCGGCTTGGACTGCAACATTACCGCCTAAGCGGGCCGTGGTATGGGCTTCACTTTGTCCGACTTTTAAGGTTCCAGCGGCTACCGTCACATCACCCGTATTCGTGCTCACACCATTGACCACCAAACGACCCTCACCTTGTTTGGCGAGAGCTCCGGCGCCACTCAAAGCGCCATCCAAAACCACGCTAGCGCCCAATCCAGCGTCTATCGCATTACCGCTACCTTGCAAAATCACTGGACGGCTTGCTGAAAAACTCTCAGTGGTTTTTAAGGTCCCGTTGCTAAGCTGTACGTTTGCGCTCGCGTTTCCGAGTGCAGCATCGGCATTGATCCACAGCGTGGCGTTTTGCACGGTTGTGCCGCCACTATAGGTATTCGTACCTGACAACTGCTGCACCCCACCGCTCACGGTGACGCCACCAGTCCCCGTAATTGCTCCGGCATAGTTACTTGATGCGTTACTAAGCCTGAGGTTTTGATTACCCAAGGCAGTGTTGCCACTCCCTGCCAAGGATTGAATTGATGCACCACTGGTGGTAGCGCTAATATCTAAACTACCATCAACTTGTACCACGCTTGATTGTGCAATCGATCCACCACCCAAAAGAGCCAGCTGTGATCCGGAGCTAATGGCGGTGGTGCCAGTGTAGGTGTTACTGCCAGCGAACTGCTGCGCCCCACCGCTCACGGTGACACCACCCGTACCGGTAATTACTCCCGCATAGGTACTTGATGCGTTACTAATCGTGAGGTTTTGATTGCCTAAGGCAGTGGTGCCACTGCCTGCTAAGGATTGAATCGATGCGCCATTGGTGGTGGCACTAATATCCAAGACCCCATCGACTTGCACGACGCTTGATTGCGCAATGGAGCCACTGCCCAAGAGAGCTAATTGTGAACCAGGGTTAATCGTGGTGGCGCCAGTGTAAGTGTTGTTACCCGAAAGAACGAGGCTACCCGGACCTGAAATCGTGAGACTACCGGAGCCCGACATCACACCACTAACAGTTGCCGATCCGGAGCTGGGCGCAATCATAATCCCCGAGCCATCGAGCACAAAATTACTGCTCACGGTTTCACTTAAACCCAGTTGCAAACTGCCCCCAGTGAAGTAGGGGTTCACTGCCGATCCCAGCTGCGAGGTGGTGGCCGTCATGCCAGGGCCAATCGTTGGAAAGGTGAGCTTCCAAATGCCGCCAGCAAGTGTTTGGGACTCTAAAGTCCAAAGCCAGCCATCGTAAGTGGTCGAGAAGTTCCTAATATTGCTTGCATCAAAACCACCTAGAACCGCGTTATACGTGGTATTGAGTGTCATCGTGGAACCCGGAGCAATCCCAAACCCCATGCTACCGGCAATTACACCGCTGGTATTGAGTTGGCCGTACTGGGCTAGACTGGTAATTCCAATTTGGTAGGTATCAGGTAAATTACCGCGAATGCTTAAGGGCCCTGCTCCACTGCCGCTGCCTTGGAAATTATCAATCGTACCGATTGACCCATTGTTTTCAATTCCACTAGCACCCGTAATAGTGCCAGCATTTGTGATGGTACCAATCGCATTAGGCGTAGTATTGTCATTGAGGATTCCAGCAGTAGCACCACTAATGGAGCCGTTGTTAGTAATTACATTAATCGAGCCAAGGCCACTGTTATAGATTCCCCAGGACGCACCGGTAATCGAGCTGGTTGCATCGGCATTGATGGTATTGATCGTGCCGATATTATTAATCCCCTCGAAGGTGGTGCCGGTGATTTGGTTACTGTTATTAATTGTGCCGATCGATCCATAGTTGTCAATGCCAGTGGCACCCGTAATCGAGCCAGTACGAGTGTTGGTAATCGTGCCAATCGCATTGGGTGCAGTACTATCATTTCGAATACCACTTGAAAAGCCAGTAAGCGAGCTCGTGCCGGCAATCGATCCGCTATTCGTAATCGAATTAATAACGCCATTACCACTATTCTGGATCCCAAATCCATTAGTTTGTGTAATAAAACCCGAGTTGTTGGTGAGATCGAGATCGCTAATGTCTGCACGAATGGTGCCCGAATTGTTTAGCAAAGAAATCGTCCCCGTGTTGTAAATACCAGTGGTGTAAATGCCACCTATAGAATTATCATTGGTTAAATTTAGGCTACTGGTGTAAAGATTAATGGTGCTGGTATTGCTTAATTGATTAATGGTACCGGTGTTATAAATACCAATGGTGTAGATGCTGCTAATGAGGCTGGTATTATCATTTCTGATACTCAGCGGATTACTGGTATTGATGGGATTTGTGTTCAGTAGTCCATCAACAACGCCGCTGTTTTGCCGACTAAACCCATAAATACTCCCAATTGAGCCGAAACTATTATTGTCGATACCGAAGATAGTCCCCGCAATTGAACTGGCCAAATCGTAAGTAATTGCTCCAATCATCGACTGGTTATAGATACCAGCTCCACTCGTGCCGATAATTTGGTTGTTGGTGAAAATCGTGCCAATCGATCCATAGTTTTCAATCCCATAGCCACCCGTAATCACTCCAGTATTGGTGATTGAACTAATGGCATTGAATGATGTATTGTCATTACGAATTCCGCTTGTGCCACCGGTGATGCTATTTGTATTTTCAAGCGAATCAATGGTGCCTGAGACATCGTTCAAAATGCCAGAATTGAATCCCGATAAGGTCCCCTGGTTTGTGAGCGTACTAATACTGCCATTATTAGCAATCGCGTAAGCTGCACTACCAGTAATGCGGGCACCGCTCGCATTCGTTAGGATCTCAATTTGCGCATTAACTCCATTTTGAATCCCAGTCTCACCATCAATCGTGCCGAAATTACGCAGCGTACCAATCCGATTGGGATTAATAAAACCCCAATCATTATTCCGAATACCATACATTGGGATACGTGAGGGATAAGCCTCATCTCCGATCTTGCCGTAGTTATCAAGATTAGCGATGAGTCCGCCACCCGTATTGAAAATCGAAGCCGTTAAGAAATTCCAGGGGTTTAGGGTGCCTACATAGCCTGTGTCACGATTAATAAAACTAGTGATAGTGCCAGCGTTATAAAGGGCGGCTTCACCACCTGAGATGTTTGATGCAATCGAACCTGAATTATCAATACGATTGAAGGTACCTTCTGTATCGTTATAGATGCCATAAAGTGGGGAGGCGATAATACCGCCAGAGAGATTTTCAAGCGCGGTGATCGTACCCTTGTTATAGATACCCGCATCACCCGGCACCCCATTAAGATTCGTACCTAAAATCTCACCTGCATTTTTTAAGAGCGTAATGGTTGCAGCTTGAACATCGCTATCAACCGTTGCGTCGGTATTGCGAATTCCTGATGAACCTTCAATTCGACCGGTTGATTGGTTGTCAATCAAGGCAATATCACCTTCATTTTCGATACCGGCGACATAGCCAGTGATGGTGTTTTCATTCAGGATGGTTCCAATCGATCCGGAGGGGCGTAAATCCAGACTGGCCAAAGGAAAAAATGAGCGATGATTAAAAATGCCGGAGCGGCCCGATGGATCGCTATTTGACTGAATACTCGCGCCAGCTTGATTGTGAATCGAATCAATTCGGCCAAGGTTATCAATGCCGTAATTGGTATTGCCGGCGATTACTCCCTGATTATTAATATTGCCTATATACCCAACCCCGGTCGTGAATCCCCAGCCCATAAGGACGTCATTCAAAACACCACTGCTGGTGCCAGCAATGCTGCTGCCTAAAGTTGAATTGGTAATCGCATTAATCGTGCCACCCGAATTGATAATGCCGTAGTTTGATGAAGCCATATAAGGCGAGTCAACTCCGATTTTCCCCGTATTGGTGATCGCACCAATATCACCATCATTCTGAATGCCCGCGGTAGGTCCAGTAATTCGCAAGGAATTATCAATCGTGGTGATCGTACCGAGGTTTTGAATGCCGTATTCATAAAAACCTTCGATACTGCCGGAGTTATCAATCGCCCCAAGCGACGCGCCGGTGTTATTAAAAATCGCACTGCTACCACGGATGATTCCGGGGTTGATGTTCACTAAGGAGTCAATACGCCCGTCATTACGAATCCCCATTGAGCCGTATGACGCATCTCCCTCAATCACTCCCTGGTTATCGAGCGTACCAATCCGTCCTTGCGAAGCACCATTATTGGTATTGAAAATTGCCACATTCGAACTCATGGCGGAATCGGCCGAGTTGGTAAGTAGCTCAATAGTGCCGCCATCGTTATAGATGGCGGACGCCGTACCCACAATACTGGCAGGGGCATAACCAAAGACACTAAGGTTACTCAATTGATTAATCGTACCTGTGTTGTAGATCCCCAAAAAACTCGTACTCGTTGGCCAAGTCATACTGTTAAACCCAATATTGGCCCGATTTTCGAGTGAGCCTACGGTACCCCCAAGATTACGAAAGCTCGCCCCATAGTCGCGAGGAAACTGAGGGTCATACATTGCTGGATCAAAATCCCAATATCCCAGTAATGAGGCGTTTAGATTATTGGAGAAGGTATTGATCGTGCCGTAATTGACAATCCCTGAATTGTAGTTTCCTTGAATGAGGTAATTATTGGCAATGTAATCAATAAGGCCACTATTCGTATTTGTAATGCCATTACTATTGCCAATAATTTGGCCCACGTTATCAATTAAACCAATATAACCTTGATTAAAAATTGCGTTCGACGTAAATGGTCCGATCGTTCCGATATTGGAAATGGTGCTAATCGATCCCAGGCTTTGATTGACAATGCCACTATTAATATTGAAAGTATTGGTGATTCCGGTATAAAAGCCGCTACCTGATAGAGTTCCAAAATTATTAAGGGTATTGACAGTACCCATGAGTTGCACCGCAGGATTAGACGGTGGCGAAATGGTCACACCACTTTGCACAACCAGATCTCCGTCATACCAATACACCTGGGAACACTCACTAGCTACCGAAATCTCATTTACGCTCGGACTTGTGGCTGAGCATACGCTACTCGCTATCGCGGTATGCGGCACTAATCCACAAAGTAGTAACAAAATGCCACGAAGTATCACGTGGTATCGATCGCTAAATGAATATGGGGTGCGCACTGGAATTAAATAAATGAGTGGATTACTAAATCAATCGCTACATGAATCACAACAGATCGAGAGGACTAGCCTTGGAAGCACTCTTGAATCAAGAATTCGTAGACCCGTTGAACGTTTATTTAGTTTTAATAATTTAATTTTTTGTTTTGTTAAGTATGGTTTAAATGATGCTAAGCACAAGAACCGTTAGTAATCGATGGGTATTACAAGCCGACAAATGACACAGTATTCTTTCTAGACGCTTTTTAGATGCCTTTTAATGCTTTTATCGGGTTTTTCAATTGGACGATTGCTGTCTTACTGCACAAAACGATGCTTATCAATAAGTTCCAAATTATAGAATGAATCAGAAGGTCTAAGGTCTCTGATGCACCCCATCGGTGCAAGCGATTGATTCAACGGGAGTGGTAAGAGCCTGATATACGCTAAGGACTGCGCAATTGATAAAGCGTTAGGCTGTAGAAGGGCAGCCCTGCCCCCCCGGTCTGACGTATTGAGAATTAGTTCGTTTTGCAAAAAACAGGGTAAATGGGCCATTGACCCATGAACACCTATTCTTTAGCGCCTACGCTGCAATTCCAATAATTCGCCAATAGCCTGAGAGAGACGGCGCTCAAGCGCCGATTGATAGCGCAACAAAAGCTCAGCCTCCGAACTGGGCAAGGCCAAGGCTTTGAGTAACAAATCCCGTGTGTTTGCTGATACTGGGCATAGGCTCGCTTTGCGTCTTGGCTATCAACATAGAGCTGCACCCACAATTGGCACTGGCTCATAATCTGCCTAAACTTTTTAGCTGAGACCTCTTGTTCATTGTCAACCTGGGTAATTGCTTTCGTTTTGGGGTGCCGTTTTTGCGCGCTCAGCCTCACGGGCTGCCTGTTGCGCCTCAATCCACTCCTCAAGCTCCGTTTTTGAGTCGGAATCTGAATCCACATCTTTGAATCATCGAGCGGCTCAAACATAGCAATGAGGGATTTAACCTGCTCTAGATAATTCTCACCATTTTCATAAATCGTTTTTAGGTTTTGCAATAGGGTTTCAAGTTGCGCCAAACGTGAACCCTTATTTGCCTCACTGGGCTGGAGCTCTTTCAGATGGCGATCGATCAATTGCGTCAGATGCGGTACCAGTGCCCATAAATTCGCCTCATCCACAGCCTTACCTTGTAAGCTACGTACCTCAGTGGCAATCTGAAAAAGTTCTAGCTCAGTAAGACCCAGTGGCAACGTGAGCGAACCAAAACGAATGTATTCCAAGGTCATGCCCTTGACCACCCCTTTTACATGCGGCATTTCTTAAAAAACTGATTAGGCGTACTGGCTAATTTATTGGCTTCGATGTCAAGGCGGGCATTCTCAACTTGATAGAGTCTTGCTAACTTCGCTCGGCAAAGCGCAATGCGCTCAATTTGAAGTTTTTCAAGAGGAGATTGAGGTTTGTAGTAATCAATGAGCTCTTGGGCAAACGATTCCATCATGACCAATTCGGCTGGTGAAGTGGGTACTTTGGCAGTGAGGCCATGTTTAATGGAATTTTGCGAAGCTTTTGCTATACCACTTGGAGATTTTGGACCGCCGGAGCGGCGAGATTTAGGTGGCATCGGCTCTCTCCTACTTTGGTGGTTTTAGACGAACACCAGGGCCATCGGTGGGAGTACCAATGAATTCAATCCCAGCTTCTTCAAAAGCTTTTTTGATTGCCTCAATGGTTTTCATCGTGCCATTGGGAACTCCATCGGCAGTTTCCATTCGCATGATGGTTGAGAAAGCAACACCAGATTTTTCAGCCAGATCGGCACCAGTCCATTTAAGTAAGGCACGACCCGCCCGAATTTGACCACTTGTAATCAAATGATTATTACCTTATTATAGGTAATCATTATCTATTTAAAGATAATAATTATTTATATGGAGATAAAAAATGCTTAATAATCAAGATTTTACACACAATCGCGCTACTTTCCTAGGTGGAAGCGATATTGGGGCGATTCTTGGGGTCTCAAAGTACCGCTCAGCCATGGATGTCTGGTTGGAAAAGACAGGTAAGCGCATGGATCACAAGGATAGTTTTGCCCTGCGCTTTGGTTCGTTTGCCGAAGCGTTTATTGCCGATGAATATGCTCTGCTCACGGGTGAGCATCTTGTTGAGCATCCAGAAGGTCTTGTTCATCCCACATATTCCTTTTGCGTCGGACACATTGATCGCTTTGTGTTGGAGAAGAAAGAATTACCTCTCTTTCATTCTGATGGACGTCTTAATGCCAAGAAGCTCTTGGAATGCAAGACTGCCAATCACTACAGTCAGAGCGATTGGGGTGAACCAGGAACCGATGCAATTCCCCTACCCTACCTCTGTCAATGCTTGTGGTACTTAGGGATTACTAATCTGACTGAGATCGATGTTGCCGTTCTCTTAGGAGGGTCGGATCTGCGGATCTATACGATTACCAGAGACTTAGAGCTCGAGTCCTTACTATTTGAGAAAGCCGCTTTCTTTTGGACCGAGCATGTTCAGAAAGACATCCCACCCAAACCGCAATCGATGACCGATTGCCAAGTACTCTTTCAGCGAGCGAGTATTGGTAAAACGCTGGAAGCTAACTCGGAAACGTTGGATCTCATTCGAAAGCTCAAAGCCTTGGAATCTCAAGCCCATGCTGAGGAGGAGCAAATTAATACGATTAAGCAAGCCCTCATGGAAACCATGGCGGACGCCGAAGTGCTGACTTACCTTGGCAAACCTGTAATCAATTGGAAGGCTCCCAAACCATCGTATCGGATTGATACCAAACGCTTGGGTCTAGAGCATCCTGAACTCATCAAGGCTTATCAGAGCCCAGTCATCAATAGTCGGCGCTTTGTGGTGAAAAATTTACCCAAGGAGCTCTTTACACATGAGCGCATCATAGAAGATTTTGTATTAGAAGAGGGAATCCAATGAGCAAGATATCGATCCTTGATATGTCTGAAGATCTTTTGGATGAGGATCGATCTGAGCAGACATCCTCACCCAAAAAGCTAACATCAGAAAACTGGACCGGCAAAGTAAGTTCATCAAAGACCCCATTAAAAGGAGATAACTTCATTACCGATGTCGCAAAAGCGCTTGAAATCACGAAAGAGGAACTTTGCGATTGGGTACAAGAAGCTGCGCTTCCTGAGGATGTCTTCAAAGCGATCTTGAAAATCGCCAAGCATTTAAAACTCAATCCTCTCATGGGTCACATTGATTGGGAACTAAATCCTGATGGTAAATATGAGCTCTTTATCCCAATTGATGGCTGGATTACTCTGATTCATCGGGAACCAACATTCCAAGGAATCACCTTTAATCAATCCCCTGAGACCGACCAGGACGTTCCCATTTGGATCGAGTGCTCCATCTATCGCTCAGATCTCACCCATCCGATTACCGTGCGCGAGTACTACGTGGAACTCAAAACAAATCATCCCATTTGGCAACAGATGCCCCGGCGGATGCTGCGGCATAAAACCCTGCAGCAATGCGCGCGCTTAGCTTTTGGGATTATTGCGCCTGAATTAAATCCGCAAAGACGGCCATTCAATTACCCAAAAACAATTATTTGCTCTGAAACGCTGCACCAAATGAAGCCCAAACAAGTATTAAAAGAAGTATTAAGCCATGGGAATATTGCTCAGTAATTTATTCAACTGAATTGAAAACTTTGAGCAAATGTAATCCTCGAGGAAGACGAAGGGAACGAAGACCAAGGAACCCATTTTTTTACTGCCCGGTTGCCTCCACTTCCTCTATGAATGCTTGCTGCGTAATTGATTAGCGATTTTCATAATAAGAGCTTTTTTAATAATTATTGAAATTTAAGTCAAATATTATTTAAATTTTAAATAATTTATTGACATATAAATCAATTATTAGTACCATCACCGAATGAAAAAAACCTCTGCCCCGATTGGAGAACGCAAAAAAAACGGCCATTTCTTTGCGCCTAGAAGGTAAAACTCTAGCTGAGGTAACAGCAAAAACGGGCTTTTCACTGCCCACCATTTCTGCCCTTGTAAAAGCCTATGAAAAAGGAGGGTGGGAGGCCATTGAATCTAGAAAACCTGGCAGGCCCAAAGGTGGCAGCCGCAACGCCACCCAAGAGTTAACCGATTTACGTGCTAGCTTTTTAGCTGAGCGATTGCTTGGCAAACCATTTGGTCCTGTATTTACGATTACTGATCTAGTTACTTGGTTTTTCAAAAAAACCAATGAGAACCTTAAAGAGCGCACAGCGATTCGTCGGCTTGCCGAATGGGGTTTTCTACCTCCTGATCGCCCGCTTTGCGCCGGCACTCTGTATCCCGATCCTCAGATAGCCATTTTTTGGGCGAGAGGCCCTAAGGGGGAAGTTTTCATCATGCCAAGTGGGCTACCGCTTACCGATGAAGCGTACTGCGCAATTTTTCGCTCGCTTGAGGAGCACTTTCCCAAAGGTCTGACCATCACCCTAGATTTTGCGGGCGTTCAATATACGCCGCTACTAAATGCATGGCTGTCACGCCATCCTCATTTCAAGTTGGCAGAACCTAAACAGGAAATCAAACCAATTGAGAAGAAAAAGTCGGAAACTCATCGACAAAGAAAGGGGGGAATGAGGGAACCCGCTGAGCAGCCGCCTAAGTCATCAAGTCATACGAGTCGCTCTTCAAGCAATTCCAGTCGATTGACACACCTACAACGACTGGAGGCGGAAGCGATTTACATCATGCGAGAGGTAGTCGCCGAAGCAGAAAATCCAGTGATGCTCTACTCCATTGGCAAAGACTCCACCGTGATGGTGCGGCTCGCAGTCAAAGCCTTTTATCCCGCTAAGGTGCCTTTTCCACTGCTGCACATCGATTCCACCTGGGAATTTCAACAAATGTATGCGTTTAGTCAGTGGCTCCAAAAAGAGCATGATCTCAAATTAATTTCGTACGTCAACCAAGAAGGGATTGCCCAGGGCATTAATCCCTTTACCCATGGCAGTCAAATTCATACTGATGTGCTAAGAACCCAGGGTTTAAAACAAGCTCTAGACCAATACGGCTTTGATATTGCCTTTGGCGGAGGGAGGCGCGATGAAGAAAAATCACGCGCCAAAGAACGCATCTTCTCATTTCGCACTAAAGATCATCGCTGGGATCCCAAAAACCAACGACCCGAACTTTGGAATTTATACAACACGAGAAAACACCCGGGAGAGAGCATTCGCGTCTTTCCCATTTCCAATTGGACCGAACTGGATATTTGGCAATACATTCATTTAGAACAGATTCCCATTGTGCCGCTCTACTTGAGCGCTCCTCGTCCGGTTGTTAATCGCGATGGCACCCTCATCATGGTTGATGATGATCGGATGCCTCTGGCGCCAGGCGAAGTCCCCATGATTCGGAATGTGCGCTTTAGAACCTTGGGCTGCTATCCATTTACAGGTGCCGTTGAATCAACCGCTACCACTTTAGAAGACATCATTCAAGAAATGCTCCTCACGAAAACTAGTGAGCGCCAAGGGCGGGTAATTGATCATGACTCGGCGGCAAGCATGGAAAAGAAAAAACAAGAGGGGTATTTTTAATGGCTCATGTCTCTGATCTCATCGCTAACGATATTGAGGCCTACCTCAAAAAGCACGAGCATAAAAGTTTGCTACGGTTCATTACCTGTGGCAGCGTCGATGATGGTAAAAGTACCCTCATCGGACGCCTTCTTTATGAATCAAAAATGATTTTTGAAGATCATTTACAGACGCTGCAAACCGAAAGTAAAAAATTTGGCACGCACGGTGATCGACTAGACTTTGCCTTGCTAGTTGATGGCTTAGCCGCCGAGCGGGAACAGGGGATTACGATTGATGTTGCTTATCGCTTTTTTTCAACCGATCAACGCAAATTTATTGTGGCGGATACGCCCGGTCATGAGCAATACACTCGGAATATGGTTACCGGTGCTTCGACTGCCGATCTCGCCATCGTTTTAGTGGATGCACGCAAAGGAATACTCACGCAAACGAAACGTCATACCACTCTGGTTAATCTCGTAGGCATCCAAGAAATCGTATTAGCTGTGAATAAGATGGATTTAATGGGATATCGCCGCGAGGTTTTTGACAAAATTGTGGAGGACTATCGAGCGTTTACAGCGCTACTAGGCATTACAAAATTCACAGCGATTCCGATGAGCGCCTTAGAGGGTGACAATATCACTGCACGCAGTATTGCTATGGATTGGTACAGCGGCCCAACGCTTATGGGTTACTTGGAGTCGGTGCCAATCGATATGGACTCGGCAAACCAAAAGCCCATGCGCTTTCCGGTTCAATGGGTTAATCGCCCGAACCAATATTTTCGCGGTTATGCGGGAAGCTTAGCATCAGGGTCTCTAAAAAAGGGGGATGCTGTGCGAGTCACGCCATCCGGCCAAGAAACCAAAATCAAAGAAATTCTTTTGTATAACAAGTCCTTACCCAAGGTAGTGGCTGGTCAGGCCATTACCGTAACGCTCGAAGATGAAATCGATATTTCTAGAGGGGACATCCTGTGTGATCCAAAGTCACCCCTAGAGGTATCCGATCAGTTTGAGGCTAAATTAGTTTGGATGGCTCAAGAGCCGTTACACCCTGGGAGAAGCTTTCGCCTCAAATGTGGGACTAAAACGGTTAATGCAACCGTTACAAAAATTAAATACCAACTAAATGTCAACACCCTCGAAAAGTTAGCCGCAGAAAAATTAGACCTGAACGCGGTAGCAGTATGTAACCTATCAACCGATACGCCACTGGTTTTCGATCCCTATTTGGAAAATAAAACAACCGGTAGTTTTATTTTGATTGATCGGCACACCAATAATACGGTAGCAGCTGGCATGATTGATTTTGCTTTGCGTCGCGCTAAAAATATTACTCCACAAGCTTTTACAATCACTCAAGAAATTCGAGCACTTGCATTGAATCAAAAACCGAAAGTATTTTGGTTTACTGGGCTTTCCGGTTCAGGGAAAAGCACCATTGCCAATGCCTTTGAGCAAAAACTCCATGCCATAGGTAAACATACCTATATCTTAGATGGGGATAATCTGCGCCATGGATTAAATCGAGATTTAGGATTTACCGAGACCGATCGAGTCGAAAATATTCGTCGCACTGCGGAAGTAGCTAAGCTCATGGTTGATGCTGGTTTGATTGTCCTGGTTACCCTAATCTCACCCTTTAGGGCTGATCGTGCCATGGCGCGAAGCCTTTTCAAAGAAGGTGAATTTATCGAGGTATTTATGGACACACCACTTCAAGTAGCTGAACAACGCGACCCCAAAGGGCTTTATGCAAAAACCAGAAAAGGTGAAATAAAAAATTTCACTGGAATTGATTCGCCATATGAGAAACCGTTAGCCGGAGCACCCCCAGAACTCACCATCAAGTATTCGGATTCAGTTGAATCTAATATTAAGCATTTAACACAGCTGTTGAATTGCACAGTAACTAACAACTCTCCAGCAGGTTAACTAATTTAATTTAAATATAAAATCCTCATAAGCCAGCCTAAGCCCCGTAGAAAGATCTATCTTTGCTTCCCAGCCAAGATGGCGAATCTTATCCGAGTTCATTAATTTTCTTGGTGAGCCATCAGGCTTACTAGAATCAAAAACAATTCTTCCCCTATAAACTATTGCGTCAGCTACTGCATGGGCTAGTTCCTTGATAGTGATGTCGCTGCCATAACCAACGTTGATGTGCCCTTGCATAGGTTCAGTGTATGACTTATAAACCACCTCATCGAGTTGCATGACAAAAATGCTGGCAGCGGCCATATCATCGACGTATAAAAATTCACGCTTAGGAGTACCAGTTCCCCAAATCATGACCTCGGGTGATTGATTGATCTTCGCCTCATGAAAACGTCTAATCAGGGCCGGAATCACATGGCTATTTTCGGGGTGGTAATTATCCCCAGGACCATACAGATTAGTGGGCATCACAGAGCGGTAGTCCACCCCATGGCTTTTGCCATACTGACGGTTGTAGCTCTCACACATTTTGATCCCCGCAATTTTGGCAATCGCATAGGGCTCATTAGTGGGCTCGAGCTTCCCAGTTAAAAGTGCATCTTCAGCCATAGGTTGCGAGGCTAACTTGGGGTAAATGCAGCTTGACCCTAAAAACAAGAGTTTTTTCACACCACTCACAAACGCCTGATGAATCACGTTGTTTTGTACCATCAGGTTCTCATAAATAAATTGCGCTGGGTAAGTATTATTTGCATAAATTCCGCCTACCTTGGCTGCGGCTAAATACACCTGATCGGGTTTTTCGGTCTCAAAAAAATGACGAACCGCAGCTTGATTGGTAAGATCCAACTCTTGGTGCGTGCGATAAATCAGATTGGTATACCCTTGGCGCTCTAACTCGCGCACAATGGCTGATCCCACCATCCCCCGGTGGCCCGCGACGTAGATTTTTTGGTGAAGATCGTTTGCCAAAAAAGAGTCCTTAATTCGTTACGAGAGAGTTAAGCGTGTTTTGCTGTTCTGTTACTTTTTTCTTACTTCTCTATTGCTTCTCGCTTACTTTTCCTTACCCACTGTCACCGCATACCCATGCTTTTGGAGTAAGGCATGCTGCTTGGCTTTTTCAAGATCATGGGCGACCATTTCCTCAATCATTTGATCGAGAGTAATCTCAGGGACCCATCCGAGCTTTTCTTTGGCTTTAGTTGGATCTCCTAGGAGGGTCTCGACTTCAGTGGGACGATAGTAATGGGGGTCGATTTGTACAATCACATCGCCTACTTTGAGCGCAGGCGCTTTATCTCCCTCAATCTTTGTGACGATTGCCTTCTCGGCTTCAGCTTTGCCTTCAAATGTGAGCGTGATTCCTAACTCGTTGGCACTCTTTTGAATGAACTCACGAACCGTATATTGCACACCAGTCGCAATCACAAAATCCTCTGGCTTATCTTGTTGGAGCATAAGCCATTGCATGCGCACGTAATCTTTAGCATGCCCCCAATCACGAAGTGCATCGATATTGCCCATATAGAGGCATTGCTCTAAGCCTTGGGCAATGTTCGCAAGCCCCCGAGTCACTTTACGGGTCACAAAGGTCTCGCCGCGGCGCTTGGACTCATGGTTAAAGAGAATGCCATTACATGCATACATGCCATAGGCTTCGCGGTAGTTCACCGTAATCCAATAGGCATAGAGTTTCGCGACTGCATAGGGGCTTCTGGGATAAAAGGGGGTCGTTTCCTTTTGTGGGATCTCTTGTACTAGGCCATAAAGCTCAGAAGTCGATGCTTGGTAAAAGCGGGTTTTCTTCTCTAAGCCCAAAATACGAATCGCTTCGAGCATGCGTAGCGCCCCAATCGCATCCACGTCGGCCGTATACTCGGGGGATTCAAACGAGACTGCCACATGGCTTTGCGCACCCAAGTTATAGATCTCATCGGGTTGGCACTCTTGAATAATCCGTACCAAATTACTGGTATCCGTCAAATCCCCATAGTGGAGAATCAGATGAGGGTGATTGACATGCGGATCTTCGTAGAGGTGGTCAATGCGCTCGGTGTTAAAGAGTGAGGCGCGGCGCTTAATGCCATGGACCACATAGCCCTTCTCTAATAAAAATTCTGCAAGGTAAGAGCCGTCTTGACCAGTAATCCCGGTTATTAAAGCAACTTTGGCTTGATTCGTACTCATGGCTTCTCTCTTAACTCCATTATTCGTCATTGAGCTTATTGTCGCCCATAGGTGTCTTCAAAGCGCACAATATCATCCTCACCCAAGTAAGAACCGGATTGAACCTCAATAATCTCCAAAGGCTCTGTGCCGGGATTGGCTAAGCGGTGGGTTTGTCCTTGGGGGATGAAAGTGCTTTGATTTTCATGCAAGGTCAGCACCTGATCACCATTGGTAATCTCGGCAATACCCTTAACCACAATCCAATGCTCAGCGCGGTGATGATGCATTTGCAGCGATAAACTCGCTCCGGGTTTGACTTGAATGCGTTTGACTTTAAAGCGCTCGCCCTCATCAACGCTGTCATACCAACCCCAGGGGCGATTGACTTTGCGATGCAGGTTTTTCTCTTCGCGCCCTGCTTTCTCTAAGCGACTCACAATCGCCTTGACCTCTTGGCTATTGGCACGATTGGCTACCAAGACCGCATCGGCAGTTTCCACAATCACGAGATCTTTCACGCCCACTGCACTCACTAGGCGCGTACTCGAATACACCAGACTATTGGTGGTTTGATCCAAAACCGTATCACCCCGTGTCACATTTCCGGCATTATCTGGAGCGCCGACTTGCCACACTGCATCCCAAGCACCCAGGTCATTCCAGCCCGCATCCAATGGGACCATTTGAATGGGAAATCTGCTACCTGGGCATTGTTCAATCACTGCGTAATCAATCGACTCGCTGGGAATTGCTTCAAACAGAGCCTTGTCAGGACGAATAAATACGGTACCATCGTGCGCGTCACTGGTTTTACCATCCCATGCTTGAGTGCTTGCCTGCAAAATGTCTGGGCGAAATGCCTGGAGGGCTGCAAGCCATACACCGGCTTTGAGCACAAACATCCCGCCATTCCAATAGTAGCCACCCTCCTTTAAATACTGGGTCGCGGTTGCCACATCGGGCTTTTCAACAAAACGCTCAACGGTCATACCAATATCAACTACTGCTTGAGGATCGAGCTTGGCCTTGATATACCCGTAACCAGTCTCTGGACCAGTGGGGGTCACGCCCAGGATAGCGATTGCCCCGGATTGCGCAATCTGCAGTGCGGAGTGCATCGCCAACTCAAAAGCGGGTTGATTAGTAATCGTTTGATCGGCTGGGGTGATGAGCAAAATGGGGTCATCGCCTTGCGCCTGTGCACACAATGCCGCTAGCGTAAGCGCCGGGGCAGTATTGCGTGCTACCGGCTCGAGTAGCAATGTTGCCTTTACATCCTTTAACTCACGCAATTGATCGAGCACTAAAAACCGATGCTCTTCATTGGTCACTATTAAGGCAGGCTGTTCATCGGCATGGGACCCAATCGCTTTTTGAGCGCGGCTCAGGGCTTGCTGAAAAAGGCTATGCTGGTCTTCATTACTTGAGAGAACAAGAAATTGCTTGGGGAATCCCGAGCGCGATAAGGGCCACAAACGCGTACCCGAGCCGCCACATAGAATGACAGGGATGATAGAAGGCATAGAATAAATCTATAAAGATAACTTATTTTAATGGTATTTTTGTTTGTTTTATTCTACTTTTATTTATCAAGTAAAAAGGAAGGCCAAGAAGTCTAGAAAACATTCCAAAGAATTGAAATATTAGACCAATTAATGCTCCATCATCTATTGATAAAGTTTTTGAAAGTATGAATTCAAATGCAAATGTACCAATACCAAAACCCCCGGCAAATCCAAAAATACCGCAGAAAATAGCTATTGGAAAAACAATTAGCCCTTTGATTGGATTAATTTCTTGCCCCAAAGAATAGCTAATTACCAGCAATGAAAAACACCAAAATAAATGATTTAATATTGACAAAGCAATAGATGTAAAAAAAAATTTTGGAGTTTTTCTTAGTGTATTAAATGAACCAATTAATTGCAAGATACGAAAACCAATCCTACTCTTTGGCAAATAGTAATTAATCTTTTTGTTATGGTAAATAATATTTGAACCCAGTAACCTAAAAAGTATCAACGGACCAATTCCTAAAAGAAATGAAAGTCCAACTATTTCCTTTTGAAACCCAATATCACCCAAATAAGACCAACCTAGAATTGATGCTAAACAAGCTAAAATAAATAATCCCAAAATACCAATAACTCTATCGAATCCAACGGCTAAAATTCCAGAAAATTTAGAGCCAGGCTCTACAGATTTAGCTACGTAAACACCTTTGATAATATCGCCTCCGTTTGAGCTTGGCATCATGAGGTCAAAAAAAGACCCGATCATAGTCCAGCGCAACGCAACATGATAAGGAACAAAAATATTTTGACTCGATAATATAATTAAAAATCTATATGAAACAATGAAAAACGGGGGAATAGTTAAGCAAAACCCTAATAATAACCAAGGCCAGCGAGTTTCTAAGTTTGTTACAGATGAAAAATCAAGCTTGTTCGAATAAAATAATATCCCAATTACACTTAATGCAACTAACAATTTGAAAGGGGTTGACGACAGAAACTGAAGGCACCATCTTTTTAACATCTTGAATGACATCAATCCTGACGCCTAAGCTCAAACCATAAGTAAGCTAATAACTTCTTTCCTGTTGGCCAAATTTTAAAATGGGTTTCACCGTACCCCCTTGGAAGCTCCTTGGTAGGAAATTCAATACGTTTAAATTTTAATTTGTAGCTTCGAACCACCATCTCTAGATCAATCGACAAACCCTTATCCAATATTTTCATTCTATCGAAAGACTCGCGCCTCCAACCCTTAAACCCATGTAATACATCACGTATTATGTTACCTTCACGACGCCAAATTAATTCAACCATGTAGGCAAGCATAATCACAGCCCATTTTCGAGGCCGAAGCAAGTATGCATCTTCTTCATTTACAGATCCTGGTAACATCCTGCTTGCAATTACAAGGTCATAACCAGCATCAAATAATGGCCCAAATTTAAGCAGATCCTCAGTTGGTAACGTACCCTTTGCGAAGAAAACAACGATCGAATCACCAGACGCCATTTGATTTGCATGTACGTAAGCAGCATTTAACCCAGGTTTTGGCTGCTTATAAACTTTTATCCCTTGTGACTCTAAATACTCTGCTGTACCATCAGTACTACCACCATCAACTGCAATCACCTCAAAAAAATTATGTAGCGGTAGGTTGGGCACATCGTTCTTGCAGCCCTCAAGCTCATTCCAGACAATTAAACAAAGTGTAGTTTTCAAGGTAAAGCTCCATGACATAGGTCATGAGCCAAACGAAGAGCTTGATCTACAGCAACATCTGAATTCATGTGCTCCCAAGTCCCCCATCTACCAAGTCCAACTACAGAGTGATTTTTAGCCCAAGCCAGAATTTTCCGAACCGCTTCAGGCTTTTCAATGGTATTTATTGGATATGCAAACTCATTGTGAAAACGAATATCACTTTTCCCCAAAATTGATGAACGCTTTGCATTTGTTTCAGTCCAATATCCACGTGAACCAGAAATAAAATTAGCTCTTAATAATATTCGATGATAGGTGATTGATTCATTAGGTTCATATATCCAATGAGAATCATTATCAAGTGTTTCAGGAATATAATCTATATCAATTGAAGCATTTTTCAAGAGATTAATAGCATCCACAATCTCAGTTGGTAGAATACAATATTTTTTCCAATAAATCCATGGGATAGAAGTAATTAGATTTTCATAATGAAATTCATCATTAATTACATGATTATTAATATCAATTGATTTAATGCTGTAATTCGTTATCAAAGAATCTCCAAGAAATTTGCCCATACGACGCCATACTTCACCATAACCAAACTCTTTGGGATATAAAAATTTTCCGTGAGCAGGCAAAGATCCGGTAGGTTTAGCCTCCAAACAACTCAATAGAGTTTCACGAAAGGAAACGTTTGGAAGCTTGTACAGCCAATAAGTACCAAGAAAATCCGGGTCCATCGACCAAATTTTTCGATTGTATGGAAGCATATAATCTTTGGAGATACGCTCACCAAACTTCCATGTTATCCACTTTGCAAACGAGCGAGGTTCTTGATCACCGCTTACGCATCCAGCCTGGGCAATAGATTCAAGATAATCAATTTGAGTCTCAGTGGGAAATTGCCATAAATTAGCCTCCAGAGGGTGGTCAATTTCTACGCCACGAATACGAATTTTAGAAATCCTCTCATGAAGTAACCACTCTTCTGCGGGCATAAATCTAAATAAGAAATCCAAAACATTTTGACGTCTTACATCTAAGAAATGACCGCCACCTATATCAAGTGGAGAACCATCTATCATTTCAGATCTACACAAGCCGCCAACATTAGAATTTTTTTCTAATAATAAAAAATCCGATGGTGAAATACCGTTATTTATTAAGGCATTTGCAAAACTAAGCCCGCTTGGACCGCCGCCAAGGATTATGAATTTAAAATTTTTCAACTATTACTCCCTGTATCATTGAAATGTCTGCAGAAAATTCTTTTTTAACTAAACGAAAATATATTTTATTTATAGCATTTTTAGTAATATCAACAGAAAAAGGCATATTTTGATTTATTCGATAAGGATCTATTTCACCGACATTAACCCAATTTAAACCATCCCAAGAAACATCAAGATCAAAAATACGTTGACTATTTGCTTTTTGCCACTGCTCCCAAAAAATGAAACTTATTCTATATTTGCTATACGAATCAAATAAAATTTGATAAATAAAGTCGCCATTTCGATTCGTTCTATAAAAATAAAGAGATGGATTTATATTTGGGTTAGAATAGGTGGAATTAATACCCGATATGAGTCCATAATTCTTAATAAAATTTACCCCATTAAATGGAGAAAAGAATTCCTTATCGTACAACACGCCAGAATTTAACGAAGTCGATATTGACAAATTATTACCTAAATCTATTGCAAGAGATTTAGCATCAGAAGAAATTTCATAATTTATGACATTCTTATTAATAAATTTAGAAAAAAAATAAGGTTCAAATTCTTTTATATTTTTAAAAACTCTTAAATTTTTACCATATATATCCTCTTTATTAAACCCTAAATTTGCAATAACAATAGTATCTTCATTATTAATTCTTGTTAATAAACTTTGCCACTTTGGACAATTAACAATACTATCAAATTGAAGAATTTCAGTTAATCCACAGGCATTAAGGTAGCCTTTGAGCTTCATTTCTAATTGATAAGGCCAATATGTTGAAAATCTTGCTTGTGTATTTTCAGAGAAAAGCATTGAGCCCATCGCTGGGCCACTACTATAATAATCAAGAATAGTTGGATACCTCTGATCAGATGCGATAAAAATGATACTGTTATTTTTACTTTCAGCAGCATTGGGAATTATATTTTGTAATATTAAGTCATTTTTTTTAATGCTATTTACATTAACTAATTGCCAAAATGAAGTAATAAATAAAACTACGAACAAATAAAAAAGAGAAACTATAATTTTAGTTCTAAGTTTTTTTGTAAAACTGTCTATAAGTAAATAAAAAGAAATTAATATAAGAGTAAATGGGATATATCCATACCTTCTAGGCATAAAATCAGGGATTGAGTTTGATATTACTACCGTTAATACATATATTAAAAGGAATGAAATTGATAATAAAAAATATCCCAAAGAAAATTTTATTAAATTATTAGAATAGTTAATTTCTTTTAATTTGATATTTATATAGAGATAAAATAATAAAAAAATAGGTAGAATATAAAGTGCGAAAAATATAAAGTTAACTAATTCAAACTGAAACAAAAATGTTTTAACTATAGAATTTAATGTAGTTAACAAACCTGTGTAAGATGAATATAAAGATTGTTCTTTTATTGAAAATCTTGCAGTAGTTGCTTCTGATGATACATAAAACTTCCATATTAAAAAATGAATTGTTATCACAACATATTGAGATAATACAGTGATTTTAAAAAAATTATTGAGACGATTTGATTTAATTACTCTAGATACCAATAACATGGCCAAAGGTGCAGCTATAACTTGCATTTCACCTGTCAAGGCAAGTAAGAATCCAAAAATTACACTTGATTTTACTGATAAATTAAATTTATCATTTATTGCTAAACTTATTCCTATTATTAATATCTGTACAGGTAAAATTAAATAGGAATAGTGATGAAAACAACTTGTCCATATGAAGGGACTACATACCCAAATTAACGAAACAAATAATGCAGATATGTTATTAATACCTAATCTTATATTTAAATTATAAAGGTAAAAGCTGGTAACTATGTGGGTAGCTATTATTATTAAAGTGTAAACATATATATTACTTAAACCAAAACTCCACAGTAAAAACTGAATTGATCTTGAAATCCCATATGTTCTGTATTCGTTTGGTAAGTCTAAAGCAAATATTTTTATAAATGAATTTACCCATCCAATACTGTCATTTAATGCCTCAAAATTATTTGGTAAATTTATGTCATCATAAACTAATGTTTTATTAACCCACCAAAGTGATCCTATGTATAATCCCACTAAAATTATTATTAATTTTTCTTTATGAGTTAGAATTTTTTTAATCATGATCTATTTAGATTTTACTAATTCTTTTAATATAATTTGCAATCCAATAAATAACATTAGGGCATATGCCGGGATTGCAGGAAGGATATATCTTGCCTGTATTCCATTATAAGAACTTGAGTCAATTACACTTATTAATAATACTCTCGAAGATACCGCTATCGTACACAATATAAATAAAATATAACAGCAATTAATTTTATTATTTAATAATGGTATTATAATTCCAAGTATTATTATTGGTAATGCAATATATCCTATATATGGGTATATACTATTGAGTACTTTATTTAATTTTTCTAATCTCTTTTTAGATTTATAAATATTTAAAGAATCAATTCCAATTTGAGTATCTATTTGTCCTTTAATATCAGTTACTCCACCCATTTTTAAATCTTTAAACATTACTTCATCACTTTTTCCATCTGGTGTTTGATATTTTATTTTTGCAGTTTGAATATCACCATTAGGTATTTCTAAGTTTATAGAATAGGCACCCTGGACGTCGGGTCTTTTTTTAGTTAAAAATTCCATATCTTTTATATTTACATTACTAGCCTTTAGCTGAACCAATGTTCTTTCTGGTAGTTTTATCCAACCTTTAAATTGAAATTTTGATGCTTCGCGCCTCTTGCCAGTAATTTCGGTATAAATATATTTTTGATCTATCGTTGCACTATCCTCTACTTTTTGAATAAAATTTGAACTAGGATACAGAATTAAATCTGTCACATTAATTATTGAAATAGGTAAGTTTTTTATCCACTTACTGTAATCTGGATCTAAAAAAGGAGAAATTGCATATGATTTTGCTTTTATTTTTCCAGATTTGTATGAATTTACTATCTCCTCTGACACCCTTTTAAATTTATTGTTTGCATATTTTGGATCTTTATACCAACCTGCTTGATATGCAGCATCTCTAAGGGCCCAATAAAACCATCCATTTGCTATTTCACCCTTTATTCCTGTTGAATCTTCACTAATTTTTCTCCACATCTTTCCCGATTCATTATCTAAATATTGCCTTATCTCATTTAAGGTTTCACTTTCTTCATATGCTACTGATAGCACATTTTTTGATGCCGTTACATACTTTTCTGTTTGTCCTGCATTTATTTTATTAATTGCAGTCAATGCATTTAGATATCCGGGATGTTCTAAATCATATCTTGCATAAATGCCTGTCTTAGCGTAATGTATGGTTGATATCAAAATACTTAGTGTAATTATTGATATAAATGGATAAATTAATAATGGAAGTGCTATTTTAAACTTTTGTGATTTTATCCACCACTGTTTCCTATAAAATATTGAATAAATAAATAATGTCATTATTGGAACAACAAATACTATACCCTCGCTTCTTGTATGGTATCCAAAGGCGCATCCTGCCACATAAATTACTACTGCAAATTTCCATCTTAAATTTCTTGTATTATTTCTATTGTTCCATATTTCTATTGCAGATGCGATAACAAATGCAGATATTACAGTGAGAAGTGTTTCTGAAAGTGCTCTATCGAATATTTCAAATATATAAGGATGAAAAATTAGATATATAAATAATAATAACCCAATTATATAATTATTTATAATCTTGATAATTGAATAAACTAAGTATGCGGTAGCCAATACCCAAAATAAATCAATCAGAAATCTTGTTGGAATTCCTATTAATGATGAAAATTTTAACCATATTGAATATATGGGTAAATGAATATAACTCATATGAGTATATTCACCTCCAAAAATATTATTTTTGGCATTATTTATATACCAATATTCATCATGCGGAGAATTTAACTGAATAATATCTCGGTCACCTGTAAGATATAATCTATATATCGATATTAAGCATAGTAAAATCCAAAAAATATTTTTTAAAATATTATTTTTTTTCATCTCATTACCCCTTGCACATAGGATGTTGCCACTTGATAGCCTTTAGCAGGAAATCCTAGTAATCTTTCTATAGCATGCAAAGTTGAGCCGTCATAAGGCAATGGCTCGGCTGGATAATCCTCCCAATCTAGGTTTAGATTAAAAAATGGCATTAACGCCTTTGTTCTAGCCCAAAACATGGCACCTACGGGGAAGAGGAAGTTCTCTGGTAGCGTCTCTATACCCATTCTTTTGGCTATGGGCTTTGCATGCTCTTTATTTTTATCCCACCCAACAATATTGGGATCATCGGGGAAAACGATTCCTAAAGTACTATTGATATTAAATTCAGTCAAAATGACATCTGCCATGGGGTGCTGTTTTATACCCAGCAAATTGGCCAAGGCAAATCGATACCAGACATCTCCTGTTTGGGCATCTTTAATATCAACACTTTTCTTGGTGTGGATATGGCCCACAAAGTCATAACCCTCTAAAAAATCTTTTCCGAACTCCGTTAAGAATGGGCCAATGTCACGACCCCGATTTGGCACAACCCGAATATCGTGCTTTACTCCCTGATATCGCCTGAGCTCATACATTACCTTTTCTTTACCCTGCTGATCGGGCACGCTAACAAATAAATCTGGGCGTATTTGGTTGCTTAATAAAGCATCAATAATTGACGCAAATAACTCTGGATAATAGGCATGAATATGCAAGGCGACACGTTTATTTTGAGGTAGTGCAGGAAGCCTCCTATTAGTTTGACTGGTAATGACCGGGTAACTCCAAGGGCCCTTCGGTCGACCTGCCCGCAGATAGTCAGCAAAGGGATCAACATTGGGACTAGCTAATCCATGTTGTTCACGGTAGATGCCTGGGTGAAAACCGGGGTGGGGTTTTCTTCTACCCATTCCATTTTTCCATGATAGGAGGAATGCACTTACGTTAAATCTCTTATCATTACCCAGTCTTTGAATCCCAAACCCCTCCTTTAACAACCCTGACTCTATGATAGTCTGACCATCTAACTTATCTTGCTCCATTTGGGCTTTTGCATTCTCACCTAATTGCTCTAGCTTGGCAACATACGTCTTCATATCAAAATACTGAGAGGCCGCTTGCTGACATTGCTGTGCAGTTGCCTGATAAAGCGACTCTGAATTAAGTAATGAGATAATCTTTTGTGCCATCTCAGCTGTGTCTATATATTGAGCAACACAAACCTCTTCGAGCCCACTTTCAATTAAAAAGTCAGCTATACCGGTGGTTTTGTTAAAGCACAAGACTGGCACGCCATAGGACATAACTTCAATAGCGACGTTGGGTAGAGGATCTAATCTGGAGGAGAGTAAGAATAGATCTGCCTCTTCATAAGCAGCTTCAATCGCTGGGGTCTCATCGATAAAGAATATGTATTTCTGCAATCCTGCGCGTTCAATTTGATCTTTGATATAAACAGAATAGGCAATATCATTTTCTGGATCATACCCCTTGCCAATCCAGACAAAACGGCACTTTTCCCCACCAGGGGAGCCAACCACCCTAGTGGCGCACTCCACAAATAAATCAATACCTTTACGCATCTGCACAAAACCAGCGCCCAAAATAATTTTAGTGTGTGGATCCAAATCTTTAGGTCGCATAAGAGAGCGAATGCGAATGCACTCTTGCTCAATATCAATCTGACTTAAATCATCGATTGGTAATAAACATCTACCCTGGGGAATGATGTGGGTGGAGCGAGCACTTAAATGGGGATAAGTTAAAAAGGCATTCTCACGAACAATACTTGCAGAAAAAACTACCTCGCTAGACCAAAATAAGGCTGCTGGGAAAGCATCTTCAGGACGTGTGTAAGAAGCAAACTCATGAATCAGGGTAATAGTTGGGACACTATTTTGACTTAACCCATCGAGAACAACTCGAGACTCAATGCTGTTGACAATTGCAAATTTGAAATTGAAGCGTTTGGTGAGTTTGGTGATTTTTTTTTGAATAAAAATTCTGGGTACTATCTTCTGGTTTATGAGTTGCACATATACAGCGCTGACCCTTTTAAAACTATTTGTCAATACTCCTGGTCCTAGCAGCACGACCACTACATTAAATTTCTTAGAAAACTCCCTAACAAGATTAAGTGATAAAACAGGAGCTCCAGTTCGTGAAGCTTCATGGGAGATAATTAGAATGGTTTCTAAATCTACATCAATCTCACCGACAATTCCTATATTCTCTTTAACTTGAAATACAAGCGTTTCACGCACTTTCTTGATAAATTTCGACATGCCATGGACCCGAATATATCGAATGGCACTAGAGAGTAAATGTTGCATGTAATTAACAGGCTAATTGACTACGTATCCATTGCGCAGTATTTTTTAATGCTACATTTAGATCGAATGCTGGGGACCACCCTAATTCTTTAAACGCTAAAGAATTATCCAATATATTTGCTTTGACATCATAGGCTCTGCTAGGAAGATAATTTTTGGTTATTATCAAATCTAACGAATCTTCAATAAGCCCAATTAATTGATTTAATGAAGTGCCAATTCCAGAACCAATATTAAAAATACTCTCTGTTCCATGGTAATAAATAGCCTTTGCAAAAGCTTCAGCTACATCCGTAACATAAATATAGTCCCGCACCACAGAGCCATCACCCCAAATATCTATTGGCTGTCCAATAATTGCTTTATATAAAAATACCCCTACCGCCCCCTGTGCCGTCTCAATCCGCTGACGCTCTCCAAATGGATTGGAAACCCTCAATACAGTCGAATTAATTCCATATAAATGCTGATAAAGTAATAAATACTTTTCAATAGCAAGCTTTGAAATTCCGTAAGAAACCACCGGATTAGTGGAGTGGGATTCATTAATAGGAAGGTATGACGGATTTCCGTAGACGGTACCGCCAGAAGATATAAAGACTATTTTTTGAACTCTTTTATCCACCATTGCATTTAACATCTGTAGAGTACCAATTAAATTGGTCTGGACATCAAAAATAGGATCTTCATTTGAGCTTTTTGGAAGAGTGGTAGAAACCAAATGCAGCACTACGTCCATTCCATCAATTGCATTTCCCACATCAAAACTACTCATAAAATCACCAGCAATCCATTCCACTGACTCATCAGGACTAAATGTCCTGTAAGGCTCTACCCTCGGCCGCTCGAATATTCTCAGCTCATGTCCATCTAGAAGCAACCTATCTGCTATAGCGGATCCTATAAAACCTCCACCTCCGAATATCACAATCTTCATCTCATTACCCCTTGCACATAGGATGTTGCCACTTGATAGCCTTTAGCAGGAAATCCTAGTAATCTTTCTATAGCATGCAAAGTTGAGCCGTCATAAGGCAATGGCTCGGCTGGATAATCCTCCCAATCTAGGTTTAGATTAAAAAATGGCATTAACGCCTTTGTTCTAGCCCAAAACATGGCACCTACGGGGAAGAGGAAGTTCTCTGGTAGCGTCTCTATACCCATTCTTTTGGCTATGGGCTTTGCATGCTCTTTATTTTTATCCCACCCAACAATATTGGGATCATCGGGGAAAACGATTCCTAAAGTACTATTGATATTAAATTCAGTCAAAATGACATCTGCCATGGGGTGCTGTTTTATACCCAGCAAATTGGCCAAGGCAAATCGATACCAGACATCTCCTGTTTGGGCATCTTTAATATCAACACTTTTCTTGGTGTGGATATGGCCCACAAAGTCATAACCCTCTAAAAAATCTTTTCCGAACTCCGTTAAGAATGGGCCAATGTCACGACCCCGATTTGGCACAACCCGAATATCGTGCTTTACTCCCTGATATCGCCTGAGCTCATACATTACCTTTTCTTTACCCTGCTGATCGGGCACGCTAACAAATAAATCTGGGCGTATTTGGTTGCTTAATAAAGCATCAATAATTGACGCAAATAACTCTGGATAATAGGCATGAATATGCAAGGCGACACGTTTATTTTGAGGTAGTGCAGGAAGCCTCCTATTAGTTTGACTGGTAATGACCGGGTAACTCCAAGGGCCCTTCGGTCGACCTGCCCGCAGATAGTCAGCAAAGGGATCAACATTGGGACTAGCTAATCCATGTTGTTCACGGTAGATGCCTGGGTGAAAACCGGGGTGGGGTTTTACATTTTTGAGATTGCTTTTATGCCCATTTATATAAGAAAGAAGCACGTTTTTAGTACCCGTAACAGCCCATTCTGATGGAAAATTTAAAAACCCCTCCTTTAACAACCCTGACTCTATGATAGTCTGACCATCTAACTTATCTTGCTCCATTTGGGCTTTTGCATTCTCACCTAATTGCTCTAGCTTGGCAACATACGTCTTCATATCAAAATACTGAGAGGCCGCTTGCTGACATTGCTGTGCAGTTGCCTGATAAAGCGACTCTGAATTAAGTAATGAGATAATCTTTTGTGCCATCTCAGCTGTGTCTATATATTGAGCAACACAAACCTCTTCGAGCCCACTTTCAATTAAAAAGTCAGCTATACCGGTGGTTTTGTTAAAGCACAAGACTGGCACGCCATAGGACATAACTTCAATAGCGACGTTGGGTAGAGGATCTAATCTGGAGGAGAGTAAGAATAGATCTGCCTCTTCATAAGCAGCTTCAATCGCTGGGGTCTCATCGATAAAGAATATGTATTTCTGCAATCCTGCGCGTTCAATTTGATCTTTGATATAAACAGAATAGGCAATATCATTTTCTGGATCATACCCCTTGCCAATCCAGACAAAACGGCACTTTTCCCCACCAGGGGAGCCAACCACCCTAGTGGCGCACTCCACAAATAAATCAATACCTTTACGCATCTGCACAAAACCAGCGCCCAAAATAATTTTAGTGTGTGGATCCAAATCTTTAGGTCGCATAAGAGAGCGAATGCGAATGCACTCTTGCTCAATATCAATCTGACTTAAATCATCGATTGGTAATAAACATCTACCCTGGGGAATGATGTGGGTGGAGCGAGCACTTAAATGGGGATAAGTTAAAAAGGCATTCTCACGAACAATACTTGCAGAAAAAACTACCTCGCTAGACCAAAATAAGGCTGCTGGGAAAGCATCTTCAGGACGTGTGTAAGAAGCAAACTCATGAATCAGGGTAATAGTTGGGACACTATTTTGACTTAACCCATCGAGAACAACTCGAGACTCAATGCTGTTGACAATTGCAAATTTGAAATTGAAGCGTTTGGTGAGTTTGGTGATAACTAAGCTCGCAAGTTTTCTGTCGTACTTGATATTTTCAACAGCTACAATACCGGCTTCATCAAACAAAAATTCATCTTTTAGCACCCCATTATCCAAAATAAGAGATAAGACATTAAATTTCTTAGAAAACTCCCTAACAAGATTAAGCGATAAAACAGGAGCTCCAGTTCGTGAAGCTTCATGGGTGACGATCAGTATTGTTTCTTTCTGCTCCGAAAAAGATGTAGATCCAAAGATTTCAAAACCTTTATATTTTCTGCCTTCACGTTCTCCATAATTTATAAAGTGCTCTATAGGATCAATCTGACTTAAAGCAACATCGGGGTTAAATGCCAAATAAATATCAGGATCAAAGTCAATCGGCAATTTGCTAAGATCATTAGAGTAATCCAAATGTGGCAATAAACTAGATTGAGTAGTGTTTTTAATTAATAGCCCATTACCAAATCGAGAAAATATTACTCTTACAAAGTTGGTTAACCTCCAAATAAACGATAATTTAATTGAATCAATTTCAATTGACTTACCTAACCACTCTTGATTGACGCGCATCACTTCGTTATTAAGGGATTGAATTTGATTATCGCGTTCGGTAATTTGATTTTTGGCTAACAACCACTCTTGATTGACGCGCATCACTTCGTTATTAAGGGATTGAATTTGATTATCGCGTTCGGTAATTTGATTTTTGGCTAACAACCACTCTTGATTGACGCGCATCAATTCGTTATTAAGGGATTGAATTTGATTATCGCGTTCGGTAATTTGATTTTTGGCTAACAACCACTCTTGATTGACGCGCATCACTTCGTTAATATTAATATCCTCTAATAAATTAATATATCTAAATGCAGAATTTAAAAATTCTACATTTAGATATGTCATTAATCCACTATCGGAAATAATTTGGTTAGATGCCGCTTGAGTATCTGACGCAAAATCTAAAAGGTAATTAAATAATTTAACCACTTCCCTCGGAGCATCTGCATCAACCTTGTGATCCGGATAATGATTAAGCTCTTTTTCAAGAAAATTACTCAAATAGTCTTGAGTCTCTGGAGTTTTTAGATTTGGAGCCTTGAGATGCAAGGAGCTAGCAATTCTGGATAAATGAGAAAGTGGATCTTTCAAGTAAAGATCATAATCAACAATAACGCGGCAATACCCTTCGGTGCTTACTATCGAAGCCAACACATGTTGAAACCATAAAAGGTAAGATTTTTCTTTAGGAGTTTCATTTCGAGTAGCCAATGATTTTACTACGCTCGAAGGATTTCTTATCACTATTAAGTAAAAGACATCACAATCAATTTCTTTAAATACTTTTTCCCAAAACCACAACAATCTACAAGTTCTGGGGTCTTTAAAGCCCCATAAACCCATACTAGTTTTTAGTCTTTTTTTAAGAACTTCTTTTGCTTTATTTTTTAAATTATTAACTATAGGATTGTCAAAGCTCTTTTCTTCCCGAATACCGAGTTTATCGTAAGCAGATCCGAAATTATCCAGAAGTGCTTCGTTAATTGATAAACATTCCATGTCCTCCCAAAAACCCTTTGGATTATCTACTGCGGCAGAATATAAATTGTCTCCAAGATCAACGCCCAATAAAGTCAAACCACGCGTTATCAGACTTGTGCCACTTCGATGCATTCCTAAAACTACTATTAGCTTATTTCTATTGACGCCCTCATTCTTAGAAATATTGTTAAATTCGGCATCAATTGGAACATTAAAAGTACCATGAACAGTCATAATTAAATCCGAATTAATTACAAATTTCTATTTTTGGAACACATAAGAAATCAACGGGAGCTGTTGATATATTTGATTCAACAAATAACACCTTAAATGTAGCAAGATCCAATACTCGATGAAGATAAGTTTCCTCCTGACCCCTCATACCAAGCACCCCAGCATTGCAAAAATAGACATTTGGATTGAGGTTGCATGAAAATGTAAATTCAACATTGATACAAGTTCCAGGCTCAATAAAAGATAAGCCCTTATTAAAAGTTGATTCGGACATTGCCCCGCCCAACTCCATTCCTGAAATTGTTTTTATAAGCATTGAAAATCGTACGTTTGTTGCTCCCTCATTAAACTTCACTCTGTATAAAAACTTATATTTCTTGCCCCGCACCAAGCAATTAACCCTTTTACCAGATTGAGTCAAAATCATTGGGGAGTCTATCCATGCACCTAATGACTCATACTGCAACATAGTTTTAGCATTATGAAGCTCAATACTCTCATCAAAAAACTCTTCTTCACGATCTTGAGCGTTAGATCTGGCGTGATATACAGAGTGGCTTTTGACGGAATCTAGACTTGGTAACTCATCAAAACATTCATTTAAATCAGAACGTCTTAATATCTGCTCTCGAACCGATGAGGCCTTTTCTAATGGCGCATAAAGTAACTTTTGATACTTACCAACAACCTCTTTTGGCAACCCAAATAAAAGTTGCTCCCCGCAATCAAGAAGAATTGCTCTTTCACAGAGTTCAATGATCTGACTTGCGGAATGCGATACAAATAATATTGTTGTGCCATTTTTTTTTATTGCTTCAATTCGAGAAAAGCATCTTCTTTGAAAAAGCTCATCACCAACAGAAAGTGCCTCATCAACAATTAGTACTTTGGGATTACTGTGGATAGCAACAGAAAAGGCAAGTCGAATAATCATTCCACTCGAATATGTTTTTATAGGCTGATCTAGAAAGTCACCAATGTCTGCAAAATCTATAATTAACTGAAATATTGAATCAACTTCATCTTTACCCAACCCTAAAATTCTAGCATTGAGATAAATGTTTTCTCTTCCAGTAAAATCAGGGTTAAAGCCCGAACCAAGCTCCAGTAGTGCAGCTATCCGGCCAACTGTTTTTATAGACCCAGATGTCGAACTTAATGTCCCACAAATTAATTGCAATAATGTTGATTTTCCGCTTCCATTACGTCCGATAATTCCAACAGTTTCACCCTTTCTTACTTCAAAGTTTATATCCTTTAAAGCCCAGAATTCATGGTAATAGCGTTTTTGAGAAATAAAAAAGAGACGCTGAAGCGGTGGTAATATAAATTGTTTTAGTCTGTCACTGGGTTGATCATAAATCTGATAACATTTACTCAGATTTTCAACTTTGATAGCAATATCAGAGGACATCTGCAAATCCTTTTCTTGTCCTCTGAAACCATGCAAAACCTAGCCAAGCAAGCATAATCGATACTGCTAGCTGAATAGTCCATAACTTTAGGCTTGGTATATGTCCCCTTACTAAAACTTCTCGCGTCGATTCAATCACTAACGTCAGCGGATTTAGATGCATTGAGGTTTGAAATTCTAGAGGCAATGCCGAGATTGGGTAAAAGATGGGCGAAAGAAACATCAATGCAGTTGTTAAAACTCCTACAATTTGACTAATATCACGCAAATAAACACCTAATGATGCAAGAACCCACGACAAACCCACTGTTAAAAATATCAACGGTAATATGACCAATGGCAGAAAAATAATTGAGTGTTGGGGTTTTCCAAAAAAAATAAGATAGAAAATGAGCCAAACTATCAAACTAACCATAAAATGAAATAGGGATGCAAGTAGTGCAACTAGGGGTAAAATCTCTAATGGAAATACTACCTTTTTAACATAATTAACGTTAGCCAATATTAAACTCGGCGCTCGATTAATACACTCTGCAAACAAAGAGAACACAATTAAACCTGAAAACAAAATTAGAGCAAATTCTGTTTTTGAATCACCGCCACCTGACCAGCGAGCTTTGAATACAACACTAAAGACAAAAGTGTAGACGACCAGCATAAAGACCGGATTAAAAAAAGACCATAAAATTCCAAGCATGGATCCACGATATCGGCCTATCACCTCGCGCTTAGTTAACGCTATAACCAAAGATCGATTCCGCCAGATACTTGCAATCATTTCGCGAGGAGAACAAGAAAAATTTTGCATTAGATCTTCTTAAGTAAAGCGGCGAACAAAAGACTGATTGTCCCACGCCAAGTTTGTCGATACAAACCTGTCACCTCAAGCAAACGAAAGCGGTCTTTTAAGTCTGCGCTACGCATTTTTTTAAAAAGATCAAGAGTTTCTTGGCTACCATGACTTAATAATGGTTTAATCGAACATAAAATAGCAATATTTATATCGTTCCAAATCCTAAATTGGCCTTGAAGTACCATTTGAATCCGCTGACATCTTGCAACGATTGAGGTATTACCGCCAATTAATGCATCTTTATGTTGTCGATAAAGTAGCTGTGGTTTTGGGTCATAAAAAACATCACCGCCCACTCCGGTGACTAATTGATAAAGCCACCAGTCATGGGAGATGTGATTTACTGGTCCCACCCTCTCTAAAAGAGTCTTAACGTCATGATTAAATACCATAGTATTTCCACCAGCAATGCTTTGAACGAGCGCATTACGAAATGTTCGTGGGAATGTAAATAATGGCGAATATCCTACTTTACGAAGTTCCTCATCTACGTAGATGGTACGTCCACAATAAACATACGGTAAAGCGTTTTCTTGATTTTCTAAGATATTTTGGATGGCAACCGTTAGCTTATCAGAAAGCCACACATCATCTTGATCACAAAAAGCATAGTAGTCTGCCCTAATTGCGGGATCACAAGCCAAACTTAAAAAATTCACGCAAAACCCTTGTTGTGGGCCAGCACGAATGATCATTTTTCCATCAGGCCATTTGGTCTGATACTTATCTAAGATGGATAGAGTGCTGTCTCTAGAGCCATCATCGCTGGCATACAACACCCAATTCTGATGAGTCTGCGTTTCTAAAGAATCAAGCTGCTCCGCTAAAAACTGCTCACCATTTTTCGTGCCCATGAGGATCGCCACGAGCGGTTTTGGGGGTTGCCCAAGATTATTCTTATTTTTGTTTAAAGAAATTGACACTTCCCAACTCATAACTACGATCCAATTCCTTTAAACGCGACTAAAACTCAGTGTATAAAGCCAAAAAAGCAATGACAAGCATCAAATCTGAAGAAATACTCTCAAAATTTATAATTGAATTATACCCTGCGGGGGGGGTAAATACCAATACTGAAGAAAAATACTGCAATTTCTCACATAGCAGTCTCGGGGCAGGACTGCTAATGGCGTTTAACATTCACTCGATCGGGGACTTTAGGCGGCTTGTTTTAACTTTACCTCTCCTGATTCAGGGTAACTCTGTATAAGACTATTTCAACAAAAATTGAATCCGCCATTCCACTAAAACTGGTTGTGGTCTTGGGCACTTAAATCTCGGAAAGGTTTTGATGGACTGATTCTTGTGAATTTAATGACAAGATCATTTCCCATAGTGTTCATACGAAATTTTTTAATCAAGGTCTCTGCTGCCATTTACCAATCTTATTAAGATCAGCTTAATTACTCCTTACTCTCAAACTAATTACTTCGGTACTGATTGCTAACTTACAAGGCTTTCAGAAAATACTGTCTTATGTATTTCAAGTTATAGTCTTGATTTAATGATCAAACATAATCTTTATAGTCAGAATACTTTAAAAAAGCGAGCGTCTATACAAACATACAGACTCTAAATGATGCTACTCAGAATCCTTATCCGCATTTGAAATAATAAGAAATTCTGGAAATTTATAGCGAACTATAGCCCAATATATCCAGCAATAGATTAAAGCAAAGATCGCTGTAAATATTTTAAGAAGTACGTGATTTTGCCAAAACAACAATGCTGGGATAACAGCTAATAGGCACAACATCCAAAGATAGGGTGCAGTTAGAGCATTACGCTGCACTTTTAAATAGTTAAAGTTAGTACCAACCGACCATCTCACTACACGTTTATAAACTAGTTGATGTAAGTGAGAAGCATCAGGCATGCCTGGATGCACCCTCTTAAGAATCAAACGACGATAAATAGTAAAGAGGGTTTCAAAAATTGGGTATGCACAAAGAAGTAGTGGAAACCATTTAGAGACTTCAGGGTGACGAGTAGTTAGTAGTACCGATAGCTCCGCAATCCAAAAACCTACGAGATACGCACCCCCATCTCCTAAAAAAATAAGCCCGCGAGGATAATTCCAAAATAAAAATCCAAATAGAGCTCCGATCATCGCAAATGAAGCAATCATAATTTGATGATCACCGACTTTAAAGGCCACATAGGCAATACCCAAGAGAATCATAATAGCAACCACGGCAGATAAGCCGTTATAACCATCAATGATATTAAAGGCATTTGCTACACCGCCGACAGCAAAGCAAGTGATGGCAATAGCAAGAATAGGATAGGTAATCATCAAATTATCAATACCAAGAATTTGTACACT
Source organism: Polynucleobacter sp. HIN6 (assembly GCF_030297575.1). Lineage (NCBI taxonomy): Bacteria > Pseudomonadati > Pseudomonadota > Betaproteobacteria > Burkholderiales > Burkholderiaceae > Polynucleobacter > Polynucleobacter sp. HIN6. The sequence continues at coordinate 289,811 of NZ_AP028137.1, read as the reverse complement.
TCCTAACCATGCATTCAACATATATCCTGCAAGGCCAGCCGCAAGAATAGTGGCCATCAGACGAATACGAATGCCGACTTTTTTTGTAATATCCTCAGTCAAGCCGGCGATAACAGCTGGTAAAGAGCTAAGAATAAGCAAAAGTCCAAATAGACCAACGTCAGGACTTTGAAAATAGCGTACCCACAAGGCTAAAAAAATAGCTAAAAGGATCGCTGCACCTCCTACCCTGGGAACTGCAATAGTATGAAATTTTTGAATACCGGTTAAGTCTGAGTCTGCGGAAAATCGAGCGTGAAGGTAACTGTACCTAACAAGCCATAGGTTAAGGATAAATGAAAAAAGAAAGGAGATTAATAAAACAGACATACCATCAATCTAATATTTAATGAGTTTACATTAGGTATTGCCTCAGGCAATCAAAATCCATAACGAATCTCGCCCGGTGAGGGTTTTATTTAATCCCACCCCAAATCTTTTCACCATGAGCGTTTGCCAATAGTTTGCTTGGGGTAGCGACTTAATCAAAATCTCCTGTAATTTTGTGCATTGATATAAATAAGCCACATTGGTAATAAATAGACTTTATCAGGGACAAAACTCAGGCTAGCCGAGTGTTAGATCTCATAAGTTTTTTTAAATGAAGAGTCATTTGATCGATTTAAAAGGATTGAAGTACTTATCCGCTTTGAATCAAAGAAGTTCTAATCACTAAATCAGCGCCAATAGATCGATCCCAGAAAATCCGGTTGATATCTTTCCATAACTTGCATTTACATAGCAATCGTCAGTATTGAAACCTCAATGAGATCGCCTGTAGCTTGACCCATAGCCTTAATCATTACTTCACAAAAGCATTATGTAGCTCAGGTACTTAAAACTTGTCTTTGCGTGATGTCTGCAAAAGGTATCCAATGCAAACATGATTTTACTCAATCACATTGGGCTCAATTTTAAAGTCTAAACAAATTTATATGATGATAGACTCAAAATCAAAAAATAGTCCTGCACTTCTTAGTACCACAGTAACGATGCTAATTTTCGTCTATTTATTTGAGACAGCACATACATTGAAGCTTACTTGGGTTAGCTCAAAAAATTATGTCGAATTGCCAGCTTTAGATAAGCAATCATGAAATCCCATTTAGCAGTTACCCTTGATACCGCCTTATGATGCAACTTGGCGCGCATGGCCTCATACAAAACCGTGTGGTTGCGCTGACTTACTCCCCCAGCAAGCATGACGGCTACAACCTTGGTAGAAAATGATGTTTTTAATTGTCTATTGGCGCGTAATAGCAACTCGTAATCACCGGCAATTTGATAACTAGGATCAAAGATCCCATAGTGGTCAAATAATTTTCGAGAATGCAAGGCCCCAACGTGTGTTGTACACATATAATGACGAAACAGGCTCCATGACCAAGGCTTACCAATGATTCGCTTTTTTTGATCTGAGCTTTGAACGCTAACCTTTCCAAAAATAAATTCTGCCTGAGGATTGCGTAATGCCAAAGTCACGAGATCTTCTAAGCCACCAGGCAAATAGCAATCGCCAGCGCCCAAGAATGCAATGTATTGGCCCTTGGCTTGGGCTAAGCCCTTATTCCACGCATCATAAATACCGTGATCAAATTCAGAAATCCAGTAATTAACAACCCCTTTTGATGCCATCAATAGCTCTTTTGTACCGTCGCTTGATCCCCCGTCTATGACTATGTATTCCAGGTTGGGGTAGGTGTGAAGGGCGATATTCTGAATGGTTTTTTCCAAATTTATGGCATCATTGAATGAGCTGGTAATAATACTGATGAGTGGGAGATTTTGCATAAAACAGCAATTAACTTATTAAGTGGGTACTTTGTGATTTGCCATGAAAAAATTAAGGTCGTTTAAAAAAAAACTGGGGTAGCCTAGATATCATTTTTTGAAGAATAAAAAGGGATGGTAGCGAAACTTGAAGTCCATGTTTTCTGCACGCCCTAAATGCATCTAAATTTGAGAATATGCTTCTTATCAAGCTGCGATTTGAGATGCCGCCCATCCGCATCTTTACCCAAATTCTAGGTACATAACATACCTTGATTTGATGAACACATAAAAAGCGCATCATTAGTTCAAAATCTGCTTGTAAATTAAATAGGGGGTCAAATGACCCGTATTTCTCATAGATTCTCTTTCTAACAAAGAAAGTTGGATGAGCTGGCATCCAGCCTTTCTCAAATAAGCCGGGACGATAAGTGTTTGACTTCCAATAGCGCACAATGCGAGAAGAATCAAACTCTTTTACATAGACTAAATCAGCGTAACAAGCATCAATAGAGGTATCTGAAAATATTTGTGCCACCTGGGCCAAAACAGAATTATCTACATACACATCATCTGCATTTAAAAGACCAATAATCTCGCCACTGGCAATCGAGATGCCTTTATTCATTGCGTCGTAAACCCCTTTATCGGGCTCAGTAACAAAATATGAAACTTTCCCAAAATGAGGGTGAGATTTAATGATGTTTACAGTTTGATCCGACGAATTCCCATCGATGATGAGATATTCAATATCGCTATAAGTTTGGCCAATGACAGAGGAGATAGTTTCGGCAATGGTGTATTGCGCATTATAGCAAGCGGTAATGATGGAAATTTTCATTTAGCCTGTAATGCTTATCTCAATGAGGCTCAATTGAATCTAATTTTTTAAGCATAAATTTATCTAATTGCCTAGATGCAGATTGCCAAACCGAGTCTACTGAAATCATCTGAATGCATGGAACAGCCTCATTTTTAGGCACCTCATAAATGCAGTTCCAATTACAACCGTAACACTCCATTGGGAAGTATATAGCCTCAACCGCACTAGGCATTAAATCTGGTGGGTATGGAAAAAAACGCCCGAAGTGGCCACCACCCAACATGCAAACAGTTGGTGTTCCAAGATTAGCGCCTATATGAACAGTCCCAGTTTCATTGGTAATTAATAAGCTGGCATTATTTATGATATCGATCAATTGATCCAGGCTCGTCTGCCCGCACAAGTTAGATAAAGGGATCTCTAGTCCAGCATTAATAGCATCAGCAAGAAAGCTCTCTTGAGCTGTGCCGCAAATGAGGCCAGGAATATTATATTTTTGCTGGATACGCCTAGAGAGTTCAATGAATTTTTCGGTTGGCCAGCAACGCCCCCTCCAACTACCACCTGGCACTAATACGAAATAACTGTGATCTAAAATTCGCGGAGAAGGGTGTAAGGTCGCAAGGCCAGAGGCTGGCTTACCGCCCAAGCCTCGTATAAATTCAGCATTCTTATCAATCTCCGATAATCTAGCAAAATCTCCCTCAATGAATCGTGTATACCAATTATCAGTAAAACCCTTCAGTAAAGGAGTGATATTTGTCGTGTCACCCCTAAATCCAATTTTTAACTTAGCCCCAGATGATCTAACGATTAAATCTACAGCATAAAAATCTCTGGAATACACCGGACTTATTAGAAATTCAATACCCAACTTTCTTATTTTCCTTATTATCGAAAATCGATAGGTTAAAGAACGCTTAAATTGATTCACTTTGATCGGTAAGATCTCATCAAATTGATGAGTCTCCTCTGCCAAAGAAGCCCACGCGGCATTTGCAATCAAAACCATTGAAAACTTTGGACGGGGATATAGCTCTCTTAAGGATGTAATCTGAGGAGCCCAAAGGAGATAATCCCCAATATGATCTAAACGGACCACCAAAATGCGATTGCTTTTTATTGAGTTAAATAAGGTAGTTAATATCGCAGAAAAGTCAAAAACCCAAAAAAAGGCCGCGGCCATAGTTCGATATAAATTTTTTACAAAATGCCGCATTAACTTAAGAATATCTCCATATAGCTTTAAAGAGTTATAAAAATCTAAAGAAAAATAAGGATCACTAGTAACTCCATAAAGGGGATAAAAAAATAATCTCTTTTTTTACCAGATGAGTTATGTAAGACTAGAGCTAAAAGTTTTATCTACTTTCTTGCCACTGCAAAGATCACTGGATCTAAAATTTTAGGGTTTGGATTCGCATTTAATGCGCGAAGAAATCGCACTGCTCTTCTATAAAAAAATCTCAGAGCTAATCTTAACCTTTGCTTTAGGCTTGTAGCAAATATCTCCTCAAATCCATATAACTCAATTTGTTTGAAACCCGCAGCCAGTAAAACCTGCCTAAGACTATGCTCCACAAATCCACTTACATGAGTAAAGTCATTAAAGTGGTGTAGATAACCATATGGACTTTGCAGATTCGGCACTTGAATGATTGCAACACCACCGTTTGACAAGCTTGATTTGATTGCCTTTAAAAAATTAATTGTTTGGTTTTGAGGTACGTGCTCCAGAACATCAAGGCATGTAATTAAAGAAAATTTTTTCCGGTTATTCAATAGCCATTGAACAGTATCGTCGGTAACTTCACATTTCAATTTGTGGCTCTGGCAAAATTTTACTGTTGAAGGAGATATATCAACCCCTTGATAATTGAAACCCCAGTCGCGCATACACGACAGCATTTCACCGCGTCCTATACCTATATCCAAAACTAAACTTTTTTTATCTTTAGGTAAAAATTTTTCATAATTAATTTTAAATTGCTTGAATTTAAATGTTGCCTGTTGATAACCATCAAAAGATGTTTCAACATAATTATCAAATATTTCTTTCATTTAATTCTATTCCCAATTTAGCAATGCATTTTCTGTATTGTCAGAATAATCAATTAATCCTTAAGCTTAATTCACTTGCAGTTTTTTTTGAATATCCCTAAAGCAAAAATAACCATAGACTGAAAACACAGCAATACTATAAGCCGCTATAGTGGCTAGAGGAACCGCTATTAAACCCAACTTTTCAATTAATCCAAATTTCAAAGGAATAGCTAAGAGAATAAACAAGGTAACAGCATATAGTTGCTGACGGATAACATTGGTTCCATTTAAAAACATTGCAAATGCATTGCCGCAAGCATCTAATAGTGACCATACTCCACAGAAGATTACTAAAGATAGGGATGCAACAATGACACCTTGTGTCCATCGATCGATAATTGGCGTATGGAACAGTATTAACAAAAAAGAAATTGAGCCTGCGCCAAAAAAAGTAAGGGTCATGCTCCTCTTTAAGGTCTTTCTAATAAATGATTTATCGCTATGAGCCTCTGCATCCGCATAGGCCCCCCACAGAGGTGCATTCATCACCATAAATGGCTGAGAAGCAATTTGAAATAGTCGCTGGACTACGGCGTAAACCGCTACCTGAGTTACCCCAATGGTACTTGAAATAATTAATGAATCAGCTCCCCACCCCACAATCCCGCCAATTTGTAATAAAAAATATATTGCGCCGGCACGAAAGAGTTGAGAAAATTCGACTCGCGCAAATGCAACTGAACCACGTAGCTGGAATTGCTGCCTTAGCACGAGAACAAAAAATAGTAGTGAATTTGCAAATACCTGACTTCCAAAAACAATAATAAGCAGGGTATCAATACCAGCCTCATATTTGGCAGCTACGAATAAAGCCAAAATACCTATTAGAAAACCAAAGCCACTAAAAGCATGACTAATATAGCTTTGCTGAAGCCCCAAAAAAATACGCTGACATCCTCCTGAAAAAATACTGAGGCCAAATAAAATCGCAAAGCAGAAACCTGCGTCTTTAATCTCTGGCAATAGAAGTGGATTATTTACTTTTAATAAGGTCTCCCAAGGCGTGTAACTAGAAACCATTATCAAAAGAATTCCGATGAGTAAACCGAGGCCTATTAAAATAATCAAGCCGCCACTAATCACTTTTGCCAATTCCTCACGAGACTTAACGGCTGCGCTAGCAACTCGGTTTGTAAGAGCATTTCCAATTCCTAAATCTAAAAAGCCTAGCAAAGCTACGAAACTTGAGATGGTCATCCAAATTCCAAATCTTTCAACCCCCAAATATGGAATGGTCAAGCTGATGCTAATGACCATCAAAATAAGGCTTAAACCCTTACTCAAAACATTCGCTAGAATTGAGAAAAGTGCTCTTTTATATCGCTCGGCGTGTAGACCATTTTCCGTGTCTAGGCAAAATACTCTAAGCCCATGACGACTTAGTTTTTTTAATATTTCCAAAAATAATCGCCTTGCAAGATAGTAAAAATTTAAAGATTTCATCCTCAAAAAGGATTATGAGCACCTAAGTTTTTCACACTAAACACTAAAAAGAAGTTTCCGTTTATGCATGAAACTTTTTTATTAGCCAGCAATCAACTACGCATCCGTACCCAAATTAAACTGCTCACAAAAATCCTTATATGCCAGTCTAAGACCATCCTGCAGATTTACCTTAGCCTGCCAACCCAAAACACTCAAGCGAGAGGAGTTCATCAACTTCCTTGGTGAGCCATCAGGCTTACTAGAATCAAAAACAATTCTTCCCCTATAAACTATTGCGTCAGCTACTGCATGGGCTAGTTCCTTGATAGTGATGTCGCTGCCATAACCAACGTTGATGTGCCCTTGCATAGGTTCAGTGTATGACTTATAAACCACCTCATCGAGTTGCATGACAAAAATGCTGGCAGCGGCCATATCATCGACGTATAAAAATTCACGCTTAGGAGTACCAGTTCCCCAAATCATGACCTCGGGTGATTGATTGATCTTCGCCTCATGAAAACGTCTAATCAGGGCCGGAATCACATGGCTATTTTCGGGGTGGTAATTATCCCCAGGACCATACAGATTAGTGGGCATCACAGAGCGGTAGTCCACCCCATGGCTTTTGCCATACTGACGGTTGTAGCTCTCACACATTTTGATCCCCGCAATTTTGGCAATCGCATAGGGCTCATTAGTGGGCTCGAGCTTCCCAGTTAAAAGTGCATCTTCAGCCATAGGTTGCGAGGCTAACTTGGGGTAAATGCAGCTTGACCCTAAAAACAAGAGTTTTTTCACACCACTCACAAACGCCTGATGAATCACGTTGTTTTGTACCATCAGGTTCTCATAAATAAATTGCGCTGGGTAAGTATTATTTGCATAAATTCCGCCTACCTTGGCTGCGGCTAAATACACCTGATCGGGTTTTTCGGTCTCAAAAAAATGACGAACCGCAGCTTGATTGGTAAGATCCAACTCTTGGTGCGTGCGATAAATCAGATTGGTATACCCTTGGCGCTCTAACTCGCGCACAATGGCTGATCCCACCATCCCCCGGTGGCCCGCGACGTAGATTTTTTGGTGAAGATCGTTTGCCAAAAAAGAGTCCTTAATTCGTTACGAGAGAGTTAAGCGTGTTTTGCTGTTCTGTTACTTTTTTCTTACTTCTCTATTGCTTCTCGCTTACTTTTCCTTACCCACTGTCACCGCATACCCATGCTTTTGGAGTAAGGCATGCTGCTTGGCTTTTTCAAGATCATGGGCGACCATTTCCTCAATCATTTGATCGAGAGTAATCTCAGGGACCCATCCGAGCTTTTCTTTGGCTTTAGTTGGATCTCCTAGGAGGGTCTCGACTTCAGTGGGACGATAGTAATGGGGGTCGATTTGTACAATCACATCGCCTACTTTGAGCGCAGGCGCTTTATCTCCCTCAATCTTTGTGACGATTGCCTTCTCGGCTTCAGCTTTGCCTTCAAATGTGAGCGTGATTCCTAACTCGTTGGCACTCTTTTGAATGAACTCACGAACCGTATATTGCACACCAGTCGCAATCACAAAATCCTCTGGCTTATCTTGTTGGAGCATAAGCCATTGCATGCGCACGTAATCTTTAGCATGCCCCCAATCACGAAGTGCATCGATATTGCCCATATAGAGGCATTGCTCTAAGCCTTGGGCAATGTTCGCAAGCCCCCGAGTCACTTTACGGGTCACAAAGGTCTCGCCGCGGCGCTTGGACTCATGGTTAAAGAGAATGCCATTACATGCATACATGCCATAGGCTTCGCGGTAGTTCACCGTAATCCAATAGGCATAGAGTTTCGCGACTGCATAGGGGCTTCTGGGATAAAAGGGGGTCGTTTCCTTTTGTGGGATCTCTTGTACTAGGCCATAAAGCTCAGAAGTCGATGCTTGGTAAAAGCGGGTTTTCTTCTCTAAGCCCAAAATACGAATCGCTTCGAGCATGCGTAGCGCCCCAATCGCATCCACGTCGGCCGTATACTCGGGGGATTCAAACGAGACTGCCACATGGCTTTGCGCACCCAAGTTATAGATCTCATCGGGTTGGCACTCTTGAATAATCCGTACCAAATTACTGGTATCCGTCAAATCCCCATAGTGGAGAATCAGATGAGGGTGATTGACATGCGGATCTTCGTAGAGGTGGTCAATGCGCTCGGTGTTAAAGAGTGAGGCGCGGCGCTTAATGCCATGGACCACATAGCCCTTCTCTAATAAAAATTCTGCAAGGTAAGAGCCGTCTTGACCAGTAATCCCGGTTATTAAAGCAACTTTGGCTTGATTCGTACTCATGGCTTCTCTCTTAACTCCATTATTCGTCATTGAGCTTATTGTCGCCCATAGGTGTCTTCAAAGCGCACAATATCATCCTCACCCAAGTAAGAACCGGATTGAACCTCAATAATCTCCAAAGGCTCTGTGCCGGGATTGGCTAAGCGGTGGGTTTGTCCTTGGGGGATGAAAGTGCTTTGATTTTCATGCAAGGTCAGCACCTGATCACCATTGGTAATCTCGGCAATACCCTTAACCACAATCCAATGCTCAGCGCGGTGATGATGCATTTGCAGCGATAAACTCGCTCCGGGTTTGACTTGAATGCGTTTGACTTTAAAGCGCTCGCCCTCATCAACGCTGTCATACCAACCCCAGGGGCGATTGACTTTGCGATGCAGGTTTTTCTCTTCGCGCCCTGCTTTCTCTAAGCGACTCACAATCGCCTTGACCTCTTGGCTATTGGCACGATTGGCTACCAAGACCGCATCGGCAGTTTCCACAATCACGAGATCTTTCACGCCCACTGCACTCACTAGGCGCGTACTCGAATACACCAGACTATTGGTGGTTTGATCCAAAACCGTATCACCCCGTGTCACATTTCCGGCATTATCTGGAGCGCCGACTTGCCACACTGCATCCCAAGCACCCAGGTCATTCCAGCCCGCATCCAATGGGACCATTTGAATGGGAAATCTGCTACCTGGGCATTGTTCAATCACTGCGTAATCAATCGACTCGCTGGGAATTGCTTCAAACAGAGCCTTGTCAGGACGAATAAATACGGTACCATCGTGCGCGTCACTGGTTTTACCATCCCATGCTTGAGTGCTTGCCTGCAAAATGTCTGGGCGAAATGCCTGGAGGGCTGCAAGCCATACACCGGCTTTGAGCACAAACATCCCGCCATTCCAATAGTAGCCACCCTCCTTTAAATACTGGGTCGCGGTTGCCACATCGGGCTTTTCAACAAAACGCTCAACGGTCATACCAATATCAACTACTGCTTGAGGATCGAGCTTGGCCTTGATATACCCGTAACCAGTCTCTGGACCAGTGGGGGTCACGCCCAGGATAGCGATTGCCCCGGATTGCGCAATCTGCAGTGCGGAGTGCATCGCCAACTCAAAAGCGGGTTGATTAGTAATCGTTTGATCGGCTGGGGTGATGAGCAAAATGGGGTCATCGCCTTGCGCCTGTGCACACAATGCCGCTAGCGTAAGCGCCGGGGCAGTATTGCGTGCTACCGGCTCGAGTAGCAATGTTGCCTTTACATCCTTTAACTCACGCAATTGATCGAGCACTAAAAACCGATGCTCTTCATTGGTCACTATTAAGGCAGGCTGTTCATCGGCATGGGACCCAATCGCTTTTTGAGCGCGGCTCAGGGCTTGCTGAAAAAGGCTATGCTGGTCTTCATTACTTGAGAGAACAAGAAATTGCTTGGGGAATCCCGAGCGCGATAAGGGCCACAAACGCGTACCCGAGCCGCCACATAGAATGACAGGGATGACTTTGGAGCTTAAATTAGGGTTGGGCACAATTCGTATCATTTTTCAGAATAATCGTATTGTAAAGGGGTAAAGGTCTCCTATAAGGTATCTAGGCTGCAGTCCTCTGCCTCTGCCCCTGACCACGCACTCTGCATGGATCCTCATGAAAACCCAGTACTGCTTGCGCCTTCGAAAAGTTCGTATCATTAGCGTATGAGCAAAAAAGCCCTCATTATCGGCATCACCGGCCAAGACGGTGCCTACCTAGCCCAATACCTCTTAGGCAAAGGGTATACCGTGACCGGTTCATCGCGCGATGTGATGGCCTCCTCTTTTCATAATTTGAATATTCTGGGGATTCGCGAACAGGTCAAACTTCTCTCTGTCTCCATTAATGATTTTCGTAGCGTGTTTAATGCCATTCAAAGCTGCGATCCCGATGAGATTTACAACCTTGCTGGACAAACCTCGGTGGGACTCTCGTTTGAACAGCCGGTCGAAGCGATCGAGAGTATCGCCATTGGCACGCTCAACATCCTAGAAGTCATTCGGGTATTAGGGAAGTCTGTGCGTTTTTACAATGCAGGCTCCAGCGAGTGTTTTGGCGATACTGGCACAACCCCCGCCAATGAATCCACACCCTTTGCACCCCGTAGTCCCTATGCAGTTGCCAAATCAACTGCCAAGTGGCTCATTAACAGCTACCGCGAGTCTTATGGCTTATATGCTTGCACAGGCATTCTGTTTAACCACGAATCGCCCTTGCGTCCAGAGCGCTTTGTCACCCAAAAAATAATTGTGGGGGCTAGCAAAATTAAAGCGGGGCTGCTTCAAAAAATCCAACTGGGTAATTTAGACATCTGCCGCGATTGGGGCTGGGCCCCGGAGTATGTAGAAGCCATGTGGCTCATGATGCAGCAAGATAAGCCTGATGATTTTGTAATCGCTACGGGCCGCATGGAGTCACTCACCTACTTTGTCGCGAAAGCCTTTGAGTATTTTGATTTGGATTGGCAACAGTACGTGGAAATCAATCCTGCGTTTTTTCGACCCAATGAAATCCAATACAGTGTGGGCAACCCCGAGCGTGCGATTGAACACCTTCAGTGGAAAAAACCCACCGATGTTGATGGGGTGATTGAGCGCATGTGCGCTGCTCAAGCCCAAAAACTGGGTCAATAGGCTATAGTTTTACTCCGATAGGTCAAATCGGTGATTGCGCAATTAATCGCTGACAAGCCGCGAGGACCTCGGCTACTTCAGGCGGATGCCCCACATCGCCGTGATTGGAAATACGCTCTGACCAATAGCCTTCAGTTTTCCACCTCGGGGAGTCGCAATAAATCTCGACCGTGGGTTTACCCAAAATAGCGGCCACATGGGTTAAACCGGTGTCCACACCCACGATGAGCGCGGCATGGGCAATGAGCGAATAGGCCTCCTCAATCGAGATGGCTCTTGGAACGATTGCCCCCGGAATGTGACTTGCGATGGATTCACTCACCCGCCTTTCGCTCGTACTCCCCCAAGGCAGTACCAATCGGTAACCCTCTTTAGCCAATGATTTTCCCAAATCAATCCAGGACTCATTGGCCCAGCGCTTGGCGGCGCGCGCCGTGGAATGAAAACACAGCACATACTTCGTGATGGGGTCATTAGCCGCGCTCGAAAGACTCTCGAGGGGTAGGATTGGAAGATGCTTTACAAATTCAGGGGGATAAAACTGCGGTGGTTCGTTCTCGCGTTTAATCAGTGGCCAGTCCATCGCCGAGCACATCACCCAACGCGCGCGATCAACCGCGTGGCACTGTTTGGGCACCTGCACTGCTTGGGTATAAAAAAGGCGTGCCAACGGCTCATAGCCTGAGTACTCGGTGGCATTTCCAAGACCCGCAACTACCGCATGAGCGGATTTTTTTGCAAGTGCGCACACCAATGCAGATTTAATTAAGCCTTGTGTTTCAAGAATCACATCGTAGCTGGTGGCTTGCAACATTTGGCGCATGGCCCAGAACTCATGCCAGGCACTCTGACTCCAAAAGCTTTTGCGCCAGCGGCGAAACGCAAGCGGAATAATCCGATCAATGCCTCTGAATATGTTGGTGGTTTCTAAGGGTTTGAGTAATGGCACATACGCCTCTTCCACAATCCAATCGATTTGTGCATGAGGAAGACGCTTGCGTAAATCCCAAACGAGCGGAAGGGTATGGAGCACATCGCCTAAGGATGAGAGCTTAACAATCAAGATTTTAGGGGTATCCCCACCTTGACTGATCAACCCTGCCTGATCAGTCTGATCCACGGATGTGTGCTGTGACCTTTGCGTCTGCAATGAACTAGCCATGGCTCGATTATCGTATGGTTTAGTCTTGGGCTTGGCTCACTCTTCTTGGCTATACCAGTGATTAGGCTGATGTCATTAAAACTTGGGGGCTTGCTCCCAGGAAAGACCTGCCGCATCTTTAGCATTGAGCGATACCTCCACGCCCGCTGGAATTGGCCATTGGATCGCGATGGTGGGATCGCACCATGATAAACAGACTTCACTCTTTGGATCGTAATAATCGGTGGTTTTGTATAAAAACTCTGCGGTATCGGATAACACCAAAAAACCATGGGCAAAGCCTGGTGGGACCCAAAGCTGACGGTAGTTTTCAGCACTCAGCATCTCGCCTACCCATTGACCATAGGTCGGTGAGTTTTTTCGCAAGTCCACGGCTACATCAAAAACTGAACCGGCAATCACGCGTACGAGTTTACCTTGGGTGTGTTCGAGCTGATAATGCAGTCCACGTAGTGTCCACTGGCGTGAAAAGGAATGGTTATCTTGCACAAACTCGACCTGAAGTCCAGTCGCGTTTGCAAAATCGTTGCGATTAAAAGATTCGGTAAACCAACCACGCTGGTCCCCAAAGACCTTAGGCTCCACTATCAACACCTCCGGGATCGCGGTGGGCTTGACTTGTAATTTCGGATTAGTTTCCATGATTATTGCTTTATCTTGGCAGATAAACCAATCGGCTGTGGATTGGTAGTGAGTTCATGGAGCATTTTAGTGAGGTACTGACCATAACTATTTTTACTAAGTTGGGCAGCCACTTTCTCCACCGCTTCTTGGCTGATCCAACCTTGTCGGTAAGCGATCTCTTCGGGACAAGCCACCATGAGACCTTGACGTTTTTGCAACGTAGCGATAAAGCCCGCCGCATCCAAAAGCGAATCGTGCGTACCGGTATCGAGCCAAGCATAGCCGCGCCCCATGATCTCAACGCTCAATGCATTGCGATCGAGATAAACGCGATTCACATCGGTAATCTCAAGCTCGCCCCTGGCGCTGGGTTTAATCGAGGCGGCTATATCACAGACCTGGGTATCGTAAAAATAAAGTCCGGTTACCGCATAACTACTGCGCGGCTTTGTCGGTTTTTCTTCAATCGAGAGTGCCTTGTAGTCTTTGTCAAACTCCACAACGCCATAGCGCTCGGGGTCATTCACGTGATAGGCAAATACCGTGGCGCCATTGGCTTGCACATTCGCCCGTTGGAGTTGCTCCACGAGCTCATGGCCATAAAAAATATTGTCACCCAACACCAATGCGCTGGGATGATCGCTCACAAAAGAGCGGCCCAAAATAAAGGCTTGGGCTAAACCATCGGGTGAAGGCTGCACGCAGTAGCTAATATTCAAGCCCCACTGCGAACCATCACCCAATAACTCGGTAAAGCGCGGTGTATCGTTCGGAGTGGAAATTAACAAAATATCGCGAATACCAGCGAGCATCAGGGTCGTTAGCGGGTAATAGACCATCGGCTTGTCATAGACGGGCATCAATTGCTTCGAGACCGCTTGAGTAACCGGATACAAACGTGTGCCCGAGCCTCCCGCCAAAATAATTCCTTTACGCCGATTTGAGTTTGTTGTCATGTGATACCTTTTATAACGTTCATTACTCGCGTTTATTTATGTATTTTAGTTTCCAGCACATCATCACCTCCTACCTCATGAGGACTTACCCATAACAAGGCTGGCAGTAAGCCCAGCAAATAAAACAAGATTTCCAAGCCATGACTGATGGCTAACTCCCCGGTGGTGTAGACAAAAAATACCAAGACGACTAAGCCTAAAACAGTCATTTTGGCTGGATAAGAATCGTTGACAGCATTGATGAATGTGATAGCCAAAGACGACAGCAAAAGACCTAGTATCGGTAAACCAAATGCGAGTCCCAATTCCACCCAACCGCTATGGGTTGCAACACCGGGTTTTAACGGATCCTCGAGCATTCTTTGAGGTGCATTGGGATGTTTGGCAAAAGGATAGGCAAGCACTCCAACCCCTTGCGGGTTTTCAAGAATGGCTCGTGAGCCCGCAGTGGCCCAAGCAATGCGCTCATAGTTATTAATCGTGACAGTTTGTCCTCTGCTATTAAGCGGATAACCCATCTGTGCAGGGTTTTGCCAATGCTGATACTTATCAATCTGAACTGCAATTTTGGCATCCTCGATTAACGTACTCCATCCTCGATTAAGTTTTGCTTGTTGAAGCGCAAAGAAAATAAATAGCATCAAACTAATTAAGACTAATAAAAAACCAAACCAGTGCTTCAGACTTGGTTGACTGAGTTGGCTTTTAATCAAGAGGATAATGGCGCAAGTAAACCAAAAGAAGTATAAGATTGACGATAGCCCGATACCATTTCGAGCATCCACGATATATACAAAAGACCATAAGGCCATTGCCGTTGCAATGAGCCAAGCAATCGCAATCCAAAGATTGGTAGAGCGTAATTGATAATGGATCGAGCGCAAATGATCAAATAAAGCGCCATCCACACCAGCCAATAAAATCGTCCCCATCAGCACCGTATTGATCTTTAAATGAAAAAGGTAATGATCATAATCGGGGACTAATAATTTATGCTGCTCTATGGCTCTTGGGATGTACTGATAAAACAGCACCAGAAAAGCAGCAAATATTCCAAGCCATAAAATCGTTAATCGATTGGGGTATTTGTTAAGGGCAAGTCCGGTTCCAATACCCAAGATACATGCCAAAATAGCCCTCAACCAAGTACTCTTTAATTCCTTCCATTGCTGAATAGGGTCCACTGAAAAAAAGAAAAAATGGGTTATAACCCATATAAATGCAAGGAAAACGAGGAGAACAGGCAATACTTTCGCTAGAGTCAAGTGCCTGCTAAGCCTCCCTTGTCTAAATTCACTGATGAGGTAATACAGGGATACTAAAGTCCCTATGACAAGCAAAATATTACGAAGTGCAATTGTATTTTTAGCAGCCCATATGCCGAGCAAAACACTACTCAGAATTAGTAATGCCCACTCAAGGTAATACTTTGATGATTTTGCTTGGGCTGCAGTTGCCGTTATATTGGTGCTCATGATCAAGTGATTATGCAGCTTTTCGTACATGAAAAAGAGCGTGCTAGGATTTGTGAGCCCACTCAAACAGCTCCAGTTGCAACCAATCTGTGCACATATTCACGTACCATGTTTTCCCATTCTGGGAACTGAAACTCGTTGATAAATGCATTTGCGGATCCCGGCTTTACCAGCAGGCTACGAAGCTTATCTGTTGACATGCGTGAGTTCATCGGTCTTGGAGCGGGAAGCGAGTATTCAGCAGTCAAAATTGGCTGAATTGCCTTGGCATCCACTTTGAATTGCACACCTGCATCCATAGCGGATTGGATAGCCAATGTTGCCAATCCATGCCAAGTTGTTTGCCCATTCGGTACCGCGTGGTAAATACCAGATGGAAACGACTTAATACACCCATCTTCACCCAGAGCCATTAATAAACTAATGCCCGCTAACCATGCTGAGCTTGTAGGCGCGCCATGTTGATCTGAAATAATCTTGAGTACCTCACGTTCTTTTGCAAGTCGCAAAATCGTGCGAATAAAGTTCCCCCCGTCTCCATACACCCAACTGGTACGCAAAATTGCAAATTGAGCCTGTGGATTGCGATTATTACGAAAGGCATCCTCAATCGCCGCTTCACCGGCTGCTTTGCTTTTGCCGTAGATCCCCAAGGGATTGCGCGCATCGGTCTCGAGATAAGGAGTGGCTTTAGTCCCATCAAAGACGTAATCGGTCGAGTAATGCACCAGGGTTGCACCCTCTTTCACAGCGTATTGCGCCATGATGGCGGGAGCATTGGCATTAACTGCATAGGCTAGATCGATTTCTTGTTCAGCTTGATCAACGGCTGTATACGCAGCGGCATTGAAGATAAGTTGCGGTTGAGTTTCGTGCAGAAGATTCATTACCGCATCGGCATCACTTAAGTCGCACTGCGCACGACCCACATATTGAATATCATGTGAGGCTCCAAATTTTTGAGCTTCAAAGGCGCCTTGAAAGGCCTTACCCAATTGGCCATCTTTACCAAAAACTAGGATGTTCATCGGGCGCTGTTTAAAAAAATTAGCTGTATTGCTTTTGCAACCAGTCGCGGTATGATCCACTCACCACGCCCTCAACCCACTTGGGATTATCGAGATACCACTGCACGGTTTTGCGAATGCCGGTATCAAAGGTTTCAGCAGGTCGCCAACCGAGATCGCGCTCAATCTTGCGCGCATCAATTGCGTAGCGCCGATCGTGGCCAGGGCGGTCTTTGACAAAGGTGATTTGCTGGGCGTAAGACTTCCCATCGGTTCTCGGCCTTAACTCATCCAAAATCTGGCAGATGGTTTGCACGACACTGAGATTGGTTTTCTCATTCCAGCCGCCGACGTTGTAGGTTTCTCCAAGCGCACCGTTAGCGAGCACCGCCCGAATGGCAGAGCAATGATCGCCCACATAGAGCCAATCGCGCACTTGCTGACCATCGCCGTAGATGGGGAGAGCCTTGCCATTGATCGCATTAAGGATCACCAGGGGAATGAGTTTTTCGGGGAAATGGTAGGGCCCATAGTTGTTCGAACAATTGGTGGTCACTACTGGCAAGCCATAGGTATGAAACCAGGCGCGCACTAGATGATCTGACGCGGCTTTAGACGCCGAATAGGGACTATTGGGCTCATAGGGATGGGTTTCACGAAATGCAGGGGCAGTGGGTGATAGCGAACCATAAACTTCATCGGTGGAGACATGGTGAAAACGAAATTTTCGTTTTGCATCGTCTGGTAAGCCACTCCAGTAATCGCGCGCGCACTCGAGAAGATTAAAGGTACCTACGATATTAGTCTCAATAAAATCAGCTGGGCCATGAATCGAGCGATCCACATGACTCTCAGCCGCAAAGTTCACAATCGCTCGGGGTTGATGCTCTTTTAAAAGTTGGGTGACCAAAGCACAATCGCCAATGTCTCCTTTTACAAAGAAATGACGCGAATCGTTCTTTATAGAATCAAGAGTCGCCAAATTACCGGCATACGTCAATTTATCCAGATTGATGATGCCTTCAGCATGGGGATCTTTGAGCCAATCAAGCACAAAGTTGCCGCCAATAAACCCTGCGCCACCAGTTACTAAAATCATGTTTTTTAACCAAATATCGCTATAGAATGATTGTAAAACATAGTCACAAATTTCCTTTTACTTTTTAAAACGATTCATTTGAAAACAATAGCCAACCCGGTGATTCTTATTCCGAGTCATCAACCCAATCCTTCGACAGAGGAAATGTTTTCTTTGAGTCAATGTCAGAAAATCTTAGGTCATTTTCCGATCTTTTTACTCCATCCAAAGGGCATGCAAACCAGCATATACCAATCACTAATTCCTAACCTTCAGTTTCTGAGTGTGGCGCCAGAAAGGATGGCAAGCATTGCTGCTTATAACCGGCTAATGATTTCTCCATACGTATTTAATGCATTGCGACACTACACCCATGTTCTAATTCATGAGCCCGATGCGATCGTTCTAAAAAATGAATTGCTTTTTTGGTGCGAACAGAACTTTGACTATATCGGCGCACCATGGTTTAACTCTGATCAAAAAGATGATTTCACCCTAAAAGCCACTGGAAATTTCGGGCTCTCCTTAATTAAATTAAACACGGTAAATGATTTATTCTCAAAAAATCCTCGTTGGTACTCCTATTTGATGATTTTCAGAGATCTGATGCGCGGCTTAAGAGGTAAGCACACAAGCCTACAAAAAGCACGGTTGGCTACTGGCAAGTCTGGAAAATTAGCACATGCGGCAGATTTATATTCCGATCATTGTGATATGTTTTGGAGCTATCTTGTCCCCAAATTGGATTCTCATTTTTTTATTGCTCCCCCTGAAAAAGCAATTCGATTTGCTTGGGAGACTCATCCGGTTAAATGCCAAACGATTTGTGGTAATCACCTGCCCTTTGGTATTCATGCCTGGGCAAAATACGATGGCAATTTCATTCGCTCACTTATTTCAAAATACGAATCAACTGATTCCCTGAGCCCAATAAATAATTAAATTAAAAGATGCGATTTGCTAACTATTACCAGCAAGACCGAATAAAGAATGACTCCTTTGCAGAGGTTGATCGGCATCACACTTACAACCCAACTTTTACCAATCGGTTGCTCCGCTTGGAATTTCTCAAACACGGAATCGAGTTAAATAATCCCGATGTGAATGAGGGTCGTCCGATTGTATTTAGCATCTTGCATGATGGTCAAGCGCTTGAGCAAATCGCTAATCCAAAGTATTTAATTGCTACCGAGAACCCGTATATTTGCCCACGCAATCAGGATCGGTCCTACCTTTTGCAATTTGATGGGGTCTTTACCTGGAACACAAACTTTGCGGATCTACCGAATATTAGTCACCTATTTATCCCCAATCAAATTAGATGTCAACCTACCCCCGCGTTTTCTGAGAGACCAATCTTCTCTTGCATTATTAATGCGAACAAGGCTTTTCCAAAAGGTCTTAAGAATGATCTTTATCGGGAGCGCCTGGAGGTCATTCGTTGGTATGAAAAAAATGCGCCTGCTGCTTTCTCGCTCTACGGTCTTGGTTGGAATAAACCAGCACCAGCATTTAGTGCCCCTGAAAAAGTCACACGCCGCTTCATGCGCCTAGCAAGCCAATTGTTTGGTTATCGACCTTTTCCAAGCTATGCCGGAGAAGTGGTCGATAAAGAGTCAATCTATCGAAAAACAAAATTTGCCTACTGCTATGAAAATGTCGCCAATCTCCCTGACTATATTAGTGAAAAAATCTTTGATTGTTTTTTTGGTGGCTGTGTCCCAATTTATTGGGGATCGCATACTATTGATGAGCACATTCCCCAATCATGTTTTATTGATCGGCGAAATTTTAAGAACACAGCGGAAGTACATCGTTATCTCTTGAGTATTGATGAGCAGCAGTATGCGCAATATCAAGAGAACATTCGACAATTTCTCATGAGTCCAAAGGCTATGGAATTTGATACAACTACCTACGTATCAACCATTGTTACTAGGATTCTTGGTGATTTAAGACATGATCAATAGATTTCTATTGGATTACGATAACCCGGATGCTGGGATTGGTCATTCTATGGGGATCATCAATCGGGCCCTAAAGATCGCCAACCGCAATCAGTTGCAATTGGTTTACTCCGAATCGCAGCTTATTAAGTCTAATCGTAGTTCTATGCACTGGAACATGAAACAGTGGATGAGGCGTCTTAGGGGCAAAAAGGCCTATGAGACGCATAATATTGGCAATGATTTAAATCTCATGCTAAATATTGGTCAACTTTTACCGCGTCGCGAAGATATCGAAAAAAGGATTAACCAACATCAAATAAAACTTCTGGAGTTGCCTAGACTGCAAATCGATATCCCAACGAACATACAAAATGATGATGAGGCCTATCGTGAAATTGACGCATTTATTAAAAGTCACCCCGAATCTAATATTGCCTTCAAAGTCAGTCCAAATTTATCTGGCGATTATGAGTATGCGGCAACCAAAGATTGGTTTATGAATGCCTATATCAAGGCGAGAGAACTTCATCCGATTGCACTGACATTTAACCCGAATCAATTCAATATTGCAGTTCATGTTCGTCGAGGCGATTTATTGCCAGGTCGCCAATACTCCGATCTCTCGAACCGAATGTTGCCAGACGCATGGTATCTAAAAATCCTGGATGCTGTGACCCACCTCCCCAGTAAGGAGGTTGCCATTCACATTTTTAGCGAAGGAAAAGATGGTTGCTATCTCTCTGAGCATGGCAATCCATTCTCATGGAAAGACCATTTTCGCGATCGGCCGTATTCAATCATCGAGCATATTGATAGCGAATTTCTCAGCACTTTCCATCATTTGTTACATGCCGATGTTTTAATTGGCTCCAAAAGTGGCATGAGTCATTTAGCGGGAATGTTGAGCACGCGCATCAAGATCATGCCAACTATGTGGCACTCTTATCGTGGAGCCAATCAACTACTAGAAGTATCTGGATTAGAGTCCGAACTCAACCAAGAGGCTATTACCAAACATATACAAAATTATTTAAGCCTTGCTTAAAGCCACCCAAAGGGTGATCACCAATCTCTCTAGACGAGTTAGCGGCGTCCAAAGGCCGCAGCGGCGGTATTGAAATCGGGCATAGATTTCCGCGCATGCTTTGCGGGATATTTCCGGAAAGCATCTTTTTAAATGCCGCAGAAGCCTAATGGCGCTCCCCAACCGCTTATGCCAAGGCAGGGGTTTGGGACGCAGTTGAGAATCGATTCCCAATAGGGTCAGGTAGCGTATCTGAACTTCGGCAGTCGAAAACTTCAAGTCTTCACTATGAATTGCACTTGCTTGAGTAGGATATTGACGGTATGTGAGCAGTCTTTTTTTTAGATTTTTAAACCGATAACCAGATGCTGCTAACTGAGCCCATAAATAGTAATCTTCCGAAGTCCTCATAATAGAGGCGTCATATTTGAAGCATTTAAAGAGTTCTGTACGCGCGGTCACCGCGGAGTTGCATAAGGTGCAATAGATTGAGAGTAGCGCGCGCAAATCGGCGTCCGTAAATTTGTCTTTGGATTTTTTGATCCGTTGCGTGGCATCATCCAAGACCCACTGGGCACTGCCGCACACATCACACTCGTTGTTTTCTAACACGCGCAGCTGGGCCTCAAGTCGCATGGGGTCTGCAATATCGTCTGCGTCCATGAGTGCGATGTATTTACCCTTAGCTAAATCAATGAGGGCATTACGGGCATAAACCACGCCGTGATTTTGGTCCGAGAGCACCTTGATAATACGGGGATCGGTATAGCGATTAATGACCGATCGGGTTTGATCGGGGGAGCCATCCTCAAAAATCAGGAGTTCCAGATGCGTATGAGTTTGCGCGAGGATGCTCTCAATTGCTTGACCAATGTATTTCTCACTCTTAAAGGCCGGCATGATGACGCTCACGAGCGGCGTGGTCATGGCAGCTTGCGTGCTCATTAGATGAAGCTTTGCAAATAGCGCCCCACGCGCTTGATTTTTTTCAAGGCGCGCGAGAAGATCGATTTGTTGCTCGGACCAAGATCGAGACTCAAATCCCAACTCGATTGGTAAATCACGCCTAGATAGTTTTCCGTGAGCTTCGGGATAGACTCGCCCAGTCGGCGCAAGATAAAGTAATGCCAATCGTAGTAATACACCCGAAACAATTGCTCAATGGGGTGAAGGGGAATCGCCCGAAAGTTCAAAAGCGCCTCGAGGTAAATTAAGGTCTCGGGGTGCTCGCGCGTGCACAGATCCCACAAGGTTTGTCCTCGGGGTTCTAAATACTCGGTATCGAGCGATTGCCACACGGCAGCCGACCAAATAAAGGGTGGGCAGGGGCAATAGTAGTTGGGGCCCGTGCGTCCAAAGATGGCCTTGACGCGCTCGGCCTCGCTTTGCAAGTGTCGCGGCGCTTTGCCGTAGTTTCGGTTGATCGCAAGCTGGTGGTATTCCTTATTTTGGTAGATCACCGTATAAGGATTACCGTCGCTCGCGATAAAGTCGCTTTTTTGAAAGTCTTGAATAAAAATGCAATCCGAGTCTAAGCACACGTAATTCTTTGCCAGACCCAGGCGCCAAAATTCGGATTTGATGACCTGCTGCGCAAGCCCCCCCGACTTCGTCTTATCAATACCCAATGGCGCTCGTGGGTTAGCGCGCACAATCGACTCGTCCGAGACCCACTGATAACCCTGAACGCCAATTTGACGTTCGAGCTCAGCGCGCTCGCTCTCCGGAGTGGAGATATAAAAATTGAGCTGGTCTTTGTTGTATTGCTCAATCGATACCAATAAATTGCGCAGACGCAAAAAGTCCTTGGAGTAGGACTTGCAGTACAAAACAATATCTTTCAAAGGCGCGCCCGCTTAGCTGTAAAGGTGACTCAAAATGGTGTGAACCGCTTGATCCACCCCAATTGGATTGTAAATCGGGGTAATGAGTTGCTGACTCTTCCAATCAAGCCAAATGCGCTCGAGCGTCATGGCAATGCCTGCCGCATCGCCATCCGCGCTCAGATACGATCCACGCTCCATGAGCATCTGATCGAGCTGCGGATTGCGGTGCGTGACCCCCCAAATGGGGCGGCCCGCCCAGAGGTAGTCATAAAATTTCGACGGGATGTATTCCGCGCACCACTCATCGTTCCCATGCAAGAGAAGAAGGATATCGGCCTCTTGCATCTTTTGCGCTACGCGCTCACGCCCCGATTGACCGGTTACCGGATCGCGCTCAAGCCGCCCGTGCGCTACTAAGAGATCGGAGTAATCGTATTGCTTGATTGCCTCCACGGTTAATGAATCCAAGGGTGCGCCATAAGCATGCACTTTGATAAGCTCTCGGGCCTCTGGGTACTTGGCGACTAAGGTATGCACCGCCCGCAAAACCATGGAGAGCGAGCGATCATTGGCTAAAGAACCAAAGTGGCATAGATTCAAGTAGGTGCCATAGTGGTGAGGGGTGCGCTCTGCAGCAATCGGTGGATTGGCCCCCGGCATCACTACAAAACCACGGGCATTGCCTGGGGTATTTAAGTTTGGATTACGAATCTTGGCGTAATGAAGCGCCCCATCGGTAAACCACCACACATCATCAGAATACTTGCACAACTGTTGCTCAAGGTAATGGCGAAAGCGCGCATCGCGATTTTTGGGTTTTTCCATCCCCAGATCATTGGGACCTTTACGAATCACCAAGGGATCATGCACTTCGGAAATCAGTGGCAAGCCCGTAGCGCGTTTTAACCACACGCCTGCTAAGTGAGCTGACCATGCACTGCCAATCGAATAAATCACATCGACTTTGCCAGATTTGATAAGCCAATAGCCACGCAAAAACGCCGGGATCGCCCAGGACCATTGGCTCGAGTAACCCAAGAGGAGTTTTTCAATCGCAATGAAGGGGGCTAGGAGTACCGAAACCGTTCGAGTTGTCAGTTTATAAAACCATCCTCGTCCGTATTGATTGGCAATCCAATGGCGAAAGTCAAAGCGAAATGCTGACGGCCCCCAAGCTAAGAATTGATAATGTGGAAAGCGTGCATCCTTGATACCGGTAATCGCACTAAGGACCACAGGTTGCACCCCAGCCTCAAGAAGATATGGAATCTTATCTGTGATGGTAAGGCTTGCTGCCCTGCCATCCATATTGAATGCATGCGATAAAAGTAACCACTTCCGATTGGATTGTAAGCCGATAGAATCCATCTCGAAGTTAATCCTTTAGTATTTATGAACCATCATTCGAATTTTAAGTCAAAAATGCATGCTAAAAAAAATTGGCGAAATCGTTACCATCGCTATGCCAATCAATTGCAATTTTTAATGTGCAAACTCCGACAAAAACTTGTTCGTAATCCGCGATCGGGCTATACGCTTGTCGATGACCGACTCTATACCCTCAATCCAATTCGGCTAAAAAATTCTAGAATTCATCTGCAGTACCAAGCTTTTGTGCCCTCAAATGATCAAGAGGTTCACGAACTAAATGAATCGTTTTATCTTCTGCTGTTACACGAAGATAACTTAGCCCATTTTTTCCATGACATCTTCTTTCCTGTCTATGTTCGCTGGAGACAAAATCCCCATAAAGTATTTGCATCCATTAATGAAAATCGTTTTCTCAAAGATTTCTTGATTGCTGTTTTTGGGGTAAATAATGTAGTTTTCGCTAAGCGCTCAGATATTTATCACTTTCAAAATCTTCTCTTAACTCCTGAGAGTAGAAATATCCGATCATTTGATGGATATAAACAAATATGTAAAGAAATTAAAGCGATATGTTTTAAGCATTACGGTATTCAAGAAAACCGAACCCGTCATCTTTTGTATGGTCGCACCGAACTCACTCGCAAGAAATTATTAAATATCGATGTAAATTTTTTAAATACTCATCTTATCGAGCAACCCATTCTCTCAAAGTTATCGTTTGAAGAAACCATCCGCACTCTTGCACAGGCAAAAACCTTCGCTTACATTGTAGGCGCTGGCGTTTTTTATCTCCTTTTTCTAGATGAAAATGTGCGAGTACTGGAGATTAATCCTTATCAAAATAACTCGTGGGCCCAAATGTTTGGCCTAGCTGATTTATGCCAACTCCAGGTGCATGTTAGCAAAAACATTCATCCATCTAGCAATCCTGCGCAAGGGGATCCCCAGCTAGATAGCCATGTTTATTTTGATGAAGCCATTAAAGAAAAATTACTCATGCTAGCGTCGTAAGGCTAGCTTCCTGATTTAAAGTTATCGGATTAGTTTTGATACAGGAATTAGCTCCCTTTGTCTGAAACCCCTTGGCTATCACCAAAACTCAATTACCCGCCACAATTGACATCACCGCCATCCGTACGGCTATTCCAAAAGTGACTTGTTTGAGGATGACCGATTGAGCACCATCGGCAACCGCTGAATCAATTTCCACGCCCCGATTCATGGGGCCGGGATGCATCACAATCGCATCGGGCTTTGCCAGTGCTAAACGTGCAGGGGTGAGTCCAAACTGAGCAAAAAATGCAGCGCCTTCGGGAACCTTGCCGGCTTCCATGCGCTCTTTTTGAATGCGTAGCGTCATCACCACATCGACCCCGCGCAGGCCCTCCTCCATGCTATGAAATACTTTCACGCCGAGCAAATCCAAATCATTGGGGAGCAAACTCTCAGGACCAATCGCGCGAATATCAGTGCAACCCAAAGCGGTAAGCGCATGAATATTCGATTTCGCGACGCGGCTATGCACAATGTCTCCCACAATCGCGACTTTGAGTTTGGTGAAGTCCTTCTTAAAGTGGCGCATGGTGTACATGTCGAGTAAGCCCTGCGTGGGATGCTGGTGGCTCCCATCACCCGCATTAATCACATGCACATAAGGTGGCACGTGATTGGCAATTTCAATCGGGGCGCGCGAGACACTGTGACGCACCACAAAAATATCGGCCTGCATCGCAATGAGATTGTCGATGGTATCCATGAGACTCTCGCCCTTGGCGGTTGATGAGGTCGAGATATCCAGATTAATCACATCCGCCGAGAGGCGCTTAGCCGCAATCTCAAAGGTCGTGCGGGTACGCGTGGAGTTTTCAAAAAAGAGATTAAAGACGCTCTTGCCCCGCAGGAGCGGCACTTTTTTCACTTCACGAGCAGGGTCGGTCACGCTCACAAACTGCTGCGCAGTATCCAAAATGTGGACGATCTGCTCTTTGGGCATGCCCTCGAGCGTGAGTAAATGGGTGAGCTCGCCTGCGGAATTTGTTTGCATGGTCATGCACGCTCCTCGAGAACGAAGCGAAAGAGTTCGTGGTTGCCCTTGGTTACTTTTTCTAAGGCCAGGATTTGAGTATCTGGTAATTGGATATGCTCACCGACAAAATCAGCAGCGATTGGTAATTCCCGCTGACCCCGATCAGCGAGCACCATGAGCTCAACGGCAGCGGGTCTACCAAAATCAAAGAGTTCATTGAGCGCCGCGCGCACGGTTCTTCCAGTAAAGAGCACATCATCGATGAGTACGATTTGAGCGCCCGTCACCTCAAAGGGAAGATGCGTTGCCATGGTGTCGGCCGATCGAATCGCTGCCAACCCTTTTTCTGCATAATCGTCGCGATGAAACGCCACATTAATCACGCCGTATTGTGCCAAGCTTAAATCGTTGGCGAGGCGCTTAGCAACCCAAGCGCCGCCAATGGCAAGTCCGGCGATCTGAAGGGTTGGTTCACTTTGGAGCTTCTCCCGCAGATGATTTAGTAACTTTTGATAGAGAAGCTCAGCATCCATATTTTCGAATCGGTTGATTTGGACTGACTCACCTTAAGTTTTGAGCCAATTTTGTACTGCACCTGACCCAATCCCAATGCACCTTATTGTATTGCTTCAAAACAGAGGGCAGGATGAAACCGACCTAAATCCAAGAGCCTCCTCTGTCTTCTGGGTGTCGCGTATATCCCTCAAAGAATTCAAGTGCTTACGAATACCCCCAAGAATTGATTAACTTTAACTATCCATTAAGAAAATCACTAGTTTTTTCCTATTGGATCTATACAAAAATACGATGAAACGGTCATCAAAATTTCTGATAATCACTAAGTGGACTAGTGCCGGGAGAGCCTCTCCCTTCACTGCCTCTAAATTTATAACCCATTCATTCTAAAGGAGATTTATATGGCTAAGTCGGTAAAAGGTACCAAGACTGAACAGTCGTTGAAAGAAGCATTTGCTGGTGAGTCCCAAGCCAACCGTCGTTATTTGTACTTCGCAAACCAAGCTGACATTGCTGGTGCAAACGACGTAGCAGCTGTTTTCCGCTCCACCGCCGAAGGTGAGACCGGGCACGCTCACGGTCATATGGAGTATTTGATCAATGGTGGCGCTGGCGAGCCAGGCACTGGCATGCCTGCTAAGACCGTTGCCGAGGCTCTCCAAGCAGCGATTGCTGGTGAGACCCATGAGTACACCGATATGTACCCAGGTATGGCCAAAACCGCTCGTGAAGAAGGTTTTGACGAGATTGCTGACTGGTTTGAGACTTTGGCTAAGGCTGAGCGCAGCCACGCTAACAAGTTCACCAAGACCTTAGAAGCACACTTGGCAAATTCCTAATTAGTTGTAGTTGGTAGTTTCTTAGGAAAAGAAATGGCGCTCCTTGGAGCGCCATTTTTGTTTGCCTTAACACCTAAAGGGTGTTGAAGCTTTTGAGTAATTAAGCGTTTAAGCCTTCTTTGCCCAAGCAGAACACCAACCGGCAGCAGCCACTTGCTTACCAGCAAACAGGCTGCAACCACCAGCAGCAGCACCTTTTGGTTGATACAGAGCGCAGTTATCGCAACGCTGCGTATTAGCGTGCTTTGGATACTTCTTGGTATCGACCTTAGTGGTATCGGCTTTGTAACCCAAGGCTTGTGCTTGTGGATCGGTCTCAGCAACCATTGCTTGTGCTTGAGCCAGGTTATTGAGTGACAAAGTTGCTGCACCGGCAGCAGACATGATCAAAAATTGACGACGTGTGTTTTTCATGGATTCTCCGTGTTCAAAAAAACTGCAGTTGCGATCTTAAAACACAAATCAACACTCGTTGTAGTGTTTTATAAACTACTGATTTAATTGATTTTTTAACTGAGAATGATTCTCAAATCAATAAGATGAAGCTCTACTGCTTGCCTTGCTGCTTATCCATGAGCGCTAAGAACTCTCGGCGCAAATTCGCATCCTTTAGAAATGAACCGCGCATCACACTATTGACCATCTTGGAATTGAGATCCTTCACGCCGCGCCATTGCATGCAAAAGTGATCGGCTTCCATGACAAGTGCCAATCCAGTGGGCTTCATCTTCTCTTCGAGGATGTTGGCAAGCTCCACCACGGCCTCTTCCTGAATCTGTGGTCGGCACATGATCCACTCGGTGATGCGGGCGTACTTAGATAAACCAATCAGCGCAGTTTGCTTATCAGGCAACACCCCAATCCACACGCGCCCCATGATCGGACACAGATGGTGCGAGCACGCGCTCTTCACCGCAATTGGTCCAATGATCATAAGTTCATTAAGACGCGTAATGTTCGGAAACTTGGTGAGATTAGGTTGTGGGGTATAGCGCCCTGTGAACACTTCGTTGACATACATCTTCGCGACGCGATAGGCAGTGCCGCGCGTATTGTGATCACTCTCGGTATCAATTACTAAACTCTCAAGGACTCCTTGGAGCTTACCCGCCACTTCATCAATCAAGCCGTCGATCTCACCGGGTTCAATGAACTGCGCAATATTGTCATTCGCATGAAAGCGGGCTTTCTTTGCTTGAATGCGTTTACGGATGACTTGCGAGAGTGGCACGCCCTCTTCACTTTTGCGACTTTTGCGAGTCACTGATGTAGTACTCGCTTTGGATGGGGTTTGTTTTATTGCGCGAGGCATAAAAATCTCAGCATCTTGGGTGCTGACCTAAATTTGGAAGAATAGAGCTACTGTACACGCAAATCCGATGAGCCACACGAAGGTGCGCAAGTTCGCCCAGTCCATCACATAGCACGCAATATAGGCCACGCGAGCTAAAAGATAAGCAATCGCCAACACATCGATGCGCGCTTGGGGTGCTTGCAAGATCATGGCGATTGCAATCCCAGCATAGAAAAAGGGTAAGGACTCAAAGGTATTGGCTTGCGCTGCATTCGCACGTGCACGTATTCCCGTTTGCTTGGCAAGCCACTCGCGCGGTTGATTGTTGTCATAGGGATCGCTTGCAGAGTTCTCAGTGGGACCAAACTTCGCAATACCCGCTGCAATGATGGGTAAAAAACCGGCAAGGATGACGCAGATAATAGCGATAGTCATGATTGATTGCTCTTTATTCTGTTATTTTTAATTCACTATTTTTTACTCAGGCGCGTTTCCGTGCCGTTTAAAAGATTTCGGATATTACTGCGATGGCGATAAATGAGAAGTGCACTCATCACCAAGATGGCCAAACCCATTGGCTGTATTCCAAATAAAAAGGTGAAATAAATCGGCGCAAAGACTGCGGCACACAGGGCTGCTAGCGACGAATAGCGCATAAAGACTGCCACAATGAGCCAGGTTCCTAAGGTGGCCAAGCCCAAGACCCAATTAATCGCAAATAAGATCCCTGCGGCTGTGGCCACACCCTTACCCCCTTTAAAGCGATGAAAGATCGGATAGAGGTGTCCGATAAAGACGGCAATCACCACTAGTCCTAGGAGAATATTGACGCTTGTTTGACTGGGGTCGCCTAAGACTACGCGCGCGATCGTCACCGCCAGCCACCCTTTGGCCGCATCCCCAATCAAGGTGAGTGCAGCGGCCACTTTATTGCCAGTTCGTAAGACATTAGTAGCGCCTGGATTTTTAGAACCATGGGTATAGGGGTCGGGTAAACCCATCGCACGACTCACGACCACCGCAAACGAGATCGACCCCAGCAAATACGCCACCGGGATCAACCAAAAAAACTTTATCAACTCGTCCATAAATCAATACTAGCGGATTTGATTAAGAACCACGCGGATGGTGGGTGGCGTGTAAGGATTTGAGACGCTCACGGGCCACATGGGTATAAATTTGGGTGGTGGAGATATCAGCGTGCCCTAGTAAGAGCTGCACCACACGCAAATCTGCACCATGATTTAGAAGATGTGTTGCAAAAGCATGGCGCAGGGTATGCGGTGAGAGAGCCACTTTGATACCCGCAAGACTCGCGTATCGTTTAATGATGAACCAAAACGCTTGACGGGTTAATCCAGTGCCTGTTCGGCGCCCCACAAAAACCTCTTGGCAATTTTTTCCTTCCAAAAGAATGGGTCGGGCTTCTTGAAGGTATTGACGCAACCACTGCCCTGCTTCACCACCAAAAGGGACGATACGCTCTTTGCCACCTTTACCGTTGACCACCCGCACGACCCCTTCATTGAGTCCCAACGATACAGTTTTGAGTGACACAATTTCTGAGACTCGTAAGCCGCTCGCGTACATCAGCTCGAGCATAGTGCGATCGCGCAATCCCAGGGGCTCTTCAATATTGGGGGCATTCAGTAGCGCAATGACCTGATCTTCACTCAAGATCTTGGGGAAACGCTGTGCTTGCTTAGCTGCTCGTAATTTCGCACACGGATCTTCTTTGACATAGCCAAGACGCAGTGCATGGCGATAAAAGCGCTTAAAGACCGTTAGGCGCCGATTGGCTGTGGTGGCTTTATCGCTTCGCTTTGCTGCCATGTAGGCCGTTAAATCCGCTTCGTGTACGTGATATAGATCACTGGCATTTTTTTGCTCACCTAACCAAGTGGCAAATAAAGTGAGATCTCGCCGATAGGCACTAAGCGTATTTTTTGAAAGGCCATCTTCGAGCCAACAGGCATCACAAAACTGATCGATCGCATTTTGAGATGCCAAAACCACAAATTAGTCGCGAAAATTGTTAAACGCCAGAGGGGCTTCGTTTGCTTCTTTTCGCAGCAACGCCATCGCAGTCTGCAAATCATCGCGCTTGGCACCAGTCACGCGCACCGCATCACCTTGAATACTCGCTTGCACTTTAATCTTGCTGTCTTTGATGATGCGCACGATCTTTTTAGCAAGCTCTTGCTCGATGCCTTTTAAGAGTTTCATGGTTTGCTTACGCTTATCGCCTGACATCGTTTCGGTCTTATCGTCTTTTAAAAACCGTACGTCCACATTGCGTTTAGCCATTTTGCTAAAGAGTACATCGCGCACTTGTCCTAACTTGAAGTCATCGTCGGCAAACAAAATGAGTTCGTTATCTTTTTGCTCGACGCGCGCGTCTGAACCTTTAAAGTCAAAGCGGTTCGCAATTTCTTTATTGGCTTGCTCCACGGCATTTTTGAGCTCCACGACATTGGGTTCGCACACAGTATCAAATGACGGCATTTACCTCTCCAAACGAATGTTGTAATCATGACGGTTTTGCTATTTTTAGACCAATTTCGTTCTTCCTGCAAAACCCGAATAAGATTGTGGCATGAACTTTGATTGCAAGCCACTCGCCAATTACTCCTTGGAGGATCGTAATACCTTAGGCTTTGATGTGGTGGCCGAGTGGGCGTTGCCCATTACCCAAGCTGAGCAAATCCCCGCTGCGATTCTCTGGGCCAGAAATGCGGGGCTACCCCATCGCGTTCTTGGAGGAGGTAGTAACGTTGTTTTACCCGACCAATTACAAGGAGTCACCCTCCTCATAGACATCAATTTCATCGAGGTTCTAGAGAATCGTGATTCAAATACACGATTGCGGGTAGGGGCCGGGGTGAGCTGGCATGCCTTCGTTCGTTGGACCTTGGATCAAAACTATCGCGGCCTTGAAAACCTTGCCTTGATCCCGGGCACGGTTGGCGCAGCGCCCATCCAAAATATTGGCGCCTATGGGGTTGAAGTCAAAGAGTACATCGAGGCGGTGGAGGCCTATGATTGCCAAACCAATCAGTGGGTCAGCCTATCCAAGAAAGATTGCCGCTTTGCCTATCGGCACAGTATGTTTAAAGATGAACCGAATCGCTTTGTGATCACAGCGGTAATTTTTGATCTGCCCAAGGTATGGCAACCGCGCGTGTCATATGCCGATCTCACCAACCATTTTGCTAATCGCGCAGTTGATTCAATTACTGCCTATGAAATCTTTGATGCGGTGTGTGCCATCCGCGCTCAAAAATTACCGGACCCTAAGGTGATTGGTAATGTGGGTAGTTTTTTTCAAAATCCTGTGATTTCCAACCAGCAATTGCAATTCCTTAAAGAACAATTTCCACAGATTGTGAGTTATCCAGAATCGGCTACGCATAGCAAGTTAGCAGCCGGTTGGCTCATCGATCAATGCGGCTTCAAAGGGATGCAACTGGGTAATGTGGGGGTTCACAACAAACAGGCCCTGGTTCTTACCCATCGGGGTGGCGGGAATGCAGGGGAACTGCTTGGTCTTGCGGAGCAGATTCAGAAAAGGGTGAAAGCAACCTTCGGAGTCGACCTGATTCCTGAACCAATCTTTTTTAATTAATCCGATTCTTTTTTCATGGGCTAAATATTCTTCTTTCTTTTTATTGCATTTTGCAATAAAATGGGTGATGCGCGTCATTTCCAATAAACGAATCATTGAGTTTTCAGCAAACCACCCAGAAGCCCTTAAAACCTTACAAAGTTAGAGAAGAATTATTGAATCCCAGTCATTCGACAATTACTCTCAACTAAAGTCTATTTTTGGCTCAATGGATAAAGTTGAAGATTTAATTGTTTTTGATATTTGCGGAAATCGCTATCGATTAATTACTTTTATAAGTTTTCTAAAACAAATTTGTTACATTAAGCAGATTCTTACCCATGCCATTTACGATAAGGGACGGTGGAAGAAATGAACATGCTCGAATTAGAAAATGCTTGGCAACAACTTAGCAAAACTGTTGCCCTTTCTCCCATTCATAACCGAAAAGACTATGAGCGTATGGTATTGCTCGCCGACCATCTATCGGATGCGATTGGCTGCTCAAAAAAGCATTCCCTACTAAACCTTTTTGAGATCGTATGTGAATTGATTCGCTCGTATGAAAGAGAACATTTCCCAATCGATCAAGCTAAACCTCAAGAAATTCTTAAGTTTTTGATGGATCAACACGGGCTTCGACAGTCGGATCTACCTGAAATTGGTAACCAAAGCGTTATATCCCAGATTCTATCTGGAGCGAGAAAACTAAACCTTCGTCAAGTTAAAGCGATTTCGAAGCGC
Organism: Polynucleobacter sp. HIN6; assembly: GCF_030297575.1. Lineage (NCBI taxonomy): Bacteria > Pseudomonadati > Pseudomonadota > Betaproteobacteria > Burkholderiales > Burkholderiaceae > Polynucleobacter > Polynucleobacter sp. HIN6. Next base: position 257,177 of record NZ_AP028137.1, on the reverse strand, counting down.
TTCGGTATTTCGCCTAATGTTTTGATTGAGCAGCCCATCAAAAAATCTACGATATCGATAAGAGTGGCGAGCAAACAAAAGTTGAAGGTTTAAGGATAAATCTGCATCTTCTTAAAATCTTGAGCCGACAAATGCCATTTTTCGCCATTATTCGCCAAAAGATGAATAAGAGACTGGCTTTTGGCAGGTTCCTGATTTTGATTGAAGTCCATATTAAAGAAAGCTTTAAATTTCAACTTTCAAATTAAAGTTCTCTTTAATTTGACAGACTCCATATTGGAACAATCAAGGGTCCACCCTCCAGCCCAACAGAAAATGGATTAGTTATCTATTTTTTAAAGGCAACTTGTATCTTGCCTTCTGCAAGCCAAAGCTGATACCGCTCATCCTCTCGAATATCACTGGGTTGACGTGCAGCTTTTTGGTTTTGATCCAAAATCACTGCGTAACCCCGCTCGAGCGTGCGTTGCGGATTGAGGGTTTCAAGCTGAGTAAGCCAATGTGCCTGATTGCGTTTCAGGCTCTCTAGATACATGCGTACACCTTGAGACAAACGTTGCCGCCATTGCTCAATTTGCTCGCGCATGCGCTCCGGGTTTGGTAAAGCGTGCTTGAGTCTTAGGCTGATTTGATCGAGTGTTTGAGCTTCGCGCTCGAGGCGTTGCTCCAGACGCTGAGTGATCGTGTCTTGATAGCTCTTCAGTTCTTGTAAGAGTTGCTCTCGTTTTGGGGTGGCTAATTCAGCAGCACCGGTTGGTGTCGGGGCTCGTAGGTCCGCCACAAAATCGGCAATCGTGAAATCGGTTTCGTGCCCCACCCCGCTGATGATTGGTATATCCGAACTGGCAATAGCGTGTGCCAACTGCTCGTCATTAAACGCCCATAAATCCTCAATGCTGCCACCGCCACGCACCAGAAGAATCACCTCAGCCAAGCCATCATCATTAGCCTTTTGAATGGCGTTGACGATCCCAACAGGAGCATCCGCACCCTGAACCAACGTTGGATAAATGTAGATGGGAATGTGCGGCGCACGACGCGCTAAGGTGGTGAGCACATCTTTCAAGGCCGCGGCTTGTGTTGAAGTCACAATTGCAATTGCCTTGGGATGAGTCGGGATTGCGCGTTTACGCTCTTCGTCAAATAAACCCGCCTTCGCTAACTTATCTTTGAGTTTCAGAAACGCTTCATAAAGACCACCCAGGCCCGCTTTACGTAAAGCATGAATCGTTAACTGCACATCACCGCGGGGCACATACATGCTGACCGAGGCACTGACCTCCACTTGATCCCCAGATTGGGGCATAAATCCAACTTGCAGATTTTTTCCCCGAAACATCACACATCGAATTTGACCTTCTTCATCCTTGAGTGAGAAATACCAATGCCCGCTGTCATAGGCTTTGAAGTTCGATACCTCCCCGCTAACCATGACAAACTCAAATTGTTCGGTCAAAGACTCAGCAATGGCGCGGTTTAGATCGCCAACGCTCAGGATCGGGCTTGATTTTTCCATCATTTATTTGTCACTTTCCAGTAACTATATGGCCTTGCGGGTCGCGACATATCCACAAGCCTTGGCTGATCGAAATAGTAAGAAAGTTAGTGAATACTCGCTCTTTATCAATGTCGCTTTCATCCAACAGTAAATTTGCAAGTAATTGATTTAAATGCATATTTTTATCATTGGAATTGACCGATCTTTAGGCATAAATCAAGGACTTACACCACCCATCAAGGACTTAGGGTGGACTTTGCTCAAAGTTTTGCACAGAGTTATCCACAAGCCGGCGGGAAAGCCCGTGATTTGATAAAACCGGTTTACTGGATGGAATACAGTTATCCGCTTTTTTGGGCTTTTCTGAATTTGCATGAAAATACCGTTCATGTATTCCATCTTAATCGCTGCTGGCTGGCCGATCTGGCCACTTCTTGCTATATCCATCCTAGGCCTTGCCATTTTGCTCGAACGCAGCTGGTATTTGCGCAAAACCCACATTGTTCGCAAACAGTCGATTGAAGAGGCCTTTGCTGCCACACCGACTCTGGCCAATGATCCCAACTTCATTAATCACCTCACGAGTTCCTCCCCGATTGGCGGACTATTGGCTGGTGTCTTACGTGAACATGCCCTGGGGCACTCGGCCGAGGTTGCCATCGAAGAGCTCCAGATCCTCGCCCAAAACCTTTGGACCAAATTAGATCGCTACTTAGGGGCACTCGCCACAATCGCCACCGTTTCCCCACTGCTGGGCCTCTTTGGCACTGTGGTTGGCATGATTGAGATCTTTGGTAGCCAAGGTGGCACGATTGGTAGTGCAGTGAATGCCGCAAGCGTTGGAGCGACCAATCCGCAGCAATTAGCACACGGCATCTCAATTGCGCTCTACAACACCGCGTTTGGTCTTTTAATTGCAATCCCAGCATTGGCTGGATGGCGGATCTTACGCGCAGTGGCTGATCAACGCCAACGTGAGTGCGAGGAATGCACTCGGCAGTTATTTAAGAAGTTGTACCCACAATCTTCCTCATCTTCATGAGCTGGCTCGACACCTCGCACAAAAGCTCCTCTCGCTTTGGCATGCATTTGGGTCGCTCATCCCGCTCGTTTTCCTATGCCGAACCTGAAATCAATCTAATCGCATTTATTGACGTCCTCTTGGTCATTCTGATCTTTTTGATGATTTCCACCACGTTTACGAAGTTTCAAGAAATTGCAATTACCTTGCCAACAGCCTCTGGTGTCGAGACAGTCGATTCAGCGCGTGAGATTAATATTGCGGTGAGTAGTGATGGCCGCTTTGCTCTCAATGGCAAGGTCATGAATCGCGCTCAATTAGGTAGCGCTCTCAAGCAAATGAATACCGCTCCTGAGCGAAACCTACGCATTAGTATCGATGCCGATGCTCGCGCACCACATCAAGCCGTGATGACGGTATTGGAATTGGCGCGTGATGCGGGCCTACCGAACATCGCCTTTAGTAGTCAAGCGAAAAAATAATGCTCTTTAAAACTGCGCCGCGCTTTTGGGAAAAATCTTCATTTTCTCAATCGCCTATTCGCGCACTTGTCGATCGCTTAATCAGTCTTGTTTTACTGCCATTGGCGTGGCTCTATGGCCTCGTAGTTTGGATCAAACAGTTGATCGTGGACTCTGGGCTATTGCACACCCTGGGGATCTATCGCGCTGCACCAGTTCCCATCATCATCGTGGGCAATATTCGAGTGGGGGGCACGGGAAAAACGCCACTCGTGATTGCGCTTGCCAATGAACTGGTCGAACGTGGCTTTAAGCCTGGCGTGATTAGCCGTGGCTATCAACCCAACACTCGTTCATCACTCACGCAACCCACACGTGTTGATCGTCACAGCAAACCCAATCAAGTTGGTGATGAACCCGTATTAATGGCGCAACGTATTCATGACTGCGTGCCGATATGGGTCTATCGCAAACGCAAAGCCTGCATTGATGCTCTTTTACAGTCCGATCCCCAGGTCAATGTGATCATTAGTGACGATGGTTTACAGCATGCGGCCTTAGTACGTTGGCCTGCACGCGAAGGTGGGCGTGATTTGGAGTTGGTCGTTGAGGACGAACGTGGGGATGGTAATGGCAGACTCTTGCCCGCTGGGCCATTACGCGAGAGTGCTAAGCGTGAGCGCGATGCAACCATCACTATTAGCGAATCCCCTCCCCCAAACGACCCGTTTCCCAGCTCTCGCGAACTACACTTGAGTCCAACGATGGATAGTGCGTATCCACTGCATCGGCCCAATGAGCCTATTAGCTTTGCCCACATGCTCAGTCGCTTAGTTGGACTCAAAGTTGGCGCACTCGCCGCCATTGGTAATCCAAAGAAGTTTTTTGATGCACTGACCAAACTAGGGGTGCATATTGATCAAACTCTAGCCCTGCCCGATCATGCACCGGTTCACCACAATGATCTCAAATCACTTGCTGTAGATCTCATCCTAATCACCGAAAAAGATGCGGTTAAATGCGCTGGAATTGAGGATTCTCGCATCTGGGTTGTTCCGATGCGCTTAGAAATCCCACCCGTGTTTTGTGATTGGGTGCAAGAGGTGATTACGCGGCCCAATCCCTATCGCAAATAGGTAGTCCTATTGGGCTATGATGGGTACATGGCAATAATTGAGGTGCTGAGATGATGAACAAAAATTTACTCGATATTGTGGTGTGTCCCATTTGTAAGAGCTCGCTCCATTTGGATGAAGAGAAACACGAACTGATTTGTAAAGTGGATAAGCTCGCCTATCCCATTCGGGATGACATTCCGGTCATGCTAGTTGATGAAGCGCGCAGTCTCAGTTCTGAAGAAGCTGCTGCTCTCTCTAAATAATTACTTGCGATGACCGTATTTACCGTTGTAATCCCGGCACGTTTAGCATCGACACGGCTTGAGCGCAAAGCGCTTGCGGATCTGGGTGGTAAGCCGATGGTAGTACGCGTAGCCGAACGTGCTCAACAATCGAAAGCAAAACAAATTTTGGTTGCCACCGATGCCGTTGAGATTGAAGCTGCCTGCCATGCGGCGGGATTCAATGTCCTCATGACTCGCGCGGATCATCCAAGCGGTACTGATCGGATTGCGGAGGTTGCCTCTCGCTTAGGCCTGGATGACGAGGCACTGATTGTGAACGTACAAGGGGATGAGCCTTTAATTCCGGTGGAACTCATCAATCAAGTCGCTGATACATTAGCAGCAAATCCGCAATGCGTCATGAGTACAGCAGCCGTGGCCATTCAAAATGTTGAAGAAATTACCAATCCCAATGCGGTGAAAGTAGTCCTCAATCAACAACGCGAGGCCTTGTACTTCTCGCGAGCAGCTGTGCCCTACGATCGCACTCAATCGTCACCTACTTACTATCGCCATATCGGTATCTATGCCTACCGCGTGGGTTTTCTAAAAAAGTATGCCCAACTTGCAACCTCGCCATTAGAGGTCGCAGAGTCTTTAGAGCAGTTGCGTGCGCTCTGGCACGGCTACCGTATCGCAGTACACCTCGTCTCCGAATTGCCACCAGCCGGTGTAGACACCCTCGAAGATCTTGCGCGGGTGCGTGCCTTCTTTTAAGGGATTTCGCTAAGAAGCAGGTCCCAATAAATCTGCCCTAAGTCGGTGCAATCAATTAGACTATAGGGAATGAAAAAATAAGACAGGGGATGACATGCGCTTAATTTTGCTAGGTGCTCCAGGTGCGGGCAAGGGAACGCAAGCTCAATTTATTTGTGAGAAATTTGGTATTCCGCAGATCTCCACTGGCGATATGTTGCGCGCTGCAGTCAAAGCGGGTACCCCCCTCGGAATCGCTGCCAAGAAAATTATGGATGCGGGTGGCCTGGTTTCTGACGACATCATTATTGGCCTTGTCAAAGATCGCTTAATCCAACCCGATTGCCACAAAGGCTATCTCTTTGATGGCTTCCCACGGACCATTCCACAAGCCCAAGCCATGAAAGATGCGGCAGTGCCGATTGACTATGTACTTGAGATCGATGTGCCCTTTGATGCCATTATTGAGCGCATGAGTGGTCGCCGCGTGCACCCCGCTTCTGGTCGCTCGTATCACATCAAATTTAATCCTCCAAAAGTGAACGGTAAAGATGATGTGACGGGTGAGCCGCTCATTCAGCGTGATGATGATCAAGAAGCAACCGTACGTAAGCGTCTGCAGGTCTACACCGATCAAACGCGCCCTCTCGTAGACTACTACTCAAAGTGGGCGAACGAGCCAGCAAGCTCTGGGGTTAAGGCGCCTGCCTATCGCAAGGTATCAGGCACAGGTTCGGTGGACGATATCACCAAAGCAATCTTTGCAGCGTTGCAGTAAGTTTTTTACTTCAGCTCTTTGAGAGCGCTCTCAAACGACTCGAGATCGGCAAAGCTACGATAGACCGATGCAAAGCGGATGTAGGCGACTTTATCTAAGCGCTTAAGTTCACGCATGACCAGTTCACCAACCCGCTCGCTAGGGATTTCTTTTTCGCCGGAGGCCATCAGTTTTTCTTCGATGCGTCCGATTGCATCATCGACTGCATCAGATGAAACCGGGCGTTTGCGCAATGCCAAACGAATTGAACTTACTAACTTCTCATGGCTGTACTCCACACGACTGCCATTTTTTTTCACAATGGCCGGCAGACTTAATTCAGCCCGCTCGTAAGTGGTGAAGCGCTTATCGCACGATGCACAGCGCCTGCGGCGTCTGACCGAATCCCCCTCGTCCGATACCCGGGTATCCATCACCTGGGTATCGTCACTATGGCAAAACGGGCAACGCATGGGGCTTAATTTCCGTAGACGGGGAAACGTTTAGTAAGCGCATTCACTTGCTCGCGCACCTTTGCCAAATGATTGGCATCATTCGGATGATCGAGCACATCCGCAATCAGTTGCCCCACTTGCTTGGCTTCGGCCTCTTTAAAGCCACGCGTGGTCATGGCGGGTGAGCCTAAGCGAATCCCACTCGTCACCATCGGTTTCTCAGGATCGTTGGGAATCGCATTTTTGTTCACGGTAATGTGAGCAGCGCCTAATGCGGCCTCGGCTTCCTTACCGGTAATTTTCTTCGCACGTAGATCGACGAGCATCACGTGCGACTCCGTTCTACCAGAGACAATGCGCAGGCCCCGCTCAATCAACGAATTTGCTAAGGCTTGCGCATTGGCAATTACCTGTTTTTGATAGTCTTTAAAGCTAGGCTCGAGAGCCTCTTTGAATGCCACCGCCTTCGCGGCGATTACATGCATTAAGGGGCCGCCTTGCATGCCTGGAAATACCGCAGAGTTAATGGCTTTCTCATGCTCAGCTTTCATGAGAATGATGCCACCGCGTGGACCACGTAGACTCTTGTGCGTCGTTGAGGTCACCACGTCGGCATAAGGCACTGGATTGGGGTACACACCTGCAGCGATCAATCCTGCGTAGTGCGCCATATCGACCATAAAAATAGCGCCGATCTCTTTGGCTACTTTTGCAAAGCGCTCAAAATCAATCTGCAAAGAATAAGCGGACGCACCAGCAATGATGAGTTTTGGTTTTTTCTCACGCGCTAAGCGCTCCATTTGCTCGTAATCAATCGCTTCGTTTTGATCGAGTCCATAGGAGATCGCGTTAAACCATTTACCGCTCATATTAAGGGCCATACCATGCGATAAATGTCCGCCCTCAGCAAGGCTCATGCCCATAAAGGTATCGCCAGGCTTCAGAAAGGCCAAGAAAACCGCTTGATTAGCCGATGCTCCGCAATGGGGTTGCACATTGGCGGCGTCGGCTCCAAACAATTTCTTGACTCGATCGATCGCCAATTGCTCAGCCACATCGACAAACTCACAGCCACCGTAATAGCGCTTGCCGGGATAACCCTCGGCATATTTGTTGGTTAATTGCGAGCCCTGAGCGGCCATCACTGCGGGTGAGGTATAGTTTTCAGAGGCGATGAGCTCAATATGCTCCTCTTGACGACGGTTCTCGTTTTGGATGCTAGTCCATAACTCAGGGTCAATGTGCGCTAAAGTGTGCTGACGATCAAACATAGTGGCTTCCTAATTAATCACAAATCAATACCAAAATACGACAATTAAATTGCGGCAATCCAGTGAGGATTGGCTAAAATTACCCTCCATAATACAAAGTCCTTATGAACCCTACTGAAGACCTTTCTATTCTGACCCTGGTTCTCAACGCCAGCATCTTGGTTCAAGCGGTGATGGTATTGCTCTTGAGCCTCTCTGTGGCCTCGTGGACCATCATTTTTCGAAAGGGCTCAAACTTACGCGCAGCGCGGCGTGAAACGGAGCGCTTTGAGCGTGATTTTTGGGCGGGTGGCGACTTACAAACCTTATTTGAGGCTGCCCAGCGCAAAATGAGTAGCGCTGGTACCCAAGTCAATGCAGCAGTTTTAGAGCGCATCTTCGCTGCCGGGATGCAGGAGTTTTTAAAGGCCAAAGAAATCGATGCGGCACGGCGCGCGATGAAAGCCGCCTATCAACGCGAGATGGATCGCCTTGAAGCCAATTTGCCCTTTCTAGCATCCGTTGGCTCAGTATCTCCTTACATTGGACTCCTCGGAACAGTCTGGGGGATCATGCACGCCTTTCGCGGTTTGGCCAATGTGCAACAAGCGACTCTTGCGTCTGTGGCCCCAGGCATTGCAGAAGCGCTGGTAGCTACTGCGATCGGATTATTTGCAGCCATCCCTGCGGTCGTGGCTTATAACCGTTACTCCACCGATATTGATCGCCTCTCGATTCATTTTGAATCCTTTATCGAAGAGTTCACGAATATTTTGCAACGTCAAGGCGCTCGCCTCTAATCATCATGGCTAGCCGCTCATCCTTTCGCTCCTCTCGTCGGAAAGCGATTGCGGACATTAATGTGGTCCCCTACATCGATGTGATGTTGGTGCTCTTAGTCATCTTTATGGTGACCGCCCCACTCGTTAACCCCGGAGTGGTCAATCTTCCAACGGTGGGAGGCGCCAAGGTTCAAGCCCTACCCCCAGTCTTTATTACGATTGGCGCTGATGAGGCCATTACGATTCGCAAAGAGGGTGAAAGCGCACAAACCATTTCTAAATTGGAGCTCGGCGCCTTTGCGCGCTCCCAAGCCGAGAAATCTGCCGAGCAACCGGTTGTTCTAGCGGCCGATAAATCCATCAAATACGAAGTGGTGATGGATGTGATGTCTCGCTTAAAAGAAAATGGTGTTAAACGCGTGGGATTGGCGGTTCGTAGTCAGTAATGATGAGTCAGCATGAGTAGCGCAACCCTTAATGCCTCGTGGCAGTTTCATGCGGATCGCGAACCAGGAACCACCAAAGCGTTTGTGCTCTCATTAGGAGCCCATCTTTTTCTGATTGCTTTACTGACTTTGGGGATTCATTGGAAAACGAGTTCCAGCCCTGCTGGTGTTGAGGTGGAGCTCTGGGATGCAAGCGTTCCACCCCCAAGTGTTACACCCGCCCCCATAATGGATGTAAAGCCCGAAGCGGCTGAGATCGTTATTAAGAAAACCAAACCACCGCCTGAGACACCCAAAGAGGCAGTAAGAAAACCCGAGCCCAAGCCTGAGAAAAAAGCAGAATCCAAGCCACCCGAGAAAAAGGCTGACCCTAAAGAAGATGCGGCTGCTAAAAAAGCTGCCGCTGCTGCGGAGAAAGCACGCCTGGATCAATTGGCCCGTTTAAAAGCAGCTGCAGGTGCTGAAGGCGGTAGTGGCGGCAAAGTGGGTGATGGCGTCGGTGCGAGCGGTAATGCCCCACCCGGCTACGCCGATCGGGTACGCAAGAAAATTAAACCCCTCATCGTCTTTAATACTGAGTCCACCAGCGGTAATCCAACGGTGGTGGTATTGGTTGATCTCGCTCCCGATGGCATGATTTTGAAACGGACCGTGACCTCGCCCAGCACCGATCCAGCCTGGGATCGTGCGGTCCTAATTGCGATTGATCGTGCCGAGAGCCTACCGCGTGACGAAAACGGCAAAATCCCGATGCGTCAAATCAAATTAACCTTTAAACCAAAAGATTAATTCAGGGTTCATAACAAGCGTCTAGAATATTGATCATGATATTCCAGCGCTTATGCACCATTCCCCTACTGGCACTTGGCATCATCATGGGGCTTTTCATCAACCCCGCGCATGCTCAAATGAATATTGAGATCAAGGGTGTTGGCCAAACCCTCTATCCGATTGCGGTTTCCCGATTTAAAGATGAGGACAAATTACCGGTCAAGATTTCTGATGTGATTCGCCAAAATCTCACACGTAGTGGTTACTTCCGAAATGTCGAGCTTGGCAATGGAGTCGAAGACGATCAAGTTGTTCCTAACTTCAAAACGTGGGCGGCGCGCGGCGCTGATGCCTTGGCAGTTGGGTCGGTCACCCAAAAATCCCCAGGGCAGTATGAGGTTCGTTACCGCTTATACGACATTCGTAAGGGCGAGAGTCTTAATGGATTAATTGTTTCAGCCAGTGAAGATAACTTGCGCCTGGCAGCCCACAAAATTTCAGATGACATCATCTTCAAACTCTTGGGTGAGCGCGGCGTATTCTCCACCCGTCTGTCATATGTCATGAAAGAGGGTAAGCGCTATCGCTTAGTCATCTCGGACGCCGATGGTCAGAATATGCGCAACGCGCTCAATAGTAGTGAGCCCATCATTTCTGTAGCGTGGTCGCCCGATGGTCAAAAGATCGCTTATGTATCCTTTGAAGATCGCAAGCCCATCGTTTATGTGCATGAGCTGGCGACAGGCCGTCGCATTGTTCTCTCCAATGAGCGCGGCAACAACAGCGCCCCATCCTGGGCTCCCGACGGCAAAAGCCTAGCAATCTCACTCTCCAAAGATGGCAATACGCAAATCTATCGAGTCAATGCCGATGGCAGTAATCTAAGGCGCCTCACACAAGGCAATACGATTGATACCGAGCCACAGTTTTCTCCCGACGGTAAATTTATTTATTTCACGAGCGATCGTGGCGGCAATCCACAAATTTATCGGATGAGTGCCGATGGAGAGCGCGGCGAACCAGCTAGACGAATCACCTTTAAGCAACCCTATGCAACCTCAGCGCGTATCTCACCCGATGGTAAGTACTTGGCTTACATCGGCGGTGCAGGCGGCGGATTCAAGCTCTTTTTAATGAATCTCCTCACGGGCGATAGCACACCCATGACCGATACCAGCTTTGATGAGTCCCCAAGTTTTGCGGCCAACGGTCGCTACATTCTGTACTCAACCCAAGTCGGGGGTAAAAAAGTATTAGCGGCGGTTTCGGTTGATGGCTATGTCAAACAAATATTAAGTGTTCCAGGATCCGATGTACGTCAACCATCCTGGGGACCATTTATGGATCGCTAATCCGTTTTAGTGATGCATGATCCGAGGCATAATAGTGGTCAATATGTAATTCATCGGTTTACGAAGACCATCAATTTATTCGAGGGAGAGCGCATGAAAACCACATCACCCCAGCGTCGCTTAGTACTAACCAGCATTTTGGGAGGCATTGGCCTACTCAGTGCGTGCTCGTCGGGCGTTAAATTAGATGATGTTAGTACCATGAAAACCCAAGAGGCCAAAAGTAGCAATATTGCTTCTCAGCCATGGAATGACCCTAAGAGCCCGCTCTTTCAGCGCAGCATCTATTTTGACTTTGATGAATACACCATCAAACCCCAATATCAAAATATGCTACAAGCCGGAGCTGCTTTCTTAAAACAAAACCCCCAACAAAAGATCATGATTCAGGGCAATACCGATGATCGTGGTACCGCCGAATATAACCTCGCTCTTGGTCAACGACGCTCAGATGCCGTTCGTAAAGCACTCGCAGCGCTGGGCGTACCCGATAGCCAAATGGAGGCCGTAAGTCTTGGTAAAGAAAAACCCAAAGCAGAGGGTAACACCGAAGCTGCATGGGCTGAGAACCGTCGCGCTGACATCATTTACATCACCAAATAAGAGCAAATCGCTTGACCGCTATCTCCAGATTTACTCGCACCGCTCTTACGATTGCATTGGGGGCATTACTTTCAAGTAATGCGTGGGCGATTTTCTCTGATGACGAGGCTCGCAAAGCAATCCTAGAGATGCGCAAATCGGTTCAAGCCTCACAAGGCGCGATTCTGGATTTACAAAATCAAATCGAGAAACTGCGTACAGAAAACGCCCAACTACGCGGCCAAATCGAGACCTTGCAAAAGCAAACGGAAGATCTCACCAAGAATCAAAAAACCTACTATCAAGATTTAGATAATCGCCTGACTCGATTTGAACCTCAAACCGTCGAGGTGGAAGGTGTGACTGGTGTGGTTCAACCTGGTGAGCGGTCTGCATATGAAGAGGCGCTCAATGCGTTTCAGAACAATCAGCTCAAAAAAGCCGATACCGATCTCAATGCGTTTATCCGGAAATACCCATCTAGCCCTTATTTACCCCTTGCACTCTTCTGGTCCGGTAATACCAAGTACGCACTGAAGGATTACAACGGCTCCATCAATCAATTACAAACTTTGATTACCCGCTTCCCAGGCCATCAACGGGTTCCCCCAGCAATGCTCACGCTTGGCAATGCCAATCTTGAGTCGGGGAAGAAAGCGGTGGCCAAAAAGGTCCTAAGCGATCTAATTGCCAAATACCCAGACTCTGAGGCTGCCAAAGAAGCAAAGTCGATTGTTGCCAATATCAAGTAAGTAAATCCTGGATTTCTAATTTTGGACTTTTCTGCTCTCCGGCATTCGTTTACTCCAGCACAGGCACGCTCTCCCAATAGCCCTGCAGTCATTCTGTTCTCTGGCGGTTTGGACTCCACGACTATTCTGGCGCTTGCCAAACAACTCGGCTATCGCTGTTATGCCCTCTCAGTTCATTACGGCCAAAAGCATTCGTCTGAGTTAGATGCTGCAAAACGGATTGCCCAGTCGTTCGGTGTTGAGCGCCATGAAGTTATCCACCTGGATCTTGCCCGCTTTGGTGGGTCCGCCCTCACTGACGAGATGCTGCGTGTTCCAACCGAGGGCGATCCAAAGACAACAGACATCCCGATTACCTATGTACCCGCTCGCAACACCATCATGCTCTCGATGGCCCTAGCCTGGGCCGAGTCTCTAGGCAGTATTGATGTGTTCTATGGTGCTAATGCAGTGGATTACTCTGGGTATCCAGATTGTCGGCCTGAGTATGTGAAGTCCTTCGAAACCATGGCGAACTTAGCCACAAAAGCTGGGGTCGAATCTACTAATGAGCAGCACCGATTTCGGATCCACGCGCCCATCATTTCCATGAGTAAGGCCCAGATCATTCAACTGGGTCAGTCCTTAGGAATCGACTACAGCCAAACCGTTTCGTGCTATCAAGCCAATCAAGAAGGTCAAGCCTGCGGCGTTTGTGAATCGTGTCAACTTCGTAAAGTAGGATTTAAAGAGGCTGGGGTAGCCGATCCAACGAGATATCAGTATTAAGTTGAGTCTTTACTAAGCATGCGCGCCACATAACGCGCGATCAGATCCACTTCCAAGTTAACGTGATCGCCTACCTTGAGTTGGCCAAGGGTGGTGTGATCCAGGGTATGAGGAATGATGTTAATTTCAATGGGGCATTGAGATTGATCTTTGGGCCCCGCTTGATTGACCGTTAGCGATACGCCATTGACTACTATCGATCCTTTGTAGGCCAGATAAGGGGCCAATGATTGCGGGGCATCGATTACTAATTTCCATGAGCCATAGGCATCGCCTTGAACGGGGGTAAATGATTGAACCGTACCTATTCCATCGACATGGCCACTGACCAAGTGGCCTCCGAGACGATCATTAAATCGTAGAGCCTTTTCTAGATTCACAGAACCAAGTTTGTCGAGTCCTGTTGTTTTTGAGATCGACTCCTTAGAAACATCCACTTCAAAGGCGTTGGCTTGCATAGTCGTAACCGTCATGCAGGCGCCATTAAGGGCGATGCTATCCCCGATCGCCACATCATCAAGATAGTTAGCAGGGGTTGTGACGGTTAAATGGAGGCCATCCCCTTTGGGAGCGAGATGGGTAATTTCACCAATCGCGGTAATGATTCCAGTAAACATGAATGCACTATATCAGTTTGGAGAGCAATAAATACTATGGGCGTACAGCACGAATGCGCAGGTCATCTCCGATCAAAGTGTGCTCCATAATCTTCCAAGCACTGCGCTCAGAGAGCTCTTGAAGTGATCCAATATTGGCCATTCCCAGGCCCTCACCCAAAAAGCAGGGCGCCTGATAGATGAGTAGCTCATCGACACAGCCCTCACGAATGAGTGAACCATTTAATTTGTAACCTGCTTCAACATGCACTTCATTAATCTCACGCTCTTTAGCCAAATACGCAAGGAGTTTAGGTAAGTCCACCTTACCCTTTGCATTCGCAAGTTGCACTACTTCAATACCGCGCTCCGCCAACTCTTTTTGGGTTTTCTGTAAGTGGCTTAGCTCTGGATTAGCACAAACGATGATGGCATTCGCATCACATAGCACCTTAGCTCCTAACGGAATCTCCAATTGCGAATCCACAATCACTCGTAATGGCTGACGCTGAGTGCTCACCTCACGTACCGTGAGAGCTGGATCATCTTCCCTGACCGTACCCACCCCCGAAAGAATGGCGCATGCTTGGGCCCGCCAATGATGACCATCGGCACGCGCAGCTGGTCCTGTAATCCACTGACTCTTACCATTGAGTAGCGCAGTACGACCATCCAAACTCGATGCAATCTTCATGCGCATATATGAAAGACCCTGGGTCATGCGTTTGATAAATCCAGGATTTAGTAAGGCCGCTTCATGCGCCATTAAACCAAGATCCACCTGAATGCCATGCTTTTGTAAGCTTGCGATACCCTGCCCCGAGACCTTGGGATTGGGATCTTGCATGGCAATGACCACGCGCTGTGGAGAAAGTTTTATCAGCGCATCACAACACGGGGGTGTGCGACCAGTATGCGAACAAGGTTCCAACGTGACATAAAACGTACTGGCAGCAAAATCAGCGTCACCTGCTCCCAACCGTCGTGCATTAGCGATCGCCTCAATCTCAGCGTGCTGAGACCCCACTTGCTGGGTAAATCCTTTACCCAAAATCTGCTCACCCTTGGTGATCACGCAACCCACCCGTGGATTTGGGTTAGAGAGGTATAGGGCTTTCTTAGCCTCATCAAGTGCGAAGGCCATCATCTGCTGATCAAGTGAACTAAATTGGGTCATAGTGCTATTAAACCCGATTTATTGATCTGACTAAATACACTAACAACCCAGCCCTTTAGGATTCGTTGCAGAATTTGGGTTACATATACGCCAGCGGCCACTTGCTGCCAAGATGACATGACGCTGCAGGGATGTGTTCTTGGTGTGAGCAAAAATCAAGCGATTAGCGACAAAGCCGCCATGTTTTGATTTCGCCCCGCCCGCAGGATTAAATCGAATCTGACTTTGGCCAGAATGTGGATCCACAAACCCCTTGGAATGAATCGCAATATTAGCAGGTAAGGAATGTCGAACAATCTTTTCTGGCGAGCCATTTATATCAAGGCCCTCAAGCTGCCAACCTGAATTCCAATTCGCTTCATCATCATTCCTTGCTCTTGGCTTTAAGAGCATATCGCGACCCCGATAGAGAGCGCGCTGTCTTGCAAACTGTGCGTGGTAAATGAACTGGCGCGCCGCATGCTCGAGCTCGCGCTCATAGAGCTGATTTTGGATTTGAGGAACCCCAAACATCAGCAGCAAACTGATGAGCGCGATGACCACCATCAACTCCAATAAGGTATACCCCTGCTCCCCATACCCTCGCGAGTGAAATGAATAATATTCTTGTCCTCTACTCATAGATTAGCTGCCAATTGATGCGGCTGAGGTGTTGGCTGGAGATTTGATAACGAAGCATGCTACGAAGCCGAATTCCTTGACCAACTTCCATCTCGACTAGTAGCGTGTTTTTCATTGGATGTTTCTGTTGATGGACCATTTGTGTTGCACTCATGAGCTTTAGTCGACAGCCCTCCGAACCTAATACATCGAGGTCCTCCTGCGACGAATTAGGCTCATGAATCAATGATCTTCTAAGCTGATCTTCACACTGGGTTGAGAGCGCTTCCGCTCTCTCAAACTGGGACAGATATTGGACCTGGGTCGCATGCGATTGAATCTCAAGGGCGATCACCGACTCTAACTGGGCTACCGCCCATGCCAGATAAAGTAAAAGACTCATCACCCAAAGCAATATCATGGGTTATAAATGCCATGGCGCTGACTAATGTAGCGCGTCTGCTCGATGACCCGCGTTGGGTTATTTGACCCTCCATGGGGTTGTACGCGCAGAGTAATGCCAACCAGGCCGCTTGGGGTCCGAGAGATAGTAGGCGCTTGGCTCAGTGAATGTGCTCTTACCCAGTTAATCTGCAAGGACTGAACCTTACTCAGAATTTCACCCTGATGTAACCGACCTTGACGATCGACGCTCTGACACATCAGCGTCTGGGTTCGAGAATCATGCCGACTGGGTTCTACATAAAACCGCTGATAGGCCTGTTGTTTGATAGTGCGTTCGAGTGCTAAAGGATTACCCATGCAGTCATACCCTAATTTGTCCGGAATATCTTGGGTAAGCACAATGGCATCAGAACCGCGAGAAGAGCCGCCTTTTTGGATGGTGATTGGGTTTACTGTCAATGAATTCTGCATTGAGCTAGATTGATACCCCGCACCTTGAATCGCTCGACTGATTAAATCCAGTGAGCGATCCATATTCTGTTGCAGCAAAACTCGATCCTCGAGTTGAGCGTGATGAGTAAGTACTTGATGAACTAACCATGCAGGTGGCAAAAGTAAAATAGTACTGAGTGTGAGTGCTGTTAAGCACGCTAGTAGGCTCATCGTTTTGAACGAGGCACGTTGTTCGGTTGCTCGCTTTTGAATCGATTCAAATAAATTGCAATCTCATGCTGGTTCTTCTGATGTACCCACGCTGCATGCGAGCGCTCTAATTGAGCGGCCTTCATGATGAGCTTTGAATAAACCATGTGAGCAACCGTAATACTGCCCACGATAAGGGTCATCGCAATCAAAAGCTCAAATAAGACCATTCCAGATTCGGCTAAATGGTCATCGTTCATTGGGATTCTCCTGAAGTAGCTGATCCCCAAGATTGTTCATAAATCCACAGGGCTTCACCATCAGCCTCTTCGGAAAATCCTGTTGTAGAGACCTACTAAGAGCAAGAAGGCTTAAAATGACGCTCTACTTACGAATTCCATAACCATGCCAAGCTCACCATTACCAGCCATTAGCCCCGTTCATGAGATCGTGGCCGACCTTCGTGCTGGCAAGATGATCATCTTGGTTGATGAAGAGGACCGTGAAAATGAAGGTGATTTAGTTCTTGCCGCTGATCACGTCAGTGCTGAGGCCATTAACTTCATGGCCAAGCATGGTCGCGGTCTCATTTGCCTCACCCTCACGAAAGAGCGTTGCCAGCAATTAAACCTGCCTCTGATGGTTCGAGACAATGGCACTGCCCTAGGTACAAACTTCACGGTTTCGATTGAAGCCGCCAGTGGCGTAACGACTGGGATCTCAGCAGCTGATCGAGCACGCACCATCCAGGCCGCAGTTGCCCCAAATGCCAAACCAGCCGACTTGGTTCAGCCAGGTCACGTCTTTCCTTTAATGGCTCAACCTGGAGGTGTCTTAATTCGCTCTGGCCACACGGAAGCCGGTTGTGATTTAGCAAGTCTTGCTGGTTGCTCGCCCACTGCCGTGATTTGTGAAATCATGAAAGACGATGGCAGTATGGCACGCTTGCCCGATCTCATCGAATTTGCTAAAGAGCATCAACTCAAAATTGGAACGATTGCGGATCTGATTCAGTATCGCAGTCAAACAGAGAGTATTGTGTTGCGCGAAGGCGTGCGCGAGTTTGCCAGCCCTTGGGGTCGATTTACGGGTGTAGTGTATCGAGATACGCCGAGTAACTGCTTACACCTTGCACTGGTTCAAGGAGACCCGCAGTCCGCTGAAGAATCGATTGTGCGGGTTCATGAACCGGTTACTGTTTTGGATCTTTTGGATATTGATCAATCCACGCATTCCTGGCCTTTAAGTAAAGCCCTACAAATGATCACCAATTCACCGTGCGGCGTTGCTGTTTTACTTAATGCTGCAGGAGTTGCTGCTCCCAACGAGCTCAAATGGCTTTCACAGTTTGAGAAGCTAACTCAATTGGACCAAGGTTCCAATCACAAGCCTTCAAAACCACCCGGTCAATCCAGTGCGGAGCGAAAAACCGATTTCCGTAGTTACGGAATTGGGGCACAAATACTTAAAGACTTGGGTGTGCGCAAAATGCGTTTACTAGCCAACTCCTCTAGAGTACCGAGTTTGTCTGGCTATCAGTTAGAAATTATTGATCACATCCCCTACACACCAATCTCATCTTGAGGAATAGCGCATGAACGACATCGATGTCTTTGAGGCTGACTTAAATGGTCAAGACCTAAGGGTGGCAATTGTGCAAGCTCGTTTTAATGAAGAGCACTGCAAAGCGCTATCGGAAGCCTGCATTACTGAGTTACTCAATTTAGGTGTTGCTCATCAAGACATTCAACTTGTTACAGTACCTGGTGCCTTAGAGATTGGCTTTGCCCTCTCCCAACTTGCGAAGACCCACGAGTTTGATGCCATGATTGCCCTGGGCGCTGTGATTCGGGGAGAAACCTACCACTTTGAATTAGTCTCTAATGAATCTGCGAGCGCCATTACTCGCATTAGTTTGGATCACGACATTCCGATTGCCAATGGGGTGCTAACGTGCGATACCGATGATCAAGCATTTGCACGCACCCTTGAAAAGGGTCGTGATTGTGCCCGCGCCGCGGTTGAAATGGCTAATCTCGCCCTAGCAATCAATCCTGATCTCGATATTGAGTCAGCGTAATTACATGACGGCTGGATCGACCCAAAACCCAAAGCGCTCGCTCACGCCGCGAAGGCGTGCCCGCGAGTATGCCTTGCAGGGCATCTATCAGTATTTGGTGATTCAAAAGGCGGGCGAGCTAAGCGATGCCCCCTTAACAATCAGTGCGATCACAAAACAACTTGGCGAAGATCCGGCATTTAAAAAATGTCAGGGTGATTTATTTTCCAGCATCTTCAAGGGGGTGGTCGGCCAGCACCAAGAACTTGATGCACTCATTATTCCGGAGTTGGATCGACCCTTGGCTGAACTATCACCAGTAGAGCATGCTGCCATGCTGATCGGTACCTATGAGTTAGCTGCTGATCTATCGGTACCCTACAAGGTTGCAATTAATGAAGCTGTGGAGTTAGCAAAAACCTTTGGTGGCACCGATGGCCATAAATACGTCAATGGGGTTTTGGATCAGCTTGCCCAAAAACTGCGGCAAGCTGAAATCGCAGCAGATTAAACGTTACCGCCTAAGCGGCGCGCAACGTTACGCAACTCTTCGCGCTCTGTGAATACCTTATGGGTATAGGTACCAATCCCGCTAGCTGCATTGGGGGCGCCCAAATAACTCTTTAAACCATCCTCAAGCGATCCAGCGCGAGCGATACAAGCCTTCAAAATCAGAGCCCCCACCCGAATGTTTGCCTCAGGGATAAAGGCCGCTAAGGGGCCGCCATAGGGCTCAAATTTCTCTTGATGGACATGGGTTCGAACCTGCATTAATCCTTGTGCACCCGCACGGCTCTCAGCGCGCGGGTTTAGGCTAGATTCCGTCGCCATCACCGCCAAGATGAGGGTGGGGTCTAAGTTGACCTCTTTACTCACCATCATGGCTTGATTGACATAGAAAAGAGTGTCTTCTAAAGAAATCCGAAACTTTTTAGCTAAATGCTCCGCCACCGCGCGACGCTCATTCTCAGATCGCAATATAGAGCGATCAATTGCACTTAAGTCGACCAAATGTCCTGGGATTTGCGATGCGGGTCCCGCAATAGAAGGGATGCTCTGAGGATTTGAGCTCCAAAATTTGAGCTGATTAGACGACTCATCAGCCGTTAAGATTTCAGCGCTATCCGCCCCAAGAATCAGTGCACGGGCCTCTGCAGGAACTAAGTAGTGGGCAAGATCAAATATTCCAGCACCGGTGCGGGGGCCAAGCAACCAAACAGCAAGAATAGCGGCAACCATAAATGCAAAAAGGCGTTGTATGAGCCTAGCTAAGGATGCAGAGGCCAAGTGCTGTTCAATCCCAATTGTCTTTGGCAAATTAAATGGTTTCATTGCTTGGGTCACACACAATACAAAGAATCTAAATAACTAGACTCAATTTATATTGCAGTGCAACAACTGTTAAACATGCCGAATCTTAGAAACCCCTATATAACCTGTCAAGAATAAAGAAATGATTTTATATATCAATTAATTCATATTATCGGTTTAAACCCTAATATGATGCGCTACTGAATATAAAAAGATCAATTAAAACAATGATTTAATTAAGTTAGTCAACACTCATTCCTCATCATGAAAAAAACATTTATTCGGGGCATATTTTCATATTTTGGAAAAAAACACATACCACTCTAACTACCTATAGGCTGTCAACTGAGTCATATCCACTATTGGTAGTAGTTTTTAGAAATCAGCATTCGCTCCATAGGCAATACGATTGGCGGATCTATTTTTGTATGTCTAGAGTCAAGCACCCCTCCTTCTGGAGCCAATCATTGCCAATAATCTTCCACTACGGTTGGGATTACACTAAGCCATCGAGATACCACCCACTTAAAAGAAGAACATCATGAACGCCCCCAATTCAACGATTGATATCCGCAAACTCCTCAAAAACCCCAGTCTTTTTCATGAAGATGCTTTTATCAACGGCCAGTGGGTGAAAGCGTCAGGGAACGCTCGATTTGCCGTTTCCAATCCCGCCAATGGCGCAATTATTGCTGAGGTTGCCAATTTGAACGTCTCCGATGCCCAAGAAGCGATCTCTGCTGCCGAGCTAGCTCTCAATGCCTGGAAGGGGAAGCTGGCCAAAGAGCGTGCCCAGGTCATGCGCAAGTGGTTTGAGTTAATTTTGGCGAATGCGGATGATCTCGCCACCCTCATGACACTTGAACAAGGCAAACCCCTTGCCGAAGCTAAGGGGGAAGTGGTCTACGGCGCCTCCTTTGTGGAATGGTTTGCCGAAGAAGCCAAACGAGTCATGGGCGCCATTCCAGCAACCACTTGGAGTGATAAGCGCACCATTGTTTTAAAGCAAGCCATTGGGGTCTGTGTTGCCATTACCCCATGGAACTTTCCGATTGCCATGATTACTCGCAAAATCGCTCCGGCAATGGCAGCCGGATGTACTATCGTGATTAAGCCTGCAGAACAAACGCCGCTGTCAGCGCTCGCAATTGCGGAACTAGCGAATCAAGCAGGGGTCCCGCAAGGGGTCATTAATATCGTGACCGCCGATGCTGAGCAATCCATTGCGGTTGGTAAGGTCCTCTGCGAATCCCCAACCGTTCGCCATTTATCCTTTACCGGCTCTACAGAGGTGGGTCGTATTCTTATGGCGCAATGTGCTCCAACGATCAAGAAGCTCTCCTTAGAGCTTGGTGGTCATGCGCCTTTCATTGTGTTTGACGATGCCGATATTGATGCTGCCGTATCGGGCGCAATGAGCTCCAAATACCGAAATGCCGGGCAAACTTGTGTTTGCGCCAACCGGTTTTATGTACATAAAAAAGTGCACGATGCGTTTGTAGAAAAGTTAGCCCTTGCAACCAAAGCAATCAAAATTGGAAACGGTCTAGAGCAAGGCGTTTCTCAAGGGCCTCTCATCGACCAAGCGGCCATTGAAAAGGTGGAGCGACATGTAGCGGATGCAATTAGCAAAGGGGCGCGACTTGTAATTGGCGGTAAACGTGCAAGTTTGGGTGGAACGTTTTATGAACCAACGGTTCTTACCAATGTAACCAATAGCATGCTCATTACCCATGAAGAAACCTTTGGTCCAGTTGCACCGGTCATACCATTTGAGAATGATGATGAAGTGATTCGACTGGCCAATAGCAGTCAATTTGGTCTAGCGTCTTACTTTTACAGTCGGGATATTGGTCGGGTTTGGAAGGTCGCTGAAGCGCTCGAATTTGGCATGGTGGGAGTCAATACCGGACTGATCTCAAATGAGGTAGCCCCATTTGGGGGAGTCAAGCAATCTGGCTTAGGCCGCGAGGGTAGCTCTTGGGGAGTCGACGAGTACCTTGAAATGAAATACGTATGCATGGGGCTTTAAGTCTCACGCTTACGATAGAGCAAATCCCAAACCCCGTGGCCTAATTTGAGACCACGATTCTCAAATTTGGTCTGCGGGCGATACGAGGGCTTATCGACAAAACCCTCATGCATCCCCTGTAACTGCTCCGCCGTCCAATCAATACCACCAATAGTTTGATCCTGATCGATGCCGAGAATGGCTCCTAAGCGAACTTTTTGAGTGGATTGATTTCGTAACAGAGGATGGTGATTGAGAACTAAGAGCATTTGCTCCGCGTAATGCTGCCAATCCGTTGCCAGGTGAAGATAGCCATTAGGCTTCAATCGGGAAACGAGTAGTTCTACAAATTCTTTTTGAATTAAGCGACGTTTATGATGACGCGTTTTATGCCATGGATCTGGAAAGAAAATGTGAACCCCATCCAAAGAATTGGGTGCAATCATCCGCTCGAGTATCTCAACAGCATCATGGGAAATTAAGCGAAGATTGTGAAGATCCAACTCACCAATGCGTTTAAGAAGTGCGCCAACCCCGGGCTCATGAACTTCAAGACCTAAAAATATATCGTTGGGACGAGCTTGCGCAATCTGAGCGGTGGACTCACCCATGCCAAAGCCGATCTCGACAATGCGCAGAGCATTCTGATACGACGGACCAAATACTGACCAATCAAATAATGCATCTTGAAACGGTAGTAAAAATTGACCACCTAAAGTTGCGATCGCATGCTCTTGGGCACTTGTAGTGCGTCCTGCTCTACGAACAAAGGAGCGAATTTTTCTATGAGGATGATTTGATGGCAGGAATTTATCCATGCCTTTTTATTTCAATAGAACTCGAAAATAAGCAATCGTTTCTTTCAGGCCATCCTCAAGGGATAGCTTGGGCTCCCACCCTAATTTGGCTTTAGCTAAATCAATATTGGGCTGACGCTGCTTCGGATCATCCGATGGCAATGGTTGATGAATAATCTTGGATTTACTGCCAGAAAGCTTGAGAACCATCTCGGCAAGCTCGAGCATGGTGAACTCTCCGGGGTTGCCAATATTAACGGGGCCAGTAAAACCCTTCTCTGAGTTCATCATTCTGACCATGGCGTCGATTAGGTCATCGACATAGCAAAAACTTCGGGTCTGAGAACCGTCTCCATAAATCGTGATGTCTTTACCTTGCAAGGCCTGTACGATAAAGTTACTCACGACCCGGCCATCATTAGGATGCATCCTTGGTCCATAGGTGTTGAAGATACGGACCACTTTGATATCGGTTTGGTGTTGGCGAAAGTAGTCAAAAAATAGGGTTTCAGCACAGCGCTTACCCTCGTCATAACAGGACCGAATGCCAATCGGATTCACCCTACCCCAATAGCCCTCGGGTTGAGGATGCACCTCTGGATCACCATAGACCTCACTCGTAGAGGCTTGCAAAATACGTGCTCTCGTGCGCTTCGCCAAACCCAGCATATTAATGGCGCCATGTACGCTAGTTTTGGTGGTTTGCACGGGATCGTATTGGTAATGCACTGGAGAGGCGGGACACGCCAAGTTATAGATCTGATTGACCTCGACATACAAAGGAAAGGTCACATCATGGCGCATGATCTCCAAATTAGGGTTACCCATCAAGTGCGCAAGGTTCTGTTTGTTGCCAGTAAAAAAGTTATCCACTACCAAAACATCATTACCCTCACGTAGTAAGCGCTCAGTCAGGTGAGAGCCCAAAAAGCCAGCGCCACCAGTGATGAGGATTTTGCTTTGATTGATTGACATAGATATCTTTCAGAAATTTTAGGTTACTGCGAATTTTATTCCTAGGGCCTTTTAGGCTTTTGAGATAGTTCTTGCGCAGGCATATCCCAACTTGTCGAGCGATAGGCAAATATAACCTCAACCAAGATCAGCGTTAGAGAAACCACAAATGAGACTAAGCCTGCAACAAATGTGATCAAAACATAACCTACGTTGACCAATTTTCCTGCACCGGTTTGCACTAAAAATAGCTCAAGAACCGTCAGAGAAATTAAAACACCCGCCAAGACATCAAAAAAAATGGCCAGAGTGCATAACCTTCCTCTGGTCTTGAACTCATCAATTTCTTTCTCATAATGCGTCTTCAGCTTTTGACTAAGCTGCTGATCGCCATATAGCTGGTTCTGGATAAAACGCATCCGATCTACATTACGAGCCAGCCTCGCTGTGATCGCAGCAACTAAGGTAGCGACGGCTGTTAGGAGAAAGACAGGTGCTAAGGCCAGCTGAATATTGGCCTGTATAGCATCAATTGAAAGGTTCATATTTTTACTCTGCAACTATCAATTAGACCAAGCGACAAGACCGGTGTACGAGGTCACCAAAACTAAAACGCCAAAAATAATACGATACCAAGCAAAGGGGATAAAGTTGTGATGCGCAACATAATGAATCAGCCAGCGCACA
Source organism: Polynucleobacter sp. HIN6 (assembly GCF_030297575.1). Classification (NCBI taxonomy): domain Bacteria; kingdom Pseudomonadati; phylum Pseudomonadota; class Betaproteobacteria; order Burkholderiales; family Burkholderiaceae; genus Polynucleobacter; species Polynucleobacter sp. HIN6. The sequence goes on along the minus strand of NZ_AP028137.1, from coordinate 232,945 downwards.
CAAATGAATGCTGAGATAAAGGCTGCGACAAAACCAACTAAAAGGGTAGGCGCAAAATCAGCAAAACCAAATACTTGGGGCGAGTTTGCAATCTTGAGTAACTCATACGCAGTTGCCCCACCAATGACCGGGATTGCTAAAAAGAAGGAGAATTCAGTTGCAACGGCTCGCGGCAATCCAAAGAGCATCCCACCAATAATTGTTGCTCCTGAACGTGAGGTGCCTGGTACCAGAGCCGCGCATTGTGCCAGTCCAACCTTTAAAGCATCGAGTGCAGTCAACTGATCAATGCTATCGATTTTCCTTATGGTTGATGCTTTAGTTTGGCGATACTCCGCCCAGAAGATCACAAAGGCCCCCGCAATGAATGCGCTTGCCACAGGGACTGGTGAAAACAGATGAGTCTTAATGAACTTACCAAAAATCAGACCAAGCCCCATGGCCGGGATACAGGCAATCACCACATGCAAAACAAACTTTTGTGATTGTTTACTAGAAAAAAAGGTATTGGTCACCTTGAATAAGCGCTCACGGTACTCCCAGCACACCGCCAAAATGGCACCGAACTGAATGATGATTTCAAAAGCCTTACCACGCTCATCATTAAAATTTAAGAGATCCCCCACCAAGATTAAATGCCCAGTACTCGAAATAGGTAAAAACTCGGTTAAGCCCTCAACAACCCCGAGAATGAGAGCTTTGAATAAAAGTAATGGTTCCATAAGTATCAATACTAAAGCCTTAAATCCCTAAACTCATCAATTTGGCGTTTGGGCTTAAACTTCGGATCATGCATTCAATGAAACGGTTCCCATTAATTACCCTCATTGGACTGGCTGGATGGATAGTATCTAGCCAGGTACTTTCACAATCGAATCAGCAGCCAACCTCTAATCAAGGCTCCGTCACCGTAACACCGGCAAATAATGCATTACCCAAGACCTTAAGTCCTCAAGACCTTCTAAGGCTCGAAGCACCACCACAAACAGCTATTCCAATCCCACCGATTTCATCGAACCTAACGGATCCCCAAAACCGTAAGGCGCTCGATGGCCGTACTTTGGATCTCCTTACCCTGTATCAAGAGGCTGCATTTAATGATCCAGTGATTAATAGTGCACGCTTTAATTTAGCAGCCCGAAAAGAGCTCTACTGGCAGGGGTTATCCGTATTGCTACCACAGGTTTCAGCTAATCCAACTGCTACTCGGTTTTTCCAGCACGGAGAGGGCAATAACCGAGTTTATGATCAGCGTAGCTATACCCTTACGCTAACCCAACCGGTCTTTAACTTAAGTGGGGTGCAGCTATTTAAACAAGGAGAGCTTAATAGCAAAATCTCTGATCTTCAGTTTTATCAAGCTCAGCAAGATTTGGTCATTCGAGTATCGCAAGCCTACTTTGATGTATTAACAGCTCAAGACAATGTTGAGCTTTTCAAGAGCAAAAAAGAGTTAATCCGTCAACAACTTCAGGCTGCAAAGGCCAAGTTTGAGATTGGCTCGGCTACGATCGTCGATGCCAATGATGCCCAGGCACGCTTTGATGTCGCAAATGCTCAAGAGATTGCTGCACATGCAGACCTAGTCGTTAAACGCGGAGTTCTCGAACAGCTGATTGGCCACCCGGTCAAGCACATTAAACCAATGGCAAAGGATGTTTCGATTGCTGGGGTGGTGGCTGATCCAAGGGCCCGCAATAAGGATATCAAAGGAGTACCAATTGCAGAAAGTGTCAGCCCCAAACTACCCCCAGGCCAAGCATTGGAGGACTGGATTACCCAATCCGAAAACGCCAACTATGGAGTGCTGGCTGGTCAACTCAGTGTGCAATTAGCCGAGAGTGTATATAAAGGCTCTCTCGCCGCAAACTATCCAAGCGTTAACTTTGTTGGGACTGCGGGTTTTAATCAATCGAATGGTTCTGCTCTGAACTTTAACCCACTCCCAACACAAAATATTTATAACAACACGTTAGCGTTACAAATGACACTACCTATCGTGTCGGGCGGATTTAATATGTCCGTCATCCGCCAAAACGCAGCGCTTTTTGATAAGTCGAAGGCAGATTACGACAATCTACGACGTACCGCTGCCCAGGCAACCCGCCAAGCCTTTACTGGATTCTATGGTGGTTTGGCTACTGTTAAAGCACTGGAAGCCGCCGAGAAGTCATCGGCCATAGCCGTTGAATCGAGTAAATTAGGTTACAACGTTGGCACCCTCATTAACATCGATGTCTTAATTGCCTTAGATACGCTCTTCACCACACGCGCCTCACTCTACAAAGCCCGCTATGACACGATTATGAACGCATTGCGCTTGAAAGCTCAGGCCGCTAATTTATCCGATGAGGATTTGATTGCAATTAATGCATTACTGCGCTAGTGATTAATCAGGAGTTAACTGCGCTCGCGAAAGAACTGCTCTATGAGCAATCCAGCTGCATGCGAATCTAGAGCCCCCTGATACTGGGTGTCTTGTTCTAATAACACTGAGGAATAGCGCTCATCCACATAATGGATGGGCTTACCAGATTGCTTGGCAAGCTGTTTACCGAACGAGCGCGAGCGTTTGGTTATTGCATGTTCAGCACCATCTGGATGCAATGGTAAACCTACCACTAGGCAACTCGGCTGCCACTCATGAATTAACTCTTGAATTTTTTGATATGTTTGATTGGGCTTGATATTTTGGATTACATCCAAAGCTTGAGCACTTCCGGTCAGCGAATTGCCAACCGCCACCCCAATCCGCTTAGTGCCGTAATCAAAACCTAGAACAATGGTTACTGGATTTGAAGCATCATTAGGCATGCCCCGCTTCTCCAGAAAGGCTTGCTAGATCAAAGCCCAAAACCTGCATTGCCCTTTGATAACGATCGGTATATGGCGTATCAAAAATAATCGTTTGCATTTGATCATTTGGGATGGCGATATTGATCCACCCATTGAGCGAAATCTCCTCTTCGAGCTGTCCTGCACCCCACCCCGCATACCCTAGTGTCATCAGAAACTTCTCAGGTCCAGAGCCATTCGCTACCGCCTCAAGAACATCTTTAGATGTGGTCATAGTGAGACCATCTGCAATGATTAATGAAGATGAGTACTTCTCCGCAAGATCAGTGGGATGCAGCACAAATCCTCGTTCGACCTGAACGGGTCCACCAAAATAAACCGGCTGGTCAAGTAATGGTGCGATTTCAAGCTTCAGCTCGATTTTCTCAAACAGGGTTGAGAGCACAATATCGGTCGGACGATTGACCACCAGTCCCATAGCACCTTTGTGGCTATGTTCTAAAAGATACACCAAGGAACCTGAAAAATTTTCGTCTAGCATACCCGGCATGGCTAACAAGAACTGGTTAGCAAAGGAACTGAATGAGGGGAAGGCATTGGCTTGGCTCACAACTCATTCTAGCAAGCCTCAGGAATTCAGAAAAGTGATATTTTTCCAGTCAATTGATATGCTGCAATCCCAATATATTCATGCAGTAGCTTATTCCACAGAAATGCACCCTCCGTTAAATCAAATTCGCGCCATTGCAAGGTATTCGCTGTTTGGTAATCCACTGGTACAGCAATCACCGCAATGCCTTGCTTTTCAAAGATTTTTACAGAGCGATACATATGACTCGCGGAGGTGACCAAAAGCCATGGTTTTAACAGTTGGTCTGGGGATTGTGGATAAATGGCATCGATAATCTTTTTGGAATAAACCGCATTTTCATAAGTATTGCGAGATTGATTCTCGTAAAAGGCAGTGGTGTTTGTTCTATCGGCAAGCCCTTGCTCTTGAATCAATTGCTTAAAGGCATCGGCCTCTGACATCCCTCTTGGATTTACTCTTCCCGAAAAACCGCTAAAGATAAATGGCTTATCAGGATACTTTCGAATGAGCTCTAGTCCCTTCGTAACACGCTCGGCCGATGATTTAAGAGATATCTCACCACGATCAACGGCAACATCTTCGCCCTCTATAGCCCCACCCAAAATAATGATCCCTGCAAATTGGTCGGGATTGAGATTCTGAATCGATAGTTTGGGAACGGCATTTTCCAGAATGCGGATCAAAGACTCGGGAATAGGCATATACCCCACGCCCAGGAAGCCAATGACTGCAAGAGCCAAAAGACGATTGGTGAAGACGGGCTTGCGAATGGTAAGAAAAAACCATGCCAGAAGGGTAGCCAAGAAAATCAGGTTTAAAGGCTCAATTAGGAATTGAACAATCTTCGAAGTAATAAAAAATAGGCTATCCATGAGGGCATCATAATCAAAATCGCATTCCCGAATAAGATAGAGCCTATGACAAGTGCATTGGTATGGCTTCGACGTGATTTACGCCTATATGATCAGGCGGCTCTTCATCACGCCCTAAAACAGTATCAACAGGTCTGGGTCTGTTTTATCTTTGACACCTCGATCCTTACCCCCCTACTCTCTATAGGTCAAGGTTTTGATCGCAGGGTGGATTTCATTTGGCAAACGATTGAAGATCTAGATAAAACGCTAAGAGCTCGAGGAAGCGGGATCATTGCCCGTCATGGTGACCCGACCGAACTGATCCCTGCCCTAGCGAGACAACTTGATGCACAAGAAGTCTTTACCAACCATGACTATGAACCCACGGCAATTTCACGCGATGAGGCCATCGCACAAACGCTTGCGAAGAATGGCGTTGCGTTCCAGCATTTTAAGGATCAGGTTATTTTTGAGAAGACTGAAGTCTTAACTAACTCTGAAACTGTATTCTCAGTCTTTACTCCGTATAAAAATGCATGGCTTAAGAAACTAAACCCCTCAGACCTTGAGCCCTTCGTCTGCGATCTCCCTAATGCTGGCTTACAGGGTCGATATGCCCCCATTCCCAAGAGCATTGATACCGGCATCCCTTCGCTGGAATCCATGGGATTTAGACCGACAGGCATAGAAAAGTATCTACCCCCAAGTCAGAAGGGTGCTGAGCTCTTTTTGAGTGACTTTCTAAAACGAATTGATCAATACAACATTGGCCGAGACTTCCCAGCAACCAAAGGCGTCAGCTACCTCTCTACATACTTGCGCTTTGGTCTTCTATCAATCCGTGGCTTGGTTCGCGAGGCTCATCGTCGAATGCTTGCAGGCAGTCTTGGTGCAAGCACATGGCTGAGTGAGCTCATATGGCGGGACTTTTATTTCATGATTTTGGCCAATCACCCACGCCTTGCCGATGGCGAATCATTTAAGCCCGACTATGACAAGATTGTTTGGGAGCACGGTCCCAAAGCACAAAAATTATTTAAGGCCTGGTGCGATGGCCAAACTGGTTACCCACTAGTCGACGCAGCCATGCATCAACTCAATCAATCAGGCTATATGCATAATCGCTTGCGCATGGTCGTGGCTAGTTTCTTATGCAAAGACCTCGGCATCGATTGGCGCTGGGGTGAGCAGTATTTTGCCGAGCATCTGAACGATTTTGAGTTTGCCTCTAATAATGGTGGTTGGCAATGGGCCTCATCTTCTGGATGTGATGCTCAGCCCTACTTCCGGATCTTTAACCCTATCACCCAGTCTGAGCGCTTTGATGCTGAAGGAAAATTTATCCGCCGCTACATTCCCGCTCTTGAAAAGCTATCCAATAAATCAATCCATGCGCCCTGGCTTGCAGGGCAACTTGAGCTCGAGGCTGCTGGTATCGTATTGGGTAAAGACTACCCAAGCCCAATCGTCGATCATGATGAAGCCCGCAAGGCGACCTTGATTCGCTATAACGTTGTGAAAAAAGTGGCTTGAGTAATGACGCGCGTCTTTGCGATTGGTGATGTACAGGGTTGCTTAAGGCCCCTTAATCAACTCATCAAGAAACTCCCCCATGGCTCTAAATTCATTTTTCTGGGGGATCTCGTCAACCGTGGCCCAGATTCGCTGGGTACCTTGCGGCGACTCAAGCAACTTCAGGAAGAGGGGGTTGCCGAGTGTATTTTGGGTAATCATGATCTGAACTTATTGGCGTGTGATGCAGGACTTCGTGATACCAAGCCTCTTGATACGATCGATGATATTTTGGCTGCACCTGATCGTCGTGAGCTCATCGATTGGTTGAGATGCCGTCCCATGGCACTGAGTAATGGCAAGGTCTTACTGGTGCACGCAGGGGTGCTACCCCAATGGAGCATTAAGAAAACTTTATCTTTGGCTCATGAGGTGGAGATTGCACTACGCCATAAAAACTATCGAGATTTTTTATCCCAAATGTATGGCAATACCCCAAATCGCTGGAATCCAAAATTATCTGGATTTGATCGTTTGCGTTTAATCACCAATACCCTAACCCGGATTCGGTTTTGTACTCCTCAGGGCGAAATGGAGTTCAAAAGCAAAGAGGGATTAGAAAGTGGTCCAGCTGGATATATCCCATGGTTTGAAGCGCCTGATCGTAAAACAAAATCGATCCCTATTGTCTTTGGTCACTGGTCAACGCTTGGCTTACTCAATCGCCAAGGGGTGATCGGAATTGATACTGGCTGCGTATGGGGCGGTACTCTAACTGCAATAGATCTTGACCACTTGGAAAGAATGAACCCCAAGGCTTTAACTGAGGATTCCAAATCGCTTACGATTAAGACAGTCAGTGTGGCGGGCTATGATCACCCGCTACGGATGTGAGCGTATTAAATCTTCTGAAACGATTGCTGAGCTGCACGAATAATCTCATCAACCACTGCGTTATCGTGTGCAATCGATGTAAATCCAGCCTCATAGGCGGATGGAGCAAGGTAAACACCTTCGTCCAACATCGCATGAAAGAAGCGTTTGAAAGCTTCAATATCGGTTTTGGTCACTGCTTCGTATGAAGTTGGTACCGTCTGCGAAAAATAGAAGCCAAACATTCCACCAACACTGTCGACCGAGAATGGAATCTTAGCTCGATTGGCTTCTTGCTGCAATCCCGCCATTAATTTTTTGGTTTGTTCGGTCAAGCATTCAAAAAACCCGGGTCGCGAGATGATCTCCAATGTCTTCGCCCCTGCAGCTACTGCAACGGGATTGCCAGATAAGGTGCCTGCCTGATAAACATTACCCAAGGGAGCGAGCTTCGCCATAATCTCCCGCTTACCTCCAAATGCTGCCATGGGCATACCGCCACCCATGACTTTGCCCAGACAAGTTAAATCCGGCTGAATGCCATGCAAGGATTGGGTGCCGCCCAAGGCCACCCGAAATCCCGTCATCACCTCGTCGTAAATCAATACGGCGCCATACTGCTGGGTGAGCGAACGAACCGCCTTGACAAACTCGGGAGTCGCACGAATTAAGTTCATATTGCCAGCAATCGGTTCCAAAATTAATGCAGCGACCTGATCACCATGGCGCTTGAAGGCCTCTTCTAGAGCACCAACGTCGTTATAGGGCAGCACTAAGGTATGCCTCACTAAATCCTGAGGCACACCACCCGATGAAGGTGCATTCTTTGTGGAATCGGCAAAAGTGAGCAAACCAGAACCGGCTTTGACCAACAGGCTATCCGCATGGCCGTGGTAACAGCCCTCAAACTTAATAATCAAATCACGATTGGTATAACCGCGGGCTAAACGCAAGGCACTCATGGTCGCTTCGGTACCGCTCGACACTAAACGAATTTGCTCGATTGCTAGCATTAACTCACAAATACGCTCAGCAAGATCAATCTCCCCTGCGGTCGGGGCACCATAGCTAAAACTCTGAGTTGCGGCACGCTGCACTGCTTCCACTACTTCTGGGTTCGCATGCCCAACAATCATGGGCCCCCATGACATGATGAGATCAACATAGCGCTTATCGTCGGCGTCCCAAAAATAAGGGCCTTCTGCACGCTTGATAAATCGCGGGGTACCCCCCACTTGCCGAAATGCCCTCACTGGAGAGTTCACGCCACCTGGAATCGTTTTCTGGGCACGTGTAAAGAGTTGATCGTTTTGGCTCATGGCATTCATTAAAAAGTCTAATTCATTAAATGACGCACATCTCAAAATCATCTTTGCGCGCACCACACTCGGGGCACGACCAGTTCATGGGAACATCTTTCCACAAGGTTCCAGGCGCAATGCCATCATCCGGACAACCTTTGGCTTCATCGTAGATCCAGCCGCAGATCAGGCACATATAGGTTTTATATTCCATTTGTTATTTCTTTCAGATTGAAATCTTATTTTACGATTTCTGGGCATCGCTTCGCCCCCGAATCTCAAACTTGAAGAGTCTGCATTCCAAGGGGCCATTAAATAATGGGGTGCGTTTGGACTCTTTCATGCGTAAATGGCCCGGTAAGCCCATATCTGCAGTGAGAACAAAGATCTCCCAACCTGCAAAATGGTCTTTCAGTTGCTTACTAAACTGATCGAGTAGCATTGCAAACTTCGGATCGATCGGCTCTTTCACTAAAGGCTCTCGGCTCGTACGTCGTTTTTGCATGTATGCAGCCTTGCTATCACCAAAGACATGGGTTCGATCAGAGTCGCCACCCTTCATAGCTAGGCGCTCTCCATAAGGTGGATTAAATACCATCACCCCTTTTTGGCCTTCGCTTGAATCAATATTCGGCCTAATCGCGATTGCATCCAATTGTCGAACCACAGGCAATCCAGGCAACTGCGCGCGTTGCCAATTTGCCTTACACATGGCAATCATTTTCTCGTTGATATCGCTGCCACTAATTGCAATGGTGTCTTTCTGATGCCGATGCATTTCCGTCTTCGCAGCATCGCAAAGTGTTTGCCAGTTCTTTTTTTCCAGGGAGCTCAAAAAGGGCTTGAGTCGCAAAAAGCCAAAGCCACTTTGCATAACCGATAGCTTCCACGATACGGCTATATTTTGATCGGATGAGCCAAGTATGCGCGCTCGCAGCGCCCCCGCTGGAATATGAAAGGCTATCTGGGCAGCCTCAATCAAAAAGGTGCCGCTTCCGCACATGGGGTCATAAAGCGGCATTGCAGCTTGCCAGTTGGTCAATCGCAAAATCCCAGCAGCGAGATTCTCTTTAAGAGGCGCTTCACCCCTTTCCTCCCGCCAGCCGCGTTTGAACAAAGGCTCACCCGAGGTATCCAAATAGATGGTGGCATGTTGTTGCGTCAAATGAACCTGAATCCGCACATCGGGATTCACTGTATCAATATTCGGGCGCCCACCCGTTTGCTCGCGCAAACGATCAACAATCGCATCTTTGATTCGCAAAGTAGCAAAGTTCAAACTCTTTAGAGGCGATCGTTGTGCGGTGATATCGACCCGAAGCGTTTGATTCGAGGAAAACCAATCTTCCCAACCAATCGCTTTTACTTGATGATAAAGATCATCCTCGGATTTATAGGGTCCGTCGGTCATCTTTAGCAAAACACGACTGGCAATCCGTGAATGCAGATTCATTGCCATTGCTAAGGCAAGCGGTCCCTCAACCCCCATTCCGCCGGTTAAGCTTGACGGGGCTGGGTCAACCGATGATCGCCCAAATGCTTTTATCTCAGGTCGAGCAACAATCTCCTCGAGCTCTTGGGCTAAAACTGCCTCAAGTCCGCCCGGACAAACAATAAAAAATTTCACAATAGGGATCAGCTCGGCTTAATGACTACGAGAGCAGTGACTACCAACATCAGCAAAACTGGAGCCTCATTAAACCATCTAAACCACACGTGGCTTTTGGTATTTTGCTTTTGAACAAATTGCTTAAGGAGACGCTTACATTGCAAATGGTAGCCAATCACAATCAGCACTAATAACACCTTCACATGCATCCAGATCGAGCCGCGGCCAACTCCGTAATACAGCCACAAAATGAGTCCCAAAGCGACCGCTGGCATCATCAGGATGGTCATAAAACGGTAGAGTCGTTGTGCCATACCGATTAAACGTTCATAGGCGATATCGTTGGTTTCTTGTGCCAGATTTACAAAGATACGGGGTAAATAAAAAAGCCCAGCAAACCATGAGGCAATTAAAACGATGTGCAGGGTTTTAGCCCAAAGGTAACCATCAAACATAGAGTCTCTTTATCAAAATTACTGACGTATTTCACCGTGGCCCATAACCACGTACTTCAACGAGGTCAGCCCCTCAAGACCAACGGGGCCACGCGCATGCAACTTATCGTTGGAGATCCCAATCTCGGCACCCAAGCCATACTCAAAGCCATCTGCAAATCGGGTACTGGTATTGACCATCACACTCGCACTATCGACTTCTCGCAAGAAACGATTGGCATGCTCTTGATTTTGGGTAATGATCGCATCCGTGTGCTTACTACCATAATGCTCAATATGATCCATTGCCTCATCAAGACTCTCAACAGTCTTAATCGATAAGATCGGCGCCAGATACTCTGTGCGCCAATCTTCCTCAGTCGCATCGACCAAGTTAGCAAATTGATTCGATTCAAGCAAGGAGCGGGTCTTTGGATCCACGCGCAATTCCACGCCTTTGTCTTGATAAATTCGGCAAAGCTTGGGTAAAACCTGAGGTGCGATCTTGCCATGAACGAGTAGAGTTTCCATCGCATTGCAAGGAGCATAGCGCTGGGTCTTGGCGTTATCACATACTTTAATCGCTAAATCGATATCCGCAGCCTCATCTATAAAGGTATGGCAAATTCCATCGAGGTGTTTGATCATGGGCACTCGGCCATCTTGCATCAGGCGCGCAATCAAACTCTTCCCGCCGCGAGGCACAATCACATCAATGTGCTCGGTCATAGTGATCATTTTTCCGACGGCAGCCCTATCAGTTGTTTGGATCACTTGCACGGCATTGGCTGGTAACTGAGCGGTAGCCAGGCCCTCCTGAATTAATCCAGCTAAAAATGTATTGGAGTCAATTGCCTCCGATCCACCTCGCAAAATGACAGCATTTCCTGACTTTAAGCATAGAGCTGCCGCATCAATCGTGACATTGGGACGGGACTCGTAAATAATGCCAATCACACCAAGGGGTACACGCATTTGCCCAATCAAAATACCTGAGGGTTGCTGTTTAAACGGAGTGATCTGACCGATTGGATCCTCCAGGGTGACGATTTGCTCAAGACCCATGGCCATGGTCTCAATCGATTTCTCGGTCATGGTCAAACGATCCACAAATGCAGCGTCATGACCAGCGGCCTTAGCCCGCTCCACATCACGGGCATTGGCTGCCAGAATCTTTGCGACATCCCGTCGAACTGCCTTCGCAATATTGCTTAATGCCTGATTCTTTTGCTCAGAACTGGCCCTGGCCATCGCCCTTGAAGCGAGGCGAGCTTGCTGACCAATGGTCAGCATCATTTGCTCAATCGTTTGGTTCATCTCATTTGCCATAGTTGATACTCTAACGCAATAAACTCCCAACAAGTCGCAAACCATCCCAAGGATTAGCTGGAAGATCTCGAACCCATAGACCCTTTGCCTGCTTATCTAAATTAGCCGCAAGTATTAGAGCTTGTTTGAGTTTCTTGGGCTGAATACGCTTAAGAGCCATAGGGTAAAGCTTCTCGCGCTTTCCCCAAATGCGGTAATTACGCATGATGGTTGGCAAACTCTCTCCTGCAGTAAGCGCAGTCTGGGCCCGATTAAGCGTTCTTAGCTCATCGCTAATTCCCCACAGAATTAGAGGCAAGGGCTCACCCTCACCTTGTAGGCCATCTACCATTCGATTCAGACGTGCCGCATCACCAGACAGTAGTGCCTCTGTCAGCTCAAATAGATCATAGCGAGCAACTTTGAGAACCGCAGCACGAATTTGCTCATCGGTAATCACTCCGCTGGGATACAAAAGTCCCAGCTTCTGAATTTCTTGATGGGCAGCGATCAAGTTACCTTCAACCTGATCGGCCATCCATTGCAAACTGCGCAGCCCCGCTTCCCCAGGTTCAACGGATTGCGACTGCAGTGACATTCGCTTAGCAATCCATTGGGGTAATTGACTTCGTTCAATCGAATCAATCTGGACCGCCATCCCGGCCTCATCTAACGCCACAAACCAAGCAGAGCCCTTGGTTTTCAGATCAAGACGCGGAAGCTGAATGCACATAATCACGTCAGGCACTGAGCCGGCTGATCCTAGAGAAGTGGCAAAGTTTTTCAGTACATCCGCCCCCTCGCGACCAGGTTTGCCAGTGGGCATACGCAGTTCCACAAAGCGCTTATCGCCAAACAGGGACATGGATTGCCCGATACTTAATAACGATGGCCAATCAAAGTAGCGATCCTGAACCATTACATCGCGCTCAGTAAATCCTTGGGTTTTGGCAAATGCCCTGAGGCTGTCCACAGCCTCCATCATCAGAAGTGGCTCATCCCCCGAAAAAACATATAAGGGATGAAGGCTCTGGGAACCCTTCGCTAGACCAGCCAAATGAATCTGGAAGGCATCACTTTTGATCATTGAAATCGATCAAATAGAAAATTTATTTACTCACCCGACCTAGGGTGGCAATGCGACGCAAGATCTGCAGCGCCAAATCAGAACGCATGCTCTCTAAAAATTGTTGTTGCTGGATATCGGCAGACAATACAGTTGCCACAGTGAAATCGAGATCCCGTATCACATAGATATCGGATTCTGGAATGACTTCGGCACCCGTATTATCAAAAGCGCGGAACACGACCCGATTATTGAGTCGATACGCAGAAATCTGACCCGTCGAGGTATAGGTCAAAATTTGCCGAGTACTATCTTCGCTCACAATATCCAGAATCAAATCGGCATCCTTACCCGAGGTGACTACCTTTGCATTTGTTCCTGTCGAAATAATGCGCTCGAGGTCAAAACGTAATTGGGGCGATGGTCGCCCTGAAATCAAAATCGATTTATAGGGAATAGTGACAGAGCCACGTAAACGAAAACCACATGCAGACAATCCAAAAACTGTTATGAAGCCAAAAAGGCTACTTCTTAGCAGCAGGCGACGATTGAAATTATGAGGTACGCTCATCTGCTTATGCAACCACATTCACCAAGCGACCGGGAACCACAATGATCTTCTTGGGCGCCGCACCGTTTAAGAGTCGCAAAACAGGCTCTGACTGCAAGCTAATGGCCTCAATCGCGTCCTTTGAAGCATCAGCTGGCACCTTAATTTGGCCTCGGTGTTTGCCATTAATTTGCAACACCAACTCAATCTCCGACCGAATCAAAGCAGACTCATCCACATGCGGCCAAGGTGCATCCAATAAAGAGCCAAAGTGCTTGGCAAATCCAAGGTCTTCCCACAACGCATAGGTGCAGTGTGGAACAACGGGATACAAAATGCGTAGCAAAATTCCGAGTGATTCCGAAAGCACTTCAGGACGAATCGAATTTACATCCTGATTTAACTTAAAAGGCTCCAATACATTCAACATCTTCATGGCAGCCGAGACCACGGTGTTGTACTGGCGACGTTGATAGTCAAAATTAGCCTGCTTCAAAATCGTATGCACTTCAAAGCGCAGCTCTTTTTCGTTAGCATTGAGATCGCTTGGAAGGGACGAATGTACTGCTTGTAAAGATTCCGCTTGCGAACTCGCATAGCTCCATAAACGACGCAGGAACCGAGAAGCACCCTCCACGCCTGCACCGGACCATTCAAGTTGCTGCTCAGGTGGAGCGGCAAACATCGTAAATAGCCGTGCCGTATCAGCGCCATACTGATCAATCAGGGCTTGCGGATCAACGCCATTATTTTTGCTTTTTGCCATCTTCTCGACACCACCGATATTGACTGGTGAGCCATCCTTGATGAGCTTAGCTGCAATGGGTCGTCCCTTCTCATCAAGATCAAGCTCGACATCAGCAGGATTAACCCATTGCTTTTTGCCACTCGAATCTTCTTTATAGAAGGTTTCGTTAAGAACCATCCCCTGCGTGAGGAGATTTAGAAAAGGCTCATCAAAACGCACCAAACCTAAATCGCGCATTACCTTGGTCCAAAACCGAGCGTACAGTAGATGCAAGATCGCATGCTCAATTCCGCCAATGTATTGATCCATTGGCATCCAATAGTCATTACGAGAGTCCACCATACTTTTTGCATCGGGACCGGTATACCGCATGAAATACCATGAAGAATCTACAAAGGTATCCATGGTGTCGGTCTCACGCCGTGCAGGCTTACCGCACTTCGGACAATCGACTTTTAAAAAATCTTGACGTTTATTGAGAGGATTACCAGAACCATCTGGCACGCAGTCTTCGGGCAAGACCACAGGTAAATCCGACTCAGGAACCGGCACTTCGCCACAATCAGTGCAGTGAATCATAGGGATTGGAGTCCCCCAATAGCGCTGTCGAGAGATACCCCAATCGCGCAAGCGATAGGTCGTTTTTAGCTCACCAAGACCTCTCTCTTTCAGATCCTTGGCAACGGCTTGCACAGCATCTGGGTGCGATAAGCCGTCATAGGGCCCACTGTAAATACACTCGGTGTTCTCTTTTTGTGCATACCACTCTTGCCAGTGCGAGGTATTAAAAAGATCGGTTACCCCTTTAACAGCAATCACCTGCTTAATAGGCAAATGGTATTTATTAGCAAAGGCAAAGTCACGCTCATCATGGGCGGGAACTCCCATCACTGCACCATCGCCATACGACATCAGTACGTAATTACCAACCCACAGCGGAATTGGCTCATTGGTTAAGGGGTGGGTCACATATAAACCGGTTGGCATGCCCTCTTTTTCTTGGGTCGCCAAATCGGCTTCAATCACACTCCCGGTTTTGCAACGTTCAATGAATTGCGCTAATGCTGGATTGGTTTGTGCCGCCTTGGCAGCCAAGGGATGCTCGGCAGCAACAGCACAAAACGTGACGCCCATGATGGTATCCGCGCGTGTGGTGAACACATACATCTTGCCATCGTTAATGAAACGGCCGGCATCATCCTGAACTTGATGAGTAAATGCAAAGCGTACTCCATGGCTTTTACCAATCCAGTTTTGTTGCATGATCTTGACGCGCTCAGGCCATGCTAGATCATCGAGTCCCGTTAATAATTCTTCAGCATACGCAGTAATATTGAGGTAGTACCCAGGGATCTCTCGCTTTTCAACCAAGGCGCCCGAGCGCCAACCACGGCCATCGATCACTTGCTCATTCGCTAAAACGGTTTGATCTACTGGATCCCAGTTGACGGTTTGGGTTTTGCGATAGGCAATGCCTTTTTCAAGCATCTTCAAAAATAGCCATTGGTTCCAACGGTAGTAATCAGGCTTGCACGTTGCAATCTCCCGCGACCAATCAATTGCGAGACCCATCGCTGCCATCTGACCACGCATGTAATCAATATTTTGATAGGTCCATTGTGCGGGTGGCACATTATTCTGAAGTGCGGCATTCTCGGCTGGCATCCCAAATGCATCCCAACCCATCGGCATTAAGACGTTGTAGCCTTGCATCCGCAGTTGGCGCGCCATCACATCATTGATGGTGTAGTTGCGCACATGACCCATATGCAACTTACCGGAGGGATAAGGCAGCATCGAACAGGCATAGAACTTCGGCTTTAATTGACCAGTGGATGTCTTTGCATCTTCACTAACACGATAGACATCCTGAGCTTGCCACTCATGATGTGCACGCGCTTCAATACTCCGAAAATCGTAATCTTTAGCCTGATGTTTATCCATTAATTGTTCTTGTTGTTAGGGATTAAATTATTTGAGGCCTAAGACGTCTTGCATATCAAACCAGCCCTTAGGTTGGTTTTGCAAAAAAGCAGCGGCTCGTAAGGCGCCCTCGGCATACGATTGACGGCTTGTGGAGCGATGGCTAATTTCGATGCGCTCACCCTCACCGGCAAAGATCACGGTGTGATCACCCACGATATCACCACCCCGTATCGTTGCAAAACCAATGGTGCCTGGCTTACGCTCACCAGTGTGACCCTCACGGGCATACACCGCCAGATCAGCTAGGGAATGACCTTGGGCCTTGGCAATCACCTCACCCATTTTGATAGCCGTTCCTGAAGGTGCATCCACTTTGTGCCGATGATGCGCTTCCACAATTTCGATGTCATACCCCTGGTTAAGCAACTGGGCGGCGACTTGCAAAATTTTGAGGGTGGCATTTACACCCACGCTCATATTAGGCGCAAATACGATAGCAATAGTGTCGGTTGCACCGCGAAGCTGTTGCAGTTGCTCAGCAGTAAAACCCGTGGTGCCAATAATCATTTTGACACCTGCCCGCTTTGCAGCTTCAAGATGCAACAGAGTTCCTTCAGGCCTTGTGAAATCAATTAAATACTCGGCACCCGCTAATCCTTTGGCTAAATCAGACGTAATCAAGACATTGGTTTGTTGACCCAAAAATGCTCCCGCATCCGTTCCTAATAAGGGGCAACTAGGATGCTCAAGAGCACCGGTTAATTGCGCATTGGATGATCTCAAAATCGTGTCGATGAGCATTTTGCCCATTTTTCCGGTTGCGCCCGCAACTGCAAATTTCATTGGCATCGCTAGCTCTCTAATTAATTTTTAACAGGGGTGATCACCACATCAGGCTGCGGTGTTGGGACCGGCAAATTATTAGGCTGGCTAATCACCATCACTTCAGGGGGTGGCCTCTTTACTGGCTTGGGTGGTTTATTTTTACCCGTTAGCACTTCCCAAAAACTGCGCTTCTCCCGCGCATAGTTGTCAATCTCGGCCACAAGCTCTACTTCAGTAGGTAAGGCATCGCCATCAAACTTCACGAGCTTATCGCCTTCAAAAAATAATGTGACGCGTCTCTCCTTACCGATGGTCTGACCCTCGCGCTTAAATTCAAATACATAGTCCCAGCGATTGGCATGAAAATAGCTTGCTAGTAATGGTGTGCCCATAATTTGGCGCACCTGCTCGCGACTCATGCCTGCTTTTAATTGAGCATATTGCTCACTGGAAATAAAGTTGCCTTGAACCACATCAGGGACATATGGCTGGAAAATAGTATTCATCCAAGCTCGCTGAGTATTGTCAACCGCCGAGGTACACGCACCCAAACCAAGACAGGCGCACAACACGATCAACATCCGTGATGCAAAAGCTCGATTTGGCTTGCGGCAAGTAAAAATGCTAATCTGCATGGGTCAACAGTTCAACGTATCATTAAGTATCTGATTTTAGCGCCCAAACCTGCCAATCGAGCCAAATCGTATGAGCCAAAACGCCACCCCCGCCGACCTCCGTGAAATCGGTCTAAAAGTCACGGCGCCACGGATGAAAGTCCTTGAGTTTTTTCAGGAAAACGCGGATTCGCACTTTAGTGCCGAAGAGGTCTACATGGCACTTGTTAAGGATAACTCCGATATCGGCTTAGCCACGGTCTATCGCGTTTTAACCCAATTTGAGCAAGCCGGAATCCTGCTAAGAAGCCATTTTGAGTCGAGTAAGGGGGATAGCCGAGCCATTTATGAGCTTAATGAAGGAAATCATCACGACCATCTTGTGTGCCTTGACTGTGGTCATGTCGAGGAGTTTGTGGATTCGGCCATTGAAAAACGCCAAAACGAAATTGCCAAATCCCTCGGGTTTAAGCTCCAAGAGCATTCTCTGGCGATGTACGGTCATTGCCAGAAAAAGAACTGTCGCAATAAGAAAAAGTAATTGATCCAATTACTCACTGAGCTTGTATGCCACAGTTCTACCTAGCGGGTGATTGGGCCCAATCTAATCTACCAAAACAACTTCTACCAGTTGATAATGATTTAGCCCATCACTTGCGCGTTCGTCGTATCGGAGCAGATGATGTATTCACTGTGTTTGATGGTAAAGGCCATACCGCGGTAGGAAGAGTCTCCAGAACGAACGAAACCTATTCCCAGATTGAAATTGAACAAATCCAAGAAGATCGCCAGCGCGAGCTCCCTTATCGCATAGACCTAATTCAGGGACTTGCCAGCGGTGACAAAATGGATTGGGTCATCGAGAAAGCTGTTGAAACGGGGGCGACAAGCATCACCCCCATTGAGTGTGAACGCTCGGTGGTCAAACTCAAACATGACTCAAAGCGACTAGAAAAACGTCTGCTTCATTGGCAGGCAATCGCGCAAGCGGCGTGTGAGCAATGCGATCGCAGCGTCATTCCAGAAGTTAACGCAATCCAACATCCTCGGGATGCATTCAAACAAAGTGTGGCTGGGTTAAAAATCCTTTTGAGCACAACGACCACCGATTCGCTGCATCAATTTCTAAATCGGCATCCACCCCAAAGCATTGCACTTGCGATTGGTCCAGAGGGAGGGTTTTGCCCTGAGGAAGAGGAATATGCCAAACAGGCTGGTTTTACCGCCTTATCACTTGGTCCACGCATTCTACGAACAGAAACGGCTGGGATCGTTACGATCTCAGCCGTAGAGAGTATTTGGAGCTTAAAGACGAGTTAAGCGAACGAGTAAAAGACTCGATATGGGACGCGGCGCTCTGACCAAAACTCAACGGCATCGCGGAACACATCTAGGAGAGTCTCCCTGGCTTCTTTGTCAAACTTTTGAGTGCAAGGCAAACCCTCGAGGACCACCACAAAACCTGGCTGAGGACCAGCTTTGTCAACCAAGGTTGTCAGAGCATCTAACAGGGGATCAAAGTTTTTAGCCTGCTGCTTGGTAAACATATAGGCATTCGCAATTGCTTCGAGCACCTCACCCTTGGTATTGGCATTGGTGCAGCTCGCATACACAAAGTGCTGTCCAAGTTCAGTGGCAGCCTCAGCTAGATCACTAGTCCTGAATGCACGAATCGATTGCACGATATTGGGGCGCACACTGCGCAACATTGCTGGGGGACCGGCATCCCTCATAGCCAAAGCAGCACGCCAAGAAGCTGTCACTTTTTTTCCTAGGTCTTGATTGGCAGCATAGGTCTGGAGACGCGACAGACCACCTTGTGCATAAATGCTCGCCGCCGAGATCTCGCGATCGGCTTGACCATTTCTGTCCCAATTTTCTGCGCGGCTGTGATCTTCGACGCTTGCTGAAGTAATGTTTTCAGGAAGAATATTCATGATGGATAGTAGATTACCCTTATCCCGCCCCTAAATCAAGCCTAATCCAAGAACTAATTTGATAAGTTATTGATTTTTATCAATAATTTAAAAGTGAGCGACTACTTACTAAGTATATTTCCCTTTTAAAATAAGCCCTTGGATTGGGTAGCAGCCTCTACAACCGCAAGTGTGCTCACATTGACAATCCGACGCACCGTGGCCGCCGGAGTCAAAATATGAATCGGTTTTGCAACCCCGAGCAAAAGTGGTCCGATTGCAACACCATTACCAGCGGCAGTTTTCAATAAGTTATAGGAAATATTGGCGGCATCAATATTGGGCAAGACCAATAAATTGGCCTCTCCACGCAAGCTTGAGTTTGTAATCGCACCAGCCCGAATTTCCGGGTCCAGCGCACAATCACCGTGCATTTCACCATCCACCTCAAGCTCAGGAGCAGCTTTTTGCAAAATCGCCAATACCTCACGCATTTTTGCAGCCGATGGCGCATCACTGGAACCAAAGTTCGAATGCGAAAGTAAGGCAACTTTCGGGGTCATACCCAACTTGCGCATCTCGCTCGCAGCTAAGAGTGTGATTTCAGCTAACTCAGCAGCGCTTGGATCAATATTGACATGGGTATCTACCAAGAAGACTTGGCGATTCGGCAGTATCAGCCCCGACATTGCTCCATACACTGTTGCACCCGGTTCATGACCAATGACCTCATCAATGTATTTCAAGTGCATGGCAGTGTTGCTGATCGTGCCGCAAATCATGCCATCGGCCTGCCCTTTTTTGAGGAGAATAGAGCCAATTAAAGTATTGCGGCGGCGCATCTCGAGCTTCGCGAAGGACTCGGTCACCCCCTTACGCTCAGTGAGTTGCAAATAAGTTTGCCAAAAATCACGATAGCGCACATCACTTTCCGGATTGACGATCTCGATATCTACGCCTGATTTCATGCGCAGGCCGTATTTCTCGATGCGATGCTCAATCACCGATGGACGCCCAATGAGGATGGGGTTCACCAAACTTTCGTCGAGCATGATTTGCACGGCACGCATCACACGTTCATCCTCACCCTCACAAAAGACAATCCGTTTTTGCTCCATCGGAATCTTCTTCGCAATCCCAAACAAGGGTTTCATGACTGTGCCCGAGTGATACACAAACTGCTGCAATTGATCTTTGTAAAGAGCAAAATCTTTGATGGGTCGACTTGCAACTCCGCAGTCCATGGCGGCCTTCGCAACGGCTGGTGCAATTACCGTAATTAGGCGCGGATCAAACGGTTTCGGAATTAAATAATCGGGGCCAAAAGCCAAGTTCTCGCTACTGTAAACCGCCGCCACCACATCACTTTGTTCTGCTTGAGCTAATTCAGCAATTGCCTTCACTGCCGCGATTTCCATCTCAGTGGTAATGGTGGTTGCCCCAACATCCAAAGCCCCGCGAAAGATGAATGGGAAGCACAGGACGTTGTTCACTTGATTGGGGTAATCCGTTCGCCCAGTTGCCATTACGGCATCGGGACGAACCAGCTTGACCTCCTCCGGCAAGATCTCAGGGGTTGGATTTGCTAAGGCAAACACAAGTGGCTTATCTGCCATTATGGCAACCATCTCGGACTTTAAAACTCCACCAGCCGATAAGCCCAAAAATACATCAGCCCCTTCAATCACATCGCCTAAGGTGCGCTTGTCGGTCTTTTGCGCAAATGGTGTTTTCTGCGGATCCATGAGCTCAGTGCGGCCCTCATAAACCACACCGACAATATCGGTTACCCAGATATTGCTCTTAGGTAAGCCAAGATGAACCAATAACTCCAAACAGGCCAGCGCGGCCGCGCCGGCACCGGATGTCACTAACTTAACCTTCGTAATATCTTTACCAACAACTTTTAGACCATTGAGAATCGCTGCTGCCACCACAATGGCTGTGCCATGTTGATCATCATGAAAGACTGGAATCTTCATGCGCTCACGGAGTTTGCGCTCGACCAAGAAGCAATCCGGGGCCTTAATATCCTCGAGGTTAATTCCGCCAAAGGTCGGCTCCAGGGCAGCAATTACTTCAACTAATTTATCGGGATCGCTTTCGTTGACCTCGATATCAAACACATCAATCCCAGCAAACTTTTTAAAAAGTACTGCCTTGCCTTCCATCACCGGCTTACTGGCGAGTGCGCCAATATCACCCAAACCTAACACAGCCGTACCGTTGGTGACCACCCCAACTAAATTACCACGAGCGGTATAGCGAAATGCAGTGGCAGGGTCTCGTTTGATTTCTTCACAAGCCGCTGCTACACCTGGCGTGTAAGCCAAAGAAAGGTCACGTTGATTGGTTAATTGCTTGGTGGGGGCAATTGATATTTTGCCGGGGACCGGAAACTCGTGGTACTTAAGGGCAGCCTCACGCAAAGCCTTAATTTGCTCTTCTTTATTTTGATTAGGTTTATTGCCAGATTGACTCATAGGGTTCCACGGGTAATGAAATAAAAGGGCTTGGAGCCTTAAACAGGAATGCTAAAAGCTCTATTCTATTCCTCTGAAGACTGTCCCTTTGAATGCCCTCTTGAATGGCAGGTCTTGTAAGAATGGGGCTTTAAAGCCCGCCTACAATATAAGGATGACGAAGCAATTCCTTCAAAACCCGCCATCTGATACCCACCAACTCGGGGAATTTGAGTTAATTCGCGATATTTTCAAGACGCGCGCTTTGCAAATGATGAGGGCTAAACCGCAACATGCTCCGCTTCTTGGCATTGGTGATGATGGGGCATTGATTGCCTGTCATTCAAACGAGGAAGTGGTCATCACAACCGATATGTTGGTAGCTGATCGGCACTTCTTTGCGGATACCGACCCTTACCTCGTCGGGAAAAAATCCCTAGCAGTGAACTTATCGGATCTTGCCGCAATGGGTGCTAAGCCGACCGGATTTACTCTGGCGCTCGCCTTACCGAAACAAAAGCAAGCATGGCTGCATGGATTTGCGAATGGTCTTTTTGACTTAGCCGATCTATTTGATTGCCACCTAATTGGCGGCGATACCTGTCAAGGGCCATTAACGATTAGCATCACAGCTTTTGGTGTGGTTCCAAATGGACAAGCGATTAAACGATCGGGCGCTCAGGTGGGCGACTCCATTTGGGTCTCTGGTGCACTGGGCGATGCTCGTCTAGCACTCGGATGCATTCGTAAAGAATGGTCTTTGGATCTAGGCGCCGAAGAACTCAATCAGATCAATCAACGCCTTCATTCGCCGCTGCCCCGAGTGGCACTCGGAATTGCTCTGCGTGAAATCGCAACGGCAGCCTTAGATGTGTCAGATGGATTATTAGGCGATTTGCGACACATTTTGGAATCATCCCATGTGAGCGCCAAAATTAACGTGGACGCCTTGCCTTGCTCACCGGTGTTGCGTCGGCAAGATCAGGCAATTCAGTATCAATGCGCAGCCTCTGGTGGCGATGACTATGAGCTTTGCTTTACTGCAAACCCAGATCAACATGACAAGATTGCGAGTCTCTCAAGAGAGCTCGGACTCCCTCTGACTTGTATCGGCCAAATTACCGAAGTCCAGAATGAAAGTTTGATGATACTC
Organism: Polynucleobacter sp. HIN6; assembly: GCF_030297575.1. Lineage (NCBI taxonomy): Bacteria > Pseudomonadati > Pseudomonadota > Betaproteobacteria > Burkholderiales > Burkholderiaceae > Polynucleobacter > Polynucleobacter sp. HIN6. The sequence continues at coordinate 210,406 of NZ_AP028137.1, read as the reverse complement.
GAGGATAGTGTGGGCATGCCACTAAGCCCCGAGAAATCCCAAGCGCTGCTGAAATCCTTTGATCACTTTCGAGATTAGAGATTGATGAAAGCAACTCGCCACCCATCATTAAATTGGATGCTGGGATCCGTGCATCGGGTATTTGGTATTGGCTTTGGGAGCGGCCTTGCTCCAATTGCTCCAGGCACGGCTGGCACCCTGCTTGCCTGGGCTTTGTTTTTGATCCTAAACGCAGTTCTTTCAACAACGTCCATGTTTGTTCTGCTTAGCATTGGAACGCTCTACGGACTATGGGCTTGCGGGCAATGTGGTCACGATCTAGGCCGTCCCGATGATGGCTCGATTGTTTGGGATGAAATCATCTCCTTTGTTTGGATCCTATTGTTGATTGGATCCAATAATGTATGGGTACAAGCAATCGCATTTTTAATCTTTCGAGTTTTTGATGCCGCCAAACCTTGGCCCATCAATCGCATCGATCAATACTTTAAGAAAAACTGGGTCCATCAAGAACGTATCAACCCATCGCAGATCATCAAACATGGTTTTGGAATCATGATTGACGATCTCATTGCCGCTTTCTTTACTATTTTGATCGTGATGCTTGGAATACACTGGCTAATATGAACTCATCCATCACCCCACTGGTTCAACAATTAGCTCAAACTTTGTTAGCTAAAGGTCTCAAGATTGCCTCAGCCGAGTCATGCACTGGAGGTTTATTGGCTGCACACCTCACGAGCCTTGCTGGATCCAGCGACTGGTTTGAGCGGGGCTTTATCACCTACAGCAATCAAGCGAAAGAAGAGAGTATTGGCGCATCAAAGGAGTTGATCGAACAATATGGGGCCGTGAGTGAAGAGGTTGCAAAGGCTATGGCCAAAGGCGCTCTCAACCATAGCCTAGCCCAAGTTAGTGTTGCTATTACTGGAATTGCAGGGCCAGGCGGAGGAAGTGCGAATAAACCCGTTGGGATGGTTTGCTTTGCTTGGGGAATGCAAGTGGCTGATCAAATCCAAACCCGCGCACAAACGAAACAATTTAGCGGTGATCGTCAGAGCATTCGGGAGCAGGCTTGCGTTTACGCGATCGAGTCACTCCTTGGGCAACTCATTGCAAGCGAGTCCCGCTAATTTGACTTCAACCAGCCTTTGTGGCGGAAGTAGCCCAAAGGAATCATTGCCGAGATGATCATGGTAATGATTGCCAGTGGGTAGCCCCAAGTCTCTTTGAGTTCAGGCATGTACTCAAAGTTCATACCCCAAATGCTTGCCAATAAGGTTGGGGGCATTAAGGCGACCGAGACCACCGAGAAGATCTTAATGATTTTGCTTTGGTTCAGACTAATAAAGCCAACCGTCGCATCCATCAAGAAGTTAATCTTGTCAAATAAGAATGCTGTGTGATTCTCTAGAGAATCAATGTCTCGCAAAATTTGACGCGCTTCTTCTTGCTGTTCGTCGGACAATAATTTGCTTCGCATCAGAAATGACAGTGCGCGCCGCGTATCCATGACATTGCGACGAATTCGGCCGTTAGTATCTTCTTCAGTGGCAATCGTCTCAAGAACTTCTGCTGCGTCGGCGTCGGTGATCGTTTCCGACAAAACACGTTTACCCGCGCGCTCAAGATTTTCATAGACCTCTTCAAGCGCATCTGCCGAGTACTCGGCATCGGTTGAGTACAAGTCAAGGAGCACATCCTTAGCATTACTGACCGAACCGGGACGCAAACGCGCCCGCAAGCGTACCAAACGGAACACTGGTAAATCTTCATCGTGGATCGAGAACAAGACCTGATTGGTCAGGACGAACGCCACCCTCACGTTGCGTGATGTATCTTCTTCGTCAAGCAAAAAGTCGGTGCGAATATGCAGATGCCCATCGTCTGCCTCAAAATAGCGTGCAGACGCCTCCAGGTCCCCAAGATCGTCCAACTCAGGGAGTTGAACGGCAAAAGCCTCTTTAATCCAAAGCAGCTCTTCCTCTTCAGGGTCAATCACATCAATCCAAATTGGATTGTGGTGTTGGAGCAGTTCATTGCGATCTTCGACTTGCTCTTGCGATAGACGGCCGTTTTGTAGGACGAACAAGTTGATCATGGTGAACTCCCGACGAATGCGCTAGTTTATCCTATGCACTATGAATCGTTCATTACATTTGGCAAAAAATCCGGGGTCCTTTCGGGATCAGATCGAGGCTGCCTGGGCATCCCAGGGCAGCATGCTCTGCCTAGGTCTAGACCCCGATCCCCAGCGCTTCCCGCCCAGCATAGGCAAAGGCCCCAAAGCCATCCTCAATTTTTGTAAAGAAATTGCGGATTCATGTGCTGACCTGGTGTGTGCATTTAAACCACAGTTTGCGTACTTTGCCTCCCAACGAGCAGAGGACCAACTGGAAGACCTGATCGCCCACCTCAAAAGATCCTACCCACAGATCCCCATTATTTTGGATGCCAAACGGGGTGATATTGGGAGTACCGCCGAACATTACGCATTAGAAGCGTTTGAGCGTTATGGGGCCGATGCCGTGACGGTCAATCCATACATGGGTAAAGACTCGATCGAACCCTATCTTCAGCACTCGGGCAAAGGGGTCATCATCTTGTGCCGTACCTCCAATCCAGGCGGGTCCGATATACAAAACCTTCCCATCAACAGCAACCAAGCAGTGTTTGAACGCGTTGCACACCTTGCCAAAGAGTGGGATCAAGCGGGTCAAATTGCACTTGTGGTGGGAGCCACCTTTCCCCAAGAAATCGCCCGAGTTCGAGCCATCGTCGGCGCCATGCCCTTACTCATCCCTGGAATCGGGGCGCAAGGCGGGGATATTGAAGCGACGGTTGCTGCGGGGCAAGTAGCGAATAAACCCGGAACGGGAATGATGATTAACTCATCGCGCGCCATTTTGTATGCGAGCAACGGAAAGGACTTTGCAGAAGCTGCCAGAAAAGTAGCAATAGCAACCCGTGATGCGATTCGATCTGCGCAGGCCAAATAAAAAGATGCTTGGTATTACTAGCGGTTTTTAGGCAAAGCTACACGATCCATATTCTCTAAAATAAATTGCTGACGCGCCCCAAAATCAATACTGCCGCGTTTGCAATATTTACTCTTATCGAAGCACTTTGGCGCTGGTAAAGCAGATGCTAATGCGACTGCCTGTTCGCGACTAATATTTTTTGGATTAGTCACATAGTAGTGAGAAGTCGCTGCACCAATCCCAAAAATCCCCTCACCCCATTCAACGGAATTCATATAAATCTCAAACATCCGCTGTTTGGAAAGCATCAACTCTAAAAGTCCGGTAATGACTAGCTCCTGTACTTTACGTAGGTAGTTTTTTTCAGAGGAAAGAAATAAATTCTTGGCCAATTGCTGTGTGATTGTGGAGCCGCCGCGCACCACCTTGCTGCCGCCTTTTTGGTTTCGCTCCCAGGCTTTTTGCATATCCTCAACACGAACCCCGCTGTGTTTAAAAAAGATATCGTCTTCACTTACCAGAATCGCCCGCTTTAAATCATTGCTGATCTGCTCGTACGAAACCCAACGATGCTGGATTGGGCAGCTCAGATTCCAGTGACAAAGACGCCAACGTTCCGCCCTCTGAAATGCTGTACTGCTTGGATTCATGAATGCCCATAGACCAATTTGGATCACAAAGTAAAACTGCAAACCGATCAGTCCCCAAGCCATGCATTTGAGGAAATATATGACCCATGACATGATTTAAGCGTACCGAAGCTGTGCAATAACAGCCCGAGTATCTAAACATTTGATGTCCACTTGATGCCACTGACTAAAGGCAACGGCAGCTTGCTCTACCAACATTCCCAAGCCGTCACTGATCCGACAGCCGCGCTGCAAGGCTTGCTCCATAAATACCGTGGTTTTGCCGTATACCAAATCATACGCAAAGCAACCAGGGCAAAACACGTGATCTGCCGCTAATGTGCTTAAAGGACTTTGGTCCTCGAGTCCAGCTGAGCTCGAATTAATCACAAGTGAGAATGCAGGGGTCGTTTGATCCTCCAATTGAGCGATGCTGCTTGCCATTAACTCCACGTCAAGCTCTGTTGCTAAAGACTGAAATATCGACACGAGCTCGTGAGCTTTTTGAGCTGTGCGATTGGCAATCCAAATCCGTTTGGGCTTTTGGTTTAGCAGTGGCTCAATGATCCCGCGACTTGCACCACCGGCCCCCACAATCAGGACATCTGCTTCACAAATGGCAACCCCTTGAGAAAGCAGATCAGCCACTAACCCAGCACCATCGGTGTTATCGCCCCAGAGTACTCCGTCTTTTTGCCAGACTGTATTTACGGCACCTGCTAAGCGAGCACGGGTAGTCAATTGTTTGCATAACTGATAGGCATCCAATTTAAACGGAATGGTGACGCTCGCACCCTTACCACCAAGGACAAAAAATTGGGTGAGCATTGCTGCAAATCCATCCACTGACGGCTGAATCCTTAAATAATCCATTTCTTGCTGGGTTTGTATCGCAAACCGCTCATGAATTAAGGGGGACTTGCTATGCCCAATCGGATTACCAAATACCGCATAAATATTTTTGCTAACAAAACGATTTGGCTTCAGCTCAGTCAAAAAGGGATAGTGACTCATGGTTTGGCACCCCTTAATTCCAGTCGATTACCAGATTGATCTTTCAAATCGCGTGTGAACTCAAACGTTGAAACCCAATCCAAAACATCGATCTGCTGACGCATCTCACTTGGAAACACTCCGAACGGAGCGGCGGCGCGCACAATCGCCACTGCTTGACGATCAAGCTCTGGAATACCGGATGAGTGACTTACTTCAATACCATCACGCCCTTTGACGTTATTAGTAATTCGACCCTCTGCATCAACACTAACAGTTAACACCAAGCTACCATACAACGGCCGACCCTGGACGCGAGGAAAAAAAGTATTGCCATAGGCTTCAATCTTTTGACGCATACCATCATAGTAATAGGCAAACGCAACCGTTTTGGTACTGCTTGCACTAAGGACCGCGCGACGTGGAAGACGACCCTCAGGGCTAAGTCGTCTAGCAAGCTCGGCTTCCAACGCATTGGTCTGAGAGAGCTGTTTAGATTCTTCGCCCGATCGCATTCCACTGGCCTGTTTTTTATCGGTATCTAATTTGGATAACAATTGCTTTTGGCGCTTCTCAAGTGCCTCTAACTTAGCATCGGCACCCAAGTGGGCGCGGTGCAAGGCACTCGCATCCTCCCGAATAGTTAGGCCCCCACCATCTAAATTAGCCTGCGCTAATTTCTGTGCTTTTTGAGGAGGCGCGGGGCTAGATGCATTCACGAGCACAATACTCAATGGTGTATTGAAACGCCTCTCAGTTTCTGGCGGATTGAACCAGCGCTGACTCAATAGGGCAAGGTGAACCAGCAGAGATATGGCTAATGCGATCCATAGCGGCTTAATAGACCGACTCACCTCAAATGAATGCAGAGTCAGTCTCATTCTGGTAAATCCCCTTCTACCTCAGCACTGACTTCACTCGGGCTAGTTTCCAGCTCAAGCACACGGGCCTTAGCAGATAGGTCTAAAAGATCTATATCCATAACTTCGATCTTAGCGCGGGTGAGACGAGGATGACTCGCCAATTCAGGGATGGGTAAATGCAGTGGAATAGGCTCAAGCCGCGACATACCCTCTTTCAGATGACGTGCGTAGATTGAATGGGGCAATCCAGCCTGCGCCAACCAACGCAAGCACCAATAGCGCTCCATGCGTGACTGATATTCCCCGTACTGAAGATATACCGTATCGAAATCAGCGGCAATTCCCATGATCTCCGAGTCTTTTGGAGGAAAGGGAGCTGTCATCTTCGCTGTTACGCCATTTCGAATCATGGCAATCAATTGCCATTGATTTACAAGATCTGCATACCGACGTAATGGCGAGGTACACCACGCATAACAATCAACACCCAAGCCCTCATGAGGGCCAGGGGTGGTTTGCATCCGTGTACGCTGAGGACCCCAACCTTTCTGGGTGCGGAATAGCGCCGGTAAACCATGCTCAGCTAGCGCTTGTCCCCAAATCTGATTACATAAGATCATGCATTCGGCCACGATGGTATCCAAAATCGAACCTCGAACACGAGGCTCAATCACGATTTCATTGCTTGACGAAGTGATCTTGAAATTGAAATCCCGGATTAAAGCATTTGGATCAGCTTGACCCAAGACCTCCGCTCGCAAGCCGTCTTTGACACGCTGCTCTTGACGTTTTTGATGCTCATTTTGAGCCAAAGCCCACAATCGAGTCAGCGCTTCGTGATGCGGCAACGATGAGTTCTCTTGGGCCAAGAAGGCTTCGTCAACTAGTGGTTCCCAATCGTCTAAGCGAAGATTAGTTTCAATCGGCACTAACTCGAGAGCACTTTGCACAGGCGTCTGGGTTCGTTGGCCAGAGGCATCTATCTCAAGATATAAAGAAATGGCAGGATGGGCTGAGCCTGCATCTAAAGAGAAATACTGAACAAACTGCTTTGGCAACATGGTAATTTTGTCACCCGGGAAATAAACCGTTGACATTCGTTGACGCGCAACTTGATCAAAACGATCGCCCTTTTGAATCAGCAAACCAGGTGCTGCAATATGAATACCCAATCGATATAGACCATTACCGATAGGCGTTAATGACAAGGCATCATCGATTTCTGTTGTGCTTGCATCATCAATTGAAAATGCTTTCACTTGGGCAGTCGGCAAGCCGGTAATGGCCTTTTCAAATTCTTCTGGTGTAAATTGAAAATCGCTTGCGAAGCCTGTCCCTTTCGGAAAATGCGCTTGCACAAATTGGCCATGATGGTAAGACTGCGGGGAATCCAAAGCACCACAGCGCATCAGCAAACGCGCCGGATGTTCTCCTGTCTGTTCACAAGCCCCATGAAAAGCTTTGTATGCCAAGCTATTTTTATCTGGACGGAACAGCAAGCTATTCACCTGCGAATGTAAAGCATCTGGTAGCCTTCCTTCAATCAGCTCTTCCTGCCATGCTTGTTGTTGTAGAAGCTCTCTTTGCCTGCGCTCAATTGCCGCTAATCCCGCCTGCAGTTGCTCGAGTGGTGCCCGCATAAAGACGCCTCGCCCCTTGCGTCGAAAGTAAACAGGGGCTCCTTGCAATGCAATCGCTAAACCGATTAATTGGGGCGTACTTATGGTGTCCCCAAAATACTCTTTGGCAATTGTCTGGAAAAAAAATTCTTGGTCGGGCGCGCAATCCCATAGAAGTTGTAAATCAATTGTTGCAGCAATACCATGCGCTTCTTCAAGAACTTCTTGAGGATTCGCAAGATCAAATTGCAGCCATACCTCTTTAGCCTTTAGCTTGAGATGCTTGCCTGATAAAGCGCTTGCCTGCCATGACTGAGTCTCTCCAGACCCTGAGGATGACAAGACGGTCGCGATTCGCAGCTCACCGCCTTCTTCATATAGCAAATGCATTAAAGCGAAATCCCGCCACTAGCCTCGATGGTTACACCATTGACATAACTGGCTTCATCGCTCGCTAGAAATAGATACACATTCGCCATTTCCTCGGGAGTGCCTAAGCGCGCCATCCACGAACGCTGCTCAATACTTTGCAAAATGTTCTCGGGCATCGCCTTGACCATCTCGGTTGCAATAAATCCAGGACACACAGCATTCACCCGAATCCCTTTTTGCCCGAACTCACGGGCCCAGGTTTTGGTAAATCCAATCACGCCAAATTTAGTTGCAGAGTAATTGGTTTGACCAAAATTACCGTAGATACCGACCACACTCGAGGCATTGACGATCGCGCCCTTTTTTGCTTCTAGCATATGGGGAACCACCAATTGGGTGCAATTAAAAACGCCTTTGAGATTAACATCGATCACCGCATCAAATTGCACTTCGGTCATTTTCACCAAGCGGGCATCTTGAGTAATTCCTGCGTTGTTAATCAATATATCAATGCGATGATGTTTGGCGATGATGTCGTCAACCGCACGCTGAATACTGGCTCGATCGGTGACATCCAACACATAGGGCTCCGCATGCTTGAGTTGGCCGACGGCGTCCATTACCGCAGCTTCATTTAGATCGGCCAACATGACCTTGGCTCCCTCCTCGGCAAACCGTTTAGCAGTTGCAAAACCAATTCCTTTGGCTGCTCCAGTAATGAGTGCCACTTTGTTTCGTAAACGCATACCAATTCCTCTAATTAGGGATTCAGGCGCTCTAAGCGAGCCAGAATTTTTTGATGAACACCGCCAAAGCCACCATTGCTCATCACCAAAATATGATCATGGGGTTTAGCTTCACCACATACCGCTTCAACTAAGTGCCCAAGATCATGAAAGCTTTTCGCCTTAGACCCCAATGGCGCGATCGATTCTTGCAAATCCCAACCTAGGGCATCTTTGCCACTAATTGCTCCATAGGCAAATATCAAATCGGCTTCTCTCAAGCTATCCGGAAGCTGAGACTTCATAACTCCAAGCTTCATGGTGTTGGAGCGCGGCTCAAGCACCGCCAGAATTCGTGCCTCACCCACTTGTTTACGTAATCCATCAATAGTGGTAGCAATTGCCGTTGGATGATGGGCAAAATCATCGTATACACGAATCTGATGTTGCTCACCAATGAGCTCTAGGCGTCGTTTGACATTTTTGAACTCTGCCAAAGCAAAAGCAGATTCTTCTGGGGTGATGCCGATATGATGGGCAGCCGCAATCGCTGCTAGTGCATTGAGTTGATTATGAACGCCCATCACTCCAGAGCCTTCAGCCCAATGAACCTCTGTGCATTTCTTGCCCTGATAAAAGACTGCAAAATCAGCGCCGCGTTTACCAGCCGCATTCTCAATATCTTCTAACGCCCAATCGCAGTCACCGTAACCAAACCGTTCGACGGGAGACCACACACCACGTTCGAGTACGCGATCCAATGACTGTTGTGAACCATTGGCAAGCACCAAACCGGTTTGCGGAATGGTTCGGACTAAATGATGAAATTGGGTTTCAATCGCAGCCAAATCGCTAAAGATATCCGCATGATCAAACTCGAGGTTATTGAGAATCGCAGTTCGGGGCCGATAGTGCACAAACTTACTGCGCTTATCAAAAAAAGCGGTGTCGTACTCATCCGCCTCGATCACAAAATAGTTCCCATCACCTAAGCGCGCTGATACTGAAAAGTTCAATGGCACACCACCAATTAAATATCCGGGTTTACGGTGATTACGCTCCAAAATCCAGGTGAGCATGGCCGTCGTTGTAGTTTTGCCATGCGTTCCAGCAACAGCCAAGACATGCCTACCTGATAAAACTTGCTCGCCAAGCCACTGAGGGGCCGAGGTATATGGCAAGCCCTGATTCAAAATCTCCTCGAGCAGGGGGTTTCCCCTAGAGACCACGTTCCCAATCAGAAATAAATCGGGTTTCGATTTAAATTCACGTAGTTGATCGGGGGAGTATCCTTCGATTAATTGAATACCTTGGGCTTCGAGCTGGGTACTCATTGGTGGATAAACATTTGCATCACATCCGGTTACCTCATGACCGGCCTGCCTGGCAATTGCCGCGATTCCACCCATGAAGGTGCCACAAATGCCCAAGATATGAATATGCATGCGTGGATTTTAGCTAAGGAGAGTCATGAACCGTCGTCATTTTCTAATTGGAAGTGTGGTCGCAATTGTTGCCGCAGTAGCAGGTGCTTTTATTGCCAATCGCAGAACTGCCCTCCAATCTGCCTCCCAAGAGGCAGTCAAAGCTCTTTTTGAACGCGAATGGTTCTCTCCAGACCAAAAGCCCATTTCAACCCAAGATTGGAGAAATAAGGTTTTGGTCATCAATTTTTGGGCCTCCTGGTGCCCGCCATGCGTTGAAGAAATGCCCGCCTTAGACAAAGTTCAAGGGGAATATAATCCTAAAAAGATGCTAATTGTCGGTATCGGTATCGATTCACCCTCGAATATTCGTCAATTTATTGAAACTACCATTATTTCTTATCCCATTGTTTTAGGTGGACTTGGTGGCAACGACATCAACAAAATGCTAGGAAACCCATCGGGAGCCCTACCCTTCACGGTAGTGATCAATGCCAAAGGGGATATCACAGGTAGAAAATTAGGCAAGATCAGCGAAGATGAGCTTAGAAAGCTCATTAAAGACGCAATTTAATTAAAATTAGCTACTTTTAGACCAATATTGAAAATGGCTTAGACGGCCATTTTTCGTTCAATTCTTAAAAAAACGGTCAATTTCTAGGTATTCCAAGCTCTTGGGGGTATACTGCTTCTTACGTTAATTTTCTAGATTTATCGCCAAATTAATCGATATTTTTCAATAACTGTAGCGATCTATGCCTACTAACCATTCAAATTCTTCTGTTTTGCTTCTAAATGGTCCCAATTTAAACCTTCTCGGCACTAGAGAGCCTGAGGTTTATGGCAAAACAACCCTTGAAGACATTACGAAGCGCATGGCCGAGCTTGCTAAAAATGCCGGAATTTCGCTGGAAAGCTTTCAAAGCAATCATGAGGGCGAGCTAATTGATCGAGTTCAGAAGGCCAAAAAGGATGGTATTGGTTTCATCATCATTAATCCAGGTGGATTTACTCACACCAGCGTTGCCCTGCGCGATGCCTTAGCTGGTGTAGCGATCCCTTTTATTGAAGTGCACCTCTCGAATATTCACCAGCGTGAAGAATTTCGCAAACATTCTTATTTTTCAGACCTAGCGATGGGCGTGATTTGCGGTCTAGGTGCCCAAGGTTATGAACTGGCGTTCACAGCAATTCAGAACAAACTGGCTTCTCATTAAAAATCATTACAACGAGGTTTGGCATGGACTTACGAAAACTCAAAACCCTAATCGACTTAGTCTCTGAATCTGGAATCTCCGAACTAGAGGTGAGCGAAGGTGAAGACAAAGTCAAGATTGTGAATGCTCGCCATTCTGGTTCCGTTGCAAATGCTCCCGCATCGACGCCCATGAGTACCATGGTCATACCAGCGCCGATCCAACCCGAAGTTCCAACTGCCTCGGTTGTTGCTACCCCACAAGCAAGTGCCGCGCCAGAGGGGTTCGTACAGAAGTCCCCGATGGTAGGAACCTTTTATCGCTCCCCCAATCCTGAGGCACCTGCTTTCGTGAATGTGGGCGATACCGTAACTGTTGGTCAAACCTTATGCATTATTGAAGCCATGAAGCTTCTCAATGAAATTGAATCGGAGAAAGCAGGGGTAATCAAACAAATCCTGTGCGAGAACGGTCAAGGCGTTGAATTTGACCAACCGCTATTCGTCATCGCCTAATCGCCATGTTTGACAAAATACTGATCGCCAATCGTGGCGAAATTGCGCTGCGAATTCAACGAGCCTGCCGAGAATTGGGCATTAAAACGGTCGTGGTGTATTCCACGGCAGATAAAGATGCGAAATACGTAAAGCTTGCTGATGAGGCGGTTTGCATTGGACCGGCACCCTCGACCCAAAGCTATCTGAATATGCCAGCAATTATTTCTGCGGCTGAAGTCACCGATGCCGAAGCCATTCATCCAGGCTATGGATTTCTCTCAGAGAATGCGGATTTTGCTGAGCGGGTCGAAAAGTCTGGATTTGCGTTTATCGGTCCGAGACCGGAGTCGATCCGCTTGATGGGCGACAAAGTCTCGGCCAAAAATGCCATGATTAAGGCAGGGGTTCCCTGCGTTCCCGGATCAGCCGGCGCATTACCTACTGACAATCCAAAAGAAATTCTGGCGACCGCCAAGCGTGTAGGCTACCCGGTCATCATCAAAGCTGCAGGTGGTGGCGGAGGGCGCGGTATGCGTGTGGTTCACACCGAAGCAGCCCTGATTAGTGCCGTGAACATGACCCGTGAGGAAGCAGGACGCGCCTTTGGCAATCCCGAAGTCTATATGGAGAAGTTTTTAGAGCGCCCAAGGCACGTGGAAATTCAAGTCTTAGCAGATACCCATGGGAATGCGGTTTGGCTGGGTGAGCGAGACTGCTCGATGCAGCGTCGCCACCAAAAAGTGATTGAAGAGGCACCGGCTCCAGGAATCGATCGCAAACTAATTGCCAAGATTGGAGAACGCTGTGCTGATGCCTGTAAAAAGATAGGCTATCGCGGTGCTGGCACCTTTGAATTTCTCTATGAAAAGGGTGAGTTCTTTTTCATTGAGATGAACACCCGCGTGCAAGTGGAGCACCCGGTAACCGAAATGATCACTGGGATTGATATTGTTCAAGAGCAAATCAAGATTGCAGCCGGTCAAAAACTAGGCTTTCGGCAACGCGATATCGTCTTTAAGGGCCATGCGATTGAATGTCGCTTAAATGCGGAGGATCCCTTTAAGTTCACTCCCAGCCCAGGTCGAATTCAGTCATGGCATATGCCTGGCGGCCCGGGTATTCGCGTTGACTCGCATGCCTATAGCGGGTATCTGGTGCCCCCGAACTATGATTCGATGATCGGTAAGTTAATTGCCTATGGGGCTACACGTGAGCAAGCAATTCGTCGCATGCGGATTGCCCTCTCCGAAATGGTGATCGATGGCATTCTCACTAACGTGCCCCTGCATCGCGAGCTGATGCTCGACTCAAAATTTGTAGAGGGCGGCACGAGCATTCATTACCTTGAACAACGCCTTGAGGAGCAATCTGCGACTCGTGGTGAAAAATAGGCTTTCTTAAGCCAATGTCGTACCGCGAGTTCCAATTTACGGTCGTTGCTGAAATTGCTGAACCCTTGGGCGATGCGCTCATGGAACTTGGGGCGCTCTCGGTTTCGGTCGAGGATGCTACAGCGGGCGGCTATGACGAAAATCCCCTGTATGGCGAGCCAGGACTATCGCCCGAAGTGCAAGCTTGGGATTTATCCGTTGTTAAAGCACTCTTTGATCAAAGCTTCGAAACCAGTAAGGAAGAATTAGCCGGCATTCTTTTAGAGGCTGGATTTGCGGTTCAAACACCTATTGAATCGCTTGTGGCTGACCAAGATTGGGTGTCGATGACACAAAATCAATTCGACCCGATTCATATTGGTAAACGTATTTGGATTGTCCCTTCGTGGCATCAAAAACCGTCTGAACCAGACGCAATCTGCCTGGCAGTTGACCCTGGCCTTGCATTCGGTACCGGCAGTCACCCCACCACTCGACTATGCCTTGAATGGCTTGAGCAATACAGCAAGAACCCTGTTTGCAAAAGTCAAAGTGTGCTGGATTATGGCTGTGGCTCTGGCATCTTGGCCATCGCTGCCAAAAAACTGGGCTTTCAGACCGTATTTGGAACCGATATTGACCCACAGGCCATTGAATCGGCGCGTACGAATGCGCAACAAAACGAAACCTCTATTGAGTTTCAGTTACCCGACGATATTGATGCCACGATTGGGTCCCGCCCTTTTGATGTCGTGATTGCCAATATTTTAGCCAACCCCTTACAAGTTTTAGCGCCTGCTCTCATCGCACGCGTAAAGGATGGTGGGCAATTAATCCTTTCGGGCATCCTAGAGCGCCAAGCGCAAGAGGTCATCGATTGCTATCAGCTCCATATTCCGCTGTCGATCTGGAGGTCCACGGAGGGCTGGGTTTGCCTACATGGCCAAAAGCCGGTCTCTAAGCAAGATCAGGTTCCGAATCTGCGTTCGATTGAGGATGTCTCAAAGCCCAATCGCTCAATTGTTAGCGCTCCCATGACAAAACATGGGGGGTTTCATCTACGCAAACTTTTGATCACTGTTGGCATATTAATGATGATCGGCTTCCTAGTCGCAATGAGCCTTTGGCGTGTGCCAATTTTGCATTTTTTTGCACCCAACCTAGATAAAAACCCCAACCTAATTGCCTTACGTAGCTTTGAATTGCTACAAACTGTTGATCGGGGAATTTGCGAAGTCTTGCCCTGTGACCAGAGGGCTGTAATTGATTTCACGGCCTGGCGCTTTCTACTTGGCAATCTTGGAATGGATGACAGTAAACGCGGCATTGAGATTCAATCCATTTTGCAAATCGAGCTACAAAATCGTTTATTGGTCCCGGTTGCAATCCCCCATTTGGAGCTAACGCTTAGCGACGCCGATGAAAAAACTATTGCTCGTATTCTGATGAGCCCTGAAGAGTGGCTCCCCAAAACCTGGCAAAGCGCCCATCCCAGCTTTTTACTAACGGGAGCGCCACCTAAAGAACTATTTAACCTATCGCTACCCTTGCAGCTTCCAGCGAATGCTGCGGGTTATCGCTTACGTGTAGCATATCCATCCTCCACTCAACCCCCGTCCCTATAGAGAACTTTATGGCAAGTATTATTTGTGGTTCCATTGCGTATGACACCATCATGACCTTTGAGGGTCGCTTCCAGGATCAAATTCTTCCAGAACAAATCCATATTCTGAACGTCGCCTTCTTAGTTCCTAGCATGCGCCGAGAATTTGGCGGATGCGCTGGCAATATTGGCTATAACCTCCAACTGCTTGGCGGCAAACCAATGATCATGGCGACCGTGGGGGCAGATGCAGATCCCTACCTCACCCATCTCGAGAGAATTGGGATGAGCCGCCAGTTCATTAAAAAACTCGATCAAGCCTTTACGGCTCAAGCGATGATTACTACCGATCTTGCCAATAACCAGATCACCGCCTTTCATCCTGGAGCCATGAATGACTCCCACTTAAATCGTGTCGATGACTGTGTAGCCAGTCTAGATCAAAAGGATCAACACATCGGTATCGTTGCCCCCGACGGCCGAATTGGCATGTGGGAGCATTGCCATCAATTTGCGCAGGCGAAGATTCCATTTATTTTTGATCCAGGCCAAGGGTTGCCAATGTTTAACGGCCAAGAACTGCTTGAGCTCGTCGATTTAGCCGCCTATGTGGCTGTAAACGACTATGAGGGTGAAATGCTGTGCCAGCGTACCGGCTTATCGCTAAACGAGCTGGCAAGTCGCCTCGACGCCTTAATCGTGACGAAAGGAGCTCAAGGAGCGCAGATTCATGCACAAGGCAAAGTCATTGATATCCCCGCAGTTCCCGCTGAGAAGATTGCGGATCCAACCGGTTGTGGTGATGCATTCCGGGGAGGTCTGCTGTATGGCCTTGAAAAAGGTTTGGATTGGGAGACAACCGGACGCTTAGCCAGCCTGATGGGATCGATCAAAATTGCGCATCAAGGGCCTCAAAACCATCAACCCACTCGCAGGGAAATTAGCGATCGCTTCAAAGCAGCTTTTGGTACTGCTATCGCTCTCTAAATAAAAATGGGGTCCCGAAGGACCCCATCCAGACTACTTCAACTATCCACTAAGCCTAGGCTTAGGGACGGCTGCCTGTAGGAAATGGCCAAGCCGCAGCCGGATTCAGCGCAGTTTGCGCTGGAGCAGCAACGGCGGGCTTAGCCGCGGGCTTTTTTACAGAAGCACCTTTCTTGGCAGCAGGCCTTTTCTTGGCTGCTTTTTTAGCAGGCTTTTTCTTGGCAGCTTTTTTCTTTTTAGCAGCAGGACGCTTTTTAGCTACTTTTTTCTTGGCAGCTTTTTTAGCGGCAGGCTTCTTCGCTGCTTTTTTGGCAGCTGGCTTCTTCGCAGCAGCTTTCTTAGCAGCTGGGCGCTTCTTCGCAGCAGCTTTCTTAGCAGCTGGTTTCTTAGCAGCTACTTTTTTCTTAGCAGCTGGTTTCTTTGCAGCAGACTTCTTTTTGGCGATTGCCATAGTGATTCTCCTTCACGTGTGAGGATTAGAACAAACTACTGATTAAGAAAACCCGACCATGACTCCACGTTACGCCTTGCGGTGCACCATGGGAAACGAGCGAGCTATTCATCGGCGCGCGGCTTACTGCATGGTGCTGCACGCTAATGAATCCTGGAAAAAAAGCTGCAGCCCTTGCGGGAAGCAGCTTTTCAAAGAGGGTAGAAAAAATTGGGAAGAAAGTCCGGTCACCCTGTTTCAAGGGTTTTCGCATTTTTGCCAGTTTCAAGCGACTACTAATACTAATCAACCGAACTATCTCCTATATTGCCGGAGGAAGCGCTGGTCTAGCTTTTTGTTACTCCCAACTCAGCGCACCACCGGTTTGATACTCAATCACTCTGGTCTCAAAAAAGTTTCTCTCTTTTTTCAGATCTATCATTTCTGACATCCATGGAAATGGATTCTCTTCATTTGGATACATCGCGTCAAGTCCTATTTGCATGCAACGACGATTGCAGATGAAGCGCAGGTAGCTTTTGAACATGGGAGCATTCAATCCAAGCACCCCTCTTGGCATCGTATCTTCAGCGTAGCGATACTCTAATTCAACCGCTTTTTCGAAGATGCCGCGAATCTCTTCTTTGAACGCGGAAGTCCATAACTGCGGGTTCTCCAGCTTGATTTGGTTGATCAAATCGATACCAAAATTGCAATGCATCGACTCATCACGCAAGATGTATTGATACTGCTCCGCTGCCCCCATCATTTTGTTTTGACGGCCCATCGCAAGGATTTGCGTAAAACCAACATAAAAGAATAAACCTTCCATCACGCAGGCAAAAACAATCAGGGAGCGCAATAGCTTTTGATCGTTTTCAAGAGTACCGGTCTTAAAAGCGGGATCGGTGAGTACATCAATAAACGGAATCAAGAACTCGTCTTTGTCCCGAATCGAGGGAACCTCATGGTAAGCATTGAAGATTTCGGCTTGATCCAGACCCAAGGACTCAACAATGTACTGGTAGGCATGGGTGTGGATGGCCTCTTCAAAAGCCTGGCGCAATAAATACTGACGGCACTCTGGAGCGGTAATCTGGCGATAGGTTCCTAATACGATGTTATTCGCTGCCAAGGAGTCCGCGGTTACAAAGAAACCTAAATTACGCTTAATAATGCGACGCTCATCTTCGGTCAGGCCATTAGGGTCTTTCCAAAGCGCAATATCGCGATTCATATTGATTTCTTGGGGCATCCAGTGGTTAGCGCAGCCGGCTAGGTACTTCTCCCAAGCCCATTTGTACTTGAAGGGAACTAGCTGATTAACGTCTGTCGTACCGTTAATGACTCGCTTATCTGCCACATTAACCCGACGCTCAGTGGCATCGGCTACTGGTTTTGCTGCCGCTTGCACCGGAGGAGCAACCGCAACCTGGTCGGCTACAGGGGCAACTTGCACTGGCGGAACGGCCATTGGCGAGGGTGGCGGCACAAACCCTGCCTTAGCAAGGGCTGGAGCGACTTCTTCATCCCAGTTCAACATACTATTCTCCTAATTCCTATTTGTTCTAATGTTCTCATCGAGCTTATTGACAAGCTTCACATTCCTCAAACCCCGGATCGCCAGGACGCATCGTGCAAACCGGGCCATCCGCAGCAACTGCCCCTGCGGTACTTGCTGCCCCACTAGAGACTGCATTGAGTTGACCTGTGGCGACCGTTGATTTCTCAACATGGGTCGCTGCCATGGTCCGCAAGTAATAGGTGGTTTTTAATCCCCGAATCCAGGCCAACTTATAGGTGTCGTCCAACTTCTTACCGGATGCGCCGGCCATATAGATATTGAGCGATTGAGCTTGATCGATCCACTTTTGGCGACGTGAAGCAGCCTCAACCAACCAGCTTGGCTCAACCTCAAAGGCAGTCGCATACAAATCGCGCAGATCTTGGGGAACGCGATCAATTTTAGACAGAGTACCGTCAAAATACTTCAAATCGGCAATCATGACCTCATCCCATAGACCGCGATCTTTCAAATCCCGCACCAAATAATCATTTACGACGGTGAACTCACCAGAAAGATTGGATTTCACAAACAAATTCTGGAAGGTGGGCTCAATGCAGGCCGAGACCCCAATAATGTTCGAGATCGTTGCAGTTGGAGCAATTGCGACGCAATTGGAGTTACGCATACCGTATTGCTTAATTTGAGCACGGAGTGCATTCCAATCCATGGTGCTTGACTGATCTACCTCAACATAACCACCGCGCTCCTCTTGGAGCATCTTGAGGGTATCTTGGGGCAAAATGCCGCGATCCCACAGCGATCCTTGATAACTACTGTAGGTGCCACGCTCCTTAGCAAGCTCACTCGATGCCTGATATGCGTAATAGCAAACCGCTTCCATCGAGGTATCAGCAAACTTGACCGCCGCCTCACTCGCGTAGGGGATGCGTTGCATGTGCAAGCAATCTTGGAAGCCCATAATCCCAAGACCAACTGGTCGATGCTTCATATTGGAGTTACGGGCCTTCGCAACCGCATAGTAATTGATATCGATCACGTTATCGAGCATGCGCATCGCGGTCTGGATGGTCTTCTTGAGTTTGGCATGGTCAAGCACCATTTGACCGTCGGCATCAGTAGTCATATGAGCGGTGAGATTAACTGAGCCTAGATTACAAACGGCAATTTCAGTCTCATTGGTGTTGAGGGTGATTTCAGTGCACAAATTGGATGAATGCACCACGCCTACATGCTGTTGAGGGCTACGAATATTGCAAGGATCTTTGTAGGTAATCCAAGGATGGCCGGTCTCAAATAGCATGGCCAACATCTTGCGCCATAACTGAACTGCAGGGATCTTCTTCGATGGCTTAATTTCGCCGGCCTCAGCACGCTTTTCATAGGCGATATAAGCCTGCTCAAAGGCTTTGCCATACTTGTCGTGCAAATCGGGGGTGCTTGATGGAGAAAATAAAGTCCACTCACCGTTTTCCATCACCCGCTTCATAAATAAATCTGGGATCCAGTTGGAAGTGTTCATATCGTGGGTGCGGCGGCGATCGTCACCGGTATTCTTACGAAGCTCCAAAAACTCCTCGATATCCAAGTGCCAGGTCTCCAAGTAGGCGCAAACCGCACCCTTGCGCTTGCCGCCTTGGTTTACGGCTACAGCGGTATCGTTCACAACCTTTAGGAATGGAACAACACCCTGCGACTTACCATTGGTGCCCTTAATGTGGCTGCCCAAGGCGCGCACATTGGTCCAGTCATTACCCAAACCACCAGCAAACTTCGATAACAAGGCATTCTCTTTCAAGGCCTCGTAAATGCCATCCAAGTCATCATCGACCGTGGTGAGGTAGCAACTCGATAGCTGCGAGCGCAGAGTTGCTGAGTTAAACAGGGTTGGGGTGCTCGACATGAAGTCAAAGGTCGAAAGAACCTCATAAAACTCAATCGCACGACGCTCACGCTCTGGCTCATTTAAAGCCAAGCCCATTGCCACGCGCATGAAAAATGCCTGCGGCATCTCAATCCGATGGTCTTCAATATGCAAGAAGTAACGGTCATAGAGGGTTTGGAGACCCAAATAATTGAATTGCAAATCCCGATCGGCATTGAGTGCTGCCGAGATTTTGCTCAGGTCAAACTCTAAAAGGCGGGGGTCCAGTAGCTCCGCCTCAATTCCCTTACGAATAAATTGGGGGAAATAATTCGGATACTCAGACTGCATATCGCCTTGCAAGACCTCACGCCCCAGAATTTCTTTCCGAATCACATGCATCAAAATACGAGCGGTCACCTGGCTATACGCAGGGTCTTTTTCGATCAGGGTGCGCGATGCCAAAATAGCCGAGTCATAGACTTGAGCCATGGGAACACCGTCATAGAGATTCTTGATGGTCTCGGTCATGATGGGGTTAGCATCAATGTGGTTACCCAATCCCTCGCATGCCGCCTCAATCACACTGCGCAAAGCAGCCACGTTTAGGGGCTTAGTAACACCGTTATCGTTCACTTGAACAGAAGGCAGACTTGGGTCGGCAACCTGCTCTTGGGCCGCGCTTTGCTGCGCAGCACGTTCCTGGTTGCGCTTTTCGCGATAAAGCACGTAAGCCCGAGCAACGTTATGCTCACCACTACGCATCAAGGCCAATTCAACCTGATCCTGAATATCTTCAATATGAAAGGTTCCGCCATTGGGTCGGCTGCGCAATAGCGCACGAACCACGTTTTGGGTCAATTGCTCAACTTGTTCACGAATCCGTGCTGAAGCTGCGCCCTGACCACCATTGACCGCCAAAAATGCTTTGGTCACAGCAATGGCAATTTTCGAGGGCTCAAAAGCAACTACCGAACCATTACGACGAATGATTTTGTAGTCTGAAAGCTGGGTGGTTTGAGCAAGACCTACACCACCGGCCACATAGTTGGCGGATGGGGTTTGAGTCAAATTACCGACGGGGCTAACGCCTCCATGACTCGTGGTACCTGCTTGGCCAGCTGCTTGAGGATCGGCGAAGGTCATATTGCTCCTGCTATATATATGTATTTATTGGAAAAAAGACAAATTTGTAACAAAAACACTAGATATAGTGGTTTTGAATCGTTCTGGATACTAAGTATAGGTAAATATTTTAAATTAGGTAAGCTCTTTTTTACAGAATTTATTAGTAATTTCCCTATTTTTGATAGAAATGAAATCTTCAAAAAAGAGATGTAAGCGATCGCTTACCTGATGGAGAAATAGCTAGCGGACTTCAACCCCGAAGGGCAATTGTTCCTTACTTAGGTTTGCCAATCGTTGTATTCGCGCCCAATCAAATGATTTGCCTGGGTCGGTCTTGCGGTCGGGCGCAATATCGCTATGTCCCGCAAACTGCAAGTTGGAAAAATTCTTTGCTAAGAAGTCAATCAGCTGGGCAAGGGCTGTGTATTGCTCATTGGTAAAGGCTGATTCGCCATCCCCTATTAACTCAATACCAATAGAAAAGTCGTTGCAACGCTCCCGCTCAAAAAATTGAGACGCGCCTGCATGCCAAGCCCGTTTATGAACCGATACCAGCTGAATGACCTGTCCATCACGATCAATCAAGAAATGGCTTGAAACCTTCTGATGCGCAATTTGCTCAAAATAAGGATGGGTGCGCGCATCTAACTTGTTTTGAAAAAAATCAATAATGCGATCACGACCAAATTGACCGGGGGGCAAACTAATATGATGAATGACCACCAAATCCGGTTTAATTGAAGCGGGTCGTTCATCAAAGTTAGGGGAAGCTCGCCACTGCGCCCTACCCCACCAACCCTTTTGACTTAAGTTATCGCGATGATCGGCGCAACAGTAATAGCGCCCATCCCATGCAATCGCATCATCTTCAGGCAAGTGAAGGTCGCAATACGAACAAGAAACCATACGCTTGGGCTTTAACTGAGAGGGCGGTGCTGACCTCGGCTCCAAAGCCTTTTCTTGATCGTGCTTTTTCTTAAGCACCAACCACCAATAGGCAAAGGCCAAGCCCAAGCCAAGCAAAATCCATTTCAGCAAAATTAAGTTCTCTGCAAAATCACTTCGGCAACAAAGCGAGTGCCTACATAGGTCAACAACAGGGCCACAAATCCACCTAAAACCCAGCGCACTGCTGTTGGACCTCGTAAACCAACCCGTAGGCGCGCAACCACTAAACCGCTAAACAAGAGCCACGATAAGAGTGCAAATACCGTTTTATGGTCAAAGACTAGTGGTTTACCAAACAGCTCTTGTGAGAAAAATAAACCAGAGAAGACGGTCATACTTAATAGCGCATAACCGACGTAGAGCAAACGGAACAAGAAACTCTCCATCGTCAATAATGGCGGCAGACTTTCAATCCAGGTCGGCGCACCGCCCATACCATTGGCCATACCCTTGCGCAAAGCCCGATCTTGTAAGTTCATTAATACCGCAAGCATCGCTGATAGGCTAAAAAATCCTACCGCAAAGGTTGCAACGATAAAGTGCGCCTTAAACCAAGGATCAGCGACGGCACGCTGAGAAATGACCGACCCTGGAAAGAGATCGGGCAGGATCGCACAAAACATCGCCATGCTGATGGTCATCAGCCGCAAGCTGGAAATGGGTAAGAAAAAGCTCTGAATCCAGTAAAAACTGAGTCCCACCCAAGCCATCAGGGAGAGATCTTGCGCAAAGCCAAATACAAAGCGCTCACCATTAAAAATCGACTCGTACAACAGGATTCCGTGAATGATCAACACGATCAGAATCAAAATTTGGACCAAGCCAATAAAAAATGGGGTCTCAGGGCGCCTTTGGTCGCGATAACCCAAAACAATAATCAGCAAGAGATAAAGTAAGGATGGCAACCAGCCATATCCTGAGTAACCTAAAATAGTCATTTCGAAAGTCTAATCGATAAATGCTTGAGAATCTGACCGACCGCCTAAGTCGTGTGGTTAAAACCATGCGGGGTCAAGCTCGCCTGACAGAAAACAATACGGCCGACATGCTGCGCGAGATTCGTCTCGCCTTACTAGAGGCTGACGTTGCCCTGCCGGTGGTAAAGAGTCTCATGGAGCAAATCAAGTTCAAGGCACTTGGTGAGGATGTGGTGGGCAGTCTCACCCCTGGTCAAGCCTTGGTGGGGGTTGTGCAACGCGAGCTAGCTCTCATCATGGGTGGGACTGAAGAAGAGTCTGGGAAATTAAACCTAGCCACCCAACCTCCTGCGGTCATCTTGATGGCTGGTTTGCAAGGTGCTGGTAAAACAACCTCGGCAGCCAAACTTGCTAAGTTCTTGCAAGAAAAGTTAAAGAAAAAGGTTTTGACTGTTTCGTGCGACGTGTATCGTCCGGCCGCGATCGAGCAGTTAAAAACGGTTAGCGCTCAAGTTGGAGCGGATTTCTTTCCAAGCTCACCTGACCAAAAGCCCATTGAGATTGCCAATGCGGCGCTCGATTGGGCTAAACGCCATTATCACGATGTTTTAATTGTTGACACGGCAGGTCGTTTAGGAATTGACGAACAAATGATGCAAGAGATTAAGTCTTTGCATGCGAGTCTCAAACCGATTGAAACTCTTTTTGTGGTCGATGCCATGCTTGGTCAAGACGCTGTTAATACCGCGCGATCTTTTCATGAGGCATTACCCCTGAGCGGCGTCATTCTGACCAAACTGGATGGTGATTCCCGCGGGGGTGCAGCGCTATCGGTTCGTCATATTACCGGCGTGCCCATCAAATTTATCGGCGTTGCAGAAAAAATGGATGGGCTGGAGGCCTTTGATGCGCAGCGCATGACCAACCGCATCCTAGGTATGGGCGATATCTTGGCCTTGGTCGAACAAGCTCAACAAAATGTCGATATTGCGCAAGCCCAAAAGATTGCCAACAAAATACAAAAAGGTGGTTTTGATCTTAGTGACTTCCGAGAGCAAATTAAGCAAATGCAAAACATGGGGGGCATGGCCAATCTGCTCGATAAACTACCCAGCCAAATTGCGCAACACGCTAGTAAAGCGAACTTAGGAATGGCTGATAAGCAAATGAAGCATATGCAAGGGATCATTGATAGCATGACCCCGCAAGAGCGTGCCAAACCGGAGCTACTCAAGGCGAGTCGTAAGCGTCGCATTGCCGCCGGCGCAGGAGTTCAAGTTCAAGAGGTCAATCGACTCTTGGCGCAATTTGAACAAATGCAAGGCATGATGAAGCAAATGAAAGGCGGCAAGATGGCCAAGATGATGAGCTCGCTTGCTGCCCGTGGCGCCGCCAAAGGACTCGGCGGGCTGTTCAAAAAATAGAGCTTAAATCAAATTATTTTTTGCGGTATTGATCGCAGCAATAATCGTTTGCGCAATCGACTGGAACGGTATTAATTGAGCGGCACTTTCACGTCGCCCCTGAAACTCCACTTGACCCTCTTTCAGGCCGCGCTCGCCAATCACGACACGATAAGGCACACCAATCAACTCCCAGTCTGCAAACATCGCACCTGGACGTTCACCGCGATCATCTAAAACAACATCCACGCCAGCAGCAAGAAGCTCTTGATGAAGATGATTAGCAGATTCACGCACTGCATCGGATTTATCGTAGCCCACAGGACAAATCACAACCTCAAATGGGGCCATGGAAATCGGCCAAACAATTCCACGCTCGTCGTGACCCTGCTCAATCGCAGCGCCTAATAAACGGGTTACGCCTATTCCGTAACAGCCCATCACCATTGGCTGAGCTTTACCATTTTCATCAAGATAGGTGCACTTCATCGCTTCGGAATATCGGGTACCCAATTGAAAGACATGGCCCACTTCAATGCCACGACAAATCTCAAGAGTTCCTTTTCCATCTGGCGAAGGATCTCCGGCCACTGCATTACGCACATCGGCTACCAAAGGCTCAGGGACGTCGCGCCCCCAATTGACACCAGTCAAGTGATAGCCTTCGGCATTGGCACCACAGACAAAGTCGCTCATATTTGCCACAGTGCGATCAGCAATCACTTGAACTGAAGCTGGCAGACCAACCGGACCTAAGTAACCCACTGGAGAACCGCATGCCGCCAGGATTTCAGCATCGGTGGCAAACCGGAAGGCACTTAAACCAGGGACCTTATTAACCTTGATTTCATTGAGCTCATGATCACCCCTGAGCAACACCATGAATAATTTGGCGGGTCCAGCGTCTTGATCAACTGCCAACACTAGGGATTTAATAGTATTAGACAGATCGATCTTGAGAAACTGCGCAACATCTTCGCAACGCTTTTGATCTGGCGTTGCCACTTTTTGCATACTTTCTTTTGGAGCGGCTCGGTGTGCAATAAGAGCAACCGATTCAGCAGCTTCTAAATTGGCAGCGTAATCTGAATTAGGGCAATAAACAATCGCATCTTCGCCTGTATCGGCAATCACATGAAATTCTTGGCTGCCCGACCCTCCGATCGCACCATTATCAGCAGCGACGGCTCGGAACTGCAAACCCATGCGTTGAAAGATTCGGACGTAGGCATCAAACATGAGCGCGTAAGACTTTTTCAAGCCTGCCTGATCACGATCAAATGAATAAGCATCCTTCATGCTGAACTCACGACCCCGCATGATCCCAAAACGGGGGCGACGCTCATCACGAAACTTCGTCTGGATTTGATAAAAGTTAACGGGCAACTGCTTGTAGCTCCTAATCTCCGAGCGCGCAAGATCAGTGATCACCTCTTCGGAGGTTGGCTGAATCAGATAATCGCGCTCATGGCGATCTTGAATGCGCAACAACTCGGGACCCATTTTTTCCCAACGACCCGTCTCTTGCCATAACTCAGCAGGTTGAACGATCGGCATCAGAAGCTCGATGGCTCCGGCGCGATTCATTTCTTCCCGAATAATGTTCTCGACCTTCCGAATTACCTTGAGCCCGAGAGGGAGATAGTTATAAATTCCAGCACTTAATTTACGGATTAGCCCAGCGCGCACCATCAGTTGGTGAGACACAATCTCCGCATCTGCTGGAGCCTCTTTTAGGGTTGCAAGAAAGGTTTGTGAAGCTTTCATGAGTGACTATAATCAAATCGTTGATTTTAAAGGATTAAAGATTAGGGACTAAAAGGTACGATTATGCTTGACCGTGAAGGCTATCGACCTAATGTTGGCATTGTGCTTCTCAATGCTCGCAACGAAGTATTTTGGGGTAAACGAATTGGACAACATTCTTGGCAATTTCCACAAGGAGGAATTGCGCACGGAGAAAGTCCAGAAGAAGCAATGTATCGCGAACTCCACGAAGAGGTGGGTCTTTTTCCTCACCATGTCGAGATCATTGGGCGCACCCGTGATTGGATTCGCTACGATGTGCCCGAGGAGTTCTTACGCCGCCAAATGAATCACCGTCATCAGCGTGTCGCTTATAAGGGTCAAAAACAAATTTGGTTCTTACTGCGAATGCTAGGCCAAGACCATGAGATTCAACTACGAGCCACAGGGCATCCTGAGTTTGATGCCTGGCGCTGGCATCCATATTGGATTGAGCTCGACACCGTGATTGATTTCAAGCGCGAGGTCTATCAACTTGCACTCTCTGAACTCGCCCGGTTTATTGTCACCACCAACCAAATGCAACAATTAGTCTGGGGGGCACCATTACACGCCTCGCACCCTTCATGAATAAACTTCAGTTTCTCTTGCTTGCATCATCAGTTACGGTACTGAGTGCCTGTTTTTCGGATCCCTTGGCCGACGGGACTGATCCGTTTGCACCAACAGTATTTAAGG
Organism: Polynucleobacter sp. HIN6; assembly: GCF_030297575.1. Classification (NCBI taxonomy): domain Bacteria; kingdom Pseudomonadati; phylum Pseudomonadota; class Betaproteobacteria; order Burkholderiales; family Burkholderiaceae; genus Polynucleobacter; species Polynucleobacter sp. HIN6. Next base: position 184,448 of record NZ_AP028137.1, on the reverse strand, counting down.
AAGGGGAAACACCCATGCCCTTAAATCCGCCTAATAAAAAATATTTGATACCTTTCTCAGTATCGCAAACCACTATTTTCAAGTTTGCCGTTGATACCGAATCCATCAAGATTGGAAACGACGGCGTTACCCGCTACATTGTGGTGATTACCAATCCCAGTGGTGGTCAAAATGCTTACTTTGAAGGAATACGGTGCGATACGTTTCAGTGGCGGTTATATGGCACTCTTGAAGCCAATCAGCAATGGCGTGCCAATCCTTTAGGTAGCTGGTTAGCCATTAAGGACAATGTTCCAAATCGCTATCAGGCAGCTTTGGCTCAGGGTGCTTTTTGCAATCTAGCGACCCAAGAAAAAAGTTACGCCAAGGTTGTGAAGTCTCTCGACCCCAATAACTTTTTGGGGATCACTGCTCCCGTCGGATCCGAAGCAGAGCTACCGACTCTGCGCTAATTAGGCCTTACTCAGCAAGGTTCCAATCGACTCGCCCTGATAAAGGCGTACTAATACATTTGGCTCACGGCCAGAGGCAATCACCGTACTCGCCCCGGTTTCTACCGCTGTTTTGGCTGCCAACACTTTTGTAAGCATTCCGCCTTTACCCAAATCACTACCAGCACCTCCAGCCATCCGCTCTAATGAAGGGTCGCCTGCGATTGCAAAATCAACCATCGTGGCAGTGGCATCTTTACGAGGATCGGCGGTGTATAGCCCACCCTGATCCGTCAAAATGACTAGGGCGTCGGCGTGTACCAAATTAACGACGAGTGCCGCCAAACTATCGTTATCACCAAATTTAATTTCATCGGTAACTACCGTATCGTTCTCATTAATGATCGGCACAACACCTAAAGACAGTAGTGTTTGCAAGGTTGCCTTTGCATTTGCATGACGCTGCGCATTAGCCAAGTCAGCATTCGTTAATAGAACCTGTGCAGTATGTACGCCAAATTTTGCAAAGCATGATTCGTAAACTTGCACCAAACCCATTTGCCCAACTGCGGCAGCTGCTTGCAGCTGATGAATTTCTTGAGGGCGGACAGCCCAGGATAAGCGCTGCATGCCCTCGGCGATGGCACCTGAACTCACCATCAACACCTGGCAGCCCTGCTTGAGTAAATTAGATACTTGCTCAGCCCAAGTAGCAATCGCAGTTCGATCTAGCCCTTCGCCATTATTGGTCACCAAGGTAGATCCAACCTTCACAACAATTCGTTTTGCTTCTGAAATCGTTTTTTTCATCGTTATTACTCGTCTAAAAAACGGGGGTCTTCAGCACGCTCTTCCTCTAGGTCGCGATCTTTGCGAAGTCCGTCCAAATAATCTTGAATCGCATAACAAAGGCGATCACAACCTTCGCCAGTAAGGGCAGAGACCTCAAATACGGGACCCTGCCATTCAAAACGTTTTAAGAAATCTGCGATGGTTTGCTCTCGATCCTCAGGCTGCAGCATATCGACCTTATTCAATACAAGCCAACGTGGCTTTTGATATAAGGCTTCATCGTATTTGCGCAGCTCATTAACAATCGCCTTGGCATCAGCGACCACGTCGACATTCTCATCAAATGGGGCGATATCAACCAGGTGCAGGAGCACACCGGTGCGCTGTAGATGCCTTAAGAATCGGTGACCAAGACCAGCGCCCTCAGCAGCACCCTCGATGAGTCCTGGAATATCCGCAATCACAAAGCTGCGTTCATTACCAACCCGCACCACTCCCAAATTAGGATGTAAAGTGGTGAACGGGTAATCTGCAATCTTGGGGCGTGCATTAGATACAGCGGTAATCAAAGTAGATTTACCAGCATTGGGCATCCCCAATAAACCCACATCGGCCAACACTTTTAATTCCAACTTTAATTTGCGGCGCTCACCTGGTTTGCCATTAGTCTTCTGACGTGGGGCACGGTTGGTACTACTTTTAAAGTGAATATTGCCCCAGCCACCAACACCTCCTTGGGCAAGGCAAATTCGCTCCCCATGTTTAGTCAAGTCAGCAACTACTTCGTTGGTTTCTGAATCCGAAATAATGGTGCCAACTGGCATTCGTAACTCAATATCGTCACCAGCACGGCCATAGCAATCCGATCCACGCCCAGGCTCACCATTTTTAGCCGTATGCGTTTTGGAATACCGGTAATCAATTAAGGTATTGATGTTACGATCCGCAATCGCATAAACACTGCCCCCGCGACCGCCATCGCCACCATCTGGGCCACCAAACTCGATGAATTTCTCGCGGCGCATTGAGGCGCTGCCGGCACCACCATTACCAGCAATCACTTCAATTTTGGCTTCGTCTATGAATTTCATAAATAAAAAGGCCTCGCAATCTGCGAGGCCTGTTTCTGTTGATTAATTAAATCTCAGTCAGGCCGCTGATGAACGAGGCAATACTGAAACTTGCGCTTTCTTCATTGCGCCTTTAACTCCAAACTCTACTTGTCCATCAATCAAAGCAAATAAGGTGTGGTCTTTGCCCATTCCAACATTGACGCCGGGATGAACTTTGGTGCCACGCTGACGAATAATAATTCCGCCAGCATTGATTGCTTGACCGCCATAGACTTTCACGCCTAAGCGTTTTGATTCTGAGTCACGACCGTTGCGTGTTGAGCCGCCGCCTTTTTTCTGTGCCATCTTTCTCTCCTAACTCAGGCCTTAATCGACTTAATCAGAATCTCTGTGTAATTCTGACGATGGCCCTGATGTTTTTGATAATGCTTACGACGACGCATCTTAAAGATTTTCACTTTATCGTGACGTCCCTGGGAGACTACAGTAGCCATCACAGCGGCACCATTAACCAAGGGATCGCCAACTTTGAGCGATGAGCCCTCGCCTACGGCGAGAACTTGGTCAAGAGTAATGTCGCTGCCGATGTCCGCTGGTATCTGTTCTATTTTCAATTTTTCGCCAGCAGCAACTTTATACTGTTTGCCACCGGTTTTTATGACCGCGTACATGGTTAAACCTCTCAAAAAATACTGCAAATAATTACAAATCAACTTAATTCGAAGCATGATTCCTTTAAAAGTCGGTGACTTACAGAAAATCTGCCACTTTGAGCTGAGCCAAGTATTATATCTTGGATGAATAACACTGTCAAAAACAATCACTTAGGGCAAATTTTGGCCCCCATCAGCCCTGATTTACAGGCTTTGGACGAGGTCATTCGCCGTCGACTTGCCTCGGAAGTGGTTCTAATTGATCAAATCTCGTCTTACATCATTCAATCGGGGGGAAAGCGGGTCCGCCCCGCTCTTCTCTTATTAATGGCTAAAGCTCTAGCCAACGGCAAGGAAATTCCCCATGCTTTGGAGCTAGCCGCGGTGGTTGAATTTATTCATACCGCCACCCTGCTTCACGATGACGTTGTGGATGAATCCACCATGCGCCGCGGTAAACAAACCGCTAACGCCGCCTTCGGAAATGCTGCGAGTGTGCTGGTGGGTGATTTCCTATACTCGCGAGCTTTCCAAATGATGGTCGCCCCCAATGACATTCGAGTGATGCAAATTCTCTCGGACGCTACCAACACAATTGCCGAAGGTGAAGTCTTACAGCTTCTCAATATGAATGACCCTGAGGTCGATGAGTCTAGCTATCTTCAGGTGATTCGTTATAAGACCGCAAAATTATTTGAGGCATCGGCTGAACTCGGCGCTCTAATTGCACAAGCAAGCGATATCGAGCGCGAACTCGCAGCCGCATTTGGGCGCCATATTGGCACCGCCTTCCAGCTGATGGATGATCTACTGGACTACACCGCAGATCCCAATGAAATGGGTAAGAATGTGGGCGATGATTTACGTGAAGGTAAACCAACCCTCCCACTGATTTATCTCATGGAAAAAGGTAGCACCGATCAACAACTACTGGCTCGGGAAGCAATCTCACAAAACGAGGATCTACCAGATGATGTGTTTGATCAAATCCTAGAAGGCATCTACAGCTCTGGCGCCTTAGAGTACACCCAAGACGCTGCGAGGCGCGAGGTTGATTTAGCCCTCAATACGATTAAGGATTTCCCACCAAATCCAGCCAGCGAATCCTTGCGCGCTTTATGCGAGTACTCGCTAATTCGTCAGGGATAAAATAGTCAATACGGAATGTAGCGCAGTCTGGTAGCGCACCTCGTTCGGGACGAGGGGGTCGGAGGTTCGAATCCTCTCATTCCGACCACTATCGCCCAGTTGTCTTTTGCCGAATCTCTTTTGCCGCTAGCCTTGCTGCTTCGGCCTCAGAGCGCAAAGATTCAATTTCCTGCTTTGTTAAACGCTCAATATTCATGTAGTCTAATTTCCAACGAGGATCCTCACTCCAGCGCAAGGCACTTTGCACAGTAGTTCGCGGTCCTGGAGCAACCTCAAGCACATCGAGGGCTAAATTAAAAATAATGTGCTGTGATTGTGGGTCTTGGGGTCTTGCTGCTGCATTGCCCAAGGGAAAATCATTAAACACGAAGCGCGGGACACCACAGAACTCCACAATATCTTTAGCAGCTCCAATAATGATCGTTGGAATGCCTGCCTCCTCAAGAAAGCGTGCTAACAATGAAATACTTTGATGACAAATGGGGCAATTAGGAACCAAGATAGCGACGTCCACCCCATCGACTTGGCACATTTGCAGAATGCGGGGCGCATCGCTTTCTAAAGTGTGACGTTGACTTCGGTTAGTTGGCAGGCCATAGAATCGATCTGCTAAGTTTCCAATTCGTTGCTCAGCCACTGCTTGTCTAGCGGCATTCAACGGAAACCAGCAGGCCATCTCGGATAAATTCGCATGCTTTCGATCTATACCCACATGCGCAATCCGTAAATCAGGGTTGACTGTGCTTGGGATTGCATAGGGCTCATAAAACTTTGCCTGTGCGTTGTATGGAGCACCAGGCCCCTGATCTCCCTTTGAAGGATCATAAGGAACTGCGGTTGTAATTAAAGCTAATGTCGAGGCTTTTAATGACTTTTTTAAGGGGGTAAATGGCACATTGCTGTAATGCGCCCAAACATAGGGATTGTCATAACCAAGCGCCAGATAGTACGAGCGTGTACGTTGAATATATGGAATTGCGCTGTCGAACTCGGGGGCAAAAGACAGTTCCGGCATTTTTTAGAGTGACTCGGTGGTAATTGATAAGATCATGGTAATCATATACAAAGGAGAACGGTACTATGGCACAGTGGTTACGCTACACGCATCAAGGCAATGTTGGATTTGGACAGTTACAAGGGGATCAAATTGCTGTTTATGTCGGCGATTTATTTGCTAACCCCAAAGCAACTGGTGAATTCATCAAGGCTGCAGATGTCACGATTGAGATACCCTGCGTTCCAAGTAAATTCATTGCCCTAGTGGATAACTTTCATGCCTTGGTCACCAAGCTTGAGCACACCGTTCCAGATGAGCCTTTGTATTTCTTAAAAGCAAGTAATTCCTTTCTAGCGGCGGGACAAACCATCCAAGTGCCGAAATCCTATGCAGGAAAGGTTATTTATGAAGGTGAACTTGGGATTGTGATTGGGACAAAATGCCATGGGGTGAGCGTTGCCGATGCCGCTCAATTTATTTTTGGCTATACCTGTGTCAATGATGTCACCGCCATCGAGATTTTGAATCGCAACCCTGGTTACGCTCAATGGAGCCGTTCAAAGAGCTTTGATACTTTTGGCGTATTTGGACCGACCATCACAACCGATGTGGATCCCATGGGCTTATCGATTAAAACAATCCTTAACGATCAAGAACGTCAGAACTATCCAATGAGCGATATCGTTTTTACGCCCGCTCAATTAGTCAGCCTTATTTCACAAGACATGACCCTCATGCCAGGCGACGTGATTGCCTGTGGAACCTCCGTAGGCGTCGGCTCCATGAAGCCGGGCAGTCAGGTCAGTATCGTGATCGATGGCGTTGGGCGCCTTGATAATCGCTTTGAATAATTAATATCCAGCGGCTACTGGTAATACAAGATTTCCCTTGGCATCCTGCACGTTTTGATCTAGATACTTCGTCAGAGCATAAACGGTATTCAAGCAGGGTGTCGGGGTTCCTGTAATCTCACCTAACTCAATTACGGAGCCCAACAAAGCGTCGATTTCCAATGAACGACCAGCCTCCAAATCTTGCAACATCGAAGTTTTGTGTTTGCCGACTTTTTCAGCACCAGCGATACGTCGCTCAATATCGACACGGAAAGTAACGCCAAGCTTTTCAGCAATCGCTTGCGCTTCGGCCATCATATTGCGCGCTAGCTCTTTCGTCAGAGGGAAGCGGCAAATGCCTTCCAAAGTACCGTGAGTTAAAGCGCTAATTGGATTGAATGTGAGGTTACCCCAAAGCTTTAACCAAATTTCAGCACGAATATCATCCAAGATGGGTGATTTAAACCCTGCAGCCCCCATCACATCTGAAATTTTCTGAATACGTTCCGTGGACTTGCCATCCAACTCACCGAGCGGGAAACGCACACCCTCGACATGTCGAATAACACCAGGACCTTGTGTAATAGTCGCAGGATATACAACGCAACCAATAATATTGTCGGGATTAATCGCCCGCATGACAACACCGCCTGGATCAACGGTATCGACGGGATGATCCTTGTACTTGCTATTGAGTTTCTGAAAATACCACCATGGAATTCCGTTTTGCATTGGAATTAATATAGTGTCGGGCCCTAGAACCGATACTAGATCATCAATGACAGGTTCCACTTGATGGGCTTTCACTGCCAAAATAATGACATCCTGTTTTGGTAAACCGCGTAGATTTTCAACAGCCTTTACCTTCGCAATGATGGGTTCAGGATGCTCATCGGTAATTAAGGCAAGTCCTCGTTCTTCAATCGCTCGCAATGTAGCGCCACGCGCCATCACCGTTACGTCGTTACCAGAATTTGCCAACATAACCGCTAAATAGCCGCCAATTGCGCCGCCACCACCAATGACACAGATTTTCATGAACACTCCAATTTAAATATGATGATTGGTAATAGTACGATATTTTTTAGGGCTATTAGGATTTCCTTTAATGTTCCTCTTGCCAAATTTATCCAAAAATACCACTCACTTTGTAGCGACCATCCTCAAAAAAGATCAACTCTTTTATAAGACTTAGACGCCACTGGTACTTTTAATGAATCGCCAATCAAATTTGATCTTTAAATAAGCGCAGATCTTGATAGGTTTCAATACCTTAGGCCGTATTTTCCTGATTCAGGAAGGCGAGATAATCCCCACCTATAATCAGGGCTTGCTAGTGAATAGGCCCTAATGGGGTGGTCTAAAGACCATCCAATGATCAATCTATTTTGTCGAAAGAGGACGGTGCGATGCTGCTTTGGTTCGTAATTGCTTATCTCGGCATTTCAATTGCGATTGGTTTATACGCCGCCACCAAAGTTCACAATGCCAGAGACTACATCACAGCTGGCCGAAATTTACCCATGGCTTTTGTTCTGGCGATGGTCTTTGCTACTTGGTTTGGCGCCGAGACCGTTCTTGGCATTTCGGCAACCTTTTTAGAAGAGGGATTTCGAGGACTTATTTCCGACCCTCTTGGGGCCTCGCTCTGCTTAATTCTGTTCGGACTGGTCTTTGCAAAACCCTTGTATCGACTAAATCTCATCACACTTGGCGACTATTTTCGATTTCGCTACAACCGCCAGACCGAGTTGCTAATCTCCATTTGCATCATCGTTTCCTATCTTGGCTGGGTATCTGCTCAAATTTCGGCCTTAGGGCTAACCTTTAATGTTTTGTCGAACGATTTAATTTCAATCAGCGATGGTATGCTCATTGGTGCTGGCGTTGTTTTGGTCTATACCTTGTTTGGTGGAATGTGGTCAGTGGCACTCACAACCTTTGTTCAAATGATTGTGATTGTGATCGGGCTTTTATTGGTTGCCAGTAATGCTGCTGATCAAGCTGGTGGAGTTGCTACTGTGATTGCTAAGGCTAGCGCAGAGGGTAAATTTAATTTCTTGCCGACACTGGACCCAATCGATATGCTTGGCTGGATCGCGGCATTGCTAACTATTGCACTAGGCTCCATTCCACAGCAAGACGTTTTTCAACGAGTCAATGCAGCTAAAAATGAGTCAATCGCAGTATGGGCTACTACCTTAGGCGGTGTGGCCTATTTCTTTTTTGCTAGTGTGCCACTTTTCTTGGCTTACACCGCCAATATCATCGATCCACAAATGGTCGAGAAATTTCTAGCGAGCGACTCTCAAATGATCTTACCCACGCTGATCCTCAGCCATATGCCTTTTTTTATGCAGGTGGTTTTCTTTGGGGCGCTGATCTCGGTCATCATGAGTACCGCGTCTGGAACCTTACTTGCACCATCAGTGACCTTTACAGAAAATATCCTGAAGGGTTTTTATCATCACATGACGGATAAGCAATTCCTTTGGGCAACGCGCTTGACCGTATTAGTATTTGCGAGCATTGTGACCTTTTACGCGATTGCGACTGAGGCCAAAATCCACACCATGGTTGAAAATGCTTACCGTATTACGCTAGCGGGCGCATTTGTACCACTGGTTGCTGGCCTATTCTGGAAGAAAGCGAGTGATCTCGGTGCCTTGCTTGCGATTACCTTTGGCTTGAGCATGTGGCTCTTACTGGAAATCATGGGTATTGAGGAGCCGGTTGAGCCCCAGTTAATCGGCCTACTAGCCAGTCTGATTGGCATGATTCTAGGAAGTTCAATTGCCCCACGTTCGCCAGCGAGCGCTACAAATCAACTAAATAAAGCTCAGCATTAATTACCGACTTCCATTCGAAAGCCAAACCCCGCATGTCCGCTTTATCTGCTGATGAACTTTACCAACGCTCGATTCTTGAATCAGTATCTAGAACGTTTGCGCTGACCATTCCGTTATTACCCCCAAATCTAGAAAAGGTGGTTGGTAATACCTATTTACTCTGTCGCATTGTCGATACGATTGAAGATGCATCCTGCATGGATGCAATGACCAAACAAGATTTGTCAGCCAGTTTTGTTAAAACGGTTCTGGGCGAACAAAATCCTAAACAATTTACCGATCAATGCGCAATCGCTCTAGCAGAGCATAACAATCTAGATGAAAAAGATCTAATTCAAAATATTCCTCGGGTATTACGGGTACTCGATAGTTGCGACATACAACAACGCCAAGCGGTTGCTCGTTGTATTCAAATCATGTCAGATGGAATGAGCTATTTTCATACCCGTCAAAATCCTCGCGGCTTGGAGAGCTTATCTGAGTTTGAAAAGTATTGTTATGTGGTTGCTGGGGTCGTTGGTGAAATGCTAACCACCGTATTTGCCTTACATTCGCCAGCTTTTGCAAAAGCGATTTCACAAAACGAGCACTTAGCAATTTCGTTTGGTCAAGCCCTGCAAATGACCAATATTCTCAAAGACTCTCCGGAAGACCGAGCGCGCGGTGTTTCATGGAAGCCAATTGGGATCAGTGAGACGGATTTACTGGTGATCGCTCACCAAAAACTTGAAGATGCTCTTCATTACATTCATTGCATTCCAAAGTCAGAGCTCGGAATTCGGCGCTTTTGCTTTCTTGCCTTTGGCCTAGCTGTGCTAACCCTTAAACAAATTGCACTGCGTCATCACGGCCATATATCAATCGAAGCAAAATTAACTCGGTCGCAAGTGAGTCGCTTTTATGTCTTTACCAAACTTGCCGTTCACAGTGACTGGCTGATGGACATCTTTTTCAGAATCCAAGCTAGGTCCCTGAAGGCTTAATCCCTGATGGCATTTTCATGGCCTAATAGCCATTCTTTAATTCTTAAATAGGGTCCGTTAGCCTCGCCCACAAACCCACCAATACCTGCTTTTGATAGGACGCGATGGCAGGGAATAATTAGCGGATAGTAATTCGCGGCGCAAGCGCCACCAACTGCTCTAGGGCCTGATTTAACCTGAGTGGCGAGTTCGCCATAAGTCATAGTTTGTCCATTCGGAATAGATTGGATGGCGGACCAAACACGTTGTTGAAAAACGCTGCCCTGAGTTTTGATTGGCAAATCAAAGAGAAAATAAGGATCGTCGAAATAAGCCTCTATTTGCTCTTTGGCATCTCTTGCTAACTCATTGAGGGGTCGACTAACTTTGTCTAAATGACTGAGGTATTGAACGTAGCTAATCATTAAGGATGAATCAACGATTTCGGTACGAATTCGCAATCCGCCAAATGGGGCACGCATCACGCAGTACTGAACATGCCCTGTCAAGCTTGACTTTACCAAGAAAAGGTCCTTTCTGACATCAAAATCAATTGATCTTGATAGTCTAAATATTCAGTATTTGCTATATTGCTTATCTGTGCTTTTCTTGAAAGTGTAGATGGATTCGTTTTTTGATTCTTGGCCCCTTTGGGCACAAGCTGCGCTGGTTGTCTTTTTGCTCGCCCTCTCTGGATTTTTCTCGATGGCTGAGACCAGTATGGTGGCAAGCAACCGGCATCGCTTACGCGCGATGGCAAACAGTGGTCATGCTGGCGCTGCTTTAACCCAAAAACTACTGAAGCGCATTGATACCCTCTTGTCTGTTTTGTTGATTGTCAACAATCTAATCAATACCATTTTGCCAATTTTGGTCACTGGTATTGCGCTGCATTTATTTGGCACTAATGGACTAGTGATTTCAATCGCTACTCTAACCGTCGCGTTTTTAATCATCATCTTTAGTGAAATTACTCCTAAGGTCATTGGTGCCGCATTTGCAGAAAAGATATCGGCCAATATTGGTTGGGTAATTTACCCTCTGACAATCTTATTGAAACCCCTGCTATGGGTTGTGAACTCTTTTGTTTCAGGGTTAATGGGCCTCATGGGTTTAAACCGAAAAGAGGCAGCATTGCAAACGATGAGTACTGAAGAACTCAGAAGTCTTGTTCTGGAATCAAGTCACTTTATTTCAAATCAGCATCGCAGTATCTTGCTCAATCTATTTAATCTTGAAAATATCTCGGTCGATGATGTAATGACACCCCGAGCCAAGATGGAGATATTGGATTTATCGCGACCCATCGACGAGGTCATTGGGCAACTGGAAACCTGCTACCACAACAAATTACCCGTATGCGAAGGGGATCCCGAAAAAATTATCGGTATCCTTTCGGTTAAAAAAGCGCTTTCTTTACTCGGTAACGATGAGCTAAGCCACAGCGACTTTCGAGAACTCTTAAGCGAACCCTACTTCATTCCCGAGGGTACCCCAGTCATGCAACAGATGCAGTTTTTTCAAGAAAATCGGCAGCGCTTGAGTCTGGTGGTGGATGAATACGGCAGTGTTCAGGGCTTATTAACATTTGAAGATATTGTGGAGGAGCTCATCGGCGAGTTCACGACCTCCTTTCCGGGAGTGGTTTCCCAAGACGAATGGTCTGATGATGGCTCTTATTTAGCCAATGGAAGCGCAAATTTGCGCGACCTCAATCGTTTATTAGGATTACAGCTCCCCGTCGATGGGCCCCGAACACTCAATGGACTCATTCTGGAAGAGCTTGAAGAAATTCCGGATCATGACCTCAGTGTCAAGGTTGGGGGGGTGGTGATGGAAATAATTCAATTTGATGATCAAGGGATTAAGACGGTGAAACTACACAAACCGTCGCCCGAAGAGCCAAGTCTATCGGCGCCTTGATTCAAACTGTCTCAAATATCCAGAATCCATCACGCAAGCCACTCGAAGAATCTGATCACCATATCATTCGTCTGTGGCAAGAAATTGCTTTATCTGCTGTTAATGAAGATGCGAGCGATATCCATATCGAAGCACAGCAAAATGCGTGTGTCGTTCGCTTTCGTATTCATGGTGATTTATATCTTTTTAGGTCTTACCCAAAAACAGATCATATTCGATTGATTACTCGCATCAAAATTCTAGCGAAGCTGGATATTGCTGAACAGCGCCTACCGCAAGATGGTCGACTAACAATTAGCAGTGGCGACGTAATGAGTCATGAAATTGATTGCCGGGTCTCCACAATGCCAACTTTGTTTGGTGAAAAGGCGGTCATTCGACTTCTCAGAACAACTAATTCTGAATTAGATATTGACCATATTGGCTTGACTGACTCCCAGCTGGATATTGTCAAACGATGCTTAAATCGGCGGCACGGCTTGATTTTGGTATGCGGCCCAACGGGTAGCGGCAAAACACGAACGCTGTATAGCTTTCTTCATTATCTAAATCAACCCCATCTCAATCTTTGTAGCGTCGAGGACCCAATTGAAATCCGCCTACAAGGGGTAAATCAAATTGCATATCACCCAAAGGCTGGGCTCCATTTCGACGCCATCATTCGCGCCCTCCTACGACAAGATCCTGATGTCATGATGATTGGTGAAATCCGTGATTCAGAAACAGCCAAACTTGCTGTGAGTGCAGCGCAAACGGGTCACTTGGTACTGAGTACCATTCATACCCGCGAAGCTTTGTCGTGCATCGAACGGCTACGAAATTTTGGGGTAGAGCCCCACTCGATCGCACAAAATCTATTATTTGTAAGTTCCCAGCGCTTAGTTCGGTATCGGAACTCACAACAGGGGCGGTTTGCAATTCATGAGGTACTGCCCTTCACTCCCAAGCTCATTGCCGCAATCGAATTAGAATTGACCGCAACGGGACTTGAAGAAGTTGCTATTGCGGATGGGTTTCACTCAATGCGACATCAAGCTGATGCCTTATTCCATCAAGGGTTAATTGACCAATCGGCTTTACTTCATGAACTTCCATGATGATTGGACGCTCTCTTTCTCTTCGCGATCAAATCAACTTTACATACCGGCTTCATAGTATTTTGCAAGCAGGGGTGCCGCTCCTTGAAGCTCTCCATCTGCTAGAGCAGTGCTCCCCCAAGCATTGGAGAGCATTTCTGTCACATACGATCCAAGGACTCAAAAGTGGCCACAGTTTGGCGACCAGCCTTTCTGCAAAGGGTAAATGGTTTAGTCCGATTTGTATTGGCTTAATATCAATTGGTGAGAAAACGGGGGCATTAGAGCAATCGCTTTTTTTAATTCATCAACAATTGCTTGCTAAGGAATCACTTGTTCAGCAAATGAAGCAAGCGCTGACCTACCCTGCAATTACCTTTGCCGCTGCAATGCTAATGGTCATCACCATGTTGTTGTGGGTTATACCCAGCTTTGAAGAGATCTTTCATCACTTTCACGCTGAATTACCCATGAGTACTCAGTTGTTGATTGGTCTTTCGAGAGGTTTGAATGAGCATGCGCTAGTGATTATGGGTGTAATGTTTATGACAGGCGTCGCCGTGCTAATTCTTTGGAGAAAATCAACCTGGTTTCAAAAGTGGTGTGATCGTCATTGCTTTCGTATTCCGATATTTGGGGATTTGATCCGACTATCACATCAAATCACGTGGTGCCAAAACATTGCGCATTTAATGCAATCCGGCCTAAGTCTCTTAGAGTCGATCCGTATTTGTGCACAATCATCCAATCATTGGCTCAGTCATGATTTGAGTGCTAAGTTATTTAAGCAACTTTCCTTAGGTTGGGATCTTGGGCTTGCCATGAAGCGCATTGATCCTAATGGTCGATTCTTTGATTCTGAAACCGTCCAATTGCTTGAAATAGGCGCTCGCACCGGTATGCTCAATACCATGCTAATCAATCGGTCTCGCTCGTTTGAAAATCAGCTAGAGCATCGGTTAGCCATTCTTAGTCAAAGCCTAGAGCCCGTGTTTATTATTTTTCTTGGTCTTCTGGTAGCAGGATTACTCATGACGCTCTACTTACCTATTTTTTCATTAGGCAGAATCATCTGATGTGGCTTGATTTCATCCTTCGAGTCGGTCTCATCCTAATCCTCGTTTATGTGGCATGGATTGATATTCAGCGGTTTTTAATCCCCAATCGATTCACTTACCCAATGATTGCCTTAGGTCTTGTCTTTAATTCCCTCTCGCCATTCCCATGGTGCGAGCCATACTTAGCATGGACCGGTGCCATATTGGGGTATTCACTCCTGTGGATCATTAATCAACTCTACAAAAAAGTTCGCGCACGCCATGGTCTTGGCATGGGGGACGCCAAACTTTTAGCAGGCCTAGGAGCTTGGCTTGGAATCCATAGTGCGTTATGGATATTGGTTCTAGCTGCCTTTTGCGGGATTATTGGGGGCCTCCTTTGGCTCAAGTATCAAAAATTACCGTCTACTCACCCCTTTCCCTTTGGCCCCTTTCTAGCATTTGCTGGCATCATAGAAATACTATGGATAAGTCCACTCGCTCACTCCTTGATTTAAAAGGAAAAGTTCCATTTTTAGGCCTGACCGGAGGTATTGGGTCGGGCAAGTCGAGTGTTGCCTCATTTTTGGCAAAGCGCGGGGCCTGGGTGATCGACACCGATCAAATAGCCCACCAAATAAGCGCCGCCGGGGGGATAGCAGTGGATCTTATTCAAAGCCAATTTGGGCCTGAGTTCATCCTTCCGGATGGATCGCTCAACCGAGCAAAAATGCGTGAGTACGTATTTAAGGATACCGAGTCCAAACGAAAACTGGAAGCCATTACACACCCCCTAATTCGCCAGGAAACCATACTCCAGGCTGAAAATGGCTTAGAAAATCATGCTCCCTACTTGGTATTTGTAGTCCCCCTGCTCCTAGAGTCAGGCACCTGGACCGAGAACCTAGATCATATTGCGGTGGTTGATTGTGAGGAAGAGATCCAAATTCGGCGGGTGATGGAGCGTAGCCAGCTAGACCGCCAGGAAGTGCTGGGCATCATGGCTCATCAGGCAAGCCGGGCTGAGCGCTTGGCAATTGCAGATACCGTGATTCATAACCAAGGGGATCTCGCTAGCCTTGAGGTGGAAGTCGACCGTCTTCATCAAAAAATGCTGGATTTGTAGTTTTTTTGCCAAGGGTCAGCATAAAATAAAACCCTGTGATTATTTACGAATACCCCTTTAATGAACTGGTCCGAAGCATGCTCCGACTGGAGTATTTGTTCGACCGGTTTAATCACTTTGCCCGCTCGGACGACGCCGAACTGCACCATAATGCTTTAACGACTTTGTTTGAGCTAGGCGACATTAGCGCCCGGGGTGATATCAAGTCACTACTCCTTAAAGAATTAGAACGCCAGAAGTTTGCGCTCAACCAACTCAAGAATTCTAAAGAAGTAGATCAAGAAAAGCTGGCATCTACTATGGCCGAGTTAGAGCATGCCAGCGCACAAGTGAATGCGTCTGCAATTAAACCCAATGCGCTCATTGGCGAGAACGAATGGCTTAATGCAATTCGGACACGCTTACATACACCGGGCGGCACTAGTCCAATTGATTTACCAGGTTTTTATGCTTGGCGTCATAGTCCCGCCTCTTCAAGACGCGAGCTCTTACAAAAGTTCATTTACCCTATGCTTCCTTGGCAAGAGGCCTGCCATTTATTTTTACGACTGCTACGCGAGTCGGGGGAAAGCAAAGAAGTTTTAGCTCATCAGGGCTCGTTTCAGCAAGCGCCCTCTGGCAAGGTTTATCAATTAATGCGCATTACCTTAGAGGATCCATCGCTCTTTGCTGAAATTAGTGCTAACAAATATTTGGTATCAATTCGGCTGCTTAAGTGTGAGCAAGATCTTAAGCCTACCCTCATCAATCAAGACATTCCCTTTAAGTTAACGTTCTGCCAATTTTGACCTAGGCAGATTACTGCTTACGTACTTCTCAAATACCAACGAACTTTTTCAATCATCGGCCAAGCAGCTGGCAATAATGGTTTAATCGTTAACTCCGAATTAAATATATTTTGCCAAGATAGCTCTTGATTTTCTAGGCCAACTGGCTCCCCCTCCCAGCGATCAACCAAGCACACATGCAGACGAACATAGGCGTGCGGGTAATCATGTTCGAGCATCATGATTTCCTGACAATGGTTTTTATCCAAATCAATCCGAATGCCAAGCTCTTCATATAACTCACGCTCTAAGGCAGTTGTGATGGATTCATTGACCTCCAGCTTGCCACCCGGAAACTCCCAATAGCCTGCATAGGGTTTGCCACTGGGTCGTTTACCCATCAAAACAAATGATTGATCTTTTAAAAGGATTCCGACAGCGACCTCAACGATCGGCCGGGATTGATTTATCATGGACTACTTTTTGCCGGATTGGGATCCGGCCCAGTGCTTGGCAAACTGCCAAGCCACACGTCCTGAACGTGAGCCACGCTCTAGAGCCCAGACTAAGGCTTCGGGCCGGGCAGCCTCAATCGCTTTATCCGATAGACCAAAGTGCGCTAACCAATGTGCAACGATCGCAAGATATTCCTCTTGCCTTGGTGGATAAAAAGAAAGCCACAAACCAAAACGTTCTGATAAAGAGATTTTCTCTTCAACAACCTCGCCTGGATGAATCTCACCATCGTCGGTATGAACATAAGACTCGTTATCCTTCATGTACTCGGGTAACAAATGACGGCGATTGGAGGTTGCATAAATCAAAATGTTGTCTACTTGCGGAGAAATTGAGCCATCTAGGGCAGACTTCATAGCCTTATATCCAGACTCGCCATCCTCAAAGGACAGATCATCACAAAACACGATAAATCGCTCCGGACGAGCCGCGAGAATCTCGGTGATATCTGGTAAATCAGCCAAGTGATCCTTATCGACCTCCACTAAGCGCAAGCCCTGAGAAGCAAATTGATTGAGGCAGGCCTTAATCAATGAGGACTTACCAGTACCACGCGCACCTGTTAACAAAATATTATTGGCAGGCTTCTTTTCAACAAAATGCCGGGTATTGTCAATAATCGCATCGCGCTGGCGATCAATATGTTTTAAATCTTGAAACGAGATTGGGGATAAGTGCTTGACTGGCTTTAGAAATCCAATTCGTCCAAAAATACTATCGCGACGCTGCCAACGAAACGCCTTAGCGGTTTGCCACTCAGCATCGGTCAATGGCTTCGGTAAAAATGTTTCGAGATGATCTAGAAGGCGATCGAGTTTGTCATTCACAGTTCACGTTCTCGTAATGATAAAACTTGCTTATGAGCGGTAATCAGCATTAATTGAGACATACTCATGCGATAAATCGCAGGTCCAAACCGTCTCCATCGCATCGCCTCTTCCTAAATCAACCGTGACGGTTATTTCTGATTGTTTCATCACGGCTTGACCTTGCTCTTCTTGATAGTTTGGATATCGACCACCATCCTTTGCAACCCAAACATCATCCAACCAGAGTTGGACCTTGCCACTATCAAGATCATCGATTCCAGCATAGCCCACCGCAGCCAAGATCCGACCTAAATTGGGATCGCTTGCAAAAAACGCAGTTTTAACCAAAGGCGAATGTGCAATTGCTTTGGCTACCTGCTTGCACTCAAGGCTATTCTTGCCGCCTTTTACACAAATTGTTATAAATTTAGTGGCACCCTCGCCATCGCGCACAATCAGCTGCGCTAACTGTTGAGAGATAGCAATTAAACCCTTTCGAAATAAACTATACAGCGGATCAGAGCGACTCTGAATGCGGATTGGGGATTGGCCGGTGGCCATCACGATGAAAGAATCATTAGTTGATGTATCGCCATCAATCGTGATTGCGTTAAATGACAGGTTCGCAGCCTCTGCGGTGAGCTCTTGCAGTAAGCCTCGATCAACTTGAACATTCGTCCCCACAAAACCCAGCATAGTCGCCATATTTGGCTGAATCATGCCGGCCCCTTTTGAAATACCCGTGATAACAATAGGTCCCTGCTCGGTATTGATCGTCTGCGAAGCCGCCTTCGGCAGGGTATCGGTGGTCATGATCGCTTGGGCTGCTGCAAACCAATTATCTTCAGATAATTGCGCCACGGCTTGAGGTATCGCAGCCACAATTTTGTCAGCTGGCAGTTGCTCCATGATCACCCCTGTTGAAAAGGGCAATACTTGCTCTGGACTCAGCCCAAACGACTTTGCTAGCACCTCACAGGTCTGAAAGGCTCGACGCAGACCCTCTTCACCAGTCCCTGCATTGGCATTACCGGTGTTCACGATCAATGCCTCAATTGGATTAGCCTCCAATAGATGCTGTTTACATAACTGTACGGGAGCGGCACAAAACCGATTTTGGGTAAATACGCCTGCTACTGCCGAACCGGGAACTAGGCGCATTACCAAAACATCTTTGCGATTTGCCCGCTTAATACCAGCCTGCGCAAACCCAAGGGCCAGCCCAGAAATAGGGCTTAGGGATTTGGGATCAAGGATTGGAAAATTAACAGCCATCGTTAAATTAGAAAGGCAAACCTCAAATTAAGCAATTTTTCCGTGGCAGTGCTTGTATTTCTTACCACTACCGCAATGGCAAGGATCATTTCGACCAATTTTTGGGCCATCACGAACTGGGGCTGGTGCAATTGCATGCTCAACCTGCTCAACAGGGATACTTTCCCCCTCAGCAAACTGGTTATGCTTAAATTGCATCTCTTTTACTTGGCTATCATCAGCGATGGTTTCTGCAGCTTCATCAAGCTCTGAGGCATTTTTAATCTGAACCGTAAACACGGTCTTAATCACATCATTTTTCACCACATCCAAAAGTTCTGCGTAGAGCTCAAATGCCTCACGGCGATACTCTTGCTTTGGATCTTTTTGGGCATAGCCGCGCAAATGAATTCCTTGGCGCAGTCGATCTAAGGCAGCCAAATGCTCTCGCCAGTGAATATCTAAGCTATATAGCATCACCGAACGCTCAAAGCTAGCAAACGACTCACGGCCCGTGAGCTCCTCTTTAGCCTTGTAATTCTTCTTTGCCGCTTCAATCACCCGGGTTACGATTTCTTCGTCATCGACCGTATCAGCATTGGCAATCCACCCTTGAAGATCAACGGTAATTCCCCATTCATTTGCCAAGAGGTGCTCAAGAGCGGGGATATCCCACTGCTCTTCCATCGATTCCACTGGGACGTAATTGCGGACAATTGCTGTAAAAACGTCTTCGCATAAATTGGCAATCAGGTCACCAATATCTTTACTTTCAAGAATCTGATTGCGAAGTCGATAGGTCTCTTTGCGTTGATCGTTAGCGACATCATCGTATTCGAGCAGTTGTTTACGAATATCAAAGTTACGTCCTTCTACTTTGCGCTGAGCAGATTCAATTGAGCGCGTTACCATTCCCGCCTCAATCGGCTCGCCTTCGGGCATCTTTAAGCGATCCATTACAGCACGTAAACGATCACCTGCAAAAATACGCAATAAAGGATCGTCTAACGAGAGATAGAAACGCGATGAACCAGGATCGCCTTGACGTCCGGCACGTCCACGCAGCTGATTATCGATGCGGCGACTTTCATGTCGTTCAGTACCAATAATATGCAGACCACCAGCATTGACGACTGCATCATGCAGTCCCTGCCATTCGTCCTTTAACTGCTGAATCCGTTTTGCTTTTTCAGCATCACTAAGGGACTCATCGGCTTCAATGAGGAGTGATTGCCGCTCGACATTTCCACCTAAAACAATATCGGTTCCACGACCAGCCATATTGGTGGCAATGGTAATCATCTTGGGTCGACCCGCTTGAGCAATAATTTCTGCCTCACGCGCATGTTGCTTTGCATTGAGAACCTGATGAGAAAGCTTTTCTTTATCGAGTAATTTAGAAATCAGCTCCGAGTTCTCAATGGAAGTAGTGCCTACAAGAACTGGCTGACCTCGTTCATAACATTCTTTAATGTCTTTAGTGACTGCTGCGTAGCGCTCGGGCGAGGTCTTATAAATTTGATCTTGCCGATCCAGTCGACGGCTGGGTCGATTGGGGGGAATCACCACCGTTTCAAGTCCGTAGATCTCTTTGAACTCGTAGGCTTCGGTATCTGCCGTTCCGGTCATGCCAGCCAATTTTTGATACATCCGGAAGTAGTTCTGGAAGGTAATGGTGGCAAGCGTTTGGTTCTCGTTCTGAATCCCCACCTTCTCTTTCGCCTCAACCGCTTGATGCAAGCCGTCCGACCAACGTCTACCCTGCATTAAGCGGCCCGTGAACTCATCCACGATGATGACCTCACCCCCCTGAACCACGTAGTGTTGATCGCGGTGATACAAAGAGTGTGCGCGCAGGGCTGCATAGAGGTGATGCATCAAATTGATATTTTGCGGGGCATAAAGGGAGTCGCCCTCTTTCAATAAACCAATTTGGGTCAGGATTTGTTCTGCTTTTTCATGGCCACGCTCAGTCAAATAGACCTGATGGGATTTCTCATCGACCCAGTAATCGCCTGGTTTAATCACGCCCGAACCATCGGATTTTTCTTCTCCCACCTGCGGATCAAGATGCGCAGGCAATGCATTCATCTTGATATATAAATCAGTATGGTCTTCAGCCTGCCCCGAAATAATAAGTGGGGTCCGAGCTTCGTCAATCAGAATCGAATCAACCTCGTCAACAATTGCATAGGAGAGGCCGCGCTGTACCCGCTGCGCCACATCCTGAACCATGTTGTCACGCAAATAATCAAAGCCAAACTCATTATTAGTTCCATACGTGATATCAGCGGCATAGGCTTTTTGCTTGGCCTCATGATTCATTTGCGACAAATTAATACCAACGGTCAGTCCTAAAAAAGTGTAGAGCTTAGACATCCACTCGGCATCCCGTTCTGCCAAGTAATCATTCACCGTCACCACATGAACACCCTTACCTGAGAGTGCATTTAAGTAAACCGCCAAGGTTGCGGTTAGGGTTTTACCTTCACCTGTACCCATTTCAGCGATTTTTCCCTGATGAAGGGCCAAGGCTCCCATGATTTGAACGTCAAAATGACGCATTTTCATGACCCGTACGCTGGCTTCACGGACCACTGCAAATGCTTCAGCGGCAAGGTCATCCAAAGCCTCACCGGCGGCAATCCGTTGCTTAAATTCGGCAGTTTTCGCTTGTAAGGCAAAATCATCCAAAGCCTGGAGATTGGCCTCAAGGGCATTTACCTTAGAAACGACCTTGCGGTATTGCTTGAGAAGGCGGTCATTGCTGCTACCAACCAGTGTTTTAATAAGACCAAGTACCATAGGAATCTAGAAAAAATTTTAGCTATTGAGTTTATCACCCGCGAGCCCCTCTTTGATGAATAAGCCCCTAGTTAAGTTAGCCCAGCCATGGCAGGATTGCCTCGCCCATGAGCAAGGCTTTAAACCGCTTCTAGAGCGGGCTAAAAAGCATGACGCCCTAACCCATGCCGTTCAAAACGCTGTGTATTCACTGGGTTTTGCATCTATTGGCCAATCCCTACAGGTTGAATGGCGTCCCGATCGCCCTAGTGAGCTAGTTTTGGTGGTACCGAATGCCACGATTGGCACCCGCTTACAACAAATTGCTCCCAGTATTGCCAAAGAACTTGGGCAATATCAATGGGTGATTCATCAAGTTCGGGTGAAGGTAAAACCGAAACCATTAACGGTAAGAAGTAATCGAGTAAATGAAAATCCACCTGAATTTACCCCAGCAGCTCAAAGTGCTTGGGAAGGGCTGTATCATCAACTATCTCCACAGTCATCCCTGCGGCAATCAATCGAACGATTATTGAGAAACAGAAAATCTAGGCGTTGATGCTTTCGGGGGTTTGCAGATAGGCCGCAGGGGCACTAGCCTTATCAAAGGTTTCGATCGAATACGAACTTGGGTCGTCTAAGAGCTTTCGTAATAGTGCGTTATTGAGTGCATGGCCTGACTTTTCTGCGGTGTACGCTCCGACAATAGGGTGACCGGCCAAATAAAGATCTCCGATCGCGTCCAAAATTTTATGACGCACAAACTCATCGTCATAACGTAACTCTTCGTTATTTAAGATGCGATGCTCATCAAGCACAATCGCATTATCTAAACTGCCACCACGAGCTAAACCAATCTCACGCAAGGCTTCCACCTCATGCGCAAATCCAAAGGTGCGAGCACGACCAATCTCACTACGATAAGCGTGCTCAGCAAAATCGACCACAAAACGCTGCCCCGTTTTATCAACTGCTGGGTGCTTAAAGTCAATCGTGAAATCCAACTTGAATCCAAAATGTGGCTCTAGGCGTGCTAATTTATTGCCTTCACGCACTTCCACCGCCTTTTGAATCACCATAAATTTGCGTGGGGCCTCTTGTTCAACGGTACCAGCTGACTCAATCAGAAAAAGAAAAGAGGCCGCACTACCGTCCATGATCGGCACTTCTTCCGCATCGACCTCAATCAATAAATTATCCAATCCCAAACCCGAACAGGCTGATAGTAAATGCTCAACCGTAGAAACCTTGACCCCTTGACTCTGAATCACTGAGGCTAAGCGGGTATCACAGACAGCCAATGCATGAGCTGGGATAGGAACTGCGTTAGGCATATCAACCCGCACGAACTGAATACCAAAATCAATCGGTGCGGGTTTAATGGTTAGCGTTGATTTACGACCAGAATGCAGGCCAATGCCGACCGTTTTGATCGGCTGCGCTAAAGTTTTTTGCTTAAGCACCATGGCCTACACAATATCAATTAAAGATGCTTTAAGGTATTTGCGGCATCACTGACTTCAAACTTACCAGGTGCCTCGAGTGCTAAATGCTTCACAACGCCGTTATCCACGATCATGGCATAGCGTTGTGAGCGAACACCAAGACCACGCGCGGTTAGATCAAATTCCATGCCTAACTTTTTGGTGAACTCAGCACTACCGTCACCCAACATACGTACTTTCTTGCCAACCTTTAAATCCCGGCCCCATGCGCCCATCACAAATGGGTCATTGACAGAAACACACCAAATCTCATCAACACCTTTTGCTTTAATCGCATCAAAATGCTCCACAAATCCTGGAACATGCTTGGCTGAGCAGGTTGGTGTAAATGCGCCAGGCAAAGCAATAATAACAATTTTTTTGCCAGCGGTTAATTTGTCAACTTCAAATGCATTTGGGCCCAAGGAACAGCCATCGCGCTCTTCATCAAAAAACTCGTAGAGGGTAGCGTTTGGTAATTTTTGTCCTACAGCAATCATGTGATCTCCATATCAATAGTGGTTTGGGGTGCTAACGCAGGCGCTGGATTCGTCGTCCGGAGGGGCGACTGAATTAGCAATCCTCGAACCCACTATTGTATGGTTTATTTATTAGTCTGCTTGCTTCCTTAAAAAGGCAGGTATCTCATAGTAATCCGCCCCTTTCTCGAGCATGGCCTTCGCTTGTGGCGAACTATCGGCACCAAGGCTTGGAGGTACAGACTCTCGAGAATTACGAAATACCTTTGGAACATCAAACTGACCATAATCGACCGCAGGATTCACTGGGGCAGCCGTGGCTGAGCCCATAGTACTCGATGCTTGGGTCACATTGCGGCTCATCGCAGCAGCTGGGCTGGTTGGAGCAAAATCACCCAAGGTGGTCATGGTTGGACTTGCATCATTCGTACCGGTTGCAGCTCGCCAGATTAACTGGGGTTGATCCTTTTGCAGGGATTGGGAACCATTGAGTCCAGTGGCCACTACGGTTACTCGTAGGGCATCGCCCAAGCTATCGTCATACACCGTTCCAAAAATGACCGTAGCATCTTCAGCGGCATACCCACGAATCGCAGCCATCACTTCACGGGTCTCGGATAACTTCAATGAACGACTGGCAGTGATATTGACCAATACACCGCGTGCGCCAGATAAATCAACGCCCTCCAGCAGTGGCGATGCAACGGCTGCCTCAGCCGCCAAACGCGCCCGGTCCATTCCAGAAACTGTCGCCGTTCCCATCATGGCTTTACCCTGCTCACTCATGACAGTCTTGACATCTTCAAAGTCGACGTTGATTAAGCCCTGCTCATTAATGATTTCGGCAATACCAGATACCGCGTTATGCAATACATCGTCTGCACAAGCAAAGGCTTTATCAAATTCTGCATCTTCACCCATCACCTCAAAGAGCTTTTCATTTAAAACGACGATTAATGAGTCAACATGCTTTTCCAACTCTTGCGCACCCATCTCTGCCACTTTTAAGCGCTTCACGCCCTCAAAGTCAAACGGCTTACTAATCACGCCAACCGTTAAGATGCCCATTTCTTTAGCAACTTGAGCAACCACTGGGGCCGCCCCGGTTCCGGTACCGCCGCCCATCCCCGCGGTAATGAACACCATATGTGCGCCTTGCAATGCATCAGCAATACGCGAGCGAGCTTGCTCGGCAGATGCCGCGCCCACCTCTGGCTTCGCGCCAGCGCCCAAGCCAGTTTCGCCCAGTTGTAGGTTTAAGCTTGCTTGCGACCGCTGCAAGGCACCTGCATCGGTATTCATGCAAATAAACTCCACGCCGTTGACATTGCGACGAATCATGTGCTGGACAGCATTGCCGCCAGCGCCTCCGACACCCACCACCTTAATGATGGTCTTGCCAGCTGTTTCTTGTTCTACCATTTCAAATTCCATAACACCCTCCTTAATAAGATCGGCTTTCCACCATGGATCACCGATTGACGACGACGAAAAAAATCAAAAATTTCCTGTAAACCATTCCTTCATGCGTGCAACCACGCTTTGTAAACTGCCACCCTGAATTGCTCTGCGACCACGCATCATTTGTGCCTGCCCTTCCATGAGCAAACCAAGACCGGTGGAGTACCGTGGACTTCTCAATACTTCATGTAAGTGACCGCGATACTCAGGCGTGCCAATGCGCGCAGGCTTTAAGAAAACCTGCTCTGCCAACTCAACCATACCCGGCATCATGGCGGTGCCACCAGTCAACACGATTCCAGAAGAGACCATGTCTTCATAGCCCGACTCACGGACAATGTTGCGAACTAAAGTAAAGAGTTCCTCAACCCGTGGCTCAATCACTGCCGCAAGCGCTTGTTTGGACATTGGGCGGGGCTCACGATCCCCCACGCCAGGAACATCGATCATGGCATTGGGGTCGGCCATATCCTGTTTGGCAACCCCATGATGAATCTTTAAATCCTCCGCTTCAATCGTTGGGGTTCGTAAGGCCATCGCGATGTCATTGGTGATCTGATCACCAGCAATCGGAATCACTGCGGTATGACGAATCGATCCTTGGCTATAAATGGCAATATCGGTTGTGCCGCCACCAATATCAATTAATACAACGCCTAACTCCCTCTCGTCTTCGGTGAGAACCGCTAGACTTGAAGCGAGTGGTTGCAAAATTAAATCATTTACTTCTAGCCCACAGCGTCGGACACACTTCACAATATTTTGTGCCGCACTCACTGCTCCGGTCACAATATGTACCTTCACCTCTAAACGAATACCGCTCATCCCAATCGGCTCACGCACATCCTCTTGACCATCGATGATGAATTCCTGAATCAAAATATGAAGAATTTGTTGATCGGTGGGAATATTGATTGCTTTGGCCGTTTCTAGAACACGCTCAACATCTCCGGCGCCAACCTCTTTGTCCCGAATCGCCACCATACCGCTCGAGTTAAAACTCACAATATGATTACCAGCGATACCGGTGTAAACCTGAGCGATGCGACGATCCGACATTAACTCGGCTTCCTCGAGCGCCTTCTGAATCGACTGGACAGTGGCTTCAATATTGACTACTACGCCTTTCTTTAAACCTTTCGAGGAGGTTTGCCCTAAACCCAAGACATTAAATTGGCCATCGGGGCTGAGCTCTGCGACCAAAGCCACCACTTTTGATGTACCAATATCTAATCCAACCAATAAATCGCGGCTGTCTTTACTCATTTCCATTCCTCGATGCGTTGCTCGTCATGACTCAAAATAGCGATTTGATACGCCTTCGGTATTTCAACTTTGATAGCGGGTGCACTTGGTTTAGTTGGCGCTCCCACAATATGCACAGCAAACCCATTGGGATAGCGCAGATCGACTGCGTCAACCCGATTGGGCCATTTTTGTTGAACCTGTGGCCAATATTGCAAAAGCTGTGCAACGCGTTGATCTAGAGCGCCTTTGGCCTGCTCCTCTTCGCGCCCAAACTCAATACGCACACCATTGCTCAACTTGATGTGCCACGCATAACGATCCGATAGCGTGAGTGATTTAACCTCAGCATCCCACGGTTTAAACCAAGTACTGGCTTTTTGATAAAGACGTAGTACTTCTTTGCTTGATCCATCTGGTCCACTAAATTCAATCAGGGGGCTGTTTTCATCAAGCTCCGCAACTGAGCCATCAAATACTTCGCCATAAACATTGAGTAACTTTTGTTGATCAGCCTTGCCCCAAACTCCTAGGGGTTTTTGCTCTTCAATGCTCACAATCAATCCATTGGGCCAGGCGCGACGCACACTCGCATGGCGCACCCAAGGTAGTGCTTCAAAGGCATCCTTCACATCTTGCAAACGAACACTGAAAAAATTACCCTGAACTTTATCCAAAACCTGAGCTCGAACTGCAGGAAGATGCACATGCTTTAAGTCCTGATGACCAGCAGACTCAATCTGTAAATGCTTTAAGGTAAATACCGGTTGATGACTGAGCCAAATAAAGATGGATAGGACAACAGCCAAAATAAAAAAGCGCATCAACCAACGCGTAATTTCTTGCATGCGCTGCGCATGATTCCAAACCGGTGCGATCGCAAAATTGATTGCGTCCGAGATCCGTTGTATCGCGGTCATGACTGGTGAACCTCTGGTGAAGAAAACGTACCTTCCAAGGTCTGGCTTAGGATCCACATCACCAGATCAGCATAGGGGACGCCGGCTGCTTTAGCAGCCATTGGTACCAATGAATGCGAGGTCATTCCTGGAGATGTGTTCATCTCCAGTAAATAGGGCTTATTCTGACTGGCCGCATCGAGCATGACGTCCGCGCGACCCCACATTCGGCAACCCAGCGCTCGATAGGCTGATACTGCAAGCTCCTGAATCTGGCGCTCAAGCTCTGGATCAAGTCCTGGAGGACAGCGATATTGAGTCTCATCTGAAAAGTATTTGTGATGAAAGTCATAACCAGCTTCTGGAGGAATGATTTGGATGAGTGGCAGTGCTTGGGCAGTAGCGCCCTGACCTACAATCGGACAGGTGAGCTCTGGACCAACGATGCAGGCTTCTGCCAAAACCCGTCGATCTAATTTGGCTGCCAACTTATAAGCGGCTGGAAGTTCCTCAATGCGTCGCACCTTACTTAAACCTAATGAGGATCCTTCATGTGCTGGCTTTACAACCAAAGGCAGTCCTAAATGATGTGCAACACGATCCCAATTGCTATCGTCCGTTAAGACCTCATAGCGTGGTGTTGATATGTGATGACTCTGCCAGACTTGCTTGGTCACCACCTTATCAATCGATAAGGCCGAGGCCAAAACACCACTACCCGTATACGGAATATTAAGTAACTCAAGAAGACCTTGGATCGTTCCATCTTCACCATAGCGGCCATGCAGTGTAATAAAGACACGATCAAATTGTTCCTTAGCAATCTCAACTGGACTGCGCACGCCTGGATCAAAGGCGTGTGCATCAATACCCTTTTCTAAAAGCGCACTCAGCACTCCTTGACCCGACAAGAGCGAGATCTCACGTTCGGCAGAACGTCCACCCATTAATACACCAACGCGCCCAAATTGTTTGGGGCTCAACTGAGCGAGTTGCGCAGCAACCTGCTGACCCCAGGGATGGATCGTTTGAAGATTAGCCATGGCTATTCTCCACGAGCATCTGGGGTAACTTGGAAATAGAGCCAGCGCCCATCGTAATCAAGACATCACCGTCTTGGAGAAGTCCACTTAATGCGGTAGGGATCTCCTGAAGATCCTCAACCACTTGGACTGGGGTCGATTTACCTAAGGCTTTCATCAAGCTTTTACTATCGGCGCCTGCAATGCGCGCCTCACCGGCCGGATACACATTAGTGAGGACTACGGTATCAAACTGGCGTAATACATTGACAAATTCACCAAAGCAATCGCGAGTACGAGTAAATCGGTGAGGCTGGAATGCCAAAACTAAACGCCGATCTGGATACGCGCCACGTGCAGCCGCTAAGGTTGCATTCATTTCAACGGGAT
Organism: Polynucleobacter sp. HIN6; assembly: GCF_030297575.1. NCBI lineage: Bacteria > Pseudomonadati > Pseudomonadota > Betaproteobacteria > Burkholderiales > Burkholderiaceae > Polynucleobacter > Polynucleobacter sp. HIN6. Next base: position 156,437 of record NZ_AP028137.1, on the reverse strand, counting down.
GATGACCATAATCATCAATCAAGGTAAATGTTCCACCACCCGCTAAGGCAATATCGCCATAATGTTGGAAACGACGTCCGACACCACTAAATTGCAATAAGGCATGCGTAATTGCATCGTCGCTAACGCCCAATTCAGTTGCAATTCCAATCGCTGCTAATGCATTAAGTACATTGTGCTGACCAGGCAAATTAAGAATAATTTTTAATGGGCCAGGTCTAGAACCATGCCTGCGAATTGCTCGACGATGAACCGTAAAGTGCATTTGCGTGCCAACAGCTTTGATATCGGTTGCGCGAATCTCAGCATCTTCAGAAAATCCATAGCGCAAGATTGGTTGCGAAACAAACGGCAGGATATCTCGAACGTTGCTGTCTTCAATACAAAGAACTGCAATTCCATAAAATGGCATACGCTGCGTAAATTGCACAAAGGTTTGCTTTAAGCGGGCCATATCATGCTGATAGGTATCCATGTGATCCGCATCAATATTGGTGATTACTTCCATGGCCGGATAGAGCTGCAAGAACGAAGCATCTGATTCGTCAGCCTCAACCACAATAAATTCGCCTTGCCCTAAGCGTGCATTCACACCGGCTGAATTGAGCTTTCCACCAATCACGAAGGTTGGATCCAAACCACCCTCTGCAAGCACCGAGGCAACTAAACTTGTCGTCGTCGTTTTGCCGTGCGTGCCAGCAATTGCGATTCCCTGCTTTAAGCGCATTAACTCACCAAGCATGACGGCACGCTGGATTACTGGAATGCGATTGGCTCTGGCAGCAAGTACTTCCGGATTATTTCCAGTGACCGCCGACGAAATTACCACTGCTTCGGCATCACCGATATTCTTTGCATCGTGGCCAATTGCAATTTGTGCCCCTAAGGCTATTAGTCGCTTCGTAACTGCAGACTCCGCTAAATCTGATCCCGAAACGCGATAGCCTAAATTGAGGAGTACTTCAGCAATGCCGCACATGCCGGCGCCACCAATTCCTACAAAATGAATGTGCTGTACGATATGCTTCATCGCGCGCACTCCTTACAAATTGAGGCAACTTCCTCGGTCGCACGAAACTTTGCAAGCGCCTGCGCTTTCACAGCGATTTCGGCTAAATCCTCGCGCCGCAATCCTAAAATTAAGTTTGCCAACGCAGCTGCATCCAACTCCGCTTGAGGCATCAATATTGCAGCCTTTGCATCGGACAGAAAACGCGCATTAGCGGTCTGGTGATCATCAATTGCGTATGGAAATGGTACAAAACAAGCAGCAACCCCAGCGGCCGAGATCTCAGACACGGTCATTGCTCCAGCACGGCAAATCACTAAATCAGCATGAGCATACGCTGCAGCCATGTCCTCAATGAATGGCTTTAGCTCAGCATGAACGTCCAATTGTTGATATTTTTTTGTCACTGCCTCCAAATGCTGCTCACCAGTCTGATGCATCACGTTTGGGCGCTGATCGGCTGGTAATAGAGCTAAAGCCTCTGGAACTACTGCATTGAGTGCAGCAGCCCCCAAACTTCCACCAACTACCAGTAAATGCAGCGGGCCCTGACGCATTGCATAGCGTGTCTTGCAATCGCCCAGCCCCTCAACGCTCTCACGAATGGGATTACCCACCCACTGGCCATGTTCGAGTGTGTGCGGAAATCCAGTAAGGACTCGCGTCGCAAAACGCGCCAATACTCGATTAGCACTTCCAGCAACCGAGTTCGCCTCATGTAGCACCAAAGGCCGGCCCATGAGGTAGCTCACTAAGCCCCCTGGGAAGGTGATGTAACCTCCCATACCTAACACCACGCTTGGCTTCAAACGACGCAAAATTTTCCAGCTTTGCATCATGGCGCGAACTAACCGAAATGGCATTAGTAACTTTGTCAGTATTCCCTTGCCCCGTAAGCCACCAAATTGCACGCCCTCAAAAATAAATCCTTTTGCCGGCACTAAGCGATATTCCATACCGCTGGGATTTCCCATCCACGATACAGACCAACCCTGTTTGCGCAGACATTCTGCAACGGCCAAGCCTGGGAAGATATGACCGCCAGTACCGCCAGCCATGACCAAGATAGAGCGCCCAGCCATGGTCATAGCTTGCCTCCGCGCATCAAGATTCGGTTCTCATAATCAATCTTTAATAAGACCGCGAAAGCCACCATATTCATCAAAATAGCTGAGCCGCCGTAACTCACGAGCGGCAGAGTCAAGCCCTTCGTCGGCAGAAGACCTAGGTTCACACCCATATTGATAAAGGCTTGCCAGCCGACCCAAATACCGATGCCTTTGGCGCAGAGTCCCGCAAAACTTCGATCCAATTGCAAGGCAGTACGACCAATGAGAAATGCGCGACGTACGATCCAATAAAAAAGTAGGATCACTACAAATACACCCACAAAACCAAGTTCTTCACCAATCACCGCCAAGATGAAGTCGGTGTGCGCTTCCGGTAAGTAATGCAATTTCTCAACACTCCCACCTAAACCAACACCAAACCACTCGCCACGTCCAAAGGCCATCAAGGAGTGAACTAATTGATAGCCCTTGCGTGCAGCATGCTCGGCTTGCCAAGGATCTAAAAATGCAAAAATTCGCTGACGTCTAAACTCGGATAAGGCGATGACGGTTGCCACAATCACTACACCAACAATCGTTAAGCCAGCAAACAATTTGGCATTGATTCCGCCTAAGAACAAAATGCCCATGGCAATGATGGCGATCACCATGAAGGCTCCCATATCGGGCTCAAGCATCAGCAATAGTCCAACTAAGGCAACTGCTAGCCCCATGGGGACAAAGCCCTTCACAAAGGAATGCAGATGCTCCTGGCGTTTGACGGTGTAACTGGCTGCAAAGATAATCACAGCGAATTTCATCAGCTCGGATGGTTGGAAATTCATCACTCCTAAGGAAATCCAACGCCGTGCGCCATTCACGCCCTTACCGATTCCAGGAATCAATACAGCAATTAGGAGCAAAATCGTGAACGCAAAAATATAGGGAGCTAACTTATCCCACGTTTTCACTGGAATCTTAAAGACCCAAAACCCAACAAATACCGCGATCCCGAGCGAGATCAAATGCCGAATCAAAAAGTGATTACTGCTGTAGTTGGCATATTTGGGGCCATCAGCCAAGGTAATCGAAGCTGAATAAACCATCACAAGGCCAATTAGGCTTAAAGACAACACCGCCCAAACCAGCAATTGGTCATACTCCATCATGCGCGAACGCGTTTGCTCAACACCGGATACCGCATCGCGCAGCCCCGAACGAAATCCATCAAAGCCCTCGCGCGAGATATTCCAAAAACGGTTCTGACGAATATTCATACCGACGCCCCTAGATGTTCATTGGGACTATCGCTCCATTGATTCGTGAGCTCATGAACAGCATCCACAAAAACCTGTGCTCGGTGTTGATAGTTTTTAAACATATCAAAGCTCGCACAAGCCGGGGATAACAAAACAAGGTCACCAGCTGCTGCATGTTGGGCTACTGACTGAACAGCCGACTCCAAGTCCTTTGCTTCTATCACTTGTAAACTACCTTGGCTGATTGGGCTTGAGCACACTGCCTTAATCGCTGGGCCATCACGACCTATCAGGATGAGGCCTTTTACAAATCGATTGATCGGTTCAGATAAGGGGGTAAAGTCTTGGCCTTTTCCATCACCGCCTGCAATGAGCCATATATTTTTTTGGCTTGAAGCAGTCCCTAAACCCATTAATGCAGCAACGGTTGCCCCCACATTAGTACCCTTGCTATCGTCAATGTATTCCACATCCCGAATCACGGCGACGGTTTGAACCCGATGCGGTTCGCCCTGATACTCACGTAAGCCATGTAAGAGCAAGCCGATACCTAAGCCTGCGGCACGAGCAAGTGCAAGTGCAGCGAGTGCATTCAGAGCGTTATGCCGACCACGAATACGGAGCGCATCTGCCGGAATTAGTCGCTTGAGTCGTAAGCTTTCAGCTTCCTCATACGCATTATTTTTCCTGCGACGGCGACGCTTAATGAATCCCTCTTGCGCTTCCTCCTGCTCCAGCGCTTGGGTCGCCTCATCAGGCTCTGCCCAAACCAACCAATCGATTCCACCGCCATTTAAGTCACGCTCAATGCCAAATGAGTCACTCTCCCTTGGCACATCGCTTCCAAACGAAATGATCTTATGATCGACGACATCACTAAATATTTCATTTACCAAGGAATCTTCGCGATTGAGAACCAAGACTGAATCCCTTCCCAAAATCCGGGCCTTCGCAGCTGCATACGCTTGCATATCGCCATGCCAATCTAAGTGATCTTGCGAGAGATTGAGAACGGTTGCTGCGGTTGGATTGAGTGTATGGGTAAAGTGCAACTGAAAACTTGACAACTCCAATACCCAGATGTGAGGCAAATCAGCAAAACTCTCCGCCTCATTCAATACGGTACTCAATTTTTCAAGAGCGGCCGGACTGATATTCCCAGCCAAAGCAACACGGCGACCTGCTCGTTCACAAATCTGAGCCGTTAATGCGCTCGTGGTTGTTTTGCCATTAGTGCCAGTAATCGCCAGAATGTTAGGCTGATACTTTGCGTGAGTCTCTAAAGCCATCCGATTCAAAGCTGCTAGTGCACGTGCAAAAAATTCGATTTCGCTCCAAACAGGGATCTTGCGCTCCTCGCAGATGGCTAAAAATGAATTAGCCGGCTCTTGCAGTGGCGATAAGCCAGGGCTGATTCCTAAAATATCAGCTTGCTCGAGCAATCCCTTCCAATCGCTTACTTCAGGGGTAAAGGACTTGAGTCCCCCATCCTTAAGCTCACTAAGCCAAGTTTGTTGTTGTGAATTTAGCTTCGAGAGAGGGCGTGTATCAGCAAGTTGTACTTGTGCACCCTGGCTTAAGCACCACTTCGCCATGGCATAGCCAGATTCACCTAAACCCACAATTAGGATTTGTGGTGAAGTTAGTCTGGCGAACTCATCGCCATGACTGGAACTAAATGGGTAAAGTAAGCGCTGGTTCATCGTATTAATCGTTTCTCACCGTAACTTAAGGCTTGACAAGCCAACGAGCACCAACAAAATCGTAATGATCCAAAAACGCACAACTACTTGCGTCTCGCGCCATCCGCCAAGTTCAAAATGATGATGCAAAGGCGCCATCCGGAAAATACGTCGTCCTTCACCATAATATTTTTTGGTGAACTTGAACCATAGAACTTGCATCATCACAGAGACTGTTTCAGCAACGAAAATCCCGCCCATCACAAAGAGAACAATCTCTTGACGAACAATGACTGCGATGGTTCCTAGGGCGCCGCCCAGAGCGAGAGCGCCTACGTCACCCATAAAAACTTGGGCGGGATGCGCGTTGTACCAAAGAAACGCTAGGCCTGCGCCACCCATCGCACCACAAAAGATCAATAACTCACCGGCACCCGGAATATGAGGAAATAGCAAATACTTCGCGTAGATTGAGTTACCCATAACATAGGCAAAGGCTCCTAGTGCAGCGCCCACCAAAATCACGGGCATGATGACTAATCCATCTAAACCATCCGTTAAGTTCACGGCATTACTACTACCAACAATGACCAAGTAACTCAAAATGATGAAGCCCATGACACCCAAGGGGTAGCTCACCTCTTTCATGAAGGGGACGGTTAAGTTTGACTTGGCTGGCAGATCTAAGGAGAAGCCGCTCTCGACCCAACTCATGAATAACTGCAGAACCTTCAAGTTATTGACTTCTGAAACCGAGAACGCTAAATAAATCGCTGCAAATAAACCAATAAAGGTTTGCCAAAAGAATTTTTCTCTTGAAGACATTCCCTTGGGATCCTTGTGGACTACCTTACGATAGTCATCGACCCAACCAATCGCACCAAAACCAAAGGTCACTAGCATGACGATCCAAATAAAGCGATTACTCAAATCGGCCCACAACACGCAGGAGATAAAAATTCCAATGAGGATCAATACGCCACCCATCGTGGGGGTGCCTACTTTGGCTAAATGCGTTTGGGGTCCATTGGTACGAACTGCTTGATCCACTTTCATCGAAGTCAACTTCCGAATCACCCAAGGGCCAAAGACAAGACCAATCAGAAGTGCGGTCATGGTTGCCATCACGGCACGAAAGGTGATGTAAGAGAAGACCCGGAAAAATCCATAATCGTCTTGTAACCATTGGGCTAAGATCAAGAGCATGGTTTCACTCCCTCAATGAGAGCTTGCACTACCCGCTCCATCCGCATAAATCGGGATCCTTTAACTAAGATACAAATATTACGTTGGTCAGATTGCCGCAGATTCTGAAGCAACTCGCGATTCAATAAATCAATGTCATCAAAATGACGTGAATCCCCAGTAGATCGCTCACGTAAATATGCTGCATGACTTTCTTTCGTTAGAGAACCAATCGACATGAAATGCTCAATACCGCATTGCGCAGCGTACTTCCCAAGTTCCTGATGAAAAGCGGGACCCTGCGAACCCACTTCTCCCATATCACCCAAAACCAAATAACGCTCACCACGAAGAGCGGCCAATGACTTAACGGCGGCTACGACCGAATCTGGATTGGCGTTATAGGTATCGTTGATGAGTTCGATATTCTGGGAAATCGTGATGCGCTGCATCCGACCCGATACAGGCATGAATTTCTCTAAGCCCGCTTTAATTTGTACTAACGGAATTTGTGCGGCAATCGCTACTGCGCTGGCGGCTATGGCATTACGGTAGTTATGCTCGCCCAGCGTATTAAGTTTCACCTGAATTGAACCAGTCGATGTTCGCACTTCGATCTGACCATCCGCAAGTAAATAACCATCAACCACGGAAGCTGATACTAAATTTGCATTAGGTATCTGATCTAACCAGCGAAACTCTACATACCGTTTGGAGGCGCAAGCATCTTTCCAAAGTCTGCTATATGGGGTATCTGCCGGAAATACGCCCACGCCATCAGACCGGAGTGCGCGCAAAGCGTCTGTATGTTCACGCGCCACAGCATCAACGGTTTCCATGAACTCTTGATGTTCCCGCTGCGCATTATTAATTAATGCAATGGTTGGCCGAGCGATCGCTGCTAGCTCTGCGGTCTCTCCTGGATGATTCATGCCCAGTTCTATCACGGCCAACCGATGCGAAGGGCGTAGCTTCAATAATGTGAGTGGCAAACCAATATCGTTATTGAGATTACCTTCGGTCACAAGTAATTCAGTAGGATCAACCGCTTCTCTAAAGATTGCTGCAATCATTTCCTTTACGGTTGTTTTGCCATTGCTTCCGGTCACTACCGCTAGAGGCAATCCAAACTGGGCTCTCCATGCGGCGGCTAGCTCACCAAGCCCCTTGCGGGTATCTTCTACATAAACTGCTGGCAAACTTGTTGGGCACGTTGTTTTCTCACTAATCAAGGCAGCAGAAGCACCCTGCTCGGCCACAGCACTTAAAAAGTTGTGCGCATCAAAGCGATCGCCTTTAAGTGCCACAAAGAGTTCTCCAGCGGAAAGGTTACGACTATCGGTTCCGACCTGACTAATCAGTTGATCGCGTGCTTCAACCATGCCAATGTTGTGCAATTGACTATTTGGAAGTAAGGCATGGATATGAGCAAGATTGGTCATGGTTGGAATGGCTTGCATCAAACCGACCCTCCGCTCACTAAACGCAAATGCGCTTGATCTGAAAAGTCAAAGCGTTTCCCCTGAATTTCTTGGGTAGTCTCATGGCCCTTACCGGCAACCAGAACAACATCTTGAGCTTGGGCTTGTCTAACGGCAGTCATGATCGCTGCAGCACGATCTGCAATGAGCTCAACGGATGAGGTGTGATGGTCACCCATCCCAGCCACAATCATGTCCATAATGACCTGCGGATCTTCGGAGCGTGGGTTGTCACTCGTAACGATCACATGATCAGCAATCGATTGCGCAACTGCTCCCATCATGGGGCGCTTTTCTTGATCCCGGTCTCCACCACAGCCAAATACGCATACCAGTTTTCCTCCGCGTCCTTGTGCAATTGGTTTTAATGTTTCTAAAACTTTTTGCAATGCGTCGGGGGTATGGGCGTAATCAACTACCATCAATGGGGTGTCTGCGCGATCACTATGAATCACTTCCATACGACCTAAAACAGGTTTTAGGTTAGAGAGACGTTTTAGGGCATCTGAAATTCCAAAAACCATCAAGGTTGAAATCACGGCCAAGGCATTACTTAAATTAAATATGCCCAATACGGGAATAGTGGCTAAATGATTGACTCCATCAATACTCAACTGACATTGATAGGCATTCGTTCCAAAGATGTGCTCCTGAAAATATATAGCTTTGAAGCGGCTTTGTAATTTTTCTAATCCCTGAAATGAGCTTTGAGACATCCCGTATGCCCAAATCTCCACACCCTCGCGCGTGGCCATACTCATTAGTAGCTCGCGTCCAAAAGAATCATCAATATTGATAACGACATTCTTCGGATGAAAATCAAGAAAAAGTCGGGCTTTTGCGGCACCATACTCTGCCATGCTGCCGTGATAATCCAAGTGATCACGGCTAAGATTCGTAAAGACGGCGCAAGCAAAGTGAGTGCCATTCACACGTCCTTGCTCTAGGGCATGTGAAGATACCTCGAGCGCAATATATTCAGCCCCTTTTGCTTTTAAGCTAGCAAGCTCCATTTGTAAACGGGGCGCATCTGGGGTGGTGTACCCCAGTCCTTGTAATTGGTTTGGAAAGCCACTACCGAGTGTACCGATCACGGCAGCTCTATCGGATAAACATTGTGCAAGCCATTGGGTCACACTGGTCTTACCATTCGTGCCAGTCACGCCAATCACCGGCATCATTTCGCTGGGTTTGCCATACCACTCTGAGCTTAACCACCCAGCATATTGAGCAAGCTCGGGAACCGCAATACAACGCTCATCTAAATCCGTTTCCCAAGCGACACTTTGGCCTTCATCGGTCTGCGGTTGATACAACACGTAAGCAGCCCCTCGGAAGAGGGCCTGGGCGATATAGATTCGTCCATCTCGGAGGGCCTTCCCGTGCCCAACCGAGTAAGCCAGAAATACATCGCCTTTTGTAATTAGGCGAGTATCGGCAACTAATTTGGCGCTGGGTGCAAGGCTTTGCCTTAAATAAGGCAATATATCTCGATGGGTCATTTGAGTATTGGCCATCATTGCTTCAGCGCCACTTTTTGTAACGCACTAGTTACCGGTTGTGCATCCGGCGCCTGTACCACCGTGCGCTCATTCATATCGGGAGTGACGTTCAAGCTACGCAAAGTCTCGCTCACAATCGTTGAGAACACGGGTGCAGCAACCTGGCCACCGTAATAACCACCAACGGTGGGTTCATCAACCATCACCGCAACCACAATGCGCGGGGCGCTAATCGGTGCCAAGCCAACAAAGAATGCTCGATACTTATTGGAAGCGTAGCCTTTACCTTCAACCTTATGTGAGGTACCGGTTTTTCCACCAACCCGAAATCCCTCTGCGCGCGCAGTCAATGCTGTGCCGCCTTGCTCGGTAACGGTTTCTAACATATTGCGCATCTCAATCGCGGACTTAGCCGTAATCACTCGAGTGCCCGGTTTGTAATCTGGGCTACGCAAAATGGTGGTAGGTACCAACTCGCCATCGCGAGCAAAAATCGTGTAAGCGCGTGCCAATTGAAATAATGATGTGGATATTCCATATCCAAAGGACATACGAGCTTGATCACTTTGGCCCCATTTTTGATATGGATGCAAGCGCCCTGCCACTGCGCCAGGGAATCCAATGTTCGGGGCCTGGCCAAAACCAACGGCCGCAAATAAATCCCACATCTCACGAGGTTCGAGCTGGAGCGCTAATTTTGCAGTGCCGATATTGCTCGATTTCTGAATCACTTGGGATACCGTCAACATTCCATAGGGATGCGTATCCGTAATCGGTTTGGGGCCTACTAATAACTTTTGACCAATGGTCATATTGGTTTCAGGCTGTACCTTACCTTGCTCAAGCGCAAGCGCAACGGGGAAAGGCTTCATCGTGGAGCCTGGCTCAAAGGTATCGGTCAATACTCGATTACGTAGCTGCTCACCAGTCAGTGCTTTACGCGAGTTGGGGTTATAGCTTGGCCAATTAGCCAATGCCAAAATTTCTCCAGTGCGCACATCCAGCACTACCGCGCCACCGGCCTTGGCACGATGCTTTTCAACGGCACTCTTTAACGCGTTATATGCAATGTACTGAATCTTGCTATCAATCGAGAGTTGGAGATCTTGGCCATCTTGTGGAAATTGCAAGATCGCAATGTCATTCACTATCCGGCCCAAGCGATCGACTACAACCCGTCGTTTCCCTGGCTGAGCCGCCAAGTCTTTATCGCGCGCCAGCTCAATTCCTTCTTGACCGCGGTCCTCCACATTCGTAAAGCCAACTACGTGAGCCATCGCCTCCCCTTCTGGGTAATGGCGACGATACTCATTATTCAATCCAATTCCTGGAATTTCTAAACGACGGATTTGTTGAGCAACCTCAGGATCAACCTGACGCTTTAAAAATACTTGATTGCGCTCATCGGCAAAACGCTTCTTTATCTCTGCCTCACTCATCTCCAAGAGCTTGGCAAGCTGCGTAATTTTCTCAGGCGCAAGATCGGCTGGAATATTATCCGTGTAAGCAATCACAGCCTTTGCTTCAAGGCTTGTTGCAATTAACTGACCATTGCGATCCAAAATTTTTCCACGCGTAGCGCGCATCTCAATCTCGCGCTGCACACCCTTGACCGCTTTGGCTTCATAAAATCCATTGCCTGGGCCCTGAATCCAAAATGCACGAATGACCAAGGCTGCGAATGCGATAAACAAGAGGAACAGCATCAGTCGCGAACGCCACATTGGCAGTCGCAACACAACATTTGGAGAGGTCGAGAAACCTACCGGTTTCATAGACCTTCCTTAAAGTAGAGAGTGCGATCTGGAGTAATCGGGCTCATCCGCAATTGATTGCGAGCCACATCACGAATACGAGCTGATTTGGAAAGATTACGCTGCTCAAACTCCAACCGTAACCATTCTTGATTGAGTCGACGCTCTTGTGCTTGGGCGCGCTCCAAGGACACAAATAACTTTCTCGTTTTTTGTTGAGAAGTAACCAGCGACAATGCACAAATTAGTAGTAATACAAGTAGGCTTAGCGTGGCGCGATTCATACGAGAGCACCTCTTTTCTGCGCAACGCGCATCACCGCCGAACGGGCCCGAGGATTTTCATTAATCTCACTATCGCTTGGCTTAACCCGAGCAATGATTTCTAAATCGCTCTGCGGTAAATCTTTTGCTCGTATCGGCAATTCTCGAGGGATGTTCACTTGCGCATGCGCTTGCATGAACTGCTTCACAATGCGGTCCTCGAGTGAATGAAAACTAATTACTACCAATCGACCGCCGGCTTTTAATACTCTAAGTGCAGCTGCTAGACCCTTCTCAAGATCGGTTAATTCTTGATTAATAAAAATCCGAATCGCCTGAAATGTTCGAGTTGCTGGATCCTGTCCTGGCTCACGCGTTTTCACTACGCTTGCAATCAAATCTGCCAAGGCTTTAGTGGTTTGAACAGAATGCCCCTCTTCACGTTGCTTTACTATGGCACGCGCGATGGACGTTGCGAATCGCTCCTCACCAAAGGTTTTAATCACCTGAGTAATCTCTTCGACTGCTGCGCTGGCGAGCCATTCCCGCGCTGAGATTCCGCGTGTCGTATCCATGCGCATATCAAGCGGGCCCTCGAACCGAAATGAGAATCCCCGTTTCGGTGTATCGATTTGTGGTGAGCTGATGCCTAAGTCGAGTAACACCGCATCGACTGATGCCCCCTGAATATGCTGCTCGATGTTGGCAAAACTGGAATGAATGATTTGCAGACGTGGATCGCAAAGCGATTGGGCTTTGGCAATGGCTTCTGGATCCTTGTCGAATGCGATAAGCTTGCTCTCCTGGCCAAGCACATCCAAGAGCGCTTGCGTATGACCCCCTCGACCAAAAGTTCCATCGATGAATACGGCAGAGTTCGGCTGAAAAGATGGTCCGCTGATCATGGCGGTGACTGCCTCGGCCAGTAATACTGGGCGATGGATGTTGTTCATGGCGCCCGATCATCAAAAGGTAAATTGTTTTAATGCGTCTGGCATGCCCTGCGCAATTGCTGCCTGCTCTTTTGCTGCATACGTGTTTGCATCCCAGATCTCTAGATGCGAACCCATTCCCAACAACATAATTTCACGTTCAATGTTTGCAGCGGTGCGTAACTCAGGTGTAATCAGAACTCGCCCAGCGCCATCTAAATCAATTTCCGCGGCGTTACCTAAGAAGATTCGGCGCCACCAATGCGCGTCCATAGGCAATTGCGCAACCCGAGCCCGAAATGCTTCCCATTCGGGCCTGGGAAATAGCAACAAACATCCGTCGGGGTGCTTGGTTAGGGTGACGCGACCCTCGCCCTGCAGCAATAAGGCATCGCGATGCCTTGCTGGCACCGACATGCGACCTTTTGCATCGATATTGAGAGCTGAAGCGCCTTGAAACAAAATTTACCCCACTTTTTCACACTTCCTCCCACTTTAGAGGAAGCTTCCTACAGGGTCAAGTATTTTTGGGTAAATTTTTAGCAAATTCTCTAGTGATTACAAATACTTAGAGAAGCTTTGCAAAATAATCGTAAATTAAAATTATGACCTAAAACAAGTACTTGTAATCTATAGCTAAGATACGTCTTTAGGTATATAGGGGGAGTGCCCTGAAAAGCCTGTATAAAAGAACAGTAATACTAGATTTTATAAGCGGTCGTTGTCATGATTTTTGAAATACCCGCCATGAGCGTCTGAATGGGCTGGGGTAATTCTTGCCCGCCAGCAGCGATTGCGCTTGCACCATGCTCAATTTCATCAATCCGCATCTGCTCCACAATGGCTCGAGAACGAAGGTCAGCTTCAGGGAGCTTCTCAAGGTGATCATTCAAATGCCGCTCCACCTGCTTCTCCGTTTCTGCTACAAATCCTAAACTCCAGCGATCACCTGCTAACCCCGCGACCAACCCGATTCCAAATGCCCCCGCATACCACAATGGATTCAAGAGACTGGGGCGAGAGTCCAGCTCTTTGAGGCGCTCCTCGCACCATGCCATGTGATCCATCTCTTCTTTGGCTGCCTGATCCAATAAGGCGCGGGTTTCAGGTGTCTTAGCTAGTAATTTTTGAGATTGGTAGAGCGCCTGGGCACAGACCTCACCAACATGATTGACACGCATTAAACCAGCCACATGGGTGCGGTCTTTCGGGCTTAAATCAAGATCTGAAGTGAGCACTTGCTCTTCATTTAATCCTTCTTGAATATTGGCCTTAGGGACTGGCCGACTATAATTGGCACCGCCAGCAATAGCACGCAATGCAGTATCAAACTCACCAATCAAATGATCGATTGGGCTCAAATTGATGGGGTTTGAACGACTCATACTTGCACTTCAGCCTTGCAGCTTTCCTTGGTTTTTAGACCAAGCTCTGCGAGCAATTGGCGATCGGCCAATGCCTCTGGATTGCCGGTGGTGAGCAACTGGTCACCATAAAAGATGGAATTTGCGCCTGCCTGAAAACACATTGCTTGGACGGCTTTTCCAAGCTCTTGACGACCCGCTGATAATCGAACTCGGGCCTGAGGCATGGTAATCCGGGCAACAGCAATGGTTCGCACAAATTCCAAGGGGTCTAATCTGGGCTGATCGGCCAACGGGGTGCCAGCAACCGGCACTAAATGATTGATCGGCACGGATTCTGGGTAAGGATTTAGATTCGCCAAGCGTGCAATGAATGCGACGCGCTGCTCCCTCGACTCCCCCATCCCCACAATCCCGCCGCAACATACCGACATTCCAGCATCACGAACATGCTGCAAAGTATCCAAACGATCCTGATAGTTGCGGGTCTGAATCACATTCGGATAAAAATCCTCGCTGGTATCTAAATTATGGTTATAAAAATCCAGGCCCGCATCCCGCAAAGCCTTAGCCTGATTGGCTTCTAGCATTCCAAGCGTAGCGCAAGTCTCAAGCCCTAACTCCTTAACACCCCGAATCATAGCGGCTACTTTTTCAACATCACGATCCTTGGGCTCTCGCCATGCAGCGCCCATACAAAAACGGTTGGAGCCAGCTGCTTTGGCTGCTTTGGCAGCCTCTAGTACTTCATCTAAATCTAGGAGTTTAGTTGCCTTCACATCGGTGTGATAGCGGGCCGCTTGGGGGCAATACCCACAATCCTCCGGACAACCCCCGGTCTTAATGGATAACAAGGTGGCCAATTCCACATCACCCTCAGGAAAATATTGACGATGGGTTTCCTGGGCCCGAAACATCAACTCATGAAATGGGAGCTCAAACAATGCCGCAACCTGCTCCAGTGTCCAGATTGGATAGGCATTGGGTGCACTTGGCTTAACCTGAACCAATGGAGAGATCGTTGGTGATGCTGACATGGTTTTATCGGGATTAGACTCTAAAACCAATAACATACCAGATATGCTGCTTGATTTTGAAATAATCCACACCTGCGCCAATGAATAAACCAGGTCATTCCTTAGACTGGGTCAGTCGGAGCCTTGCTTCGGTTTGGCACCCCTGCACCCAAATGAAAGATCACGAGGCCTATCCCTTAATTGCGATTACCTCGGGACAGGGGGCCTGGCTACAAGACGATCAAGGACGGCGCTTCATTGATGCAATTAGTTCGTGGTGGACTAATTTATTTGGTCACGCCAATCCGCGTATCAATCAAGCAATCTCTGAGCAACTCAAGCGCATTGAGCATGTCATGCTTGCTGGATTTACACATCAGCCAGTGGTAGAACTATCAGAACGTTTAAGTGCATTAACAAATGGTCAATTAGGCCATGCGTTTTATGCCAGTGACGGTGCATCTGCCGTTGAAATTGCGCTCAAGATGAGTCATCACTTTTGGAAGATTCAGGGGAAACCCAATAAAAAAGAGTTTATTTGTTTAGCCAATAGCTACCATGGAGAAACCTTGGGCGCCCTTGGCGTCACCGATGTATCGGTATTTCGTGATGCCTATGGATCACTCCTCAATCCCGTTCATATCGTCATGTCACCCGATTCACGGGCTGCAACCGACCAGGTCTCGAGCGAGGAAATCATTGATTTGGCGCTGAAGAATCTCGAAGAGTGTTTAGCTCAACACCATCAAACCATTGCGGCCTTGATCATTGAGCCCTTAGTGCAATGCGCGGGCCAAATGGCAATGCATGCGCCACGGTATGTGAAGGGAGCGAAGCAACTGTGTAAGCAATACGACGTTCATTTAATTGCTGATGAAATTGCAGTTGGTTGTGGTCGAACAGGCACATTCTTTGCCTGTGAGCAAGCGGGCATTTGGCCAGATCTCATGACCCTATCCAAAGGAATCAGCGCAGGCTATTTACCCCTTTCCATTTGTTTGAGTACTGATACGATTTACTCTGCCTTTTACAGTGACGACATGTCAGCTACTTTTTTACATTCCCACTCATACACTGGCAACCCATTAGCGTGTCGAGCTGCCTTAGCAGGCTTGGATATTTTTCAAGAAGATGCCGTGCTAGAAAAAAATAAAGTGCGTAGTCAGTCAATCCAAGAAGCATTCGCATGGACCCGTGATCACGCATCGATTGAACATATTCGTCAACAAGGAATGATCTTTGCGTTTGATATCAAAGCATCTGCGATTTCAAAGCCAGGTTCATTCTCCAAAGAAATGTTTCAGCAGGGCCTACAAGAGGGGGTGTTGATTCGACCCATCGGTCGCACGGTCTATGTGATGCCACCCTACATTCTCTCTGCCGATGAAATCCAACAGATGAGTCGTGCAATTGAACGAAGCTTGCATACTGTTTTGCAAAAATCCTGATTTCATGCACATGCCATTTGCTCTTAATCAAATTGATGCGGAACTAGCAATAATCGATCGTGAATTACTGCGTCGCTCGATTCGCTCAGTCGATACACCATGTGGTACTGAGATTCAAATTGGAGGAAAACCATTGCTGGCATTTTGTAGCAATGATTATTTAGGGCTTGCTAATCACCCTAAATTGATTGCAGCTCTCTCCGAGGGGGCAAGGCGTTTTGGCACGGGCAGTGGTGCCTCGCATTTAATTAGCGGTCATCACGCGATTCATGATGAGCTCGAAGCAAAATTAGCATCGACTCAGGCCGGCGCCATTCCAAATGCCCGCGCTTTATTTTTCTCCACCGGCTACCTGGCTAATATAAGTGCCATTACTGCCCTCAGTCTGATTGGGAAGTCAAAAACGAGTATTTATTCTGCTGCCCTTAATCACGCATCTCTGATTGATGGAGTTCGTCTAGCCCGCGGCCAGGGATCGGTCGACCTTCACATCTTTGATCACCATCATTTAGCAGGCCTTGAAGAGAAGCTACGCAATGACCTGACGCCATTTAAGTTAATTGTGACCGATGGGGTCTTCAGTATGGATGGCGATCTTGCGCCAGTTCAAGAGCTCTTACGCCTAGCCAATCAATACGATGCGCTCCTCATAATTGATGATGCGCATGGATTTGGCGTGCTCGGCAAGAATGGATATGGAATCCTGGAAGACCAAATGATTTGCTCGGACCGCATTATCTATATTGGTACGCTGGGCAAAGCCGCTGGTCTCAATGGTGCCTTTGTTTGTGCCCATGAAAAAATCATCGCATGGCTCATTCAGAAAGCCAGGCCCTACATCTACAGCACAGCCAGCTCACCTGCATTAGCCTTTGCTGTGCTGCGCAGTGTTTCTCTAATCGAAGGAGAGCTTGGGCAAGAATTACGAGCTCGTTTACATAGCAATATCGCGCTTTGGAAAGAAGGTTCTACTTTTATCCGTTGGAATCGATTGAAATCAGATACCGCGATTCAGCCCATTGTGGTTGGTAGCAACACGACTGCCTTACAGCTTGCACGAGCCCTAGATCAATTGGGATATTGGATACCCGCAATTCGTCCGCCCACTGTTCCTAAAGGTATGGCGCGCCTGCGGATGACCTTATCGGCCGCACATACTAAAGAGCAGATACAGGGGCTCTGCAATGTACTATCGGATCTCGAAACTTCTTTGCCAAAATGATGAGCCACTCCTACTTTGTCACCGGCACAGATACTGAAATTGGCAAAACCTTAGTTACCGCTGCATTGGTTTATAAATTAAATGCACTCAATTCAGGTTCAGCGTGCGCCTATAAGCCAGTGGTTGCAGGAACTTACCGTAATAGTGAGGGCATGCTTTGCAATGAGGATCTAGAAACCTATACACTAGTGCAAGATCCGGCAATTCCCCAAAATGTGATTTGTCCTTATGTACTAGATACTCCAGCCGCACCTCATCTGGTCGCTGCCAAACATGGCAAGCACTTAGAACTCGATCGCATGGTGCAAGCTTATCAAACACTACAAACACAAATCGCCCATGTCATTGCTGAGGGTGCGGGGGGATTTTTAACCCCTATTGATGATCGCTATGATCTATCTACATTTTCTGTACGCATTCAAGTACCAGTGATTCTTACTGTGGGGATGCGTTTGGGCTGCATCAATCACACATTACTAACGGTAGAAGCCATTGAGCAACGCGGCCTCAAGCTGGCCGGTTGGGTCGCCAATTGCATCGATCCTAAGATGCTCTACTTAAACGAAAACATTACGACGCTTCAGAATCGAATCAAGGCGCCCCTATTGGGAAGCATTGCGCATTTGCCCCCGAACTTACAGAAAAAAGCGAATGCGCCCTATTCAATTGAGGCAATTGAATTTGCTGCCAATGCAATCGCACTACCCTGATTGACTTTCATCGCGTAAGACACGACGCAGAATCTTGCCCACATTATTCTTCGGCAGGCTCTCTCGAAACTCAATTTGCGTTGGGCGTTTGTAGTGCGTCAACTCGCGATTGCAAACTTCCATAATTTGTTCTTCAGTAATCGAAGGGTCTTCTCGTACTACGAATAACTTAACTGCCTCACCCATCGCGCCTTGACGAATGCCAACCACTGCACATTCAAGGACCCCAGGAATAGAAGCAACGACATCTTCGACCTCATTTGGAAAGACATTAAAACCAGCTACCAAAATCATGTCTTTCTTGCGATCCACAATTCGGAAATAACCAGCCTCATCCATCACGCCGATATCACCCGTTCGAAAGAATCCATCGGCACCCAGCACGTTCTGTGTTTCAGCTTCTTGTTGCCAATAGCCACGCATGACCTGTGGACCCCGAATATAGATCTCGCCAATCTCACCAATAGCCAAATCCTTACCCTCTTCATCCCGAATGCACATCTCAGTATCGGGCAAGGGTAAGCCAATTGAACCAGTGAACTCGGTGGCCAATGGGGTATTACACGATGCAACTGGGGAGGTTTCAGAAAGGCCGTATCCCTCGGTGATGACCGTACCGGTTAATTCTTGCCAGCGTTGTGCAACGGAGCGTTGTACTGCCATGCCGCCGCCAATCGTGAGTGCCCACTGAGAAAAATCTAATTGAGCAAATTTGGGATTGTTCAAAAGAGCAGCAAATAGAGTGTTTACTCCCGGAAACATATTAATCTCCGGAAACTCTTTCAAAATCCCAATTAAGTTTTGTAAATCGCGTGCATTTGGAACCAACAGAATTCGGGCGCCAAGGCGCATGCCCAATAGTCCACAGCCTGTAAGTGCAAAGATGTGATACATGGGAAGTGCACACAGAAAATGCCATGCGGTAATCGTTTTGCGTTGTTCAATCGGTTTTAACCAGGCTTCGATTTGCAATACATTGGCAATTAAATTGCGATGGGTCAATATCGCGCCCTTGGAAATTCCTGTGGTTCCACCGGTATATTGCAATAGTGCAATGTCATCGTGAGAACGATGTGGACGTTCATACACTCGTTGCGCACCCAACTCTAAGGCAGCGGAAAATTGAATCGTGCTAACTTGCGTTGGCAAGGAATAAGGAATGACTTTGCGCTTAAAGGTTCGTATAAAACGATCTAACCAGGGGCCCTTCCAACCCAGCATCTGCGCAATACTTGTGATCACTGCGTGTTTTATTGCTATTGCTTGACCCTCAATTGCAAAGGCATCTTCAAGGGTTTTTCCAAAATGCTCCAAAAGCAAAATAGCCTCCGCCCCGCTATCGCTTAGTTGGGCTGCTAACTCACGCGGGGTGTACAAAGGATTGATACTCACCACAATAAAACCTGCTCGAAGTACGCCATACAAAGCCATCGGATATTGCGGAATATTGGGCAGCATGATTGCAACCCGTGCACCCTTGGATAGACCAAGGCTTTGCAAATAACTGGCCAATTGCTTCGATGCCAAATCAATGGCTTCATAGGAAAAGTGCTTGCCCATACACCAATACGCGGGTCGCTCCCGATGCGTTTTAAATGACTCATCGAGTAAATCCAAGAGTGAACCATACCGGTCATAACTCAGATGGTGGGGAACGCCTTTTGGGTAGGATGAAAACCAAGGTTTATTTGTAATCATTGGTATTTATTACACTTTTTTAAAGCTGCACATTGTCTCCACGCCAAGTGTATCGCTTTGGGCTAATATTGACCTATGCGAATTCTCCCTGAGATCCTGGAAGCAACTCCTAGCATCGCTGAAATCCGGCGCAATATACATGCACACCCGGAGCTACGCTTTGAAGAAAAGCGTACCGCTGAGCTGGTTGCCCAAGCACTATCCAGTTGGGGTATTGCGGTCTATCAAGGCCTGGGCAAAACGGGAGTAGTGGGTCGCTTAGACGGTGAGTTGGGCCCAGGAAAGATGATTGGCTTGCGCGCCGATATGGACGCCCTGCCCCTACAAGAAAAAAATACTTTTGCTCACGCCTCGCAAAATCCAGGCAAGATGCACGCTTGCGGTCATGATGGTCACACAGCAATGCTCTTGGGTGCGGCGCAATATCTGGCTAATCATCGCGATTTCAAAGGAAGTGTGATTTTTATCTTCCAACCTGCTGAGGAAGGTGGTGCTGGCGCCCAAGAAATGATTGAAGATGGTCTGTTTGAACAATTCCCTTGCGATGCAGTATTCGGGATGCACAATTGGCCAGGTTTAGAAGAGGGTCATTTTGGGGTTGTGAGCGGCCCCATGATGGCATCGAGTAATGAGTTCGTAATCGACATTCAGGGCAAAGGCGGGCATGCGGCCCTGCCACACAACAGTGCGGATCCCATCATGGCAGGCGTTCAGATCGCGCAAGCTCTCCAAACCATTATTACTCGCAATAAGCGCCCGGTTGATGCGGCGGTAATTTCAATTACGCAATTTCATGCCGGAGAAACCAGCAACGTTATTCCCGATACTGCGATGCTAGGCGGAACAGTTCGGACGTTTACATTAGAGGTTTTAGATTTAATCGAACAGCGTATGCATGAGATTGCCAATCAAGTGGCCAGCGCCTTTGATTGCAAAGCCAATCTGACCTTCAAACGCAATTACCCACCCCTGATTAACGATGAACAGCAAACTGAGTTTGCCGCTCAGGTCATGAAAGAGCTCGTGGGTAACGAACGGGTAAACACCCGAATCGATCCAACCATGGGCGCCGAGGACTTTGCCTTCATGCTCTTAAAAAAACCGGGCTGCTATGTATTTTTAGGTAACGGGGATGGCGATCACCGCGCAACTGGCCATGGCATGGGACCTTGCCATTTGCATAACCCCTCCTATGATTTCAATGATCAAATCATTCCAGTTGGAGTGAACTACTGGGTCCGTTTAGCCCAAACTTTTCTGCGTTAACGATTCTTAAACTGCGCGGGCCGCTTTTCTAAAAAAGCAGCCATTCCCTCTTTTTGATCCTCGGTGCCAAAGCAGGCATGAAACAAACGGCGCTCAAAACGAATGCCTTCAGTGAGCGTAGTTTCATAAGCAGCATTCACGCTTTCCTTCACCATCATGAGAGTAAGGAGTGGCATAGCGGCAATCGTCTGTGCAATTGCCATCGTTTCGCTCATTAATTGCGCGACGGGATAAACCCGGGCAACTAATCCGCTTCGTTCGTCTTCAGCCGCATCCATCATCCGGCCAGTCAAACATAAATCCATCGCTTTTGACTTGGATACTGCTCGCGTTAGCCGCTGCGTACCACCCGAGCCGGGAATAATTCCCAACTTGATTTCAGGTTGCGCAAATTTGGCATTATCGGCCGCAATGATCATGTCACACATCATGGCGAGCTCACAGCCACCGCCCAAGGCAAAGCCTGATACCGCAGCAATCACGGGTTTACGAACCTTACAAATGGTTTCCCAATTACGCGTAATGAAATTATTGCGATACGTATCCTGAAAATCATACTGTGCCATCTTGCTGATATCCGCACCCGCAGCAAATGCTTTTTCACTTCCAGTAATCACAATGCATGCAATTGCATCATCGGCATCGAAGCGTAGTAATGCATCGCCTAACTCATCCATTAACTCGTCATTTAAAGCATTAAGTACTTGTGGACGATTTAAGGTAATAAGGGCAACCTTTCCCTCGGTCTGGGTCAATATCGTGTTGTATGACATTTCAGTCCCTCTTCGGTAGCATTAACCAAACACGGCCATTTTGCTTCATTCTGCCAGCCAATTCTCCAGCTTCGTCCCCAGTGCCCCAAAAATAGTCAACTCGGACTGGGCCCACAATTGCCTTACCCGTATCTTGGGCCATCACCAAGCGTCGAATCGGCTGATTACTGAGCGGTCGTGTGGTTTCTAAAAACACGGGGGCACCGAGCGGAATCGCCCGCGGATCAATCGCAACACTGCGCTCAGGTGTTAGTGGAACTCCGAGAGCACCAATCGGCCCAAGATCCTGGTTCGATGAAGCTGGTAGTTCTCGAAAGAACACAAAGCGTGGATTGGCATTAAGCATCTCTTGCACTTTGCTGGGATTGCGCTTAGCCCACTCCGAAATCCCCTGCATGGTTGCCTGCGCACGGGTAATTTCTTTACGATCCAATAACCACTGGGCACTCGATTTAAACGGTAAATCATTCGATCCCGCAAACCCCAATCGCATGATTTGGCCATTGTCCAAACGGATTTTTCCAGATCCCTGAATCTGCATCGATGCAGCCGCTACCGGATCTTCAACCCAGGCAATTTCTGAACCCTTAAGCAGGTTTGAGTTCATCAGCTCAGCTCGTGTTGGCGCAGGCGATGGTTTCGTACGAACCCATGCTTTGGGATAGGCATACAGAGGCACGGTGTACCGATCGGTACGAACCCGCGAACCCGCAATAATGGGTTCGTAGTAGCCGGTGACCAAACCTTCCGACTTTCCAGTGATTTGATTGCGAACTGCATAGGCCCTAAAGTTGTTCTCAAAAAATGCCTTCGCGTCTCTTGGCTTTTGAGCATTAGCCCGATCGCAGACTGCAGCCCAATTAACAGGTCCCGGTTTACGCTTTCGTAAGGTATTGCAACTTTGCAACCACGCTTGCCACGCCTCACTCAAATTATCCTCATCCCAGCCGGGTATCTCAGAGAATGCCACAGGCGTTAATGCGGCCGATGAGCTACTGTCATCCGTAATAACGGTTTCGGTAACTCTTGGGGTACGAGGCAAATTGCTTGAACTACTTGCTTTAGGCGCCTGAGAAATTGGTTTAGTTGGCGGTGCCGCACAAGATGCAAGAAAGAGACTGGCCATGACGACGCAGAATGCAGACTTACAAACTACAATGGGGTTACTCGAATTCCAGAAGATCATCATGCTCGCTCAGTTATTTGATGAATATCCCATGCTCTTATTCGTGCTAGAAGCATTCCTAGCCTTGGCTATTCTATTAGCAATTGTATTTTGGACCGGCAAAGGCCGTAGAGACTAGAAAAATTAGTCAGCTAATATTTTCGAGAGAAATTCCTTGGCCCGAGGTGAGCGCGCATCGGGATTGGCAAAAAACTCATCGCGCGTGCAATCCTCCACGATTTTTCCCCGATCCATAAAGATCACACGATCACTCACCTTCTTGGCAAAGCCCATTTCATGGGTGACCACGCACATGGTCATCCCTTCCTGCGCTAATTTGACCATCACATCCAAAACCTCGCCCACCATTTCAGGGTCAAGAGCGGAGGTAGGTTCATCGAACAACATCACAATTGGGTCCATACATAAGGCACGGGCAATCGCTACACGCTGCTGCTGACCACCAGATAGCTGGCCCGGGAACTTATCTTGTTGCTCTAATAAACCCACGCGCTCTAAATATTTAAGACCTTGTTGTTTGGCCTCATCTAGACTGCGATTGAGTACTTTCACCTGAGCAATAGTTAAATTCTCCATAACCGATAAATGGGGAAATAGCTCAAAGTGTTGAAATACCATACCAACGCGTGCACGCAGCTGCGGCAAATTCGTATTGGGATCATGTAAGTTAATTCCATCAACCGTCAACTCACCCTCTTGAAAGGGCTCTAGCGCATTGATTGTCTTAATCAGCGTCGACTTTCCTGACCCCGACGGTCCACAAATGACAACCACCTCACCCTTGTGAATCACCGTCGAGCAATTGGTGAGCACTTGAAACTGGCCATACCATTTTGAAATATGTCGAAGCTCAATCATGGCAATCTCATTTCTTAACGAACAATTGCAACCTTCTCCTGAATGCGCTTAACAATTCGGGATAGCGTAAAACAGATTAAAAAATACGTCACGGCTGCCAACAAATAGGTCTCAATTGGTCGTCCAAAATTTTTACCGGCAATCTCAAATCCCTTCAAAAGATCGTAAGCACCAATCGCATAGACCAAAGAGGTATCCTGGAACAGGATAATCGTTTGGGTCATAAAAACAGGGATCATATTTCGAAAGGCTTGGGGCAAAACTACCAAGCGCATATTTTGTGAATAAGTCATTCCTAAGGCTTGGCCAGCATAAACCTGCCCCTTCGGAATCGACTGAATTCCGGCTCGCACAATCTCCGAAAAGTAAGCCGCCTCAAATGCAATAAAGGTAATGATGGCCGATAAATTAACGCCAATTGGTTTGCCAATGATCAGCGGAATCAATAAGAAAAACCACAAAATGACCATGACCAGCGGAATGGAACGCATCGTATTGACATACGCAGTTGCAGGTAACGCAAGCCACGGTTTTCCTGAAAGACGCATTAAAGCCAGTACCGTCCCCAACAGAATCCCGCCAATCGTCGCAATAATGGTTAACTGAACACTAAAGATCAATCCCTTTTGAATATAACTAGTGAATAGCTCCCAGTTATAAAAGCTCAGATCCAGGTTCATGATTTATCGCTTACCTTAATGCGCTGAGGATGGATTAGCCGCAATAAAACCAGGAACGCGCGTTTTTTTCTCAATCCACACCATGATTCGATTGACTGTAAATGCGCTCACCATATATAGCCCCGTAACGGCTAAATAAATTTCAATACCACGGGAGGTTTCCTCCTGAGCCTGTAAAGCAAATAAGGTGAGCTCCGGTACGGATACTGCAAACGCAACGGATGAGTTCTTCACGATATTCATACACTCTGATGTAAGTGGCGGAATGATGATTCGCATACCCATCGGTAAGAGCACGTAGCGATAACTTTGTGTGGTGGTCATACCCAAGGCAATCGCTGCATTTCGCTGTCCTGATGGTAGCGACTGAATCCCTGCGCGAACCTGTTCCGCAATCCGCGCCGATGTAAATAAACCCAAGGCAATGCTCACCAATAAATAGGATGGGAAGTCTTTCATGATGGGGAAAAACGCCGGCACTACGTGATACCAAAGAAAAACTTGAACGAGTAATGGGATATTCCGAAAGAGCTCAACCCAAGCCGTTGCAGCACCAACACATAATCGATTTAAAAGATGCAGGGGCGGTAAGGTGCGCATCGTACCAATGACGACCCCCATCACCATTGCTAACACCAGACTAAGCCCGGCGACAGCTATGGTCCAACCCCATGCAGAGATTAGCCAATCCAAATAGGTAGGATCAGCGTTAGGATCCATCCCAAATAAAAAGGAGAAGCAGCGTGGGGCTACTTCTCCAGTCAAAGTGTCTTTACAAAAGACACTCCAATCTAAGTTCATATCAAACTGAAAGAGCCTAAATTACTTCTTCTGATAATCCTCTGCAGGCTTATCGTTTGGATTGGCCCATGCTTGTTTGGTACTTTCAGACAAAGCCAAACCAACACGTGCATTCTTAGGGGGAATGGGTTGTAAGAACCACTTATCCCAGAGCTTGGTGAGGGTGCCATCTTTCATCATGCGCTTGAGGTTATCGTCCACCGCTTTCTTAAAGCCAGGATCATCTTTACGCATCATGATGGCAATCGGCTCAACTGCGATGACTTCACCCACAATGCGGTAATCGCCAGGATTTTTTGCATTCGCGATATTGCCGGCCAAAATGGAGCCATCCATCACAAATGCATCGGCGCGTCCCGATTCCAACAACAGGAAGCTATCAGCGTGGTCTTTACCAAATACTTCTTCGAAATTCACTCCGGTGGCCTTTTCATGCTTACGCAAGAGCTGCACTGAGGTAGTGCCTGTAGTGGTCGCCACCTTTTTACCATTGAGCTGATTTAAAGAAGTAATTCCAGAATTAGCCTTCACCGCAATCCGAATTTCCTCAACGTATGTTGTTACAGCAAAAGCCACATCCTTTTGCCGGGTTGCATTATTGGTCGTTGAACCACACTCAATGTCAACCGTTCCATTCTGTAACAACGGAATGCGATTCTGTGAAGTGACGGGGGTATATTTGATATCCAGTGTCTTCAAATTCAATTGCTTTTGAATATCACGCAATACGGTATTGCAGATTTCCACATGAAAGCCTGCGTATTTACCATCACCCAAGGTATAGGAGAGGGCGCCAGATGACTCACGCACACCCATAGTTACTACACCGGTAGACTTCATCTTATCGAGGGTGCTTTGCTGAGCGATTGCTACTGGCGAAATCAATAAACTACTGGCAAGCAAAGTGATGCTGCCTAATGCGCTGGACCACGAAAGTTGCTTCATATTGAATCCTTTGATCAATAGGTTTAATTTAGTGAATGCATTTCCATCTTAACGAGAATCCTTGCCAAAACTCCCGAATAGCCCTATTCAGTGCAAGGTTCTTGGCATCACCAGGGCAAACTCTGGAATTGTTGCCTGAAAAAACTGAGCATCCTCGGTGACGCAAAAATACTCCCCGCGCATCGTGCCGGCTGGTGTGGGCAAAGTAGCCCAACTGGTGTACTCAAAATGCTCGCCGGAGCGTAAAAGTGGCTGTTGACCAACTACCCCCAAACCCTTCACCTCCTGAACCTCCCCTTCGCCATCGGTAATCAACCAATGGCGGGCAATTAGCTGAACACTGGCCGTTCCGGTATTGCGAATGGTCACGGTATAAGCAAACGCGTATTGCTGATTATCGGGATCCGATTGCTCGGGAAGGTACTGGGGGCGGACGTTTACGGTAATTTCGGGTGGATTCATGACCTGCATTCTGCGCTATCCCAACCCCGTTCGCAAGATAGAATCTAGGTATATATGACAAAAACCACTCAAATGAGCCCTAATTCCGCCATCATTGCCCCCTCGATTCTGTCAGCCGACTTCGCCAAACTGGGCGAAGAGGTGAAGGCTGTCTTGAATGCCGGAGCCGATTGGATTCACTTTGACGTAATGGATAACCACTATGTGCCCAATTTAACGGTTGGGCCCTTGGTTTGTGAGGCAATACGTCCCCATGCCATCAAAAACGGTAAACCGGCGATGATCGATGTCCACCTCATGATTGAGCCGGTTGATCGGATTGTCCCTGACTTTGCCAAAGCAGGAGCCAATCTGATCAGCTTTCACCCCGAGGCCAGTACGCATGTGCATCGCACCCTCTCACTCATTAAAGATCATGGCTGCCAAGCTGGGCTAGTCCTTAATCCCGCTACCCCGATCCATCACCTAGACCACGCCTTAGATCAAATTGATCTGGTACTTCTGATGTCAGTCAACCCAGGCTTTGGAGGTCAATCTTTTATTCCCAGCACTCTTATTAAGATCGAACAGGTACGTAAGATGCTCGATCGCTATCAAGAAACCAGTGGTCGAGCCATTCGCCTTGAGGTCGATGGGGGAATCAAAATTGACAATATTGCTAGTGTTGCCGAGGCTGGAGCCGATACCTTTGTAGCAGGCTCGGCGATTTTTGGTAAGCCAAATTATGCTGAGGTCATTCATGCCATGCGTAACGCGATTGGGTCTTAAATCATTAAAGACGACCTGGGCATGATGAATACAATTGACTTACACAAATTTGCGAAGCAAGGGTATAACCGTGTGGCGCTGGTTGCGGAGTCACTTGCCGATCTCGAGACTCCCCTATCGCTCTACTTGAAGCTGACCCAAAAGTCTGGCCAAAAAAATACCTTTTTGTTGGAATCCGTTTATGGCGGCGAGCGCTTTGGGCGCTATTCCATTATTGGCCTACCGGCACGAACTATTTTTAGAACCGTTGGTACCCCCAGTAACCCAACCAATGAGATCATGCACGACGATACGGTCATTGAGCGCAATCACGAGAACCCGCTTGACTTCATTGATCAGTATCTCAAACGCTTTAAGGTCGCCCCTCAGGCAAATCTGCCGCGTTTTTGTGGTGGCTTAGCCGGTTACTTCGCCTACGACACGGTTCGTTATATTGAAAAGCGACTTGCAGTTCACTCCTTGCCCGATGAAATCGGTGTGCCTGATATTCAGCTGATGCTCACCGAGGAATTGGCTGTGGTTGACAATGTCGCAGGCAAGATCTATTTCATTGTGTATGTAGATCCCAATGACTCTAACGCTTATGAGAGCGGCACTAAACGGTTGCAAAACTTGCAAGCCATGCTTACAGTCCCGATCCAGATACCCAAAGAACAAGCATCCAAGCCGCACCCTGAGCTTATCCGTAAATTTAGAGCGAGCGATTTTGAAGATGCAGTGCGTCGCACCAAGGACTATATCCTCGCAGGCGATTGTATGCAGGTGGTCATTGGCCAGCGCATCAGCCGAACCTTCACTGAACCACCATTGCAACTCTACCGCGCATTACGCTCACTCAACCCCTCCCCTTACATGTATTTCTATGACTTTGGGGATTTGCAAATTGTGGGCTCATCCCCCGAGATCTTGGTGCGCCAAGAAAAACGTGAGGGACGCAAAATGGTCACGATTCGGCCCTTAGCCGGAACTCGTCGCCGCGGTGCGACCCCTGAAGAGGATGTACAACTTGCTAAAGAGTTACTGGCTGATCCCAAAGAAATTGCTGAGCATGTAATGCTGATTGATCTCGCCCGCAATGATGTCGGGCGTATTGCCAAGACCGGAACTGTCAAGGTCACCGATTCGATGGTGATTGAAAAGTACTCCCACGTGCAACATATCGTTAGCTCCGTCGAAGGTGAACTTAAGGACAATATGAGCAATATGGATGTCTTACGCGCCACCTTCCCTGCCGGCACCCTATCTGGTGCCCCCAAAATTCGGGCGATGGAAATTATTGATGAAATGGAAATTACCAAACGTGGTATCTATGGCGGTGCTGCCGGTTATCTCTCGTTCTCAGGCGATATGGATGTGGCGATTGTGATCCGCACCGGCGTGATTAAAGACGGCATGCTGCACTCTCAAGCGGGCGCAGGTGTCGTGGCCGATTCGGATCCCACCTCCGAATGGAAAGAGACCGAAGTGAAAGCGAAAGCAGTATTAGCAGCTGCTGAATTAACCGAATCCTCTAAAGGAGCATAACGATGCTCTTAATGATCGATAACTACGACTCCTTTACTTATAACTTGGTGCAATACTTTGCCGAGCTTGGCGAAGACGTGAAAGTTGTACGTAATGATGAAATCAGCGTTGCGGATATTGCCAAAATCAATCCGGATCGTATTTGTATCTCCCCGGGACCTTGCAGCCCAAAGGAAGCAGGGATCTCGGTTAATACCATCAAGACCTATGCGGGCAAGATTCCGATTCTGGGCGTCTGCCTTGGGCATCAAGCGATTGGTGAGGCTTTTGGAGGCGAGGTGATCCGCGCGAAGAAAGTGATGCACGGCAAAACCGATGAGATCACCCATATCGACGAAGGTGTATTTAAACATCTCCCAAAATCATTTCGGGTGACGCGCTATCACTCGCTCGCTATTAATCGAGAGAACTTACCCAGTTGCTTAACCATCACCGCACAAACTGACGATGGCGAAATCATGGGCGTGCGTCATAAAGAGTTATGCGTGGAGGGTGTCCAATTTCATCCAGAGTCGATTCTCTCTGAGCACGGTCACGCTCTCCTGAAAAACTTTTTAGCGATGAAGTAAGAAATGGCCATGACCCCATCCCAAACCCTGCAACACTTGATTGACGGCAAAGAGTTACTCGAAGCCGAAATGGTACAGATCATGCGCGCCATTATGGGTGGTGAACTGCCAGGGCCGATGGTGGCCGCCCTTTTGGTTGCCCTTCGCAGCAAAAAAGAAACGCCCACCGAAATTGCTGCGGCGGCGACCGTGATGCGGGACTTTGCTACTGCTGTGGATGTTAAGGATAAGACCCATCTAGTCGATGTAGTGGGTACCGGTGGCGATGGTGCCCATACCTTTAATATTTCGACAGCATCCATGTTTGTTGCGTCCGCGGCAGGCGCCAAGATTGCGAAGCATGGCAATCGAAGTGTTAGTAGCAAGTCAGGCAGCGCCGATGTTTTGGAAGCGCTCGGGGTCAAACTAAACCTGAGCGCCGCTGCAGTAAGTCAATGCATTGAGCAACTTGGTATTGGCTTTATGTTCGCCCCCAATCATCACCCCGCCATGAAAAACGTGGTTCCGGTCCGCAAGGACCTAGGGGTACGCACCATCTTTAATATTTTGGGACCCCTCACCAATCCCGCAAAAGCGCCCAATATTGTGATGGGCGTATTTCATCCAGAGCTAGTGGCTACTCAAGCAAAAGTCTTACAGCTAATGGGGGCCGAGCACGCTTTAGTGGTTCATGGCAATGACGGCTTAGATGAGATCACGCTCTCGGGCCCCACCATGGTCGCTGAACTGCGCAAGGGGCAAATCAATCAGTATGAAATTAAGCCCAGTGATTTTGGAATCCCTCATGCTTCAATGGACACTCTA
This sequence comes from Polynucleobacter sp. HIN6, assembly GCF_030297575.1. Classification (NCBI taxonomy): domain Bacteria; kingdom Pseudomonadati; phylum Pseudomonadota; class Betaproteobacteria; order Burkholderiales; family Burkholderiaceae; genus Polynucleobacter; species Polynucleobacter sp. HIN6. The sequence goes on along the minus strand of NZ_AP028137.1, from coordinate 126,227 downwards.
AAGGTTGCTGATGCGCAAGAATCCAAAGCCATCATTTTGAATATCATGAACAATCAATCAGGGCCTGCACGCAATATTGTGTGCCTCAATGCAGGCGCCACCCTCTATGCTGCTAATGTCTCTCCATCGATTGCCGATGGTATCGAGCTGGCTGACAGCACAATTGCTTCTGGCAAAGCCAAACAGAAACTCGAAGCGTTTGTTGCGTTAACGCAAAGTCTTGCCTCATGAGCGATATTCTGAGTCGTATTCTGGAGACTAAGCGACATGAGATTGTGGCTGCACAACGATTGATCTCTAGTGGTGAAATCTTAAAAGAGGCATTGAATGCTAATTCTGATCCAAATAGAAAGGTGCGTGGCTTTGCTAAAGCACTGATAGACTCCGTCAATAATCACAAACCCGGCATCATTGCAGAAATCAAAAAAGCAAGTCCGAGCAAAGGGGTGCTGCGTGAGCACTTTATGCCACATGACATTGCGCAAAGTTATGCCGCGCATGGCGCGACCTGCTTATCGATCCTCACCGATCGGGATTACTTCTTGGGCTCGCCCCAGTATCTCAAAGAAGCCCGAGCTGCATGCTCTTTGCCAGTAATTCGCAAGGACTTCATCATTGACCCTTATCAGGTCTATGAGGCGCGCGCGATGGGTGCTGATGCAATCCTTTTAATTGTCGCGGCACTTGAGTTATCACAAATGCAAGAGCTTGAAGCATGTGCGATCGAGAACCAGCTTGATGTATTAGTCGAAGTTCATGATGGGGTGGAATTAGAAGCGGCTCTTGAACTGCAAACGCCGCTACTGGGTATCAATAACCGCAATCTCAAAACCTTTGAGGTTAGCTTACAAACCACCCTCGATCTATTGCCAGCCATTCCCAAAGACAAACTCGTCATCACGGAGTCCGGGATTCTCAATGCCAACGATGTCAAGCGGATGCAAGGGGCCGGGGTTAATGCATTTTTAATTGGCGAAGCCTTTATGCGCGCTGAGCATCCAGGCAAGGCACTTGCAGCATTATTTGCTTGACTTAGACGTTAAATAAAAAGTTCAAGACATCGCCATCCTTGACGATGTATTCCTTACCTTCGGCGCGCATCTTACCCGCTTCCTTTGCGCCCTGCTCACCATTGTATTGAATGTAATCGTCATACGCAATCGTTTGTGCTCGAATAAAGCCGCGTTCGAAATCCGTATGAATCACGCCAGCAGCCTGAGGCGCCGTATCGCCAATATGTATGGTCCAAGCACGCACCTCTTTCACGCCCGCTGTGAAGTAAGTTTGTAAACCCAATAAGCTATAGCCCGCCCGAATTACTCGATTAAGACCTGGTTCGCTCATCCCCAGATCAGCCAAGAACTCGGCCTTGTCAGCATCCTCTAAATCAGCAATCTCAGCTTCAATGGCTGCGCATACCGCAACGACTGGCGCATTCTCTTTAGCAGCATGCTCCTTAACCGCCTCAAGATGGGGATTGTTCTCAAACCCATCTTCTTTCACATTCGCGACATACATCGCCGGTTTTGCTGTAATTAAGCAAAAAGGTTTAAGAAGAACTAACTCTTCCTTACTAAGGCTCATGGCCCTTACCGGCAAGGCTTGATCTAACTGTGCTTGAACCTTGGTGAGTACCGCAACCAAGGCTGCGGCCTCTTTATCGTTACCCGATTTAGCTGCCTTCGAGTAACGCTGCAGGGCTTTCTCAACCGTACCCAAATCTGCCAGAGCTAATTCGGTATCAATCACTCCAATGTCTGCAATCGGGTCGACTTTGCCACTCACATGAACCACATTGGCATCCTCAAAGCAACGCACAACGTGGGTAATCGCATCGGTCTCCCGAATATTGGCCAAAAATTGATTTCCAAGCCCCTCTCCTTTGGAGGCGCCAGCTACCAATCCAGCAATATCGACAAACTCGACCGTGGCGGGCACGATTCGCTCAGGAGTCACAATCTGCGCTAAGGCAGCCAAACGGGGATCTGGGACCTCGACCATGCCCACATTGGGCTCAATCGTGCAAAAGGGATAATTTTCGGCTGCAATACCTGCCTTGGTGAGGGCATTAAACAGGGTGGATTTGCCTACATTCGGCAGGCCAACGATTCCGCATTTGAGTGACATGCTCCCATTGTAAATGCGCTTGATTCGCTATCATCTTGGTATGCGTTCCCAAAGTACATCCAATTCTGCCCAACACACCAATACCCAATCCGACTTTGCGGTCGTTGGGGGTGGTATTGTGGGTAAGGCAAGTGCACTTGCCATGGTTCAACTGGGCTACTCGGTGATTCAAATTGCACCCGATTTGCATCAGACAATTGCGCTTGAGCCTTCCTTTGGGCAGCGAATCTATGCGCTCTCACCGAGTACCAAACATCTTTTATCCGAACTAAACATTTGGGATGGCTTAGACCAGAATCGCATTCAAGTAGTGCGCGATATGCGAATCTATGGCGATCGTGGGCAAAAGCATGATCAACTTCATTTCTCGGCCTTTGAAGCCGGTCGACCGGAACTTGCCTGGATTGCTGAATCTGATTTGATTGAAGCCACGCTAACCCAAGCGATGCGGTTCAGTAAGAATCTACAAAGCATTGAGGCCAGTGTTGACGAGGTTCGGTTTGAGCCCAATACTTCTCCAACGCTTTCATTGAGCAATGGTCAAACCATCCAAGCCAAACTGGTGATCGCAGCCGATGGTGCGAACTCCCCTCTACGCCAGTCAGTTGGAATTGAAATCGATCAACACCCCTATGATCAGCACGCAGTGGTTGCCAACTTTACCTGCTCGATTGCCCATCGCGAGACCGCCTACCAATGGTTCTTGCCCAATGGCGATATCTTAGCCATGCTGCCATTACCCCAGCAACAGGTTTCAATGGTATGGTCAACACAAAATGAGCATGCCGACTATTTATTACAACTGGATAGCCAGACATGGTCAAACCAATTTGGTGTGGAAGTTCATGATCAACTCGGTGAGCTGCAACTGCAATCCACACCAGCAAGCTTTCCTCTGCGACGCATCAAAGCGCATCGCCTGATTGGCCCAGACTACGATCCTAAATTAATCTTGGTTGGTGATTCTGCACACGTCATGCACCCATTGGCTGGTCAAGGCCTCAATCTAGGCTTACGGGATGTGGCAAGCCTGCTTCACATCATGAAGCACAAAGAGTCCTATCGGGAAGTAGATGATCGCATTTTGCTGCGTCGCTATGAGCGCGAGCGCGAAGGAGATACCACCTCACTTTTATGGCTGACGGATCGCTTAAAGAAACTGTTTGCAGCACAAAGCCCAATCGAAAAGGGATTACGAAACTGGGGCTTAGGAATGGTTAATCGAAGTCATATCATCAAGCGCCAACTGATTGAGCGCGCACTAGGAGAACAGTTGCATGGGTAAATTGATTCAGCATTTAGGTCTGGTGATCGTCTTGGTCGGCTTTTTTGGCTCAGTCGATGCCATGTCAGAAAGACAAGTTCGCGCCGAGTTGCAAAAGCGCTTAGGCACCTCAGCAAACGTTCGCAACATTACGCCATCGCCTATTCCAGGTTTATTTGAGGTCCAGATCAATCAAGAGATTTTCTATACCGATAGCAGTGCCAAGTATTTGATTCAGGGGGAAATGATTGAGCTCGCATCGGGCGCCAACTTAACCGCCAAGCGTCAAGAGGATATCAATCGAATCAAATGGTCAGAGCTTCCCCAGGCTAACGCGATCAAAATCGTACGTGGTAATGGTAGCCGTCAAATTGCCGTGTTCTCGGATCCCAACTGTGGTTACTGCAAACGGCTAGAGCGAAGCTTGCAACAACTCGATAATGTCACTATCTACAACTATTTGATTCCAATTCTCTCGGCGGACTCGGCACTCAAATCAAAACAAATTTGGTGCGCAGCCGATCAACAAAAGGCTTGGAACGATTGGATGCTGAGCAACATCACCCCAAGTGGCAAATCGGATTGCACCAATCCAATTGATAAAAATATCGCCATTGCCAAGACCTATGGAATCAATGGCACGCCCACCATTTTCTTTACCGATGGCAGTCGCTTCCCGGGAGCTGTGCAGCTCTCTGATATCGAGAAGAAGCTCGCCTCTTTGAAATAATTCATGATGGCTTTGGATTCCACACCTGTAGTTCAGTACACGGTATGGCCTGATGATCTACATGGTCATCGCTTTACCGTTTCGCTCGTGATTCACCATCCAAATCCTCAAGGGCAAGTTGTGCATATGCCCGCATGGATTCCAGGTAGTTATTTAATTCGGGACTTTAGTAAGCATATTGAGTCGATCGCCGCCTTTACTCTCCCCAGAAATCAGACCGAAGTAAAGAAAAAGATTGCCCTAGAGCGTCTCGATAATGATCGCTGGCGTATCCCCAAAGGAACTGGGTCTTGCGAGATTGTCACTACGGTATATGCCTTTGATCAATCGGTACGCACGGCTTATTTAGATCAGGATCGTGGCTTCTTTAATCCCACCAGTCTCTGTCTCGCCGTCGAAGGTCAGGCCCATTTACCTTGTTCACTGGCTATTGCCCCGCCACATAATCAGACTAACAAGCAATGGCAAGTACAAACGACCCTTCGCCAGGTGAAGACCGATGCAAGCAGTTTTGGGTTTTATATGGCCAAAGATTATGCAGATTTGATTGATCATCCGGTCGCGCTCGGACAGTTTGAGACGATTGAGTGGCAATCCTTTGGCACTCCTCACCGCATGGTCATTCAGGGATTAACGAGCGAGCAATCACAATTACTCGATCGAAATCAACTTGCAAATGATCTCCAAGGAATCTGTGATGCCACGATTCGTTTATTTGAGCCTCGCAAGCCCAAGGCACCATTTAAACAATATCTATTTATTGTTAATGCTGCTCTCGATGGCTATGGTGGGCTCGAGCATCGCGACAGCACGGCGCTATTGTGTAAACGCGATCAATTACCTTACGGTGATCACAGCACTCAAAGGCCTAAAAAATCGTATGAAGAGTTTTTAGGACTCTGTAGTCATGAGTATTTTCATGCCTGGCTCGTCAAACGAATTCAGGCGAAAGCCTTTCAACCCTATCGCTTAAATGAACGCAACCACACCCGACTGTTGTGGCTCTTTGAAGGATTTACCAGTTACTACGACGATCTCCAACTCATACGTAGTGGGTGCGTCAACATGGAGCGCTACTTGGAGCTAGTGGCTAACAATTGGAACGGGGTATTGCGAAATCCTGGCAGAACCAAACAAAGCGTTGCCGATAGCTCCTTTGATGCTTGGACCAAGTATTACCAGATGGATGAGAATACGCCTAATTCAGTAGTGAGTTACTACGCCAAAGGATCACTCATCGCCCTGGGTCTGGATCTTTTAATTCGGCAGTACTCAAACCATCAACGCTCACTGGATGATGTCATGCGCTTTTTATGGAAAGAACATGGCAAAACTGGGATTGGAATTAATCAATACGCTCTAGATCTAGCCATTAGCTCAACGATTGGGATTGGCTTTAATAAAACTTGGCAACGCTTTAAGCGCGACTACATTGATGGCACAGAAGATCTACCCTTGCAGATTTGGTTACCTCAGATTGCTAATATCGAAGTGGCACAAAAGCAAGCGAACTTTACTGAATCCATCAAACTAGCCCTTGGGATGCGCTATACCGATAGCAACGGCTGGATCAAGGTAACGCATGTGCTTGATGGTGGCATTGCCCAGCAGGCAGGGCTGGCCCCAAACGATCTGATTGGTAGCATTAATCAGCAACGCATCATCAGCGCGAGAATGGATCAAGTGCTCGGAAGTCTTGTGAACAGCAAGAAAATCACTTTCCATTACTTCCGACAAGATCAAGAGCATCAAACTAGCGTTGCCTTAAAGCTCGACTGTCCAGCTCAATATGAGCTCAAGCAGCCTAAAAAATAGTCTTGCTTCATCAGTATGGATCTAAAGCAGTTCATCCCTGATGATTGGCAATTCTTACTCAATGACTATCTGCAATCAAGTGATTGGCACTCCCTATCTAAAAAGTTTGCTATCGAATACCAACAACACGGCGATGCGATTCGTCCCGATCGAGAGCGGATCTTCAATGCTTTGCATCTCACACCGGTCAATCAAGTAAAGGTTGTCATTTTGGGACAAGACCCCTATCACTCACCGGGACTGGCGCAAGGCTTAGCATTCTCAGTCCCCAAGGATATTCAGCTGCAATCCAAACAATTTCCTAGCTCACTGCGCAATATCAATAAAGCATTAATGCTTGAGGGACTGGGATCTCTCAGCAATGGCGATTTAACCCACTGGGCAAAGCAAGGGGTATTGTTATTAAACACCGCCCTCTCAGTTCGTCTCAGTGAAGCAAACTCGCATGCGCAATTAGGGTGGAAACCTTTTGTGATTGAGATCATTCAAAAACTCTCGCAACAACCCAATATCGTTTGGATGCTTTGGGGTGGCCATGCGCAGTCTATGGAGGAATATATTCACAATCCCAACGAACACCTCATCCTGAAATCCTCACACCCTTCAGGCCTTGGAGTCTATAAAACAGAACAGCCATTTATTTACCCAGGTGACCAAAAAAGTTGCGGGCACTTTACGAAGGCAAATGCGTATTTAATAACTCATCAGAAAAGTCCAATTGCTTGGACAAAGTTCGGTCAACAAGAGTTCAAATTAAGCTCGCACGGACAATAGGTAGACTTGGGGCAATAAAAATCCCCCCACAATCGCACTGCCCCACTCGAGCATTTGCCCAGCAGTAAATAGCCCCGCAGCTTGGCCTCCAAAACTTGCAAAGGCAGTCCCAAGAATCCCAAGAAACATGCTCCAGAGGTAGGTTGCTTTAGTCCGCTTGGCTCGTTTAGCGCCCTTATTTCTAGGGGAAAACCCAGGAAAATAATGGGCAGCAGCCCAGCCCATCAAGCTTCCGAGCAGTAAATAAGCCAAAAACCCCATTCAAAACGCCCCTATTAGCCCCAAGAAACCTATAATTATCAATATGAAGCTGTTGACTTTGGGTATTAACCATCACACAGCGCCAGTTGCCGTTCGGGAAAAAGTGGCATTTGATCCCGAGGGTCTGCTTGACGCATTATCCGACCTACGCTCCCATTTGGGTGGCGTTAATCGTGGCGGCATGCCTGAGGCAACCATTCTGTCGACCTGCAATCGTACCGAACTCTATTGCGCGGCTAATGATCCCGCCTCTGAGGGTGAGTTTCATGAGGCAACGTTTGACTGGTTAGCCAAAAGCCAAAATTTGGCACCCAGCGTTTTACAACCCCATATCTATACCCTGCCACAATCCGATGCCGTACGTCATGCATTTCGGGTCGCTTGTGGTTTGGATTCAATGGTGATTGGTGAGACCCAAATCCTGGGTCAAATGAAAGATGCGGTTCGCACCGCCAATGAAGCTGGCGCCTTAGGCACTTATCTCAATCAACTTTTTCAGAAAACCTTTTCCGTTGCGAAGGAGGTTCGTGGCTCAACCGAGATTGGCGCACACTCTATCTCAATGGCTGCAGCGTCGGTTCGCTTAGCCGAGCGTATCTTTGCATCGATTGGCGAACAGAAAATTCTGTTTATCGGCGCCGGTGAAATGATTACCTTATGCGCCACCCACTTCGTCGCTCGCAAGCCCCGCGGTGCAGCGATTGCAAATCGTACTGTAGAGCGTGGACAAGAACTGGCGGACTCAATCTCAGCCCAAAACATCGAAGCGGAGTCCTTTCGTCTCAATGACCTTCCCACACGTCTTCATGAGTTTGACATCATTGTCTCGTCGACCGCTAGCCCGCTACCCATTATTGGCTTGGGGATGGTGGAAAGCGCCCTAAAGCTCAGACGTCGTAAGCCCATGGTGATGATTGATCTGGCAGTGCCACGAGACTTTGAGCCCGAGATCGCCCGATTAAATGATGTGTATCTCTACACGGTGGATGACTTAGGCACTATGGCCCAAGCCGGCGCCAATTTACGTCAAGCCGCAGTAAGCCAGGCCGAGATCATTATTGAAGAGCGTGTGAGTAATTTCATGCACTGGCTACAAGGCCGTAATGCCGTACCGTTAATCCAAGATCTTCAACTACAAGGTGATCGCCTACGACAAATTGAGCTAGAGCGCGCCCTTAAACGCTTAGTTCGCGGCGAGGACCCGCAAGAGGTTCTCAATGCCATGGCCCAGGGTCTTACTAATAAGTTCTTGCATGGCTCCTTACACGCCCTACAACACGCTAGTGGTTCGGAGCGTGACGCTTTACTGAAATTACTACCCAAGTTATTTGCCACTCACTCCAGCGATAAAAATAATTCTTCCGATAGCCATTAGATGAAACCCAGCATGCGTGCCAAGCTGGAGCATCTGGATGCCCGTTTGGCTGAACTCAATACCATTTTGATGCAAGAAGACTCCGCCAAGGATATGGATGTCTATCGCAAACTCACGCGTGAGCATGCTGATATTTCAACGGTGGTGGAGCAGTTTGGGCTTTACAAAAAAGCAGAGGCGGATGCAAAGGCTGCTAGCGAAATGCGCCTTGACCCAGAAATGAAGGACTTTGCCGACGAAGAAGAAAAAGATGCACAAGCACGGATGGCCGATCTTGAGAAAAGCCTACAAACCCTTTTACTACCCAAAGATGAAGACGATGGGCGCAATATCTTTTTAGAGATCCGAGCGGGCACTGGCGGTGATGAAAGTGCTTTGTTTGCAGCTGATCTACTACGCATGTATACCCGCTACGCCGAGCGTCAGGGCTGGAAAACTGAGATTGTTAGTCAAGCCGAGTCGGATCTCGGGGGCTATAAAGAGGTGATCGTGCGCTTAGCGGGCAATGATGTCTACGCCAAGATGAAGTTTGAGTCTGGTGGTCATCGGGTACAGCGCGTCCCGCAAACTGAGACTCAAGGACGGATTCATACATCGGCTTGTACGGTTGCAGTGATGCCCGAAGTCGATGAAATCGAGAGCGTCAAAATTAATCCAGCAGAGATCCGCATCGACACCTTTCGGGCCTCGGGTGCTGGTGGACAACACATCAATAAAACCGACTCTGCAGTGCGGATCACTCACCTTCCTACTGGAATAGTGGTGGAGTGCCAAGACGATCGCAGCCAACATCGCAATAAAGATCAAGCCATGAAGGTCTTAGTCTCACGCATCATGGATGCCCAACGATATGCGCAGCAGCAAGAACAAGCCCAAACCCGTAAATCCTTAGTGGGTAGTGGCGATCGCAGTGACCGGATTCGCACCTACAACTTTCCCCAAGGTCGAATTACCGATCACCGTATCAACCTAACCCTCTACAAAATTGATGCCATGATGGATGGCGATATTGGCGATCTATTAAATGCCCTGGCAGCAGAACATCAAGCTGAACTCTTAGCCGCCATGGGCGATGCGTAATCCGCATCATGGCCAACACGATTGCTACTCTCCTCAAGAGTACCCCACTTAATAAAACCGATGCCAAGTCCTTGCTGGGGCATTTACTGGATAGGCATCTGGGTTGGCCACGTTCGGCTCTGATTTCTAAAGATCAAGAACCCCTCCCAAATGAACTTCTCATCGCCTGGAAATCGCTAGAAGCCCAGCGCGCGTCTGGGGTGCCCGTGGCCTATCTCACAGGAGTGAAGGGTTTTCATGGAATTGAGCTCAAGGTCAATGAGTCGGTATTGATCCCCCGCCCCGAGACCGAACTCTTGGTCGATCTTGCTCTAGAAGAAATAAAGCATATTCATGCGAACCACCCCAATCAAACCATTCAGATTCTGGATTTGGGGACAGGCTCCGGAGCGATTGCTCTAGCGATTGCCCATGAATGCGCTATCAGCAAAACGCCGATCAATCTAAGCATTCTGGGGATTGATCAATCGAGTGATGCGATTGAACTCGCGCGCGAGAATGCCAAAACCTTAGGGCTTAATCATATGGTCGAGTTTTTGCAAAGCAATTGGTATGACGCGATACCCGATCGAAACCAAACCGCATTTGATGTGATCGTCAGTAATCCTCCCTACATTCAAAAGGACGACCCCCATTTGCAAGAGGGCGATCTATGCTTTGAGCCCAAAGCAGCTCTCACCGATGATGGCGATGGCCTGTCGTGCATTCGGGAGATTGTGAATCACGCCCAGCATTACTTAAAGCCTGGTGGACTGATTGCCGTCGAGCATAGCTATGATCAGGCGGCTGCAGTTGCTACGCTCCTAGAGAAGCGTGCATTTCATGAAATTGCTACCATTACTGATCTAGCGGGGCATTTACGAGTCACACAGGCCAGAAAATAAGACCCTACTTTTTAATCGGTCATAAAATAGCTATCAAGTAAAAATTGAAGCAAACCCAGTTCGTTTATGAAAGGATTTCATCACCATGAGTGATACTCAAGCCAAAATCAAAGAAATTGTGACGAGCCATCCCGTGGTTCTATTTATGAAGGGTACCGCACAGTTCCCACAATGCGGCTTCTCGGGTAATGCCGTGAATATCTTGCGTGCCTGTGGCCTAGAGACCTTGCATACCGTCAATGTCTTTGATGATGAAGCCATTCGCCAAGGTATTAAAGAGTATGCAAACTGGCCAACCATTCCTCAGCTTTATGTCAATGGCGAGTTCATTGGTGGTTCAGACATCATGACCGAGATGTACCAAAGCGGCGAACTCAAAAAACTCCTCGGTCTTTGATCGCAAGCCCCCCTCCTCAAAAGCTCACTCGGTGGGCTTGGTCTGCAGTAGACTAAGCCCATGACAGACCTTCCTACCCTGATTACCATTGTTGCCCTTGGCATTTCCATCGGGCTTGGAATGTATGTTGCCATTCTTCGATCTAATCAGAATCAACAACAGGCTACTATTACTGAGGTAACTGCCCAGTTAGAGCAAATTAGGGTTGAGCGTGACCAAGTCCTCCAGCGCGCCATTCGCCTAGAGGCTGAGTTGGATTCAGAGCGTAAGCAAGTTCAACATCGGATTGATTCATTAAACGAGGCCAAGGAGGCGCTCACCAACCAGTTTAAGAATCTCGCCAATGAGATTTTGGAAGATAAAACCAAGAAGTTCACGGAGCAAAATGCCCAGCAGCTCGATATTTTGCTAAAGCCCCTACAAACCAAGCTCACCGAGTTTAAGGAACAAGTGAGCAACTCTTACGAAAAAGAATCTAGGGAACGCTTTGCACTTAAGCACGAAATTGAGCGTCTAGCCAATCTCAATCTCAAGATGTCGGATGAGGCACGATCGCTTACCAATGCACTAAAGGGCGACTCCAAGATCCAAGGCAACTGGGGGGAACTCGTTCTGGAATCCATCTTGGAGTCCTCGGGCTTACGTAAAGGCGAAGAGTATCTGGTTCAGGATAGCCATATGCAGGCGGATGGCAATCGCTTACAGCCTGATGTGATTATTAAGTTGCCCGAAGGACGCCACCTCGTAATCGATAGCAAAGTATCCATCACGGCCTATGCCAGACATACTGAGGCAGCCAGTCCAGATGAAGCCGATAAGGAACTACTCGCCCACATTCAATCGATTCGGCAACATATTCAAGGTTTATCTGGGAAGAACTATGCTGGGATTGCGGATATCGCCAGTATGGATTTTGTATTGATGTTTATTCCCATTGAGCCGGCTTTTTTAAGTGCTCTCAAGTCTGCCCCCAATCTCTACCAAGAGGCGCTTAGTAAAAATATCGTCTTGGTATGCCCCAGCACCCTAATGGCTACTTTACGGACTGTCGCCCACTTGTGGAGGCAGGATCAACAGAACAAAAATGCCATGGAGATTGCCCGTCAGTGCGCCAACCTCTATGACAAGTTCGTGGGCTTTGTAGAAGACCTTGAACAAATCGGCAAGCGCCTAGACCAAGCGCAATCGAGTTATCACGATGCTTTCAATAAACTTAAAACGGGTAAAGGCAATTTGATTAAGGCCGCTGAGAAGGTCAAAGAATTGGGTGTGAAGCCCAATAAGATGATTGCGAGCAATCTACTCACGCAAGATGATGAGTCTGCATAAATGAGAACCCGCTCACTCGGAGCGGGTTTTCATGAACAATAAACTACTAATTAAGCAGCTTTACGAGCCTTCGCAGGGGCAGCAGCTTTTTTCACTTGAGCCAATTGGCCTTGGAATGCTTCAAATGCTTGGTCAGCTGATTTCTCAACAGTAGCCAATGCATCCTTGCTGGCTTCACGGAACTGCTCAATACCTTGCATCACCGAGTTCATCGAGGTTTTGAATGCAGATACAAACACATCCGAACCAGCAGGTGCATTTGCAGCCAAGGTATTTACCCAGTCTTGCATGCCAGCTTGAGCTTGCTCAATGCTAGCTTCAACAACGTCGGCAAACTCTTTACCGCTCTCACGCAATACTTTAGTGACCTTGCGCTGATGAGCAATTGCTTGGTTACCAACGTCTTGCAAAGTATCCGCTTGCAAAAGTTCGGTTACTTGCTTTGGATCTTTTGCACTCAATACTTGCTGAATGTTCTCTTGAGCATTTAACAACGCAGCTTTAGAAGCGTCGTAGTTCAATTCAACGAGTTTCTGAGCATTCTCAAGAGCAGCTTCGCTCAAAGAAAATACGGTCTCGAGATTCTTGCTCTGGATTTGCGACAATTTTGCTGCGACTTGATCTTGATTCATGGTGTACTCTCCAATTAATTAATTCGTTTGATATTGCACTGCACCATGAAACTATACCCAATTATTTGCTGCTGCGCAATAAATATGTGTGCAATGCAACAAAATACTCGGGTATTGAATAAAATAGTTAATTAAATCAATTATTTATAATAAATCTACTGTGCAAAATCCCCCAAATACCAACCATTCTTACCCCAAAATTGCCACTGCTGCCTGTTTTGGCACCTTTCTAGAGTGGTACGACTTCCTCACCTTTGCCACCCTGGCAGTGGCCTTTGCCCCACTCTTTTTTCCAAGCTCCGACCCCATGACGGGCCTCTTAGCCAGTCTTGCAACCTTTGGGGCAGGGATGGTGGTTAGACCCTTGGGTGCAGCATTCTTTGGCTCTCTCGGTGATCGGATTGGGCGTCGGCCAGTCTTTCTAATCACGATCACCTTAATGGGCGGAGCTACTTTCGCCGTGGGATTTTTACCCACCTATGAGCAAATTGGGATTTGGGCACCCATTTGCTTGGTAACCCTAAGACTTCTTCAAGGCCTATCTGCCGGTGGAGAAATTGGCGGGAGTGCGGTCTACTTAACTGAGCATGCAGGAAGCACCAACCGGGGATTGAAGACAAGTGTTTTACAACTCATGGGGCCGCTTGGAATGCTGGCCTCCATCCTGCAATTGGTCTTACTCCATCACTATTTAGATCCGGAGAGTTTTAAAGAATGGGGCTGGCGGGTGCCCTTCTGGTTCTCCATTGTTCTTCTGCTAGTTGCCCTCAAGGTTCGGATGACCCTTGAGGAAACGCCAATCTTTAAAGCGATGCTCGCTAAGGGCGAGCTAGCCAAATCACCACTGCGCGATAACTTTAAAGACAAAGAAACGCGTAAACAAATGTTTCTGTTGTTCTTCTGCATCTCAGCGGGCGGATCTGTCCTCTTTTTCTGTGTGCAGGTCTATACCGGCATCTTCATGAAATCCGCCTTGCAAATGAGTTCGCAAATTGTGGATACCCTCACTATCACCGCAACGCTCGTTCTCTTTCCGATGGTGATTATTGCGGGAGCGCTCTCCGACAAAATTGGTCGACGTCCAGTCGTGATTAGCGGCTTATTACTTGGAACAATCCTGATTCAGCCTGCCTATCAATTTCTGCAAAGCCTATCAATGCAAAGTGCCCCTGATTATTTTCTAATGAGCGCAACCTTAATTGCACTGGCAATACCGCTTTCATTAGTTGTGGGGCCTCAAACGGCTCTTCTAGCGGAGCTGTTTCCAGCGAGAACACGCAATAGCGCAGCAACTTTGCCACACAACCTAGCAGCCGGCTGGATCGGGGGATTGCTCCCGTTGATTGTGACCTGGCTCAATAAAGAGTTTGCGAGTCAACTTGCAGGGCTTTGGTATCCAACTCTTTTCCTAGCGATTGCAGCAACTTTGGCAATACTGTATCTGCCAGAGACAAGGAAAGTGGATCTGAATCAATGAAGATAGGATCAAGAGGGTGATTGGTGCCCCATGTCCGACTCGAACAGACCACCTACTGATTACAAATCAGTTGCTCTACCAGATGAGCTAATGGGGCATTGACCTACTAGAACTGGATTTTAACTTACTTCACAATCTTCAAAACAGGGCGCTCGCTCTTGGTCTTGGTGGCTTCTTGGTTACCAAGTCCCTTATCTACTGGACCCTTGGTCTCGGGATCAAAGGGGAAGGACATCCCTTGGCCGTTTTCTCGGGCGTAGATTGCTAATACGTGCGTGACCGGCACTAATACTTTCTTCGGTACACCACCAAACCTTGCCTGAAAACTGATCCAATCGTTCTCAATATGCAGCTGATGGCAAGCCTCTGAAGAGATGTTGAGAACAATCTCGTTATTTTTGACAAACTCCATGGGCACTTCAACCCGATCATCAACAAAAACGGCTAAGAACGGTGTAAAACCAAAATCCGTACACCACTGATGCAGTGCACGGATGAGATAGGGTTTGGTACTTGGAGTTTCGCTAGCCATATTACTATTTTAAGCTAGCGACATAGACGCTTCGATTAACGACGCATGACCTTTTCAGAAGGGGTCAAGGCCTCAATGTAAGCAGGACGACTGAAAATGCGCTCAGCATATTTCAGGAGTGGGGCAGCATTTCTGGAAAGATCAATACCATAGTGCTCTAGGCGCCACAACAGAGGAGCAATTGCCACATCCAACATCGAGAACTCATCCCCCAACATATACTTGTTCTTTACAAATACCGGTGCTAATTGAGTCAACCGGTCCCGAATTGCTATTCGGGCCTTCTCATGCAACTTCTCAGCACTCTTGCCCTTTTCGTTCTCAAGCGCACTCACATGCACAAAGAGTTCTTTCTCAAAATTAAACAGAAATAAGCGGGCACGGGCACGAGCCACTGGATCGGGCGGCATTAACTGTGGATGAGGAAAGCGCTCATCAATGTACTCATTAATGATGTTGGACTCATACAAAATCAGATCACGCTCAACCAAAATAGGAACTTGGCCATAGGGGTTCATGACCGAGATATCTTCTGGTTTATTGAAGAGATCTACATCACGAATCTCAAAATCCATACCCTTCTCAAAGAGAACTAGGCGGCAGCGTTGTGAGAATGGGCAATTGGTACCCGAGTACAACACCATCATAAGCAAATATCCTTCAAATCAAATAATCAAAATACGCTAAGTTAGTTCTTAGCGAATGTCTTTCCAGTACGCCTTGTTCAGACGCCATGCAAGCAAGGTAAAGATTGCAAGGAATAGAAGGACGACGACACCGATCCGCTTACGTTGTAACTGAGTAGGCTCAGCCATCCAAGACATAAATGAAACGAGGTCCGCAATATTATCATCATATTCTTGGGGCTTCATTAATCCTGGGGTGGTTTGCTCAAATCCTTTGAAGACTTTAGTTGTCTTGGCAGGATTCTTGGGATCTTTTACCTCTTCAAACTTAGCAATACGCTCACCCTGGAGTTCCCACAATACATGGGGCATACCAACATTGGGATAGACCATGTTATTCCAACCCGTTGGACTCTCCTCATCCTTGTAATAAGTACGGAAGTAGGTATAGAGCCAATCGGTACCGCGGGCACGAGCTTCAACCGATAAATCAGGTGGAACCTTACCAAACCAAGCCTTAGCATCCTTAGGGTTCATCGAGATAGTCATCAGATCGCCTACCTTTTGATCGCCCAAGATCAAGTTGTCTTTAATCTGCTGATCACTCAAACCAATATCACGCAAACGGTTGTAACGTAAGTTCACTGCAGAATGGCAACCTAAGCAGTAGTTCACAAAAATCTTAGCACCATTTTGCAAAGAGGCATTGTTATTTACACGGTTAGGAGCGCTATCAAGAGGAAAGTCGCTGCCAGCCGCAAATGCAGCGCTAACCATGAAGCTACCTAAGCCCACTACAACAAACTTCTTAAGCGCACCGATCATATAAAGAGAATGGTTCATCTGGATTCCTAATATCTTCTATTGTTCTTATGGATTAGTGCGCCTCAAAGGTCACGCGATCGGGCACAGGCTTAAATTTACCCATCTTGCTCCACCAAGGCATGGCAAAGAAAAATGCCAGATAGTAAATCGTACATACCTGCGAGATCTTCTCAAAAAGTGGTGAAGGTGGCTTGATGCCGAGATAACCCAAGATCACAAAGCTCACAATGAAAATGCCGTAAATGTATTTATGAAAATCTGGGCGATAACGGATCGATCGCACTGGGGATTTATCGAGCCAAGGCAAGAAGAACAGGATCACGACCGTACCGCCCATGATGACCACGCCCCAGAACTTCGCATCAAACACATAAAAACCAACCGCAAGAGCAGCCAAAATGCCAACGCAAACGGCTTTCACCCGGATGTCTTTGTTGTTCTTAATGACCATCCCCAAAATCACTGCACACAGAATCCACAGAGGAATTAGGAATGGTGTGGTGGTGGCACGCAGCATTGAATAGAACGGCGTGAAATACCAGACCGGGGCAATGTGCGAAGGCGTTTGCAAAGGATCAGCCGGAATGAAATTGTTCGCCTCTAAGAAGTAACCACCCATCTCAGGTGCAAAGAACACAATGGCGGCGAAGATCATGAGGAACACACCGAGACCCATAATGTCATGCACTGAGTAGTAAGGATGAAATGGAATGCCGTCCACTGGCTTACCAGAGGCATCTAAGTTGTTCTTAATATCAATGCCGTCAGGGTTGTTAGAGCCCACTTCATGTAGCGCAATGATATGAGCTGCAACTAAGCCAACTAGAACTAATGGCAAAGCGATCACGTGCAAAGAGAAGAAGCGATTCAAAGTTGCGTCGCCCACCACATAATCACCGCGTAGCCACAAAGCCAAGTCTGGACCAATTAAGGGAATAGCAGCAAAGAGATTAATAATCACCTGAGCGCCCCAGTAGGACATTTGGCCCCAGGGTAAGAGATATCCCAAGAAAGCCTCAGCCATGAGCAATAAGAAAATGGTGCAACCAAAGATCCAAATGAGTTCACGCGGTTTTTGATAAGAACCATAGATCAAGCCACGGAACATATGCAGGTAGACCACTACGAAGAACATCGAAGCGCCAGTCGAGTGCATGTAACGAATCAGCCAACCCCAGGGAACCTCGCGCATGATGTACTCAACCGAATCAAATGCTTTCATGGCATCGGGTTTGTAGTTCATGACGAGGAAAATACCGGTCACAATCTGAATCACCAACACCACAATGGCTAAGGAGCCAAAGAAGTACCAGAAGTTAAAGTTCTTTGGAGCATAGTACTCGCTCATATGCTCTTTAAAGAGCTTAGTCAATGGAAAACGCGAATCCACCCACGCCAAGCCTTTTTGGGCAACAGAGGCGTTTTCTGGGACTTTAATTTCTTGAAATGCCATGGTTAGTTTCCTAAATCAGTAACTAATAATTAGATAAATAAATTACGACTTCTTGTCCTCACCAATCAAAATCTTGGTGTCGCTCAAATACATATGGGGAGGCACTTCTAGGTTATCTGGAGCAGGCTTGTTCTTATACACACGGCCAGCCAAGTCAAAGGTGGAACCATGGCATGGGCACAAGAAACCGCCCGGCCAATCGTTTGGCAAAGATGGTTGTGGGCCTGCTTGCAACTTCGCTGTTGGCGAGCAACCTAAATGTGAACAAATACCAACTGCCACAAAATACTCAGGCTTAATCGAGCGGTGGTCATTGCGGGCATAAGGAGGTGTTAAAGCTGCGGGATCACGCAAGGATTTGGGATCGGCCAGCTCGCCATCTAATTTAGGAAGTTCAGCTACTTGCTCTGGGGTGCGGCGCAAGACCCAAACTGGCTTTCCGCGCCACTCAACCGTCCGAATCTCATCGGGCTTCATGCCGGAGATATCGACCTCAACCGGGGCACCAGCAGCCTTAGCACGCTCGGATGGTTGGAAACTATCTAGAAATGGGTATGCAACAGCAGCGGCTCCGCAACCACCAACAGCAGTCGTAGCAATCAGCCAAGTACGGCGGTCTTTATCCATTTTTGGGGTATCACTCATGTACGATCTATCCTTGTGCCTAAGTCAAATAAGGGGTTCTAAAGGGTGAATTGCATAAACCTCCAATTTTAAGGTAAAAAGCCAAATGACCGCTTAATTTGGGTCAATTTCCAGCAAACCCATGATTTTTAGGGAGAGAGTTGTGGCATCCAAGATGATGAAAGAATTCCGGGCCTTTGCGGTCCGCGGCAACGTCGTTGACCTGGCGGTCGGTATCATCATTGGCGGCGCCTTCGGAAAAATCGTCGATTCCCTGGTCAATGACATTGTCATGCCCCTCATTTCTACCCTACTAGGGGGCAGGATTGACTTTACCAACCTGTTTATAGTTCTTGGCACAGTACCGGATAACGTACCAAGAACCTTTGATGCACTCAAAAAGGCTGGCATCCCTATCTTTGCCTACGGCAACTTCATCACCATCCTGATTAATTTCATCTTGCTCGCATTTGTGATCTTCCAGATGGTCAAAATCATCAACAAAATAAGAGCAGAAGAACCAAAAGAGGCACCCCCAACACCCGAAGATATTGTGCTGTTAAGAGAAATTAGAGATAGTTTAAAGAAGTGAGTCTAATAACGACTCATTTCCGATATGCAAGCAGAGTAACTTCGCTTAGTATTTTTAAGAAAATTAGCACAAACTTGTGAATCAAAACCCACCTCCATTTGTTATTCAACTCTTTGAGCTAGTTAAATCAAATAAGCTTGCTAATAATCAAAAGCTTTTATTGGAGGGAATCTCAAAAAAAGAGGGGCTATCTTATGTTTTTGAATTAGGCCTCCTTTGTGCAAATAATGGAAAAATAAATGATGCATTGCTTATTTTCGAGTCTTTAAAAACCGAAATAAAGAATGATGAAAGAATTTTTTATAACTTGGGACTTTTATATTCACTTCAAAGCAAACTTCATACCGCAATCGCTTGTTATGACTCAGCAATTCAAATAAAACCGAATGATGCAGCAAGTATTATCAACAAAAGTCAATTACTCATCCAATTAAAAAAGTTCGATGAGGCGAATAAATCCCTTGACGAAGCAATAAGCATTGATCCCAGCTTTCCTGAGGCATGGTCAAACAAAGGAATTGCCCTCAATCATTTAGAGCGATATTTAGAAGCATTGATAGCTTTTGATAAAGCAATAAAACTAAATCCTTTATATAGCGAGGCTTACGCCAACAAATCGAATTCTCTAATCAAGCTTAAGCGGCACTTTGAAGCGATTAATGCATGCGAACAGTCAATTCAAATACAACCTAATTTTGATGCTCTATTAAATAAAGGCATCGCACTAAATGAGCTAAAAAAATATGAGTCAGCAATCTTATCGTTTGATGACACATTAAAAATTGACTCTCGGTCTGCTGTTGCTTTCTTTGGCAAAGGTATTGCATTCACTGGCTTAGATAAGGATGAACATGCAATCCGTGAATTTGATAACGCCCTACTCATTGATCCCAATTATTTTGAGGCATTATTAGCAAAAGCATTTACTCTTAATAAGATAAAAAAATTTGCAAACGCAATTAGTAGTTTTGATGCAGCTTTATTAATTGATGATACCTCTTCGAAAGCATACTACGGCAAGGGTGCTGCGCACGTTGGCTTAGCACAAAATGATAAGGCTCAATTATTTTTTGATCTTGCCCTAAGGCACGATCCGAATTTTAGGTTGGCGCAGTGGTCAAAAGTATTTGCCATCATTCCCTCTATTTTGGGTGCGAAAAATGATGTCAATTCAATTAGAGAAATTTTCACCACTGAATTTATAAAACTCAAAAACAGCTTGTTAAGTGACGTAAATCTTAAGTCAAATGAAATCATTGAGATTGTTGCGTCAACTCAACCTTTTTACCTCGCTTATCACAATTTCAATAACAAGAATATCCTGTCTGAATATGGAGATCTCTGCTCAAAATTGATGGGTAAAGCAGTTTCTATTCAGTCAAGCCCCGAACAAAACACTCCCAGGTTAAAAATTAGGCTTGGAATCGTCAGCAGTCATTTCAGAAATCATTCTGTTTGGCATGCACTCACTAAGGGAATGATTAAAAATTTAAATAGGGAGGCCTTTGAGATTCATCTTTTTAGCACCAACCCCTATTGTGATAAGGAAACAGATTTTGCTAGAGAAAATTCGGATTCTTTCACCATTTATTCTCACGACATAAATGCTTTTGCCCAAGAAATTGTTAACAAAAAAATTGATTTTTTGTTCTACCCCGAAATTGGCATGGATCAACTAACCACTCAACTTGCAAGTTTGAGGCTCTCTCCTACACAGCTAGTTGGATGGGGACATCCGGAGTCAAGTGGCTTGCCCACAATTGACTACTATGTGTCCTCTGAGCTTTTTGAGCCCCCAAATGCCACTAATTATTATTCTGAAAAGCTAGTTCAATTACCGAATCTTGGCTCGTACTACGTTGACCCAGTTAATATTCAATCTACAAAGGCTCAGCCTCTGTCCCAATTTCCCTCCGATATCCCAGTCCTCATCTGTCCAGGAACGCCCTATAAATATCAACCAGATAGCGATTGGATTTTTGCTGATATAGCTAAACGGTTGGGTGCTTGTAAATTTGTGTTTTTTAACCTTGAAGACCCGCTGGCCAGTGTTTTGAGCAATCGTCTTGAAAATGAATTCAGCAAACATGGTCTTGATTCAAAAGGGTTTATTTCATTCATGCCATGGCTAGACGCGCGTGAGTTTCATGGTTTATTGAAGTCTTCGACGGCGATGCTTGATACCCTTCATTTCTCTGGATTTAATACTGCTATCCAAGCTATCGGATGCAATCTGCCAGTAGTTAGCCATGATGGTAATTTCTTGCGCGGCAGGCTTGGGAGTGGGATATTGAAACGCATTGGACTTACAGAACTGGTAGCAAAAGATTCAGCAGAATATATTCAGTTAGCAGTAAGGCTGTGCCAAGATTATTCGTTCCGTAAAAATGTTAAAGATAAAATAATTGAACGAAAGTCAACTCTCTATGAGGATATTGAGCCAATTAAAGCGTTTGAGGCTTTCATGATTAACCATTCTCTTAGTGTCAAGTAATCCATTAAATAGTGAGTTTCCCTTGTTAAATTCTTATCAGAATATCTACTATAAATTTTCATAATGAATCCTCAAGTTCACTTCCTTTTAAACAAAGCGCTTGAGTCACTTGGAAATTCAAATTTGGATTCTGCTGAGCTTTATTTAAAACAAGCATCAAAATTACAAGCTCATAATCCACATGTTTTAGGACTCTTGGGCATCGTTTATGCACAGCGCGGCAACTATCCAGATGCACTCAAATTCCTAAATGATTCTCTACGAATCCTGCCAAAAAATCCCTTAACTCTGAGTAGTCTCGGCAATACATATCTTGGACTTAAAGATTATGAGAATGCTCTTGATGCGTATAAAAGAGCAATTAAATTTGAACCCAATTTCTTTGAGGCTTGGTCTAATGCAGGTAATGCCCTACAGGAACTCAAGCGATTTGAAGAAGCGATCACTCATTACGATAAGGCCCTTAGTTTAAAACCAGACTACGCAGAAGCTTGGTCTAATAAAGGTAACGCCCTACAGGAACTCAAGCGATTTGAAGAAGCGATCACTCATTACGATAAGGCCCTTAGTTTAAAACCAGACTACGCAGAAGCTTGGTCTAATAAAGGTAACGCCCTACAGGAACTCAAGCGATTTGAAGAAGCGATCACTCATTACGATAAGGCCCTTAGTTTGAAGCCGGATTACGCAAAGGGATATGCAAACAAGGGAAATGTGCTCAATGAGTTAAAGCGCTTTGATGAAGCCATTGCATATTACCACCAAGCCCTTAAACTTAATCCTAATTATGCTGAAGTATATTCTTGCATAGGAAATACTTTACTTGAGCTTAATCAAATTGATGATGCAATAGCCCATCACAACAAGTCTTTGGATCTTAACCCTCATAATGCTGCAGCTTGGCTCAACAAGGGTGTGGCTCTAAATGAGCTCAAGTGCTATCGGGAGGCAATTGATTGCTATAGCAAGGCACTGAATTTAAGACCTGATATTTATTGGGTGCATGGATATCTTATTCATGCAAAAATGAAAATTGGTAACTGGTCTGATTACTCTGATTTTCTCAAATATATTTATCAAAAAATTATTTCGGATGAAAAAGTAATTAGCCCTTTTGTATTACTCTCTCTGAGTGATGATCCCCTGCTACATAAGCAAACTAGCAAAATTTTTTCAGAACATAACTTTCCTGAAAACTTTCCTTTGGGGATAATTTCTCAGCACAATAAAAAAGAAAAAATTAGGATTGCTTATTTTTCTCCTGATTTTCGTAGCCACCCTGTTTCTTATTTAACTGCTGAGCTGTTTGAAAAACATGATCGCAATCGGTTTGAGGTATTTGCATTTTCTTTACAAAAAGCTCCTCCCGATGACCCAATGAGAGCACGTCTTAAAAGAGCTTTTGATGAATTTATCGAGATTGATAATCTTTCCGACCTTGAAACCGCTCTGTTAACGCGAAATCTTGGAGTTGATATTGCCATTGATCTAGCAGGTTTTACCCAACACTCGAGAACTGGAATATTTTCCTTTCGAGCCGCACCTATACAGGTTAACTGGTTAGGGTATCCAGGGTCTTCTGGTTCAAATTTTATCGACTACATAATTGCCGACCAAACGGTTATTCCGAGGTCTCATGAACGTTTTTATTCTGAAAAGGTAGCATATCTTCCAAATAGCTATATAGTGGATGACTCCAACCGAATTCCATCAGGAAAAATATTCTCAAAGGAAGAATGTGGATTGCCACAAGATAATTTTATCTTCTGTTGCTTTAATAATGATTTTAAATTTAATCCTTCTGTATTAGATCGCTGGTCAAGAATTTTACTTGCAGTAGAGAATAGCGTATTGTGGATTTCAGAAAACAACAATGAATTCAATATGAATATAAAAAGTGAGTTCGAAAAGCGAAAGATTAATCCATCAAGAATTATTTTTGCTAGCCGTCTCGATTCCATGGGTGACTACTTAGCTAGATATGCCTTGGCTGACTTATTTTTAGATACTCACCCATACGGTGCCCACACTACTGCTGTCGACTCTCTTAAGTCAGGAGTTCCTGTGCTTACACTCTTAGGCCAGTCATTTGCAAGTCGCGTAGCCGCAAGTTTATTGAATACCATTGGACTGCCAGAGCTCATTGCTCATAGCCCTGAAGAATACGAAATGATGGCTATTGATTTGTCTACCACACCGAAGAAATTAGAAACAATAAAGCTTAAATTAGCTACCAACCTTCAGAATACGCCCTTATTTAAAACTTCCGTATTTACTAAAAATCTTGAATCAATTTATCTGAAAATGTATGAGCGTTGTCAGCTAAATTTACAGCCGGATCATATTCTTATTCATTAAGTATTCATTTTTTAATCAGTTACGATACTGATGATTATTATATGTTTGATTCATATGTTTTGATTGTCTTAGTTATTAAATCTTTTTTTAAATTTTCTGAATACGGATTAATCATCTGATTGTCCTGTCGAGACGAAGATTGATTTGGTTTTTTATAAAAATGGAATTAACTTAATTAAAAAAACCCACTGTGTTTTCACAGTGGGTTTATTTGCTACAACTAATCTTCAACTAGCCAAAGCTAGCATCAAATTAGAACGTGTGACGCACACCAACAGCGTAGTTATTGGCATTGGCGCTAGTTCCAACACGTGCAGTGTTGTTACCAGTACCGCTGACAATCAAGGTATTCCCAGAGGTCTGGGATGTGTTGGTTGCACCAAAGATTGCATACAAGTTGGTACGCTTGCTCAACCAGTAGTTGGAACCAATCTGATATCCAGTGAAGTCAGCAGTTGGGTTGGCATAACCAAAGTTAGAATTGCGTCCCATACCAGCCGAGCCCCAGAGCTCAACAGTCTTGGTTAGGTTTCCACGCAAACCAATTTGTTGAGCAGTGCGCTTCGCATACGCATTGGAATCCAAGCCAGACTCAACTTTACGGTTGATGTACTGAGCGTAGGCCTTGACGATACCGAAGTCATAAGTCGCACCAACGTACCACTGGTTGTCGTTGAGGTTGGTCAAAATACCTGATTGAGCAGCAGAAGAGCGCGCTGCTACAGCAGTATCAGTGGTGCCAGTTGCTGCAGAACCAGTAACTACTGGCACTAAATTCTCTTGATAAGTCCAGTTGTTCTCAGTTTTGAACGACTGATAGTTAGCAGAGATCAAGAACTTCTGAATGGCAAAGTCTAAACCAAGGCCCCAGCCTGTGCTGTTGGTGTTGCCACCTGTGTAGCCTTCACCATTAACATAGCGCGTTGTACCAGATGTTGCGCCACCAGCAGCTGGGTAATCTGTTTGGTTTTCATTTCTGTTGTTGGCAACATAAAAGGCCTTGCCTTTGAAGCCAGAGAAGCTCTCAGACTCAAAACGGATCATGTTGTTTGCACGAACTGTGTAACCAGCGTTGGCGTTACTTGCGCTGCCGTCGCGGTTGGTCAAGCCAGTGTTCTGGGGATAAATCACGTCACCCACTAAGTTATTCAATTGGTTAGCACCAGTTGCGCCAACGGCCTCGTGGATTGGGGTGTATTGAGTACCGATACGTGCGTTACCCAAGCCTTTTTGGCCCAAACCGATAAATGCTTGACGGTTATTGAATGGCGATAGGCTGCTTTGATTTGGCTGAAGGCCAGTTTCAAAGGTGAAGAATGCTGTGGTGCCACCACCCAAGTCTTCTGTACCGCGGAAGCCTAAACGGCTGGTTGTTTGGGCAGATTGACCAAGCAAGCTTACTGTTTCAGCTACGTTGACTTGACCGCCAGTTGAGTTAATAGTGGTTGCCTTGGCATTACCACCCACATATCCCACGTCCAAAATACCGTATACGGTTACGCTTGACTGAGCTTGAGCAGCACCAGCAAACGCGCCGACTGCGGCGAGTGCAAATAGTGATTTTTTCATTGTTTAAATCTCCATAAATTAAGAAATGCCCGAATTCCTTCGAGACCATTGAATTATCCCGTTTTTGTATGTAAATACAGCCTTTTGAGGCTTTTTTATGGCTATTCGTTGTATTGGTGCAACAGATATTTTTGATTGATTTAATCCATTTAAATCAATGAGTTGCAGAATTATTCTGATTTTTCTTCTTCAGATTCGGTTTTGGGTAGGTAGAAACGAGCAATAAATAGCCCCAGCTCGTAGAGAAGGCACATGGGAATGGCCAAAAAGAGCTGGGATAAGACGTCCGGTGGGGTCACAATCGCGGCAATCACAAAGGCCCCAACAATCACATAAGGTCGAATCTCTTTTAACTTTTCTAGGCTCACAATCCCCATCTTGACTAAAACAACCACCACCACCGGGACCTCAAAGGTGATCCCAAAGGCCAAAAAGGTCGACATCGCAAAGCTTAGGTATTTATCAATATCAGTCGACATATCGGCACCCAGGGGTGCGTTATAGCTCGCCATGAACTGGAAGACGGTTGGGAAAACCAGGAAATAGGCAAAGGACATACCAACCAAAAATAGTGAGTAACTGCTTACTACTAATGGAAGGATTAGTTTTCTCTCATGGGTGTAGAGACCTGGGGCGATAAAGGCCCACATTTGATAGAGAACAATCGGTAGCGCAATTAAAAAGGCGACCAACATCGTGACCTTCATCGGCACAAAAAAGGATCCGGTTACATCGGTCACGATCATCTTGCCCCCGGCTGGAAGGGCATCTAAAAGTGGCTTGGCAAACAGATGAAAGATATCGGGCGCCCAATAAACAAGCGACAGAAAAACAATGATCACTGCTATGGCGGCTTTGATCACCCGATCGCGCAACTCAAAGAGATGCGACATGAAGGTTTCTTGAAAACCCTCGCCCTCTTTTGCAGTCTCTTCGCTCTGACCTGGTTTGGTATCGGACATCGTGATTTGTTCTTTGTTCTTGATTTTTTACTTACTCAATACCGGACGTTTAAATCGCTTAACCCTTGCTGCACCCGATTGCACTCGAGTGCGCACACCCGCTGAGTGTTTATACCAAAGGGGTCTTGCGGTGCGCTTGACGCCCCAACTATCCCTACCCTGACGCAGAGCATCTCGATAGACCTTAGTCACATCCGGCGCAGAATCTAAGAGCGAACTGGAAAACTCATTGGTCGTAGGCTCGGCCTGATCGCTCAGGTTTACATTCGCCTCTTGGACTGTGGCATTAAGGGTACTTTCCATCTCCCGCATGGCGTCGGCGCTGGCCTCACGAAGCTTCTTGAACTCATCGAGCTCAATTTGGCGGTTGACCTCAGTACGAACTTCGGCCATATAACGCTGCGCGCGCCCAAATAAATTGCCCGCCATGCGAGCAACTTTGGGTAAACGTTCGGGGCCCACCACAATCAAAGCCACCACTGCAATCAGGGCGAGCTTTGATACACCAAGATCAATCATCGATGCATCGCTGGTATTTAGTTTGTGTGTTTTGTTTGATCAGGTCTTACGACTTGTTCACGTCCTTGGCTTGCACATCAACAGTCTTCTCAGCAGCAGGGGTCTGCGACTGAATCTGTTCGGTCTTGGCTTCATCACCATTTTTCATGCCATCTTTGAAGCCTTTTACGGCACCGCCTAGATCAGAACCAATATTGCGGAGTTTCTTGGTACCAAAGACCAACAAAATAATGACCAGTACGATTAACCAGTGCCAAATACTAAATGAGCCCATCTCAATTTCTCCTCGGATTATTTTTTCCAGGGGCGCGGCCCGCCCATCACATGCAAATGCAAGTGATAAACCTCCTGACCCCCATCCGCGCCATTGTTCACCATCACCCGAAATCCCCCCTCTTTACCAGGGCGACATCCTTCTTGGGAAGCTAAACGCGGGGCTAATTCCAACATTCTACCCAGCAATGGCGCATCGTGGGCAGTCGCTGACTCCAACATTGGTATGTGTTTCTTGGGAATCAGCAATAAATGGACTGGGGCAGCCGGATTAATGTCCTTAAACGCCAGGATTTCATCATCCTCGTAGACCTTTTGGCAAGGAATTTCCCCTGCAACAATCTTGCAAAAAATGCAGTTTGGGTCATAGCTTGGGTGTTTCATAGGCAGGCATCTTACCTGAATTAAGCCCAAAAACGGGCAAATTGGGGGTAAGCACTACGTTTTACGACTGGCCTTCTCGGTAATACCCGAAGTGCCCTCGCGACGCTTGAGTTCGGCTAGTACATCTTCGGGACGCAAATTGAACTTTGAGAGCGCCACCAGGCAGTGAAACCATAAGTCAGCCATCTCGCCCACCAATAACTGTTGGTATTTGGGATCAAGCTGATTCTGGCGAGAATCCTTGGCCGCCATCACGGTCTCGGTCGCCTCTTCCCCAATCTTCTTCAGAATCGCATCGTCACCCTTAGTAAATAACTGAGCGATGTATGAACTTCCGGCATCGATCTTGCCACTCGCTAAATCAGCACGACGGCTATCGACCACATCGGCCAGATGCGCCAAGATGGAATCGAGGTTGAGGTTTTGGTTGAATTGACTCGGGCTACTCATGGTTTCATTGTATCGACCCAATTGCTCGCTACCGAGTCCCACTCGTTAAAAAAGCAACTGTGTCTGCCCGTATGGCAAGCAATTCCGTCTTTTTGATCCACGATCAGTAAAAGCGTATCGCCATCGCAATCCAACCGAATCTCTCGCACGGTTTGCGTATGACCCGACTCTTCACCTTTATGCCACAGCTTGTTTCGTGAGCGTGACCAGTAGACCGCCTCACCCTTTTGCAAGGTTTGCAGTAGAGACGCTTGATTCATCCAAGCCATCATCAATACATCACCCGATGAAGCCTCTTGAGCAATCACGGGCACCAAACCTTGCTCGTTCCAAGCAATGCGATCAAGCCATGGACCAGCTTGCAAACCCGATATCTTTGTAAATTTAGCCTTGGTCATAATGATTAGAGTCTAATCGCAATTCCTTGCTCTGCCATATAGTGCTTAGCCTCTTGCACGCTGTGCTGTCCGTAATGAAAGATACTTGCTGCCAGCACCGCATCGGCTCTCCCAATTTGGATGCCATCGACTAGATCTTGCAAGCCGCCCACTCCACCAGACGCAATCACAGGCACAGGTACTGCTTTACTTACCGCAGCGGTGAGTTCCAGATCAAACCCATCCTTGGTGCCATCGCGATCCATGCTGGTGAGCAAGATCTCACCGGCGCCGCGCTTTGCAACTTCCTTGGCCCACTCGATGGCATCGATACCCGTGCCTTTACGCCCACCATGCGTGAATACCTCCCAACGCTTGGGGGCGGTTTGCTTGGCATCAATCGCTACCACGATGCATTGCGAGCCATAATGCGCGGACGCATCCGAGACCAAATCTGGATTGGCAACTGCTGAGGAGTTCATGCTCACCTTATCAGCGCCAGCATTCAGTAAGCGACGCACGTCCTGAGTGGCGCGCACTCCACCGCCCACCGTCAAAGGAATAAATACCTTCGATGCCACCGCTTCAATGATGGGCAAAATCAGATCACGGCCATCCGATGTTGCAGTGATATCTAGAAATGTGAGTTCATCAGCACCTTGCTCGTTATAACGCTCTGCAACCTCCACCGGATCTCCAGCGTCTTGCAAGCCAACAAAATTAATTCCTTTAACAACCCTGCCTGCAGTGACAT
This sequence comes from Polynucleobacter sp. HIN6, assembly GCF_030297575.1. Lineage (NCBI taxonomy): Bacteria > Pseudomonadati > Pseudomonadota > Betaproteobacteria > Burkholderiales > Burkholderiaceae > Polynucleobacter > Polynucleobacter sp. HIN6. Next base: position 97,290 of record NZ_AP028137.1, on the reverse strand, counting down.
CGAGGCAAGGAATAATACGTTTGGTCAGCATCGTTTGCCTACTTGGCTTTGCTGAGTTGGTCAGCGTACTGTTGTGCCTCAGTGAGATCAATATCGCCGGTGTAAATGGAACGCCCTGCGATCACGCCCATGACGCCCTCGTCTTCAACTGCACAGAGCGCCTCAATATCTTTCTTGCTCGAGAGACCGCCGCTTGCAATCACCGGAATACGCACCGATTGCGCAAGCTTCACCGTTGCCTCTAGATTGATACCCTTGAGCATGCCGTCACGCCCGATATCGGTGTAGATAATAGCCTCAGCGCCGTAGTCCTCAAACTTCTTTGCAAGATCGATCACTTCATGACCGGTTAACTTACTCCAACCGTCGGTGGCGACCTTACCATCTTTAGCATCTAAGCCCACCATGATGTGGCCGGCAAATGCAGTACACGCATCTTGTAAAAATCCGGGGTTCTTCACCGCAGCGGTACCTATGATGATGGTGCTAATGCCATCATCGAGTAAGCGCTCAATCGTTTCTAGATCGCGGATACCGCCACCTAATTGCACGGGAATGTCATCGCCCACTGCTTTCAGAATCGATTTGATTGCAGCCTCATTCTTGGGCTTGCCCGCGAAGGCGCCGTTGAGGTCAACCAAATGCAAACGGCGCGCGCCTTTACTCAACCAATGCTTGGCCATCGCCGCAGGATCTTCGGAGAACACGGTGCTACGGTTCATATCACCTTGCTCAAGACGCACACAGTGTCCGTCTTTAATATCAATGGCAGGTATTAACAACATAAGATCATCTTGTTGAAATCAATCAGGGTCGCCAGGCGACAAAGTTTTGATAGAGCTTAAGTCCGTATTGAGCACTTTTCTCGGGATGGAACTGCGTAGCAAAAATAGTATCGCGAGCCACGGCCGATGTAAACCACCCGCCGTAATTCGTTGATCCTACAGTATCTTCTGGGTTAGCCACCTCGACATAATAACTGTGCACGAAGTAAAAACTCGTCATATCAGGGATACCATGCCACATCGGGTGATCACGGTCTTGGCGAACCTGATTCCATCCCATATGCGGGATCTTAAACTCCGAACCATCTTCTTGCGTGCCAGACAAATGAAAGCGTTTTACCTTCCCTGGCATTAAGGCAAGGCACGCCGTATTGGTCGTTACTCCTGGTTTGCGCTCTTCGCTCTCTTCAAAAAGCATTTGCTCGCCCACACAGATACCAAAAAGTGGCTTCTCACGCACCGACTGCATCACTGCATCCATGAGACCTGAAGAACGGAGTTGCTTCATGCAATCGGGCATGGCGCCCTGTCCAGGCAAAACCACACGGTCTGAACGCAAGATTTCGGCAGGATCGCTCGCAATCGCAATCTTGCACTCTGGAGCCACATGCTGCAGAGCCTGCGAGACTGAGCGCAAATTACCCATTCCATAATCAACAATAGCGATGTGCATCGCGATCTCAATAATCTGTTGGTAAAAGAAGTGTGTCTTACAAACTTCCCTTAGTGGATGGCACCGCATGGGGTGAACGTGGATCGATACTCAAGGCCATACGCAGTGCACGCCCAAAAGCCTTAAATACGGTCTCAATCTGGTGATGCGCATTCACACCGCGAATGTTATCGATGTGCAAGGTTACGCCGGCGTGGTTTACAAAACCACGGAAGAACTCGATGCTCAAATCCACATCAAAGTCACCCACCCGCGCACGGGTAAAGGGTACGTTGAACTCCAAGCCTGGCCGACCGGAGAAATCTATCACAACGCGCGACAAGGTCTCATCGAGCGGTACATAGGAGTGGCCATAACGTGTAATACCCGCTTTATCGCCAACCGCTTTCGCAATCGCTTGGCCCAAAGTAATACCGACATCCTCCACGGTGTGGTGATCGTCAATATGAGTATCACCCTGGGCATGCACCTTGAGATCGATCATGCCGTGACGGGCAATTTGATCGAGCATATGATCTAAAAACGGCACCCCGGAGTTCAAATCCGCTTTGCCGGTACCATCCAAGTTCAACGTAATTTGGATCTTTGTCTCTGAGGTATTACGACTGACATCTGCTTGGCGCATGGTGTGTGAATAAAAATAATAAGTCTTAAGCGTTCATAATATCATTTGTCATTCAAAATCAATCACTTCACCAGTTTTTCATTGTTACTCTTTGGACCCCATTGCGATGAGCCTCTTTTGGAACCCCGATCTGCAGAACTTAAGCCCTTACGTTCCTGGGGAGCAGCCCAAACACCAGAAACTTGTCAAACTCAATACCAATGAGAGCCCCTATGGGCCCTCGCCCAAAGCCTTAGCAGCAATTGCTGCAAGTAATCACGAGGGCTTGCGGCTTTATCCCGATCCGGATGCCAAGGCTCTCAAAGAAGCGGTCGCCAAGCACTATGGGCTAGAACCCAATCAGGTATTTGTGGGCAATGGCTCGGATGAAGTACTCGCCCATGTGTTCTTGGGACTTCTCAAACACCCAAAGCCCCTTCTCTTTCCCGATATCACCTACAGCTTTTACCCCGTCTATTGCCAACTGTTTGGGATTGACTACCAAACGATTGCGCTCGATAGTCAATTTGCCATTCACTTGGATGACTACATTCAGAAAACAAATCAGTTAGGTTGTAATGGTGGGGTCATCTTTCCGAACCCAAATGCGCCCACCGGTCGCGCTCTACCGCGCGCAGCAATTGAAGGGTTTCTAAAAATCAATACCCAAAGCGTGGTGGTGATTGATGAGGCCTATGTGGATTACGGCACCGAATCGTGTATACCACTCTTACACAAACACTATCCCAATCTTCTGATCACCCACACGCTCTCAAAATCGAGGGCCTTGGCAGGACTGCGAGTTGGTTACGCTTTAGGTCACCCCGACTTAATTACGGGACTAGAACGCGTGAAGAATAGTTTTAACTCCTACCCCTTAGGTCAATTAGCGCAAGCCGGTGCGATTGCCGCGATTGAAGATCAGGCGCATCTTGATGCAATCACTCAAGAGGTGATGAAGACTCGAGCCGCCTGTATCGAAAGCTTAAAGACTCTGGGCTTTGATACCCTTCCCTCAAGCGCTAACTTTGTCTTTACCCAGCACCCAAAGCACGATGGCGAAAAATTGTATTTAGCTTTACGTGAGCGCGGCATCATCGTGCGCCACTTTAAAACACCACGGATTAAGAACTACCTTCGCATTACGATTGGCACGAATGAGCAAATGAATATTCTCATCGATGCCCTACGCGACATCGTCTCGTAATACTTTTAATACTACGCTAATTATTTTTTCGTGAGCCGCATCTCGGCTGCACGCGCATGCGCCTGCAAACCCTCGCCATGCGCTAAGGTACTGGCGATGGGGCCTAAAGTTTGTGCGCCCGCCTCACTCACCTCAATGAGGCTCGAGCGCTTAATAAAGTCATAAACACCCAAGGGTGAAGAAAACCGCGCCGTCCGTGCAGTAGGTAAAACGTGATTAGGTCCAGCACAATAATCACCCAATGACTCACTGGTGTAAGAGCCCATAAAAATAGCGCCTGCATGCCGAATCTGCGCTGCCCATTGATCGGCATTATTTGCACAGATCTCTAGGTGCTCAGCCGCAATCAAATTAGCAATCTGGCAAGCCTGCGCCATATCGTCAACCTCAATCAATAGTGCTCGATTTTGTAGGGATGCGCGGATTACTTTCTCTCTAGGCATTTGCGGCAATAGCTTCTGAATACTCGCATCAACTCGATCAATGAACTCTTCGTCAGGACAGAGCAAAATCGATTGGGCGAGCTCATCGTGCTCGGCCTGCGAAAACAAATCCATCGCAATCCAGTCTGGATCGGTAGAACCATCGCACAATACCAAGATCTCGGAGGGGCCTGCAATCATATCGATCCCCACTCGACCAAATACTCGACGCTTGGCGGCTGCTACATAGGCATTACCGGGACCTACGATCTTATCGACCGCCGGCACCGTTTGGGTTCCATACGCTAATGCGCCAACCGCCTGTGCTCCACCAATCGTAAAGACCCGATCTGCTCCTGCCAGATGAGCGGCTGCTAGTACCAAGGGATTGCGCGCACCATCGGGCGTAGGCACCACCATCACAATCTCACCAACCCCAGCAACCTTGGCAGGAATGGCATTCATCAGCACAGAAGATGGATAAGCCGCCTTACCGCCAGGCACATAAATACCAACACGATCCAAGGGTGTAATTTTTTGACCTAAGCGCGTACCATTGCTCTCGGTGTACTCCCAGGAGTGGCAACCAGTTTCTATCTTCTGGCGCTCGTGATAGGCGTGTACTCGCTCGGCCGCTGCTCGTAATGCGCTTGCTTGCTCTTGCGCTAGAGATTGATAAGCCGCAGCCAAATCAGCAGAGGTAATCTCAAGATCACCAACCTGATTAACTGCTAAGCGATCAAACTGCTGGGTATATTGCAACAGTGCCGCATCGCCCTCGCGCTCAATGCGCTCCAAAATCCCAAGCACAATCTGATCAATGGCTTGATCGTCGGCTGATGGAATGGACAAGCTAGACAGCAAGGTCTTTTCAAAGCCATCATCACGGCTGGTCAGGCGTCGAATCTTGACACTCATGGCTGCCAAATACTCAGGATCTTTTGCAATTGAGCGCGCTTACGCTTAAATGATGCTTGATTCACGATTAAGCGTGCACTGATATCGGTAATGGACTCGACCTCGACTAGGTTATTGGCACGCAAGGTGTTGCCGGTGGATACCAAATCCACAATCGCATCGGCTAAGCCCACTAAGGGAGCTAACTCCATCGATCCATATAAATGAATCGTATCGATATGCACGCCCTTATTAGCAAAGTGCTCACGGGCGCAGTTGACATACTTGGTGGCCACCCGCAAACGCGATCCCTGGCGTACCGCCGCTGCATAATCAAAGCCATTTTTGACAGCCACTGCCATCCGACAACGCGCGATTCCTAAATCAATCGGGATGTATAAACCGTCGCTGCCTTTTTCTAACAGAACGTCTTGACCCGCAACGCCAAAATCCGCTGCACCAAATTGCACATAGGTGGGTACGTCCGATGCACGGACAATGATGATTTGCAGCTCTGGATTAGAGGTCGGAATAATTAACTTACGGGATTGCTCAGGATCTTCAAGCGGACGAATACCCACCTTTGCTAAAACAGGGGCGGTTTCTTCAAAGATGCGTCCTTTGGACAAAGCTAAAGTCAACATAATGACCCATTATTTCATGCGGCGGATGTTTGCGCCAAGTTGGGTCAATTTCTGCTCCATACGATCGTAACCACGATCAAGGTGATAAATCCGATCCACTTGGGTCTCACCTTGAGCCGCTAAGCCAGCAATCACAAGGCTTGCGGAGGCACGCAAATCGGTCGCCATCACCGTTGCACCCGAGAGCTTATCAACACCCTCCACAATCGCGGTATTGCCCTCGATTGAAATATCGGCCCCTAAGCGATTGAGCTCTTGCACATGCATAAAACGGTTCTCAAAAATGGTCTCGGTGATGCGTGAGCTACCCCCGGCAATGGCATTGAGCGCCATAAACTGCGCTTGCATATCGGTTGGAAAAGCCGGGTACTCGGAGGTCCGAAAGGTCACTGGCTTTGGACGACCATTCATCGATGCAGAAATCCAATCGGCACCCTTTTTCATTTTGAGACCCGCCTCTTTAAGCTTTACTAAGACAGCATCTAAGGTATCTGGTCGGCAGTTCTTCAGAACAATCTCACCACCGGTGGCTGCTACTGCACATAAGAAGGTGCCGGTCTCAATACGATCTGCAATCACATGATGACTTGCTCCGTGTAAGGCGGGAACCCCCTCGATCACGAGGCGATCACTACCAATGCCACTGATCTTTGCACCCATCTTGACCAAAAGTTCTGCCAAATCACCGACCTCGGGTTCACGCGCCGCGTTTTCTAAAATTGTCGCTCCTTCTGCAAGGCAAGCCGCCATTAAAAGATTTTCAGTACCGGTCACGGTAATCATGTCGGTCAGGATCGCATTACCCTGTAAGCGAGTATTGGGCTCTGCAATCTTCGCGACGATAAAGCCCTTACGAATTTGGATGCTCGCCCCCATCGCCTTCAAACCTTTGATGTGCTGATCTACCGGTCGTGCGCCAATTGCACAGCCCCCGGGTAGCGATACGGTTGCACGTCCCATCCGCGCCAAAAGAGGGCCCAAAACCAAAATCGATGCCCGCATGGTTTTTACTAACTCATAGGGTGCCTCAGGGCTTGAAATCGTTCCGGCTTGCAAAATCAAATGGCTGTGATCATTGGGATTCGGAAACTCTAAAGTGACGCCCATTTGTTGCAAGAGCTTTAACATCGTGCGCACATCTTGCAAATCAGGCACATTAAAGAGCTCGACCGGGTCAGCCGTTAATAAGCTGGCACACAAAATGGGTAGAGCGGCATTCTTAGCACCCGCAATATTGATCTCGCCCTTAAGGGGGGCTCCCCCTGTCATCACTAATTTATCCATACGCTGATCTCAGATAATTTATTGAGCCGTAAACTCATCAGGCGTAAAAGCTTTAATCGAGAGCGCATGAATCTCGGCCTTCATTCGATCACCCAAGGCTGCGTAGACCAACTGATGGCGCTGCACCAAGCGCTTGCCTGCAAACTCGGGGCTCACGATGGTGGCATAAAAATGTTGCCCATCACCCTCGACCTCTAAATGCGTACAAGGGAGCTTCTCGCTGATATAGCTTTTCACTTGCTCAGGGGTAGGAAACATCGTAATCCTTCATTAATGGCGTAATTTATAACCCGATTGTAGTAAACGCAGAGCCAACCCTGAGACGACCAAGAAAAAAGTGCTAACGATCGCAAGGCTTAGCCAAGGGGAGACATCCGAGACCCCAAAAAATCCATAGCGAAAGCCATCAATCATGTAAAAAAATGGGTTCAGGTGTGAAATGAATTGCCAAATCTCTGGTAAGGAATGAATCGAATAAAACACACCTGAGAGCATGGTGGCGGGCATGATCAAAAAGTTCTGAAAGGCAGCTAACTGATCAAACTTATCGGCCCAAATACCCGCAATCAATCCCAAGCCGCCCAAGATCGCGGCCCCCATGAATGCAAACAAAATAATCCAAAAAGGGTTATGCATAGCCGGCACATCAAATAAGAGGGTAATGATTAAAACACCCAGACCCACCACAACCCCCCGAAATACTGCAGCTAACACATAGGCTGAATAAAACTCAAGATGCGTGAGTGGTGCCAGTAAGACAAACACCAAATTACCGGTAATTTTGGATTGAATTAATGAGGAAGAAGTATTGGCAAATGCATTTTGTAACACGCTCATCATGACCAACCCCGGAATGAGAAACGCGGTGTACGTTAACTTGTCATACACCACCAAGCGGCCTTCTAAAACATGCCCAAAAATCATGAGGTACAGCACGGCGGTCAAGACAGGGGCAGCAACCGTTTGAAAGGCAACCTTATAAAAACGCTTAATCTCTTTTCGGAGCAGGGTTGGAAAACCACTACCGTATTCAAATGGAATTGGCATTGCGACTACTCCCCCGCCATGATCTGAATGAATACATCCTCAAGATCGACCTCTTGACCTGCTTGCGCCTTATGGGATCCGTAGCGTGCGAGTAAATTTTGAGTAGTATCCAATGCCACCACTTGACCAGACTTGAGCATCGCAATCCGACCACATAAACATTCAGCCTCTTCTAAATAGTGCGTGGTGAGCAAAATGGTATGGCCATCTTGATTAAGCCGACTAATAAATTTCCAGAGGGACTGACGTAGCTCGACATCCACCCCAGCAGTTGGCTCATCCAACACAATCACTGGAGGACGGTGAACCAGGGCTTGCGCGACCAGAACGCGCCGCTTCATACCCCCAGAGAGCGAACGCATATTACTGTTGGCTTTACTGGTTAAGTCGAGATGCGTCATGATCTCATCGATCCAATCGTCATTGTTCCGAATCCCAAAGTAACCCGATTGAAACCGCAAGGTCTCGCGCACTGTAAAAAAAGGATCAAACACCAGCTCTTGAGGAACCACACCGAGTAAACGACGCGCCTCAATAAAATTAGTTTGCACATTCGTGCCCATAATGAATGCACGACCAGAATCAGGACGGCACAAACCAGCCAAAATAGAAATGAGAGTGGTCTTACCAGCGCCGTTGGGGCCAAGCAATCCAAAAAACTCGCCCTCTTTGATATCTAAAGAAACATCCTTGAGGGCTTGCAATGAACCATACGATTTACTTAAATGCTCGACTAAAACTGCGGACTGCATAAATTATTGAAGTCCTAAAAGATCAGTCACTCCGTAGACACCGGCGAGCACTTTTAACTTCGCAGGAGGATTTAAAACCACCAAGGATTGATTACGCTCTTGCAGCTGGCGGCGCCATGCGAGCAAAACCGCCAGCACACTTGAATCAAAGTCAGACAGGGCAGAACAATCGACTTGATAATCCTTAGTAAATGCCTCACTACCCTGCTTTGTAATCTTCTCGGCATTCGTCTGGTTAACTTGGTGAGGTAAAGCAAAACTCATATTTACTTCTTACCTGCCAACATCGCATTGCGCTCTTGCAAAAACTTGATCAGGCCTTCGACACCGTTTTGGCTAATTTGATTGGTAAATTGATTTCGGTAAGCCTCAATTAACCAAGCCCCCATAATGTTAATGTCATAAACTTTCCAGCCATCATTGGTTTTCTCAAGGCGATAGTCCAAGGGAATGGGATCTGATTTACCAATCACCACGGTGCGAACGATCACATCGGTGTCACTCGGATTTGCACGAAAGGGTTTGTATTGAACCGTTTGATCACGCAACTGACTTAAGGCTCCTGAATAAGTCCGAATCAATAAAGACTTGAACTCGGCAATCAATTGATTTTGCTGCTCTGGGGTTGCCTTACTCCAATTTCTTCCCATGGCCAATTGCGTGGTTCTGCGCATATCCGTGTAGGGAACAATTTTCTTTTCGACTAAATCCACGACGCGAGGAATATTGCCTTTCTGGATTTCAGGGTCGGCTTTCACGGAGGCCATCACATCAGCCACGATCATTTTGATAAGACCATCAGGTGTATTAGAGTCTGGTGCATTTTGGGCGTTGGCAATCCCAAGCGCGCCTGAAAGCAAAAAGGCAAAAAATGTTAGAAAGGCTGTTTTCACGATAAACCGATCAAAAAGGTAAAGAAACAATTTTAGTCTCTTTGAACCATTTACTCGTAGGGGTTCTCATAGACTGGGGCGGGAGGCTCCTTACCCTCTTTAGCCTGATCAATTTGATACTGACGCCTCTGAATATAGGCATCACGTGTAAAGGTGTACTTATCAATCGCCGCACCTTCCAAAAGATCGCCTGCCTCATAGTAGTTATTACGGGCATTAACAATCCGCAATCCCGTCAAACTATTACGCAAGGCTACGTCCGGCAAGAGACGGAAAAGATAATCGGTTTCTAAATCGACTGCGGTACCAAAGGTATCGCGTACATTGCTTGGCCCAAAAAACGGCAAGACCACATAGGGTCCTGGCGGAACACCCCAAACACCAAAGGTCTGCCCAAAATCCGCTTTGTGTTTTTCTAAGCCACCCGGTGTGGCCATATCAATAAACCCACCTAATCCAAAAATGGTATTAACGACCACCCGCATTAGATCACTAAAGGCCATACTGACATTACCTTGCAATAAATTATTCACGGAAGTGTAGATGTCGCGGTAGTTACCAAAAAAGTTATCAATGCCTTGCTGCGCTGGCTTTGGCAGAATAAATCGATAGCCTTTGGTGATTGGCTTTAACAAATACTCATCCAATCCTTCATTGAAAGAGAAAACTGAGCGATTAAAGGACTCCCAAGGATCGTGCGGCGATGGCTCGCTGCCCGCCGGGATACTCGCACATCCGATGATGCAAAGGCTCAGAAGAGTAACGCACAAGCGCTTTAGAAAAATCACAATGGTTTTAGTTCTTAAATAATGAGATTATTTGGTGCCTGACTTGGTATCGCCTTTATCTTGCCCGGTATCCGCTGCCTTGTTGTATAGAAATTGGCTAATGAGATTTTCTAGAACAATAGCGGATTGGGTTTGGGTGATCTTGCCCCCATCGGCGAGCATTTGCTCATCACCACCCGCTTCAAGACCAATGTATTGCTCGCCTAACAATCCTGATGTTAAGATCTTTGCCGACGAATCTTTGGGAAACTGATAGGCCTTTTCAATCGTCATCGTCACTGTAGCCTGATAGGTCGTGTCATCAAACTGAATGGTGGCAATACGGCCGACCACAACGCCAGCACTTTTTACCGGTGCACGCGGCTTTAAGCCACCAATATTGTCAAAGCGGGCCGAGACCGTATACGTTGGCGCAAATGACACAGCACTCATATTGCCCACCTTAAGTGCCAGAAAAAGCATGGCTAACATACCGATCGTTACGAATAACCCGACCCAAATATCAATTGCACTTTTTTTCATAAGAATCCTAGTTTATTCCGATCTTGTCCTACGCTTTAATTGGAGAACATCATCGCGGTCAATAAAAAGTCCAATGCCAACACTGCTAAAGACGAGAGAACCACAGTCCTCGTAGTCGCTTGCGACACTCCCTCCGGAGTAGGCCTTGACTCATACCCCTGATAAAGGGCAATAAATGTCACGGCCACCCCAAAGACAATGCTTTTGATAAAGCCATTGGCAATGTCATCAAATAAATCAACACCACCTTGCATTTGGGACCAAAATGCACCGCTATCGACCCCAATCAGGGGTACGCCCACTAGATAGCCACCCAAAACACCAACCGCAGTAAAGATGGTGGCCAAAATTGGCATCGCAATAATCCCGGCCCATAAACGCGGCGCGATTACCCGACGTAATGGATCTACAGCCATCATCTCCATGGCGGATAACTGCTCTCCGGCTTTCATAAGACCAATCTCCGCTGTGAGCGAAGTGCCAGCACGACCCGCAAACAATAAAGCAGTAATCACGGGGCCCAGTTCACGTGTCAATGACAAAGCCACCAACAATCCCAGAGCCTGCTCGGAACCATAACGCGTTAAGGTGTAATAGCCTTGCAACCCTAATACAAAACCAACAAATAAACCTGATACGGTAATGATCACAAACGAATAATTACCAACGAACAAAATTTGATCCGATACTAGGCGCGGTCGTTTAAGCAACCCGCCAGAACGCATCAGCACCAAGACAAACATCCGAGCGGCATACCCAAGGCCAGTAATATTCTTACGAATAAAAAATCCGAGATCGCCCAGTGTGTTCGTGATTGGATTTGACTTAGAGCTTGGTTCGAGATTCATTAACGGTGCAATCCAAAATCACTAGCTAAATCCGGGCCTGGATAATTAAACGGCACCGGCCCTTCTGGTGAGGCATCTAAAAACTGGCGAACAAAGGGATCGGTTGAGCGATTGAGTTCATCGGGCGTACCTTGCGCCCCAATCTTGCCATTGGCAATAAAGTACACGTAGTCTGCAATCTCGAAGGTCTCTTCGACATCGTGTGTCACCAGAATACTGGTTGCACCCAAGGCATCATTGAGATTGCGGATTAATCGCGCTGTAATCCCTAAACCAATTGGATCAAGTCCCGCAAATGGCTCATCGTACATGATGAGAGGCGGGTCCAAAACAATCGCCCGCGCTAGCGCAACCCGTCTTGCCATCCCCCCTGAAATCTGCGATGGCATTAAATCGCGAGCGCCGCGTAAACCCACTGCGTTTAATTTCATCAGCACCAAATCACGAATCAGCTCTTCGCTTAGGTTCGTGTGCTCGCGCAATGGAAAAGCAACATTCTCAAACACACTCAAATCAGTAAACAAGGCACCGAACTGAAATAGCATGCCCATACGACGGCGAGCCTGCATCAGCTCATCACTATTCATCGCAGAAATCTCACGACCCTCAAACTCCACCGAACCCGTTTGAGCTGTCACCTGTCCGCCGATCAATCGCAATACTGTGGTCTTACCGCAACCCGAACCACCCATCACCGCAACCACCTGGCCGCGGCGAAACTCCATATGAAGCCCACCCAAAATTTGACGCTCACCCGGGGCATATGAAAAATCCACCCCCCGAATGGAGACAACGGGCAAATCAATCGCACCTAAGGTCAGATTAGTGGGCATGACTTGATTATCGGGGCAATACCGACGATCCCATTAAATACTCATCGACCGCACGGGCGCATTGGCGACCCTCCCGGATTGCCCAAACCACTAAGGATTGGCCGCGCCGCATATCGCCTGCCGCAAACACCTTGGGTATATTGGTGTGATAGGCATGATGACCATCCGTCGTAGCCTTTGCATTACCGCGCGCATCTTTTTCTACACCAAAAGCATTTAAGATTTGCTGTGCTGGGGAAACAAAACCCATGGCGAGTAAAACTAAATCAGCCTTGATTTCAAACTCTGAATTTGGGACCTCACTCATCTTGCCGTCTTTCCACTCTAAACGCACCCCAATGAGTTTTTCTACTTTGCCGTTTTTGCCTTCAAACCGCTTAGTAGCAACCGACCAGTCGCGCTCACAGCCCTCTTCATGTGAAGACGAGGTGCGAAGTTTAGTGGGCCAATAGGGCCAAACTAAAGGCTTATTCTCTTCTTCAGGTGGCTGAGGTAATAACTCAAACTGCGTAACATGCTTTGCACCATGCCGATTGGATGTGCCTACGCAATCCGAACCGGTGTCACCACCACCGATCACAACCACATGCTTATCTGTTGCCCGAATCTCATTTTTGAGATCGCCAGCCACTTCCTTATTTTGTGGAATTAAAAACTCCAGAGCAAAATGAATTCCACTTAACTCACGACCGGGGACTGGTAAATCGCGGGGTTGCTCAGCGCCGCCACTGATAATGACCGCATCAAAGCTCTTGAGTAATTCATCCGGGCTTACCGTTTTTTGAGCATAGTTCTTTACTTCTTTGCCTAGCGTTTCTTTACCGACAAAAACCCCGGTTGCAAAAGTAACACCTTCGGCTTGCATTTGCTCAACCCGTCGGTCAATCAACCACTTCTCCATCTTGAAGTCGGGAATGCCATAACGCAGTAAACCACCGACCCGATCATTCTTTTCATAAACGGTGACATCGTGACCAACTCGTGCTAACTGTTGAGCCGCTGCCATTCCTGCGGGACCAGATCCAACCACGGCAACTTTCTTACCAGTCTTGGTTTTAGGTGGCTGTGGTTTTACCCAATCGTTAGCCCAGGCCTTATCAATAATGGCATGCTCAATCGACTTGATGCCCACTGGTAGCTTGTTGATCCCAAGAGTGCACGCTGCCTCACATGGTGCTGGGCAAATACGGCCGGTGAACTCCGGAAAGTTATTCGTAGAATGCAAAACCTCAATCGCATTTTTCCAATCGTTGTGATAAACCAAATCATTAAAGTCAGGAATGATGTTGTTCACGGGGCAGCCGTTGTTGCAAAACGGAATCCCACAATCCATACAACGTGCACTTTGCACTTTTGCATCCGCATCCGATAGCGCAGCTACAAATTCTTTGTAATGATGAATTCGTTTGACCGGCGCTTCATAGGTCTCTTCGACCCGCTCAAATTCCATAAATCCAGTGACTTTACCCATACCTACTCCAAAGATTCTTCATTAATCAATTCACGTGATCAAGCCATCACAGGCTTGGTTTGATCTTGCCCTTGAGCACGCTCCCACAATTCACCGAGAGCCCGCTTATATTCAGTAGGCAATACCTTCACAAAACGCGCGCGCGACTTGTCCCAATCAGCTAGCAATGCCTTGGCACGCTCTGATCCGGTGTACCGGAAATGGCGCTCAATCAGTGTCTTTAGAATTTGCTCATCGGTTTGACGCTCGCCGCCCTCTTTGACATTGACTGGTGCATGCCATGTGGATTTAGGCATATTCGCAATCTGCTCCGACGATGGCAGCACTTTCTCCAAGCTTGCCATCGTGGTATTACAACGCTTCTCAAAGAGTCCGTCTTCATCAAAGACATAGGCAACACCACCGCTCATGCCTGCAGCAAAATTACGGCCAGTTTTACCAAGCACCACTACAGTGCCGCCAGTCATATACTCGCATCCATGGTCACCGGTGCCCTCGACAACTGCAATCGATCCGGAGTTACGCACTGCAAAACGCTCACCCGCCACGCCATTGAAAAATGCCTCGCCTTCAATCGCGCCATACAACACCGTGTTACCCACAATAATGTTTTGGGACGCGTCGCCCCGGAACTCATGGGGCGCACGCACCACAACGCGCCCGCCCGACAATCCCTTGCCGACATAGTCGTTCGCATCGCCCACGAGATCTAAGGTGATTCCGCGCGCCAAGAATGCTGCAAAACTTTGTCCAGCCGTACCGTTTAACTGAATATGGATCGTGTCATCAGGCAAACCCAAATGCCCATAGCGTTTTGCTAACTCACCAGAGAGCATCGCCCCCACCGTACGATTGACGTTGCGGATCGGCACAATGAAAGAGACCTTCTCGCCACGCTCTAAGGCTAGCTCACTCTTTTCGATCAAGGTATGGTCAAGCGCAGCACCTAAACCATGATCTTGAGTGAGCGTTTGGTGACGAGGCTCGTCATGTGAAACATTGGGCAAAGCAAAGACTTTACTGAAATCCAAGCCCTGCGCCTTCCAATGATCAACGCCCTTGCGCGTATCCAATAGATCAACACGACCAATCAGCTCATCAAACGTCCGGATTCCGAGCTGTGCCATAATCTCGCGCACTTCTTCAGCAATGAAGAAAAAGAAATTCACGACATGCTCGGGTTTGCCTGAAAACTTCTTACGCAACTCGGGGTCTTGAGTCGCAACACCTACTGGACAAGTATTGAGATGGCATTTACGCATCATGATGCACCCCTCAACTACTAAAGGCGCTGTAGCAAAACCAAATTCATCAGCGCCTAGTAATGCACCAATCACGACATCACGGCCGGTTTTCATTTGACCATCGGCTTGTACACGAATACGACTACGCAACTGATTGAGTACCAATGTTTGCTGGGTCTCTGCAAGACCTAACTCCCACGGTGTGCCAGCATGCTTAATCGATGACAAAGGAGATGCGCCTGTACCACCATCATGACCAGCAATCACGACGTGATCCGACTTTGCTTTGGCCACGCCTGCTGCCACCGTGCCAACACCCACCTCTGAGACAAGCTTTACTGAAACATCGGCTTGTGGATTGACGTTCTTTAAGTCATGAATGAGTTGCGCCAAATCTTCAATCGAATAAATGTCGTGATGCGGTGGTGGCGAGATCAGACCTACGCCTGGTACTGAGAATCGCAGACGTCCAATATAGTCCGAGACCTTGCCACCTGGTAATTGACCGCCCTCGCCTGGCTTTGCGCCTTGGGCCATCTTAATTTGAATCTGATCGGCTGAACGCAAATACTCAGTGGTCACACCAAAACGCCCAGAGGCAACTTGCTTAATTTTCGAACGCAATGAGTCGCCGTCTTGCAATGGAATATCTGCCTCAACGACATCCTTGCCCAAAATACTAGCGAGGGTCTCACCCTTCTTAATCGGAATCCCTTTGAGTTCATTGACATAGCGATTTGGATCTTCGCCGCCCTCACCCGTGTTGGATTTACCGCCAATACGATTCATCGCGATTGCTAAGGTTGCATGGGCCTCGGTCGAAATTGAACCTAAGGACATCGCACCGGTTGCAAAGCGCTTCACAATCTCTTTGGCGGGCTCGACCTCATCAAGGGGAATGGCTTTGTTCGGATCAATCTTGAACTCAAATAATCCTCGCAAAGTCATCAAACGCTTACTCTGATCATTAATCAGGTTGGCATACTCTTTATAGGTTTGATAGCCTTTCTCTGGCCCGGTGCGAGTCGCATGCTGTAATTTTGCAATCGAATCGGGTGTCCACATATGCTTTTCACCACGTACCCGATACGCGTACTCTCCACCCGCATCCAACATATCAGCCAATACAGGATCATCACCAAACGCAGAGTGGTGCATCCGTAAGGCTTCTTCAGCAACTTCAAACACACCAATTCCACCAACATTTGATGAGGTGCCTTTGAAATACTTATCAATGAGCTCATGATTAAGGCCAATCGCTTCAAAGATTTGCGATCCGGTATAGGACATATAAGTCGAAATACCCATTTTCGACATCACCTTTTGCAAGCCCTTACCAATCGCCTTGACAAAGTTCTTAATCGCTTTCTCAGACGATAAGTCGCCTGAGAGGCCTTTGGCCATCTCAGCCAAGGTCTCCATCGCCAAATAGGGATGAATCGCTTCCGCGCCATACCCTGCAAGTAAGGCAAAGTGATGAACCTCGCGGGCACTACCAGTCTCCACCACTAAGCCAGTGCTGGTTCGTAAACCGCGCTCCACCAAATGCTGATGAATCGCCGAGGTTGCCAAGAGTGCAGGAATCGCCATATGCTCGCGATCCACTTGGCGATCGCTCACAATTAAAATATTGAAACCGCTGCGCACTGCATCGGTTGCCTCAGCGCACAAGGAGGCTAAACGCGCCTCAATGCCCTCCTTGCCCCAGGCAACTGGATAACAAATATCTAATTCATACGAACGGAACTTACCACCGGTGTAATGTTCAATATGACGCACCTTGGTCATGTCATCCAAGTCCAAGACCGGCTGACTGATCTCCAAACGCATCGGGGGATTGATATTGTTGGTATCTAATAGGTTGGGCTTTGGTCCAACAAAGGACACCAAAGACATCACCAGATTCTCACGAATCGGATCGATTGGAGGATTAGTAACTTGAGCAAACAATTGCTTAAAGTAGTTGTAGAGCGACTTGCTGCGATCGGATAAAACCGCAAGTGGACTGTCGTTGCCCATCGACCCAATTGCTTCTTCTGCATTCTGTGCCATCGGTGCCATCAGATATTTGAGATCTTCCTGGCTATAACCAAATGCTTGCTGACGATCGAGTAATTTTGCTGCGGGGCGAATGTGTTTCGCATCATCCTGAGTGTCTTTTTTGCTCACATCCAACTCATCGAGCTTCACGCGCACCGCATCAATCCAGCTCTTGTATGGCTTGGCTTTAGAGACCGAGTTCTTTAACTCCACATCATCAATGATGCGGCCTTGATCCATGTCGATCATGAACATCTTGCCAGGCTGTAAGCGCCACTTTTGCACAATCTTATTTTCTGGAATCGGCAACACACCAGCTTCAGAAGCCATGATGACCAAATCATCATCGGTCACGTAATAGCGTGCTGGTCGTAAGCCGTTGCGATCCAAGGTGGCGCCAATCTGACGCCCATCAGTAAATGCCATCGCCGCGGGGCCATCCCATGGCTCCATCATGGCAGCGTGGTACTCATAAAAGGCGCGGCGGTTCTCATCCATGAGGGTGTGCTGCTCCCATGCCTCTGGAATCATCATCATCATGGCTTGCGCAAGCGGATAACCAGCCATCACCAAAAGCTCAAGGCAGTTATCAAAGGAGGCGGTATCCGATTGGCCTGGATAAATCAATGGCCATAGCTTTTGTAAATCATCGCCTAGTACAGGCGAGCTAATCGCGCCCGTGCGCGCATTAATCCAGTTCACGTTCCCCTTCACCGTATTAATCTCACCATTGTGAGCAAGCAAACGGTATGGGTGAGCTAGTTCCCACGCTGGGAAGGTATTGGTTGAGAAGCGCTGATGCACCAATGCTAGAGCTGACACTGCTTTGGGATCTTTAAGATCGCAATAATAGGCGCCCACTTGACTAGCCAATAAGAGGCCTTTATACACGACGGTTCTCGCAGACATTGATGCCACAAAATATTCTTTGCCGTGCTTGAGGTGCAAATCTTGAATCGCATGACTTGCTGTTTTACGAATCACATAGAGCTTACGCTCGAGTGCGTCGGTGGTCATGATGTCGCGACCACGCCCGATAAAAATTTGGCGAATGATTGGTTCGGTTTTTTTCACGGTGGGCGACATCGGCATCGCACGATCGATCGGCACATCGCGCCAACCCAATACAATTTGTCCTTCTTGACGTACTGTGCGCTCTAACTCTTGCTCGCACGCTAAGCGTGACGCGTTCTCTTTAGGCAAAAAGATCATGCCAACGCCATATTCGCCAACGGGTGGCAACTCGACCCCCTGCTTTTTCATCTCGCTGCGATACAGCTCATCAGGAATTTGAATCAGTATTCCGGCGCCGTCACCCATCAGTGGGTCAGCACCTACGGCGCCTCGATGATCGAGGTTCTCGAGGATCTTTAATCCTTGAGTGATGATGTCATGGGATTTCTTGCCCTTGATGTGTGCCACAAAACCAACGCCACAGGCATCGTGTTCATTTTGAGGGTCGTAGAGACCTTGGGCGGACGGACGTAACTCGAGATGATTCATATTTAATCCAAATTGGTCATGCGGCCGGCAATCCCCATGGATTGCTTCAAATAGAGGCCGGGAGGGTAAATATAGGGGAATCCACTAAGGGATGCAATAGAAATTTAATGACTCTGTCCCATTTATATAATGGCGGAAGAATAGAAATTAAATTAAATAGGGACAGACTTAAAGTTTTTTTGGTCTTCCACGCGGCTTGACCTGCCATTGATTCAGGCTCATCTTAGGATTTTGCTTGATAAATTCAGGGCTTACCCAGGGTCTTGAGCGGATTAAATGCTCAGTAATTGCCCGATCCTCATGATGCGGCGCCCCCTCCCTCACAAAAGCCACCCAGGCCAGCTGCCTCTCAAAAGGGGTGTTGCCTAAACCCCAGAAGCTTGGGTGATCGGTTAGCCAAGTCTCACCCTTGCCCCCGATATGGCTTTGGTAGCTAGTGTTTTTACAGTCCTCAGCACGAGATTCCAGTCCGGCGCGCACAGGGTTAAGTTCAATGTAGCGCTGGACTCGTAAGGCATACATTGGATCAATCAGGGAAGAACAAAAGCGACCTTCCCAAATCGTGCCCGAAGTCCCTTGTTGTCGATTGATGTATTGCGCGTAGCGGCGACCCAAGGATTGCATCGTTTTGGATAAGGAATATTCAAAACGGGGGGTGGCTAATACGTGTGCATGGTTTGGCATCAAGGCATAAGCATGAACGGCACATCCAAACTCTTTAGCAGCATCACGTAACCAGTCAAGATAAATTCGGCAATCCGCATCATGGCTAAATATGATTTGACGATTGTGACCACGAACCAAAAGATGCATCGCTTGTCCAACAATAACCAAGCGTGCTTTACGGGCCATCTTTACTTAGTTAATTTGGCGAACGCCGCCCAAGGGAGCGAACTCAGGAATAATCCAATCGCCGTCGTACTCAGAAACTCCCGGTGGAGGGGTGCGGTTTATCTCGGGGACGCCTCGTAGAGCGACCGACATAAAGTTAATCCAGACAGGCAATGCTAAGCCGCCACCCGTCTCACGGTCGCCGAGGCTTCTTGGGTTATCAAAACCAATCCAAGCCACTGCCGCAACCCGAGGGTTGTAACCAGCAAACCATGCGTCGTGTGAATCATTCGTTGTACCGGTTTTTCCAGCGATATCGTTACGACCTAAAGCAGGCCTGGCACGCGCTGCGGTTCCAGTCTTTGTAATTTCTTGCAACATACTATCCATCACAAAGGTCGTTCGCTCATCCAATACACGAATCGCATTTTTTCCAACACGCACCGGATTAGCCTCAAACAAGGTTTGACCTTTTGCATCCGTGACCTTATCAATCAAATAGGGATTCACGAAATAGCCGCCATTTGCAAAGACGCTATAAGCACTCGCCATTTGCAAAGGTGTGACTGAACCTGCGCCAAGGGCCATCGTAAGATATGGCGGATGCTTCTCAGGCTCAAAACCAAAGCGCTGAATAAATTCTTGGGTATACGAAGGGCCTATTTTGCGAATTACCCGAACCGATACTAAATTTTTAGACTTCGCCAATGCAGCTCGCAACCGCATCATCCCATCGAACTTGCCATCGTAGTTCTTGGGTTGCCACACTTGACTGCCAGTCTCCAATGCCCCAATCGATAATGGTGCGTCATTCACCATGGTTGAAGGACTTAAACCCCGCTCGAGAGCAGCTGCGTAAACAAAGGGTTTAAATGCCGAGCCTGGTTGACGAAACGCCTGGGTTACGTGATTAAATTTATTACGACGAAAATCAAATCCACCAACCAAGGCCAAGATTGCTCCATCGTTAGGGTCAAGAGCCACAAAAGCAGCCTCGACTTGAGGTAATTGAGCCAGCTTCCAAACCCCGTCATCGTTGAGCAGTCGAACCACTGCGCCCGGACGAATGCGTCGCTTGGGCTGTGCGGATTCGGATAATGAAGCACTTGCAAGTCTTAATGCATCGCCTTTAATGGTGATTTGCTCACCAGTTGCAATCATGACTTTTAATTCTTTGGGGCTTGCCTCCAATACAACCCCGGATTGCAATTCATCAAGCGCCGGGTAATCAAGCAAGGCGTCATCAATCGTTCGCTGGCGCTTTACAGGGTCTTCGGGTAACTCAATAAACCCCTCTGGGCCGCGATACGCATGTCGCAAATCATAGTCAAAAATACCCTTGCGAACTGCAGCATAGGCAGCATCTTGGTCTGCCTTTAAGACCGTGGTGTAAACATTGATACCTTGCGAATAAATAATGTCACCGTACTGAGAAAAAAGGAGTTGTCTGGCCATCTCAGCAACAAAATCAGCGCGAGTATCAAATTCTTTTCCTAGGCCTCGAATCTTAATGGTCTCAGCCATCGCCTTTTCATAATCGGCTGGCGTAATGTATGAGAGATCGCGCATGCGCTGCAAAATATATTCTTGACGAATCTTGGCGCGCTTATAGTTACTAACCGGGTTATAGGCAGAGGGTGCCTTTGGGAGGCCTGCTAGCATCGCCGCCTCTGCAATGCTAATATCCTTGAGTTCCTTACCAAAATATATTTTGGAAGCGCTCGCAAATCCATAGGCGCGTTGCCCCAAATAAATTTGATTCATGTAAATCTCAAGAATCTTGTCCTTGGTTAATTGGGCCTCGATCTCCCAGGCAAGTAGCACTTCATAAAGCTTGCGACTGAAGGTTTTCTCATTGCTTAAGAAAAAATTACGTGCCACCTGCATGGTGATGGTCGACGCCCCTTGGGAGAGGCTTCCTCTTAAATTGGCTAAAGTTGCTCGCAATACGCCCCAGTAATCAACGCCGCCATGACTATAGAAACGATCATCTTCAATCGCGATCACTGCATACTTCAAATAGACAGGGATTTCATTGAGAGGGACAACGCTTCGCCGTTCCTCTCCAAACTCACCTATTAATACCTTATCGGCGGTATAGATCCGTAATGGCTCTTTGGGGTTGTAATCCACTAGCGCTGAAATGTTCGGTAAGTTTGGCTTCGCAATAATGAATGCGTAGGCGACTAACATGGTAAATAACAAGCCAAGCACCACCATCAAAATCAATAAGGCTTTAATTAGTGGGCTGGCACCTGACTTCTCAGAAAAACGAGTGCCCGAGCCCCGTTGGAAAGGCGGTTTTTTGCTCGGTGGATTAGCCATCCCCAAATTATATGGTCCTACAGCATTTGCAAGAATGGCCGATCAATCAATCCGGTTTTGCTGATTTCAATCACTAGCGCCCACCAACACAATAGGGCATGGTCTATCGCAATATCAAACGAGAGGATTTTGACGAAACCTTGCAAAGTCTGGGCAACGATCCTGCTATTTTGGAGCATGAAACCCAGGCTGATCATTTACAAAGCAAGCACCAGGCACCAAGGCACAATCAAATGAGCCAATCCTGGCCAGGCCTTAACGCCTTCAAAGAATTGCCCCTAGCATCGCTTCACCCAGGAATGCTCATTGCTGGAATTAGTTTTATAGCGATTCTTGTGACTTTAGTCTATTTGACCATCCAGGTTCGGGAAATTGCTGAACTTGGCCAGGGTGAACCAAACCAAACAGCTATGAAGAAAGAGTTGTTGACAATTCAAAGCCAAATTGACGAACTTCATAGCCAGGCTGACGAAAATCTAGAGCAGATGATGGAGTTTCTGGAGGAGATCCAAGCAAAGCGATACATTTCTGTCAAAGAAACGAAGCGATCAGTTATCCCCGATCCCGATGAGGTCGATTTAAAGAAATGGCGTCATTTGGGTATTAGCAAGAATAAGGATGGCGCCTTCGTGATGCTTCACGATGGCCAACAAAGTCGACTCTTTGCAAAACATGGGTTTGCTAAACCTTCCTGGCAGATCACCCACTTTGACCAGTCCCAGGTCACCTTACAGGGTCCCGGAGGAAAGCAAGTGGTGCTGATTTCGCCATGAAGCATGTGATATTTCGATACTGTTGGATTTGGCTTTTACTTGGCCCACAAAACACATTTGCATACCACGCGGCCAGTGGTAATGCTGCACTGAATACTCCAATTAGTATTTCAGCAAAAGAGATGCCACTAGTGGATTTGCTCCATGTATTGGGGCAACTTGGCAATACGCATTTTGTATTAAGTCCTAGTATTCAAGGAAGTATTGATGTTCAGCTTGTCGATGTTCCATGGCAAACTGCGTTATCAACGATCTTGGCAAGCCGAGGCTTGCGGTTCATACGCAATCAGGGGGTCTATTGGATTGCACCGCATCAAGAAATCAACGCTTTCCAAAAACAACGTCGGGATGACTCAGCACTCCCCTTTGGGGGCGAGCATCATGGCACACCCCGGCAAATTTTGATTGAGGCGCGGATTGTTGAAGCTGACCATCGCTTTGCACGTAATCTTGGCGCCAAGCTTGGCTTGCGCTCGCAAGCAAAGAATCTCCCCGAAGGGGGCGATCGGGTTCAGGGTTCGTTTGCACTAGGATCACCACTTGGGGCTGGCGGCCTTAGTGGATTTGAGCCAGTGACTGCCGCGGCGACCCTTCTTAGTAAAAATGCCACACGTCTTCTCGATGTGGAATTAAGTGCTCTTGAGAGCGATGGACAGGGCAAGATATTGTCCAATCCCCGCATCATGACCGCCGATATGGTGAAAGCAACTATTGAACAAGGTACTGAACTACCGTACCAAACCTCCTCTTCAAATGGAGGTAACAAAATTCAATTCCGTAAAGCGAACTTGCGTCTCGAGGTGATTCCCAAGATTCATCATGACGGCAAAGTCTCTTTATTGGTTGCCATTAATAAAGATAGCGTGGGCATGAAGACCGAACAAGGTTACGCTATCGATACCAAGAATCTGAGCTCCGAAGTCAGTGTTGAGAATGGCGGTACCGTCATCTTAGGCGGTATTTATCAAACTACAGAACGTGATGACACTATCAAAATCCCGCTTTTAGGTGATATTCCCTTGATTGGGCATCTGTTCAAACATCAATCAACTTTGCGAGATAAAACAGAACTTCTCGTCTTTTTAACGCCTACTATCTTAGATAAACCCGAATAGAATGATGAAATGGACATTAAAAATTCCAATATCTTTCTGATTGGGCTGATGGGGGCTGGCAAATCAACGGTGGGGAAATTAATTGCCCGCAAGCTTGAGCGGCGCTTTATTGACTCTGACCACGCACTTGAAGAGCGCTGCGGGGTCAAAATACCAACTATTTTTGAGATGGAAGGTGAGGCAGGTTTTCGTAAACGCGAGGCACAAATTATTGATGAGCTAACCCGCGAGCAATCGATTGTGCTCGCCACCGGCGGTGGTGCAGTATTACTCCCAGAGAACCGCAAGGTACTAGCTGAACGTGGTACGGTCATTTATCTACATGCCAACCCAATTGAACTTTGGCATCGTACTAAAGGTGGTGAAGGTCGCCCCCTGTTGCAACATGGGGACTCAAAAGCAATCTTAGAAAACTTATACGCCATTCGCGATCCACTGTATCGCAAAATCGCGGACTTTATTATTGAAACTGGTAAACCAAGCGTCAATCAACTCGTAAGCTCTTTACTCATGCAACTTGAATTAGCCCCATGAAAACTCTGAATGTATCGCTCGGTGAGCGCAGCTACCCTATTTACATTGGCTCGGGACTTCTCAAAAAGCCGGAACTCTTTAAACCTTGGATTACCGGCAAATCGGTATTCGTGGTGACCAACACGACCGTAGGGCCCCTCTATAGTAAGACGTTGATCCAAACCATTTCAGGCGACGCGAAGTCAGTTCATGAAATTGTCCTGCCCGATGGGGAGTCGTATAAAGACTGGGTTACCCTACAGAAAATCTTTGATGCTTTATTAACGCATGGCGCTGATCGAAAATCAGTACTAATTGCTCTCGGTGGTGGCGTGATTGGTGATATGGTGGGGTTTGCAGCGGCTAGCTTTATGCGCGGCATTCAATTTGTTCAAGTACCCACGACTTTATTGGCTCAGGTTGATTCTTCGGTAGGCGGTAAGACTGGGATTAATCACCCGCTTGGTAAAAATATGATTGGCGCCTTTCATCAGCCGGTTGCGGTTATTGCTGACCTTGATACCCTCAAATCACTCCCGCCAAGAGAACTATCAGCTGGCTTGGCGGAGGTCATCAAACACGGCGCAATTGCAGACACTGAATTTTTTAATTGGATTGAAGCGCACCGTCAAGAACTATTAAATTGCGATAGTGGCGCCATGAGTCATGCGGTCGAGCGTTCTTGCGAAATTAAATCGGCAGTAGTGGCCGCCGACGAGAAGGAATCTGGGATTCGTGCCATCTTAAATTTTGGTCATACTTTTGGCCATGCCATTGAATCTGGCTTAGGCTATGGAGAATGGCTGCATGGTGAGGCCGTGGGATGTGGAATGGTGATGGCGGCTGATTTATCTTCTCGTCTGGGTTATTTAAAAACCGAGGAAGTAAGTCGTATCAAAAAACTCGTTATGGCAATGGGTCTGCCGGATTGCGCACCCAAACTTGGAAACAGCCGTTTCTTTGATTTAATGCGCATCGATAAAAAATCCGAGGGTGGGGAAATTCGCTACATCACCCTTGAGAGAATTGGCAAAGCAAAAATTGAAGCGGTTGATGATGCAATTGTTGAACAGGTCTTAACGACTAACCAAGTAAATTAATCTCAACTGTCTGCCCAGCCTGGTCACTTACAAAACGGGATAAATCGGCAAGCAACTCATTACCAGTTTTTGTATCCAGCCAGAGTGGCTGGTTCATCATTCCGGCCCAACGGTAATGAAATCCTCCGGCTTTACAGGCCACCCAAATTTCATGGAGAGGTGGCTGGGTATTCACCACAACCACACTACGATCCCGAAAAACAATATTAATCACATTGCCCCCTTGACGAGCAATATCAAGGTCGAGATCTAAACGCTCATCGGCATTTTCCAGCGATAGTTCAATCGATTGCAATAGATGGCTAGCCAGTTGATGAAATTGCTTATCGTCAATTTTGT
The DNA here is from genome assembly GCF_030297575.1 of Polynucleobacter sp. HIN6. Classification (NCBI taxonomy): domain Bacteria; kingdom Pseudomonadati; phylum Pseudomonadota; class Betaproteobacteria; order Burkholderiales; family Burkholderiaceae; genus Polynucleobacter; species Polynucleobacter sp. HIN6. The sequence continues at coordinate 71,837 of NZ_AP028137.1, read as the reverse complement.
CAATCTGGGATGAAGGGGTGTTCTGCATGCTATATTCAAATTCCGGTGATTAAACAGATGATATTGATTGTAGTTAAGATTCCAGTTTACGTTGCGTTGCTGTCCCTACTTGGATGTGGGGTTAGAGGACCTTTGTTTTTACCCAACCCACCGCCCGTTCCACCAGCGCCCACCCAACCGGAGCCCAAAGGTACTCTGTACCCTCCTAAAGAATCAGGTTTATCGACCCCCACTAATACGAGCTCGCCAAAGTAATGACGCATTCCATTCCATCATTAACTGGCTTTACTGAACACCATGGAGAGTGGTTTGCTGAAGGTGTTTCGCTATCTGCCTTAGCGAATCAATATGGCACCCCTCTATATGTTTACAGTAAGCATGCAATTTGTACGGCATACCGCGCCTATGATGTTGCCTGTATCCGTGCAAACGGCAGTCGCCGCGCCAGAATTCATTACGCCGTCAAGGCTAATAGTAATCTCGCTGTTTTAGATGAGCTCAAACAATTAGGTGCTGGATTTGATCTGGTGAGCGGCGGCGAACTCGCTCGAGCCCTTCACGTTGGAGCCGATCCAAAAAGTATGGTTTTTGCTGGAGTCGGCAAATCCGCTGATGAAATTAAATTTGCCCTCTCGGTTGGCGTCAAATGCATCAACGTCGAATCCATCCCTGAACTGCAGCGTATTAATTCCATTGCTAAGAGTTTGGGTCTTCGCGCCCCAGTTTCATTGCGCGTGAACCCTGATGTAGATGCGCAAACCCATCCGTATATTTCCACGGGTCTCAAAGATAATAAATTTGGGATTGCCTATTTTGAGGTTCTAAAAACGTATCGAGAGGCGGCGCTACTGCCCCACATTGATATTGTTGGCATTGATTGCCATATTGGTTCCCAAATTACTAGCACATCGCCATACCTCGATGCTCTTGATAAAGTCCTTGATCTCATCGATCAACTCAAACGTGATGGCATTGTCATTCATCATCTCGATCTTGGTGGTGGCCTTGGGATCGACTACGGCTCGGACGCACCACCCGATATCACCGAGTTTACGAACACCCTACTCAATCGTGTGGATGAGCGTGGCTTTGGGCACTTGGATGTCATTTTGGAACCGGGTCGCTCCTTAGTCGGAAATGCGGGAGTGCTATTAACGCAAGTTGAATATCTTAAAACTGGTGCAGATAAAAACTTCTGCATTGTGAACGCCGCCATGAATGATTTAATGCGACCAGCTCTATACGATGCCTATCATGCGATCGTTCCTATCAAAAGTGGAATTGGTAAAGCAATCACTTATGATGTAGTTGGTCCTGTTTGTGAGTCAGGCGATTGGTTAGGCAAGGATCGCGCCCTTGCTGTTCAAGAAGGCGATGTGCTGGCTATTTTGTCAGCCGGTGCCTACGGCTTTGTAATGGCTTCAAACTACAACACCCGGGGACGGCCCGCAGAGGTCATGGTCGACGGCGACCAGGCTTACTTGGTCAGAGAGCGGGAGTCTGTAAATAGCCTCTTTGCGAATGAACGAACGATTGGGCCGAGCTAATTAATCGAAATATTCGATTAACGCAACCCAGCCATGTAATCCGAGACGGCTTTCATTTCAGCGTCAGACATCTTGGTAGCAATCGTGCTCATTTGCACACTGTTCTTGCGCGTACCCTCTCTAAATGCAATCAATTGTGAGATCGAGTAATCTGCCCATTGACCACTTAAACGAGGGTACTGAGCAGGAATACCAGCGCCATTCGGACTATGGCAGCCTGAGCATGCTGGAATACCTTTCTCAGCAATACCTGCACGATAAATCCGTTGTCCCAATGCAATGGTGTCTTTGTTTTGCGCAGTACCCAACTTCAGCTCTTGTTTATTGAGATACGCAGCCAAGTTGAGCATATCTTGATCGGTCAAAGTTGCGACCATTCCCATCATGACAGGATTCATCCGGGTGCCATCTTTGTAATTCTTAAGTTGCTTCACTGTGTAAGCCGTATGCTGGGCAGCCAATTTAGGCCATGACGCAACCCCACTATTTCCATTTGGGCCATGGCAACCGACACAAGAAACGATTCCACGCTTAGGGTCGCCATTGTTATAAAGAGCATCTCCTGCAGCAGCATCTGCCTTGATCACTGCTGGAGTTGGTGCACTAGTAGTCATTGTTGGGGCGTCAGCTTTTGCAGGCTCAGCCGCATGAGCGAACGATATAAAACCACCAACTAAAACAGCCATCAGGGCAGAGATATTTAATTTGGAGAATTTGCTGCTATAGCGCATTATGGGTACCTAGCCTACTTTGAAATGTTCAAACGAAATTCATGTGATTTTACAATAGCTTCCATTCATGTCTAAACTGCACCAAGCCCGCTTTTTTACCACGGTCAATGAGCTCCAAACGCTTCCCCAGGGTGAGCTTCCTGAGATCGCCTTTGCGGGTCGCTCTAATGCCGGAAAATCCAGTGCAATCAATATCTTATGCAATCAAAAGCGCCTTGCTTTTGCGAGCAAAACTCCGGGCCGAACCCAGCACATTAACTATTTTGGGATCTATGCCAAAGATGAGCTACTGGCGTATTTGGTCGACCTGCCAGGCTATGGCTATGCCGCAGTTGGGGAGGCAACGCGCTCCCACTGGAACGAGATCTTGAGCCGCTACCTCCAAACCCGTAAAAATTTGGTTGGTTTGATCTTAATTGTGGATGCGCGACGGGGACTAACCGAACTTGATGAACAAATGATTGCCTGGTTTAGCGTGACCCAAAAACCTATCCACATTTTGTTAAGTAAGTCAGACAAACAAACTTTCTCCGAAAACCGCGCCCTGTTGCAAGCCATCTCAGAACAAATTAAGCAATTTGCCCCTGCACAGATTACAGCTCAACTGTTCTCCAGCACAAAACGGGTCGGTCTTTCGGAAAGCGATACACTTATTCAACAATGGCTTTTTCCAGAGCGCAACATCGCCTAACCCTATCCTGATTAGAGAGTATTTGCATGTCTCAATATCCTGCCTATCGCCCCCGTCGGATGCGCCGTGATGATTGGTCACGTCGTCTCGTTCAAGAAAATCATCTAAGGGTTGACGATCTAATCTATCCCGTTTTCTTACTACCTGGAAGTAATCAAACCCAAGCGGTCAACTCGATGCCAGGTATTGAGCGCATGTCGCTTGATCGCTTGTTTCATGTGGCTGAAGAATGCCTAGCCCTTGGCATCCCAGTAATGGCACTCTTTCCTGTAATCGATGCATCACTAAAGAGCAACGACGGTGCTGAAGCATTTAATCCAAAGGGCCTTGTTCCAAGCGCAGTGATGGAGCTCAAAAAACGCTTTCCCACCCTTGGCATCATGACCGATATTGCGCTTGATCCCTATACCAGTCATGGTCAAGATGGTGTGCTCGATGAACAGCATCGGATTTTGAATGATGAAACTGTCACGATCCTCATTAAGCAGGCGCTCTGCCATGCCCAAGCGGGTGTAGACATAGTTGCCCCATCCGACATGATGGATGGCCGAATTGGAGCGATTCGTTCTGCCCTTGAAAATCAAGGATTAATTCATACGCGCATCATGGCTTATGCGGCCAAATACGCCTCGTCGTTTTATGGTCCCTTCCGAGATGCCGTTGGATCGGCGAGCAATCTTGGCAAGGCGGATAAAAAGACCTACCAAATGGATCCTGCTAACGGCGATGAAGCCATCCGCGAAGTTGGCTTAGATATTAGCGAGGGTGCTGACTTGGTGATGGTAAAGCCCGGCATGCCCTACCTCGATATCGTCTATCGCATCAAAGAAGCCTTCGGTTACCCAACCTATGCCTATCAGGTCAGCGGCGAATACGCCATGATCAAAGCTGCTGCCCAAAATGGCTGGCTTGATCATGATGCGGTCATGATGGAGTCACTGCTCGGATTTAAACGTGCTGGAGCAGATGGTATCTTGACCTATTTTGCGCTTGAGGCCGCTCGCCATCTCAAGCGCTAAGATTATTTTGCTCCTAACTCTTGCAGGCGCTCTAGAAAACGACTGGGAGTCATAAAACCCACCACCCGTAACGATTTTTGTTCTTCACCAGCACCATTGAAGAACAAAATTGCAGGTGGACCGTACAAACCAAATTGCTTCAGTAGCGCTTGCGTTTGTGGATTGTTGATGGTGACATCGGCTTGTATTAGTACGAAACGACTCATCGCCTTTCCAACCTCTGCATTGGTAAAAGTAATGGCTTCCATCTCTTTACAAGAAATACACCAATCAGCGTAGTAATCGAGCATGACGGGTTTATTGTCGGCCTTAGCCTTTTGCATAATTCGCTCGAGCTCTTCACTCGATCGCACAACCTGAAATACCAAATCTGGAGAAATTCGTTTTTCAGTACGAGTACTTGTTTGAGTTTGGTTACCAGTTACGACGGAAATTGCTGGCCACACAATCCAAATAGCTAAAGCAACCAACACTAGCCCAAGAGCGCGCTGTAACCACATCATCCAAGCGCCCGTTTGCGGCAAAAAACTTCTAGCGCCCAATGCGATGAGCAATAAGGGCAATCCCATCCCTAAGGCCAGCACAAATAGTAAGCCCCCACCAAGCGCCATCGATCCGGTTTGTGCCACAAACCCTAAAACACTGGCTAAGGGTGCTGTAATACAAGGGCTTGCAACCAGCGTTGAAATTGCGCCAAGGCTAAAAGCCCCGACAATACTTCCGCCCTTTTGTCGCCCGGCCAATTGATCGACTTTGGTTTGCCATCCTTGGGGCATCTTTAGCTCGTATAAACCAAATAAGCTGCCAGCCAAAAATAATAAAAGGAGAGCAAACAAAATGAGGGCAATGGGACTTTGAAGGGCGCGCTGTACGCCGCTTCCTAATGCCGCTGTTAAAACCCCCGCTAGCGCATATAACAAGGCCATGCCCAAAATGTAGGCCAAAGCAAGATAAGCCGATCGGGTCTTGCTAATTGGGCTGCCATCTTGGCGACCCAAAACAATACTGCTCAAAATCGGGAGCATGGGTAATACGCAAGGCGTAAAGGCAAGCGCAATCCCAAGAATAAAGAATCCGATCAATAGATAAAACGGTTTGGCATTCTCTAAATAGCTTTTAATTGATATGACATCATCGCGCCCACTCCATAAATCCGTGAGGCTAAATGGTGTTGAGTTTGTGGCGATAGTACGGATTGGCGCTGCATCACCTTCAGGGATGGGCGCCACTCGAACGCCTGGAGCTGCTATGAAGTATTGATAGGTCATGGGTGGATAACAAATGCCACCGTCAGCACAACCCTGCAAATCAATCTCTAGGCGAATACCGCTTTGTGGAGATTCTGGCAACCCAATAAGAACTTCGAATGGTTTTGGAAAAATCTCCATTTTTTTCCCAAAGGTCTCATCAAACTTTTCAACCCCTTTAGGAATTTGAATGCTCTTGGGAGCGCTTGGCTTGTCATTGATGAACAGCCGATAGGCTAAAGACTCCCGGTAAATGTAATAACCCGAAACCGGTCGATACTCAATGGCAATTTCATTGGCATTGGCAATCCATGTCGCCTCCACAATAAATGCCTTTTCGGGAGGTAGAAATTCCTTGGCATCTACTGAACCAAGGAATGCGACACTCGATAGTAGAAACAGTAAGAGTTGAACCAAGCCATACTGAATTCTCTTCATGACTTTGTCTCCTCATTTACCCAGCGCCCATATGCCTGGGAATATTCAGCTGGTTTTAAAGCAATGATCTCTGGCAACTGATAAGGGTGGTTGGCCCTAATAAATGCCTCAATGCCTTTCCATTGAGTTGTTGCTGTTTTAGCACTTAATAGAACTTCCGTGTCATTGCAAACCTTTCCATCCCATCGATAGATCGATTGCACGCCCTCCTGAATTTGTACACAGGCTGCAAAACGCTCATCGATTAATTGCTGACCTAGTAATCTAGCCGCATCCATCGTGGGCAAAGTCGTGGTTACGATCAGTATCGAATCCATACAAAAGATGGCTCAAGCAGTGGGTTAAATGAAAAAGCCAGACCGAAGCCTGGCTTTAACTATACCCGATGCTAATTTATGCTGCTGCAGGTTCTTGTTGAGGCGCCTCTTCAACTTCAGGGCGGTCAACCAACTCAACCAGTGCCATTGGGGCATTGTCACCGTGCCGAAAACCAAATTTCAGAATACGGAGATAACCACCTGGTCGAGTTGCATAACGTGGGCCGAGCTCAGTAAATAATTTGCTTACCATTTCACGATCGCGCAGACGATTGAATGCCAAACGGCGGTTCGCTAAATTATCTTTCTTACCCAAAGTAATCAAAGGCTCAACCACCATCCGCAATTCTTTTGCCTTTGGCAGGGTTGTCTTAATAACTTCGTGCTCGATCAGTGAGTTGGACATATTGCGCAACATCGCCAAACGATGCGATGAGGTGCGATTTAGTTTGCGTAAGCCATTACCATGACGCATGATGCTTCCTTTCTAATTATTGCCCGAGAGTCGCTGGAGGCCAGCTGTCGAGCTTCATCCCAAGACTTAAACCGCGGGCTGCCAATACGTCCTTGATTTCATTCAAAGACTTACGGCCCAAATTAGGCGTCTTGAGTAATTCATTTTCAGTACGCTGAATCAAATCACCGATGTAGTAAATGTTCTCAGCCTTTAGGCAGTTTGCAGAACGAACGGTCAACTCTAAATCATCAACCGGTCTCATCAACAACGGATCAACCATGGTTGAGCGACTTGGAGCCAACTCACCGCTCACTTGGCTGCTCTCTAAGGCGGCAAACACGACCAACTGGTCAACCAAAATACTCGCCGCTTGACGAATCGACTCTTCAGGAGAGATCACGCCATTGGTTTCAATGGTCATCACTAAACGATCTAAATCAGTACGTTGCTCAACACGAGCAGACTCAACCGCATAGCTAACACGATTAATTGGGCTAAATGATGCATCCAACACAATACGGCCGATTAGCTTAGTCGCTTCATCTTGATACTGACGCATATTGCCTGGTACGTATCCACGACCCTTTTCAACCTTGATCTGCATATCGAGCTTACCGCCAGCTGCTAAATGTGCAATGACATGCTCTGGATTAATGATTTCAACATCATGGGGAAGATCAATGTCCTTAGCGTAAACAACGCCAGGACCTTCTTTACGCAAATTGATCGTCACCTCATCACGAGATTGCAATTTAAAGACAACGCCCTTTAGGTTGAGGAGCAGGTTAACAACATCTTCCTGAACGCCATCCAAGGTGGAATACTCGTGAACAACGCCTGCAATCGCTACTTCGGTTGGAGCAAAGCCAACCATGGAAGACAACAAAACACGACGTAATGCATTACCAAGCGTGTGGCCATAGCCACGCTCAAATGGCTCCATCACAACCTTAGCCTGATTCGCACCGAGTGCTTCAACAGAAATGATTTTTGGTTTAAGCAAATTTGTTTGCATAGATATCTTTTCCTTAAGAGGTGCAGTATTAGCGTGAATACAATTCGACGATCAAACTTTCGTTGATATCACCACTGATTTCATCGCGATCTGGTACTTGTTTAAACGTTCCCTCGAGCTTGCTTGCATCAACGCTGACCCAATTAATTGAACCAACTTGCGAAGCAAGATTTAGTGCTTCTTGAATACGAGTTTGCTTCTTTGCCTTCTCACGAATTGCAATGACATCGCCAGGACGAACCTGCATGGACGGAATATTGACCACTTGGCCATTTACCGTAATTGCTGCATGCGATACCAACTGACGCGCTTCAGCGCGAGTTGAGCCAAAACCCATGCGATAAACCACATTATCTAAACGGGACTCAAGCAGTTGCAATAAGGTCTCACCAGTATTACCTTTACGGCGCTCAGCTTCAGCAAAATAGCGACGGAATTGACGCTCGAGCACGCCATAAATCCGCTTCACCTTTTGCTTTTCACGCAACTGATTACCGAAGTCAGAAGTACGAGCACCTGAGGTGCGACCGTGCTGTCCTGGTTTGCTGTCTAGTTTGCACTTGTCCGATAAAGCACGGCGTGCGCTCTTTAAAAATAAGTCGGTACCTTCCCGACGAGATAGTTTGGCTTTAGGGCCTAAATAACGTGCCACGATTTCTTCCTTTCTATGCCTCGATGGTTACCGAGGTGAGTTCGCTGTAACTACCAACGAACGGTGGGCTTATTAAACAATTGCTGGCAAAGCCAGCGGCTTGGTACTGCAAAAATTAGATACGGCGACGCTTTGGAGGGCGGCAACCATTGTGAGGAACCGGAGTCACGTCCTGGATCTCAACAATCTTGATCCCTAACGAGTTCAATGCACGAACCGCAGACTCGCGACCAGGACCCGGGCCCTTAATCTGAACTTCTAAATTCTTAATCCCACACTCAATTGCTGCCTTACCAGCCACTTCAGCAGCAACCTGAGCTGCAAATGGCGTTGACTTACGTGAACCCTTAAATCCTTGACCGCCTGATGTTGCCCACGACAAGGCGTTTCCTTGACGGTCGGTAATGGTCACAATGGTGTTATTAAACGATGCATGCACGTGTGCGATACCATCGGCGACGTTCTTTTTAACCTTCTTACGAGCGCGTTGTGCACTTGCATTTGCGGCGGTTTGTTGTGCTTTTGCCATATCAGTTCCTAATTATTTCTTTAGTGCAACGCCGGCCTTACGGGGGCCTTTACGGGTACGGGCATTGGTCTTCGTTCTCTGGCCGCGCACCGGTAAACCCTTGCGATGACGAATACCGCGATAGCAAGCCAAGTCCATTAAACGTTTAATGTTCATGGTGACTTCACGACGCAAATCACCCTCTGTGGTGCGCTTACCCACTTCATCACGCAGCTTCTCGAGCTCAGCATCGGTAAGATCTTTCACTTTCTTATCGATTGCAACACCCGTGTTCTCACAGATCTTAAGAGCTTGTGCTTTGCCAATACCGTAAATGGCGGTTAAACCAATCACAGTATGTTGATGATTTGGGATATTTACCCCAGCGATACGTGCCATATAAATTCCTCTACTTAACCGAATTAACCTTGACGCTGCTTATGACGTGGATCGGACGAGCAGATCACACGCACCACGCGCTTACGCTTGATGATTTTGCAATTGCGGCAAATACATTTAACGGATGCCAATACTTTCATCATTCACCTCTTTAATAATCCTTACTTCGCACGGAAGATAATTCTTGCGCGCGTTAAATCGTATGGGGTCATTTCCACAGTTACCTTGTCTCCTGGCAGGATTCGGATGTAATGCATCCGCATCTTCCCAGAAATATGACCTAAAACTACATGCCCATTCTCTAACTTCACCCTAAACATGGCATTGGGGAGGTTTTCAACAATTTCCCCTGCCATCTGAATTACATCGTCTTTAGGCATCTTAGAGAGTGGGTCCCATCTTAAAGTTGGCCTTCTTCATCAGAGAGCCGTACTGCTGTTGCATCACAAATGATTGCACCTGAGCCATAAAGTCCATCGCAACCACAACAATAATTAACAACGATGTCCCGCCAAAGTAGAAAGGAACGTTGTATTTCAAAACCAAAAACTCGGGCAATAAGCACACTAAAACCATATAAATTGCGCCAGCCAAAGTTAAACGAACAAGAATTTTGTCGATGTAGCGCGCCGTCTGATCGCCCGGACGAATACCTGGAACAAATGCACCGCTCTTTTTCAAGTTGTCGGCCGTATCGCGGCTGTTAAAAACCAAAGCGGTATAGAAAAAGCAGAAGAAAATAATGGCAGTGGCGTACAAAATGATGTAAACCGGCTGCCCAGGAGCTAAAGTTGCCGCCAAATCTTTCACAATACGACTCACCATATTGGTTGGTTCGCCTGCTGTAAACCAGCCGGCAATAGTGGCCGGGAACAAAATAATCGATGAAGCAAAAATGGGAGGAATCACACCAGCCATATTGAGCTTTAAAGGCAGATGAGAAGACTGACCGCCGTAAATCTTATTACCCACCTGACGTTTGGCGTAGTTCACCAGAATACGGCGCTGACCACGCTCTACGAAGACAACAAAGTAAGTAACTGCAATAACAATCACTACGATAAAAATTGCTGAAAGAATGCTCATGGAGCCAGTGCGAACCAACTCTAAAAGACTAGCCAATGCGCTTGGCAGGCCAGAAACAATCCCGGCAAAAATAATGATGGAAATACCATTACCCAAGCCGCGTTCAGTAATTTGCTCACCGAGCCACATTAAAAACATCGTGCCCGTAACAAGCGTTACAACGGTATTGAACTGAAACATCAAGCCAGGATCAACAACAAGGCCTGGCTGAGACTCAAGCGCAACGGAAATTCCAATCGCTTGGAAAGTTGCCAAAAAGACCGTTGCATAGCGGGTGTATTGGGTAATCTTGCGTTGACCAGCTTGACCTTCCTTCTTCATCGCCTCGAGCGAAGGAATCACAATGGTCATCAACTGCATGATGATCGATGCCGAGATATAGGGCATGATACCCAAAGCAAACACCGTGAAGCGAGACAAAGCACCGCCTGAAAACAAATTGAACATTCCCAAAATACCGTCCTTTTGTTCACTAAACAGTTTTGATAACTGATCAGGATCAATACCAGGGACTGGAATATGAGCGCCAATACGGAAGACAACCAACGCCAATACCAAGAAAATCAAGCGGCGACGTAAGTCGCCATACTTGTTTCCAGATGGTGTCAAACTAGAGACGTTAGAGGAACCGAGCGCCATAGATTGCTTTAAACCTCAGCGAGCACCTTGCCACCAGCAGCCTCAATGGCAGCTTTTGCACCAGCACTTGCAGTCAATCCTTTTAAGGTAACTGCGCGCTTGATTTCACCGGTCTTAATGACTTTGACAGCATTGGTTTGCTCACCAGCAAGACCGTGCTGTTTCAAGGCAACCAGATCAACTTCAGCTAAACCAATGCGCTCTAAATCAGCAAGAGTTACTTGACCAATAAAACGACGTGTTAAAGAGATAAAGCCGCGCTTGGGTAGGCGACGATACATGGGCATTTGACCGCCTTCAAAACCAACTTTATGAAAACCGCCGGAACGCGACTTTTGGCCTTTGTGACCACGACCAGCGGTCTTACCAAGACCGGAACCAATCCCGCGGCCGACACGGCGACGTGGGCGCTTAGCACCTTCAGCGGGTTTAATCGTATTTAATTGCATTGCTTCACCCGATCACTTTCACAAGGTATGAAACCTTATTAATCATTCCCCGGACCGCCGGGGTATCTTGTAACTCTGAAACTGAGTTGAGGCGACCAAGGCCCAAACCACGAACCGTCGCACGGTGACTCTCGCGCGTACCGATCAAGCTGCGCACGAGCTGAAGTTTGACCTTTGAATTTGATTGTGTATTTGCCATCTTTTACTTTCGATTACAGGCGATTAACCCAAAATTTCTTCAACCGACTTTCCGCGCTTTGCAGCAATTTCTGCTGGCGTACTCATCTTGCTCAAACCGTCCAAAGTGGCACGTACCATGTTGTAAGGATTGGTTGAACCAATCGATTTAGCAACTACGTTGGTTACGCCCATCACATCAAAGATCGCGCGCATTGGACCACCTGCGATCACGCCGGTACCTTCTTTTGCAGGAGAAATCAGAACGCGCGACGCGCCATGCTGACCAATCACAGAATGCTGCAATGTGCCCTTACGAAGAGGGACCTTAATCATTTTGCGACGTGCTTCGTCCATTGCTTTTTGAACGGCAACTGGAACTTCCTTCGATTTACCTTTGCCCATTCCAATTCGTCCATCACCATCACCAACGACCGTCAAGGCAGCAAAGCCAAGAATACGGCCGCCCTTCACTACTTTGGTTACGCGATTAACAGCAATCATCTTCTCGCGTAGACCGTCATCGCGCTCTTCTGACTGAATTTTGGTTTGCATTTTTGCCATAATTTTTTCCTAAACCGTTTCTTAGAACTTCAAGCCGGCTTCACGCGCAGCTTCAGCAAGGGCCTTAATACGGCCGTGATAACGATGTCCAGCACGATCAAATGCGACGGCCTCAACGCCAGCCCTTTTTGCACGTTCGGCGATTAATTTGCCAATCGCTTGTGCTGCTTGGCTATTGCCGCCATTTTTTACCGAAGTACGCAAATCCTTTTCCATGGTCGAGGCCGCGGCAACCACCTTGCTACCGCATGGGCTATAGATCTGAGCAGAGATGTGGCAATTGCTTCGAATCACTGTCAAGCGATGAGCCAATAACTCAGCAATCTTGATACGGGTTTGACGCGCACGTCGTTGTCTTGTTTCGTTTTTATTCATATCGAATCTCAGCTGTACTTAATTACTTCTTCTTGGTTTCTTTGAGGTGAACCACTTCGTCAACATAGCGCACGCCTTTACCCTTATATGGTTCTGGGGAACGATAGGCACGAACTTCCGCAGCAACTTGACCAACTTGTTGCTTATTGGCACCCTTAATAATGATTTCGGTTTGCGAAGGGGTTTCCGCTTTCACGCCAGTGGGTAGTGGATAGTTGATTTCATGCGAAAAGCCCAATTGCAATTTCAAGGAATTGCCTTGTGCCTGTGCACGATAGCCCACTCCAACAAGGCTCAGCTTGCGCTCAAATCCCTGGGTCACACCAACGACCATGTTGTTAACTAATGCACGAGTCGTTCCAGACAATGCATTAGCTTCTGGGGAATTATCTTTAATGGCAACCGTGATAACACCATCTTTATGCTCAAGGCCAACACTAGGATGTAAGGTATGTGTGAGGGTCCCCAATGGGCCTTTCACGGTTAATAACGCGTTTGCAATACTGATCTCAGCACCTTTTGGCACCGTAATGGGAGATTTACCAACTCGAGACATTGTTCTCTCCTTAAGCCACGTAGCAAATGACTTCACCGCCAACGCCAGATGCGCGCGCTTTGCGATCGGTCATCAAACCTTGCGGTGTTGAAATAATGGCAACGCCCAAGCCATTCATGACCTCAGGAATGTCATGGCGTCCTTTGTAGATACGCAAGCTAGGGGTTGAAACTCGCTCAATTCGTTCAATCACAGGACGGCCAGCGTAGTATTTCAGATCAATCTTCAATACTGGCTTAGCTGCTTCACCGGTGATTTCAAAACTATCGATATAGCCTTCGTCTTTCAAGACCTTGGCAATCGCTACTTTTAATTTTGACGACGGCATGGTAACCAAAGTTTTCTGCACCGCTTGCGCGTTGCGAATTCTGGTCAACATATCGGCGATTGGATCACTAATACTCATGGGTTCTCCTAAATTCGTTCGCCGCTTACCAGCTGGCCTTGGTTAAACCGGGGATCTCGCCACGGAAAGCAATCTCACGGATCTTGCCGCGCGCCAAACCAAATTTGCGGAAGGTGCCACGTGGACGACCGGTTAATGAACAACGATTACGTTGGCGAATAGGGCTCGCATTGCGCGGCAATGACTGCAGCTTCAAACGGGCCTCATAACGCTCCTCGTCACTGCGGCTTGTGTCGTTAATGATCGACTTGAGCTCAGCGCGCTTATGCGTGAATTTTGCAACCAACTTAGCGCGTTTTTTCTCACGCTCAATTAAAGATAGTTTTGCCACGTTTGCCTCTTAATTGCGAAATGGAAATTTAAACGCCGCTAACAATGCTTTGGCTTCCTCATCGGTTTTAGCGGTGGTCGTAATGCTGATATTGAGACCACGTAATGCATCAATCTTGTCGTACTCAATTTCAGGGAAAATAATTTGTTCTTTAATGCCAATGTTGTAGTTGCCACGGCCATCAAACGCTTTACCGGAGATTCCACGGAAATCGCGCACGCGTGGCAAAGAAACCGTAATAAAACGATCTAAGAACTCATACATGCGAGTGCCGCGCAGCGTTACCATCGCACCGATAGGATAGCCTTGACGAATCTTAAATCCAGCAATCGCTTTGCGTGCCTTGGTAACAACGGGCTTTTGACCAGCAACTTTGGTTAAATCACCAACAGCATGCTCAATCACTTTTTTATCACTGACAGCTTCACCTAAACCCATATTAAGGGTAATTTTGGTAATGCGTGGAACTTCCATCACAGACTTATAGCCAAACTGCTGCATCAAGTTTGCAATGACTGTATTTTTGTAATGTTCTTGTAAACGGGTGCTCATAATTTCTCCGAACCTTAAGCGCTAAGCGTCGCGCCAGTGGTTTTTAAGTAACGCACTTTTTTGCCATCAACTAACTTAATGCCAACACGCGATGGTTTGCCGTTCGCATCAACCAATGCAATATTAGAAGCAGCGATTGGCATCGTCTTATCAACAGTTCCACCAGTAGTTCCATCATTAGGATTGGGCTTTACATTCTTTTTGTAAATATTGACGCCCTCAACCACAAATTTGTTTTCAAGAATTCCGGTGACCGTTCCTTTTTTACCTTTATCACGCCCAGTAAGAACAATCACGGAGTCGCCTTTACGAATCTTTTTCATAGTGACCTCTTTAAATAACTTCTGGGGCAAGCGAAACGATCTTCATGAAACGCTCTGTACGGAGCTCACGTGTAACTGGTCCAAAAATACGGGTGCCAATTGGCTCAAGCTTTGCATTTAGCAAAACAGCAGCGTTTTCATCAAATTTAATTAAGGAGCCGTCGGGACGACGAACGCCTTTTGCGGTACGAACAACCACGGCGTTGTAAATATCACCCTTTTTTACACGACCACGAGGAGCGGCAGCTTTCACGCTAACCTTAATCACGTCACCAATATTGGCATAACGGCGCTTTGAGCCGCCCAATACCTTGATGCACAAAACTTCGCTCGCGCCAGTGTTATCGGCGACTTGCAACCTGCTTTCAGTCTGAATCATTTTGTCTAATCCCCAACTTGTACGCCAATGGCGTCAGTCTTGGTTCCGTCTATGAGCCTTTCGCATTGCTGCAAAATAGCTCGGATTTAATAAAAATTACTTATCAATCAACAACTTAATAAAACTTTATGTTTCCGTCATTTAGTATTTTTAATTACGGAAAGCTTTTGATTCTACTACAAAAAACTCTGTTTTGACAATCTCTTGTCAAAATTTCAAGTTAAATTCCCTTGGAGGCCTCAACCAAGCGGGTCACCACCCAGGCCTTTGTTTTGGCCATTGGCTTGCCTTCCGTAATTTCCACGGTGTCGCCCATCTTGTATTGATTGGTCTCATCATGTGCGTGATACTTTTTTGATTTACCAACGTATTTACCAATTACAGGGTGCTTCACTTGGCGCTCAACTTGAACAGTCACAGTTTTTTGCATTTTGTCGCTAACAACACGACCAACCAAGGTGCGGCGCAAGGGTTTGGAGATTTCTGTCATATCTCGATCCTAATTATTTCTGAATAGTCTTTTGGGTGATAAAGGTTTTAACGCGAGCAATATCACGCTTAACCTGTCCCAATTGACTGGTATTTTGGAGTTGCTGAGTTGCTTTTTGCATACGCAGCTTGAAATGGGTTTTTAGTAACTCAGAGAGCTCTTGGTTAAGAGCACCTAAATCTTTGCTTTGCAGTTCTTTGCTTTTCATGATGGATTCCTGATTAAGCGCCGATTTGACGAATCACAAACGTGGTTTGAATAGGCAACTTGGATGCGGCTAGACGGAATGCCTCTCTTGCAAGAGTTTCATCAACACCGTCCATCTCATACAAAACCTTGCCTGGCTGAATCTCGGCTACATAATATTCTGGGTTACCTTTTCCGTTACCCATACGAACTTCAGCAGGCTTTTGAGAAATGGGCTTGTCTGGGAAAATACGAATCCAAATTCGTCCGCCACGCTTAATATGACGCGTCATGGCGCGACGTGCAGATTCAATTTGACGGGCCGTTAAACGACCGCGGCCAACCGCCTTCAATCCAAAGTCTCCGAAGGCAACCGAACTGCCACGTGTTGCAACACCGGTGTTGCGACCCTTTTGTTCTTTACGATATTTGCGACGCTTTGGTTGCAGCATGCTTACTCTCCTGCCTTCTTCGTTTCTGTGCTAGCTGCAGCTTTACGAACCCGCTTTACAGTGGGCTTCACCGCTGGCTTCTCTTCACCGGGCTTCGCTGAGACATCAGCGCCGGCTGCACGTCGCACAGTCTTTGCTTGTGCACGACGTGGTTTTTTCTCTTCAGCAACTGGGGCTTCTGGTGCCGCATTTTGGGTCAATTGGGCGTCTGCACCACGACCTAAGGTGTCGCCCTTATAAACCCAAACTTTAACGCCAATGATTCCATAAGTTGTTTCCGCCTCAGATGTAGCGTAATCAATATCCGCCTTCAAAGTATGGAGTGGAACGCGACCCTCGCGATACCATTCGCGGCGCGCAATTTCAGCACCGTTCAAACGGCCAGAGGACATAATCTTGATGCCTTGAGCTCCAAGACGCATTGCACTTTGCATTGCACGCTTCATGGCACGACGGAACATAATGCGCTTTTCAAGCTGTTGAGTGATTGAGTCTGCAATCAACTGGGCATCCACTTCGGGCTTGCGAATCTCTTCAATATTGACATGAACAGGTACGCCCATCCGCTTTTGTAATTCTTTACGGAGAACTTCAATGTCCTCACCCTTCTTACCAATTACAACGCCAGGACGCGAACTAAAAATGGTAATTCGTGCGTTCTTAGCAGGGCGCTCAATTAAAACCTTGCTAACAGAAGCATTCTTCAGCTTCTTCTTCAAATAATTGCGAACCTCAACATCCTCTTTGAGCATGTTGGCAAAATCATTGCTATTGGCATACCAACGGGATGTCCAGTTACGGCTTACCGATAGACGAAATCCATTTGGATTAATTTTTTGGCCCATGTCTTTCCTTAATTACTCAGGGTCACGCTAATGTGACAACTTTGTTTCTCGATACGATTACCGCGGCCCTTGGCCCGAGCAGTAAAACGCTTTAATGATGTTGCTTTATCAACAATCACAGCGGACACTTTGAGCTCATCAATGTCGGCACCTTTATTGTGTTCGGCATTGGCGATGGCGGATTCAACCACCTTCTTCATGATGAAAGCAGCTTTTTTGGGGCTGAAATTCAAAATGTTCATAGCACGAGAAATCGGCAAGCCACGAATTTGATCTGCCACTAAACGTGTTTTTTGTGCAGAAATTCGTGCGCCGCGGTGAATAGCTTTAACTTCCATCATCATCCCCTTACTTCTTCACTACTTTCTTGTCGGCAGAGTGTCCCTTGAACGTACGCGTCAAAGCAAACTCACCAAGCTTGTGTCCAACCATGTTTTCAGAAACATAGACTGGAACGTGCTGCTTACCGTTGTGAACAGCAATTGTTAATCCAATGAAGTCAGGAAGAATGGTCGAACGACGTGACCATGTCTTAATTGGCTTCTTATCTTTATTGGCCTGAGCAGTCTCAACCTTTTTCACAAGGCTGGCATCGCAGAAAGGGCCTTTTTTCGCAGAACGAGTCATTTATCTATTCCTTATCCATTAACGCTTTTGACGACGCTGAACAATCATGGTCGTTGTACGTTTATTGCGACGGGTACGATAGCCCTTCGTTGGGGTTCCCCATGGAGAGACAGGCACACGGCCCTCGCCAGTTCGTCCTTCGCCACCACCATGTGGGTGGTCGATTGGGTTCATGGCTACACCGCGAACTGTTGGACGAATACCACGCCAACGGGTTGCACCTGCTTTACCAATCTGACGCAAGCTATGCTCTTCATTGCCAACTTCGCCAATGGTGGCACGACAATCGATCAAAATACGACGTACCTCACCCGAGCGCAAACGAACCTGGCCATACACACCTTCGCGGGCCAACAATACTGCTGAGCTACCAGCAGAGCGAGCGATTTGCGCACCCTTTCCAGGCAACATCTCAACACAATGGATCGTGCTACCAATTGGAATATTGCGAATCGGT
Source organism: Polynucleobacter sp. HIN6 (assembly GCF_030297575.1). Lineage (NCBI taxonomy): Bacteria > Pseudomonadati > Pseudomonadota > Betaproteobacteria > Burkholderiales > Burkholderiaceae > Polynucleobacter > Polynucleobacter sp. HIN6. Next base: position 53,922 of record NZ_AP028137.1, on the reverse strand, counting down.
AAATTATTTCCTGCTTTGATGGGAGCCTCGGCACCATTCATCACTTGCTGTCCAACTGTCATTCCCTTAGAAGCAATGATGTAGCGACGTTCACCATCAGCAAAAACGAGAAGAGCAATATTTGCACTACGATTTGGATCGTATTCTAGGCGCTCAACCTTAGCGGTAATGCCATCTTTATCGTTGCGCTTGAAGTCAACCACGCGGTAGTGATGCTTATGGCCACCTCCCTTGTGACGTGTCGTAATGTGACCATTATTGTTACGACCAGCTTTTTGGAACTGTGGCTCAACCAATCCTGCAAAAGGTTTGCCTTTATGCAGATCAGGATTAACCACCTTGACCATTGAACGACGACCTGGTGAGGTCGGTTTAGTTTTCATGAGCGGCATAATTAATTTGCCTCCGCTTCAAAGTTAATTTCTTGGCCAGGCTTCAGATTGACATAAGCCTTCTTAGCGTGATCGCGTCGACCCTCAAATCGGCCAAAGCGCTTTGGTTTACCTTTTTGGTTGACGATTTGCACAGACTCGACTTGAACTTTGAAAAGCAATTCAACAGCTTGCTTCACATCAAGCTTGTTTGCGTCACGCGCAACTTGGAAAATCACTTGCTCATTCTTTTCGGCTACCATCGTTGCTTTTTCAGAAACAATGGGTCCAAGCAAAATTTGCATGAGACGATGATCGTTTTTACGTGTTTGGCTCATTTCAGCAACTCCTCCATCTTGGCGATCGCTGCTTTGCTCACCAATACTTTTTGAAACTGAACTAATGACAAGGGGTCTGCATGCTGAGGTTCAACCACAGCAACTTTGTGCAAATTGCGCGATGCAAGATAAAGATTCTCGCTAACCTCATCCAAAATAATTAATACCGACTCAAGACCCATACCCTTGACTTTCTCAGCCAACAACTTGGTCTTGGGCGCATCCAAATTAAATTGGTCGACCACATTTAAACGACCTTCGCGTGCCAACTGAGAAAGGATCGAGCGCATACCAGCGCGATACATTTTCTTATTGACCTTGTGCGAAAAATTTTCTTCTGGAGAGTTCGGGAATATCCGACCGCCTCCACGCCACAATGGCGAAGAGCTCATACCAGCACGAGCACGGCCGGTACCTTTTTGGCGCCATGGTTTTTTTGTGCTGTGCTTTACTTGCTCACGATCTTTTTGTGCGCGATTACCACTACGTGCATTTGCTTGATACGCAACCACGATCTGATGAACAAGTGCTTCGTTGTACTCACGCTCAAATACTTCGGGTGAAGCTTGTACACCAGCACCTAGCTGGCCGTTGTCTTGGAGAAGTTTCAGTTCCATGTCCTCTCCTTATTTCTTAGCTACAGCTTTAACAGCTGGAGTAACAAGTACTTTTCCACCAGGAGCGCCGGGAATAGCGCCCTTGACCATAATGAGATTGCGCTCCGCATCAATGCGAGCAATCACCAGATTTTGAACGGTACGGGTTACATCACCCAAATGACCGGTCATACGCTTACCAGGAAAAACACGGCCTGGATCTTGCGCCATACCAATAGAGCCTGGAACATTGTGTGAACGGGAATTACCATGACTCGCACGACCAGACGCAAAGTGATAGCGCTTAATTGTTCCAGCGTAGCCCTTACCAATCGTTACACCTTGCACATCCACCTTTTGACCGGCAGCAAAAACATCAACGCCAACGACTTGACCAGGCTTCATCTCGGCCAATTTTTCAGCATCAACATGGAATTCATTTAAGGCATTGCCAGCCATCACACCTGCTTTTGCAAAGTGTCCAGCCATCGCCTTGGTTACGCGGCTAGCGCGGCGTGTTCCGTGAGCTAACTGAACAGCATCATAGCCATCCGTTGCCTGGGTTTTCACTTGAGCAACCCGGTTATCGCTCACATCAATCACGGTGACAGGGATAGCCTCCCCTTCATCCGTAAACAGACGGGTCATGCCGACCTTACGGCCGATCAAGCCTAAGCTCATATTCTTACTCCAATGCTGACTTCGATTGGTCAGCGGAAATTTAATTTAACCTGTTTTAAATAAAAATGTTTATATAAAACAAGCACTTACAATTTATGTACTACAAACCTGGCTTTTCAAAACTACGAAAAGCCTTCAATTCTAGCCTAAAAAGGCAAAACTAACAAACTTTTGCGCAATCTACCTTACTGCAACTTGATTTCAACATCGACGCCGGCAGGTAAATCCAGCTTCATCAGGGCGTCCACCGTTTTCTCAGTTGGATCCACAATGTCCATCAAACGTAGATGGGTGCGGATCTCCATTTGATCGCGTGAAGTCTTGTTCACATGGGGCGAGCGCAACAAATCAAAACGCTCAATACGGGTTGGCAAAGGAATTGGGCCCTTGACAACAGCGCCAGTGCGCTTTGCAGTATCTACAATCTCAGCAGCAGATTGATCGATCAATCGATAATCAAACGCTTTCAAACGAATTCTAATTTTCTGGTTTTGCATATTTATTCCAAAGAGCAGTGCGGTGCTGCCGCGTTAATCATCCAACTAAAGAACAAGGGAATATCTGCAGCACAAATATTCCCAATCGTGCAAAACAATTAAGCCAAAATCTTCGCAACCACACCCGCACCGACGGTACGACCGCCTTCACGGATTGCAAAGCGCAAGCCCTCTTCCATCGCGATGGGGGCAATAAGCTTTACGGTGATGGTGACGTTATCGCCAGGCATCACCATCTCTTTGTCCTTAGGCAACTCAATTGAGCCGGTGACATCGGTGGTACGGAAGTAAAACTGAGGGCGGTAGTTGTTAAAGAAGGGGGTGTGACGACCGCCCTCATCTTTGGACAACACATAAACCTCAGCAGTAAAGTGGGTGTGGGGGGTAATCGAGCCGGGCTTAGCTAATACTTGGCCACGCTCGACTTCCTCGCGCTTGGTGCCGCGCAAGAGGATACCGACGTTATCACCTGCTTGACCTTGATCGAGCAGTTTACGGAACATCTCTACGCCAGTGCAGGTGGTTTTGAGGGTGGGCTTAATACCGACGATCTCAATCTCTTCACCGACTTTAATAATGCCGCGCTCAACACGACCGGTCACCACCGTGCCACGACCAGAGATCGAGAACACGTCTTCGACTGGCATCAAGAATGCGCCATCAATCGCACGCTCAGGATTGGGGATATAGCTATCTAAAGCTTCAGCAAGCTTCATGATGGCGCCTTCGCCCAACTCACCCTTGTCGCCTTCTAAGGCGAGCTTGGCAGAGCCCTTGACAATGGGGGTATCGTCGCCTGGGAACTCATACTTGGAGAGCAGCTCACGCACTTCCATCTCCACGAGCTCTAAGAGTTCAGCGTCGTCGACCATATCGCATTTGTTCATAAACACGATGATGTAAGGCACGCCTACTTGGCGGGCCAAGAGGATGTGCTCACGGGTTTGGGGCATGGGGCCATCGGCTGCCGAGACCACCAAAATAGCGCCGTCCATCTGGGCAGCACCAGTAATCATGTTCTTCACATAGTCGGCGTGACCTGGGCAATCGACGTGCGCGTAGTGACGGTTCTTGGTCTCGTACTCGACGTGGGCGGTATTAATCGTAATACCACGGGCCTTCTCTTCAGGGGCCGCATCGATCTGATCGTAGGCTTTTGCTTCGCCACCAAAGAGCTTGGAGAGCACGGTGGTGATTGCCGCGGTTAGCGTGGTCTTACCGTGGTCGACGTGACCAATGGTGCCAACGTTCACATGGGGTTTAGTCCGTTCAAATTTTTCTTTTGCCATTTTGGGTGCCTTTTATTTAGCTAATCAATGTTCAAAAATTTACTTTGCTTTTGCTGCAATCACAGCATCAGCCACGTTCTTCGGTGCTTCTGAATAATGCTTAAATTCCATGGTGTAGGTCGCGCGACCTTGGGTTAGTGAGCGCAAGCCGGTTGAATATCCAAACATTTCTGCAAGGGGAACCTCAGCGCGCACAATCTTGCCACCACCAGGGATATCATCCATGCCTTGCATGATGCCGCGACGAGAAGATAAATCACCCATCACATTACCCATGAAATCTTCTGGCGTTTCAACTTCTACCGCCATCATTGGCTCAAGCAGAACTGGGCTTGCTTTACGCATACCGTCTTTGAATGCCATCGACGCCGCCATTTTGAATGCATTCTCATTCGAGTCAACATCGTGATAGGAACCAAAGAACAGGGTTGCCTTTACGTCAACCACTGGGTAGCCAGCAAGGACTCCGGCATTGAGCGTCTCCACGATACCCTTTTCAACCGCAGGAATGTATTCACGAGGAACAACTCCACCCTTGATCGCATCAACAAACTCAAAGCCCTTACCTGGGTCTTGTGGCTCAAGTTTCAATACCACATGACCATATTGACCACGGCCACCAGATTGCTTAACAAACTTGCCTTCGATTTCGTCGCAAACTTTACGAATGGTTTCACGATAAGCAACTTGTGGTTTACCAACCGTTGCCTCAACGCCGAACTCGCGCTTCATGCGATCAACAATAATCTCAAGGTGTAGCTCGCCCATTCCAGAAATAATCGTCTGACCAGATTCTTCATCGGTCTTCACGCGGAATGATGGATCTTCTTGTGCAAGGCGATTGAGCGCTAAGCCCATCTTCTCTTGGTCAGCCTTCGTTTTTGGCTCAACGGCCTGAGAGATCACGGGCTCTGGGAACACCATGCGCTCTAAGATCAAAATATTATCTGGGTCGCAAAGAGTTTCACCGGTGGTGGCTTCTTTCAAACCAACCGCTGCTGCAATGTCGCCAGCACGAACTTCTTTAATTTCTTCGCGCTGATTGGCATGCATCTGCAATAGACGACCGATACGCTCTTTTTTGCCCTTGATGGGGTTATAAATCGTGTCACCAGAATTCACAACGCCAGAGTAGACGCGGAAGAAAATCAATTGGCCCACAAATGGATCGGTCATGATCTTAAATGCGAGTGCCGAGAACTTTTCATCATCACTGGCTTTACGACTGGTTTCACTACCGTCTTCTTTTTCGCCTTTGACCGGAGGAATATCAACGGGTGAGGGCAAGAAATCAACAACCGCATCCAACATTGCTTGGACGCCTTTATTTTTGAAAGCGCTGCCACAAAGCATGGGAACGATTTCACCAGCGATGGTCCGTTGACGGAGTGCCTTCTTGATGTCTTCCTCTGTCAGAGTTTCGCCGCCAAGGTACTTGTCCATCATTTCCTCAGAGCTCTCAGCCGCAGCCTCAAGCATTTTCTCGCGCCACTCTTCAGCGATTTCTTTCAATTCAGCAGGGATATCACCGTACTCAAACTTAGTTCCCTGAGAAGCATCATCCCAAATGATGGCTTTCATCTTGATTAAGTCAATCACGCCCTGGAAGTTTTCCTCGGCACCAATTGGAACCTGAATTGGAATCGGGTTTGCCTTTAGGCGCGATCTCATCTGGTCGTAGACCTTAAAGAAGTTAGCACCGGTCCGATCCATTTTGTTCACAAAGGCTAAACGTGGCACTTTGTATTTATTTGCTTGGCGCCAAACGGTCTCAGACTGTGGCTGAACACCGCCCACCGCACAGTAAACCATGCAAGCACCATCCAATACACGCATTGAGCGCTCCACTTCAATCGTGAAGTCAACGTGTCCTGGTGTATCAATGATGTTGATGCGATGCTCTGGATAATTACCAGCCATACCTTTCCAGAAAGCGGTGGTAGCAGCTGAGGTGATGGTAATCCCTCGCTCTTGCTCTTGCTCCATCCAGTCCATCGTGGCAGCGCCATCATGAACTTCGCCGATTTTGTGATTTACGCCGGTATAAAACAACACGCGCTCGGTTGTGGTTGTTTTGCCAGCATCGATGTGTGCAGAGATACCAATATTTCGATAGCGCTCAATGGGGGTTTTACGTGCCACTTTTTCCTCTTTCGGTTAGAGCGTTAGAAACGGAAATGCGAGAAGGCTTTGTTGGCTTCAGCCATACGATGAACCTCTTCACGCTTCTTCATTGCGCCGCCACGACCTTCAGCGGCTTCTAGTAATTCGTTTGCCAAACGCTGTGCCATAGACTTTTCACCACGCTTCTTGGCAGCCTCTCTTAGCCAGCGCATTGCCAAGGCAGATCGACGCGATGGACGAACTTCAACGGGCACCTGATAGTTAGCGCCACCAACCCGGCGACTTTTGACCTCAACCATGGGTTTTACATTTCCCATCGCGGTCGAGAAAATCTCGAGGGGCTCTTTATTGGCTTTTTTCTCAATGTGTTCAAAGGCACCATAGACGATGCGCTCTGCAACGGACTTTTTACCGTCAAGCATTAAGACGTTCATGAACTTAGCTACTTCCACATTCCCAAATTTTGGGTCAGGAAGAATTTCCCGTTTCGGGACTTCGCGACGACGCGGCATAACAACTCCTATCTATTCAGTTAGGGAACATTCCCTTGGTTACCTAACAACTTTGCAAACAAAGCGAAGTAACCACTTACTTGCCAAAATGGCCTTTACTACAAACTACTACTTCAAATTACGCTTTCTTAGCACGCTTTGCGCCATACTTAGAACGAGCTTGCTTACGATCTTTAACGCCCTGCAAGTCAAGAGATCCGCGAACAATGTGATAGCGCACACCAGGCAAATCCTTCACACGACCACCACGAATCAGCACAACCGAGTGCTCCTGAAGGTTATGGCCTTCACCGCCGATATATGAGATCACCTCAAAACCATTGGTTAAGCGCACCTTTGCCACTTTACGCAATGCCGAATTTGGCTTTTTTGGCGTCGTCGTGTAAACACGGGTGCAAACACCGCGGCGCTGGGGGCTATTCTGCAACGCTGGGCTTTTGCTCTTAACCACTAGACGTGAGCGCGGCTTTCGCAGCAGCTGATTAATTGTTGGCATAAATTTATACTCGCTTATTACTTTTATCTTTAAAATCAATAACTTATAAAATTAACCTGCTATTTTCTTAAGTAATTGATTTTCTTATGAATTAGTAGAACTCAGCATTCTAACTTGACCAGCCCTTCCCGTCAACTTCCGGGAGAAAGACTGGTCAATGTGTTGAATTACAACCCCTAACTTTGCTCGGCCTCACCTTCAGGCGTTGCTGCAGCCTCAACTTGCTCCGCCACAGCGCCAGCCTCCAACGCTAAAGCCTCCTCGGCTGCAATCATCTGAGCACGATCGCGCTCAAATTGCTCACGTACTTTTCTAGCACGGCGATAGGCCAAGCCAGTTCCGGCAGGAATCAAACGCCCAATAATGACGTTTTCCTTGAGGCCTCTCAAGGTATCAACTTTGCCCATAATGGCAGCTTCTGTTAATACACGAGTGGTTTCTTGGAAGGATGCCGCTGAAATAAAGCTGTCGGTTGACAAGGATGCCTTGGTAATTCCGAGCAGAATGTTTTCGAACTGAGCAGGTTGCTTGCCTTCAGCAATCACACGATCGTTTTCGTCATAAAGCTTGGAACGCTCCACTTGCTCACCAGTAATGAAGTTGGTGTCGCCAGGATTGGTGATCTGAACACGACGCAACATTTGACGCACGATTACTTCAATGTGCTTGTCATTAATCTTTACGCCTTGCAGTCGATAAACGTCTTGCACCTCATCAACGATGTAGATCGCTAACTCTTCGATTCCCTTGAGATGCAAAATATCGTGTGGATCTGCTGGACCCTCCACAATCATCTCGCCCTTGTTCACGACTTGGCCGTCATGAACCAGAACCTGCTTCTCTTTTGGAATGAGGAACTCGCTGCTTTCACCATCCATATCAGTAATCACCAAACGCTGCTTACCTTTGGTTTCCTTACCGAACGAAACTGTTCCAGTTACCTTGGCCAAAATCGCCGCATCTTTGGGTGAACGGGCTTCAAATAATTCAGCAACTCGTGGCAAGCCACCGGTAATGTCGCGAGTCTTCTGCGACTCAATTGGAATACGCGCCAACACCTCACCAACTTCGATCTTCTGACCATCTTTTACGGTGATCAATGCGCCGACCTGAAGACCGATCGTTACGGGATGATCAGTACCAGCAATCTTGGTTTGATTTCCCTGCTCATCGAGTAACTGGATTACAGGACGCAAACCTTTGCTTGCTGCTGAACGGCGCTTACCATCGATCACCACCAAGGTTGATAAGCCGGTGACTTCATCAACTTGCTTGGCAACGGTGACGCCCTCTTCAACATTCTCAAAGCGTGCAATGCCTGCATACTCAGAAATAATTGGGCGAGTTAAAGGATCCCAGGTTGCAATACTGGTACCGGCTTTTACGCTTGCGCCTTCCTTCACGAGCAAGGTCGCTCCGTACGGAATCTTGTGACGCTCGCGCTCGCGACCGTTGTCATCCAAGACCAAGGCCTCGCCTGAACGAGATATCACCACTGGCTCGCCCTTCGCATTCGTTACAAATCGCATAGTGGAGGAGAACTTCAATGAACCGTTTGACTTCACCTCAACATTACTTGCAACCAATGCACGTGATGCGGCTCCACCAATGTGGAAAGTACGCATCGTTAACTGGGTACCGGGCTCACCAATCGACTGAGCCGCGATTACTCCAACTGCCTCACCCACGTTAACGAGACCGCCACGACCTAGATCACGACCATAGCACTTAGCACATAGTCCATAGCGCGTCTCACAGGTTAGAACAGTACGAACCTTGACTTCATCAATACCTAAATCAACGATTTGATCGACATGATCTTCTTCGAGCAAGGTATCGTGGGGAACAATGACCTCTTGAGTGTCTGGATGCAAGATATCGCCAATGCATACGCGGCCTAAAATGCGATCGCGCAGGGCTTCAATAATTTCGCCACCTTCCACTAGGGCACGCATCGTTACACCATTACTTGCGCCACAATCTTCTTCAACCACAACCAGATCTTGCGTCACATCGCACAAACGACGCGTCAAGTAGCCAGAGTTTGCAGTCTTCAACGCAGTATCTGCGAGGCCCTTACGAGCACCGTGGGTGGAAATGAAGTACTGCAACACATTCAAGCCTTCACGGAAGTTCGCTGTAATCGGTGTTTCAATGATTGAGCCATCGGGCTTCGCCATCAAGCCTCGCATACCAGCAAGCTGACGAATCTGTGCTGCTGAACCACGCGCTCCAGAATCAGCCATCATGTAAATGGAGTTGAAGGACTCCTGGCGTACCGGCTTGCCGTTGCGATCAGTTACATCAACATGCGACAACTCGTCCATCATCGCCTTGCCAACCTGATCACCAGCGGCACCCCAAATATCAACCACGTTGTTGTAACGCTCTTGATTGGTTACCAAGCCTGACATAAATTGCTTGTCATACTCTTTCACTTTGCCGGCAGCTTCGTTAATGATTCCGTCTTTCGAGCTTGGAATCAGCATGTCATCGATCGCAATCGAAATACCTGCCTTGGTTGCCAAACGGAAACCTGCCTGCAACAAACGGTCGGCAAAAATAACGGTTTCACGCAAGCCGCACTTCCGGAAGGAAGTATTAATCAGCCGTGAGATTTCTTTTTTCTTCAGCGGCTTATTAATTTCCGCAAATGCCATACCTTTTGGCAAAATCTCAGACAAAATTGCCCGGCCTACCGACGTATGCTGAACCGATGTCTTGGCAACAAAGCGCTCATCGCCCTCGGCATTTTTGTTCACTACTTCATACTCAGTGACGCGTACCGCAATCCGCGATGCAAGCTCAACAGTTCCAGCCTCATACGCCCGAATCACTTCTGGAATATTGGCAAATACCATGCCTTCGCCCTTACCGTTAATCTTATCGCGCGTCGCGTAATATAAACCTAGCACTACGTCTTGGGACGGAACAATGGATGGCTCGCCGTTCGCAGGGAAAAGCACATTGTTAGAGGCCAACATTAAGGTGCGGGCTTCCATTTGCGCCTCGAGAGAGAGCGGGACGTGAACAGCCATTTGGTCGCCGTCAAAGTCAGCATTGAACGCAGCGCATACCAGGGGGTGCAACTGAATTGCTTTGCCCTCAATTAACATCGGTTCAAACGCTTGAATACCAAGACGATGCAAGGTCGGCGCACGATTTAACAGAATCGGATGTTCCCGAATGACCTCTTCCAAAATATCCCAAACGATTGGGGTTTGGCTTTCGACCTCTTTCTTGGCGGCCTTAATGGTGGTTGCAATGCCGAGTGTCTCAAGCTTATTAAAAATAAATGGCTTGAATAACTCCAATGCCATCAATTTTGGCAGACCGCACTGATGCAATTTCAGCGTTGGGCCCACTACGATCACCGAACGACCGGAGTAGTCAACACGCTTACCTAATAAGTTTTGACGGAAACGACCGCTCTTACCTTTAATCATCTCAGCAAGCGACTTCAACGGACGCTTATTCGCACCCGTCATTGCCTTACCGCGACGACCGTTATCCAATAAGGAGTCAACCGCTTCTTGCAACATGCGTTTTTCGTTACGAACGATAATCTCGGGGGCGCGCAACTCCAAAAGGCGGCGTAGACGATTATTACGATTAATAACGCGACGATACAGATCGTTCAAATCGGAGGTTGCAAAACGACCGCCATCCAATGGCACCAATGGACGCAACTCAGGAGGCAATACTGGCAAGACCTCCATGATCATCCAATCAGGCTTGATGCCCGAACTTTGGAAGGCCTCTAGTACCTTGAGACGCTTGGCGTACTTTTTAATCTTAGCGTCGCTGCCGGTTGCCTTCAACTCTGAACGAATCGATTCAACCTCACGATCAATATTGATGGTGCGCAATAGCTCCCGAATACCTTCGGCCCCCATAATGGCAGTAAAGGCGCCCTCGCCAAATTCTTCGACCTTAGCGTTGTACTCATCCTCGGACATAATTTGACCGCGCTTCATCGCGCCCTCAGGCGTTAAGCCTGGATCAACAACGACATATGCTTCAAAGTACAGAACGCGCTCAATATCACGCAAGGTCATGTCTAATACCATTCCCAAACGGGATGGCAAGGACTTCAAAAACCAAATATGCGCAACCGGGGCAGCGAGTTCAATATGCCCCATGCGCTCACGGCGCACCTTGGCCAGTGTGACCTCGACGCCGCACTTTTCACAAATAACACCGCGGAATTTGAGACGCTTGTACTTACCACACAAGCACTCATAGTCTTTAATGGGTCCAAAGATCTTGGCACAAAAAAGGCCGTCTCTCTCTGGTTTGAAGGTACGGTAATTAATCGTCTCAGGCTTACGAACTTCTCCGAAAGACCACGAACGAATCTTCTCGGGAGAGGCTAAGCCAATTTTGATAGCATCAAATTGCTCCTCGCCAGAGGTTTGCTTAAATAGATCGAGCAATGCTTTCATATCAGTTACGCTCCATGTCAATGTCAATACCCAACGATCGGATTTCCTTCACCAGAACGTTGAACGATTCGGGCATGCCAGCATCAATCGTGTGCTCACCCTTGACGATGTTTTCATAAACTTTGGTTCGGCCAGTGACGTCGTCAGACTTCACAGTGAGCATCTCTTGCAAGACATAGGAGGCGCCATACGCTTCTAGGGCCCAAACTTCCATCTCACCAAAGCGCTGTCCACCAAACTGGGCTTTTCCGCCCAGAGGTTGCTGGGTGACCAAGGAGTACGGACCAGTTGAGCGAGCATGCATCTTGTCATCCACTAAATGGTGCAATTTCAAGACATGCATCACACCAACGGTGACTGGGCGCTCAAAAGCATCACCAGTTCGCCCGTCATACAAGGTGATTTGCTGACGCGAGGGAGTCATGTGCAAGCTCTTAGCTTGATCATCGGGATAAGCAAACTCCAGCATCTTGCCAATCTCGTTTTCTGTAGCCCCATCAAAAACAGGGGTTGCAAATGGCAAGCCATTCTTCAGATTGCTCGCAAGCTCCAGAATCTGCTCATCACTAAACTCATCAATGTTTTCTTGACGACCAGTCTCGTTATAGAGAGTTTTAAAGAACTTCCTGAGATCGGCTACCTTGGCTTGCTCTTTGAGCATGGCATCAATGCGCTTACCAATTCCCTGCGCAGCCCAACCCAAGTGAGTTTCCAAAATCTGACCAACGTTCATCCGTGATGGGACGCCCAAGGGATTCAGCACGATATCAACCGAACGACCATCGGCCATATATGGCATATCTTCGACTGGAACAATCTTGGATACAACACCCTTATTGCCATGACGTCCTGCCATCTTGTCGCCAGGCTGCAAGCGGCGCTTAACCGCCAAATACACCTTAACCATCTTGGTAACGCCTGGAGGCAATTCATCGCCTTGGGTCAGCTTCTTCCGCTTTTCCTCAAACGCTGCATCAAACTGCTTACGCTTTGCCTCAATCGAGGCTTTAATGGCTTCGATTTGGGTTGCTACCTCCTCATCAGCTGGACGAATATCAAACCAGTGATAACGATCCAATTCCGACAAATACTCTTTCGTAATCTTGCTACCTTTGGCCAATTTCTTAGGGCCGCCATTCGCAGTTTTGTTTAAGAGTAATTTTTGCAAACGATCAAACGCATCGCCCTCAACAATACGCAACTGATCATTCAGATCTAAACGATAGCGTTGGAGCTCTTCAGCAATAATCGATTGAGCACGTGCATCACGCTCGATACCCTCGCGGGTAAATACCTGAACGTCGATAACAGTTCCGCTCATGCCCGATGGTACACGCAGGGAAGTATCTTTAACGTCAGAGGCTTTTTCACCAAAGATTGCGCGTAATAGCTTCTCTTCTGGAGTTAAGGTGGTCTCGCCTTTTGGCGTTACCTTACCGACCAATACGTCGCCAGCCTCAACTTCAGCACCGATGTAGACAATACCGCTTTCATCGAGGCGCGCCAATTGCGATTCGGCCAAATTGGAAATATCTCTTGAAATCTCTTCCGAGCCCAGCTTGGTATCTCGCGCTACAACCGATAGCTCCTCAATATGAATCGAGGTATAGCGATCATCCGCCACAACCTTCTCAGAAATCAAAATAGAGTCTTCGAAGTTATAACCGTTCCAAGGCATAAAGGCGACGGTCATATTTTGACCCAAAGCCAATTCACCTAAATCGGTTGAGGCACCGTCCGCAACCACATCACCACGTTTGACATGATCGCCCACTTGTACGATTGGACGTTGATTAATGTTGGTATTTTGATTCGAGCGAGTGTATTTAGTGAGGTTATAAATATCCACACCCACTTCACCGGCTGCGGTCTCATCATCATTCACGCGAATCACGATGCGGTTTGCATCCACATAATCAACCACACCACCACGCGTTGCCATCACAACAGTGCCTGAGTCCAAAGCCACAATGCGCTCGAGGCCCGTTCCAACCAGTGGCTTATCAGGACGCAAACAAGGAACCGCTTGACGCTGCATGTTTGCACCCATCAATGCGCGGTTTGCATCGTCATGCTCCAAGAATGGCACGAGGGAAGCTGCCGCAGAAACGATTTGGCTTGGTGCGACATCAATGTAATCAATACGCTCTGGTCCAACCATCATGGTCTCGCCCGCTTGGCGTGCAGAAACCAATTCATCCGCTAACTTACCGTTTTTATCGATGGTCGCATTCGCCTGAGCAATCGTGTACTTCGCTTCTTCAATCGCCGACAAATATTCCACTTGATCGGTTACCTTGCCATTGCTTACCTTACGGTATGGCGTCTCAAGAAAACCATGCTCATTTAATCGAGCAAATAGAGCGAGTGAGTTAATCAACCCAATGTTTGGTCCCTCTGGGGTTTCAATTGGGCAAACACGGCCATAATGAGTTGGATGCACGTCGCGTACCTCAAAGCCGGCACGCTCACGTGTTAATCCACCCGGTCCCAATGCTGAGATACGGCGCTTATGGGTAATCTCAGACAATGGATTAGTTTGATCCATAAATTGCGATAGCTGCGATGAGCCAAAGAATTCACGAATTGCCGAGGAAATTGGTTTGCTGTTGATTAAATCATGAGGCATCAAATTCTCGGTCTCGGCCTGACCAAGGCGCTCTTTAACAGCGCGCTCAACACGCGATAAACCGGCACGAAACTGATTTTCTGCCAATTCACCAACACAGCGGACACGACGATTACCAAGGTGATCGATATCGTCAACCTCGCCCTTACCATTACGCAGATCAACCAAAATCTTGATGGTATCCATGATGTCTTCATTCGAGAGCACCATGGGGCCTTCCATATCGCTGCGACCCAAACGACTATTGACCTTCATGCGACCAACTCGCGAGAGGTCATAAGAGTCTTCGCTGTAGAACAAGCGTTGGAACAAAGCCTCAACAGCATCTTCGGTGGGCGGCTCACCAGGACGCATCATGCGGTAAATGGCAATGCGAGCAGCGGTTTGATCAACTGTCTCATCCATGCGCAAGGTCTGCGAGATATAAGCACCGCAATCTAAGTCATTGGTATAAATGGTCTCAAATTGCTTGATGCCGCTTTCACGAAGTTTGGCCAACAGGTCTTCGGTAATCTCGTCATTCGCGCTTGCTAATACTTCGCCAGAATCCGGATCGACAATATTTTTAGCGACCACACGACCAATTAAAGAATCATCCGGGACGGTAATAATTTTGGTTTTAGCAGCCTCAAGCTCACGAATATGCTTTGCATTGATGCGCTTGTCTTTTTGAACAACTACAACGCCGTTCTTGTCCACAATATCAAATCGAGCAACTTCACCACGCAAACGCTCTGGGACAAATTCCATCGATGCGCCGGATTGCGAGAGTGTGAAGTGGTCAAAATTAAAGAAGTTAGCCAAAATTTGCTCATTGTTTAAGCCAATCGCTTTGAGCAAAATGGTGACCGGCATCTTACGCCGACGGTCTACCCGGAAGTACAAAATATCTTTAGGGTCGAACTCAAAATCCAACCACGATCCACGATAAGGAATAATGCGCGCGGAGAACAAAAGCTTCCCTGAGCTATGAGTTTTGCCTTTGTCATGTTCAAAAAATACACCGGGTGAACGATGCAACTGAGAAACGATCACGCGCTCGGTGCCGTTGATCACAAATGAGCCGGTATCGGTCATCAAAGGGATTTCACCCATGTAGACTTCTTGCTCTTTAACCTCTTTTACCTTGTGCGGCGCTTCACGGTCATTAATGATTAAGCGAACTTTGGCGCGCAAGGCGGAGTGATAGGTCAAGCCACGCTGTTGACACTCTTTGACGTCAAATGGTGGTGGCGATAATTGATACGAAACATATTCCATGCGCGCATATCCATTGTTAGATACGATCGGGAATATTGACGTAAATGCAGACTGAAGTCCTTCGTTCGCTCTTGCAGTTGCAGGTTTATCAGCCTGCAAAAATTTGGCATAGGACTCGAGCTGGGTTGTAAGCAGGTATGGAACCTGGTGATTATTGGGTCGCTTAGCAAAACTCTTACGGATGCGCTTGCGTTCGGTGAAGCTATAGTTCATTTCATCTCCGATGGCAGCGACTGAGCAAAGATTTGGCGGCTGGCCTCTACCAGCCTCTGGCGGACAGCAAAACAATATAAATTGTTATGCCCGACCAAACTTGTCTTCTGCAGTCGTATCAGAAGGCAAACCAGATTTCAGACTTACATTTGTAAATATGAGATCTGGTTTGACCACTGAGGATCAAACCGCGGAGAGCCCGTGAGCCCTCCGGCAATCTCAAAATTACTTGAGTTCGGCTTTTGCGCCAGCGTCTTCGAGCTTTTTCTTAGCCTCTTCCGCTGTTTTCTTATCAACACCTTCTTTAATTGGTTTTGGTGCACCATCGACCAAATCTTTGGCTTCTTTCAAGCCAAGGCCGGTGATCTCACGAACCGCCTTAATGACACCAACCTTGTTGGCACCAGCCTCGAGGAGATTTACAGTGAACTCAGTCTTTTCTTCAGCAGCAGCTGCACCACCACCGCCACCAGCAGGTCCTGCTACAGCCATTGCTGCTGCAGAAACACCAAACTTCTCTTCGAATGCTTTGACCAAGTCATTCAAATCCATTACGGACATATTGCCAACTGCTTCAATAATTTCTTCTTTAGTAATTGCCATTTTTAGCTCCTAAACTGTATTGGTTAATCCTGCGCATTAAGCAGCAGGAGTTGGGTTGTCTTGCTCGGGTGCAGCACTGACCTCAGGCGCTGGCTCTGCGGTGGCTTCGGCAACCGGTGCAGCGGCCGCAGCCGGCGCTCCACTTGCTTTTTGCTCTGCCACAGCACCAAGAACACGAGCCATTGCCGATACAGGCGCCTTCATCACTCCCAATAACTTCGAGAGCAATTCTTCGCGTGACGGAATTGTCGCTAGTTCTTTAACACCGTTTACATCAAGTACTTTGCCGTTATAAAAGCCTGCCTTGATGACCAATTGGTCTTGGCCTTTGGAAAACTGATGCAGTACCTTTGCCGGAGCAACAGGATCAGCAGAGATTCCATAAATCAAAGGTCCAACCATTGAGTCGCCAAGTTGCTCAAACGGTGTTCCCTGCGCAGCACGACGCGCCAAAGTGTTCTTCAATACACGAAGATAAACACCTTGGGATCGTGCGTTCGCACGCAAGGTGGTTAACTCGCCCACGGGAATCCCGCGATACTCGGCAAGCACCACTGTTTGAGCCGCAGCCAATTGAGCGCCGACATCAGCCACAATCGCTTTTTTGTCTTCTACATTCAAAGGCACGGTTTAACTCCTTCTCATTCCGACTGTTTCCAATCGGGGTTACACACCAGCGTCTGATTTGTCTATCACGGGGTGTGCCCGAAATATCCTTACAGGGTCGCCATCTAGGTTGGTTATCGCTCTCGCAACAATTAAGAACTCGTAAACGACACTTTGTTCACCAACGGTCTTTGATGTTCGAGTGCCAAGGCACTCGACCCAAAGTTTGTTTACTACAGACTTATGCGGCCTGCAGTGAAGCTTGATCGACACGCACACCAGCACCCATCGTGCTGCTCAGTGCGATCTTTCTTAAATAAATCCCCTTTGATGCGCTTGGCTTGGCCTTATTTAAGGCATCAAGCAAGGCTAGCAAATTGGTCTTGAGTGCGGTTGGCTCAAAAGAACGACGGCCAATCGAAGCATGCACAATTCCGGCTTTATCAACTCGGAACTGGACCTGGCCAGCCTTGGCGTTCTTAATGGCAGTAACCACATCAGGGGTCACAGTGCCCACCTTTGGATTGGGCATCAAACCACGTGGGCCTAACACCTGTCCTAAGGTACCAACAATCTTCATCGTGTCTGGGGATGCAATCAGCACATCAAAGTTGATGTTGCCACCCTTGATCTGTTCTGCCAAATCTTCCATGCCTACGATTTCGGCTCCAGCCGCTTTTGCTTGCTCGGCTTTTTCACCTTGAGCAAATACGGCAACACGCACATGCTTACCGGTACCCGCTGGCAGCACAACTGCGCCACGAACAACCTGGTCAGATTTCTTTGCATCAATGCCTAGCTGAACAGCAACATCGATTGACTCATCAAACTTTGCCGTTGCACACTCTTTCACCAATGCTAAAGCATCATCTAATGGATAAAATTTATTACGATCAACCTTGGACTGAATCGCTTTCACGCGCTTTGATAATTTAGGCATGTTTAGACTCCTTCCACAGTAATGCCCATCGAACGGGCGCTGCCTGCCACAGTGCGAACAGCAGCATCTAAATCAGCGGCTGTTAAGTCAGGCATTTTTAACTTGGCAATCTCTTCTGCTTGTGCACGAGTAATCTTGCCAACCTTATCGGTATGAGGCCGGGGTGAACCCTTCTCAATTTTCGCTGCCTTCTTAATCAAAATGGTTGCGGGGGGAGTCTTCATCACAAATGAGAAGCTCTTGTCCGCAAAAGCAGTAATTACAACTGGAATTGGTAAGCCGGGCTCCATGCTCTGAGTTTGAGCATTAAACGCCTTACAGAACTCCATGATATTGAGGCCGCGCTGACCCAATGCGGGACCAACGGGTGGGGATGGATTTGCTTTACCAGCAGGAATCTGCAACTTGATAAAGCCAATAATTTTCTTTGCCATACTTGCTCCAAAAAAGCGCGCTAACCAATTGTGTTAACCGCTGTTGAGTAAACGCTTCACCAGAATTGGCGTGTTCTGGATCCGCTCCTCGCTAACTACTTGATACTTCTACAAATTACATCTTCTCCACTTGGCCGAATTCAAGCTCAACGGGAGTACCGCGACCGAAAATTGTAACAGAAACGCGGAGTTTTGACTTCTCATAGTTCACTTCTTCCACATTTCCATTGAAATCGGTAAATGGGCCTTCTTTGACACGAACCATCTCACCCACCTCAAATAGGGTCTTAGGCTTAGGCTTATCTACCCCGGCCTGCATTTGATCCATGATTTTGCTGACTTCTGCAGTCGAAATTGGGGATGGGCGATTGCGAACACCGCCCACGAAACCGGTAACCTTGGGCGTATTTTTGACCAAATGCCAGGTTTCATCGGTCATTTCCATCTCAATTAATACATAACCGGGGAAAAAACGACGCTCAGAAACAGCCTTTTGACCTGATTTAACTTCTACCACTTCCTCGGATGGAACCAATATACGGCCAAACTTTTCAGCCATTCCGGAGCGCGCAATGCGCTCTTCGAGCCCCTTCTTTACACTCTTTTCCATACCAGAATAGGCGTGGATTACATACCAGCGCATATTGCCAGTTGCCTGAGGGTTGGAAACCATATCAGTATCAACCATATTGCCTCACTTCCAGCCTAAAAAGATTGAGAACACGAGCCATTCGACCAATTTATCAATTAACCATAAAAAAAGCGCCATGATTAGAACAAAGCCGAATACAACGAGAGTCATGCGAGTTGATTCTTGGCGGGTCGGCCAAACTACTTTTTTTACCTCTAGCCAAGAGTCTTTGCTATAAGCTATAAAACGCTTACCATCGGCTGAAAATGCCATCAAAATAACCGCGAGAGCAATTCCGCCCAATAACGCAGCAAGACGAACCCAATAACCTTGGTCAATCAGGGTGTAATAAAGAACCAGCGCAGCGATCACAATAGCAACCGCTACAAGGCTGACCCAACCTGATTTCTGCTCCGAGCTATCTATCGTTTGTTGTGACATTTACAAATCCACTTACAAAATAATGCTGGCAGGGGCGGAGGGCATCGAACCCCCAACCTTTGGTTTTGGAGACCAACGCTCTGCCAATTGAGCTACGCCCCTAATTCCTTCTTAAGCCAAAATCTTCGCAACCACACCCGCACCGACGGTACGACCGCCTTCACGGATTGCAAAGCGCAAGCCCTCTTCCATCGCGATGGGGGCAATAAGCTTTACGGTGATGGTGACGTTATCGCCAGGCATCACCATCTCTTTGTCCTTAGGCAACTCAATTGAGCCGGTGACATCGGTGGTACGGAAGTAAAACTGAGGGCGGTAGTTGTTAAAGAAGGGGGTGTGACGACCGCCCTCATCTTTGGACAACACATAAACCTCAGCAGTAAAGTGGGTGTGGGGGGTAATCGAGCCGGGCTTAGCTAATACTTGGCCACGCTCGACTTCCTCGCGCTTGGTGCCGCGCAAGAGGATACCGACGTTATCACCTGCTTGACCTTGATCGAGCAGTTTACGGAACATCTCTACGCCAGTGCAGGTGGTTTTGAGGGTGGGCTTAATACCGACGATCTCAATCTCTTCACCGACTTTAATAATGCCGCGCTCAACACGACCGGTCACCACCGTGCCACGACCAGAGATCGAGAACACGTCTTCGACTGGCATCAAGAATGCGCCATCAATCGCACGCTCAGGATTGGGGATATAGCTATCTAAAGCTTCAGCAAGCTTCATGATGGCGCCTTCGCCCAACTCACCCTTGTCGCCTTCTAAGGCGAGCTTGGCAGAGCCCTTGACAATGGGGGTATCGTCGCCTGGGAACTCATACTTGGAGAGCAGCTCACGCACTTCCATCTCCACGAGCTCTAAGAGTTCAGCGTCGTCGACCATATCGCATTTGTTCATAAACACGATGATGTAAGGCACGCCTACTTGGCGGGCCAAGAGGATGTGCTCACGGGTTTGGGGCATGGGGCCATCGGCTGCCGAGACCACCAAAATAGCGCCGTCCATCTGGGCAGCACCAGTAATCATGTTCTTCACATAGTCGGCGTGACCTGGGCAATCGACGTGCGCGTAGTGACGGTTCTTGGTCTCGTACTCGACGTGGGCGGTATTAATCGTAATACCACGGGCCTTCTCTTCAGGGGCCGCATCGATCTGATCGTAGGCTTTTGCTTCGCCACCAAAGAGCTTGGAGAGCACGGTGGTGATTGCCGCGGTTAGCGTGGTCTTACCGTGGTCGACGTGACCAATGGTGCCAACGTTCACATGGGGTTTAGTCCGTTCAAATTTTTCTTTTGCCATTTTGGGTGCCTTGTAATCTACTTAAATCAAATTGAGTCACACTAAAAAATTAACCACAAAAACTGGTGCCCATGGGCAGGATCGAACTGCCGACCTCTCCCTTACCAAGGGAGTGCTCTACCACTGAGCCACATGGGCAGCGCTCTTACATCACACTGCGTCAATACTGCACATGAACTACAAAAGCTGGAGCGGGTGAAGGGAATCGAACCCTCGTCATAAGCTTGGAAGGCTTCAGCTCTACCATTGAGCTACACCCGCAGTAAATACTGCTTAATTACATCCACTCATACTTCACTTATTCCGCTCTTACTTCTTTTGCTACCAATTCATCTGGTGGAGAGAGTTGGATTCGAACCAACGTAGGCGTAAGCCAACAGATTTACAGTCTGCCCCCTTTAGCCGCTCGGGCATCTCTCCGAGAACCGTACATTTTCTCTTGTTCGGTCACTGCTGTCAATCTGCAAGTCCTTCTTCCACAAGTGAAAACGCCCAGACCGTAGGGGTCTGGGCGTCACACATTGGTGCCCGGCAATTACCTACTTTCACACGGGTAATCCGCACTATCATCGGCGTTGAGTCGTTTCACGGTCCTGTTCGGGATGGGAAGGGGTGGTTCCAACTCGCTATGGTCACCGGGCGTAGAGGATAGGCTGTTTCAAAAGAAACAACCCAATTTGAGCAAGCAATGTATTACTTAATATCGATAGTGACTTGAATCACGCAAACTTCAGCACAATGGTGCTGGTTATAGGATCAAGCCTAACGGGCAATTAGTATCAGTTAGCTTAACGCATTACTGCGCTTCCACACCTGACCTATCAACGTTGTGGTCTTCAACGACCCTTTATGGAGGTTAAACCTCCGGGAGATCTTATCTTCAGGCAAGTTTCCCGCTTAGATGCTTTCAGCGGTTATCTCTTCCGTACATAGCTACCCTGCGATGCTTCTGGCGAAACAACAGGTACACCAGCGGTACGTCCACTCCGGTCCTCTCGTACTAGGAGCAGCCCCCGTCAAATCTCCAACGCCCACGGCAGATAGGGACCAAACTGTCTCACGACGTTTTAAACCCAGCTCACGTACCTCTTTAAATGGCGAACAGCCATACCCTTGGGACCGGCTACAGCCCCAGGATGAGATGAGCCGACATCGAGGTGCCAAACACCGCCGTCGATATGAACTCTTGGGCGGTATCAGCCTGTTATCCCCAGAGTACCTTTTATCCGTTGAGCGATGGCCCTTCCATACAGAACCACCGGATCACTATGACCTGCTTTCGCACCTGCTCGACTTGTCGGTCTCGCAGTTAAGCACGCTTTTGCCATTGCACTTTAGGCACGATGTCCGACCGTGCCAAGCGTACCTTCGTACTCCTCCGTTACACTTTGGGAGGAGACCGCCCCAGTCAAACTGCCTACCATGCACTGTTCCCGACCCGGATAACGGGCCAAGGTTAGAACCTCAAATAAATCAGGGTGGTATTTCAAGGTTGGCTCCACCAGAACTAGCATCCTGGTTTCAAAGCCTCCCACCTATCCTACACAGACCGATTCAAAGTCCAATGCAAAGCTACAGTAAAGGTTCATGGGGTCTTTCCGTCTAGCCGCGGGTAGATTGCATCATCACAAACATTTCAACTTCGCTGAGTCTCAGGAGGAGACAGTGTGGCCATCGTTACGCCATTCGTGCAGGTCGGAACTTACCCGACAAGGAATTTCGCTACCTTAGGACCGTTATAGTTACGGCCGCCGTTTACTGGGACTTCAATCAAGAGCTTGCACCCCATCATTTAATCTTCCAGCACCGGGCAGGCGTCACACCCTATACGTCCACTTTCGTGTTTGCAGAGTGCTGTGTTTTTATTAAACAGTCGCAGCCACCATTTTATTGCAACCCTTTTGCCCTTCTGTTGTTCACAGTCAAGCTACTTGGGCGTACCTTATCCCGAAGTTACGGTACCAATTTGCCGAGTTCCTTCTCCTGAGTTCTCTCAAGCGCCTTAGAATACTCATCTCGCCCACCTGTGTCGGTTTGCGGTACGGTCTCGTTAGACTGAAGCTTAGAGGCTTTTCTTGGAACCACTTCCAATTGCTTCGTGAGCAAGCTCACTCGTCCCACACCCTTGATTTACGCTACCGGATTTACCTAATAGCCATCTCCAATGCAGGAACCGGGACATCCAACACCCGGACAACTCTCCGCGATCCGTCCCCCCATCGCATCTAACGACGGTCAAGGAATATTAACCTTGTTCCCATCAGCTACGCATCTCTGCCTCGCCTTAGGGGCCGACTCACCCTACGCCGATGAACGTTGCGTAGGAAACCTTGGGCTTACGGCGAGGGGGCTTTTCACCCCCTTTATCGCTACTCATGTCAGCATTCGCACTTCTGATACCTCCAGCATGCTTTACAACACACCTTCGCAGGCTTACAGAACGCTCTCCTACCATCACTTACGTGATTCGCAGCTTCGGTAACTGGCTTAGCCCCGTTACATCTTCCGCGCGGGACGACTCGATCAGTGAGCTATTACGCTTTCTTTAAAGGGTGGCTGCTTCTAAGCCAACCTCCTGACTGTTTTAGCCTTCCCACTTCGTTTCCCACTTAGCCAATTTTAGGGACCTTAGCTGGCGATCTGGGTTGTTTCCCTCTTGACACCGGACGTTAGCACCCGATGTCTGTCTCCCGTGCTGACACTCAAAGGTATTCGGAGTTTGCTATGGCGCGGTAATCCGCAATGGACCCCACAACCATTACAGTGCTCTACCCCCTTTGGTGATACACGAGGCACTACCTAAATAGTTTTCGGAGAGAACCAGCTATTTCCAGTTTTGTTTAGCCTTTCACCCCTATCCACAGCTCATCCCCTAACTTTTCAACGTTAGTGGGTTCGGTCCTCCAGTACGTGTTACCGCACCTTCAACCTGGCCATGGATAGATCAACTGGTTTCGGGTCTACACCCAGCAACTAACGCCCTATTCGGACTCGCTTTCGCTACGCCTTCCCTATGCGGTTAAGCTTGCTACTGAATGTAAGTCGCTGACCCATTATACAAAAGGTACGCAGTCACCCCTTGCAGGGCTCCTACTGTTTGTATGCATGCGATTTCAGGATCTATTTCACTCCCCTCCCGGGGTTCTTTTCGCCTTTCCCTCACGGTACTTGTTCACTATCGGTCGATTACGAGTATTTAGCCTTGGAGGATGGTCCCCCCATATTCAGACAGGATTTCACGTGTCCCGCCCTACTTGTCTCTAGCCTAGTACCACACATCACCTTTCGCATACGGGGCTATCACCCTTTATTGCCGGACTTTCCATTCCGTTCTGCTAAATGTTGTGTTATCACTAGAAGGCTGCTCCCATTTCGCTCGCCACTACTTTGGGAATCTCGGTTGATGTCTTTTCCTCTCGCTACTTAGATGTTTCAGTTCACGAGGTTCGCTCCACACACCCTATGTATTCAGATGTGGGTGCCGCAAAAGCGGCGGGTTTCCCCATTCGGAAATCTTCGGATCAAAGCTTGTTTGCCAGCTCCCCGAAGCTTATCGCAGGCTACAACGTCCTTCATCGCCTGTAATCGCCAAGGCATCCATCACATGCACTTATTCACTTGATCCTATAACGAGCACCATTACTGATACCTGTTACAGGTTTTACTTCTGACATGTTTGCCGTAATCCAAACTTGATAAAACTCATTTGTATTACTGATGATTCAATCACTACCCATACTACTTGTTGTTTGATGCACTCTCAAAGATGCATCAAACGCATTGCTTACTCAAATTGTTAAAGAACAGCCATAAATGGCAAAACAAAACACTGCATCAATGCTTTGTTTTGACATTTAATGATGGTGGAGGATGACGGGATCGAACCGACGACCCCCTGCTTGCAAAGCAGGTGCTCTCCCAGCTGAGCTAATCCCCCATCGACCGCAGTCTGTACCGCCGCTTGATGGTGGGTCTGGTAGGACTTGAACCTACGACCCCCGCCTTATCAAGACGGTGCTCTAACCAGCTGAGCTACAGACCCGTGGCGTTTTTCGTCAACCGATAAGTGTGGGTACTAAAGTTTTAGCATCATTCTCTAGAAAGGAGGTGATCCAGCCGCACCTTCCGATACGGCTACCTTGTTACGACTTCACCCCAGTCATGAACCCTGCCGTGGCAATCGCCCTCCTTGCGGTTAGGCTAACTGCTTCTGGCAAAACCCACTCCCATGGTGTGACGGGCGGTGTGTACAAGACCCGGGAACGTATTCACCGCGACATGCTGATCCGCGATTACTAGCGATTCCAGCTTCACGTAGTCGAGTTGCAGACTACGATCCGGACTACGATGCGTTTTAAGAGATTAGCTCCCCCTCGCGGGTTGGCAACCCTCTGTACGCACCATTGTATGACGTGTGAAGCCCTACCCATAAGGGCCATGAGGACTTGACGTCATCCCCACCTTCCTCCGGTTTGTCACCGGCAGTCTCTTTAGAGTGCTCTTGCGTAGCAACTAAAGACAAGGGTTGCGCTCGTTGCGGGACTTAACCCAACATCTCACGACACGAGCTGACGACAGCCATGCAGCACCTGTGTTCACTTTCCCTTACGGGCACCTAATGTATCTCTACTTCGTTAGTGACATGTCAAGGGTAGGTAAGGTTTTTCGCGTTGCATCGAATTAATCCACATCATCCACCGCTTGTGCGGGTCCCCGTCAATTCCTTTGAGTTTTAATCTTGCGACCGTACTCCCCAGGCGGCTGACTTCACGCGTTAGCTACGTTACTGAGAATGTAAATTCCCAACAACTAGTCAGCATCGTTTAGGGCGTGGACTACCAGGGTATCTAATCCTGTTTGCTCCCCACGCTTTCGTGCATGAGCGTCAGTGTTATCCCAGGGGGCTGCCTTCGCCATTGGTGTTCCTCCACATATCTACGCATTTCACTGCTACACGTGGAATTCCACCCCCCTCTGACACACTCTAGCTATACAGTCACAGACGCCATTCCCAGGTTAAGCCCGGGGATTTCACGCCTGTCTTGTATAACCGCCTGCGCACGCTTTACGCCCAGTAATTCCGATTAACGCTCGCACCCTACGTATTACCGCGGCTGCTGGCACGTAGTTAGCCGGTGCTTATTCTTCAGGTACCGTCATTCGCAAACTGTGTTAGAGCTGCTGTTTCTTCCCTGACAAAAGAGCTTTACAACCCGAAGGCCTTCTTCACTCACGCGGCATTGCTGGATCAGGGTTGCCCCCATTGTCCAAAATTCCCCACTGCTGCCTCCCGTAGGAGTCTGGGCCGTGTCTCAGTCCCAGTGTGGCTGATCGTCCTCTCAGACCAGCTACTGATCATCGCCTTGGTGAGCTTTTACCTCACCAACAAGCTAATCAGACATCGGCCGCTCTAATCGCGCGAGGCCTTACGGTCCCCCGCTTTCCCCCTCAGGGCGTATGCGGTATTAGCGCAACTTTCGCTGCGTTATCCCCCACGATAAGGTACGTTCCGATGTATTACTCACCCGTTCGCCACTCGCCACCAGGTGCAAGCACCCGTGCTGCCGTTCGACTTGCATGTGTAAGGCATGCCGCCAGCGTTCAATCTGAGCCAGGATCAAACTCTTCAGTTCAATTCCTGTGAACCTTGCGGTTCGTCGCACTCATTTAAGAAATTGACTTGGTAAAAAACCAAATCATTTTTACTGTCTATGAGTACTGTTTATTTACATCTGTCCCGAAGGACTGGATGCCTCTACTCAGTACCCACAATTATCGGTTGACTAATTTTTAAAGAAGGCTGTCCCCAGAGACAATTCATGGGAATTCAGCGAAGTCCATAACTATGACATACCCTTAGAAGGATGTCAACACCTTCTTACAAATATTTTTATGCCGCCGGACCCCCAAATTAGCCCCATCAATTTGGGCTACAATAAAATCAATGGCTTAGAAAGCCCCCTAGGCCAATTCTTTAAACTCATATAAGGCGCTAGCTCTAGATATTAGGGTAAATACTAATTAATTGGGATCAAAAAGCATCCGAATTTAGTTTGGGGCAGGATTCGTATCTGGTTGCGAGGTTCTTGCCTTGCCTTCTTGCTCAAGGCGCTGCTTCTCAGCCTCCGAAATAATGTCAAAAAAGGCAAACACCTGCTTCACGCCGCTTACCTTGCTGACAATTTGCTTGGCTTTGTCAGCTTCTTGCTGAGTCAATATGCCCATTAGGTAAACCCTGCCACTCTCAACCGAAATGTTCATAGAATTTGAGGGAACATCAGGGCTAAAAATAAGTTGGGTTTTAATGTTTGAGGCTAAATAAGCATCGCTTGCCCGTTGACCCAATGAGCTATTGGGCCCGATCACAATTTCATTAAATAGAGAGCGAACGTTCTTCATCGCCTTCACATCGTTACCTGCCTGAGTTTTGATGGTCTCGTCTTTCGCCTCGCCGATTAGGAGAACTTTTTGGTTAAAAGAAACAACGACAATGTGCGCAGAGTCCCCGAACTTTCTGGAGAGCTGACTATTGGCCTCAATCTCAATTCCCAAATCAATTGCCTGAACTGCGGGCGTTCTGCGATCAGCCAGTATTGTTACGCCACCGACCATGCCGCCAACCACTAACACGCCGCAAGCAGATAGTTGCAGGGCAATTAAGGCGGTACAAACTATTTTGATGAGTCGCATCATTTCAATCCTCGTTAAACAAAACGTGATCAACGCCATCGCAAAGGCAGTGCAATAAAAGTAGATGGGTTTCTTGGATGCGTGCAGTACGGGTCGCTGGAACACATAAATGAACATCTTCTCCGCTGAGTAGCACAGCAATCTTTCCCCCGCCATTACCTGTCATCGCAACAATATGAATGCCAACCTTTTTCGCTGCTTCAATCGCTTTGACGACATTCTTTGAGTTCCCAGATGTTGATATAGCAATCAATACATCGCCCGGGCGCCCGATGCCGCGCACCTGCTTGCTAAATACTTCCTCATAGCTGTAATCATTTCCGATGGCTGTCAATATGGATGAGTCGGTTGTGAGTGCAAGCGCAGCAAGCTCGCGACGCTCACGTTCAAAGCGGCCCATTAGTTCGGCTGCAAAATGTTGTGCGTCTGCCGCAGATCCACCATTTCCGCAGGCCATTATTTTTCCGCCCGCTTCAATCGATTGCGTGATCAAAAGAATGGCGCGCGCAATTTCTGAAGGCAGGGCCTTGGCCCCTAACTGCTTTGTCGCAATACTATCAACAAAATGCTGTTGTGCTCTGGCTTTTAGCTCATCGATTGGTTTTGTTTTCATCACAATATTATGCTCTGTTTTGCCATCCCCAAATGCTGCTCCATATGGTTTCATTTCAATACATTTGCAGGGATAATTAATTCTAAAGGGGTTCTTCATGCTGGAAATACCATCACTCGATGCATTGCAAAAGCAAGACTTTCCAAGCGCCAGTTTGTATGTCGTAGCAACCCCAATCGGAAATCTAGGGGATATCACACTAAGAGCGTTACATGTGCTGAACCTTGTCGACGGTATTGCCTGTGAGGACAAACGTCATAGCCTATTGCTTCTTAAGCATTATGGAATTAGCAAACCAATGATGGCCATTCATGAGCACAACGAACTTGAGGCATCAAAAAAACTAATAGATCGTCTTAAAGCGGGAGAGCGTTGGGCCTATCTATCAGACGCTGGCACCCCGGGAGTCTCGGATCCTGGGGCTCGTTTGGTCGCCGAAGTTCAAAAGAACGGTTATCGAACCATTCCCATTCCAGGAGCAAGCGCACTGACAGCAGTTCTTTCGATTGCCGGGGGTGTACTACAAGCAGCCCATGGGCAATTTCAGTTTCTTGGTTTTTTGCCTAGCTCAAAAAATGAGGTGGAAGAGACACTTCGTTTAATGATTGAGAGCCCGATTCCAACTGTGTTTTACGAAAGCCCCCATCGCCTAACCAAGACCTTAACTCGATTGAGTGAGCTTCTGAGTAATGATCGACGATTAATCATTGGGCGGGAGCTTAGTAAAAAATTTGAGAGTCTTTTTTTATTACGGCCCAACGAAATCTCGGCCTGGCTAGACAACCCTAATCACCTAAAGGGGGAATTTGTCTTTGTTCTTGAGGGCAGGGATCGCAAAATCGTCATTGAAAGCAATGCGCCTTTACGCTTAGCTCAATTGCTTAGCAAGCAATTGAGCAGCAAAGATCTCTCAGCAGTTTTGCAGTCGATGTATGGCCTACAAAAAAATGAGGCCTACGAACTTGCCCTTGCAGTGAAGAAGGGTGGCGAGTAATTACTTCGCTGGCTCTGCAGGTGCGGGAGCGGGTGCTTTGGGCTCAGCAAATTTTCCACCCGCTGAATTCGCTAGATAAACAACCGATCGAGCAATTTCATAATCGCTCACATCTGCAGGACTTGCGCCGCCACGAGCGGGCATCGCGCCCTTGCCCTTCATAACCGATGCATAGAGCGCATCATAGCCCTTGGCGATTCTGCCACCCCAGGTAGATGGATCGCCATACTTGGGAGCGCCAGCAGCGCCCGAATTATGGCAAGAAGCGCACACTGCTTTGTAAACTGCCTCACCCGTTTGAACTTCGCGAGGAGCGCTTGCATCTTTGAAATTCAATTTACCAACTGGCTTGATCAAGGTCTCCGTACTCTTCTCTGAGGCCACATTTTCTTTATTTTTCCCACTGCTGACATAAACAATCAACAAGAAAATGATGATTAGGGGTACAAAAAAACTAGCAATTACCGCAATACTTAATTGCTTTGTATTTTTGATTAAATTACCGTGCTCTTCACTCATAATGGCTCGAAAAAAGGGTGGTTAATTAAGAATGCATTGAATTATACCGAGAGCAATCTGGTTTCAGGCACTTACAATACATACTGAATTATTTTGATTGCGCCCGTAGCTCAGTGGATAGAGTATTGGCCTCCGAAGCCAAGGGTCGCAGGTTCGATTCCTGCCGGGCGCGCCACTTTCATCATTCTGTAATACCGAAATCCCAAAAAACCACTATGATTCAAGGATCTTAAGAAAGTCACTGTGTCAGAGCTAAATAGCGCCCTCCAATCCAATCAAGTATTGGTTAATCCGGCACCCCTAAGCCCAGATCTTCCCCTTCCTCACCGCAAGGTTATTCGCTCATGGTTGAGCCCAATGACCGAGGGAAACACGGTTCGGGCCATTTCTCTTTTGATCCTAGATTCGTTCTTGTGGGTTCTTAGTATTGCCGCTACGGTTTACTTTGAGAACATTCTGATCAAAATTCTATTTGGTGTGATCGCCGGTTTTGTGACTGGACGAATCTTTATCTTGGGCCATGATGCCTGTCACCAGAGCTTTACCCCTCATCGAACCTTAAACAAAGTGCTTGGTCGGATTGCCTTCTTACCATCCCTTACCCCGTACAGCCTTTGGGATATCGGGCACAACGTAGTTCATCATGGACAAACCAATCTCAAAGGCTTTGATTTCGTTTGGGCGCCCCTTTCAAAATCAGAATATGACGCCCTTCCCAAATGGCGTCAATTTCTAGAGCGGCACTATCGGAGTGGTTGGGGGCCCATCGCCTACTATTTGATTGAAATTTGGTGGAACAAAATGTTCTTCCCCAATAAAAAATACCGCCCTGCGGACCGTTCTATTTTTCTAAAAGATAACCTTCTGGTGAGCGCATTTGCCCTGATCTGGATTGGGCTTTTGAGCTTTTTTGCCATCAACACGGGGCAATCTGTTCTGGTCGCATTGTTATGCGGCTTTGTCCTTCCTTATTTATTCTGGAACGGGATGATTGGGTTTGTAGTCTATGTCCACCATACCCACCCAGCAGTTTGTTGGTACGACAATAAATCAGAGTGGTTAAGGGCACAGCCTTTTGTATCGACCACGGTTCACTTGACCTTTGGTTTCTATTGGGGAGCCCTGATGCATCACATCATGGAACATACGGCGCATCACGTTGATATGAGCGTTCCCCTGTATAACCTTCCGGCCGCCCAAAATCGCCTGGAAACCCTTCTACCAGAAAGAATTATTGTTCAGCCGTTCTCATGGAAATGGTATTTTGATACTGCCAAAACCTGCAAACTCTATGACTTTAATGAGAAAGCCTGGCTCGATTTTGATGGCAATAAAACCGCGAACTCCGTTCGGGTTCTGCTTACCCCCTCTAACAATGGGGAAACAAGGTAAAATAATGGTTTCGAGAAGATTTATCAGATTCCGTTATGACCACGTCAACCACTCCAACCCCTACCCAAGATACTTCTCCTAGCCTTAAGTTTTGCTCTTCATGCAGCCGGGAAAAAAGGCTAGAAGGGGGCACCTGGATCCCTACGAGCAATCGTAAACAGCGTTGGATTTGCGCAAGCTGCCTTTACAATCGCACACACCGCACTGGTTCAGCTAAAACCTAAGCCCTATCCCCAACATAGGGGTTATTTTGTCTCTCGCGGCCAAAAGTCGACATGGGGCCATGGCCTGGCACAAAATGTACATCGTTGCCTAGAGGCCATAACTTTGTTTTGATGGCGTGTATTAGGTCTGCGTGATTACCTTTTGGAAAATCTGTGCGGCCAATCGATCCAGCAAATAAGACATCGCCAACAAAAGCAAGGCGAGTAGGCTCGTCATAGAACACGATGTGCCCAGGCGTGTGTCCTGGGCAATGAAATACCTTCAATTCATGCTCTCCAAGAGAAACCGTATCCCCGTCGAGTAACCAACGATCCGGCTCAAAAGGTTCGGCCTCCCCAAAACCAAAACGGACGGTTTGCTCTGGAAGTTGATCAAGCCAAAATTTTTCAAGAGGGTGGGGGCCCTCAATGGGAACCTGCCATTTCTTAGCAAGCTCTTTCGCCCCAGCGCAATGATCCAAATGGCCATGAGTTAATAGGACTTTACGAAGTTTGACATTCAGCTTCGATAAGGCGTCTTCGATTTTTTCTAAATCTCCACCTGGATCAACAACTGCCGCCTCTTTAGTTTTCTCACAAAACACGATTGAGCAATTTTGCTCAAATGGGGTCACAGGAACAATTGAGAGCTTTAAGGTCATGTCGATATGATCAAATTCTTGGTTAGTGTCGTTAAAATATTCTAATGAATATTCCAAACGATCTTTTGTTTGCACAAACCCATGAATGGGTAAGGCATGGTGATGACGGTCAATATTGGGTTGGCATTAGTAATCATGCTCAAGAGGCCTTGGGGGATATTCTTTTTCTAAAGCTTCCTGAACCTGGGTCTTCATTGAAACAGGGTCAGGCTTGCGCTACGATTGAATCGCTCAAAGCAGCAAGCGATATTCATGCGCCAATTAGTGGGATCATTAGCGAAATTAATGTAGCGGCAGTAGAAAAACCAGAAAGCATCAACACCCAACCCTATGATGTTTGGCTTTTCAAAATTCAGACAAAAGATGAGGCGCTGTCTGTTAACGAGCTTGCGTTATTACAAAGCCCCGATCAATACGAGACTGGCGTTAGTGGCTAAATAAATAGCGGGTCGCGCTCAATTGACCAGCGCACTTTGCCCACTTTTGAAATTCGTCCGACTGACTGTTGCCGCAAATAATGCTCAAGCTCATTAAGCAGGGCTTGGAGCGGTGCCCGTTGACGCGACTCAATTAATAATTGTGAACGCTCCCATCCTCCTAGGCGAGCGATGGATTTCGGAACTGGATCAAAGACGGTGATTCCGGTTTGTAAATGAGCGGTTTTCTGCAAAAATTGTTTTGCATGATTTAGCCATGTCAATACTTCTTTCTTCTGCTTTGCTTCCGCATGCACTAACGCTTGATAACTAAATGGCGGCAGACCTGCCTCTTGACGAGCAGCCATTAAATGCTCCATGAATCCAGCTAGATCGAATGTTTTTATATATTGATACACGGGATCATCGGGATATCGAGTTTCAATCAATATCTGGGTGGACTCACCACTAAAACGCCCAGCCCGCCCAGCCACCTGAACAAGTTGAGCAAATAAATGTTCTGGCGCCATATAGTCATTGGAATACAACCTTGCATCGGCATCCAGAACACAAACTAGGCCGATATTTTGATAATCGTGCCCCTTCGCAAGCATTTGTGTACCAACAATAATTTGTGCTGAACCAGCATGTATCTCTTGAAACAGCGCCTCGGTCTTTTTGCTCGTGCGTGCAGTATCGGCGTCAACGCGTAGTACCGTTGCTTGTGGGAACAGTGCTTGTAATTGATCCTCGACTTTTTGGGTTCCCCTCCCGAGCGGCTGCAAATCAACATCACCACACCTTGGGCATCCTTGTGGAACAACTTTCATCAGGCCGCAATGATGGCAGCACAACATAGGCTTTTTAAAGTGCCCTAACTGTCGATGCATCACCATATAACTGGAACACTGGTCACACTCACTTAACCAATTACACGATGAACAACTAAGAACGGGCGCCAATCCCCGCCGGTTGATCAATATTAAACTCTGTCGACCTTTGTGAAGATTCTGTTCAAGCGCCCTGATCATTAAAGGACTGATGGTGATTGAACGCGAGGACTTACTAGGGGCTACCAGCTCGACATTGGGCATTTGAAAACCCCCGGCTCGATTGGTCAATTGAATTTCCTGATACCGACCTTCTTTTACTGCCTGCCAGGTTTGCGAGGAGGGGGTTGCTGAAACTAAAACAATTGGCAGGCGTTCGTTTTTAGCACGCCACACGGCTAAGTCGCGCGCTGAATAGGCCATACCTTCTTGCTGCTTAAAGGAGCTGTCATTTTCCTCATCGACCACAATCCCTACCAATTTTGGTAGGGGGGTCATAATCGATAGTCGCGTACCCAATACGATGCGGGCAAGCCCCGTCATTGCAAGGTACCAAGCAATGCCACGCTGCTTCTCCGTTAATCCACTGTGAAGAACGACCAGAATCTCTTGGGGGAAATATTCTTGAATCCGCCTTTGTAATTGCGGAGTTAGATTAATTTCGGGCAGCATGATTAAAACTTGAGCCGCGGGGTCTTGCTTGAGCAAAGTTTCGATAAACGTAAGGTAAACGGCTGTTTTGCCACTACCGGTCACCCCGTTGAGAAGGAATGTATTAAATGTCCCCTGCTGATGGCCGTTTAGGATCTGAATTGCTTGTCTTTGATCATCATTGAGCTCCTCAAGAGAGAGTTTTTTCTCCTTGGCTTTTGATTCGGTTGCGTCCTTTGTTTTGAGATTTAAATAATCAAGTGGCTTATTCCAGTTGCTGGCAGTGCGCCACCATTTCGGTATCGCTGACACAATTGTTTCGCCAAGCCCATGAAGATAATATTGGGAAGCAAAATGCGCTAATTCCATCAAGCGATTATCGATCGGGTTTAGGGGCGCAATCTGAAGTACTTTCTTTAATTTTGAATCATTTAAATGAGAGTAAGTAGTTACTTCAATAACTATACCTGGTAGATTTGTTCGTCCAAAGGGAACCTCAACCAACATCCCGACCTGGGGTATGGCGCGAAGCGTTTCTTTATCCCATAGGTAATCAAAGGCCTCCGGAAGAGGCCGATCGACAACAACTTTAACGATGATTGGCGCTGATTGATTCAATAAAGTAGTGTATTGATTAGTCTGTGGATAACTTTGTGGACAACCGCTACTTAGGCTAATAAATAACAAGAGTGATAGCGGGCCCTAACTTTCTTATATCCATTGAAAATTAAAAAATATTTAACCAAATCAATAGCTTATAGGATAAAGTCAAACTATGATCTGCGGTATATTGATAATCTCCATGAAATCCAATAGACCGACACTATTTGTGCATAAGTCTACCCCTAAACCTACTGAAGCAAAGGGATAAAACGGGTTAATTAAGCCTTACGTAGATATTCTGAATACTCGATAACGGTCTTGGCCAGTACAGTTACGCTATCTGGATTTGTGAACTGAGAGATTCCGTGCCCCAAATTGAAAATGTGTGCATCAAGGGGGTGGAGGTCCGCCTTCAAAGCGGGAGCCTTGTTGAGGCCATCCAAGATTTTCTTGGCCTGAGCCTCAATTTGTTCCGGGTTAGCAAATAAAGCGAGCGGGTCAAGATTGCCTTGAAGCGCAATGGACTTATTTTTTTCGACTAAGCGAGCTCTTGCCTTGGCGACCGACATTGTCCAATCGAGCCCAATCACATCAGCTCCAGATTCTGCCATGTCATCGAGCCACAGACCGCCGCCCTTAGTAAAAATAATGATTGGCACCTTTTGCCCATTTAATTCCTGAGGAAGCTGGTCAATCACCTTACGCATACTTGCCAATGAGATTTCTTGGTACCAACCATCAGGCAATAACCCACCCCAAGTATCAAAAATCATGAGCGCCTGAGCGCCTGAGCGTAATTGTTCCGTCAAATATGCAGCTACCGATTGAACGTTAATGTCGAGAATGTGCTTGAGCAAATCCGGGCGATTAAACATCATGGTCTTTGCATGTCGAAAATCATCCGAACCTGAGCCATCTATCATGTAACAAGCTAAGGTCCATGGACTGCCCGAGAATCCAATTAGCGGAACGCGCTGCTTGCCGTCTTGGATCAACGATTTCCTAATTTGGGCCACCGCATCAAACACATATTGCAGTTGATGAAGGTCTGCAGGCCTTAAATTTTTAACAGCCTCCTCCGTGCGCAAGGGGTGAGTAAAGCTTGGGCCTTCGCCCGCAGCAA
Source organism: Polynucleobacter sp. HIN6 (assembly GCF_030297575.1). NCBI lineage: Bacteria > Pseudomonadati > Pseudomonadota > Betaproteobacteria > Burkholderiales > Burkholderiaceae > Polynucleobacter > Polynucleobacter sp. HIN6. The sequence continues at coordinate 18,818 of NZ_AP028137.1, read as the reverse complement.
ACTGGAGGCCCAAACCCATCGCATCAGGGATGGTCAAAATATCAGAAAACAAAATGGCCGCATCTAAGGGATAGCGGTCTAATGGCTGTAAAGTAACCTCTGTTGCATACGCAGGATTTTTAGCAAGGCCCAAAAAACTACCGGCCTTTGCACGCGTTGCATTGTATTCAGGTAGATACCGACCTGCCTGACGCATGAGCCACAAAGGGGTGCGGTCTGTTTTTTGACCCAAACAGGCCCGAAGGAAGCGATCGTTTGCTAACAATTGAGCTTACTTCTTACGACGCAAGCGCGCAATTGCAGCCAATTGAGCTGCGGCCATTGCAAATTCAGACTGGGCGTAGGCAATATCAAAATCACCGGCACGATTTTGCATGGCTTCTTCAGCACGCCTTTTTGCCTCAAGCGCCTTAGCCTCATCCAGATCATGGCCACGGATTGCGGTATCAGCCAAAACCGTAACGCAATCTGGCTGAACCTCTAAATAACCGCCGGCAACAAAGACAAACTCTTCATCGCCATCCGCCTTTTCAATTCGCACCGAACCAGGCCGAATGCGAGTAATTAAAGGGGTGTGGCCATGCAGAATTCCAAGCTCACCTGATTCGCCTGGAAGGGCTACAAATTTAGCCTCGCCACTAAAAATTGACTGCTCTGCACTCACGACATCAACATGAATGGTTGCCATTAGAGTTTCTTCGCTTTCTCAATGGCCTCATCAATTGAACCAACCATATAAAAGGCCTGCTCTGGCAAATGGTCAAGTTCACCACTAACAATCATCTTAAAGCCACGAATTGTCTCTTTTAGTGGAACGTATTTTCCAGGTGAGCCGGTGAAAACTTCGGCAACGTGGAAAGGCTGGGACAAGAAACGCTGAATCTTACGAGCACGGGCAACAGCTAACTTATCTTCGGGAGAGAGCTCGTCCATACCCAAAATCGCAATGATGTCTCGCAATTCTTTATAACGTTGCAAGGTCATTTGCACACCGCGCGCAACTTCATAATGCTCAGCTCCCACCACCTGCGGGTCAAGCTGTCGGCTTGTTGAGTCCAAAGGATCAACCGCCGGATAAATACCCAAAGCCGCGATGTCACGGGATAACACGACCGTGGAATCCAAGTGCAAGAAGGTAGTGGCTGGCGATGGATCGGTTAAGTCGTCAGCTGGAACATAAACGGCCTGAATCGACGTAATCGAGCCTGTTTTAGTTGAGGTGATTCGCTCTTGGAGCTTTCCCATCTCTTCAGCCAAGGTAGGCTGATATCCCACTGCAGATGGCATACGGCCTAATAGAGCGGATACTTCGGTACCCGCAAGGGTATAGCGGTAAATATTGTCAACGAAGAACAGAATGTCACGGCCTTCGTCACGGAATGCTTCAGCCATTGTCAGGCCTGTTAAAGCGACACGCAAACGGTTGCCTGGGGGCTCGTTCATCTGACCAAAAACCATGGCCACCTTATCGATCACGTTTGACTCTTTCATTTCATGATAGAAGTCGTTACCTTCACGAGTGCGCTCACCGACTCCCGCAAATACCGACAAACCGGAGTGTTGTTTTGCAATGTTGTTGATGAGCTCCATCATGTTCACGGTTTTTCCAACGCCCGCGCCACCGAAGAGTCCGACCTTACCACCTTTAGCGAATGGGCAGACGAGGTCAATCACCTTAATACCGGTTTCAAGCAAATCCACCGATGGCGATAACTCATCAAACTTTGGTGCGGATTGATGAATGGAGCGGCGCTCTTGGGTCGCAATTGGACCGGCGTCATCGATCGGACGACCTAATACATCCATGATGCGGCCCAGGGTTGCGGGGCCAACTGGTACAGAAATTCCCGCGCCGGTCGCCTTCACCTCCATGCCACGACGCAGGCCGTCACTAGCGCCCATCGCAATCGCGCGAACCACGCCGTCGCCAATTTGCTGCTGAACTTCAAAGGTCAATCCTTTTTCGGCAAATGATGCCTCATCGCTTTCGACCAAAGTTAATGCGTCATAGATATTGGGCATCTTATCTCGGGGGAACTGAATATCCACCACCGCACCAATACACTGAACAATATTTCCGATGCTCATCACATTTCTCCGCTATTTAATCTTTAAAAATCTTTACTTAAACCGCCGCCGCTCCGCCGACGATCTCGGAAAGCTCCTTGGTAATCGCTGCTTGACGGGTTTTGTTATAAATCAGCTGCAATTCACCGATCACATTCTTTGCGTTATCAGACGCGGCTTTCATGGCCACCATCCTCGCTGACTGCTCTGACGCCATATTCTCTGCCACCGCCTGATAAATCAACGCCTCAATGTAGCGCTTCAAAAGGCCATTCAATACTGATTCCGCATCAGGCTCATAGATGTAATCCCAACCATGGCCTGTATTTGCTCCTTGGCTTAAGTCGTCAGACTCAAGCGGCAAGAGCTTTTCTAAGACTGGCTCTTGTTTCATGGTGTTGATAAATCGGGTATAGGCCAAATACACCGCATCCACCTCGCCGCGCTCAAATGCATCAAGCTGTGCAGTGATTGCACCGATTAAGCTATCCATATGCGGGGTGTCGCCCAACAAAATAGATTGAGATAAAAGCTTAGCCTTGGTTCGGTTTAAAAATTGCAAGCCCTTTGAACCAATTGCAGTGAACTCAACAGAAATATTCTTCTCGCTAAAGTCCCGCATCTGATTCGTGACCAAACGAAGGACGTTGGTATTCAAACCGCCACACAATCCCTTATCAGTGCTTACTAAAATCAGGCCTGCCTTCTTAATCTCACGCACAGCCATATACACCGGACGGTATTCTGGATTTGCTTTTGATAGATTGGCGGTGATTGCCCGAATTTTTTCAGAGTAAGGTCTTGCTGAGCGCATGCGCTCTTGAGCACGCCGCATCTTGGAAGCGGCGACCATTTCCATCGCTTTAGTGATCTTGCGCGTATTCTGAACGCTCTTGATCTTGGTGCGTATTTCTTTTGTGCCGGCCATGATTGCCTATCTTAAAAAGTGCCAGCGCGTTTAAAGTCTTCAATGGCAGAGCGAAGAGCAGCCTCATCGTCTTTACTCAAATCTTTGGTGTCCTCAATGCGGCCAACCAAATCAGCGTATTTTGACTTTAAATGCTCGTGCAGACCCTTTTCGAATGGCAGAACCTGTTTAATCTCTAAGTCGTCAAAAAAGCCATTGTTCACTGCATATAAGGAGGCGGCCATTTGCCATACTTGCATGGGCAAGTACTGGGGCTGCTTTAGCAATTCAGTAACTCGACGACCGCGCTCTAATTGCTTACGGGTTGCTTCGTCAAGATCGGATGCAAATTGGGCAAAAGCTGCTAATTCACGATATTGGGCAAGGTCTGTACGAATACCGCCCGATAATTTTTTAATCACTTTGGTTTGTGCCGCACCACCTACGCGCGATACTGAAATACCGGCATTAATTGCTGGACGAATACCTGCATTAAACAAATCAGTTTCTAGGAAGATCTGACCGTCCGTAATCGAAATCACATTGGTTGGCACGAAAGCCGATACGTCGCCAGCTTGGGTCTCAATCACCGGCAAAGCGGTTAAAGATCCCGTTTTTCCTTTAACGGCGCCGTTCGTGAATTTCTCCACATAATCTGCGTTCACGCGGGCAGCGCGCTCTAACAAGCGGGAGTGTAAATAGAAAACATCGCCAGGATATGCTTCGCGACCTGGGGGACGACGTAACAAAAGAGAAATTTGACGATAAGCAACCGCCTGCTTCGTTAAATCGTCATAAATAATCAGGGCATCCTCACCGCGATCACGGAAATACTCGCCCATCGTGCAGCCGGCATAAGCCGATAAATACTGCATCGCTGGGGACTCTGACGCGCTTGCCGCAACCACGATGGTGTATTCCATAGCACCAAGCTCAGTCAACTTGCGAACCACGTTTGCAATTGTCGACGCCTTCTGACCGATCGCAACATAAATACAGAAAACGCCCTTACCCTTTTGATTGATGATGGCATCGACAGCAACGGCGGTTTTACCAGTTTGACGATCGCCAATAATGAGCTCGCGTTGACCGCGACCAATTGGCACCATCGCATCAATCGCCTTTAGGCCAGTTTGCACCGGCTGACTAACCGATTGACGTGCAATCACGCCGGGAGCAACTTTTTCAATAAAGTCAGTTAGCTTAGTATTGACGGGGCCCTTGCCGTCGATAGGCTGGCCGAGAGCATTAACAACTCGACCGAGGAGCTCTGGTCCAACGGGAACCTCAAGAATGCGGCCAGTACATTTAACAGCATCACCTTCTTTAATATGAGTGTATTCACCCAATACCACGGCACCGACGGAATCGCGCTCTAGGTTTAATGCCAAACCAATGGTGCCACCAGGAAACTCAAGCATCTCACCTTGCATGACCCCAGATAAACCATAAATACGACAAATGCCGTCGGTTACCGAAATCACGGTTCCCTCGTTACGAATCTTTGAATCAACGCCTAATTCGTTAATTCGGCTTTTGATCAGTTCGCTGATCTCGGAAGGGTTTAGTTGCATCAATTACTCCTAGATATAAATCGAATATTCTTAATAAATCCCTGCGTTAAGCAATCAACCGATCGTGCATATGGCTAAGCTGTGCTCTCACGGAGCCATCCAACACCTCGTCGCCCACTTGGACACGAACGCCGCCAATTAAATTAGGATTGATTACCACCGTTGGGCGCAATTCTTTTCCACCAAAACGTTTTTTTAGGGCAGAGAGCAAATCATTTAGTGCGGCGCCCTCGAGAGGAAAGGCCGAGGTAATGAGAGCTTCTGCGGCACCCTCGCTTTTGTTCTTCATCGCCGAAAACTGCTTCGCAATCTCGGGCAAGACGATGAGGCGATGATTATTCGCTAAAAGCTTAATAAAAGAGCTAATTGACTCATCGGGTTTTGATTTAAGAAAACCTAAAACTAGCTTAGCAAGCTCGTCAGCACCTAATTTTGGGTTGCTAACAAGCGTTAGAAGCTCGTTGTTTTCTAAATATCTAGCAAGCTCATTGAGCTGCTTTTCCCATGATGACAAATCATTTGGCTTGGCGCTTGCAAACAAGGCCTCAGCGTAAGGGCGGGCAATGGTGGCAATATCAGCCATTTATAGTTCTGCCTTTAGTTGGTCAAGCAATGCAGCATGCGCTTTGGAATCAACCTCGCGTCGTAAAATTTGCTCTGCACCTCTGACAGCTAAGCTGGCGACCTGATTGCGTAACTCGTCACGAGCCTTACCGACCTGTTGCTCCGCGTCAGCCTTAGCCTGGGCAATAATCCTAGCTGCTTCCGCCTGGGCATTCGCCTTAATTTCTTCCGCCGCTAACTGAGCGCGCTTTTCAGCTTCTGCAACACGCTGAATACTTTCTTGACGAGCAGAGCTCATAGCCTCTTCTGCCTTTTTCGTCGCATTCTCAAGATCTAATTTTCCCCGCTCAGCGGCGGCAAGACCTTCTGCCACTTTAGCGGCTCGCTCATCAAGCGCCTTCACCAATGGGGGCCACACAAAACGAGCCACGACCCACCATAAAACGAAGAAAACGATCATTTGCGCGAATAGAGTCGCGTTTAAATTCACGATATTCCTTTCAAAACTTGTTGCAGTAATGGGTCATCGACCCACAACTAAATTACTTAATAACAGCAAGCAATGGATTGGCAAATGCGAACAACATCGCAACACCAACACCGATCAGGAAGGCCGCGTCGATCAAGCCGGCCAATAAAAACATTTTGGTTTGTAATGGCTCCATGAGCTCAGGCTGGCGAGCACAAGCTTCAATATATTTTCCACCCATTAGGGCGATACCCAAACAGGCTCCGATTGCGCCTAGGCCAATAATGATGCCGATTGCAATGGCGGTTAATCCTTGAATGTTGGCGAGAAATTCTTGCATGTTGCTAACTCCTAAGTTTAAGTGTGTAAAAAATAAAAATTAATGATGGCTGTGCGCCTGACCAATGTAGACCAATGTCAACATCATAAAAATAAAGGCCTGCAAAAGGATGACCAAAATATGAAAAATGGCCCAAGCAGATCCTGCAATCACATGCCCAACCAAGCCAAAAACACTGAGGTCAAGACTAAAGGTCCAGATGCTACCGAGCAATGCGATTAACAAGAACAGGAGCTCACCTGCATACATATTGCCAAAAAGTCGCATCCCAAGAGAAACGCCCTTGGCAACAAATTCAATCATGTTAAGAACGAGATTAAATGGGGCTAAATACCACTTCGCACCAAAGGGGGCTGAAATCAATTCGTGAAGGAAGCCGCCAACGCCCTTGATCTTAAAACTGTAGAAAAAAACCAGCAAAATAACAGCAAAGGACATTCCCAAGGTTGCGTTCAAATCCGTAGTGGGTACTAATTTGTGATGCGGCACGTGCACGCCAAAATTTTCTAAGAAGTGGTTAAATCCAACCACCCAATCCACCGGCACCAAATCGAGCGCATTTAACAAAATAATCCAGCAAAAAACGAGCAAAGCCAAAGGTGCAATATAGCTACGGTCTCCATGAACAATGGTTTTTGATTGCGTCTCAACCATGTCGACCATCATCTCTACAAATGCCTGAAAGCGCCCTGGAACACCAGAGGTTGCGCGTCGAGCAGCAATCAATAAAAAAGTGACCACAATCAGGCCCATCAAAATCGACCAAAACAAGGTGTCAAGATTAATAACACTAAAGTCAACGACGGAGCTCTGCGCACCACCGATATTGTTTAAATTCTGTAAATGCTCGGCAATATATGCGGTCGGGGTTAGAGGCTCTGTTGATGCCCCGTGTGCTGCGCTAGCCATTTCTAGATCATTCCTTCTCTACGCCAATTAAAGCTGCTCACCGCAACACCCACGCTAACCAATAGCTCATTAGCGTAAGCATGTATGTGACCAGCAACGGTAACCACTGCAGGTTGGGAATAACAAGTGCCACTCCCAAAAACAACCCGATTGTTAAGGCGATCTTCATCAGTTCGCCAGACACAATCGCCGACAACATTCTTCCAGGGCTTGGGTTTTTCATGCTTCGCGACATTCGAACGCGCAGAGCAAATACCAGTACCGGAAAAAATCCGATAAACCCACCCCAAAAAGCCGAATAAGTATAAAGGGTTCGCCCCTCCATCGGATCTGCAAATATTGACCAAAAAAGGACGCAAATACCGGTCATTAGCAGCTGAATACGCACAACTAGCCACGGCGAAATCGTTGCAAATGCCTTTTTATTGTTGCCAAAAAGGGCTTTTGCCTCGTCTCGACTGAGGGTTCGATACACATCTACTTCTTGATCGTCCTCTTCCCAAGACCGGGATTGCATTGATTGATCTTTTTTGGGAATCAATTAAGCCTCAAGATTTTAGTATTTACCCTAGTGAAGGTCAATTGTTTTAGACACTTTTATTAAGAATGATCCTTAATTCCCAGTTTTTTTATCAGCGAATCAAGCTCATCAAAGTGGCTAAAGTAAAAGCGTAACTCTCCGCCCCTTTTATTGGTCTTAAAAACAGCCTCTAGCCCAACTAAATCAGCCAGAGCTTGAGCAAGGCGTTTGTAATCTTGGTCTTGGCTGATTAAGTGCTTCTTTTTTCCCTTTGTGGGAGTATTTCGGGATAAATCGCCCGCAGCCAGGGCCGCCGAACTCGCCAATCGCTCTGCCTCACGAACTGAAAGGCCTTGGGCAACAATTTTTTGGGCCAAGGCAACTTGGCTTGCGCCCGGCAGGGACAAGAGCGCCCTTGCATGGCCCATATCCAAATCACCAGATAAAAGCATCGCTTGAACCGCTCCGGAGAGTTGCGATAGGCGAAGCAGGTTAGTAATGGCGCTTCTCGATTTACCAACGGCTTTTGCGGCCTGCTCATGAGTAAAGCCGAATTCATGAATCAGACGAGATAGTCCTCGCGACTCTTCTAGGGGATTTAAATCCTCCCGCTGCATGTTCTCAATGAGGGCAATCGCAGCTGCGGCCTGGTCGTCGACCTCTAAGATTCGTACGGGCACCTCATTAAGACCCGCTAGTTTTGCAGCTCGAAATCGTCGTTCACCCGCAATAATTTCGTAGCGACCACCTTCAATTTCACGAACCAAGAGGGGCTGCATCACACCGCGCTCTCGAATACTGTCAGCCAATTCTTTTAGTGGCTCATCAGCCATAATGGTTCGAGGCTGATATTTACCCGCCTGCAAACGCTGCAGTACTAGCGACTGCAGTGCCTTGTCGGCAACAGGGTCCGCATCGCCCGCCTTGCTACTAGCACTCAATAACGCGTCAAGGCCGCGCCCCAATCCCTTTTTCTTATTCACACCCATTGTTCACCTACATCGTTTTAATTCGTTGAACCATTTCACCCGCAAACTCAATATAGGCCTGAGCGCCTCGAGATGATTTGTCAAAAATTACGCCCGGCAAGCCAAATGAAGGGGCCTCGGCTAAGCGCACATTACGAGGAATAATGGTCTTAAACACCTTGTCGCCAAAATGTGAATTGAGCTGCTCTGAAACCTGTTGCTGTAAGGTAACCCGGGTATCAAACATAACCCTTAGAAGCCCAATGATTTTCAAGTCTGGGTTTAAGTTGGCATGAACTTGTTTAATGGTATTAACCAAATCAGAAAGTCCCTCTAGAGCAAAGTATTCACACTGCATGGGGACCACTACGCCATTAGCTGCGCATAAACCATTTAGGGTCAACAAAGACAGCGCGGGAGGGCAATCAATCAATATGAAATCGTATTGATCAGCAACCTCATTTAATGCGTTTTTTAGTCTTGCCTCCCGACCCTCCAAATCAACCAATTCAACCTCGGCTCCGGCCAATTCGCGATTTGCAGGCAAAACACTGTAACCAGATTCTTTTGCGAACTGAATTGCTTCGCTTGCGGAAGCCATTCCGATCAGCACGTGATAAACGCCGCTTGTGATCGTCGACTTATCAATTCCTGAGCCCATGGTGGCATTTCCTTGGGGGTCCAAATCCACCAAAAGCACGCGCTGTCTCTGGGCAACCAGTCCGGCGGCCAGATTAACTGCGGTAGTTGTTTTTCCAACCCCGCCCTTTTGATTTGCGATGCAAAAAGTTTTAGCCATAGTAACTATTGTTGATACTGAAAAACCAAGAGTCGGCGATCAAGAGTTTGCCCGGGCAAGGATAATTCACACTCCTCAAGTAGCGTCCAGTCTTTGCTCGATACCTCAGAAATTTCCTCTTCGCTTTGTTGACTCTTCATCGCAAATACAAACCCCGATGATTTTAATAAAGGGGCTGAAAGGTCTAGCAGTTTATGAAGACGCGTAAATGCTCTTGCAGTAATGGCATCAAAAAATGCCCGGTGGGTCTTGGCCACATTTTCAACACGACTTGCCATAATTTGAAGATGACCTAGGCCCAAACCGCCACGAACATGCTGTAAAAATGCGGCCTTTTTCTTGCTTGACTCAATCAAACTAAAAAACCATGTGGGCTGAAGGATTGCCAGCGGAATGCCCGGCAAGCCGCCCCCCGACCCCAAGTCAGCAATTTGAATCGGCGCCCCACTGGTCCGCGAGTGAGCCTGTAAATATCGCCGCAATATCGGCAAAACAACAATTGAATCAATAAGATGCAAATGAAATGCGGCCTCAGTCTCATCAATAGCGGTGAGGTTATGGACCCGATTCCAGCGTAGCAGCTCGCCTAAAAAATATTGCATTGCAGCAGCCTCCTCCGGGGAAAGGCCGGCCGCCTTTAGGCCCTCACCAACCTCAGGGCTCATGACACTATTTGGGTTTTGCCAATACCCTTTTTTAAGTGGACCAAAAGCAAGGATATGGCGGCCGGCGTTACCCCTGAAATTCGCGATGCCTGGCCTAAGGTTTCCGGTTGATGCAAATTCAGCTTTTGCCAAACCTCAACTGACAGGCCCTTAACCAAGGAATAGTCCAGGTCCCCAGGCAAACGAAGTGTTTCGTAATGCTCATGTCGCTCGATTTCAACGCGTTGGCGCTCAATATAGCCCTCGTATTTAATGGAAACCTCTACCTGATCAAAAACCTGGCGCCCCAAATGAGGGTCTTCAAGGCTTGGGGAGTCCTGCACAAAAACCGGATCAACTTTCATTAACGAGCGGTAATCAACCTCGGGTCGTCTTAAGATCTCTGCCAAGCTACACTCATGCGCCAAGGCTTGACCAAGAAATGCCTCCAGTTGTTGAGCGGTGTGATGCTTTGGCCCAACCCGGAAGGAGCGTAAGCGCGATGTTTCACGTGAAACATGCTCCTGCTTTCGTTGAAAAAACTCCCACTGCTCATCACCCACCAGACCAAGGCCTCGTCCAATTTCGGTAAGCCGCGTATCGGCATTATCCTCCCGCAAACTCAAACGATATTCGGCGCGGCTAGTGAACATGCGATAGGGCTCTTGCACGCCCCTTGTAATTAAATCGTCAACTAAAACACCAATGTATGACTCGCTTCTCTTGGGCAGCCAGGGCTCCTGGTCTTGTGCTGAAAGGCTTGCATTAATACCCGCCAGCAGGCCCTGGGCCGCAGCCTCCTCATACCCAGTTGTTCCATTAATCTGCCCGGCAAAATATAGGCCATTAATCGCCTTGGTTTCTAGGCTATGCTTTAGCTGCCGCGGATCGAAATAGTCATACTCAATGGCATATCCTGGGCGGACGATATCAGCACTCTCAAGCCCACGAATGCTGTGAACCAGAGCCATTTGAACATCAAATGGCAAGCTCGTTGAAATTCCGTTCGGATAAAACTCGTTGGTTGTTAAGCCCTCTGGCTCTAAGAAGATTTGGTGGCTCTCTTTAGCAGCAAAGCGATGGATTTTGTCTTCAATCGAAGGGCAATAGCGCGGGCCAACCCCCTCAATGACCCCCGTATACATCGGCGAACGGTCCAATCCGGAACGAATAATGTCGTGCGTTTGGCTATTAGTATGGGTTATCCAACAGGGCACCTGGGGCGGGTGCTGTTCGGGTCTGCCCATAAACGAAAAACATGGAATAGGATCTAAGTCTCCGGCCTGCTCCTGCATTACTGAGAAATTAATGGTCCTACCATCAATGCGGGGTGGAGTTCCGGTTTTTAAGCGCCCCTGCGGTAATTTCAGCTCTTTTAGACGAGCGGAAAGGGTGGTTGCAGCAGGATCTCCAGCCCGGCCACCACTATGGTTCATTAGGCCGATATGAATTTTTCCATCCAAAAAAGTGCCCGCGGTTAATACAACACTTTTTCCTTCAAACTGGAGGCCGCTTTGGGTTCTAACCCCACGAACCCGATCTCCAACCACAATCAAATCATCAACGGCCGCCTGAAATAGGGTCAAGTTTGCTTGGTTCTCGAGGCGCCGACGAATCGCAGCCTTATATAGAATTCGATCGCCCTGAGCCCGGGTTGCCCGAACCGCTGGGCCCTTGCTTGAATTCAAGATCCGAAATTGAATGCCAGCCTCATCGGTTGCGACCGCCATGGCTCCGCCCAAGGCATCAATCTCTCTTACTAGATGACCCTTGCCAATACCCCCGATTGAAGGGTTACAGCTCATTGCCCCAAGTGTTTCGATGCTGTGGGTAATTAATAAGGTGTTTGATCCTCTCCGAGCAGACGCAAGTGCGGCTTCGGTTCCTGCATGACCGCCGCCGACCACAATCACATCAAATTTCTTAAAATAAAACATGGATTTGCCCAATTAGGGCGTTGATCATAGCATTTTTACTGTTTCACGTGAAACAATCCGGTGGCCGGGGATACAAAAAAATTTAAGTTGTTGATTTAATTGGAAAAAAATGCTGAGTAGGTCGATCGAGCGATAAGGGCTAACACCACAATTAAGAATATTTTCCGAACAAATTGGCTGCCATGCGCAATCGCCAACATGCTTCCCACCTGACTGCCAAGAATATTGGCCACCATGAGGCTCAAGCCGAGGGGCCAATCAATGAAGCCAAGACTTGTAAGCATGATGATCGTGGCCAGATTAGTGGTGACATTAACTAATTTGGTCGCGGCAGATGCGTGCAGAAAGTCAAAGTAAAAGATTCGGACAAAAGCGAACAGAAAAAAGCTTCCGGTTGCTGGGCCAAAAAATCCATCATAAAACCCGATGACCAAGCCCATCGCCACCGCCTTCGGAGCCTCGTAGCGACCTATTTTGTGGGCGGGGCGATTCTCAAGGCCCATGTTCGGGGCAAACCAGGTGTAGGCCAACAAAATCGCCAACATAAATGGCAAAGCCTTTCGAAGAGGCTCGGGCGGAAATACACTTACCGCCAGAGCCCCCAAAAGCGCCCCAATAAAACCGGCAACGATGGCTGGGCCCAAGATATTCCAAGGTAACTTTGCATGACGCAAATAGCGCCTTGCTGCGTTGATAGTTCCGCCAATCGAGGAAACCTTATTGGCGCTCAGAAGCGTTGCTGGATGAGTGTCTGGGTAGGCAGCAAATAAAGCTGGCACCTGTATTAATCCTCCACCACCAGCAATTGCATCAACAAAACCCGAAGCAAACGCAGCCACTAAAAGCAAAAGCCATAAATATGAACTGAAATCGACTACGGTTTCCATGGCTTGGCTTAAGAAATTGCCAATTATTTAGTCTGCGACTTCCAGGCCACAAACTTGGCAAACGATTCTTTACTAAGCTCGTCGAGCATATCAAGCGGGATTCGTTGTGCGCCCTGGATAATCATGAGTGCATAAGGCTTTGCTAACGCACTAGCCTCTTTAGACAAAATCAGTTCATCGCCGCGAGAGGGTGACTGGGAGCGCCAATAATTAATGGCGGCCTCTAACTCTTGAATGGAAACGAAGAGCATGTCGACAACCGATCAATCGATGTCGAGCATCGTGCCTCGGCACTTTTTATGGCCACAATAGCAGGCATATTCCTTCAGTAACTTTTTGGTTGGCTTTTCGTCTAAATTTAAGGAATAGTCATAGAAAAGCTCTTCGCCGGGAAGAAGCTTGCGTTTTGCAAAAATAAATACGCGCCCCTCGCCGTCGAGCGAGATTTCGTCTGCCTTGCAATTTGGTTTACAGGAGTGGTTAATCCAGCGCGCCGCATTACCGCCAACATTCGCATCAATGACCCGACCGTCTTCCAAAGAAAAATAAAAGGTGTGGTTCGGTTGTTCTGGATCATGTGGATGGCGACGCAGAGCCTCCTTCCAGCTAATCCGCTCCCCAATGTATTCAATGATTGCCGAGCCCTTTGGAATTTCTTTTTTTACAAAAACCCCGCGACCGTGGATTTTCGAGTTTTTAACGGCAATGGATGATTTGGCCACGGTTTTCGGGGCTTTGTTATTTTTCATGAGGCTAGATATCTAAATTGCGTGCGATTAAAGCATTCTTTTCAATAAAAGCACGTCGAGGATCAACCTCATCGCCCATTAAAGTTGTAAACACCTGATCGGCCATAATGGCGTCTTCGATTTGTACGCGCAACAGTCTTCTGGTGCTTGCGTCCATTGTGGTTTCCCAGAGCTGCTGGGGATTCATTTCACCCAAGCCTTTATACCGTTGACGACTAATCGAGCGCTCGGCCTCGGAGAGAAGCCACTCAAACGCTCCGCGGAAATCAGCAATCACACTCTCTTTGTTAGATTTCTCGGGATCTCCGCGCCGCACGCGGCTGCCCGGGGGAACCTTCCCGGCAAGCGATAGGGCGGCATTCATTAGGCTTTGATAATCATCGCTTGCCACAAAGTCAGAACTAATCACCGAGATTTTTAAATTACCATGGACTCGTTTAGATAACAGCAGTCGATAGCGCTCGGTTCTCTCTTCCTTTTGAACCACAATATCGGTGGGAATCGATAAGAGATTTGCGTTTTGTGAGAATGCCTCTTGTAGGCGACGGGCTGAATCGTTGGCCAGGGCTTCTGTATCAAAATTGAGGGTTACGCCCGCGGCAACCGCTCTGAGGGCATCTTCGTCCATCGTTCTTGATAATCGGTCAACCACTGCTTGAATATTTTGATAGTGTTTTGCAAGATCCTCTAGCTCTTGGCCAACGATCTTCTCGCCTGTTGGGGTCTCAATAGAGGCTTGCTCAAGCGCAACCCTAAACAACAATTGATTTAATTCAGCATCATCTTTAATGTACTGCTCGCTCTTACCAAACTTCACTTTATAAAGAGGGGGCTGAGCTATATAAACATGTCCGCGCTCAATTAATTCTGGCATTTGGCGGTAAAAGAAAGTTAGGAGCAGGGTGCGGATATGGCTGCCATCTACATCGGCGTCGGTCATGATAATGATGCGGTGATAGCGCAATTTATCGGCTTTGTATTCTTCGGCACCAATGCCGGTGCCCAAAACCGTAATTAAGGTAACCACCTCTTGGCTTCCTAGCATCTTGTCAAAACGCGCTTTTTCCACATTTAGAATCTTGCCCTTTAGCGGTAAGATTGCTTGGAACTTTCGATCGCGCCCCTGTTTGGCCGAGCCGCCGGCAGAGTCTCCCTCGACAATAAACAACTCCGATTTGGCGGGGTCTTTTTCTTGGCAGTCGGCGAGCTTGCCCGGTAGACCAATGCCGTCAAGCGCGCCTTTGCGACGGGTCATCTCACGAGCCTTACGTGCAGCCTCGCGCGCCTTTGCGGCATCCACAATCTTGCCGCACAGGATTTTTGCATCCTGTGGTTTTTCGGCTAAATATTCTGCAAGTGCCTGGGCTACCACCTCCTCGACAGGACCCCGGACCTCACTTGACACCAACTTATCTTTGGTTTGGCTTGAAAACTTAGGCTCCGGAACCTTCACTGAAAGAACGCATGTAAGGCCCTCGCGCATATCATCGCCAGAAATCTCGACCTTTGCTTTTTTCGCAATCTCATTTTCATCGATATATTTATTGATGACACGAGTCATTGCCGCGCGTAACCCCGTTAGATGTGTGCCGCCATCGCGCTGAGGAATGTTATTGGTAAAACATAAAACTTGTTCGTTGTATCCATCATTCCACTGCATCGCAACCTCAACGGTGATTTGGCCACCCAAATCCGATGGGCGCTCAGCAAGCGCATGGAAAATGTTTGGGTGCAAAACAGTTTTGGTTTGGTTGATGTACTCAACAAAGCCCCGCACACCGCCAGAAAAAGCAAAGTCCTCTTCTTGGCCGCTACGCTGATCAACAAGACGAATATGAACGCCGTTATTTAAGAACGAAAGTTCGCGTATTCGTTTTACAAGAATTTCATAGTGATACTCAATGTTGCCAAAAATCTCTTCATCTGCAAGAAAGTGAACCTCTGTGCCTCGAAGATCCGTTTCACCTGTTATTGAAATTGGGGAAACCTCAACCCCATTTTCTATTTGGATGTTCCGGTTTTGAACAACGCCGCGAGCAAACTCCATGTGATGAATCTTGCCGTCACGTCGAATGGTTAAGCGCAGCCATTTTGAAAGGGCGTTTACACAACTAACTCCAACGCCGTGAAGCCCACCTGAGACCTTATAGGAATTCTGATCAAATTTGCCACCCGCATGAAGTTCTGTCATTACGATTTCTGCGGCGCTACGTTTTGGCTCATGCTTATCATCAAACTTAATGCCAGTTGGAACACCTCGGCCATTGTCGATAATTGAAATAGAGTTGTCGGTGTGAATCACAACCGAAATTTCGGTACAGTACCCTGCTAGAGCTTCGTCAATCGAATTGTCAAGAACCTCAAATACTAGGTGATGTAAGCCAGTACCATCGGAGGTATCACCAATGTACATCCCCGGACGCTTACGAACCGCCTCCAAGCCCTCTAATATCTGGATCGAAGAGGCGCCATATTGCTCGTTAGTTTGATTTTCTAAAGACATGAATTTTCTTCTTTGAACTTATTGGGCATTAAAACTTAAATGCGCATTGGCATTACAACGTATTTAAACGCCTCTGATCCAGGTAATGTAATAACAGCACTACTGTTAGCATCACCAAGACTGATTTGAATTTCTTCGTTTTTAATATTAGCTAAGACATCAAGAAGATAGCTAACGTTAAACCCAATCTCAACGGCGTCGCCAGCATAATTGGTTTCAATTTCCTCTTGGGCCTCTTCTTGCTCCGCGTTTGTAGACTGTATCGTAATTTTGTTAGTTGTTAGTGAAAAGCGAACACCTTTAAACTTTTCGGTTGTCAAAATAGCCGCCCGCTGCAGCGCTGCCTGCAAAACTTCACGATTTACAGAAAGTGTATTTTTGTGCCCCTTTGGAATTACTCTCTGATAGTCTGGAAACTTACCCTCGACCAACTTCGAGATTAATTCAATATCCCCAAAAGTGAATTTGATTTGATTATTGCTGATACTAATGTCAACTACTTCGTCTGTATCCTGCAACAAATGTTGACACTCTAAAATTGTTTTACGAGGAATAATAATTTCTTGTTTTTGACCATTTCCTGTGGGACTCGCATCAAGCTCAGTGTGGCTATAAGCAAGACGATGACCATCGGTTGCAACCGCAATCACATCCTTGCCATCCACAACTAAAAGCATTCCGTTTAAGTAATAGCGTATATCCTGCTGAGCCATTGCGAAATACACTTGACTGATGAGTTGACGGAATTTTCTTTGACTCATCCCCCAGCTTGCCTGAGCTTCAGAGTGGGTTTGCATCACAGGAAATTCAGAGGCGGCTAAGGTTTGAAGAGAAAACCGGCTCTTACCGCTTTGCACCACCATTTTGTTATCTTTAAGATTAAGGTTTACAGGGCCCTCTGGTAGCGCTCGCAAAATATCTAAAATTTTTCGAGCGCCGACTGTTGTGGTGACATCATCATCACCAACTCCAAAATTCGCCTTAGTCGTAATTTGTATTTCGATATCGGTAGAAACAAACGAGACCGAAGACCCCGTCTTTTTAAAAAGTAAATTCGCCAAAATTGCTAAGGTATGACGGCGCTCAACAATACCACTAACCACCTGTAATGGTTTTAGCAATTCATCTCGGGTAGCGTTGATTAGTTGCATTGTTTTTAAATTCCTTTTTATATTTATATCGTAGTAATAATAAGACCGATTTTTTCTGTTGATAAGTTAAATTTTATAGTGAAATCAGGCTCTTTTTGAGAAAAATTGGTGTGGATAAGTTCGGTATAAGGTATGGATAAATTGTGAACAAGGGTTTGGTTTAAAAAAGACAAACTGCTTATTCACAAACCTATCAATCACCTATTAACAGAGTTATCCCATTTGCCTTCCACAGGCTTATCCACAGGCTAGTTTTTCAAGCTCTGCTCAAGGACATGCAGTTCGTGGTTAAGGTGAGAGTCGTGTTGGCGCTCCTCAGCAATTTTGCGAACCGCATGCAAAACCGTAGTATGGTCTCTGCCGCCAAAAAGTTCACCAATTTCAGGCAGACTTTTTTGGGTTAGCTCCTTGGCAATAAACATCGCGATTTGCCTGGGTCGGGCAATATTGGCGGGCCGCTTTTTGGAGTACATGTCGGCAACCTTGATGTTATAGAAGCTGGCAACCACTTTTTGGATACTTTCAACCGAAATTTGGCGGTTCTGAATTGATAAAAGATCCTTAAGGGCGCTGCGGGCCACCTCAATATTGACTTCTTTGCCATGAAAATGAACGTAAGCCAAAATTTTTCTTAGTGCCCCCTCTAGCTCCCGAATGTTGGAGCGTAGGTGTTTAGCAACAAAAAATGCAACATCCTCACCCATTGGAATGCCTTCGGCTGCGGCTTTCTTCATCAAAATTGCTACTCGCATTTCAAGTTCTGGGGGTTCAATAGCGACAGTTAGTCCGGAATCAAAACGAGAAATCAACCGCTCATCGATGCCCTCCATTTCTTTTGGATAGGTATCGCTAGTAATAATGACCTGTGCCCCATTGCTAATGAGGGCTTCAAAGGCATAAAAGAACTCCTCTTGGGTGCGCGACTTGCCACCAAAAAACTGAATGTCATCAATTAACAAAAGGTCTAAGGAGTGGTAATAGCGCTTAAACCGATCAAACGCCTTTTGTTGATATGCTCTAACGACATCTGACACATACTGTTCGGCGTGTATGTACCGAATTTTGGCATCCGGCTTTTCTTTTAGAAGATGGTTGCCAATTGCGTGGATTAAATGGGTTTTTCCTAAACCAACGCCGCCATACAAAAACATTGGGTTATAAGATGCCCCAGGATTGTGGGCAACCTGAATGGAGGCTGCGCGAGCCAGTTGATTTGCTTTGCCAGTAACAAAGCTCTCAAAGGTTAGACCAGGATTCAGCTTGGAGTGTTCGCGGTCAGCAAGCGCGGCACCAAGGTTGGTTTCCGAAGCCTCATCAGGCTCAGCCCCCAAACCCTCAGCAATTAATGTGGGCCCTGTCGATACGGCGGTGCCAGCGACCCCCTCAGTCAAACCTTCGGGGCGAAAGCCGGGACCAGGTATTTTGGTGATGTTTTTTGATGGATCGGCACCGAGTGTAAATTGAAGGTTAATCGGCCCCCCAAAATAGGAAGAGGCGATTTCATGGAGCCTTGTAGAAAAGGTTCGTTTGATCCAGTCAAGCTTAAAGGGGTTGGGCGCGCCAATTAATAGTAACCGCTCACTTTCGTCGTAACCCTTTATTTTAAGAGGTTGAATCCAGGTTTTGAATTGTTGTGGCGAGAGCTCTTTGGCCAGGGTTTCCAGAGCTAAATCCCAAAAACCTAAGGGATTTGGGTGCATAAGAAGGGGGGGTAGATCGGGTTTGCTCATACGAAATTAGGTATCGATTGTAGCCAGTGTTAAAAGTTATCCACAAGCAAAAGTACAGGGGATAAGCTGTGGATAAGTTGTGTGTAAACAGAGTTTCTCT